>NZ_JACGXA010000001.1:1535000-2763172 GCF_014138045.1 Nocardioides ginsengisegetis
ATCAAGGGTTCCAGGGTCAAGCTAATCTGCCCTGGGTAAGTCGGGACCTAAGGCGAGGCCGACAGGCGTAGTCGATGGACAACGGGTTGATATTCCCGTACCGGCAAAGTAGCGCCCATGACGAACCTGGTGATGCTAACCATCCGAAACCACGTTTAGCGATCCCTTCGGGGTGAGCGGATGTGGCAGAGCGTGGGACCCGAACTGGTAGTAGTCAAGCGATGGGGTGACGCAGGAAGGTAGTCCAACCGTACCGATGGTTGTGTACGGCTAAGCATGTAGGGCGAGATCTAGGCAAATCCGGATCTCTGACTTTGATGTCGAGCTTGAGATGTGATGGGGAGCCCGTATGGGTGAAGTGGATGATCCTATGCTGTCGAGAAAAACCTCTAGCGAGCTATGCGCCGCCCGTACCCCAAACCGACTCAGGTGATCAGGTAGAGAATACCAAGGCGATCGAGATAACCATGGTTAAGGAACTCGGCAAAATGCCCCCGTAACTTCGGGAGAAGGGGGGCCCGGATCGTGTACCCACTTGCTGGGGAAGCGTGAAGGGCCGCAGAGACCAGGCCCAAGCGACTGTTTACTAAAAACACAGGTCCGTGCGAAGTTGTAAGACGATGTATACGGACTGACTCCTGCCCGGTGCTGGAAGGTTAAGGGGACGGGTCAGCTCTTCGGAGCGAAGCTCAGAACTTAAGCCCCAGTAAACGGCGGTGGTAACTATAACCATCCTAAGGTAGCGAAATTCCTTGTCGGGTAAGTTCCGACCTGCACGAATGGAGTAACGACTTGGGCGCTGTCTCAACCGTGGACTCGGCGAAATTGCACTACGAGTAAAGATGCTCGTTACGCGCGGCAGGACGGAAAGACCCCGGGACCTTTACTATAGTTTGGTATTGGTGTTTGGTTCGGCTTGTGTAGGATAGGTGGGAGACTGTGAAGCATTCACGCCAGTGTTTGTGGAGTCAACGTTGAAATACCACTCTGGTCGTACTAGATGTCTAACCTAGGTCCATTATCTGGATCAGGGACAGTGCCTGATGGGTAGTTTAACTGGGGCGGTTGCCTCCTAAAATGTAACGGAGGCGCTCAAAGGTTCCCTCAGCCTGGTTGGCAATCAGGTGTTGAGTGTAAGTGCACAAGGGAGCTTGACTGTGAGACAGACATGTCGAGCAGGGACGAAAGTCGGAACTAGTGATCCGGCGCCAGCAGGTGGAAGCGGCGTCGCTCAACGGATAAAAGGTACCCCGGGGATAACAGGCTGATCTTCCCCAAGAGTCCATATCGACGGGATGGTTTGGCACCTCGATGTCGGCTCGTCGCATCCTGGGGCTGGAGTAGGTCCCAAGGGTTGGGCTGTTCGCCCATTAAAGCGGCACGCGAGCTGGGTTTAGAACGTCGTGAGACAGTTCGGTCCCTATCCGCCGCGCGCGCAGGAAACTTGAGAAAGGCTGTCCCTAGTACGAGAGGACCGGGATGGACGAACCTCTGGTGTGCCAGTTGTTCCGCCAGGAGCACGGCTGGTTGGCTACGTTCGGAAGTGATAACCGCTGAATGCATCTAAGCGGGAAGCACGTTTCAAGATGAGGTTTCCCACCACGTAAGTGGGTAAGGCCCCCAGCAGAACACTGGGTTGATAGGCCGGAGGTGTACAGCAGCAATGCCCAGCCGACCGGTACTAATAGGCCGAGGGCTTGTCTTACACTCACTTTACTGAAACCACAACGACTAACAATTGTTAGCTGCTGCGATGTTCGCGTCCACGAATCAGATCCAGATGTGCCAGGTGCACATCGATCTAACCAAATAAGCTTGGTGTCATCATGAGGCAATATCCATGATGATTACCGCTAGAGTTACGGCGGCCATAGCGAAAGGGAAACACCCGGTCCCATCCCGAACCCGGAAGTTAAGCCTTTCAGCGCCGATGGTACTGCAACCGAGAGGCTGTGGGAGAGTAGGACGCCGCCGGACATTCTTTTGCGCAGGGCCACCCCTTCGGGGGTGGCCCTGCTGCCAATTTCAGACCTTTTCCGGGCCGCCTGTCGTGCACAGGCCGCCCGCGTGCTTGTCGTCTCCACACCCGAGCTCTGTCGGTCGGCGCACCGTCGGTCCCACGACGTTGGCTGGGACCAGGAGGTGATGTGCATGTCTGCACAGATCAAGGAGAGGGCCGGCGACGGCCCGGGGACGGTCGAGTCCGTCAACGAAGTGCGTCTGGTGGGGCGCATCTCGGCCGCACCGGAGGAGCGTGTCCTGCCCAGCGGCGACAGCGTGTGGCTGTTCCGCGTGGTGGTCGGTCGCACGGGGGACCGCGGTCGGTCCCGTCAGACGGTCGACGCGCTCGAGTGCGCGGCCTGGAGCGGTCGGGTCCGACGCTCGGTGGCCGGCTGGCGCGAGGGCGACGTGGTCGAGGTGACCGGCGCCCTGCGTCGCAGGTTCTTCCAGACCGCGGGCGGTGCGGCGTCCAGGGTCGAGGTTGAGGTGACCGGTGGTCGCGTCATTCGTCGCTCAGAGAGCGGATGAGCACCCCGACGCTGGGCTTCGGCTGGAAGGAGGTCGCCTTCTCCGGGAGTAGGCGACCCGCGGCGACCACGCGGAGCACGAGGTCGAAGTCGAGTGCCGGCAGCAGCAGGGCCACGCCGGTGCCGGGGGAGACGTGCGTGAGCGCGTCGTCGAGCGAGTGGTGGTAGGTCACGCGGTGCGGCGGGCTCGCGAGGGCCGGCACGAGACGCTCGTGGACGATCTCGATGCTGGCGCGGCGCCGCGGGACCTCGATGTCGAGGATGCCCCAGCTTTCGCCGTCGGTCGCGACCAGCGTGGTCGGACCGAGGGCGGCGATCGCTTCGGTGGCGGTGCAGGGGCGCCAGCGCGCGCCGATGGACGCCGCCGCCGCCTCGAGCTCCTGCAGGGTGGTGCCGGCGAGGACCCGGTGGATGGCGCCCATGTAGAGCGGGGTGTCGTCCTGGTCGACGAGCATCGCCAGGCCGTGGTCGGCGGGGCCGCCCGGGTGATCGTGTTGGAGGCGGAGGTAGGCCGCATACCGGTGGTGGCCGTCGGCGATCATCGCGCGGGAGCCGGCCAGGGACGCGTCGAGCCCGGCGAGGGTCTCGGCGTCGCGGATGGCCCAGATCCGGTGCCGTTGCCCGGCCCGGTCGGTGTAGTCCTGATAGGTCGGAGTGGCCATCACGCCAGCGAGGAGCGTCCGCAGCTGTTGGGGTCCCCGGTGGACGAGCAGGATGGGGGCCGGGTGCATCTTCATCTCGTCCATCCGGTCCGCGAGCTCGTCGGCCTGGCCGGGGTGGACCCCCTCGTGGGGGAACACGACCCGCTCGGCCGCGCGGCGGGCGCGGTGGGAGATGTCCAGCGCGCCGACCAGCCCGCGGATCGTGATCCCGCCCGAGGTGTACTCGTGGAGGTAGACCGCGGGGGAGTCGTCGTGCCGCACGAAGCCCTTGTCCTCCCAGCTGACGAGCCGGGCGGAGACGTCACGATATGGCCGCGCGAACGCACGCGCGGAGGAGGGATCGCCGATCCGGCTGGGGGACAGCATCAGTCCGGTGAAGGGGAACAGCCGGAGCGGGCCCGCGAGGTACGGCGGGGTGACCACGCGGCTGTCGTCCATCGGAGCATCGTAGGGTGCGAGCACCGCGAAACCCCGAGGAGGCGCGCATGCTCGGCAGGTCCGAGGAACCACTGGCCACGTCCTACGACCTGGCCATGCTCGACCTGGACGGAGTGGTCTACGTCGGGGGTGAGGCGGTGTCCGGCGCACCCGAGCACCTGGCGGCCGCCCGCGAGGCTGGGATGCGCCTCGCCTTCATCACCAACAACGCGTCGCGGCCCCCGGGACGCGTGGCCGAGCACCTCCGCGAGCTCGGCATCGCGGCTGAGGAGACGGACGTCGTCACCTCGGCCCAGGCCGCCGCCCGGGTGCTCGCCGATCGCTTGGGCAGGGGCGCCCGGGTCGTCCTGCTCGGGGCATCGGGGCTCGAGACCGCGCTCGCCGAGGAGGGCCTCGTGCCGGTGCTGGTCGGGGACGACGACGCGAAGGCGGTGGTCACCGGCTACGGGCCGGACGTGCTGTGGCGCGACATCATGCGGGCCGCGGTGCGGGTGCGTGAGGGCCTGTGGTGGGTGGCCAGCAACACCGACATGACGATCCCCACGGCCTACGGCGTCGCGCCCGGTCACGGGGTCCTCGTCGAGACCATCCGCGCCTTCTCGGGGGTGGATCCGGTGGTGGCCGGGAAACCAGAGCGACCGCTGCTGGACGAGACGATCCGGCGGGTCGGGGGCGACCGCCCCCTGATGGTCGGCGACCGGCTCGACACCGACATCGAGGGCGCCACCAAGGTGGGGATCGACTCGCTGCTGGTCCTCACCGGAGTCACGGGGCTCGCCGAGCTCGTGGCCGCGCGGCCGGAGGAGCGACCGACCTACGTCGCGGCCGACCTGGCCGGGCTGCACGAGGCGCACCCGGCCCCCGAGGCGGCGGAGCAGGGGGCCTCGCTGGGCGGGTGGACGGCGGGCGTCGCGTCGGGGAGGTTGACGGTCGAGGGGGACGGTTCGGCCGACGACTGGTGGCGGGTCGTGGCGAGCGCGTCGTGGCAGTACCTCGACGCGGGCGGGGAGCCGGTCGACGTCGACGGTGTCGAGCCGCCCCTGCCCTGAGCGGGAGCCCGCGCGCGGTAGCCTCGGGCCATGAGCGAGGACCCGGACACCAGCGACACCGCGGCCGAGCGGGTCCGCACCGGCCAGCTGAACGTCGACGAGGTGATCGCCGCGGTCGAGGGGCTCGAGGAGCGCCCGATCGAGGAGCACGTCGGGGTGTTCGAGAGCGCCCACGAGCAGCTGCGGCGCGCGCTGGACCACCAGCCGACCGACCCCGCCTGACCCGCCGTGCCCCCTCGTCGACTCCGGCTGGACGCCGAGCTGGTCCGTCGCGGCCTGGCCCGGTCGCGTGAGCACGCCAGCGAGCTGATCGCCGCCAAGCGGGTCAAGGTCTCGGGAGCGCTGGCCACCAAACCGGCGACCGGAGTGACCACCGACGTCGCCATCGTGGTGGCCGAGGACCCCGACCGCCCCGACTACGTCTCGCGCGGTGGCCACAAGCTGGCCGGTGCGCTGGACGCCTTCGAGCCGGAAGGGTTCAGGGTCGCTGGTCGACGCTGCCTCGACGCGGGCGCCTCGACCGGAGGCTTCACCGACGTGCTGCTGCGCCGCGGTGCCGGCCAGGTGGTGGCGGTCGACGTGGGCTACGGCCAGCTGGCCTGGAAGCTGCAGTCCGACGACCGGGTCGTGGTGCACGACCGGATGAACGTGCGCGATCTGACCCCCGAGCTGATCGGTGGACCCGTGGAGGTCGTGGTGGGCGACCTGTCCTTCATCTCCCTCGAGCTGGTCCTGGACGCCCTGCTCGGCGTGGCCGCCGACGACGCCGACCTGGCCCTGATGGTCAAGCCGCAGTTCGAGGTCGGCAAGGACCGGGTCGGCAAGGGCGGGGTCGTCCGGGACCCCGAGCTGCGGGCCGAGGCTGTGCAGTCGGTGGCCGCGGCCGCGGCCACGCGGGGATGGGGCGCCCGTCAGGTGACGACGAGCCCGCTGCCCGGGCCCTCGGGCAACGTGGAGTTCTTCCTCTGGCTGCGCAAGGGCCCGCCGGAGATCGAGCCGGAGGACATCCACCGTGTCGTGGTGGCTGCCGATCCGTTGGGGGCGCTGGGTGAGAAGGTGGACCCGTGAGCGAGACGAGCATCCCCGCACCAGCGTCCGGTGACGCCGGGACCCGTCGCGTCCTGCTGCTCGCGCACACCGGCCGCGACGACGCGCGCGAGGTGGCCCGAGCCTTCTGCAAGGCCCTGACCGGACACGGCATCGTCGTCCGGCTGCTGGCCGCGGAGGCGCGCGACCTCGACATCGACCCCGACGACCTCGACCCCGCGATCGAGCTCACCGACGGTGAGCGGCACGCGGGGGACGACTGCGAGCTGGCCCTGGTGATCGGCGGCGACGGCACGATCCTGCGCGCTGCCGAGATCACGCACGGCAGCGGCACACCCGTGCTCGGGGTCAACCTGGGGCACGTCGGCTTCCTGGCCGAGGCGGAGTACGACCACGTCGAGTCGACGATCGACGCGATCGTGCACCGGCGCTACACCTCGGAGGACCGGCTCACCCTCGACGTCAACGTCTACCGTGACGGCGAGCTGGTGACCAGCACGTTCGCGCTCAACGAGGCGAGCGTGGAGAAGGCGGCCCGCGAGCGGATGCTCGAGGTCGTCGTGGAGATCGACGGCCGCCCCCTGTCCCGGTGGGGCTGCGACGGCGTCGTGTGTGCGACGCCGACCGGCTCGACCGCCTACAACTTCAGCGCGGGTGGGCCGATCGTGTGGCCCGGCGTCGAGGCGCTGCTGATCGTCCCGATCAGCGCGCACGCACTGTTCGCCCGGCCCATGGTGGTCGCGCCGACGTCCGTGCTGGCCGTGGAGCTGATCGCCCAGACCCCGGGCGCCGGCGTGTTGTGGTGCGACGGCCGCCGCACCGTCGACCTGCCGCCCGGCGCGCGGATCGAGGTGCGCCGCGGCGCCAGCCCGGTGCGCCTGGTCCGCCTCCACGAGGCGCCGTTCACCGACCGTCTGGTCGCGAAGTTCGGCCTCCCCGTCCAGGGCTGGCGGGGCGCCAGCGAGCGCCGCCGCCGCAACGGGGAGGGCGAGGATGCTTGAGGAGATCCGCATCGGGTCGCTCGGCGTCATCGACTCCTCGACCCTGGAGCTCGGCCCCGGGCTGACCGTGATCACGGGTGAGACCGGCGCCGGCAAGACCATGATCGTGACCGCCCTCGGGCTGCTGCTGGGCGGGCGCGCCGACAGTGGAGCGGTGCGCTCCGGTGCCAAGACCGCCCGGGTCGAGGGCGTCGTGCGGGTCGGTGACCTGGCGGCGTTCGCCGCTGCGGTCGAGGAGGCCGGCGGCGAGGTCGAGGACGACCGCGTCGTCCTGGCCCGCAACGTGTCCAGCGAGGGTCGCTCCCGCGCCTTCGTCGGTGGCGCCGCGGTGCCGGTCTCCTCGCTCGCCGAGCTGGCCGAGCCGCTCGTCGCGGTGCACGGCCAGTCCGACCAGCACCGGCTGCTCCAGCAGCGTGCCCAGCGGGACGCCCTGGACCGCTTCGGCGGCGCGAAGACCGCCAAGCTGGTCGCCGCCTACGGCGACCTGTTCCGCCGCCTCGAGGCGACCGAGCGCGAGCTCGAGGAGGTGGTGGCCACGGCACGGGAACGCGCCCGCGAGGCCGATCTCCTGCGATTCGGCCTCGGTGAGATCGAGGCGGTGTCCCCGGAGCCGGGGGAGGACGCCACCCTGGCGGCCGAGGAGACCCGACTGGGCTTCGCCGACACGCTCCGCACCGCCGCCGAGCAGGCCCGTGAGGCGCTCTCGAGCGATCAGGACAACCCCGACGCGCTGGCGACGACCTCGGCCGCGCGCACCCTCCTCGACGGGGTCCGCGAGCACGACAGCGAGGCGGGCGAGCTCGCCGACCGGCTGGCCGAGATCACCTACCTGCTCTCCGACGTGGCCGCCGACGTCGCGTCCTACGCCTCGCGCGTGGACACCGACCCGGCCCGGCTCGCGACCGTGTCCGAGCGGCGGGCGGCCCTGACGGCGCTCACCAGGAAGTACGGCGACACCATCGACGAGGTGCTGGCCTGGTCGGAGCAGTCGGCCCGTCGGCTGCTCGACCTCGACAACACCGATGAGCGGATCGAGCAGCTCCGTGCCGAGCAGCAGCAGCTGCGCACCGAGCTCGCCCACGCCGCAGATGCCCTGTCGACCGCGAGGTCGACGTCGGCGAAGAAGCTGGCCCAGCAGGTCAGCGCCGAGCTGACGCTGCTGGCGATGCCGCATGCGCAGCTCACCATCTCGGTGGTCCAGCACGAGGTGCCGGCCGCCGAGGCCGGCTCCGCCACGGCACGCGGACCGTTGAAGGTGGGCCAGCGGTGGCTGAGGTTCGCCCCCTCCGGCATCGACGAGGTGGAGTTCCTCCTGGCCGCCAACACCGGCTCGGACCCCCGCCCGCTCAACAAGGGTGCGTCCGGCGGTGAGCTGTCCCGGGTGATGCTGGCGCTCGAGGTCGCGCTCGCCGGCACCAGCCCCGTGCCGACGTTCGTCTTCGACGAGGTCGACGCGGGCGTCGGCGGCGCGGCGGCCGTCGAGGTCGGGCGCCGGCTGGCACAGCTCGCAAGGAACGCTCAGGTCCTGGTGGTCACCCACCTGCCGCAGGTCGCGGCCTACGCCGACCGGCACGTGGTCGTGGAGAAGTCGCACGACGGGACCGTCACGAGCTCGGGCCTGACCGTCCTGGACCCCGAGGCCCGCGAGCGCGAGCTGAGCCGGATGCTGGCCGGGCTGGCCGACTCCGACACCGCATTGGCGCACGCGCGCGAGCTCCTCGACGTGGCCCAGCCGGCCCGCGCCCTGGGCTGAGTCCGACCGACGCGCCCGGGCCCCGCGGTTGCCGGGGGAGGTCCAGACCGGTTGAGAGAATGAGCCGGTCATGAAGCTCCCCGCACGCACGCGCGTCCCCGAAGCCCTGCCCGGAATCGTCGGCACCGCCCGCGTGGAGCGTCGCACCCGTGCGCTGCTGGCGCGGCTGCGTCCCGGCGACCTCGCCGTCCTCGACCACGTCGACATGGACCGCTCGACCGCCCAGGCGCTGCTCGACGCCGGCGTCGTCGCGGTCGTGAACGCCTCGCCGATGATCTCCGGGCGCTACCCCAACCTGGGGCCCGAGGTGCTCGCCGGGGCGGGGATCCCGCTCGTCGAGGGGATCGGCGCCCATGGCCTGGCCGCGATCCGCGACGGCGGCACCGTGCGGCTCCACCACGGCGAGGTCTTCGTCGGAGACGAGGAGGAGCCCGTCGCCGCCGGCCGGGAGGTCGACGCCGAGAGCGTCCAGGAGCAGATGGCGGCCGCCCGCACCGGCCTCGCCACCCAGCTGGAGACCTTCACCCACAACAGCGCGGAGTTCCTGCGCCGCGAGCAGGATCTCCTCCTGCACGGCCGCGGCCTGCCCCGGCCCTCGACCCGGATGACCGACCGCCCCGTGGTGGTCGTCGTCAAGGGACACGACCACGCGGCCGAGCTCGCCGCGATCCGGCCCTTCCTGCGCGAGCAGGGCCCCGTGCTGATCGGGGTCGAGGGCGGCGCCGACGTGCTGCGCGAGGCCGGCTACCAGCCCCACATCGTCGTCGTCGACGCCGGCGCCAACGCGGGCGACCAGCCGTCCGCCAAGGTGCTCAAGGGCGCGAAGGACGTCGTGGTCCGGCTCGACCGCGGCGCCGAGCGCGGCTCCACCGACGGCCTCGAACGGCTCGGTATCCGGCCGCTGCGGCTGGAGTCGGGGGCCACCACCGAGGACGCGGCCCTGATCCTGGCCGACGCCGGCGACGCCTCGGTGATCATCGGCGTGGGCATGCACGCCACGCTCGACGAGTTCCTGGACCGACAGCGATCCGGGCTCGCCAGCACCTACCTGACCCGCCTCAAGGTCGGTCCCCGCCTCGTGGACGCCGCCGCGGTGCCGCGCCTCTACTCCGGGCGGGTGCGCCCGCGCCACCTGCTGCTGGTGATGCTCGCCGGGTTCGTCGCCCTGGCGGCTGCGGTGGGCGTGACCCCCGTCGGCCACGAATGGGCCGGACAGCTGACCGACACCCTCACCCCGATCGTGCAAGGACTGCTCCCGTGATCTCCTACCGCCACCACGTCGTCTCGCTCGTGGCCGTCTTCCTCGCCCTCGCCGTCGGCGTGGTGCTGGGCGGCGGACCGCTCAGCGAGCTCGGCCGTGACGCCGCACCCGCCGCAGCCAAGGCCAGCGCCAAGGCCAGGGACGCCAAGCGGACGGCATCGTTCGGCGACACGTTCGCCACCGCCGCCGCGACGTCGCTCTACGGCGATCGGCTCAAGGACCGACCGGTGTCGATCCTGACGATGCCCGGTGCCGACGGCCAGACCGTCAGCGGCCTCGCCGCCCAGATCGAGGCGGCCGGCGGCCGGGTCGCGGGCACGTACGACGCCCAGCCGACGCTCGTGGACGCCTCCCAGAAGTCCCTGGTGGACACACTGGGCAGCCAGGTGATGACCCAGCTCGACGACGGCACCGTGACCTCCGACGCACCGACGTACGACCGCATCGGCCAGCTCCTCGGTCTGGCCATCGCGGGCAGCCCGCTGGCCGCCGACGACGTCAGCTCGATCCGGCAGAGCCTGGCTGGTGCGCAGCTGATGAACTCGCCGGGCGAGTCCGCCCGGACCCCGCTGGTGCTCGTGGTGCTCGGCAAGGACATCGACGAGGCGATCCTGAGCGGGATCCTGTCCGGGCTGGCCAGCAAGGCCACCGGTGTCGTCGTGGCCGACGACGCCCGCAGCGGCGTCGACGGTGAGCTCAAGGGCCTGCGTCAGGAGCCGGTCGCCGACGACGTCGCCACCGTCGACGGGGCCGACTCCGCCCTCGGTCAGGTGACCGCCGTGCTCGCCCTGGCGCGCTCGCTGGACGTGCAAGGTGGCGCGTTCGGTGCGTCGGGATCGGACGGAGCCGTACCTCTCGGGTAGGATGGAGACCCGTGAAGATCGCCAGCCCCACCAAGCACGTATTCGTCACCGGAGGCGTCGCCTCCTCGCTCGGCAAGGGGCTCACGGCGTCCAGCCTGGGTAGCCTGCTGAAGGCACGCGGACTCCGCGTGACCATGCAGAAGCTCGACCCCTACCTGAACGTCGACCCCGGGACGATGAACCCCTTCCAGCACGGAGAGGTGTTCGTCACCAACGACGGTGCCGAGACCGACCTGGACATCGGCCACTACGAGCGGTTCCTGGACACCGACCTCGGTCAGATCGCCAATGTCACGACCGGTCAGGTCTACTCCGAGGTGATCGCCAAGGAGCGCCGCGGCGACTACCTCGGCGACACCGTCCAGGTGATCCCGCACATCACCAACGAGATCAAGGACCGGATCCGCGCCATGGGCGGGCCGGACGTGGATGTCGTCATCACCGAGATCGGCGGCACCGTCGGCGACATCGAGTCCCTGCCGTTCCTCGAGGCGGCCCGCCAGGTCCGCCACGACATCGGTCGCGACAACTGCTTCTTCATCCACGTCTCGCTGGTGCCCTACATCGGCCCCTCGGGCGAGCTGAAGACCAAGCCGACCCAGCACTCCGTCGCCGCGCTGCGCTCGATCGGCATCCAGCCCGACGCCGTGGTGTGCCGCGCCGACCGCGAGCTGCCCACCTCGATCAAGAAGAAGATCTCGCTGATGTGCGACGTCGACGAGGACGCCGTGGTCACCGCCGCGGACGCCCCGTCGATCTACGACATCCCCAAGGTGCTGCACCGCGAGGGGCTCGACGCCTACGTCGTACGCCGGCTCGACCTGCCGTTCCGCGACGTCGACTGGACCGTGTGGGACGACCTGCTCCGCCGCGTGCACCACCCGAAGGAGGAGGTGACCGTCGCGCTGGTCGGCAAGTACATCGACCTGCCCGACGCCTACCTCTCCGTCGGTGAGGCGCTCCGCGCAGGCGGGTTCGCCCACGAGGCCAAGGTGCAGATCCGCTGGATCCCCAGTGACGAGTGCGAGACGCCGGCCGGTGCCGCCCGCCACCTCAGCGACGTCGACGCCATCTGCGTGCCCGGCGGCTTCGGCATCCGCGGCATCGAGGGCAAGCTCGGCGCCCTGACCTACGCCCGCACCCACGGCATCCCGACGCTGGGCCTGTGCCTGGGCCTGCAGTGCATGGTCATCGAGTACTCCCGCAACATGGCCGGCCTCGAGAAGGCCGCGTCCACGGAGTTCGACCCCGACTGCCCCGAGCCGGTCATCGCGACCATGGAGGAGCAGAAGTCGTTCGTCGACGGCGCGGGTGACCTCGGCGGCACCATGCGCCTGGGCCTCTACCCGGCCGACCTCAAGGAGGGCTCGGTGGTGCGCGAGGCCTACGGCGAGGCCACCATCCAGGAGCGCCACCGCCACCGCTACGAGGTCAACAACGACTACCGCGAGCAGCTCGAGGCCGCCGGCCTGGTCTTCTCCGGCGTCAACCCGGACCTCGACCTGGTCGAGTTCGTGGAGCTGCCGCGCGAGGTGCACCCCTACTACGTGGCGACGCAGGCGCACCCCGAGCTCCGCTCGCGCCCGACTCGCCCCCACCCGCTCTTCAAGGGCCTGGTGGGAGCGGCGATCGAGCGCCAGAAGGAGCTGCGCTTCCCGATCGACGAGACCGGGCTGCGCCGCGAGGTCGACGACGAGGACTGAGCTGTGTCCCACCCGTCACTCTGGTGACGGGGGGGATCGCCGTTTGGTCCCCAACGGCAGAAATTCGGGCGAAAATCTGCCGTTGGGGACCAAACGGCGCTCGATCAGCCGCGGGCGCGGAGCACGCGGGCCAGGGTGTCGGTCCCGGTGAGGAGCGTGGCCCGGACCGTCGGGTCGACGCCCTCGTCGGTGGCGATCTTCCGGGCGCGGTCCAGGAACTCCTGGTCGCCGGTGGTCGGGAACATCGCGCGCAGGGTGCCGCCGACGGTCATCATCCCGCCGCCGGTCTGCACGTCGCTGACCCAGTCGAGGTAGCGCTGGGTCCACGGGAGCATCAGCTCGCCCTGCACGGGGCGCCAGAAGGACTGGGCGACGCCCACCATCATGGGACCGACGGGGACCGAGCGCTTCTCGAAGATCGCCTCCCACGCCTCGGCCTTGGCCGCCTCGTCGGGACGCGCGGCCGTCACGCCCAGCGCCCGGACTGCTGCCTCCGGGTCCGGGTCGCGCTCCAGCAGCGCCTCGACCTCGGCGGCGTCGTACGTCCCGAGGGCAGCGCGCCGGGCGAGCACCCGCCAGGCCAGGTCGTTGTCCTCGGTGGCCGCCTTGTCCAGCAGCGCGAAGTGGTCCTCGGAGGTGGCCGAGGCGGCCAGCGTGCGCAGCGCCGGCGCCCGGTGCTCGGGGTCCTCGGCGAGCTCAGCGGCGACCGCTGCCAGCCGGGCGAGGGCGGTGGGGACGGCGACCGGTGCGCTCCACTGGTCGGCCGCACGGAGCGCCATCGCGAGGAACGGCTCGACCACGCCGGCGCTGCGCTCGCTGGCCAGCACGTCGAGGACGCAGGTGAGCAGCTCGTCGGTGGACAACTCGCCCTTGACCAGCATGTCCCAGGCGGTCGAGACCGCGACGGCACGCGAGAGCGGGTCGGGCAGCTGGCCCGCGGACTCCAGGAGGACGCGCAGCGACCGCTCGTCGGGGCGCACGGCCGCGAACGCGAGGTCCGAGTCGTTGAGCAGGTAGAGGTCCGCCTCGGGCAGCCCGTCGACGGCGGTGCGGGGCCCCGTGGTCTCGACGTACGCCGTCCCGGCCTTCTCCAGCGCCTCGCCGTTGCGCTGGTAGACGCCGATCTCGAGGTGGTGGGGGCGGGCGTCCTCGCCGCCGGGTCCGGTGGCCAGGATCTCCCGCCCGCGCATCGCGAGGGTGTCGGTGCCGGCGCGGTCGAACCACTGGGTCGTCCAGGACGACAGGTCACGCCCGGCGGCGGTGCCGACGGCGGACATGAGGTCGTGGAGGCGGGTGTTGCCCCACGCGTGGTCGCGGAAGTAGGCGCGCAGCCCCTCGACAAAGGCGTCCTCGCCCACGTAGGCCACCAGCTGCTTGAGGACGCTCTCGCCCTTGACGTAGGTGATCGCGTCGAAGTTGGCCATCGCCTGGGCGACGTTCGGCACGTCGCCGCGGATCGGGTGGGAGGCAGGGCCCATGTCGACCTGGTAGCCGGTGAGCTTGCTGGCGGCGAGGAACGTCGCCCAGCCATCGGTGTACTGGGTGGCGTTGACGCTGGCCCAGGTGGCAGCCCAGGACGCGAACGCCTCGTTGAGCCACAGGTCGTCCCACCACTGCATCGTCACGAGGTCGCCGAACCACATGTGCGCCATCTCGTGCAGCAGGACCGAGGCGACCAGCGCCTTCTGCCCGTGGGTCGGTGCGCTGCGGAACAGGACCGAGTCGGTCCAGGTGACACAGCCCCAGTTCTCCATGGCGCCGCCCATGCCGGGGACGAAGACCTGGTCGTAGCGCTCCTGGGGGAACGGCTGGCCGAAGCGCTCGCCGAAGAACGCCAGGCCGCGCTCGGTGGTGTCGAGGAGGTCCGCGGCGTCCCGCTCGAGGTACTGCTTGAGCGACTGCCGGCAGTAGAGGCCGAGGCTGTGGCCGCCGCGCTGCTCGCGGATCTCGTGGAACGGGCCGGCGTTGACGACCACGACGTACGTCGACAGCCGGGGCGTGTCCGGGAACCGCCACACCCTGCCCCCGTCGTCGAGGTCCTCGACCGAGTCGGGGGCCCCGTTGCTGGTGACCGTCCACGACTCGGGGGCCGACACGGTGAAGGCGTGCGGCGCCTTCAGGTCCGGCTGGTCGAAGCACGCCCACGCGCGGCGCGCGTCGTCGGGCTCGAAGGACGTCCAGACGTAGACGAGCTTGTCGGAGGGGTCGACGGTGCGCAGGATGCCGGCGCCGGAGCCGGTGTCGGACTGCGCGGCGTGCACGAGCAGGACGTTGTCGGCGGCCAGGTCGGGCAGCGGGATGCGCCCCTCGGCCACCGTCGAGAGGTCGAGCTCGCGGCCGTTGAGGGTGGCGCTGCGGACCTCGGCGGCGCAGTCGACGAACGTCGAGGCGCCGGGTGTCGTGCAGCGGAACGCGATGCGGGAGACCGACTCGAGCACCTCGCCCTCGAACAGCCCGCGCAGGTCCACGGCGATGTCGTAGCGATCGACGTCGAGGAGCGCGCCGCGCTCCTCGGCCTCCTCGCGGGTCAGGCTCTTCGCGTCCACGTTCCCGGCCTCGGTCATGCGCGTCCCTCCATGGGATCTGTCCTCCGTTGGTCTGTCGGAGGGCACGGTAGCGTCACGGCCATGTCGACGCCTCCCCCTTCCCTGGCCGACGCGCCCGCCGCCTGGCCGATCGACCGGTCGGAGGACCTGCACCGCGACGGGTGGGTCATGGCGCTCCGGCAGGACTGGCTGCGACGTCCGGGACACCCCACCGAGGAGCCCTTCCGGCGGGTCGTCCTCGAGCACCCCGGAGCGGTCGTGATCCTGGCGCTGGACGAGGACGAGCGCGTCTTCTGCCTCCGGCAGTACCGCCACCCCGCCCGCCGGGTCTTCGTCGAGATTCCGGCCGGGTTGTGCGACGTCGAGGGGGAGGACCCCGTCGAGGTGGCCAAGCGCGAGCTGGCCGAGGAGGCGGGTCTCACGGCAGGGGAGTGGACCCATCTGACCTCTGCCTGGTCCTCGCCGGGCATCTCCGAGGAGCAGATGCACTTCTACCTGGCTCGCGACCTGCGGCCCGTCGGCCGCGGGGACTTCGTGCCCGAGCACGAGGAGGCCGAGATGGAGACCTTCTGGGCGCCGTACGACGACGTGCTGGCCGCCGTGCTCGACGGGCGGGTCGCCGACGCTCCGGTGGCCCTGGCGGTGCTGTTCGCGCGGGCGAAGGGGCTCGCCGGCACTGGGTGACCAGTGAGACACCGCCACCGTGGCGCGGCTCATGGCGCCGGTCGTCGGGGTGTGCCAGTGTTTCGGCCACACACGGGGGAACGAGGTGGCTCGACGTGCTGGTGACGTTCTGCGGCGTACGCGGCTCGACGCCTGCCCCCGGCGCGCCCTTCGTGCGCTACGGCGGACAGACGTCGTGCGTCGCGCTGTCGGTGGGCCAAGAGCCCCCGCACCTGCTGCTGGACGCCGGCACCGGCCTGATCGCGGTGACGCCGCTGCTCGGCGGCGAGCCCTTCGACGGCTCGATCCTGGTCGGTCACCTGCACTGGGACCACACGCACGGCATGCCGTTCTTCGCGGGCGGCACCGCCGCCGGGAGCCGCGTGGCGATCCACATCCCGGAGCAGGGTGACGACGCCGAGCGGGTGCTCGAGCGGGCGATCTCGCCCCCGCACTTCCCGGTCACCCCGTCCGTGCTCGGCCCCGGCTGGTCCTTCACCGGGCTCGAGGAGGGCACCCACGCCGTCGAGGGCTACGACGTGCTGGCCCGCGAGATCCCGCACAAGGGCGGCCGCGCGTTCGGCTACCGGGTGACGCGCGACGGCGCCTCGATCGCCTACCTGTCCGACCACAGCCCGACCGCCTACGGCCCCGGTCCCGACGGGCTGGGGGAGCGGCACGAGGCTGCCCTGGCCCTCGCCGACGGCGTGGACGTGCTCATCCACGACTCCCAGCACCTCGCCGCGCAGTTCCCCGGAGTGGAGTTCCTGGGGCACGCGAGCGTCGAGTACGCCGTCGAACTGGCCCGCGAGGCCGGCGCTCGGGCCTACGCCCTCTTCCACCACGACCCGGGCCGCACCGACGACCAGATCGACGAGATCGTGGAGCACGCGCGCAAGGTGGCCGGGGACGACCTCGAGGTGTTCGGCGCCTACGAGGGCCTCGTCCTCGACCTCGGCGCACGTCGGTAGCACGTCCGAGGCTCTCTCGGAGTAATGTCTCGGCGTCGTCTCAACGAGGTGGCGGCAGACATGGATGCGAGGGAGCTCAGGTGAAGGTCGGCGTTCCGAAGGAAGTCAAGAACCACGAGTACCGGGTGGCCATCACGCCGATCGGCGTGCACGAGCTCACCGCGCACGGTCACGAGGTCTTCATCGAGACCGGCGCGGGTGTCGGTTCCTCGATCACCGACGAGGAGTACGTCGCTTCCGGTGCCACGATCGTCCCGGACGCCGACGCTGCGTGGGGCACCGACGGCTCGATCGACATGGTGCTCAAGGTCAAGGAGCCCGTGGCGGAGGAGTACCACCGGATGCGGGAGGGCCTGACCCTCTTCACCTACCTGCACCTGGCCGCGGACAAGCCGCTGACCGAGGAGCTGCTCGAGCGCAAGGTCACCGGCATCGCCTACGAGACGGTCCAGCTGCCCTCGGGCGGGCTGCCGTTGCTCTACCCGATGTCGGAGGTCGCCGGCTGCCTGGCGCCCCAGGTCGGCGCCTACTCGCTGCTCAAGGCCCAGGGCGGCCGGGGCGTGCTGATGGGTGGCGTGGGTGGTGTCGCGAACGCCAAGGTCGTCATCATCGGCGCCGGCGTCTCGGGGCAGAACGCCGCGAACATCGCGCTGGGCATGGGTGCCGACGTGACGCTGCTGGACACCGACCTGGACAAGCTGCGGATGTCGTTCTGGCGCTACAACAACCGGGTCCACGGGCTGGCCTCGTCGAAGCTGGCGATCGAGCAGCAGGTCACCGAGGCCGACATGGTCATCGGTGCGGTGCTGATCCCGGGTGCCAAGGCGCCCAAGCTGGTCACCAACGACCTGGTCGCGGCGATGAAGCCGGGCTCGGTGCTGGTCGACATCGCGGTCGACCAGGGTGGCTGCTTCGAGGACACCCACGCGACCACGCACGCGGACCCGACCTACCAGGTGCACAACTCGACGTTCTACTGCGTGGCGAACATGCCCGGCGCGGTGCCGAACACCTCGACCTACGCGCTGACCAACGCGACGATGCCGTACGCCGTGGCGCTGGCCAACAAGGGCTGGGCCCAGGCGTGCCGCGACGACCAGTCGCTGGCGCTGGGCCTGAACACCCACGCGGGTGACCTGACCAACGGTCCGGTCGGCGAGGCCGTCGACATCGACGTGGTGTCGCTCGACAAGGTGCTCGCCTGACCAGCAACCTGCAGCGGGCGGTCCGCACCTATCTCGACCACCTCTCGGTCGAGCGAGGGCTGGCCGCCAACACGCTGACGTCGTACCGCCGTGACCTGCGGCGCTACCAGCAGTACCTCGCGGCGGCCGGCATCGACGACCTCGGAGGCATCTCCGAGGCGACGGTGTCCGGCTTCCTCATGCGGCTGCGCGAGGGCGACGCCGAGCACCCGCCGCTGAGCTCCACGTCGGCGGCCCGCACGGTGGTGGCCGTCCGCGGCTTCCACAAGTTCGCCGTGCGCGACGGGCTGGCCACGGCCGACCCGGCGAGCGCGGTCAAGCCGCCGGCACCCGCCAAGCGGCTGCCCAAGGCGCTGCCGCTCTCCGACGTCGAGGCCATCCTCGAGGCGGCCGGGGCGGCGGGCACCACGCTGGCGCTGCGCGACCGGGCCCTGCTCGAGGTGCTCTACGGCACCGGCGCGCGGATCTCCGAGGCCGTCGGGCTCGACGTGGACGACCTCGACTGGGGTGCGTCCGGGGTCGACGGGACCGTGCTGCTGCGCGGCAAGGGCAGCAAGGAGCGCATCGTGCCCGTCGGGTCCTACGCGCGGGAGGCGGTCGACGCCTACCTCGTGCGGGGCCGGCCGGAGCTGGTCTCGGCAGTCTCGAACACGGGGAAGCTCGGCCCGGGGGGTGCGTTGTTCCTCAACGCCCGCGGCGGCCGCCTGTCCCGGCAGTCGGCCTGGGCGGTGCTCGTCAAGGCCGCCGAGAAGGCCGGGGTGACGCGCGACGTCTCGCCCCACACGCTGCGCCACTCCTTCGCCACCCACCTGCTCGACGGCGGCGCCGACGTACGCGTCGTCCAGGAGCTCCTGGGGCACGCGTCGGTGACGACCACGCAGGTCTACACCCTGGTGACCGTCGACAACCTGCGCGAGGTCTTCGCGACCGCGCACCCCCGGGCGCGCGAGTGAGCTGGGTCCCGCGGACCGGCGACGCCGACGCGGTCTACGACGCGTTCACGGGCTGGGTCGACGGACAGGGCCTCGAGCTCTACCCGCACCAGGACGAAGCGGTCTTCGAGCTGCTGGCCGGCAGCAACGTCATCCTCGCGACCCCCACGGGCTCCGGGAAGTCGATGGTCGCGATCGCGGCCCACGCTGCCGCGCTCGCCTCGGACCGGGTGAGCTTCTACACCGCTCCCATCAAGGCGCTGGTGAGCGAGAAGTTCTTCGCGCTGTGCGAGGTCTTCGGCGCCGACAACGTCGGCATGCTGACCGGCGACGCGTCGGTCAACGCCGATGCCCCGATCATCTGCTGCACCGCCGAGGTGCTGGCCAACATCGCCCTCCGCGAGGGGGCCGACGGGGACGTCGGCCTCGTCGTCATGGACGAGTTCCACTTCTACGCCGAGCCTGACCGCGGCTGGGCCTGGCAGGTGCCGTTGCTGACGCTGCCGCAGGCGCAGTTCCTGCTGATGTCCGCGACGCTCGGCGACGTCACGCCGTTCGTGGACGACCTGACGCGCCGCAACGGGCGCGCCACCGCTGTCGTGGACGACGCCGAGCGCCCGGTGCCGCTGACGTTCTCGTGGGCCATGACGCCGCTGCCAGAGACGCTGGAGGAGCTCGTCACCACCAACCAGGCGCCGGTCTACGTCGTGCACTTCACGCAGAAGGACGCCGTCGAGCACGCCACGTCGCTGCTGAACGTGACGTGGATCAAGAAGCCGGAAGGCATGTCCGAGCGGCTCGCCGGCTTCCGGTTCGGCGCGGGCTTCGGCAAGACGCTCGGCAAGCTGCTGCGCCGGGGGATCGGCGTCCACCACGCCGGCATGCTGCCGCGCTACCGGCGGCTCGTCGAGCAGCTCGCCCAGGCGGGGGTGCTGCGCGTCATCTGCGGCACCGACACCCTCGGTGTCGGCATCAACGTGCCGATCCGGACCGTGCTGTTCACCGGGCTGGCGAAGTTCGACGGCAACCGGTCTCGGATCCTGCGGACGCGGGAGTTCATGCAGATCGCCGGGCGCGCCGGCCGCGCCGGCTACGACACCGCCGGGTACGTCGTGGTGCAGGCGCCCGAGCACGTCATCGAGAACGAGAAGGCCAAGGCGAAGGTGGCCGCCCGCCAGGCGGCCGGCAAGAAGAACTCCAAGGCGCAGCTGAGGAAGCCGCCCGAGGGCACCGTCGTGTGGACCGAGCAGACCTACGACAAGCTGGTCGCGGGGGAGCCCGAGGCTCTGGTCAGCCGGATGAAGGTCGACAACTCGATGCTCATCAACGTGCTGGCCCGCGAGGAGGACGCGTTCCCGGTCCTGCGCCGGCTGCTCACCGACAACCACGAGGACCGGCGGGGCCAGCTGCGTCTGTCCCGGCGTGCCCTCCGGCTCGCCCGGTCCCTGCAGCGCTCCGGCGTGCTCACCCGGCTCGACGAGGTCGACGAGCACGGCCGCCGGTTCGTGCTGGCCGTCGACCTCCCCGACGACTTCGCGCTCAACCAGCTGCTCGCCCACTTCGCCCTGGCCGCCTTCGACGTGCTGGACCCGGAGTCTGAGACCTACACCCTCGACATCGTCTCGGTGGTCGAGGCCGTGCTGGAGGGGCCGCGGCAGATCCTGATGGCCCAGCAGTTCACCGCGCGGGGCGAGGCCGTCGCCGAGATGAAGGCCGACGGGCTGGAGTACGAGGAGCGGATGGCGCTCCTGGACGAGATCACCTGGCCCCAGCCCCTCGCCGAGCTGCTGGGAGCGACGTACGAGATCTATCGCGGGACGCACCCCTGGCTGCCCGAGGACGCGCTGGCCCCGAAGTCGATCGTGCGCGAGATGTGGGAGCAGGGGATGAGCTTCACCGACTTCGTCGGGCGCTACCAGCTCGCCCGGTCCGAGGGGCTGGTGCTGCGCTACCTCACCGACGCCTACCGGACGATCCGGCAGACCGTGCCCGAGGCGCACCGCACCCCCGAGCTGGACGACCTGTCGGAGTGGCTGGGGGAGACGATCCGGCAGACCGACTCCTCGCTGCTCGACGAGTGGGAGGCGCTCACCGACCCCGGGCACGTGCGGCCCGACGTGGCGCACCACGCGCCACCGCCCACGCCCCGCCCGATCTCCGCCCAGGAGCGGCCGTTCCGGGTGATGGTGCGCAACGCCATGTTCCGCCGGGTCGAGCTGGTGGAGAGCGACGACCTGGACGGGCTGATGCGGCTCGAGCGGCAGGCCGCGGACCGCACCGACCCGCCGCTGGAGGTCGTGATGACCCGGTCGTTGTGGGACGCCGCGATCGAGGACTACTACGCCGAGCACGACCGGCTGCTGGTCGACTCCGACGCGCGGGGGCCGTCCCTGCTGCAGGTGACGGTCGAGGGTCGCCGCTGGAAGGTCCGGCAGACGCTCCACGACCCCGAGGGGCACCACGACTGGGTGATCGACGGGGTGGTCGACCTCGACGCCTCCGACGAGGCGGGGGAGCTCGTGCTGCTCACCGAGGCGATGCACCGCCTCTAGGTAGGCTCGACCGCATGTCGCACAAGGCCGTGGCCGAGATCGCCCTCAACGAGTCCGAGAGCCGCTACGAGGCGTACGTCGGGGGTGAGCTGGCCGGGTTCGCCGAGTACGAGATCGACGACGAGCGGATCGTCTTCACCCACACCGAGGTCGCCGACGCGTTCGAGGGGCAGGGCGTCGCCGGTCAGCTGGCGCGCACAGCCCTCGACGACGTACGCGCGTCGGGGAAGTACCGCGTCGTGCCGCGCTGCCCCTACATCAAGAAGTGGATCGACAAGCACCCCGACTACCAGGACCTCGTCCACCCGCACTGACTTTCCACGGCCCGTCGACGGCGTGGCGCAACCGCGACACCCCGAAGTTGTGCACAGACTTGTCCACAGGCAGCGCTCGTCCTGTGCAGTTGAGCGTGGACGGCTACACACGTCATCAACAGATTTCCCCTGCAGGCTGGGGGAATCGGGGTTCGTGTTGTTCGCGTCGGAGGTCGGGTCTAGTGTCGCCCGCGTGCTCGGCAGTTGTCGCCGAGTCGACAATTGCTCAAGGGCGAGGAGCAGCACATGGGCACAGGCGGTTCGTTCCCCGGATTCCCCGGCCACACCGGACTGCCCGGTGGCCCCGGCCTCGCTGCTGGAGCAGCCCACGAGATGCCTCCTCTCGTCCGCACGCCCGTCCCTTCCCCCACAGAAACGGCCACCGTGAGCGACCCCCTCCCGTTCGAGCGCCCCACGACCACCAAGGAGCAGGAGATCGGCCCCACCGGGCGCCCGATGCCCGACTTCCCCGAGCCCCAGCCGGTCGGCACCCGCGGCCGCGCGCGCGTCGTGTCGATGTGCAACCAGAAGGGCGGCGTCGGCAAGACCACGACCACCATCAACCTGGGTGCCTCGCTCGCGGAGTACGGCCGCAAGGTGCTGTTGGTCGACTTCGACCCGCAGGGCTCGCTCTCGGTCGGCCTGGGGCTCAACCCGCACGAGATGGACCTGACGGTCTACAACCTGCTCATGGAGCGCGACGTCACTCTCGACGACGTCGTCGTCCCCTCCGGCGTTCCGGGGATGGACCTGCTGCCCTCCAACATCGACCTCTCGGCCGCCGAGGTGCAGCTGGTCCACGAGGTCGCCCGTGAGCAGACCCTGCAGCGGGTGCTCGGCCCGGCCATGGAGCGCTACGACGTCATCCTCATCGACTGCCAGCCCTCGCTCGGCCTGCTGACCGTCAACGCCCTCACCGCCTCCGACGGCGTCATCGTGCCGCTGGAGTGCGAGTACTTCGCGCTGCGCGGCGTGGCCCTGCTCAAGACCACCATCGACAAGGTGCGCGAGCGGCTCAACCCCAAGCTCGAGATCGACGGCGTGCTCGGCACGATGTACGACGGCCGCACGCTGCACAGCCGCGAGGTCATGGAGCGCTTGGTGCAGGCGTGGGGCGACAAGGTGTTCCACACCGTCATCCGCCGCACCATCAAGTTCTCCGACTCGACCGTGGCCGGGGAGCCGATCACGTCGTACGCCACTGCCTCGGCCGGCGCGTCGTCGTACCGCCAGCTGGCGCGGGAGGTGCTGGCGGGTTGTCTCGACGGGTGAGCCTGCCGGCCGCCGACGACCTGTTCCGTCCCACCCAGGGGGCCAAGGTCCGGGCGGTTCCGGACGCGCCGGAGGAGTCCGGCACCGATGCGACTCCTGACGCCGCTGCCGACACCGGGGCGGCCAAGAAGCCCAGCGGCCGGGTGCGGCACGACGAGAAGATGACGGTCTACGTCACCTCCGACGAGCTGCTGGAGATCGAGCACGCACGGCTGCTGCTGCGCCGTACGCACGGGCTCGCCGTCGACCGCGGGCGGCTGGTCCGCGAGGCGGTGGCACTGGTGCTGGCCGACTTCGAGGAGCGCGGCGACGACAGCTCCCTGGTGCGGCGGTTGACCGAGGAATGACCGCCGCCAGGGACGCCGGGAGCGACGTCGAGCAGACGCCCGGGTTCGAGGTGCGGCTGGAGAACTTCGAGGGTCCCTTCGACCTCCTGCTCAGCCTGATCTCCAAGCACAAGCTCGACATCACCGAGGTGTCGCTGTCGCAGGTGACCGACGAGTTCATCGCCCACGTCAAGGCCGGCGGGCCGGTGTGGGACCTCGAGCAGACGACGTCGTTCCTGCTGGTCGCCTCGACGCTGCTCGACCTCAAGGCCGCGCGGCTGCTGCCCTCCGGCGACGTGGAGGACGAGGAGGATCTCGCGCTCCTCGAGGCCCGCGACCTGCTCTTCGCCCGGCTCCTCCAGTACCGCGCCTTCAAGCTGGTCGCCGCGGTCCTCGAGGGCCGGCTGGCCGACGAGACCAAGCGGCACCCGCGGGCGGTGGGTCTCGAGGAGCGCTTCGCCACGCTCCTCCCCGAGGTGCTGATCGGCATCGGGCTGGAGCAGTTCGCGGCGCTCGCCTCGAAGGCGATGGAGCCCAAGCCCGTGCTGGAGGTCTCCCTCCAGCACATCCACGCCAACCAGGTCAGTGTCCGCGAGCAGGCCGCCATCGTCGTGGAGCGGCTCAAGCACAGCGGGACGCTGACCTTCCGCTCGCTGTGCGGCGACTCCCCGGACACGCTGACCACGGTGGCGCGGTTCCTGTCGCTGCTGGAGCTCTTCCGCGAGGGGGCGGTCGCCTTCGACCAGGTCACCCCGCTCGGCGAGCTGACGGTCCGCTGGACCGGCAGCGACGAGGAGGAGTTCGAGATCGACGAGTTCGAGGGCGCCCCGGCCGAGCCGGAGCCCACACCAGAGCCCGACGTTGAGGGAGCAGACGCATGACCGAGGTGTCCACCACCGACGAGGGCGAGATGCTCGCCGTGCCCGTCGCGGACCTGCGACCCTCCCTGGAGGCCGTGCTGATGGTCGCCGACCAGCCGCTGGACTCCGTCGGCCTGGCCACGGCCGTGGGCTACCCCGTCGGCGAGGTCGAGGCCGCCCTGTCGGCGCTGGCGGCGGAGTACACCGAGCAGGGCCGCGGCTTCGAGCTGCGCAACGTCGCGGGCGGCTGGCGCTACTACACGTGTGAGGAGTACGCCGCCGTCGTCGAGGGCTTCGTCCTCGAGGGGCAGCAGGCGCGCCTGACCCAGGCGGCGCTGGAGACCCTGGCGGTCGTCGCCTACAAGCAGCCCGTGTCGCGGGCACGCGTCTCCGCGATCCGCGGGGTCAACGTGGACGGCGTCATGCGCACGCTGCTCACGCGCGGGCTGGTCGAGGAGGCCGGGCAGGACCACGAGACCGGCGCCAACCTCTACCGCACGACGAGCTACTTCCTCGAGCGGATCGGTGTCACGTCGCTGGACGACCTGCCCGAGCTGGCGCCGTACCTCCCGGACATGGACGACTTCGAGGACGAGCTCGAGCGCGTGGCGTCCCACGGGACGACCGCCGAGGCGTCGCCGACTTCGGAAGCGACCTCGACCGGCGATACGGTCGGGGAGTGAACGACTCCGGCCTCCAGCTCGACGACGACGGACTGATCCGCCTGCAGAAGCTGCTGGCGCAGTCCGGCGTCGCCTCCCGCCGCAAGTGCGAGGAGCTCATGCTCGAGGGGCTCGTGGTCGTGGACGGCGAGGTCGTGACCCGGCTCGGCACCAAGGTCGACCCGGCCACCGCCGTGATCCGGGTCGACGGCAAGCGGCTCCCGCCGATCTCGCCCCACGTCTACCTCGTGCTGAACAAGCCGCGCGGTGTCGTCTCGACGATGTCGGACCCCGAGGGCCGCCGGAACCTGTCCGACCTGGTCGCGGACCGTCCCGAGCGGCTCTTCCACGTCGGCCGCCTCGACACCGACACGAGTGGGCTGATCCTGCTCACCAACGACGGCGACTTCGCCAACCGCATGGCGCACCCGTCGTACGAGGTGGACAAGACGTACGTCGCCGAGGTCGAGGGCGAGATGTACCGCGGCACCGTCAAGAAGCTGCTCGAGGGGGTCACCCTCGACGACGGCCCGGTCACCGTGTCCCAGGCCCGGATCGTCAGCGGTGCGCACGGCAAGAACGCGCCCGGCCGGACGATCATCGAGCTGGTCATCCACGAGGGCCGCAACCGGATCGTCCGACGGATGCTCGACCACGTCGGCTTCCCCGTGCGCCGGCTGACCCGCACGGCCATCGGGCCGGTCTCGCTCGGGCGGCTGCGGTCGGGCGAGATGCGCGAGCTGACGCTCGCCGAGCTCGGCGAGCTGCTGGACAGCGCCCAGCTCTGAGTCTGGGCTCCGGCTCGGTGGACCGGACGGGGCGTCCTCCGATCGTCTCGTGGGCCGCCATCCGTTCGGCTCATTCCGGCCGGTTCGTGCCCGAGGGCGCTGGACCGCTCCTAGCGTGGTCGTGGAGCGATCACGTGGGGGAGTGAGGACGTCATGGCCATCGACCAGAGTGTCGCGAGGCAGGGCGTTGCCGCGCCGCCACCGGCGACGGAGCGTGCCACGGGGCTGACGGCCGTGCTCTTCACCATCACGGCGTTCCTCGGTGCCGGCCTGCTCTTCGTCGTCGAGCCGCTCGTCGCCAAGCTCCTGCTGCCCTCGTACGGCGGATCGGCGACCGTGTGGAGCACCTGCTCCCTCTTCTTCCAGTCCCTGCTGCTGCTGGCCTACGGCTACTGCCACTGGTCGACCACGCGGCTCGGCAGGACGTGGCAGCCACGGGCGCACCTCGTGGCCCTGGTGCTGCCCCTCGTCGTGCTCCCGCTGGCCGTTCCTGCCGATGCCGCACCACCGAGCGGCGCGACGCCGGCACTCTGGCTGATCCGCACGCTGGTGCTGCTCATTGGCCTGCCCTTCGTCGCCGTGGCCACGACGGGCCCGCTGCTGCAGAAGTGGTACTCGTGGACGTCGGGCCCGAGGTCCGACGACCCGTACTTCCTCTTCGCGGCGAGCAACTTCGGCAGCTTCGTCGGGCTCCTGGCCTACCCCCTGTGGGTCGAGCCGCGCCTGACCCTCGCCGAGCAGCGGGTCTGGTGGTCGATCGCCTATGGGGTGTTCCTCGTGCTCACCGCCACGTGTGCCCTGGTGGCCGGAAAGCGCCGGTCCGCTCCGTCGCCGCCCGCCGCTCATGAGACGCTCCGGCCGCCCGGCCGGGTGCGTCCGTCCACGAGGCGGATGCTGGTGTGGGCGCTGCTGGCCATGCTGCCCTCCACGCTGATGCTCGGCGTGACCACGCACCTGTCCACCGACGTCGCAGCGATTCCGCTGCTGTGGGTCGTGCCGCTGGCCCTCTACCTCGGATCCTTCGTGCTGGCCTTCGCGCGCCGTTCGCGGGCGATCCCGGCCACCGCGACGAGGCTGGCGGTGGCACTGGGGCTCGTGGAGGCCCTGGTGTCCCTGGGCGGGGCCTCGCTGCCCATCTCAGTCAGCATCACCACGAGCATGCTGATGCTCGTGACCGTGGCCTACGCCGCCCACGCACGTCTGGCCGTCGACCGCCCCGACGCAGACCAGCTGACGCTGTTCTACCTGGTGGTGGCGGTCGGTGGTGTCCTGGGCGGCCTCCTGAACGGCCTGCTGGCACCCGCCATCTTCTCCAGCGTGCTGGAGTACCCGATCGCGTTGTCGGCGGTGCCGCTGCTCCTCATCGGCGTCGCCGCCCCCCGGGGCGGGTTCATCTCCAGGCAGGTTCGCGCCAACCTGGTGCGGGCCGCCTGCGTCCTGATCGCGGTCGGCGTGGCGGTGTTCGGGCTGCGTGTCGGGATCACCCAGCTGCCGAGCGGCCTCCTCGGGGTCACGGCGCTCTTGCTGGCCACGGGCGCCCTGGGTTGGCTCCTCACGCAGCACCCGGCGCTCGCGCTCGCCGCCGTCCTCGTGCTCTGCGGCTCGAACGCCGCGATCGGCAGGCACGGGGTGATCGAGCAGACCCGCACGTTCTACGGCACCTACCGGGTGCTCGACGACGGGACCACCCACACGTTCGTGCACGGGACGACCGTCCACGGCACGCAGTTCCTCGACCCGACACGGAGGGACGTGCCCACGACGTACTACGCGAAGGACGGCCCGCTGGGCGATGTCTTCGCGGTCGCCGACGAGCTCGGCCTCGAGTCGGTGGGCGCGGTGGGGTTGGGCGCGGGCACCCTGGCCGCCTACGGCCGGGCCGGACAGCACTTCACGTTCTTCGAGATCGACCCCGAGGTCGTCCGGATCGCCGAGGACCCGAGGTACTTCAGCTACCTGCACGACAGTCGGGCCGCCATCTCCACGGTGACCGGGGACGGGCGTCTCGGTCTCTCGCGCGAACCCGATGGATCCTTCGACCTGCTCGTCCTCGACGCCTTCAGCTCCGACGCCATCCCGGTGCACCTGCTCACGCAGGAGGCCATCGAGATGTACGCCGACAAGCTCACGGACCGCGGATCCCTTGCCTTCCACATCACCAACCGCACCTTCGACCTGCGACCCGTCCTGCAGGCGGCGGCAGCCTCCCTGGGCTGGACCGCCCTCGTGCGCACGGGCACCTCCACGGCGGCGGGCGGGGTCCGAGCGGTCTGGGTCGTGATGGGACCCGACAACGACACCCTCGAGGCACTGGCCCAGCGGCCGGGGTGGTCCGCACTCAGCGGGCGGAGCGTGGCCTGGACCGATGACTACTCATCGGTGCTGTCCGTGCTCCGTTAGGCCACCACCAGGGCCACCACGCGCCCATGTGGCGACCGGCGGTCGGTCGCACCAGTGCCGCCTCGTTAGGGTTGTCCGGTCAGTGCAGACGGACGTGGCGACCAGGAGATGACGTGGCAGTGAGAGCGGTGCGCGGTGCGACCCAGCTCGACTCGGACACCCGGGACCACATGCTGGAGCGCGTGGCGGAGATGGTGACCGATGTGATGACGTCCAACGGCCTCGAGGTCGACGACTTCATCTCGGTGATCTTCACCGCCACCTCCGACCTGGTCAGCGAGTTCCCGGCGTACGCCGCCCGCCGACTGGGCTTCGGCGACGTGCCGCTGATCTGTGCGCGGGAGCTGGAGATCGCGGGTTCGATGCCCCGGGTCGTGCGGATGATGGCTCACGTGGAGACCGACCTCCCGCGCGCCGACATCACCCACGTCTACCTGCACGGCGCCGCCGCCCTGCGCTCCGACCTGACCCGGGTCCGGGCCGTGCCGGACAGCGCGGACGAGCCTGCCGATGGCTGAGGCGATCGCCACGGCCGTGCGGGGTCCGGTGCTCGTGGTCGGGACCGGCCTGCTCGGGACCTCGATCGGTCTCGCCCTGCACCGCCAGGGTGTCGAGGTCTGGCTGCGCGATCTCGTCGCCGAGAACGTCCGCACTGCCTCCCAGCTCGGTGCCGGCGTTCCCGCCCCTGGGCAGGGCGCTCCCGCGCTGGTCGTCGTCTGCGTGCCACCCGACTTGCTGGGTGCCGAGATCGGTGCCGCCCTGGCGACGTACCCCGAGGCGGTCGTGACCGACGTCGGCAGTGTGAAGAGCGCCCCGCTCGCCGCCGTGGGCCAGCACCCGGGTCGCGGCCGGTACGTCGGCTCGCACCCGATGGCCGGCTCCGAGCGCTCCGGTCCGCTGGCCGCCTCGTCGTCTCTCTTCGACGGTCGTCCCTGGGCCGTCACCCCGCACCCGGACGCCGATCCCGGGGCGGTCGCAGCGGTGACGGCACTGGCCGAGGCCTGCGGCGCCACCCCGGTGCCGATGGCGCCCGACGAGCACGACCGCGCGGTGGCGCGGATCTCGCACGTGCCGCACCTGCTGGCCGTGCTGGTGGCCGGACGGCTCGCCGACGCGCCGGCGGACCACCTCGCACTCTCCGGACAGGGCGTCCGGGACGTGACCCGCGTGGCCGGCGGCGACCCCGCGCTCTGGGAGCAGATCATCGAGGGCAACGCCCCCGCTGTGCTCGGCCTGCTCTCCGAGGTGCGCGGGCAGCTGGAGCTCCTCATCGAGGCCGTCACGACGGGGGAGCGGGACCAGCTGGGCGCCCTCCTCGCGCGCGGCCAGGCCGGCACCCAGGCGATCCCCGGCAAGCACGGTGGGCCACCCAGACCGCAGCGCTCGGTCTTCGTCTCGGTCCCGGACCACCCGGGCGAGCTGGCCCGGCTCTTCGCCGACGCCGGGGCGAGCGAGGTCAACATCGAGGACATCCACATCGACCACGACCCGGGCCGCCCGGTGGGTCTCGTGGAACTGCTGGTCGAGGAGGCCCGCGCCGACCACCTGCTGGCCTCGCTGGAATCTCGCGGATGGGTGACCCACCGGTAGGCTGCGGGCTGCACATTTCCTGTCGTCGGACAGGTGTCTTCCCGAAAGCAGGTTCCGCGTGTCCAGCAGTGCCCCCGCCCCGCTCGTGCCGCTCGTGGTGGCGATCGACGGACCGTCCGGCTCGGGCAAGAGCAGCACGTCGCGTGGCGTCGCGGCCAGGCTCGGACTGCGCTACCTGGACACGGGGGCGATGTACCGCGGCATGACCTGGTGGATGCTGGAGAACGGCGTCGACGTGAGCGACCCCTCCGCTGTCGCCGCCCGCGCGCGAGAGGCCCGGATCGAGTCCGGCACCGACCCCCTGGCACCGACCATCACCGTGGACGGGGTGGACGTGGCGGAGGCGATCCGCGGCGAGGCCGTCACGGGGGCGGTGTCCCCGGTGAGCGCCGTCCCCGAGGTGCGCGCGGTCCTGCTTGACCTGCAGCGCTCGATCATCGCCGCCGACGGCGGGATCGTCGTCGAGGGCCGTGACATCGGGTCCGTCGTGGCCCCCGACGCTCCGGTGAAGGTCTACCTCACCGCCGACCCCGAGGCACGCGCCCTGCGTCGCGCTGCCGAGGAGGGCGGCTCCGACGTCGCCGCGACCCAGCAGTCGCTGCTCGCCCGCGACAAGATCGATTCCGGCCGCACCGTCTCCCCGCTGACGATGGCCGAGGGGGCCGTGCACCTCGACACGACGCCGTACTCCCTCGACGAGGTCATCGGGCTGGTCGTCGACCTCGTGGAGGCGGTGGAGGCATCCGCGTGACGCCCACCCTCCTCGACCAGGACCACCGCGCACTGCCCCGCACCGACGCGACGCGGCCCCCGGTCCGCACCTTCCTCTACTCGCCGCTGCGCCCGCTGGCCCGATGGGCCATCCGGCGCCGATTCGGCGTGCGCCTGCACGGCACGGACGTGGTCCCCACGACCGGACCGGTCATCTTCGCCTCCAACCACGTGGGCGCTGTCGACGGACCGTTGCTGGCGATCTTCGCCCCCCGACCGGTGCACGCCCTGACCAAGGTCGAGATGTTCCGCGGCCGGCTCGGGCGCTTCCTGCACGCGTCCGGGCAGATCCCCCTGGACCGCTTCCACACCGACCCGGCGGCGGTGAAGACCTGCCTCCGCGTCCTGCGCGACGGCCGGGCCGTCGGCATCTACCCCGAGGGGCGACGCGGCGGGGGTGAGCTCCAGCGCTTCCACCGCGGCGCGGCGTACTTCGCCCTCGTGTCCGGGGCGCCGGTCGTGCCGGTCGTCATGCTCGGCAGCCGTGAACCGGGCGGCGGCACCAACTCGCTGCCGGCCCGCGGCGGTGTCGTCGACATGGTCTTCGGCGCCCCGATCACCCTCGACGCGCAGCCCTGGCCCCGCACCCGGGAACAAGTCGAGCGTGCCTCGGTGTTGCTCCGTGAGCACCTCGTGGCCCACCTGGACCACGCCCGCGCGTCGACCGGCCGTTCGTTGCCTGGTCCGCTGCCCATCCACGACGTCGAACCCGACCCCGCCACCGGGGTCACCGAGCAAGGAGCATCATGAGCGAGGGGACCACCCCCACCGAGTCCGCCGACACCGAGCCGGCGGTCGGCGAGACCGGCGGCGAGGCGCTCGGCCCGGTCCCGGTGCTGGCCGTCGTCGGTCGTCCCAACGTCGGCAAGTCGACGCTGGTCAACCGGATCATCGGCCGCCGTGAGGCTGTCGTCGAGGACGTCCCGGGTGTCACCCGCGACCGCGTCTCGTACGACGCCAACTGGAACGGCCGCGCCTTCACCGTCGTCGACACCGGCGGCTGGGACCCGGACGCCCGGGGCCTGGCGCTGAGCATCGCCGCCCAGGCCGAGGTCGCCGTGACCCTCGCCGACGCGGTGCTGTTCGTCGTCGACGCCACGGTCGGCATCACCGACTCCGACGAGGCGGTCGTGCGGATCCTGCGCGCCTCCGGGAAGCCCGTCGTGCTCGCCGCCAACAAGGTCGACGACCAGCGGACCGAGGCCGAGGCCTACGGCCTGTGGAACCTCGGCCTGGGCGAGCCCTACCCGGTCTCGGCCCTCCACGGTCGCGGCTCGGGTGACATGCTCGACGCCGTCCTCGCCGCGCTGCCCGAGCCGCCCCCGGAGCGCGAGCACGAGGTCGGCGGCCCGCGACGGATCGCCATCGTCGGCAAGCCCAACGTCGGCAAGTCCTCGTTGCTCAACAAGCTGGCCAAGGAGGACCGCGTCGTCGTCGACAACGCCGCGGGCACGACGGTGGACCCCGTCGACGAGCTGATCGAGCTCGGCGGCCGGACCTGGCGCTTCATCGACACCGCCGGCATCCGCAAGCGGGTCAAGGAGGCGTCCGGCCACGAGTACTACGCCTCGCTGCGCACCACCACCGCGATCGACCGCGCCGAGGTCGCCGTGCTCGTCATCGACGGTGGCCAGTCCATCTCCGAGCAGGACATCCGGATCATCCAGACGATCCGGGAGGCGGGCCGGGCCCTCGTCATCGCGTTCAACAAGTGGGACCTCGTCGACGACGAGCGCCGCTACTACCTCGAGCGCGAGATCGAGCGCGAGCTCGTGCAGGTCCAGTGGGCGCCGCGCATCAACATCACCGCCAGCACCGGGTGGCACGTCGACCGCCTCGTGCCGGCGCTCGACAAGGCCCTGGAGGGCTGGGAGACCCGGATCGGCACGGGTGCGCTGAACGCGTTCCTCGGCCGCCTCGTGGCCGAGCACCCGCACCCCGTGCGGGGCGGCAAGCAGCCCAGGGTGCTCTTCGCGACGCAGGCCGGCACGGCCCCGCCGGTCTTCATCCTGTTCACGAGCGGCAAGCTCGACGCGTCCTACGAGCGCTACATCGAGCGTCGCCTCCGCGAGGAGTTCGGCTTCGTGGGCACCCCCATCGTCCTGCAGCAGCGGCCGCGGGAGAAGCGGAAGAGGTAGGCCATGCACCGGCTCGCAGTCCTTGCCCTGACGGTCGTCACGCTGACGACCGCGACGATGCCTGCGAGCCAGGCCAAGCCGGTGGGCGGCACGTCGTGCCGGGTGTTCCCGGCCGACAACTACTGGCACGCCGACATCCGCGGCCTGCCCGTGCACGCACGGAGCCGGCAGTGGCTCTCGCACATGTCGACCGGTGTCGACCTGCACCCCGACTTCGGTTCGTCGTACGGCGACGGCCCCAACTACGGGATCCCGGTCACGGTCGTGGCGCACTCGCACCCCAGGGTGCCGGTGCGCTTCACCTACGCGTCGGAGAGCGACCGGGTCCGCTACCCGTTCGGCTCCGACACCCGCATCGAGGGCGGCCGCAACAGCGGGGGAGACATGCACGCGATCGTCGTGGACCGCGGTGCCTGCAAGCTCTACGAGACCTGGGCCACGCGGGTCAGGGACGGTCACTGGAAGGCCGGTTCGGGTGCGGTGTGGTCACTCGGCTCCGACCGCCTGCGTCCGGACGGCTGGACGTCGGCCGACGCGGCCGGGCTACCGATCCTGCCGGGCCTGTTGCGCTGGAACGAGGTGAGGGCCCGACGCGTGGACCACGCGATCCGCTTCACCACCGACGTGACCAGCAGGCACCACCTGTGGCCGGCCAGGCACGACGCCGGCTCGAAGGACAGCCTGCGCTACCCGCCGATGGGAGCCCGGTTCCGGTTGAAGGCCTCGTTCACACCCGACAACTTCTCCGCGGGCGCTCGAGCCGTCGTCCGGGCCATGAAGAAGTACGGCCTGGTGCTGGCCGACAACGGCTCGCCCTGGTTCTTCCAGGGTGAGCAGAACCGGCACTGGCCCGATCGCCTCGTCGCCGACCTGAAGCGCATCCCCGCCACCGCGTTCGTGGCCGTGGACACCTCGTCGCTGAAGGTCACCGACGACAGCGCCGCGACGCACTGACCCGCCGGTCTCAGGGCCAGAGCGTGACCACGGAGTCGTACGCGTTGCCGACCTTGATGCCCATGGTCGTGACCGTGACGATGATGACGGCGGCGATGAGGGCCAGGAACAGGCCGTACTCGACCGCGCTTGCGCCTCGCTGGTCGCGGGCGGACGACGGGCCGCCGAGCAGGGCCGTCAGTGACCAGAGCACGATCTTCTCGACCATCGGAGTCCCCTTACGTGTGCCGGCCCTGAGTGTGGCGTCCCCCTTGGACCATGCCGGCACCTTCCATGGTCGTGCCGCCGGGAGCCCGGGGAGTCCCATCCTCGTCTCAGCCGGCATGGCCCGTTGTGACCAGGGACCGGGCCGCGAGTGCCTGCACGGAAAACGGGGCCGGCGCCGCACGGTGTGCGGCGCCGGCCCCTCCCCCCGGTCTGGGTGACCTCAGGTCACTTCATGTTGGTGTTGATCACGCCGAAGGCGTCGTTGATCTTGCCTCCGAGCGTGGACACGGCGACGATGATGACGGCGGCGATGAGGGCCACGAGCAGGCCGTACTCGACGGCGGTGGCACCCTTGTCGTCACGGCGCGGCGTCTTGAGGTCGTTGATGAACATCAGGGTCATGAACTGCAGCTTCTCGATCATCGGATTCCCCTTGTGTGTCTGTGCTGGCGGTCTGTGTCGTTCTCCCGAGCCCCCCTTGGTGGAGCCCGTTCGCATATCCATGTTGCGATCTGCCGGGGCCCTGGAAGTCCCGTCCTCGTCTCGGCGGTCGTAGTCCGTTCGGACCACTGCCCGGGTGTCGCACGGGGCGAGTCCGGTGCCGATCGTCGGAGCCCGTTCGCGCCCTGGCACCGCCGCTGCCGGCACCGCCCCTGCCGGCACAGCACAAGGCCGGCGCCGCACGGTGTGCGACGCCGGCCCTTCCCCCCGGTCTGGGTGACCTCAGGTCACTTCAGGTTGGTGTTGATCACGCCGAAGGCGGTGTTGATCTTGCCGCCGAGCGTGGACACGGCGACGATGATGACGGCGGCGATGAGGGCCACCAGCAGCCCGTACTCGACGGCGGTGGCGCCCTTGTCGTTGCGACGCGGCGTCTTGAGGTCGTTGATGAGCATCAGGGTCATGAGCTGCAGCTTGTCGATCATTGGATTCCCCTTCGGAATGGTGTCGGTCTCCGAGCCCCCTGTGGAACCCGTTCACATCTCCATGGTGCGAGCGGCCGGGAGCCCGGAAGTCCCGTCCTCGTCTCGGCGGTCGTAGTCCGTTCGAACCACTCCGCGGGCGCGGACAGGGCCCTCCGCGCTTCCATCCGTCTCGGTCCCTGCTCAGTGCCCTGGCACCGGCCCTGCCGGCACAGCACAAGGCCGGCGCCGCACGGTGTGCGGCGCCGGCCCTTCCCCCCGGTCTGGGTGACCTCAGGTCACTTCAGGTTGGTGTTGATCACGCCGAAGGCGGTGTTGATCTTGCCGCCGAGCGTGGACACGGCGACGATGATCACGGCGGCGATCAGCGAGACCAGCAGGCCGTACTCGACGGCGGTGGCGCCCTTGTCGTTGCGACGCGGCGTCTTGAGGTCGTTGATGAGCATCAGGGTCATGAGCTGCAGCTTGTCGATCATTGGATTCCCCTTCGGACAGTTGACTGGCGTTGCTTCCGAGCCCCCCACTGGAACCCGTTCACATCTCCATGGTCCGATCTGCCAGGAGCCCGGAAGTCCTGTCCTCGTCTCGCCGGAAGTAGTCACTTCGGGCCAATCCTGAGACGCTGTCGGGGCCCCTTCGACGCCCAACGTAGGAGGTCCTCGGTGGCTGCTCGACACACCACCCGGACGCAGAGGAGCCGCGCACCCCACCAGGGGTGCGCGGCTCGTTTCCGGGGGCCGTTGACCGCTGCTCAGCCGGCGGTGGAGAGCTGCTCGAAGAGCAGTCCCAGCCGCATCGCGGCAACGAGGGCCTGGGCGCGGTTGGTGACGCCCAGCTTGTGGTAGATCCGCCCGATGTGGGTCTTGACGGTCGACTCTCCGAGGTAGAGACGGGCGCCGATCTCGGCCGAGCCCAGGCCTTCGGCGAGCAGCTCGAGGACCTGCTGCTCGCGCGGGGTCAGACGGCCTGCGGCGACGGTGGCACGGCGCATCACGGCACCGGCCAGTCCCGAGCACAGGAAGCTGCGCGGGGCCTTGGCGGCGTGTGCCACCGCCGAGACGACCTCGGCCCCGCGCGACTCCTTCCCGAGGAACGCGGACGCCCCGGCTTCGAGGGCGGCCAGGATCTGCGCGTCGCCCGTGTGCATCGTCAGCATCACCAGCCCTGTGTCGGCGCTCTCCTCGCGGATGGCGCGGATCAGGTCGAGGCCGGTGCCGTCCGGCAGCTGGAGGTCGGTGACGACCACGTCGGGCCGCAGCGTGCGCCACGCCGCGAGGGCGGAGGCGACGTCGCCCGCCTGCCCGGCGACGGTCATCCGTGCGTCGCGCTCGCAGGCGTGCGCGAGCCCCTGCCGGATGAGGTCGTGGTCATCGACCAGCAAGATGGTGATCGCCATGGGAGTGCCTTCCGTCGGTTCTCGGGGTGGTGGTGCTGTCCGGGCCCGAGCCCGTGGGTGCCTCGCGGCGAGTCATCAGGGTCACGACGGTCCCGCCGTCGCACCGGGGGCCGACCTCGAGGTCGGCGTCGATGCGCAACGCGCGCTCGCGCATCGTGTGCAGTCCGTAGTGGCCAGGTCGCGACGTCGCTCCGCCCACACCGTCGTCCGCGACGACGAGCGTCGCGTCGGTGCCGTGGACCTCCAGCCGCACCCACACGTTGACGGCGTGTGCGTGCTTGTGAACGTTGGCGATCGCCTCCTGGGCGATCCGGAGCAGCTCCTCCTCGGTGCGTCGGGTCAGTCGCGACCCCCGCTCGTCGAGGGTGAGGTGGATCCGCAGGTCGCTGTGGGTGCCGAGCTGACCCGCGTAGTCGGAGAGGGCACCGGACAGGCTGCCGGCGTCGGCGACGTCCTGCCGCAGGTCGAAGACGGAGAAGCGCAAGGCGTTGACGAGGCGGGTCACCTCGACCCGCAGGTCCTCGGCGCCCTGACGGGTGTCCGGGTCGTGGCTGAGCGCGGCGAGGTCGTCGGCGAGGTAGCCGAGGGCGACGATCTGCTGGGCGACCCCGTCGTGGATGTCACGGGCGAGGCGGTTGCGCTCCTCGTTGGTGGCCAGGGATCGGACGCCGTCGAGCAGCACGGCGGTGTCGAGCAGGATGGCCCGCTCGTCGACCTGCTCCTGGATCGAGGCGAGCACCGCGTTGGCCAGCGGCCGGTGGCAGGTCAGGAGCAGGGCGCCGAAGACGTGCTCGCCGACCCGCAGAGGGAGCGCGACGATGGTGCCCCGCTGCTCGGCGCGCATCGCGGACATGCAGCGGCGGGCGAGCTCGTCGTCGACCACGCCCAGGTCGCCGTACGACGTGAGGGTCTCCAGCGTCATCAGGCCCGAGCGGACCAGCACGGCCGAGGCGTCGGCGCCGACGAGTGGGCGGATGGTGCACTCCAGCGCCCGCGAGTGGAGGATGACGTCGAGGTCCTGCGGCAGGTCGGTGGCTGCCGAGTGGAGGGTGCCGACCAGCCGGTTGGCGGCGGCGTAGGGCGCGCGCACCGCCTCGAGGCGCCGCACGGACTGCGTCTGGTGCGACGCGAGCATCCCGGCCCCCAGGCCCAGGACGAGCCAGGGCAGGACCGATCCCAGCGTCGGACCGGTCTCGACGTGTGACCACGTGAGCGCCTGGATGGCCAGGAGCGCCATCGCGGTGGAGAGCGAGGTGTTGACCGTGGCGAGGGCGCCGTGACGCACGCCGGCGACCACCGTCGGGACCGCGAGGTAGACCAGGAGCGGCTCCACCGGCCCGTTGGCCAGTCCCAGGAGACCGACCACCGCGACACCCTCGAGCACCGTCACCCACGGCAGCCGACGGCCCAGCGGCGTCAGCTCCAGGGCTGAGCACACCGCGGCCACGCAGCCCAGCTGCAGAGCGACCACGCCGACGATGCCCAGGGTGTCGGCGCTGACGAGCTGACCGACCGCGGTGGCCAGGGCGAAGACCCGGACCGCGGTGGTGACTCGCCAGGGGCTGGCGTCGGCGACGGTTCTCACTTGATCGCGTCCATGATGTGGAGTGCCGCGGGGCCACCGATCACGGTGAAGAGCGACGGCAGGATGAACAGCACGAGCGGGATCATGATCTTGACCGGCACCTGCTGGGCCTTCTCCTCGGCCCGCTGGCGACGCTTGACCCGCATCTCCTTGCTCTGGACACGGAGGACCTTCGCGACGGGGATGCCGAGGCTGTCGGCCTGGACCATGGCCATGCAGAACGTCTTCAGCTCGGCGATGGTGCTGCGCTCGGCCATGGCGCGCATCGCGTCCGAGCGGCCCACGCCGATCTGCATCTCCTGGAGCAACCGGGAGAACTCCTGGGCGAGCGGGCCGCGGGTGTTGCGGGCCACCTGCATCACGGCGGCGTCGAAGCCGAGGCCTGCCTCCACCGAGATCGTGAGCAGGTCCAAGGCGTCCGGCAGCGCGCAGCGCATCAGGGTCTCGCGCTTCTGGCCGGCGTTGTAGAGCAGGACGTTGGGCAGCAGGTAGCCGAAGCAGGCCGCGCCCACGGTGATGACGAGCAGCTTGAGCGGCGCGGCCCCCGAGGTGACGCTGTAGAACAGGCCGAAGCCGCCCAGACCGGCCATCGCGGCGACCTTGAGGCCGATGATCCGGGCGACGTCCCAGCCGATGGGGTTGCCGGCGATGTCGAGGCGCCGCTGGATCCGCTCGGCAGTGCCGGCTCGGACGAGCTTGCGGCCGATCCCGACGAGCTTCTCGCCGAGCGGAGCGACCACGCGGCTCGAGAAGGGCTGCTCGAGCTCCGTCTTGAGCGTTGCGGGCGCCGAGTCGAGTGCCTGGATGGCGGCCAGGGAGCGGCCCACCCCACGTCGCTCCGTGGAGAGGACCCCGACCATGGACAGGGCCATGGTGAGGGCAGTGAGCACGAGCCCCGCCCCGGCGAACAGCATGACGTTGGCGGACATGTCAGACCTCGACCTTCGCGAGCTTGGCCATGAACCAGGACCCCGTGGCGAGCAGCAGCGCGGCGGCACCGAGCATCGCCCAACCGAGGGTCTGGGTGTAGAGCGGACGGATGAACTCGCGGTTCGCCATCAGCATGTAGAGGAACATCACGATGGGCAGCGCCCCCAGGATCCAGGCCGAGAGGCGACCCTCGGCGCTCAGCGTCCGGACCTGCCGCTTGAGGTACTCGCGCTCACGGAGGGTGTCCGCGACGGTCCCGAGGACCTCGGACAGGTTGCCGCCGACGTCGTGCTGGATGCGGATCGCCATCACGACCCAACCGAAGTCCTCGCTGCACATCCGGTCGGCGACGCCGTCGAGTGCGTCCTCGATCCCGATGCCCAGCCGGTGCTCGATCAACGCCCGACGCAGCTCGGAGGCCATGGGCTCGTGACCCTCGCGGACCACGGTGTCGACGGCCTGCGGCATGGACATTCCGGCGGACAGGCTGCCCGCGATGAGCGTCAGGGTCTCGGGCAGCTGGGCCCCGAAGGCGCTCATCCGGCGGGAGTGCTTGAACTTCAGCGCGAAGGCGGGCAGCAGCGCACCCACGATGAGCAGCACGACCATCGAGACCGGTCCGCCCAGGACGAAGCCGACGAAACCGGCCAGGGCGGCGATCCCGGCGTGCATGAGCACCCACTCCGAGGCCGTCAGCGCGATCCCGGCGCCGGCCAGCTTCTGCGCGAGGCGGGTCTCGAAGTCACCCTTGACGACGGTCCCGGCGAAGTTGACCGCTGTCTCCCTGAGGCCGGCCGCACTGGAGGTCGTCCGAGTGGTCTCGCCGAAGTACTCCGAGAGCCGCTTCTGGGTCCGCGTCGGGCCGTGCTGGCCCATGAGCAGCAGGGCGAGCAGCATGGTCAGGCCCAGCCCGAGCACGACCCCGCCCACGAGCAGCGCAGTGCGCCCGACCAACGGGTTCCCCGGGTCCACCACCGTGGGGCCGCTGTCCCCGAGGTGGCCGAGGGAGAGGAACGCCGAGTCGTCGTACGTCGTGCCGCCGACCGAGAGGGAGACGTCGAGCGTGGTCCCGGCCGGCGCGTGGACCGGCTCGGGGAAGGTGACGAGCACCTGGTGGGCGAGTGCGGCAGCCTCGGCCTCGAAGACCCGCGCCAGCGAGGCGGGGCTGGAGGCCTCCACGACCTCGCCACCACTCGCGGAAGAGATCTGGGCGAGGAGGGCCCGGTCGGCGGGCGCCTGGTCGAGCGCGACGACGTCCACGGCGACGCCCTTGCCCTTCGCTGCGGCGAGGGCCGACTGCAGGGTCGAGCCGCCACCCTCGTCCTTGCCGTCGGTGAGCAGCAGGACGTTGCGAGCACCCTCGGTGCCGGACAGGCTCACGGCTTTGATGACGGCGTCGTAGATGCGGGTGCCGCGGGTGAGCCCGATGCCGTTGATCGCGGCGGCCAGGCCGGCCCGGTCCGTCGTGGGTGCCATGACGTTCTGGACGCCCCTGGAGAAGGTGAGCAGGCCGATGCGGACGTCGGCCGGGGCCGCGTCGAGGAACGCCGTCGCTGCGGCCTTGGCCTGGGCGATGCCCTGCCCCTTCATGCTGTGGCTGGCGTCCAGGGCGAGCACCGTGGTGCGGGTGAGCTGGCCCTCCTCGACGGACTGTCCGACCGCGTCGACGTCCGCGCCGTCAAGGGAGACGTGGATGCTGCCGAGGTCGGGAGCGGCCGTCCCGGCTCGGACCCCGACCAGCACCGACACGGTGCCGTCGTCGGCGACCTCGACGTGGTCGATCGTGATCCCGGAGCCGGCATCCGCGCCGTGGGCCGGCGTGGCCGGGACCAGGCCGAGGGCGACGCCCAGGGCCAGGGTCCCGAACGCGGCCGAGACCCGGGAGAGGGCGGTGCGATTCATCGGACGACTCCGGCGCTGGCGAAGACCTCGGGGTTGACCTGGACGTTGTGCTCGGCCAGACGGTCCAGGAACCGCGGGCGGAGCCCGGTGCTGCGCAGGTGGCCACGGGCGACGCCGTGCTCGTCGTACCCGGCGCTGTAGTCGAACAGGAAGACGTCCTGCAGGGTGACGATGTCGCCCTCCATGCCGATGACCTCGGTGATCGCGGTGAGCCGACGCGAGCCGTCCTTGAGCCGGTTCTGCTGGATGATCAGGTCGATGGCGCTGCTCGACTGCTCGCGGATCGCCCGGACCGGCAGCTCCATGCCGGCCATCATCACCATCGTCTCCACGCGAGAGAGTGCGTCGCGCGGGCTGTTGGCGTGCACGGTGGACAGCGAGCCGTCGTGGCCGGTGTTCATCGCCTGCAGCATGTCGAGGGCCGCACCGTCGCGGATCTCGCCGACGATGATGCGGTCGGGGCGCATGCGCAGCGAGTTGCGGACCAGGTCCCGGATCGTCACCGCGCCCTTGCCCTCGATGTTCGAGGGGCGGGCCTCCAGACGCAGCACGTGGTCCTGGTGGAGTCGCAGCTCCGCGGCGTCCTCGATGGTCACGATCCGCTCGTCCGCCGGGATGAAGGACGAGAGGACGTTCAGCGTCGTCGTCTTGCCGGCGCCGGTGCCGCCCGACACCAGGATGTTGAGCCGGCCCAGGACGCACGCGGCCAGCAGGTCGGCGGCCGGCCGGGTCAGGGTGTCGAAGGAGATGAGGTCGTCGACCGTGTAGGGGTCGGCGGCGAACTTGCGGATCGTCAGCATCGAGCCGTCCAGGGCGAGCGGCGGGATGATGGCGTTGACGCGGCTGCCGTCGGGGAGCCGGGCGTCGACCATGGGGCTGGTCTCGTCGACGCGACGGCCGATGCGGGCGACGATCTTGTCGATGGTGCGGCGCAGGTGTGCCTCGTCGGCGAAGGCGGCGTCGACGCGGGTGATCCGGCCGTTGCTCTCGACGTAGATCTCGTCCGAGCGGTTGACCATGACCTCGGTGAGGTCCGGATCGCGCAGGTAGGGCTCGAGGGGCCCGTAGCCGAGGATGTCATCGGCGATCTCCTGGGTGATCCGGGAGCGGTCGGTGCCGGACATCGGCTGGTTGGTCGCGGCGATCGCGCTGTGCAGGGCCGTGCGGACCTGCTGCTCGAGCTCGGTCGGCGTCATGTCCACGTCGTAGAGCTTCGGCCCGAGGGCGCTGACGAGCTGGGTGTGCACGAGCCGCTTGAGCTCGACGAACGGGTCCGTCACGCGAGCCTGGCGACGGGATGCGCCGGAGGCCGCCTGGCTGGAGGTCTCGTTGCCGCTCGGGGTCAGGGCGTTCTCCCTGTCTCGCTGGGCGGCCAGGAGCCGGTCGGAGAGTGTCATGTCAGGCCACCTTCTCGGAACGGGATCCGCGTCGCAGCATGGCGCGGTGGGAGCGGCGAGGCGGCTCGGCTGCCTCGGGGTTCAGGGAGAGGTCGCGGGCGAGCCCGGTCGCGAAGGAGGACAGGACCTTGCTGACCTCGTGGGTGCTCTTGGCGAGCACGATCGGTTCTCCGCGGTTGACGGCGGCGAGCACGTCACGGTTGGACGGCACGCTGGCCGTCACCTTGAGGCCGAGCGTGTCCTCGAACTCCTGGATCGAGAGCCCGACCTTGGCGTCGGCCCGGTTGAGGAGCAGGCGCCAGCGGTCGCGCGGGAAGTTGAGCAGGTCCAGCGTGCCGACCGCGAGCTTGAGGCTCTTGAGGGCGGGGATGTCCAGGGTGCCGACCAGGACCAGCAGCTCGCTGTGGTCGAAGGCGTGGAGCCCGTAGTCGTCGAACGCACCCGAGGTGTCGACCACCACGATGTCGAAGAGGCCCTTCAGGATCGCGAGCACCGAGCCGATCGACTCGGCCGGGACGGTGGAGCCGAGCTGGACCGGCGCGGCCAGGACGAACAACCGCTCCGAGTGCTGGGTGAGCAGGGACTCGACGCCGGCTGCGTCGAGCGCGCCGTGCATCCGCGCCAGGTCCGCCAGCGTGTGCTGGGGAGTGAGCTGGAGCATGATCGCGACGTCGCCGCCGTGCACGTCGAGGTCGACGACACAGACCCGGTGGCCCTGGTCGGCCAGGGCCGCCCCGACGTTGGTCGCGACGAGGCTCTTGCCGACGCCGCCCTTGGTCGAGAAGACGGTGACCAGCGAGCCCTTGGCGTTCGGCTCGACGTGCTGCCGGCGGCCCTCGTCCATGGCGAGGGCGAGCTCCTGGGCCCGGCGTACGGCGTCCTGGAGGCCGATGCCGTCGCGGGTCTCGACGACCTGGCTCATGCCGCTGCGGAGCGCGTCGGCCAGCACGGTGCTGTCGACGGCCGGCCGGACGAGGATGACGCCGAGCGAGGGGCGCAGGACCCGGTTCTGCTCCGCGAACGCGGCGGCGTCCACGTCGGACACCGAGGGCCCCAGGACCACCACGTGCTCGCCGCGGTGCCGGCGCAGGTGGTCCTCCACCTGGTCGACGCCGGCCAGCACCGAGACACCGTCGCTGACTGCGGCGCGCAGCAGGTCGACGAGGGTCGGGTCCTGCTCGACGAGGACGGTCATCGCACGCCCCCGAAGACCTCGGGCATGATGTCGCGGGCGGTGACTCCGGGACCGTCGACGACCTTGGACTTGGCCGTGCGGAGCGCGAAGGACAGGTCGCCGTTGCGGGCGGCGTAGATGACCTTTTCGGCCTGGGCCTGGGTCACGGCGATGGTCAGGATCGTGCGCGGGATCTGCTCCGTGGTCTTGCTGCCCTTGCTGGTCGTGGTCGTGGGGGAGACCGAGGTGTCCCCGACGCCGATGACCTCCACCTGGGCGAGCAGGAGGCGGGTGACGGGCGAGAGCTTCTGGGTGGTGCCGTCCGCCTTGTAGAGCTCCGGGTCGGCCGAGGCGAAGATGGCGACGGACGAGCCCGGGTAGACGAAGCCGGCGACGCGGGCCGGGTCGGTCAGCTCGACGCTCACGGCCAGCTTGTCGTCGGGGATGGTCAGGGTGTCGACCGTCTGCGCCGACCCGAACTGCTGGCCGATGATCTGCTGGCCCGGGTAGATCGTGCCGAGCGCGACCTCGTCGGCGATCGACGTCGTGGAGCTGAGGGCCCCCTCGACGACGTCGTCGCGGACGACGCGGGTCTTCTCGAACTTGCCGGCGGACTCGGCGTCGGACACGCTCTCGCCGGCCTTGACCACGTCGGTGGCCGTCAGGACCTCGACGAGGGCCTGGCCCTCGGTGGCGCGGGCGTCGATGCCCTGGACGTAGAGGACCACCATCGTGGTCCCGAGCGCCGCGATCACGAATGCGACGCAGAAGAGGATGGTTCGTCGTGCCATGGTGGTTGTCCTTGTCGGGTGAAGTGGTGTCGGTCAGGTGGTCGCGTCGTCACTCGACGAGGACGAGAGCCTTGGGGCCCGAGCCGGTGTAGTCGGACTCGCCGCCGACGGTCGGAGCGAACTCCGGCAGCGCCTTGACGTCGAAGAGGATGACCTTGAGCTCCCGGATGCCGGACGAGTCCTGCTCGAGGCCGTCGAGGGCGGAGATCGAGCCCGGACCGGCATGGGTGGCGCTGAGGGACTGGTCCGAGATGAAGCCGGGACGGAAGCCGATGATCGGCCAGGACTTCTTGCCCGTGCTCGGGTCGGTGTCCAGGACCGGGAGCCAGAAGAACCGGGGTGACTTGAAGATGTCCGACGACAGTGCGCCCGTCCCCACCGAGTTGCCCGCGACCAGGTCGTTGATCGAGGCGCCATTGATGATGAAGCAGGTCAGCAGGTCGTCGTTGATGTTGATGCCCTTGATCTGCGTCGTGGTCCGCGCGCTGTTGCCGTTGCGACTGCAGTTGCTCGTGGAGTCCGCGTCCAGGCGGCCCTTGAGTCCGCCGGCTCCGGTGATCAGGCCCTGGTTGGTCTCGGCGATCTTCAGGCCCGGCTCGGTCGAGACGCAGTTGGTGCCGTTGACGGGGGTCTTGGTGGACTCCACACTGCCCGGCTGGCCGCTGCACTCGCCGTTGGGGAGCGGGTGGATGGCCAGCGTCGGCTGGATGCCCTTGATCATGTTCCACTCCAGGACGTTGCTGTTGGTGTCGGTCCGGGGGATGTCGAGGGTGCCGAAGTTGCCCTCGTTCTTGGCGTCGCAGTAGAGCTTGGGCGGGCCGACGCTGAACGTCTGGGCGCTGGACTCCGGCGACCACTTGCTGGCGGTCTTCACCCGGACGTACCAGGTGTCGTCGACCGCCAGCACCGCTGAGGGCACACCGACCGTGAACGTCGTGGTGGAGTTGTTCAGGGGTGGGCTGAACGTGGTCGGCGAGACGATCGACGCGCCTGCTGCGTTGCTGAACCACACCTGGGTCACGCCGTTGAACCCGTTGCCGGTGATGGTGATGTTCTGCGAGCTGAGCCCGGACGCCACGGCGGTCGGACTGATCGTGAACGTGGCGTTGAGCGTCGGGTTCCCCGAGGGCGGCGTCAGCGCCGGCGTGGCCGGGGTCTGGCTGTCGTTGCGGATGCTCTGTTGGCCCGAGTCGCAGCCCTTGACCGCGAAGAACGGCAGCGTCGCGAGCTGGCCCGCGGACTTGATCTGCGCAGCGGCGGTCGAGGTGACGTCGATGCCGTTCGGGGCGCCGGGGATGGTCTTGGCGAGCGTGTACTCGATGTGGCTCCGTGGAGCCCACAGCGTGACCTTCCAGTTGTTGCACGAGATGTAGCCGTCGAGGTCACCGGGCGAGCCGCCGAGGTTGAGGGCGTACTGCCCGGGCACCATGTTCTCGGGCTTGCTCAGGTAGTCGGTCGCGGCCTGGACCACCTCGGGGTTGCACGTGTTGCCGCCGGTCGTGAGCTGCGCCGCGGCGGCCAGCACCGCCAGGTCGACGTCTGTCTGGAGGAGCGACTTCTTGGCGTAGGCCTCGCCGATGTCCACGGCCATGGCACCGACGGCGAGGAGCACTGTGGCCAGGATGGCGACGAGGATGGCGACCGCGCCGCGCTCGTCCTGCTTGCGTCGAGCGGTCATGTCAGCAACCCCCGGCCGGCACGTTCTCGACCCGCGAGGTCGAGCTCTTGTCGATGTTGCCGGTGTAGCCCGGGAAGAAGCCCAGGTTGAGGGTCGTGAACTGGACGCGCACGGTGATCGTGTCGCCCACCTTGACCGGTGAGCCCTTGGTCACCGTGACGGTGGGCGTGGTGTTCTTGGGTGTGCCGTTGAGGTCGTTGGTGCCGGTGGTGGTGATCTTCGCGGTGTCGCAGGGCGTGACCGCGGCGATCCGCGAGGCCTCCCGTGCGGCGTGACCCGCGGACTGCCAGGCCCAGAACCAGAAGCCGAACTGGATGATGCCGAACAGCAAGGTCACGAGGAGCAGGGCGACCAGCCCGAACTCCACTGCTGCGGCTCCTCGCTCGGCGTGGCGCCGGCGCTGCATGGTCCCCATCGGTTCCCCCCTCGATCTTTCAGCCCCAGCGAAAGGTAGGGACAGCGAGGGGTGCCTCAGAGGAGGGTTGGGAGAGCGATCCCCAATCTGGGTGACGGGGTGGTCCGTCCGGCCCGACGGCGTACAGACCAGTCGGCGGCGGCCGGAGGTCCGGCACGCCGAGCCCGATTCCGTGTCTCTGTTCGGCCTGCGTTAAGGTTCAGTCGCATTCGTGGTCGAGCGAGTCGACACCACGGAGCCTTCGGGCTGTGGCGCAGCTTGGTAGCGCACTTGACTGGGGGTCAAGGGGTCGCAGGTTCAAATCCTGTCAGCCCGACCGAAAAACCGCCTCTGACCTGCGGAAACGCAGATCAGAGGCGGTTTTGGTTTTGACGTGGATGCCCAGAATGGTCGTTTACTAGTCGTAAACGATTCACGGCCTACGAATCCGAACTCGCATGGTCGCTCTCACTGAGCCGCTCGAGGACCTTCGAGAGGTCGGCCGAAACCGGTGGCTTGGCGATGTAGTGGTCTCGGGTGACCTGGCTCGAGGAGTGGCCGAGCTGGCGCGAGGCGAGCTCGGACGTCGCTGCCTCGGAGATCAGCGTCGCCACCGTCTTGCGGAACGTGTGCGGGGTGACCCATTCGTAACCGGTGTCCTTGCGGATCTGCCGCCACCGCCGCTCGATGTTGACCACCTGATGCCAGGTGCCGTTGCGGGTCGCGAAGACGGCGTCGTTCTCGTTCGGAGTCGCGAACTCCCGGCGTACCCGGAGCAGGTCGGCAGCGAACCGGGGGAGTACGACCGTCCGCCGGCTGGTGTCCGTCTTCGGTGTGGCCTTCCGGTAGGTGCCTTTGCCGGTCTCGGTCTTGATCGTCCCCGACACCGACAGGGTGGGCAGATCCCCGTCGAGATTCAGGTCGCTCCAGCGCAACGCCAGGATCTCGCCGATGCGACAACCGGTGGCAAGCATCAGGTCGATGATGTCGGCCATGTCGCCGGTGGCCTTGGGTCCGGGGCGGTCGGCGTTGACCCACCGGCGTACGGCTGCGCGGATCTCGACCAGGTCCTCGACCCGCAGGGCCTTGGTCTCCTGCTTGGGCCGGTGAACCCGGCTCGTCCCGCGGGCCGGGTTCATCGGGATCGCGTCGTGTCGGACCGCGAGGTCGAGCATGGCCCCGAGGACGACCTTGGCCTTGCGTTGTCGGTTCACGCTCTGATCGCGCAACCTCAGCAGGAGCCGGTCCAGCCGCCCCGTGGTGGCCTCGCGGAGCTTCAGCCCACCGACACTGGGTAACACCAGGTTGTCCAGCACCCGGCGGTACTCGTTGATGGTGGTCTGCTCGATCCGTCCTTCGGCCTCGAGACCAGTGATCCACAGGTTGGCGAGGTCGATCAGCCGGGTCTCTGCCGTGAGGAGCTCACCTGCTGGCGCGGTGCGCGTGCCCAGGACGTCTCGAAGCGCTCGCTCCGCAGCCGCCTTGCTAGGACCAGTCGCAGTGACGCGACGAGTGTTGCCGTCGGTGTCACGGAACCGGGTCAGTGCTCGATAGCTGCCGTCGCGGATCTTCTCGGTGGTGATGGTCCCCCAGGTGCCGAGGGGGAGTGGTGGCCTGGCCATGGCCTACTCGCCTGCCGCGGGCTCGAGGTGCTCGACGATCCAGGCGTCGAGGTCCGCGCGCCGGTACCGAAGGCAACCGCCCATCTTCACGGCGCGTGGTCCGAACCCGGCCCGGCGGGTCCGCCAGGTGTACAGCGTCGCCTTCGGGATTGCGAGGTAGGCCGCCGCCTCGTCGATGGTGAGGATCATGCTCTCGTGGCTGGTGTCGACGGTGGTACTCATCGTGTGCTCCTTCGTGATCACGAGGACAGGTTTGCCCTCGTAACCGAAGGTGTGCAGCCCACACCGCGCAGGCTGTGGAGAATTGATCCGTATTCGACTCTCTGGAGCGAACGCAGGTGCCACGCGGGCCAGCGGTGTCCACGGGACCCGACCGGCGAGGCGCTCGCGGCGCCCTCTGCTGCTGCCGGACGTCGGTTGTCGGGTTGCGATCGAAGTTGCTGTGTTTTGCGCTCTTAGCCAGAGGTCGCAGGTTCAAATCCTGCCCCCGCTACAAAGTTCAGGCCCGGAATCCACGGATTCCGGGCCTGAAAGCATTTGAGATTTGATCCCGTGTCCAAAAACTGTCCACAAACCCGGTCCAGAAACGGGTTTGCGGCCCGATCCGCGCTCCGAGCGCCGACCGGTTCCGAGAGTCCCCGGGTCGACCGGGAACCCGCGCCCACCTTCGGGGCATGGAGACCACAACGCCCACGACGAGCGCCCTCGAGCCGCTGATCAGCCTCGAGGAGCTCTCGGACTACCTGCACGTGCCGGTGAAGACGCTCTACGACTGGCGCACCGCGGGCCGAGGACCCCGGGCGGTCCACGTCGGACGCCAGCTCCGGTTCTTCCTCAGCGACGTCCACGCCTGGCTGGCCCAACAGCGCGAGCCGGAACCGGGGCGCGGCACACCCGGTCGGTGACCCGCGATGGCTAGGCCGCGCATCCCGATCGGGACGTTCGGCGAGGTCAGCTACGTCAGGACAGCCAGCGGCCGGGTCCGGGCGCGGACCCGCTACCGCGACGACGACGGGCAGGTACGCCGGGTCTCGGCCAGCGGGGCGAGTCACAAGGCGGCCGAACGGGCCCTCAAGGCGGTGCTGGCCCAACGCGCCAGCCAGGTCGCGTCGGGGGAGCTGACCCGCGACTCGACCTTCGCCAGACTCGTCGAGGTCTGGCTGGAGGACCTGGACCTGGAGGGCCGGCTGGCCCCGAGCACCCGGGCGCTGTACGAGCGCAACATGCGCCAGGTGGTCCTACCGGCGTTCGAGCACTTCACGCTGCGGGAGATCACAGTCCGCAAGGTCGACCAGTTCATCAAGTCGCTGGCCGCCAACAAGAGCTACAGCTACGCCAAGCAGGCCCGCACGGTGCTGAGCCTGGTCTTCGGGCTGGCGGTCCGGTACGACGCGATCCCGAAGAACCCGGTCCGCGACACCAGCCGGCTCCGCAGACCGCCGTCGACCGCGATGGCCCTGACCGCCTCCCAGGTGGAGTCGATCCGGCGGGCGGTCCGCGAGTGGCGTCGAGGGACCGGCCTGTCGGGGCCGAAGCCCGACGGCCAGCTCGAGGCCATCATCGAGGTCATGCTCGGGACCTCGGCCCGGATCGGAGAGGTGCTGGCGATCCGCAGGTGCGACGTCGACGTGACGAGCGCGCCGGCGACGGTGCGAATCTGCGGCACGATCGTGTCGCCCACCGGGAAGCCGACGCACCGACAGCCGGCGCCGAAGACCGCGAAGTCGACGCGGACGGTGTCGGTGCCGAGCTTCACCGCCGAGGTGCTTCGTCAGCGGCTGGTCCTCCTGGCCCACCAGGACCCTGAGGGCCTGATCTTCGCCAGCCGCAACGGCACACCGCTGACCACCAACAACGTACGTCGCCGGCTCCGGGTCATCCTGGCCGAGGCGGGAATCCCTGGGGTCACGCCGCACTCGTTCCGCCGGACGGTTGCCACGGTGCTCGACCGGGCCGGAGGCGCCGACCTGGCGGCGGAGATGCTGGGCCACACCTCCTCCCAGATCACCAAGCAGCACTACATCGAGCCGGACGAGAAGGTGAATCCGGTGACGGCCGAGATCCTGGAGTCGCTGGCGCCCAGGTGGCAGCGGGAGGACGGATAAGGTTCCCCCGTCAGCCCGAGCCGGGGTCACAGGTCGATGCCAGGCGCCCGTGACGGTGGACGGTGCTGGATTGCCTCGCTCAGCTCGCGGCGGCTGCCGGTGGCGCCTGACGGGGTGTCGGTCTGGCGGGCCCGGGGGCGCAGCTGGTCGCGGACGAGGCGTCGGAGGTCGGCGTGGATCGGCTCGGTGATGGGCACGTAGCGCGTGCGGACGGCGTGGATCGCCTGTCCGTCGTTGTCGACGATGCGGGGGAGCCTGGTGGCCACGAAGTAGAGCCGCTCCCGGGATCCATTCTCGAAGGTGTCGGCCAGCCGCAGGTCAATCGCGTCGAACAGCGTCGAGATGTCACGGATGGTGCGCTGGCCGAGCGTGGTGTCGCGGGGAAGTCGCTGGAGTCGGCTGATTGCGTTGGCGGCCTCCGCAACAGCCTGGTTGCCCGCGCCGACGTACCCGCCGAGGCTGCGTGCCTGGCGCTGGAGGGCCCGGTAGGTCTCTCCGCGGCGATGCCACCGAGCGGACAGTCCGGGCTCGGCACCTGTGGCTCGTGCGGCCAGCAGGGTGGAGAGCTCGCGCTGGGAGTCGAGGAGCCGCCTGAAGTTCAATGCGTTCGGGAAGCGGTTCAGGTGGATCAGCACGTTGTGCTCGGCCTGGATGACTCCGGCGATTCCCGGTCGGACGGGGCCGTCGAGGGTCGTCGCTGGCGGGCGCCAACCTCGGCGGTCGACTGTGTAGTCCTCGGCGGTGAGGAAGGCGCACGCATCGGCCGCCCGTTCGAGCCTGGTACTGCCGACCAGTGACTCCCAGCCGGGGACGTTGTCGTAGCGCCGGTCCAGCACGATCAGACCCCGGATGATCTCGGCGGTGTCCTTCACGATGGTCAGGCGTTGGTTGATGTCGAGTTGGCCGGGTGCCATGTCGCCGGCGAGATCGTGTTCGCCGAGTGCGGCGGCCCGGGCGGCGAGCCGCCAGGAGTCGACGAGGGCGAACCGGTGCGGCGTCGTGAGCTCGGCCAACGTCGGGAGCGATGCGCCGGACGCGACGAAGGTGGCCTCGAGTCGACGCCGTAGCTCGACGTCCTGGGCGGCAGCCCGGCCCCGCCGGCTCACGCCGACGTCGGGACCGGGGAAGGTCAGGGCCTGCCGGCACCACGTGAGCACGCCATAGCGGTAGCGCTGGATGAGCCGGCCCATCTGCTCGCGCTCCGCGTCAGTGGTGGTCACGGGCACCGTGTGGATCCCGGGACCGCCGATGCGTTGCTGGATCCGGTGCTGGCGGAGCAGCGTCGACAGCTCCGTGCGGAGGGCGCCGGCGTTCTCGCCGTACATCGCTCGGCCTCATACCGGGGCGTCGAGGGCGCGAGCGTCGTCGAGCATGGCGAGCAGGAGCTCGACCTGCAGGGCGTCCACGCCGTGGTCGACGAGTTCCTCCACCGCCGACTCAGCCACCACCTGAAGTCCGGTGCGGTCGGTGATCGCGCCGCCGACGTCGAGTGTCGGCAGCACGTCCGGGTGGATCGAGTCGAGGTAGTGCAGGGTGCGCTCGTAGGCCTGCGAGGCCTCGAGCGTGTCGGTTTGGTCGGCCAGGGCGGCCAGGTAGGCGCGCGCTTCGGCGAGGGCGACCGCGTGGGCGAGCAACATGACGGATCCCTTCGAACGGGTGGATGCCTCAGGGTCGGGCGCGCTCGGCCGGGTGGCCGGCACGCGTGGTGGGTCCTGTGGACAGGTGCGCCACAGGCACCTCTGTGGGTCCTCAGCTCCGGTTGCGGCGCTTCTCGAAGTCCTCCTCGAGGAACCGGCGGAAGTCCTCGGCGCGGTCGACGACCTCGACCTCGCCGCCGACCGCCGCGGGCCGTTCACCGGGCCACGGGGTCACTCGCGTCGGCCGGTCCCGGTCCAGGCGAGCGCCATTCGTCGCGACCCACTCGCGCAGGCGCACCCGCGCCGCAGCGAAGTCCTGGTGCCAATGGTTCGGCGCGGACAGCGGAGCATCGGGGTGGTAGCTGTTCAGCCAGTGCAGGTGCAGCGCCGACAGCTCCCAGATGAGCTCGTCGTGGCGGTGCCACGACGGCGGCACGATCGTGGGCGGCAGGCCGTAGGCGACGCGAAGGAAGGTGACCCAGCGGTCGAGGTCCAGCAGCTCCGAGCGCGCCTCGTCGGCGCTCAGCAGCAACCAGTTGATCGGACTGTCGGGGATGTCCCGGCCGCCCGCCGGGAACTCACGATGGGTGGCTGGGCCGGTCAGGGACACGACGGCTCAAACGCCGACAGCCGGGGGAGGCGTCGCCAGGGTCGCGCCGGTGGGCGCGACGTCGCGGCGGCGGACCTCGTACCTAGTGCGTTGGGTGTCGTGGCCGATGCGCCTGGCGACGAACTCGTCCCGGATCAGCGTCGTGTCGTCGGACTCGACCTCGTACTCGTGGACGTAGCCGCTGGCCAGGAACGAGTCGCCCTTCCTGAACCTCTCGTAGGCCGAGAGCGCCGTGTCGTTGAAGATGACCAGGTCATGGAAGGTCGGGTCGAGCTTGGTGAAGGTGCCGTCGACCTCCTTGCGGTAGTGCTCGCATCCCACGCGGGCGTGGAAGCGAGGATTCCCGGTCTTGGAGAAGTGCAGGGCGGGGGCGGTGGCGATGAAGCCGGCCAAGCTCATCTGGGTGGGGATCGACATCTGGACTCCCGGTGCTGGGCGGGGCCGCGGGTAGCCACCGCTCTCGGGAGACAGGTACGCGCCACCACCCCAGTCAGCCGGTGCACGCTCGAGGAGCGGACGTTCACTGCGCGGGATCACAGGCTGGTCGGGGCCGACCAGTGCCCTGGCCTCACCCAACACACGTCACTGTTGATGGGGACGAGGCTGTGGCTTGGGCCGCCGCCTCGCTACTCGCCTTCGGACCCGGCCGTCAGGACGGACAGCGAGCGGGGCGTGGTCTCGAGCGCCTCGGCCATGAGCCGCGCTCGTAGGTCCTCAACGAATTCCGCCCTGGCCGAGACGGGAGGAACCGCCCGAAGAGCCGCCACCGCTTCAAGGACCTGGGCGATGTCGGGATTGACGTCCTGATCAAAGAACCGAGTAGATCCATCAGCCTGGGTCTCGTGCCACACCCGATGGAAGCGCATCAGGTTCCTGGGAACGATGGCTCGGCACACATCGCAACTGGGATGCCTGAGGTCGACCACATTCGGAGGCTAGGTTCTGGCGCTCGAACGGCACGGCCTACCGGGGAGTAGCCCGCCCCTTGGACCTACTGATCTGGGCCACTCCGCGCCTCGCAGGTGAAGCAGGTCACAGCGGCTTCCGTTACCCACGGGTACCCATCAGCTTGATGACCGGGGGGTCACGGCGTTGCTCCGCCCTGGCCCCCTCGCTGGCCTCTGCTGCGCGCATCCTCCGAGCGCCCGGCAGGGGCCGGGGACGACTCCTGCCCGGCCACAGTGAGTGCGCCCCGTTGCGGCGGAGTGACGCACTCCTCGCGGCAGATCCGTTGGTGTCGGCGGTCAGACGTAGCTTGGGTTGGTGGCGACAGATCCTGCTGCCGTCGCATCGAGAGAACGCTAGGGTCGGTCAAGCCGGGACCGGTTGGACCCGATACGGACCTGGGACCGACCAACGGGGGTGAGCGCGATGGGCACGTCGGGACCGATGCACGTCGTAGACACCAGCGGTCTTGCACGGTTCGACGCGCTTCTGTGGAAGCAGGCCAACGAGGGGCACTTGCAGCCGCTGCGCGACCTCGTTGACGCCTGTGAGGGCAAGCCGCGCGAGCACGTAGTGGTCGAGACAATCCTCGTCGAGGACTCCAACCCTTTGGACGTCATCCACCCGACGAACCTCCTGTCGTCGGCGCTGACAGTTGGTGGGGTGTCCGTGCTGCGGGTTGAGGATGACCGCGGGCCGTTTGTGCTGTCGGCGTGGCCCACGGCCTTCGAGGGGGTCTTCCACCTGATCGGTTCCATCCCGTCGACGGATCCCCGATGGGACAAGGTCGACCGATGGGTGAGCAAGGCCGCCCCACAAGTGGTGCGCTGCTTCTTGGACCACGACGACTACGTGGCCATCGGGGCTGCGCTGTCTGAGCACGACGAGGTCGAGGTCCAGCGCGCGTCCGGGCGTGTGCGGGCGGACCGATCGTCGTGGAACCGAGGCTTCCGGGCGCTGATGGGCGGCGACCTACGGCCGGACCACCGCGAGATCGTGGAGGAGGCCGAGTCGCAAGGTGTTGCCCTGCGGACCCTGCACCTGCACGTGGGCGACGTGATGGACGTCCTGCTGCGGCGCATCGCCGGGGCCACGTTCTACCGCGGCGAGTTCGAGGTGTTCGAGAACCGCGTCCTGTCCCGCCTGGCACTCGCTGCATCGCGTCGACGCGAACTACTTTCGAACCGCGCACGGGTCGTCCACGAACCGCCCAAGCAGCCCATCGAGGTGCGGCTGGCCGCGCCGTTGTTCACCGACCCCAAGGCGACCGGTGAGGTCATCCACATGCTGGAGGGCACCAGCGACATCTCGTTCGCAGTTGTGCACCGCAACCCATACCTGCACGTCGTCGTGACCGACAACCGCGACGGCTCGAACTACGACCTGTTCGTCACCCAGCCCGACGCGATCGAGATTCACCCAGGCTTCCGAGCCAGCATGGGGTCACTCACACGCATCGCCCAAGACCTGGGGACCTACTTCGAGGCGGACGACCTACGCGAGTCCGCTCCACCGAAGCCGGTGTCGATCTTCGACCTAGTCGGCTGACAGACAGTGGCGGGGGCCAAGAGCGGTGCGATCGCACTGCAAGATCTGCTCGATGACTTCAACATCTACGACCAGTACGTCGATGTTGTGTGCGCCTTCGAGTGGCTGTTCACGCAGGTCACCGAGATCGCTGACACGGTTCGTCACTTCGAACGGTTCCCGAGGATCAAGGTGACCGTGGAGGACGGAAGCGAGGTCACGCTCACCCCTGACTTCACGGTCGTCTTCAAGGACGGCACTGGTCTGGTCGGCGAGATCAGCAAGTTGGCCATGCACGACAACAGCATCGACAAGGCGTGCCGACAGATCGGGAAGTACGCCGAGTTAACGCAGCTGCCCATCGACGAGGCAGGCACGCTCGTGGAGGTCAGCGACCTTGACGTGTTGCAACTGGTGCCCAGTGATGTCGGGCTGGCCGCCGTCCAGCGCATCATCAAGGACCGCTACCTCAACGCCGATCACGACTACAACCCGCGGAAGGCGCCGGTCATCGCACAGTTCAGCCGCTCGGCGGACCGTGACGAGTACCGGTATACGCTCCAGCACCTCCCGGACCCTGCCAACGGCGTGCTGCCGGAGGCCGACGACCCGAGCACGATCGGGCACTTCCTCACCCGGGTCAACAACGTCACCGCTGATCGGTTCAACCACATCAAGGCCAGGCGGAAGTTCATGAACGACCCCATCAAGCCGCTGTACTTGGCCACTCACCTGTGGACCGCGCACTGGCCCACCGAGTACGGCGGCGCTGGCGCTGAACCCATCGAGGTCACCCCTGCGGACATCGCTCAGACGCTGCGCGACCAGTTCGGCACGGGCCGCGCCAGCGAGGTCAAGGCGGCTCTCGCGTTGCTTGCGCGTGCCGGGCTGGCAGCCGACAACCGCGACGGCACATGGACTGTCTCCCGCGCGACGCTGCGGCTTCAGGGCGAGCGCGACATCCACCGGATCATCGCCATTAAGGCCGCCAAGAACGCCAAGCCCGTCGTGCGGGCACGTGCGACTCGCACCGCTCGCGCAGACCAGACCCAGCAGGGGATGCTCTTCTAGGTGTGGTCCTTTGGCCTTGTCGTCGCGCGGATGCGCGCTTCGCCTCTTCCGGCGTGGCCCATTCTGGGCGGAGTGGGGCGGCACCTTAATGCGTCGGAAATGCGTCCCCGAAGAGCCGTTGGTTCAGTTTCCGTCCGCTGGTCGTCGCCGCCCACTGGTCAACGCCGCCGGAGTCCCTCTTCGAGGCTGGCGCGACCACTTGTGAGCCTGCGTGCGTCGTCGCGTGTCGTCCAGGGTCGAAGGTCGGTAACCAGTGGAGGAGTGCTCCGAAGGAGAACCAGGCCAGTCCCGAACGGGAGGGTGCGGATCGCTTCTGGGGGCATGATCGGGAGGCGGCGCGTAGATCGCTGCCAGGAGCGCGAGCCGTCATCACCGATGGAGATCGTGTCGGTTCGCTCGTCGCGCTCGCCGATGAGCGTTGAGAGGTCGTGGAGGTCGCGAGCGGACGAGCTCCCGCCGAGGATGACCTTGACGATGGAGGCATCCCAGATTGCGCTGGCGGCGTGATCGCCCCACTTGTGGCGAGCCTGGGACAGCGATTGCAGGATCGGCATGGTGGTGATGCCAGTACCACCGCCCTCGGCCATCAGCACGGGCAACGAGGGCAGGGGCGACAGGTTGCCGATCTCGTCTAGCGCGAGGAGCACCGGCGGATCGAGTCGGGCGCCTGGCGAGGCGGCACCGAGGTGGCGCGCTGTCTCGACGAGGTCCTCGATGAACGCGGCTACGAGTGACCATGAGGCGCCAGCGCCTGCCCCGGTCGCCAAGAAGTACAGCGTGCCGTTGCCGGTCAGAAATTCGCGCGGGTCGAACTCTTCTTCGGGGCGTGGACTCACCGCGTCGAGCACCCGTGGGTCCCCGAGGCAGGACAGGGCCAGGGAGACGCCCATCCAGATCGAGTCGCGGGTGCGCGGGTCGCTGTAGATGATCGACTCCAGCGAGTCGCCCCAGCCCACTGCGGAGGACGGGTTGCTGGCGAGGATCGCGACTGCGTCGCCAGCGGCCGACGGTGACAGGGTCCAGCTGAAGAGGTCGCGCGCCGTACGCCGGTCGAGGGCGGCGGCGTGCAGGAGGGCCTGCAGCGCGGTGCGGGTCTTGCCTTCCCAGAACCCGCCGGACTCCACACCGCCGGCGGAGAGGCCCGTGGCGGACGCGAGCCCGGCGGCTCGGATCATGGCGGTGAGCGGGTCATCGCATCCCCTCACCGGGGACCAGCGCAGCCCCGCGGGCATTCCCTCGGCCAGTCGCTGGGGGTCGAACACGGCCACCGGGCCGACACGCTCCCGCGCCCGAAGAGTGGCCGTAATGTTGTCCGGTCGAGTTGCGGTGGTGATCACGGCACCGGGCGCGTCGAGGATCGCGTTGATCACCAAGTGAAGTCCCTTGCCGGAGCGAGGAGGGCCGAGGATCAGGGTGGAGTCCTCCACGGAACTCCACACCTCGTGTCCGCGAGACCTCCCCAAGAGGTAACCGACGTCCTCGGCCCGTGGCTTGGACAGGCTGGGACGCAGACTCGTCGCTCGAGCGAGCAGGGCTCGTTTCGACGCCGTCTGGATGACGTCGTGAGCCGTCGCCACACCCATGATGCGGCGAGGATCGCGTCGGTTGTATCTGCGGATCCGGTTGATCAACCGCCAGGCAACGCTCGCGCACCCGGCAACGAAGGTGAGCAACGCAGCCAACACTGACCAGAACACGACGGGCGACATCCCAGTAGTTCCGAAGGCGATGTCCGGGTGCGCGGGATCGACGAGGGCCCGCGTTCCGGCTGCCAACCCGCCGGAGGGTGGCTTGGTTCCGGACAACCAGGCGGCGAGTTCGCCGGCTGCCCTGAGCACAGCCGCGACGGCGCCAACGAATCCGAGGACGAGGAGCCCGAGGTTCACCAGCCCGTCATCGACGGGACCACTGCGCCGTCTCACGCCATCTCGCAGATGATGCACCTGCCGGACGTGCGGCCGATCAGGACGACGGATCCGGCCATGCCCTGCACAGCCGCAGGGGGCAGTCGAAGTCTCGCGTGGCCGGCTGCGTCTGCTTGTCGGTGGGCGACGATGAAGGCCACTGCGATGTCCTCATCCGGCAGGAAGCCGCTCCCATCGGCGCCCGGAGTTGGTGGCGCCGTGCCATGACGCGTTGTCCCAGGTAGCACGATGTCGGTGAACTGCGAGCCGTCGGATTCGGTGACGAGCACTCGGATGGGGCCATGAGTTGTCGCGATCTCGCCGAGGAGACCTTCCAGGTCGTTGCGGCTCACAGGACCGTCGTCGTAGGGCGACTGCTCCACCGTGACGCGTGCCGAGCCGTCGGCGCCGAAGCCGACCTCGACCTGCGGCATCACCACCGGGACCCCCGATTCTCCTCGGGTGGCGCCGTACGTTCGGTGCATATTGCCGGCGTTCATGGCCTCCTCCTTTGCGGAGACAGGTGGGTGTCAGCCCCCGGTCATGCGGCCGGTGGTGTCGAACAACTCGAGCTCCGAGGGGTGCAGCTGGTGCTGGACGACGAACGTGCGGTGCTTGATCCGCCACAACCCCTGGCCCGTGCCGAGGGTGGGAAGCAGTTGTTGTTCCGTGCCGGTCAGGCCGAGGACTGCAGCGGTCGATCCGAGCTGGTCGGACTCCTGCCGGTACACCACCCGGGTCTCGGCGTTGGCGAGCAGTGACGTGGCAAGTGCTCGCATCGCGGAGCCTTGGTCACCGACGTTGTCGAGGTCGGAAAGCTTGTGGAAGATCAGCAGGTTCGCGATGCCGTAGTGCCGCGCAAGCCGCCAGTGCGCATCCATCCTCTTCAGCAGCGCGGGATGCGACATGAGCCGCCACGCTTCGTCGTAAACAACCCACCGCTGCCCTCCGTCGGGATCGAGCAGGGCGGACTCCATCCACGCCGAGGCGCAGGTCATGAGCACCGAGATCAGGGTGGCGTTCTCGGTGACGCGGGAGAGGTCGAGGGAGATCATCGGAAGGCTCGGGTCGAACCGGACCGTGCTGGGCCCGTCGAACAGCCCGGCGAGATCGCCGGCGACCAGTCGGCGCAGGGCATGCCCCACCAAGCGGCCGTCCTCGGCGAGCCGACCGCCCGGGTCGTCGGCCGGTGGGGGTTGGAGTAGTCGATCGACCACCATGGGCAGGACGGGTGCGTCGGCCTCGCGCACCGCGTTGCTCAGCGCCACGTCGACGGCGGTGTGCTCGAGCGGGGTCAGGGTCCTGTCGAGCACGCTTTCCGCGAGTGCACCGATCAGGGCTCGCCGTCGTGCGGTGACTTGCCCTGTCCACTGTGCGTCGTCCACGCCACGTGGGCGATGTCCTTCGTCGAGCGGGTTGAGACGATTCGCCATGCCGTGGCCAAGAGCGATCGCTTTGCCGCCGACAGCCTCGGCGACGGCGGTGTGCTCGCCCTTTGGGTCACCCGGCACGTAGACGCGCCGCCCGAACGGGATAGAGCGGGTGTAGAGGCTTTTCGCGAGGGCGGACTTGCCGGAGCCGACTATCCCGGCGAGCACGACGTTCGGGGCGGTGATCAGGCCGGAGGAGTAGAGCACCCACGGGTCGTAGACGAAGGAACCGCCGCTGTAGAGGTCTTGGCCGACGAATACCCCATCGCTGCCGAGTCCGCCCTCGGCCAGAAATGGGTAGGCGCCGGCGAGGGTGGCGGAGGTGTCCTGATGGCGGGGGAGTCGGAGGCGGCCGGGTGTCCGCAGCGCAGCCGGGCCGGTTTCACCGGAGCGGGGGAGTGCGACGGTCGCGCGCCGTTCGGCCGAGAGCTCCTCGGACTTCGCCTTCTCTGCAGTTCGGCGAGCTTCCCGGTCCTGGGTCACGAGAGCCTGGGCTGTTGCTCGGCGCGACCTTCGGTCGCGGCGTCGTTCCCGGTTGGGTGAGACGAGGACGGCGGAGTGCAGTCGGGTGTCCTGCCAGCGGGTCACAACAGCAATCCCCGCTCCGGCACCGCTCGAGCGACATCGGGCAACTCAGCGGAATGTTCGGTTGCGTACGTGATGGTTGCCTCGACCTCATGCGCACGATCCAGGCCGGTGGAGACCTGATGGATGATCTCCGCGGCGCGATGCAGCTCCCACGAAACCCGGTATGACGCCGCCGTCCCCGTCCGTGAACTTCCGTTCGTCCAGGCTCGCTCTCGCGCTGGCCCGTCGTGGAACTGCCCCAGCTGATGGAGCGCTTGCGCCAGAACGGCAAGCCCAGCTGAGACCGAGCCGAGCACGCTGGAGATCTCCCTCGGGTCATGGATCGACTGCACCCTGCGCGCCAGGTCCTGCAGCGCCTCGCCGGGACCCTCGGTGTTCACGGACGTTGAGTGGATGGTCGTCATCGGTCCTCCTCCGTTTCATACGGGTCGGCACAACGGAAGTGCCGCGGCGGCAAATGATTGAGCCTGTTGGCCCCAGAGCCGCCGGGTCTCGCATGAGGCCTGGATCGCGGCCTGTTCGATCGCCGACAGGGCCCGCTCGAGCTCGTCGGGATCGTCTGCGCTGACGGCTACCAGCCCGGTTGCTCGCAGGATGCCGTGACCTGCGGTGAGGTCGGCTTCTTGTTGGAGCACGTCCTGGAACTCGGCCGACTGTTGGGCGTCTTCGATCTTGCCGATGCGTTGGCGTTGGGCCGCGTCGGAGATGTACTCCGTCTTCTTCCGGCGGATGTCTCGGGCGGCTTGATCGGTTCGGATCGGGGTGTAGAGGAGGGAGAAGGTTCGCCGTAGCCCCGAGGAGAGCAGAACTGGAGCCAGGAACCCTGGATAGACCAGGGTGCGGGGCCACTCGCTGATCCACAGGACACAGTGGTGGGCGGAGTCGCTGCGGAGGCTGCCCCAACTCTCGGTGACGGCAACCGGGCCGGCCGTGGCCAGGTCGCGTCCGAGGTCGCCGTGGCGTTCGAGGGCACCGGCGACGGCCGGGTCGTACGCCGATCGCAGGATCAGCGCGAGTTCACCTGGGGTGAGCCAGCCCGAGGGCGTCAGGTCTGCTGAGCGCAGGGCAGCGAGCATGGTGGCCATTTCCTGTCGCAGGACAGCGGCGGCGCCCCGGTTGCCGCCCCCGGCGGCACGGATTGCACGGCTGGCGCGCTTCATGTCGAGTGACAGGGAAATCGTGGTGGCATGCCGTTCTCCGGCGGGGCCGGCACGGTCGATGAGCTCGGCGTACGTCGTCGACGTCCAGGTGCCGTCGTGCGTCCCGTGACGGGACCACCATTCCGCAAGGCCCTTCCCGGAATCAGGGAGCGTGCGTTCCAGCAGCTGCAGGGACGCAAGGCGCCCGGAGCGGCACGTGGTGGCGAGAACCCGGCCCCAGCCGACGACCCGGCGTTCCTGTTCGGCGGGATCGAGGAGGATGAAAGCGGGATGGGACACCTCGACGATCGCCGTGAGAGTCCCCTGATGGGGGTCGTGGACCATTACGGCTCCGGTCTCGCGATCAAGCCACTGACGCAGTCGAGCGGCGTCGCCCGGGAGCGCCAGGGTTCCCGCCGGGCGGGGCGTGGCGATCCGCCGCCGATACTGCAGCTGCCCACCGGAGGAGCGCCACAGCCAATGCGCCGCGGCGGGCAGCCACTGGACCAACGTCCGGCCACCTACGCCGACCCACGCCAGGACGCTGCAGATCACCATCACGGGCGTCGCGGCAAGGAGGGCGGAGCCTCCGCTGGCGTACAGGCAGAGGACAAGGGATGCCGCACCGATCCCAACGACGACGAGCTGCGATGCAGACAACCCCAGGATCACGCCCCGCTGGGTGAGCCGGGAGAACTTGATCGGGGTGAGGGCGTAGTCCGACGGTCCTGGTAGCGATTGAGCCATCTCGTTCACGCATCCCTCGGGGCGCTGGCAGGCGCGAGGGCAGGGTCCGCCGCGTGCGGAAGGGGTAGCGAGGGGGCTGGCTGGGACCCGCTGGCTGCTTCGGACTGATGAGCGGCGGCCGCGCCCAGGTGGGCGCCCGTCCGGGGACCTGCGGTCGCGGCCTCTTTGGCCACGACCGCACCGGCGGCGCGGCCGCCGGCAGCGGCGGGGGCGCTCGCGGCTGATCCTGAGGGCATCGCGGTAGCCCCGGGCCCACTGCTTCCCACCGAGGGCGGCGAGGGCGTGGCGGCTCGGCTCCCGACGCCGTCCCCGGAACCGTGTGCTGAACCGCCCAACACCTTGTGCGGGTCGATTCCCCCGCGTCCGCCGATCCGGATGGGCAGCGGACGATTCAGGGCGTGCTTTGCCTCCTGCTCGGCCGACGTCGCGTGATGCGTGTCGAAGCCCATGAAGCTGATCGCCTTGTAGGCCAGGTACGGCGCGAACCCGGCGATCAGCATGAGGACGACTCCGGTGATGGGCTGACTGACCGATTGCAGGTCTGCGTCGATCGGTGCCGACACCTGGGCGGTAGCCAGCAGGAAGATCACGACGACGACCACTTTGGAGAGAATCAATGCGATGACGAACGACGCCCACCGGCTCACCCAGGCCCGGGTGTGATCCCAACTAGAGCCCGCGAGCGCGATCGGCGCGAACACGATCGCGATCAAGAGCAGGGCCTTGCGCACGAGCAGGCTGATCCACACCAGGACCGCGGCGCCGATGGCGAGGCCCGAGATGAAGATCGTGATGATCGCCCCGGCGCCCGGCGCGGCAACGTTCAGGTCCGTCAGTCCCGCGGCCATGAGCGAGATTCGACCGCCCATCTGCTCCATGTTTGTCCCGGCCGCGTGCACGATCCCGACGCAGAGTTGGTCGGTGACCTGGAGCGCCGCGGTGAGCAGGGTCAGGGCCACGAACGATCCGAGGATCGACTTGGCCAGCCCCAGCGCCGCGCGGTTGAGAGCGGCGGGCTCGCGGCGGACCATGCCGCCGATCACCTGGAGTACGAAGAAACCCACCATGACGAACACGGCGACGCCGAACAAGATGTTGTAGACGCTGGTGAAGTCGCCGCTGGTGATGTCGACCATGGTGGTGCTGTCGAAGACCTGCCAGACGCTCTCGAACATCCACCTCGCGGCGTTGCCCATGCCCTCGGCCAGCCAGTCGAACGGTGCCGTCACAAGGCTCGCGGCGGCCTCTCCCGCGGAGTCGCACACATGCGCGACCACCGGAACGTCGCAGACGCCCATCTCTGAGTCCCTTCCTCGAGCTGGTCAGACCGACTGGCCGACGTTCCAGAAGAAGTTCACGAGGCCCACGGAGGCACCGCAGATGATCGCGGCGGCAAGGCCGACGAGCACGCCGAACTTGCCCCGGCCCGCCAGGTGCGGGTTCGAGGAGTTCGCTCCGAGCGCCCAAGCGATGGCCGAGATGATCAAGGCAAGGACAGCCAGGATCAGTCCGATCGTCATTGCTGCTCCGACGATCGACCGCAGTTGGCCGATGCCGGGTAGGCCGTCGGAGTTCGGGTTGATCCGGACATCCAGCGGTAGCAGGGCCACCAGGCTGTAGGTCGACATGCTCACTCCTCCACTGCGGAACGACGGGTGCCGAGAGGCAGGTACGTCGTGGCGTCCGGCGTCACAGGGTTGCGCCGAGATGGAGCAGCCAGTTCGCCCAGGCCAGTGCACCGCCGGTCAGGACTGCACCGAACAACGAGACGAACAGGCCGGTCTTTGCCCTGGCCGCGGTCTGCCAGCTGCCGCTCGCGGAACCGATCGCCCATCCGACGGCACAGACGACGATCATCAGCACGGCGATGAGCACGCCGTAGGTCAGCAGGGCTCCCACGATTCGATGCAGCTCGACGGATCCACCCACCGCATCGAAGTTCGGGCCTACGGAGGCGCCGGGGAACGAGATGTCCTTCATGCGGTGGAGGTGCTCACGGGGGACCCGAGTGGGCTACCGGGCGCAGGTCCAGTGGAGGTGGTCGTAATGACCTCCCGTCACGGTGTGGGGATCGTGGAGGCCCCCGCCGTCGTAGGGTCGCCAGCCCTCGGAGGCCCGGGCGACCGACCAGATCCGCCCCTGCCAGATGAGGTACTCGATCCCGAGGGTGCGGGCGTTCTCCTTGAGCCAGTTGGTGACCTGCCAGCCCAGCTCGAGGGCGTGGCCGGTGGCTGCCTGACCGATCGAGTTGCCGAAGGTGCCGTCACAGGCACGCCCCTGTGGATGTTCGGATCGCGAGCTGCCGGCCCTCCAGCACGCCCAGGAAGTGCTCGGGAATCGACGACGCACCTGCGCGAGCACATAGGCGGTGCGCGCGGTGATCTGTCCGTTCGACGTGGGGTCGTCGACCATCCGGTCGGGGTTGCCGCCCGGGTAGGCCGTCGCGTCCGCCATCGAGGAGCCAGGACAGCCGGCGGCTGGTGCCGTCGCTGCCCCCGAGAGGTTCGCGGCACCGTGCGACGCGAGCCAGGGCTCGGGGTCGATCGGCGTAGCGTCCGGCCCACCAGGTCGGATCTCGAAGTGCAGGTGAGGTCCGGTGGCCTTTCCGTCCGCCCCGACGACACCGATCTGCTGGCCCGCAGTGACTGACTGTCCTTCGCGGACACCGATGCCTTCGGCGTACATGTGGGCGTAGCCCGAGACGACCTCACGGCCGCCGAGCCGGTGCTGGATCAGGATCAGGTGGGCATAGCCGGAAGGGACGGCGCCAGCGAACACGACGCGTCCGTCGGCGACCGCAAGGATGGGCGTGCCCGCCGGCGCGGCGTAGTCGACACCGGTGTGCAGGCTTGGTTGGCCGGTCACGGGGTCGGTGCGCGGCCCAAATGCGTCGGTCCGATGCCACGTCCCGGCCGGCAAGGGGAAGACGACCCGTGTGGATTCACCACCAGGGAGCGGACCACCACCTGCACTGCTGGTGAGGGCCCGAAGGATCGCCTCAGCGACAGGCTCGTATGTGGCGTACCGGTCGGGGTAAGCCGACACCTCGACGGCCTGGGCCGCCGCCGCAGGCGCCAACTGCCGCCAGCCAGGAATATCGAGGAGACCGCGAGGCGACCCGTGGTTCGGACCGCCGAGGCCACCGAAGAAGGCACGCGCCTGGTAGTCGGGCTCCATCAGCTGCCGGACCGTTCCCCAGCCAGTGCTGGGCCGCATCTGGAACATCCCCAGAGAATCGTGGTCGGAGCCGTCGCCATCGTTGGGCAGCGTGGCCGACTCGGGGTACGCCGCGGCGTTGGACAGCATCCGCAGTGACGACTCCGTCAGGGCCGCCATGAGCGCGACCTCGACTCCGTCGCGACCGGCGCCGGCGGCCAGACCGACGGACACGGTCGTGGCGGCGCGCTGCAGTTGGGTCCGCTGGAGTCGGACGGCAACACCGCCCGTGGTTGTGGCCAGGAGATGGTCGGGCACAGCCCCGACGGTGATGGCGGTCTTCGGCCGGCATGAGGCCTGGGCCGCCGGGTTGAGCACCGCGGCGAGGCTGAGCAGGGCCGATGCCGGGCCGAAGAGGAGCACCAGCAGGCCGAGGCCGACGGCTGCCTTCGACATCGGTCAGTCCAGCGGCTCGTCGAGACGCGACAGCCTCAACAGGTGGCAGGCCGGATAGGACGGTTCGCAGACCATGAAGATCGTGAAGGCGACGTCGTGGGCGGAGCTGACGGGCTCGTCCTCCCAGACTCCGGCGCGGTGGCGAACTGCCCGGATCGTGTACGCGGTCGTGCCCGGCGCCAGGCTGCCCGGGCCTGCCTCGGCGAGAGCTTGGGTCCACAGCTCGGGGACGGTGACCGAGGAGACCTCAAGCCACTGGCGTGTGTAGTACTGCTTGAGGAACACCCATGAGCCGGTCGTGGGTAGGTAGGACGCGATGTCGGCGACCAGACCGGGGGACTCCTCGCCCGTGGGATCGGCAACGGCCAACAGCCGCCCGGTGTAGTCGCTCACCGGGGCCGGCCATGTCGTGTCCCAGTCGAACAGCGCGTGCGCCACGGCCTCCGCGAACCGAGCCGGGCTACTCGTTTTCGCCAACGGCTTGAGGGACTCAGCGACTCCGGCAGGGTGCGGGATCGGCGTGACGGGGTCGATGGCGGATTCGAGGGCGGGTGGCGGCGCGGATCCGGGCGGCGGGTTCGAGGGCCGGCTCGTGATGGCCAGCCAGGTGCCCACCGCTGCTGCGACCGCCGCCACGGTCACTCCGGCGATGCGCAGACGACGCCATCGCAGGGACCCGTCACTGGGGCGGCTGAGCATCGGAGCTCACCCGGCCGCGGTCGCCGGGGGCGCCGTGCGCCGACGCTGTGCGGCCTGGTGGAAGCTGACCGTCTCCTGGAGCACCCGGTCGAACAGCGCCCACTCCTGGTCGGTCAACGCGGCGCCGATCTCGGTTGCGTCGTACGCCGATGACCAGCCGTCCATGTCGGTCCAGGTGTGCACGAAAGCTCGCGTGGATCGCTTGTGGCGTGCCGCAGAGACGGGCCGCCGCCTGACGGGATTGTCGATCCGCTGTAGCGCCTGCTGCGCCAGACGCTCGAGCTCGTCGTCGGTCATCGCTCTGCCGTCGTCGCGGATCTCCCTGACTTCGTTGAACCACGGGTTCACGGCCGAGCCGTCGCGGATGCTGTGCAGGGCCGTGGCCGCGAGTCCGCGAACGGGGGCGGGTTGGGTCTCGTCGGCCGCGATGTCCTCGAGCCCGTTGACCTGCTCGAGTCGGTTGTAGGCCGCCGTTCCGGTGACCAGCTCCGCGGCCTGCCTGCGGGACTTCCCGGGTGGGGACGGTGGTGCCGATTCGGCACCACCGGGTGCTTCCGCGGGATTGGGGGCGCCGAATTGGGTCGCGCGCTGCCGCCGGGCGGCGTCCTCGGCGAGCACCACCTTGAGTTCTCGGTAGAGGCTCGCTGCCTCGAGCACGGACAGCGGCTTGTGCAGCAGGTTGTCGTCCTGCTGCGCCAGGAGACTGTTGAGCTCATCGGACAGGCCCGAACGCACCCACACCTTGACGCTCTGCCACCTCAGCAGCCGGATGGCCTCCAGACGGCGGCGACCGCAGAGAAGGGTGCCGTCCGGCGCGATGGTGATTGGCTGGAGCAGCCCGAGCCTGTCGATCGATGCGACGAGAGGAGCAAGGTCGCCGAGGTCCTGACGGTGGCGAACGCCGACAGCGATCGACTCCACGCTCCGCTCGAGCTCGATGTGGCCCCCGTCAGGCATGAGCGCTCCCTGCCCCGCGGGCACCGCTGCCATGGATCGACGCGACCAGCTCGTCGTCGGCGAGGAGCTCGTCGAGCTTTTCGTCGATCAGGAGGCGGAGCAGGAGTCCTCGGCCGGCGGCGGTGTGTTCGAGATCCTTGTTCGGACTTCCGAGCACGACGCGCAACAACGTCGCCCACGCCCGGCGGTCGAGGTCGAGGAGGGCGCGGGCGTGTTGGTCGCGGCGCAGCACCTCGTGGGCGTTGGAGCGAGAACCCGCCTCGATCAGGCGAGCGCTGACGTACTCGAGCGCCGCGCGGGCGGTGTCGGGTGGCCAACCGAGCGCCACGAAGAGCGCGATCGTGGTGTCCACGGCCTGGTACGCACCCGTCTGGTCCTCGGTCGGCAGGGCCGGGTTGTCGAGTTCGATGGCGTCCTGTGCGGCCGGGACCCGGAACGCGGGGTGGAACTCGTACAGCGGGGTCTCTCTCTCGGACAGTCGCTCGGCATCGTGCTGTCCGCTCTGCGCGAGCCGGCGTGCCCGGGAGGTCGAGCAGAGCAGCCCGTTGGCTCGCTCTTCGGCGATCAGGGTCACCTGAACGGCGCGCGTCACGACGGCCCAGGGATCGAGTGCCGTTCGCACCGCCCGGGTGCGCATGACCTCGAACGCGGCCACGGCGGCGTCCTCCGGCTGCAGCCCGTGCTTGCGCGCGAGAGCGCCGTACTTCTCGATCGTGAACCGCATGAGGTCCGCGGCCTCGGCGTCGTGACGCCACGCATCAGGACCCTCGTCCTCAAGCCGCAGCAGCAGGGTCCGCAGTCCCTCGGCGCGGCGGAAGTCGGCGCTCATCTCCCGACTCCCTCCTGCGTCAGGCGCGGTGGCCGGTGGCGGGCCAGCTGCGGGGCGGAACGCTCCAGGAGCGGGGTGATCCCGGTGGTGGCGAGGTCGCTGGGCCTCACCCAGACGATCGATCGTTGCCCCGTCGACTGGGTCGGCGGGGGATGCAAGGCCGAGGCGCCCATCACTGTGGGGTCGCCGAGGGCGAGGAGCTCGGCCTCGGTCAGCCCCGGGTCCGGGGCCGACGTGGGCTGGGGGAGGCGGCGTTCGTAGTAGGCGTCTGTGTTCACAGCCCGATCACCTGCTCAGCCGCCCGAGTCGGGTGTGGGCTGCTCGCGGGGGAGAGTCGCGAGGCGATCCGGTACGCCGAGCGAATCGTCGTCTCCGCCTCACGCTGAGGGAGGCCGGAGGACCGTGCCGCGTCGCCGAGGACGGCCAGGGTGGTGCCCAGCTCGTGACCGCTCTCGACCATCCGGCAGGCGGCCCAGAAGAGTCCGTGGTTCCTCGCGCCCTCCGGGCGGCTGGCCACCCACGCGGACAGCTTGTCTGGCCGGCTACCGACGCGGGGCAGCGAGGTGTTGGGCGCCAACGGGCGAGGGGGTTCGAGGAACTGCCGGAGTCCCGCTCCGTCAATGGGTCGCGGTTGGTGCTGGGCGACCGCGATGACGGTGTAGGTGGCGCCGCGGCCGTCAATCGGAATCCGGGACGGGGGGACGACGACGTAGCCGCCGTCGCCACGGAAGTCGACGTGAGCGCCTGGCACGTGCCATGAGCGCTGCTCGCGGTGTCCCGACGGCGGGTAGTAGGCGTGCAGCCCTCCGGACGGCGTGCGCACCAGCCAACCCCAGGCGCTCGCGAGCCCGGCGGAGCCCGCGCGCTCAAACGCCTCGAACCCGGAACCACCCGGGTGGACGTCCACGTCGACGACGAGTACGCCGGACACGGTGCCGGTTGGCAGACCTATGTTCGCGTCCGGGGTGCGCTGCCACCACGAGTCGACGACAGGTTCGGATGAGCTGGCGTCGTGGAACCCGCTGGGTGTCAGGGGCACCTTGCCGCCAGGCACGCAGGGGAAGACCGGGATCCCGAGCCGCGCATACCGCAGGGCGGCTGTGCGCAGGTCGGCCTCGCTGGACACGCGGAGCATGGTCGAGGTGGACCAGTGTGGCGGGGGCTGTGTCGGGTGGGTCATGCCGTCGACGCTTGCGCCTGAACATCACCGACTTCCTACCCCCAACGTCGCCGGATCTGTGGGGGTATGGCGTGTTTGCGCAGGTCAGGAGGGTTCCCCAACTGATTCCTGGGGCCGCCAAAGAACCAACCTCACAGGGCGTGGAATCGCATGACGGCGATCATTCGACGACGAGCTTGTCCGGTGTCCTCAACGCGAGGCGCGCGTCCTCCGAGCCCATCCATGGCCCCCGGCGATGTGCGCGGTCCGGTCAGGCACGGCAACCGGTCCGAGGCCGTCGTCACTCCTGTTGAAGATGTCGTCGATCAGCTGGCGCTCGGCCAGGTCGGCGTGGCCGGTGGCGGCGGCGACCTGGATCAGGTCAAGTCGACTGGTTTCGTCGTCCGGCGCCGCCCGGTAGGCGGTCTCGGCCGTCCGCCGGGCGAGCTCGAAGTCGTCGACCGACAGCGCATGGGTGGTGACGATGTGGGCCACGTCGACGATGGCGCAGGTCATGATGTGGTCGAGGCGGTCGCCGTCCAGGAGCCAGCTCCAACCCGCGGGCCGGAGTTCGGTGAAGGGTTCGCCGGAGACGAGGTCGAGAGCGGTGACGAGGTCGGCGATACCGTCCTCGCCGCGGCTCTGTCCGCGGGCGCGCAGCCGTCGGAACAGGTCCATGTCTGTCAGGACGCCCTGGAGCTGGTACACGGCGGTGCCGCGGTCGTGGTGACCGGCGCGGGCGCGTGCGCTCGGCAGGTGCAGCTCGCCGGTCCGTCCGTCTATGCCGAGCCAGCGGCGTACGACGGCCAGGTCGGTTCGTGCCCGGTCCGGCTTGAGTCCGAAGGCATCGCAGACCTGCGGTGTGGTGACTCCGTTGGGGTGGAGGGCGAGGTAGGCAAGGAGCTCGACGTAGAACGGTTTGCGTCGCGCAACGGCGGTGGCGTCACCGGCGGTGCGCGCGTTGACCGGGCCGAGCAGGGTGAGGCGCGGGATCCGCGAGTTCGGATCCGCCCACACAGTGAGGTCGCCGTCCAGGTCGGGATCCCTGTCGGCAACTCTGCTGGCTGTATCTGGCGGAACCACCGGGGCGAGCTGTTCCACGTCTGCGGTGGTGGTCGCCGCCTTCTGCTCGTAGGTCGTCGCCGCGAGCGGGAGCAGTGACGCCGGCCCAGCAGGGCCTGGGGGTCGCGGTTCGGCTGCCGGGAGCCGAATGGCCCCGGCCTGGTCGGTGAGCGGTGGCCCCCCGTCTGCCTCGGGGGTGCTCGGGATGGCTTCGTCGTCGACCTGGCGGGTGAGGTCGACGATCGCCGCGCAGGCGGTGGCTTCCTCAGCGGTCAGTCCTGCCGCGACCAGGTCGAGCTCGAGTGCCTTGATCACGAGCCGCCCGATGCTTGTCACGTGCATCTCGACGGTGTCGTCGGAGGCTTCGCCGCCGATGGTCACGACCGCGCCCCCGGGACGGCCGACGCCTGCGGTGAGGATCTTCGCGATCTCCCCAAAGGCGTGTGGATCCTGCTCAGCCGTCGTCAGGAGTGCCCGGAAGCGGTCCGGCTCCTCGGTCCCGCCTTCGGCCGCGAGGTCGCGACTCAGCCGTTCCAGGAACGCGGCATCAGGGCCGTCGTGATGGTGCAGGCGCAGTGGGTCGATCGTGGCCAGCTCGGCGGCGATGCCGAACGTGTCGATCTCGACGAGGACCGACCATGGGTTGAGGGAGAGCTCCGCGGCGAGATGCCTCCCGAGCCCCGCGGCCACGGCGGCATCACCCGTCACGGTGATGGAGCGGAGCTCCTCGAGGTTGACCAGGCTCAGGGCACCGTCGTCGCTCTGGCCAAGGCTGACAAGCAGGGGGTACGGCGCTGGGTGACTGCTGTCGGTCCCGAAGTCGCTGTCGAGCCGGGCTGACCACGAGGTTCGTTCCCCATGCCAAGGCTGGGGGAGCACGGCAGGTTTGCCCAGGTGCAGGGTGATGCTGTCTGTGCCCAACTCGGCGTCCAGGAGTCGCGGCTGCATGGCGCAGGCGGTTGAGAGGTGGCGCAGGGCCTTGTCCAGGACGTCGATCCGCGGCGCCGTCAGCGACCCGGCGTGATGAGCGGACTTCTCGACCGGGCGGAGCTCAGGCGGTGTGGAGACGATGATCCTGCCGGGACGTCGGTAGCGCTGCTGGGTACGCCGGTGTTGCCGCAGCACGATCAGGAGCGAGCCGGCGAGGATTGCGCCGGCACCCGCGAGCCCGGGTAGGAGCCAGCCGGGCGTGCTGGTTCCGTCGGTGTCGGCGAGGTTCGTCGGGCCATCGGTGGGCGCTGGCGAGGTCGGCGGCGGGTCCTCCCGGTCGATGGGGGCCGTCGGGTCGGCGTGGATCGCAGCTGACGGGTCGGCGGGGCGCTGCTCGTCGGGTTCGTCCCCGTCAGCATGGCCAGGGATCGTCAGGCGCCAGCCGGGTCGGATCAGATCGGGATCCGTGAGGCGTCCGCCGTCCGGCTGCTCGATCTCGCGTGACGCTTCGAAGATCGTTGGGTATGCCGACGCGTCGCCGAGCTGGACCTCGGCGATCTCGGACAGCGTGTCTCCCCGCTGGACGACGTACGTCTCCTGCTCGGCGGAGGGCGTGACGTGGGGGATCCGCAGCACGGTGCCGGCTGTGATGAAGTCGGGGCGCCCGTGCAGGACGGCCTCGTTCAGGGCGACGATCTCGTCGTACCTGCGGCCTTCGCCGAGCTGCTGCTGGGCGATCTTCCAGAGGCTGTCACCGCGCCTCACTGTGTAGGGGATCGTCTCGTCCGTCTGTGCCTGAACCTCAGCCAGCAATGGGGCCGCTGCCAGTCTGACAGTCGGTGTGACGGTGTCGATGTGGTTGATCCGCGGCTGCTCGAGCGTGGTGTGGACCGGGACGACCGCGACCGTCGGGGTAGGCAGGGGAACCTGGCTACCGGTGGGCACGGCAACGAACAACAGTGACGCGAGCGCGACGAGTCGGCCCGCCGCCAGTTGCGGAATCGCCAGGCCGGGAAGGTGCGGGACGCGGATGCGGCGGGTGCGCGCCGCGAGCTCGAGGGCGACGGCCGTGGTGAAGACAAGCCAGGCGAGCCACGCCACCACGCCGATCACAGCGACGGCCAGAGTGCCGTCGTCGGGGCTGGTCAGGCGGTTCGGTGAGAAGTCACCCGGGCTTGGGACGGCACGGATCGCGACGAGCACGACTGGGGTTGCGACCACCATCACGAGCAGCGCGAGCGTGGCGCACAGGCCGATGATGCGGCACCTGAGGGTGCTCATTGTTCTGTCCCTCCGAGGGTGCGGACGAGCCGGGCCGACGCCGTGCCGCTGACGTCGAGGCGCTTGATGCCCAGGAAGACGAGGAACTGCGGTGTGTAGTCGTCTGTGACGGTGACGGTGATCGTGTCGCCCCCGAGGATCGACACCGTGCCCTCGACCCCGGCCGCGGTGAGGTACGCCTGCGCGGCCCTGCGGGCGGCCGCAACGTCGATGCGCACGTACCTGCCCTCGATGGCCGGAGCCGCCTGCACCTGCTCCCCGCCCGCGCGGGCGGCCTGAGCCGCGAGATCGTGGGCGCGCTGCTGGGTGTGCACCTGGCCGCCCAGATCCACGGCGAGACCGACCAGCGCCATCATCACGAAGCTCGCCAGGGCCAGCCAGACCGTCACCGAGCCGCGCTCGTCACGACGTGGGCTCATGATCGCTCCCGCCAGGTGTCGATCGGACTGGACACGGTCGCGTGCAGGGTTCGGGTGCCGGGCACTCCGGGAATCGAGAGATCGGAGAGGTCGAGTCGGCAGGTGACGCTCACCGATACCGACGCGTCCCGGCCGACGGCCGTCTGGAAGCCGGAGGAGTCGACCTCGACATCGACCCGAGCGCAGTGGATCTGCTGGTTGGCCAGGCTGGACCGTGCAGCCTGTTCGGCGGCCCTCGCCGCGTCGCTCGCCGTCCGCTCGAGGGACGCAGACCTGGCACCGTCCGCGGCCGCAGACTCGAGCGCCTGGTGGGCGGTCGCCGTGCGGCCCCCGAGGATGATCAGGCCGACAAAGAGCATGAAGGTCGGGACACCGATCACGGCCTCGATGGCGGCTGAGCCCCGGTCGTCTCGTGCTGACCTCACAAACGTCACGGGGCCGTCACCCTCTCGACGGGAACGGTTGCGCTCTGATGCACGACCGGGTTCCAGCCGGGGATCACGCTCAGGCTGATGCCGCGCACGGTCACGGTGGCCGTCGTCGTGGTGCGGTCCGCGGTGGCCGTGGCGTCCCGCAGGACGTCGTCTCCACCCGCCTCGGCGACGAAGGCGTCGGCGGCCCGGGTGCCTTCGGCGGCCTCGCCGTGCTCCGCTCCTGCCGCGCGTGCCCCTTCTTGTGCCGCGGCGATGGCGACGGTGCGAGCGTGGAAGTACAGCGCGGCCTGCATCCCGAGGAACATCACCGCGAAGAGGACGGGCAGGAGGATCACGAGCTCGATCGAGACCGAGCCGCGGTCGTCGGGCCGCCTACTTGAGGTTGCCGGCCTGGCTCGTGACATATGCCTTCACCGCTGCGACGACGATGGCGACGATCGCGATGACGGCGACCGCCCAGAGCACGTGCTCGGTGGTGACCGAACCTCGTTCGTTTCGCAGCCTGCGGACTTCCAGGGCGAGCTGGATGGTCACCAGGGCGGTGAGTGGTCGGTTCATGTGCTTCCTTTCGTCATCCTCTTTGTCCTCGTCGTCGTCGGGTCGTCCCGCGGGTCAGGTGCTGCTGAACATCCGGAGCAGGGAGGGCGCCACCAGCAGGGCCATGAAGATGACGCCGAGCAGTGAGCCGGGGATCGTCATCCGCTCACCGGCCGCGTTGGCCTCGGCGATCTCGTCGTTCAACATCGCGCTCCGCATGGCGGAGGACCGCGCGCGCAGCGTGGTGTACACCCCCGCGCCCTCCTCGCCGGAGAGCCGCATGATGTTGGCGAAGTCGTCGAGGTCGGGGAGGCTGAGCTCCTCGGCGAGCATGTGCAGGGCGTCCCACGGCGGCAGGCCCGACCACCGCGATCGGGTCAGCTCCTCGCTGAGCCGCTGGAAGACCCACGAGTCCCCGACCTGGGCGGCGGCCTCCATGGACTGCCGCACCCCGGACCCGTTGTGGCGCTCGAGGGCCACCAGGTCGATGTAGGCACCCAGGGCGCGGGTGAACTCGAGCCGGGCCTTGCGGGCCTCGTCGATCGCGTTGTAGTTGGGCAGGAAGAACATCGTCGCGGCAAGGCCCAGCGACGCCAGCGCGGGGATCGCGATCGGCAGACCCAGGCCGAGGAGGTCGAAGAACCAGGCGAGCAGCGGAGCCAAGACCAGGCCAATGGCAGCGAAGGTGAGCTTCTCGCCGTAGAAACGCGCTAGCGGGATCCGCAGGACAGCCAGCTCCCGGTGTGGCGTTCGCACCCAGAGGCCCGGCGGCAGCACGCGTATCGCCCAAACACCGAGCCTCTCCTTCCCGACCACCGGGCCGGCGGTGGCACTCGGCAGGCTCGGACGGGCCGGTGTCAGGCGAGCCAGCGCGTCGGCGAGGTCTGGCTGCGCGGGTACGAGACGGATCACGAGGAGGGCCACGCCGAGGCCGACCAGCCCTCCGGCGAGGAGCATCACCTGGAGGCCGGTCGTCATGGCGACACCTCGCGCGGCTTGAGGAACCGGGGGAGTGGCCGCCCCATCGCCATCCGCCGCATCCAGACCAGGGTCGCAAAGTAGGCCGAGAGCAGCACCACCAGGGTCAGCTGGCCGAACGATGACCGATACGGTTCGACGTAGGTGCCCGACACCGCCAGCAGCACCAACACCGACGCGCTGATGAGCGTGACCCACCGGGCGGTGGCACGGGGCTTCTCCCGGTCCGCCTCGACCTGTCGACGAGCGCGTACGTCGGCCGAGACCGACTCGGCCAGGCCTTCCAGGACGCTGGCCAACCCAGCGCCCCGGCGCCTCGCGCCCAGCACCAGGTTCGCGGCCAGGAGGTCACCGGTGGGGTCATCGAGTTCGTCGGCAAAGGCCCGCAGCGCGTCTTCGGTCGCCCAGCGCGCCCGCAAGCGCGCCACAAGTCGTCCGACTTCTGGTGCGATGGGAGCCGGTGTGGAGCGAAGGGTGGCGACCAGCGCCTGTTCCAGGCCGACGCCGACGGTCAGGACGCCGGCCAGGGCTCGGGTCCATTCCTCCATCGCCTCGAGCCGCTCGATCCGGTCGGCGGCCCGAGGCGCGGTCAGGAGCGTCGGCAGTCCAACTGCTGCGACCGGCGTGAGGAGGACGGCCAGGGGCCACCCCGTGATGAGCCAGGCGATCAAGCCGAGACCGAAGCCGACCAGGAGTGACAGTTTTGTGCGGCGAGACGTCGTACGCAGCCGCGTCACGCTCCGGGAACCGGTCGGCGCAGACTCGACGGCCGGTGCGGGGCGTAGGCCAGCGACCAGGCCGATCAGCCCGGCGACCATCAACGCTCCGGCGAGGGCTGGGATCAGCGGAATCATGACCCGGCACCGTCAGCCGCGAGGTAGCCGGCGAGGTCGAAGCCGTGGGTGACGAGAGGGCGGTAGTCGTCGGGCAGGACCGCCGGCACCGCGACTCCGCTTGCAGCGGTCCGGAAGACCTGCGTCGTCGCGTATCCGGTCTCGCGTTCGCCCGGGGTGAGCGCGATGATCTCGGCCACTCGGCGACGGCGCTGGGAGGTGCGGCCCTGGGTCGTCGTGTTCATGTCGAGGTGGACGATGAGGTCGACGGTTGCGGCGAGCTTGCTCGTGGCCAGCGCCTGGGTGATGTGCGGCCCGGCCTCCATGGCGCAGGTGACGAGCTTGCGGACGGCGGCCGCCGCATCCGAGGCGTGTGTCGTCGAGATGGAGCCGGTGCCGGACTCCATTGCCTTGATCATGGCCCAGATCTCGCGGCCGCGGACCTCGCCGACGATCTGGCGCGACAGGTTGAACCGGAAGGAGTCGACCAGGGCTTCGTCGAGGGTGAACTCGCCCGCCTGGCGACCGTCGCTCCCGCGCTCCCCGGAGCCGGGGCGTGCCTCCCACGCGTGCACGATCTCGTGCCGGTCGAGCTGGTGGAGGTGCAGTTCGTACTCGGTCTCGAAGGTGCCGATGGCCTCTGCGGGATCGATCTCGGCGCACAGGGCTCGCACCAGTGTGGTCTTGCCCGCGCCCTGGCTGCCTGAGACCACGATCGACTTCCGCGCGCGGACGGCTGCACGCAGGAAAGAAGCGGCCACCGAGGTCAGCATGTCGCGCGCCACGAGGTCGTCGAGGGTGACCGTCATGAGCCGGTGCCGGCGGATGACGACCGAGGGGCGCGGGGTTACCCACGCAGCCGCCGCCAGCCGAGCCCCGCCATCGAGTCGCAGATGGAGACGCGGCTGCGCCTCGGAGAAGCCGCGAGCGTTGACCTCGCTGCGAGAGGCGAGGAAGACGAGGAAGTCGATGAGCTCCTCGTCTGAGTCCGCGACGGCGGGGCCAGGTGTCAGCGAGCCGTCGATGAGCTCGAGCCGGACCTTGTCATGTCCGGCAATGATGATGTTCTCGATCCGGTCGTCGTCCACCAGCGGCTGCAGTCGCCCGAGGCGGAAGAGGGAATCGAAGACCGCTCGAGCCACAGCCTCCTGTTCCGCGAGGGTCCACGCCGACTCCCCGGCGTTGACGCGCTCGGCCATCGAGGAGTCGACCAGATCGAGCACGATGGAACGTCCGAGCTCCTCCTGGGTTGCCTTGTCGAGTCGGCCACGGTCCGCAGCGACGGCCCGGCTCAGCTGCTCGGATGCTTGTGCGCGGATGGCTGCGACCAGGGCCCAGTCGATGTCCGCGGAGTCGGTGGCAGGTTCGGCGCTGACCGCAACGGCATAGTCGAGACGGTGTGGCTGCGGGACTGTGTGCTCGTCGGCGAAGAGCGGAAGCCGTCGCAGGTCGGTTGCTTCGGTCCAGCGCTGGCTCGTCATGGTGTGGCCCGCGCAAGTAGGGCGAAGCGGCCACGTGCGATCTGGGCCTGGAGGGATGCGATCGTGGCGTGGAGGCTGCGGGTCAGCACCCCGGACGGGAAGGTCTTGCCGGGAGTCGCGCCCCGGGAGAAGACGGCTGCGGATTCGGGATCGTCAGCCACGTCGGCGATGACAGGGAGGCCGAGGACCTTCGCGACCTCGTGGGAACGGTAGGGCTGTCCCTCACCGACAAGTAGCACCGCCGGGTCATGCCAGAGGTGGTCTCGGCGGATGCTCGCAGCGCGCGAACGGGCTGCGGCCAGGGCCGGAAGGGTCGACCGTGTCATCAGCACGGTGAGATCTGCTGCGGCCAGGATGACTTCTGGGGAGCCCGCTAGGCCGAGCCGCCCGCCGTCGACGATCACGTCCTGGCCCTGCTCGTCGAGGTCGGAGAGTGCTGCCGCGAGCGGGGGCCAGAGGTCGCGCAATCCGGCTGCCTGGGCGTGGGACCGGGTGCCAGCGACGTACGACGCATGTGAGCCCTCGATCGGCTGCACCGCTTGGGGAAGCGTTTCGGCAACATCGAGTGGGGAGAGCGCCAGCTCGAGAAGGCCCACGCCGTACTCCTTCGCGCCGCGGAAGTAGCCGGCGAGGAGCCCGGAGCCGCCGGTCGGGTCTGCCTCGACCAGGAGAACCGGGCGGGGCCACAGCAGTGCCAAACCAACCGCCGTCGTGGTGACCCCGGGGGAGCCCGAGGCCGAACACAGCGCGATGACCGCCATCAGCGCTCCCCGGAGTCGAGGACAAGCGCGACATTCCCGGTTGCCACTCGCGCGGCCAGGACGGCGGCATCGACGTGGGGGACGAGGAGGTCGACAACAAGCTGTCCCGTCGCCTGGTCGACGTGGCTACCGACTACCTCCGCCTCGCTGAAGGTGGGGGACCCCGACGGGGCGGCGGCCCCCTCACCCGGGGTGACCACGATCCGGACCCGGTCGCCGTCCCGGAGCTCGACGCCGGGCGCCTGCGCGGGGGTGAGAGCGACTCCGACCACGGACATGCCACTGGGAGGAAGCACCGCCTCGGCGGTCGACTCCGCGGTCAACAGGGTGCCCGCGGAGATATCGAGGGCGGCACGCTGCCCGACGATGTCGTCGTACGACGAGCCGGGGAGCGGTGCCAGCGCGGGATCGGCATTGATGCGCACTCGCTCGAGGTCCTGGGCCGTGATCACCGTGCCGCGCTCGATGGTGTGCCGAGCTGCCAGCACCTCCTGGGTGTTCGTGGTCGACGTCCAGGCCCAGGCCCCGAGAAGGGCACCGAGACAGATGGACCCGACCGCGCCGGCGAGCAGGGACGGCCGACGACGAAGTTTGGGGGGTGGCACGGTGGGATTCGCGGCGGACCTCGACCCCAGGTCGATCGTCCTGTCGTCTCGCGTCGTTGTGTTGGTCATCCTCGTTCGCCCCTCACGCGGCTCGCTATTCCACGAGCACCTGCGCCTCGCCCACCGTGATGGCGACCGAACGGCTCAAGCCGTTCAGCCGGATCGTCCCGGTCTGCCCTGCTCCGGACCACGTGATCACCCAGTCCGAGGTCGCCGTGACGACGTACTGCCCACCCGGCTCATGTGCGCTGGACTTGTCGTAGATGTGTCCGCAGTCCGGTGACCGTCGGTTGCCGAAACTCGGCTTGTACGGCGTGCCAGGGGTCCGGCACACGACCTCGCTGCCGTCGCCCATGTCCCAGGTGATCTGTTCGACTCGAGCCGTCGCCGTGACTCTGATTCCACCGGCGCTCGCCGAGGCCGTGGCGGGCCCATAGGTGTGGTTGTCGGGATTGTTCGCCCACATCCACACTGGCATCCCGACGAGGCCGATGCTGTTCGGTCCGGGTTCGGGCGCGATGCCGATGTTGATGGCACTGAGTCGCATCGAATCGATGGCGATCTGGGCCACCTGCTGTGGCGTCGGACCGATACCTGAGTTCGGGGGCGGATCCTGAGCCCACAGATTGATGATGATCCCGGTCTGTGGCTGATAGCACGTGTAGACCGCCCCGTCGCCTGGGTCGTGCCCCTGCCATGCCGGATCGTCGGCAGGCGGCTGTGGGTCCATCGCCTTGATGTAGCAGTTGTACGTGTTGGACCAGTAACCGAACTCCGACGTGCAGGGCACCGGTCCGGCAGGAGGCTGGCTGAGTCCCTGCTTGGCGGGGTCCCAGTAGCACGACGCCCCGGGCCCGGTGCCTTTCGGCCCGCCGCCCCCAGGATCGCCTGGGGTGCCTGGGGTGCCTGGAACCTCGACCCAGATCAGGCACTGCCCCGTCGCGGGGTCGGTCTGCTGGCACACCATGTCGGCGGCAGCCGAACCTTGACCGCCAACGATCAGGCTCGTGATGGCGAGCGAGGCGATGACGGCGCGGGTCAGGAGGGCGCGCATGGCGTCTGCTTGAGGTCCTGGCCAGTGGCGATGCGCCAGCCGTTCGACGGGTTCTTTGCCCAGTGGTAATTGGCGACCGTGTAGCGCGTCCAGCCCGTGGAAGGGCGGCCGGGGGATACGACAGACTTGCCCGTCGCGTCGACAATGTCGACGTCCGTGACGTCCCAGCAGACATCGATCGTGACTGTCGGGACCTTGCCCGCAGCCGGGTCAGAGTTGTCCAGATTGACGGTCTGCACAGTGAGTTCGGCGACTCGCGTGTCGCCGACTTGATGGAGACCCTTGGAACGCTCAGTGCTGACCAGCCGCCGCTGAGCTGCGAGCTGAGAACTGGTCGCGGCCGAGGCCAACGTGCCCAACGACTTGCTTGGATGCTGGCGTAGATGGTCAACAACCGCGAAGTACGCGCGGACCACTGACGAGGCTGCCGCGGCGGCGGTGTCCGAGTCCGAGACAGGTGCGACGCTGGAGGGGGCCGTGGAAGAGCTCGACGCAGTCGGTGTGGTCGACGCTGGATCGCCTGCGTTGTCGGCGCAGCCCGTCCCTGCGACCAGCAGGAGTGCCACGGTCGCAGAGATCGCGAGGATTCGTACGTTCGTCATGCCCGAGTGCCCACCACCTTCCGAAGCCAACGGCTTGGGAAGGACACGAACGACGCTGCGAGACGGCCTCGAAGCGCCGGCCAGGTTCCATTGAGCCACCGATTCACCTGTTTCCGCAACGGCGACTCCTGACTTCAGTCACCTGTTCCGAGTGCTACCGGAACTCAGGTACGAACCTCTTCCCAAGTCCTTCGGTCTACCAGTCATCTCGCCAGCACACGGTTGGCAGATCGAGGGGTGTGGACAACGGTGCGCACCTTGGGCCTGTGAATGGGGTGAGTCGTGACGGTGTCGATGCGCAAGATGTCAGCCGGCAGTGGCTACCGATACCTCCTGCGCAGCGTGGTGGCCGGTGACGGCAACCGGGGGCTCGCTACGCCGCTGACTCGGTACTACGCCGAGGCCGGCACCCCGCCTGGGCGTTGGCTCGGGTCGGGACTTAGTGGCTTGGGGGACGGTCAGCTGAAGCCGGGCGCGCAGGTCCACGAGTCGCAGCTGGCCCTGTTGATCGGTCTGGGACGAGACCCGGTGACCGGGGAGCAGCTGGGTCGGGCGTTCCCCGACTACCCGGCCACGGATACACGGATCGCAGCCCGGGCCGCCGAGATTCCGGACGATGTCCGCGGTGAGGAACGCGACGCCGAGGTCGCCCGGATCGAGGCGGAGGAGTCGGCAGCGAGCGGCAGGCGTCCGGTGGCCGGTTTCGACTTCACCTTCAGTGTCCCGAAGTCGGTCTCCGTACTGTGGGCCGTTGCGGATGCCGACCTGCAGGCGATGATCGTGGAGGCCCACCACGCGGCGGTGGCTGAGGTGCTGGACTACTTCGAGCGTGAGGTCGCCGCCACCCGGACGGGTTTCGCGAACACTGATGGCGCGGTCGCCCAGGTCGGTGTCGCGGGTGTGGTGGCGGCGGCGTTCGACCACTACGACTCCCGGGCCGGGGACCCGCAGTTGCACACCCATGTGGTGATCGCGAACAAGGTCCAGGCCCTGCTGGATGGCCGGTGGCGCAGCCTGGACAGTCGCCCGGTGCACGCGGCGGTGACCGCGTTGTCGGCGCACTACAACGCGGTGCTCGCCGACCGGCTGACCGGCACGTTCGGCGTGGGTTGGGAGGCGCGTGACCGGGGGGTGGACCGGAACCTGCAGTGGGAGATCGCCGGGGTGCCCGAGGGGCTGATCGGGGAGTTCTCCAGCCGGACCCGCGAGATCGAGAAGGAGAAGGACCGCCTCATCGGGGAGTACGCGGAGCGGCACGGCCGAGCGCCCTCGAACGCGACCATCGTCCAGCTCCGTGCCCAGGCGACGCTGGCGACCAGGCCCGAGAAGGAGATCCGGTCCCTGGCCGACCTGACCAGGGAGTGGCGCCAGCGGACAGACACAATCATTGGCGGTGACCCGGCCCGGTGGGCGCGTGCCGTCGCCTCCGGTGCGGCACCGGGGGTCGTCGAGGTCGACGCTATCCCGTTGGATCGGATCCACGAGGTGGCGCGGCAGGTGGTGGCCGAGGTCAGCACCCAGCGGTCCACCTGGCGGCACTGGAACCTGTGGGCGTCGGCCTCGAGGCAGACGATGGGCTGGCGGTTCCGCAACGCGGGGGACCGCGAGAAGGTCGTCGGCCTGATTGTCGAAGCCGCGGAAGCAGCCTCCGTGGCGCTGACACCGCCCGAGCTCGCGCTCAGCCCCGCCGCCTTCCGGCGGGACGACGGCACGTCGGTGTTCCGGCCGCGCCATGCCACGATTTACTCCTCGACCGAGATCCTGGCCCTCGAGGACCGGCTGTTGGCCAGGGCGGCCGAGCCGACGGGGAAGCAGGCTGCGCCACGTCTGGAACTGGAGTCGGTCACGGCCGCCACCCGCCGAAGCGTCGCGCGTGGCCGGCTGAGCCGGGACCAGGCCGAGGCCATCGCTCGGGTCGCGGCGACGGGGCGTCGGCTCGACCTGCTGGTCGGCCCCGCCGGCACCGGGAAGACGACGGCGATGCGTGCCCTCGCCCGAGCCTGGGTCAGGACGTACGGGCGGGGGAGCGTGATCGGGCTCGCGCCCTCAGCGGCCGCCGCGCAGGCACTGGCCGACGACCTAGGCATCGAGTGCGACAACACCGCCAAGTGGCTCCACGACCACGACCGAGGGAGAGTCGGCTTTGCGACCGGTCAACTGGTGATCATCGATGAGGCGAGCCTGGCCGACACCCGCACCCTGGACCGGATCACTGGCCTCGCTGTCAACGCCGGCGCCAAGGTCTTGCTGGTCGGCGACGACGCCCAACTGCAGTCCGTCGATGCCGGTGGCGCGTTCTCGATGCTCGTCGAAGCCCGGGGCAGCGACGTTCCCGTCCTGAGAGAAATCCACCGCTTCACTCACGCGTGGGAGAAGCACGCGACCACGGCGCTGCGCCGCGGAGAAGTCGAGGTCATCGACACCTATGCCAACCACGGGCGTCTCCGCGACGGAACGACCGACCAGATGCTCGACGCGGCCTACACCGCCTGGTGTGCTGACGTCCGTAGGGGACTCGACAGCATCCTGGTCACCGACGCCACCAGCTCGGTCCTCGCCCTGAACGCCCGCGCCCGGGCCGACCGAATCCTCACCTACGACGACGCCTGCGGGCCCGAGGTCGAGCTCGCCAAGGGAGCACACGCCTCTGCCGGTGACCTCGTGATCACCCGCAAGAACGACCGCCGTCTCCGGGCCCTCAACGGCGGCTGGGTCCGCAACGGTGACCGCTGGACAGTGACCGCCGTTCGCAAGGACGGTTCACTCGCGGTCCGTCGCACCTGGCACCGGCTGTCGGCGACTGTCGTGCTCCCGCCAGAGTACGTCGCCCAGCACGTCGAACTCGGTTACGCGGTCACCGCCCACCGCGCACAAGGCATCACCGTCGACACCGCACACGTCGTCGCCTCCGCATCGACAACCCGAGAGAACCTCTACGTTTCCATGACCCGTGGCCGAGACTCCAACATCGCCTACGTTGCCCTCGACCGGCCCGACGACACCCACCCCACCGCGGACGTTGAGGGCGGCAACGCGGGGACGGTCATTTTCGGGGTCCTACAGCACTCGGGCGCCGAGCTGTCGGCGCACCAGATCATGCAGATCGAGCAAGAGACCTGGACCTCGATTGCTCAGCTCGCGGCAGAGTACGAGACCGTCGCCAGTGCCGCCCAACGTGACAGGCTCGTCGACCTCCTCCGGCGCTCGGGACTCACCCCGAAACAGCTCCGCGCCGCGGCCTCGTCAACAGCCTTTGGGCCCTTGACCGCCGCCCTCCGCCAGGCCGAGGCCCACCACCACAACCTCGAACAGCTCCTGCCCCGGGTCGTCACACAGCACCCACTCGACGACGCCGACGACATGGCCGCCGTCATCCGCTATCGAGTCGACACAGCCGCGAGTCCGAGTTCGCCAGATCCCGCCTCACCACCGCCGCGGCTCATCGCTGGCCTCATTCCCGAGGCTCTCGGGCCGATGGAAGGCGAACACCGACACGCACTGGAACAGCGAAGACTACTCATAGCCCTTCGGGCTCGTCTGCTGGCGGACGGGGGTCGTGGCCTCGGCATTGACCCGTTGGATGCGGTTGAGTGGGGTCTTTGGAGAGCGGCACTCACCACCGTCGCTGCCTACCGAGACCGCTATGTCATCGCTACGACCGGGCCGTTGGGCGGGACGGCCGGAAGGGATGCGCAGCGGAGGGCGCGGCTCCCTACCAGAAAAGCGGACAGGCTGCCGGGGCGGACGGGCACCCCAGGGTCCAGCCACGAAACTCAGGCGAACGCCGCCCCCGCGGCGGGCCTCGAGTAGTCCACAGAAGGGGGCTTCCCCGTGAAGGCCGGTGCCGCCATGGCCTACAGGGCGCATCGCGCGGTCCTCATGTGCCATCGCCAGACCGCCGCGCCGCACCGCGACCCGGATCCACAGCAGTGGCTTCCGATGCTCCGGGGCGCAAACCCACCAGATCATCGGCGTCTGTGCGCCAACATTCGGCAATCTCAACTGTTCAACTTGCCGGCGTACATCCGGAGCCACGCGTGCTTGCCGTCGGGCGAGGAATTGGCCACCCCCGTCTCAGCCATTAGCGCTTCTAGGGATCGAGCTCGACCACAGGGGTTCGTCGTCCTGGGGACATCGCCAACTGTCGGCACTGTCACGGGCAGTTCGACGCCACGGAGTTCGTCTTGGCAATGCCGACGTCACCACGAGGCCGTCCGCCCTGGTGACGGGACGGGACGGCCCCGTGTAATCACGACGAGAGCAGCGGCTCCGTCGTCGCTCCCCTCAGCGTCGTAGGCACGCAGGGGAGGGAGATAGGCGGGGCGGGTCAATAGCATCCTGAGTCACTAGCGTGCTCGGGCATCGCGGTGCCAGGGCGCGTGTTGTCGCAGCCCTGCGTCCCCTGGATCCAAGGGGAGAGTCACCCGAATTCTCCACCGATCTAGGGAGTCCCCAGAACCCGAACTTGGGTTGTGACCCCATTGCATCGACTGCTTGTGGTCGGGGGCCACCAGCATTCTCGACAGAGAACGCGCCGGGGTAGACATGACATGCGAACACGTGGAGCGAGCGTCGATGAGGTCAAGCTGCATCGACAGTGGCACGAGCGACCCAACCGTGTGCTTCGGCCGCTGGACCTGGCTGAGGGAACGTCAACTGCAAGCGGTGCTTCGTCGAGGTGCGGGAGTCCTCGAGGGCGGGGCACGCCTGGCGGTACACGATCTTGATCGAGCTGGCTCGGTCGGTGACCGGGGTGTCGGCGGGGGCGCTCGAGGATAGGCGCCGGTAGGTCGTGTGAAGCCCGCCACAAGGCGTCTAGCTACCGACGAGTACGCGGGAAGCTGGCGTGTTGCTCCATCCGGTGCGCCATCGGGGTCTCGGAACCTCGATCTCGGGACCCGACCATCTTGACTCCCTGCAGTAGGACCCGATCGTGACGAATGAACGACCACACTTCCAGGCGTCGGTTGAGTGCGCCGACGGCGAGCACTTCTACTGCACCTTCTATCGAACGGCCCTGACGGGCACGGCTGCGTGTGGGTGTCCGTGCCACCGGTAGCGGCCATCGCCGATGAGCCGGGGGCGTGAAGTTGTGCGAGATTTGCTGGGTGCAGGTTCCAGCGACCTAAGTGATCTTCCCCGAACGTGGCATGAGGGCCGGGATCCGCGGGGCGACGCGGGTGACTCGCGTCGGGTGCCCGCTATGAAGGCGGAGAGTGGGGGCTGACCGTCAGCGCGTCAGGACGGTCGACGCCGACGCGTCGCGCGATGCCGGCGGCCACGGTGCTTAACAAGGGCCACCCGATGGTCGAGACGACCTGGATGAGGCAGCGGGCACGGATCATCATCGGTTCCTGCGACCAAGTGCGGCAGATCGGGTGGGTGGATTGCGGTGTGCCGCCTCGAGAGAGGTCGTGACGGCACACCGCAGCTGGTGGGGCCCGGGGCTAGCGTCCGACGCTGCGTCGCAGCGGCGCGTGGACTGCTGGGGTTCCGGGCTCGTGGTGGAGCGTTGTGACGGGCGTGCGGACGTTCCTGTCCCCGTCGTCCTCGTGCCATGCGCTGTGCAGCGGCATCAGGAGTTCGGGCACCATCGCCGAACAGACCGCGCACTGCAGGCGCTGGTCGCTGACGAGGTTGGGCACGGCCTGGAATCTATTGCGATCCATTGCATACCCATGAGTAGGTGATTTGCTGCACAGGCATGGTCTGGTCCAGCGACGGGTGTGCCCTGAATCGCCACGACAGTGGCAGGGCTCAGCGGGCGCCGCATCGTCGGGCACGGCACTGGAGTGCCGAGTCATGCCGCACCGCCGATGAGCTGGACGAGGTGCCCGTTCATCACCTTCCCGCGGAGCGGGTGGCCGCGGCGGGTGCGGGCGACGGTGAACCAGCCGTCCCAGTATGTCGAGTCAGGTCCGCGTCGTGTGCCGTACTCCAGGCGGACGTACCCGACCTCGTGGTCGGCGTCGAGAACGCAGGCCCCGTCACGGAGTGCAGAGCCGAACGCGTCGCGCAGGTACTTCTCGTTTTCCGGCAGCACGAACATGGGGACGCCTCCTCAGCCCGCAAGGAGGTGGTCGGCCTCTGCGCGCAGCAGCATCGCGGCGGAGCGGTGGCCGAGGATGGTGGCCGGACCGGGGGACCCGTACGGCGTGGCCGCAGCCTCGTCGGCCGCGCGACTGTCCTCGCGGCGGGCAAGCTCGAGCAGGATCGAGCGCAGCTGCCTGGCCATGCTGGTGTCGGACGGATCGATGTTCATGACTGCCTCGCCTTCCGCGTCGGGGTGTGTGGGGGACTGCTCCCACTGAACGCCCAGCGGGCTTTGGGCGCGACCGGAGAACTACGTACTTCGCTACGGAGACGTGCCCGGCTCGAGGGCGTTGGGCACGTCGAGTTCGCTGCGGGACCAGGGTTGAATCTCGCCGCGGCAATGCCACGGTCGTGTTTTGGTAGGCGGGAGATCCGCGAATCGGACAGGTCACATCGCCTCGCCATCGGTTGCGCTACGTTTTGCGAACCACCACCACGGGAGTTCGCGGCAGCGAGCTGAGAGGGAGCTGTTCCGCTCCGACCGTCGAACCTGATCCGGGTCATGCCGGCGAAGGAAGCGAGGAGCGTTCCGTGCTGTTGCCACGCCTGTTCTGTCTGGTCGACGCCACCGACGACCTGTCCCTGCTGCCGGCCCTCGCCCGGGCCGGCGTCGGGGGCTTCCAGGTCCGCGCCAAGGCGGTCGACGACCGCGCCCTGCTGGCCCTGACCCGCGCGGTCCGCGCCGCGGTCGAGGAGTACGGCGCCCTCGTGGTCGTCGACGACCGGGTCGACGTGGCCCTGGCCGCGGGGGCCGCGGGCGTGCACCTCGGTGCGTCGGACCTGCCGGTGGCCGACGCGCGCCGGATCGCGCCCGGCCTCGTCGTCGGCGCGACCTGTCGGTCCCGGGCCGAGGTCGTGGCCGCCCGCGAGCAGGGCGCCGACTACGCCGGCTTCGGTCCCGTCTTCGCCTCCGACTCCAAGGCGGGCCTGCCCGAGCCGCTGGGCGTTGCCGCGGTCGCCGCAGCCACCGGAGTGCTGCCGCTGGTCGCCATCGGCGGCATCGACGCGGCCGGTGCCGCGCTCGCCCGCGCGGCCGGTGCCCACGGGGTCGCCGTGATCGGCTCGATCTGGCGGCCGCCCGACCCGGTCGCCGCCGCGAAGGAGCTCGTGGCAGCGGTCGCCTGATGCGGGTGCGGGTCCTCGGGGCCGGGATCATCGGCCTGGCCTGCGCCGACGAGCTCCTCGTCCGGGGCCACGAGGTCGAGGTGGTCGACCCCGCGCCGGGGCTGGGTGCCAGCCATGCCGCGGCGGGGATGCTCAGCCCCTCGAGCGAGGTGTGGCACGGCGAGGAGGAGATCCTCCGCCTCGGGATGGCAAGCCTCGCGCTATGGCCGGGCTGGGCCGGACGCCTCGGCGTACCGCTCACGACGACGGGCACGTTGCTGGTGGGACGCGACGCCGGTGACCTCCAGGACGTCGAGCGGCAGGTGGCGCTGCTGGCGTCGCACGACGTGCGCGGCGACCTGCTGTCCGCGGCCGCCGTGCGCCGCCTCGAGCCCACCTTGTCCGCCCGCGTCGCCGGGGGAGCGCTGCTGCCCGGTGACCACAGCGTCGATCCACGGGCCGTCGTCGCGGCGCTGCTGGCGCGGGTGCTGGTCCGGGCGGAGGCCGACGCCACGACCCCGGACGTCACCGTCGTCGCCACCGGCGCCCGGCTGCCCGCACCCTGGACCCACCTCGTGCACGGCGTCCGCGGCGAGGTCGTCCGGGCCCGCACCGACGACCCACCGGTCCGCACGGTGCGCGGCTGGGTGCACGGCGTCCCGGTCTACGTCGTGCCGCGGCCCGGAGGTGAGGTCGTCATCGGCGCGACCTCGGAGGAGCACGACGCGCCCCCGGTCGCGACCCTGGGCGGGGTCGCCCGGCTGCTCGAGGCGGCCCGTGAGCTGGTGCCGGGCCTGGACCGGGCCGAGCTGATCGAGGTCCTCGCCCGGGACCGGCCCGCCACCGCCGACCACCTGCCCCTCGTCGGCCCCACCCACGACCCCGCCGTCGTGCTCGCCGCCGGCCACTTCCGGCACGGCGTGCTGCTCGCCCCGCTCACCGCCCGACTCGTCGCCGACCACCTCGACTGCGGCGCCGTCCACCCCGCGCTCGAGCCGCGCCGCGTCCTGCCCGTCCCCTCCGCCCCGACCCGAGGAGCACCCGCGTGAACATCATCCGCAACGGCCAGCCGGCCGTCGTCGCCAACGGGAGCACCGTCGCCGACCTCGTCCGGGGGCGGCGCGGCATCGCCGTCGCCGTCAACGGCGAGGTAGTGCCACGCGACCGGCACACCGTCACCCTCCTCCGCGACGGCGACGTCGTCGAGGTCGTCACGGCGGTGCAGGGCGGATGACCGACGTGCTGGAGATCGCCGGCGTCCCGCTCACCTCTCGGCTCTTCCTCGGCACCGGCGGCCTGCTCCGCCCGGCGCTGCTGGAGCCGCTCCTCGCCGCCGCGCGGCCCGGCCTCGTCACCGTCTCGGTCCGCCGTACGTCGGCCACCCGCGACGGCAGCCTGCTCGACACCCTCACTCGGGCCGGGGTGCGGCTGCTGCCCAACACCGCGGGCTGCCTGAGCGCCCGTGAGGCCGTGCTGACCGCGCGACTGGCCCGTGAGGCGCTCGGCACCGACTGGGTCAAGCTCGAGGTGATCGGCGATGAGCGCAGCCTGCTGCCCGACGCGGTCGAGCTGCTCGACGCGGCCGCGACCCTGGTCCGCGACGGGTTCACGGTGCTGCCCTACACGACCGACGACCCGGTGCTCGCCCGTCGGCTCGAGGACGTCGGCTGTGCCGCGGTGATGCCGCTGGGTGCCCCGATCGGCTCCGGGCTGGGCATCCTCAACCCGCACGCGATCGAGGCGGTCGTCGCGGCGGTCGACGTACCCGTCGTGCTGGACGCCGGCGTCGGCACCGCCAGCGACGCCGCCCTGGCCATGGAGCTCGGCTGCGACGCGGTGCTCGCCGCCAGCGCGATCACCCGCGCCGACGACCCGGTCGCGATGGGCCGCGCGCTGGCCCTGGCGGTCGAGGCCGGCCACGCCGCCCGAGGCGCCGGCCGGATCCCGAAGCGGCCCACCGCCCGCGCCTCGAGCCCGGGCCGGGAGCTCGTGTGAGGACCCGCCTGCTCCTGCTCACCGATCGGGCCCAGCTCAGCAAGGGCCGGTCGCTGTCGCGCACGATCGCGGAGTGCGTCGAGGCAGGGCTGGAGGCTGTCGTCGTCCGCGAGCACGACCTCGGCCCCCGCGACCGCCGCGCCCTCCTCGCCCGGGTCGCCGAGCTGGACGGCCTCACCGTCATCTCCTCGCGGATCGTCGACCCTGCCGCCCACGGGCTCCACCTCGCGGCGCACCAAGAACGTGTGGACGGCTGGCACGGCCGGTCCTGCCACTCCGCCGACGACGTACGACGCGCGGTCGCCGACGGCGCCGCGTGGGCGACCCTCTCGCCGTACGCCGCCACCGCCAGCAAGCCCGGCCACGGACCGCCGCTGCCGCCCGACGCCTTCACCGACGACTCGGGCATCCCGGTCTTCGCCCTCGGTGGGATCGACGCCGGCAACACCCGGGCGGCCGTCGAGGCCGGCGCCCACGGGGTCGCGGTCATGGGAGCCGTCATGCGCGCCGCCGACCCCGCCGACGTCGTGGCCCGCCTGCTCGCGGAGCTGGCATGACCCCCGCCGTCGCCCTGACCGTCGCCGGCACCGACTCCGGGGGAGCGGCCGGGATCGCGGCCGACCTGGCGACGTTCGCGGCGCTGGGGCTGCACGGCGCCTGCGTGGTCACCGCCGTCACCGCCCAGGACACCACCGGCATCCGCGACGTGCACCCGGTGCCGCTGGCCAGCGTCGAGGCCCAGCTCGACGCCGTCCTCGACGACCTCCCCGTGGCGGCCGTCAAGACCGGCATGCTCGGCAGCCCCGAGGTCGTCGAGCTCCTGGCCCGCTGGCTCGCCGGACGCCCGCTCGTCGTCGATCCCGTGCTGGTCGCCACCAGCGGCGTCGTGCTCGGCGACGAGCACGTCGTGGCCGCCTACCGGGCCCACCTCCTCCCCGCCGCCACCGTCATCACCCCCAACGCCCACGAGGCCGCGGTCCTGCTCGGCCGGGCCACCGACCCCGCGACCGCCGCGGCCGCCCTCGCCGACACCGGCCCGGCCGTCGTCCTCACCGGCGGCGGCACCCGCGGCACCTGCACCGACTGGCTCGCCCTGCCCGGCCAGCGCCCGGTCGCCCGCACCCACCGCGCCGTCCCCACGACCAACGACCACGGCACCGGCTGCACGTTCAGCGCAGCGCTCGCCGCCCACCTCGCCCGCGGCGCCGACCTCGACGCAGCGGTCCACCACGCCGGGCTCTTCACGGTCCGGCAGCTCGACGTCAGCAGGCGCTGGACCCTCGGCCGCGGCCGGGGACCCGTCGCCCACACAACCCCCACAGGAGAACCCGCATGAATGTCCACCCCGCGCACACCCGCGTCCTGGTCGACCACGGCGACCCCGGCGAGCACGGCGACATGCGGGTGCCCGTCACCCGCGTCGCCCTCACCAACGGCGAGACCTTCGACCGCTACTGCACCGCCGGCCCCGGCAGCGACCCCGAGGTCGGCCTCCCACCGCTCCGGGCCGGCTGGATCGAGGGCCGCGGCGACACCACCACCTACGCCGGCCGCGAGGCGCAGCTGCACGACAACGGCCGCTCCGCCGTACGCCGCGGCGCAGCCCGCGACGAGTGGCGCGGCACCCGCAACCCGCCCCGCCGCGCGGTCGACGGCGCCACCGTCACCCAGATGCACTACGCCCGCGCCGGGATCGTCACCGCCGAGATGCAGTACGTCGCCCGCCGCGAGGGCTGCGAGGTCGAGCTGGTCCGCTCCGAGGTGGCCGCCGGCCGCGCGATCATCCCCGCAAACGTCAACCACCCCGAGGCCGAGCCGATGGTCATCGGCAAGGCGTTCCTGGTGAAGATCAACGCCAACATCGGCAACTCCGCGGTCACCTCCAGCATCGCCGAGGAGGTCGACAAGCTGACCTGGGCGGTGACCTGGGGCGCCGACACCGTCATGGACCTCTCCACCGGCGACGACATCCACACCACCCGCGAGTGGATCCTGCGCAACAGCCCGGTCCCGATCGGCACCGTCCCGATCTACCAGGCGCTGGAGAAGGTCGACGGCGAGGCCGACAAGCTCACCTGGGAGATCTTCCGCGACACCGTCATCGAGCAGTGCGAGCAGGGCGTCGACTACATGACCATCCACGCCGGCGTGCTGCTGCGCCACGTGCCGCTGACCGCCGAGCGGGTCACCGGCATCGTCTCCCGCGGCGGCTCGATCATGGCCGGCTGGTGCCTGGCCCACCACGAGGAGAACTTCCTCTACACCCACTTCGACGAGCTCTGCGAGATCTTCGCGGCCTACGACGTGAGCTTCAGCCTCGGCGACGGGCTGCGTCCCGGATCTGTCGCCGACGCCAACGACGCGGCCCAGTTCGCCGAGCTCCGCACCCTGGCCGAGCTGACCGAGCGCGCCTGGGCCCACGACGTCCAGGTCATGGTCGAGGGCCCCGGCCACGTCCCCTTGCACCTCGTGGAGGAGAACGTCCGGCTCCAGCAGGACTGGTGCCACGGCGCGCCGTTCTACACCCTCGGGCCGCTCGCCACCGACGTCGCGCCCGGCTACGACCACATCACCAGCGCCATCGGCGCGGCCACCATCGCCATGCACGGCACCGCGATGCTCTGCTACGTCACCCCCAAGGAGCACCTCGGCCTCCCGGACCGCGACGACGTCAAGACCGGCGTCATCACCTACAAGCTCGCCGCGCACGCCGCCGACGTCGCCAAGGGCCACCCCCACGCCAGGGACTGGGACGACGCGTTGTCCAAGGCCCGCTTCGAATTCCGCTGGAACGACCAGTTCGCGCTGTCCCTCGACCCGCAGACCGCCCAGTCTTTCCACGACGAAACGCTGCCCGCCGAGGGCGCCAAGACCGCGCACTTCTGCTCCATGTGCGGCCCGAAGTTCTGCTCCATGCGGATCAGCCAGGACGTCCGGGACCGGTTCGCGGAGAAGTCGGCGGAGTTCCTCGAGCTCGGCGGCACGATCTACGTCGACGAGCAAGCCCCGGCGGCCGGTCGCTGACTGCTGTCGCAGGTCGTCCCGCCCCGGGCGAACGGGGCGGGACGACTCGAGCGATCACGACGGAAGGCAGAACTCCGTCGGCGCACTCGCCCCACCGTCATCAGCACACCACGGGGGTCGGGGACCAAGCCGGTGGGGCGAGCACGCCGAGGCTAGGGGGATGGCGTCGGTGTCTCTAGTTGACTGGCGAGTACGTGAGACGCGTGTCCAGACCACGGAACCCCTTGAACCGTTGCCGATCCGTCGTCGCGCGCGCTCCAGCCGGGCATGGGTCTCACCCGAGCCAGTCGCCGTACAGGCACTCGTCGGGTCGAGGAGACCAGCCCGGTCGTCGCTGGAGTGCAGGGCGCGACTGCCAGCCCGACGACACCGCGCGCCGACTGAGGTCGACGAGATGACCTCCGGCGGGTACGACGACTGAGGTGACCACCGCGGTCAGGCAGCGCAGCCGGATCACGACGGGGTCCCCGTCGTCTCGGCCAGTGCGGCCAACCGGTCGCGGACGACGTCGGTGGCAGCGACGGTCGCCCGACGCAGGATCCGCTCCTCGATCGACGCATGCCCCACGGTCTGGGCCCGGTGCCACTCGCGATGGAACCCATAGAGGTGAGTGGCCACCTCCGCCCAGCAGATCTCGCAAGGCGACGTGGTCGGGGCGTGGGGTGGTGCGGACATGAGGGACCCGGATATCTGCTCGGAGGCGGCGTACGCCGCGCAGGTAGTGACCGTCAGTAGGCTGCAGTGTCGCCGCGAACTGGTCATCGGACGTCCGCAGTGCCCCGGGATCGCCGTGGTGTCCGCAGTGACCGGAGCCGTCCCGAGCCGTGTCCGTGTCCACGAAGGCCGGCTCGGTCAGCGCGTGGTGGCTGGTGGGTCCTGAACCTTCAGTGCCAGTCACGCTAGTGACTCGCCGCGGTGGGGGCAGTCCTACTGGGCAGTAGGTGACATGGGTCACGCTCCGCTCCGAGAGTGGGCGGTTCGCGGGAATCGGAGACATTGAGGATGCGCGAGCTGTTGAGGGAGGCGTCCGGGCAGAGGATGCCGGCGATCGCCCAATCGGTGAAAGTGATCGGGAGTGAGTCCGACGTTCAGATGCGCGGAGCCACAGCGGCGGCAACGCCGTCAGGACACTTTGACGCGGTGCGCTGCCTAGCTTCGGACTAGCGGCTGTGGCTCCTCGAAAACCAGCAACGTGCGTGTGCTGCGCACCCCGGGCATGCCCTGGATCTCGTCGAGCACCAACCTCCGGAGGTCGCCATTGTCTCGCGCCCTGACGAGCAGGATAACGTCGAACTCACCGCCGACGAGCCCAATGTGCACGATGCCTTCGAGGGCGCACAGTCGTTCGCGGACCTCGCGCCAGTCCGCCTGACGAAGGCTCAGGGTGACGTAGGCGGTCGTTCCCAGCCCGCTCGCGACGGGGTCGACGTCGGCCCGGAAGCCTCGGATTACACCGTCCCTGGTTAAGCGCTCGACGCGAGCGTAGGCGTTGGCTCGCGAGATGTGCAGGGTCTCGGCAAGGGTCCGCATGGACATGCGCCCATCCCTGGTGAGCTCAGCGAGGATCCGCTCGTCAGTGGTGTCCAAGCTGTTGGCCACTCGTCTCATCCTTCGTTCTAGCACGAACCGTTTTTGGATGTTCGGCTCTTAAACTGGCCACTATAGGCTACATATTCTCGCATTCCAGGCCGATATGGAATCTGAATGGCAAGAAGGGGACCATTCTTGCATGACACACGACCATCTCCTTCCGTCCGCCGAACCTGTCACGCTTGTCGACGCGCACGGCCATTCGGTGGAGTCGCTGAGGTACCCCGCGCCCGCTGACGAGGCGCTCGTCAGGGCGTTCGACGGCTTGATTACGGGCAGGCGGCTCAACGACCAGGCGTATGCGCTGGTGCGGCAGGGGCGGCTGGCCGTGTACCCGTCGTCGCACGGCCAGGAGGCGTGTCAGGTCGCCGCTGCTCAAGTACTGACCGAAGGGGACTGGCTCTTCCCGACGTACCGAGACACCGTGGCTGTGGTGGGTCGCGGTGTCGACCCGGTCGAAGTGCTGACCCTGCTGAAGGGTGACTGGCATTCCGGATACGACCCCTACGAGCACAAGGTTGCCCCCGCGACCACGCCCCTCGCTACCCAACTGCTGCACGCGGTCGGCGTAGCGCACGCGGCTCAGCTCCGCGGCGAGCCCACGGTCGTCATGGCGATGACTGGGGACGGGGCAACGAGCGAGGGCGACTTCCACGAGGCCCTCAACTTCGCGGCTGTCTTCAAGACGCCCGTGGTGTTCTTCATTCAGAACAACGAGTACGCGATTAGCGTCCCTCTCGCACGTCAGTCGGTGGCACCGTCCCTTGCCCATAAGGGGATCGGTTACGGAATCCCGGGCCAGCGAGTCGATGGGAACGACCTGGCAGCACTGCTCGCCGTGCTTGGCGATGCCGTCGCGAGTGCGCGTGCCGGGGACGGGCCGCAGTTGGTCGAGGCGCACACCTATCGGATGCAGGCCCACACCAATGCCGACGACGCCACGCGTTACCGCGAGGACGAGGAGGTGCAGGCCTGGGCCGGGCGAGACCCGATCACGCGGCTTGAGACGCACCTCCGCGACCGGGGCCTCCTTACCGACGAGCAGCTGGCGGAGTTTGCCGCGCGCGCGGAGCAACTCGCCACGCACGTGCGTGACGGCCTCAATCGCGATGTCGAACCGGATCCGTTCGCCCTGTTCGCGCATGTGTACGCCGAGCCCACGCCGCAACTCGTGGAGCAGATGGCGGTAGTCGCCGACGAGCTGAGCCGAGAAGGAGCGCACTGATGACCGTGAACGAGATGGAGCACGTGAAGCTCACGATGGCGCAGGCGCTCAATCGGGCGCTGCGTGACGCGATGGCCGACGACCCAACTGTCTTGATGTTTGGGGAGGATGTCGGTCAGCTCGGCGGCGTCTTCCGCGTCACCGACGGGATCACTGCTGATCTGGGCGAGGATCGTTGCTTCGACACTCCCCTCGCGGAAGCGGGGATCGTCGGAATGGCCATTGGAATGGCCATGAACGGCATGCGCCCGGTCGTTGAGATGCAGTTCGATGCCTTTGCATACCCCGCGTTCGAGCAGATCGTCAGCCACGTCGCCAAGATGCGCAACCGGACCCGCGGTCGGATGTCGTTGCCGATCGTCATCCGAGTTCCCTATGCAGGGGGCATCGGCGGTGTCGAGCACCACTGCGACTCCTCCGAGGCCTACTACGCCCACACGCCTGGCCTCCATGTGGTCGCACCCTCGACACCGAGCGACGCCTACTCGCTGCTTCGGGAGGCCATCGCTTCACCTGATCCGGTCATCTTCCTCGAGCCGAAGAAGCTCTACTGGAGCAAGGAAGAGGTCACCTTGGGCGACTCGTCGGTGCCCGGGATCGGCAGGGCCGTCGTACGCCGCGAGGGCACGGATGCCACGCTCATCGCGTACGGACCCGCAGTGCCCGTCGCGCTCGAGGCAGCTGACGTGGCCGCCCAAGAAGGGCGCAGCCTGCAGGTCGTCGACGTGAGGTCGATCGTGCCGTTCGACGACGAGACCGTCTGCGCGGCGGTTCGTTCGACGGGACGCGCGGTGGTGGTCGCGGAGGCCTCGGGTTTCGCGAGCGTCTCGTCGGAGATCGTCGCGCGTGTGACTGAGCGCTGTTTCCACTCACTGGCTTCGCCGATTCGCCGAGTCGTCGGATTCGACATCCCGTACCCGCCGCCAAAGCTCGAGCACTTTCAGCTCCCTGGCGTCGATCGAGTGCTCGACGCTGTCGACGACCTCCAGTGGGACGACTGATGGCTGACCAGACCTTTTTTCTTCCCGACCTGGGCGAGGGCCTCACCGAAGCTGAGATCGTTCGCTGGCTTGTCGCCGAGGGTGATGTCGTGTCAGTCGACCAAAGCATCGTCGAGGTGGAGACTGCGAAGTCCCTCGTTGAGGTCCCCTCACCGTACGCCGGTCTAGTCGCCACGTTGCATGCCGCAGAGGGTTCGACCCTCGACGTCGGTAAGCCCCTGATCACGGTCGCCGAGTTCGTGCCCGAGCGTGAGCCGGCGGCCGTTTCCAGCGCTTCGATCGCTGCTGTTGCCTATCGCGAGGAGGAGGGGGGTGGCTCGGGAAACGTTCTTATCGGGTACGGCACTTCCGGCGGACCTTCAAGAGCTCGCAGCCGTCGTTCGCGCACCCCTACTCTGAGCCCTGTGTCCGAGCGCCGCGAACAGGCGGCTCGCGGCTCGCGTCTTGTGATCTCCCCACTCGTCCGGAACTTTGCGAGAGTGAACGGGCTCGATCTCGAGAGCGTCACGCCCACGGGGCGGGGCGGAGTCATCACCAGGGCTGACGTCGAGCGCCAGCTCGCCGCCCCCATTGTCCGAAGCACTGTCCCGCCAGGCGCAGAGAACGCGGCCGAACGACGGATTCCGCTCAATGGATTCCGCAAGGCAGTGTCCGCGGCACTGAGCCGCAGTCGATCTGAGATCCCGGAGGCGACCGTGTGGGTCGATGTGGATGCGACGCGCCTCTGGGAACTGCGCGAGAGTAGTCGCCTGCCCGGCGATCCGGGCCCGGGGATTCTTGCCCACCTCGCCCGGTTCGTCGTGGCGGCCCTGAAGGAGTACCCGGTCCTCAACGCGCGACTGGATGTCGATCGTCAGGAGATTGTCGAACTCGAAGGAATCAACTTGGCCATCGCGGTCCAGGGCGAGCGTGGGCTGGTCGTGCCGGCGGTCATCGGTGCGGGCACCATGACGACGTCGGAGCTCGACTCCGAGATCCGCCGCCTGACGGCAACCGCGCGCGAGGGTCGAGCAACGGCAGCGGAACTGTCCTCGGGAACGTTCACTCTCAACAACTATGGCGGGTTCCGCGTCGACGGTAGCGCCGCGATCATCAACCACCCGCAGGTCGCGATCCTTGGTTTCGGCCGCATCATCGATCGAGCCTGGGTCGTCGATGGCGAGATCAGTGTCCGCAAGATCACTCAGATGAGCTTCGTGTTCGACCACCGGGTGTGCGACGGCGGTACCGCCGCGGGGTTCATGCGCAGTGTCGCGGACGCGATCGAAAACCCGATCGCCGCGATGGCGAGGCTGTGATGACAGTGAGGACCTTTGACGTCGTCGTCCTGGGAGGCGGGTCGGGAGGCTATGCCTGCGCTCTCCGAGCAGCCCAGCTGGGGCTGTCGGTAGCGCTCGTAGAGCAGGACAAGGTGGGCGGAACTTGCCTGCACTCCGGGTGCATCCCGACCAAAGCGCTGCTGCACGCTGCCGAGATTGCGGACTCCGCCCGCGACGCCATTCAGTTCGGAGTGCACGCCACCTTCGACCATGTCGAAATGGGGGCCGTGCACCGCTACAAGGACGCCGTGGTCAGTCGGCTGTTCAAGGGACTGACCGGCCTCATTTCAGGACGTGGCATCGAGATCATCGCCGGTGCTGGCCGAGTTGTGGGCCCCCGCTCAGTGGCAGTCGGGGGGGAGACAGTCACCGGTCGGAACTTGGTGATCGCGACCGGCTCTACCACCCGGACACTCCCAGGTCTGGAGCTCGACGGCGTACGAACCCTTAGCTCCGAACACGCCCTCAAGCTCGACCGGGTCCCAGAGGCCGTCGTGATCCTGGGTGGCGGAGTAATCGGCTGCGAGTTCGCCAGCGCTTGGCGGTCGTTCGGCGCTGCCGTGACGGTGATCGAGGCGCTTCCTCGACTTGTCCCCGGCGAAGAGGAGAGCTCGTCGCTCGTGCTCGAACGCGCCTTCCGGAGACGCGGAATCAACGTACGAACGGACACGGCGTACGCGAAGCACGAGGACACCGAAGCTGGTGTACTGGTTCACGTTTCCCGAGGAGACTCGGTTGAAGCAGACCTGATGCTCGTGGCCGTGGGTCGCACGCCCACCACGGCTGATATCGGTCTCGAGCAGCACGGTGTGCGGCTCAACCGGGACTTCGTTGTCACCGACGAGCGCCTTAGCACTGACGTCGATGGTGTGTACGCCGTGGGCGACGTGGTCGCCGGACTCCAGCTCGCGCACCGCGGCTTCGCCCACGGAGTGTTCGTCGCCGAGGAAATCGCAGGGCTGGACCCTGTTCCCGTCCAGGATGAACTGGTGCCGCGAGTCACCTACAGCAATCCAGAGGTCGCCTCGGTCGGACTCACCGAGGTTGCAGCCCGCGCGCGCTACGGGGATGACGTCGAGACCCAGACCTACGATCTCGGCGGCAACGGCAAAAGCCAGATCATGCGGGCACAGGGGCAGATCAAGCTGGTCAGGAAGACCGGCGGGCCGGTGGTCGGCGTCCACATGGTCGGCGAGGGTGTGGGCGAGCTGATCAGCGAGGCCCAAATGATCTGTGGCTGGGAAGCCTTTCCGAGCGACGTTGCGCGGCTGATCCATGCGCACCCGACTCAAGGTGAGGCGCTCGGTGAGGCCCATCTCGCACTAGCGGGCAAGCCCCTTCACGCGCACAACTGACCGAAAGGGATCGAGAATGCAGGAGAGTCCGGTCGTCGTTGACATAGCCGGCGCAGTGGCCACCGTGGTGATCAATCGACCAGCGCAACGCAATGCCCTGGATCGCCTCACCAAGGAAGCCTTGCGCGATGAGCTCAGCCGTGTCGCGGCGGATGCGACCGTGCGAGCGGTTGTGCTGACAGGTGCTGGCTTGGCCTTCTGTGTGGGACAAGACCTCGCGGAGCACGCCGAAGCGCTCAAGACAGATCCGGCAACAGCATTCGAGACAATCGGCCAGCACTACGCTCCGATCGTGACTGCCCTGGCGGCCATGGAGAAGCCGGTCATCGCGGCCGTGAACGGCACCTGCGTCGGGGCCGGCCTGGCCCTTGCGCTCGCGTGCGACCTCCGCGTTCTGTCGGCCGAAGCGATGATGAGTACGGCTTTCACGGGGATCGGCTTGACCTGCGACTCAGGACTGGCCAGCACGCTCGCACGCTCTGTGGGCGAGTCTCGCGCCAAGGAACTCATCCTGCTCGCGGAGCCGTTCAGCGCCGATGATGCCGTTCAGTGGGGAATCGCTGGACGGGTGGTGCCGGCGGAGGAGGTGGGCGACGTCGCCCGCGCCCTGGCGCAGCGACTCGCAGTTGGCCCAACGATTGCGTACGCGGAGACCAAACATCTGATTGCCCAGTCGTTCAACGAGACCATTGCCGAGACGCTCCAGTCCGAGGCGGCGGCCCAGGCGCGAGTCGGCCAGAGCAAAGACCATCGGAACGGGGTCGCGGCGTTCCTCGCTAAGCGGAAGCCCGTCTTCGAAGGCCGGTAGTCGCCAGTCGCTTCGCGTCCTCTCGCTGTCGGGGATGATGGCAACGTGCGATTCCTCTCCGGGCCACTCACCGGCGGCAACCAAGCCCTGGAGCTGGCGTTCGCCCATGCGACCTTAAGGCGGGTCTCCCAAGACCGGGCCGACGAAACGGTCCGCATCTATCGGCCAACCAGTCCCGTTGTGGCGTTCGGACGCCGGGATGAGCGACTACCCGGATTCAAGCGTGCTGTCGGGAGCGCCCTGGAGCGTGGGTTCACGCCTGTGCTGCGCCCAACAGGTGGCCGGGCCGTCGCCTATACCGAAGCTGCGCTCGTGGTCGATCACACGAGGCACGAGATCAACGCCGTCGCGGGGCAGGAACAGAGGTTCATCTCTTTCGGGACCATGTTCGCCGACATGTTTCGCGAGTGGGGTATCGATGCACGCGTCGGCGCCGTGCCGGGGGAGTACTGCGCGGGGGCACAAAGCGTCAACGCTCGCGGGGTCGTGAAACTCGTCGGAACAGCGCAACGTGTGGTCCGCGACGGGTGGCTGTTCAGCTCACTCATCGTGGTCGGGGACGACGAGCCGATCAAAGAGGTCTTGAGTGAGGTCTACCGTCACTTGGATCAGGATTTTGACGAGGGCTCGGTCGGCTCTCTCACGACGGAGGCGCCCGGACTTGGTATCGATCTTGTCGAGAGCATGGTGGCGCGAGCGATCGTTGGCGACACAATGGCGACACCCGCCGCGCGCGACGGTGCCACCATCGACCTAGCCCTCCAGTTGTTCGCCGACCACGCGACGGAATGACCTGCGCCTTCACCTGCGGAATGGTCGGCGCTCATCAGTCAGCGCCGACGACCTCCCCGGTGAACATTACTCGCGTGGCCGGGAGGGTTTCCGCGTCGGCGCCGACCGCAGCCATCTCCGGCGACTTCAACGCGGCCTTGAGGGCGTTCGCGTCATCGAAGTCGAGCTCAGCCACCAGGTAGGGAGCTACGCCGCCGAGCCCGCGTGGTTTCGAGAACGACACGCCGCGCAGCCCGGGCAGTGGCCTAACCAGGGGGACGTGTTGCTCGAAGTACCGCTTGTCGAATGCCTCGGGGTCGGCAGGCGTGTCGTACTGGATGGTGAGGCGGTGGGTCATGCGCTTCCTTCATTCTGGGGCCACGTCTTCGCCACAAGGGTCAGCACGTCGTACGTCGCGACGGGCTGGTCGTCCTGGTTGGTGACGACCGCGTCCCATCGGACCTCGCCGTAGTCCGCCGAGGAGCGGGGAGTGATCTGCTTGACTGTGAGATGCACCTGGATCGTGTCACCGGCCCTCACGGGCGTGAGAAAGCGTAGGTTGTCGACGCCGAAGTTGGCGAGCACCGGCCCAGGGTTGGGCTCGACGAAGAGACCGGCTGCCAGGGACACGACGAGGTAGCCGTGCGCGACGATGCCGCCGAACAGGGGGCTTGCGGCGGCCGCCTCGGGGTCGGTGTGGGCGTAGAACGTGTCGCCGGTGAACTCCGCGAAGTGGTCGATGTCCTCGAGCGAGATGGTGCGTGTGTCGGTCTCGACACTGTCGCCGATCCTCATCTCTGCCAAGCTCCTGCGGAACGGGTGAGTGCTGCCGAGCACGCGCAGAGAACCCGTGGTCCAGCGACCGGTGATCGCGGTTACCATGTCCGGCGAGGCTTGGATCGCGGTGCGCTGCATGTGGTGCAGCACGCCTCGGATGCCACCGAGCTCCTCGCCCCCGCCGGCCCGGCCCGGGCCACCGTGAACGAGCATCGGCAGCGGAGAGCCGTGACCGGTGGACTCGGCCGCGTCGGCGCGGTTGAGGACCAGGATTCGGCCGTGCCACGGGGCGAGCCCGAGGGTGGCCTCGCGCGCCACGGTGGGATCGTTGGTGACCAGCGAACCGACCAGGCTGCCCTTTCCGCGCGCGGCGAGAGCGACGGCCTCCTCGATCGAGTGGTAGGTGATGACGGTGCTGACCGGGCCGAACGGCTCGACGTCATGCAGCTCGGTCGCGCCGGCTCGCGCTCTCAGCAGGACGGGCGCCATGAACGCACCCGGGAGGTCAGGTGTGTCGCCTTCGTAGACGATCTCGGCCGAGTTGCGCAGCGCCTCGACGGCCTTGGCGACCTCGTCGCGCTGGGAGAGGGAGGCGAGCGGCCCCATCCGGATGCCCTCTTCGGCGGGGTTGCCGATGGTGATTTTGGCGAGGCGTGCGCTGATCGCCTCGATGACCTGGTCGGCGATCGGTTCGGGAACGATGACGCGGCGGATCGCCGTGCACTTCTGGCCAGCCTTGGCCGTCATCTCGGCGACCACGCCCTTTACGAAAAAGTCGAACTCGGGGTCGTGGACGTTGACATCGGGACCGAGGATCGAGCAGTTCAGTGAGTCGGCCTCGACGCCGAGCGTGACCCCTCCGTGCAGCACCGAGGGGTGGTTACGCAGGATGCCGGCGGTGCGCGCGGAGCCCGTGAACGCGACGGAGTCCTGGACGCCTAGCTCGTCGAGTAACGATCCGGCGCCTCCGCAGAGCAGTTGGAGCGATCCCTCGGGGAGGATGCCGGACTCTATGATCCGGCGTACGACGAGCTCGGTGACGTATGCCGTCTGGCTGGCCGGCTTGACGATGCTCGGCAGGCCGGCGAGGAACGCGGGTGCCAACTTCTCGAGCATGCCCCAGACGGGGAAGTTGAACGCGTTGATCTGCACCGCGACGCCCGGGCGGGACGTGTAGATGTGCTGGCCCATGAACTGGCCGCCACGGCCCAACTGCTCAACCGGGCCGTCGAGGACGATCGTGTCGTTGGGCAGTTCGCGCGTGCCCTTGCTGGCATAGCTGAAGACCGTGCCCAAGCCGCCATCGATGTCGATCATGGAGTCGGTCTTGGTTGCACCGGTGCGCGTCGAGAGCGCGTAGAACTCGCCCTTGTGAGCGGACAGGTGCTTGGCGAGTGCCTTCAGGAGCCCTGCTCGCTCGTGGAAAGTCAGGTCGCGAACTGCTGGCCCGCCGACGTTGCGCGCATGCTCCACCATCGCAGTGAGATCGAGTCCAGAGCTCGAGATACGGGCGACCTCCTCGCCGGTGGAGGCGTCCAGCAGGGCCTCGCCGTCGGCCTCGGCGTGGAACCAAGTCCCGGCCGTATAACTCTCCAGAAGTGCGCTCACAAGTTCAATTCCTCTCATTGCCAGGGTTGGCGATCGCGTGCAACACTATTACAGACCGATCGGTCAGTAAATAGGCAATAGGAGGAAAGATGCCAGTCGACGAGGCAGAGTTGCTGGCGGGGTTTGAGGCCACCATCGGCCACAACGACCGCATCGAGCCGCGAGACTGGATGCCGGAGGGCTATCGCAAGACGTTGATTCGGCAGATCGCCCAGCACGCCCATTCGGAGATCATCGGGATGCAGCCTGAGGGCACTTGGGTGACCCGCGCGCCCTCCCTACGCCGCAAGGCGATCCTGCTCGCGAAGGTGCAGGACGAGGCCGGTCACGGGCTCTACCTCTACTCCGCCTGCGAGACCCTCGGCGTCTCCCGCGACGAGCTGACGCGCCGACTGATCGACGGGTCGCAGAAGTACTCCTCCATCTTCAACTACCCGGCCCTCTCGTACGTCGACGTGGGCACGATCGGCTGGCTCGTCGACGGCGCTGCGATCTGCAACCAGGTGCCGCTGTGCCGCACGTCGTATGGACCCTACGGACGGTCGATGATCCGGATTTGCAAGGAGGAGTCCTTCCACCAGCGCCAGGGCTTCGAGCTGCTGGCGACCATGATGCGTGGCACTGACGAGCAGCGCGCGATGGTGCAGGAGTCGGTCAACCGCTTCTGGTGGCCCGCCCTCATGATGTTCGGCCCGCCCGACGACGACTCGCCCAACTCCGCCCAGTCGATGGCCTGGGGGATCAAGCGCAACACCAACGACGAGCTGAGACAGCGCATGGTCGACATGACTGTGCCGCAGGCAGACGCCCTGGGGGTGACGCTGCCCGACCCGTCGATCACGTGGAACGACGAACGCGGTTCCTACGACTTCGGGGCGCCCGACTGGGAAGAGTTCTGGGATGTCGTGCAGGGCAACGGCCCGTGCAACAAGCAGCGCATCGATCACCGCAAGAAGGCATACGACGACGGGGTTTGGGTCCGCGAGGCCGCCATGGCGTTTGCCGCGAAGGGAACAGAGCAGTGAGCGACATCTTGAAGATCGAAGCAGAGTGGCCGCTGTACGAGGTGTTCGTCCGTGGTAAGCGAGGGCTCAACCACGTCCACGTCGGATCCCTGCATGCCGCCGACGACCAGATGGCGCTGCACCATGCTCGCGACGTCTACACCCGTCGCAATGAAGGCGTCAGCATCTGGGTGGTGCGCTCCAACGCCATCGCTGCGTCGAGCCCGGACGAGAAGGATCCGTTGTTCGCCCCCAGCGGCGACAAGGTCTACAGGCATCCGACCTTCTACGACATCCCCGACAACGTCCCCCACATGTGAGCGCCTGATGACGAACCTGAACAACTCCGACGCCAACCCGGTGCACCACGAGCCTCACGAGTCGGTGTACGACGGGCTATTGGTCAACGACGCACACTGGGCCTTCGGTACCGACTTCGAGGACCCGCTGGCGGGCGTCGACACGACCGTGCCCGACGGTGTCGACCCGGCTGAGCTGGCGACGTACTGCGTGATGCTTGCCGACGACGCGCTCATCGCGTCGCAGCGCCTGTCGCAGTGGTGCAGCCGTGCACCCGACCTGGAAGAGGACATCGCGCTCTCCAACATCGCGCTCGACCTCTTGGGCCAAGCCCGGCTCCTCTACGCGCGGGCCGCCGCAGCCGACCCGTCGATTGTGCCGGCCATGCCTGAGGGATCCCCGGTTCCCCCGGAGGATGCCCTGGCGTTCTTCCGCGGCGACCAGGAGTTCCGCAATGTCCGGTTGGTCGAGGTGGAGAACGGTGACTTCGCCGAGACCACCGCAAGGCTGCTCATCTTCTCGACGTTCCGGCTCGCGATCTTGGAGCGGCTCACCGCAAGCCCCGACGCCGTGCTCTCCGCCGTGGCGGCCAAGGGTGTGAAGGAGTTGACGTATCACCGCGACTTCGCCGGCCGCTGGTTCCTCACGCTCGCGCAGGGGACAGATGAGTCGCGACGCCGGCTGCTCACGGCCCTCGAGGGGCTGTGGTCGCTCAAGTCGGAGCTCTTCGAGCCCCACGCGGTCGAGGCGAGCGTGGGGGTCGACCCTTCGTCCGTTGCCGATGAGGTCGACCTGATCCTGGAGCAGGTCTTCGCGATGAGTGGCGTCCCGCGTCCTGAGGTCCTTCCCTTGGCGGGCATCCAGCGCCGCAAGGGCCGCGACGGCCTGCACACCGAGGCGCTGAGCAAGCTCCTGGCAGAGCTGCAGGTCGTTGCACGCGCACACCCGATGGGCCAGTGGTGAGCGTGGAGGCGCTCGAGCGGGCCCGCGCTGTCGCGGCCACCGTCACCGACCCCGAGATGCCGATGCTCACCCTCGCGGACCTCGGCGTACTGCGCGATGTCGCCGTGGGCGCGGACGGCCGGCTAGTCGTCTCGATCACGCCGACGTACTCTGGCTGCCCGGCCATGGCCACCATGCGTGACGACCTGGTGCACCGCCTTCAAGCCTCGGGGTTCGATGATATTACGGTCAAGGTGTCGCTGCATCCGGCCTGGACATCGGACTGGATCACCCAACGAGGCCGCAACGCCCTGGCTGAGCACGGCATCTCACCTCCGGGCGTCGCGCCGAGCGGCCCGGTGCTGCTCTCACTGCTCCCAATCCGCCGAGAGGTGAGCTGCCCGCGCTGCCAGTCGGACGACGTGTCGCTGACCTCCGAGTTCGGGAGTACAGCGTGCAAGGCGATGTACCAGTGCCGTGCATGCCTCGAGCCGTTCGACCATGTGAAAGAGATCTGATGACCGAGACGCTCACCCGGGCCGGGTTCCACTCACTGACCGTGGCCGCCATCGAGCCGCTCACCGTCGACGCTGCAGCGGTCACGTTCGACGTCCCCCCGGAACTCGTTGCAGCGTTCGACTTCGCAGCCGGCCAGTCGCTCACGCTGCGGCGCATCATCGACGACGTCGAACACCGGCGCACCTACTCGATCTGTTCCGGCGTCGGTGAGCGTCCACGGATCGGCGTGCGCGCGATACCTGACGGCCTCTTCTCATCCTGGCTCGTGCACGATGTACGCCCCGGAGACGTCGTGGAAGTCCAGACTCCCAGTGGCAATTTCCGGGCCATACCGGACGCGGGTGAGAGGCATCTGTGCATCGCCGCCGGTTCGGGCATCACCCCGATGCTGTCGATCGCCACGTCGGTCCTAGCCAACCCGAACACTCAGCTGACCCTGCTCTACGGCAACCGCACGACAAGTTCAGTGATGTTCGCCGAGGACCTGGCCGACCTCAAGAACCGCTACGGCTCGCAGTTCGACCTCATGCACGTTCTCTCACGGGAACCCCGCGACGTAGAGCTCTTCTCCGGACGGCTCGACGCGGAGAAGCTCCGCATTATCCTGACGGCCCTCGTGCCGCTGGCAGCGGTCGACCACGTCTGGCTGTGCGGGCCGTTCGCGATGACCGCCGACGCCAGAGAGGTCCTGACCGACCTTGGGGTGGCGCCCCAGAAGGTGCACTTCGAGCTCTTCTTCGTCGACGAACCGCCGCCACAGCTGCGTCACGCCGACAAGGTCGTCGAGGGCGTCACGAGTGACGTGACCGTCGTACTCGACGGCCGCAGCACCACCACGCCCATGCCACGCGAGAAGACCATCCTCGACGCGGCCCAGGAGTCGAGAACCGATCTGCCGTTCGCCTGCAAGGGCGGGGTCTGCGGCACCTGCCGGGCCAATGTGCGCCATGGCGAGGTCGACATGGTCCGCAACTACGCCCTCGAGCCCACCGAGGTAGAGCAAGGGTTCATCCTCACCTGCCAGTCGTTCCCGGTCAGCGACAACGTCACCGTCGACTTCGACGCCTGATCGCCAATCCTCAGTAGGAGAATCATGTCCGAGGCCTTCATCCTCGACGGAGTCCGCACGCCCATCGGCCGGTACGGCGGCGGGCTGGCCGGCGTCCGCCCCGACGACCTCGCCGCGCTCGTCGTCAGCGAGGCGGTGACCCGAGCGGGAATCGACCCCGAGTTGATCGACGAGGTCGTGTTCGGTGGCGCCAACCAGGCTGGCGAGGACAACCGCAACGTCGCTCGGATGGCAACCTTGCTGGCCGGGTTGCCGAACTCCATCCCGGGCTTCACGGTCAACCGGCTGTGCGCCAGTGGGCTGACCGCCATCATCATCGCTCGGCAGATGATCGCCGCCGGTGACGCGGACGTCGTTGTGGCCGGCGGTGTCGAGTCGATGACCCGAGCGCCGTGGGTGGCGGAGAAGCCGTCGAAGGCATGGGCCAAGCCAGGTGCGTCCTACGACACGTCGATTGGGTGGCGCTTCACCAACCCGGCCTTCGGAGCCGAGACGACGCGGTCGATGCCTCAGACCGCCGAGCGTATCGCTGAGCTGTGGAAACTGACCCGTGAGGAGCTCGACGCGTTCGCACTGCGGTCCCACCAGCGGGCGGTCGATGCTCGGAAGAACGGTCGCTTCGCCCAGGAGATCGTGCCTGCCGGTGAGCTCATCGAGGACGAGGGTCCGCGTGCCGACACCAGTCTCGATCGGCTAGCCGGACTCCACCCGGTGAACCACGCCGACGGTGTCATCACCGCAGGGAACTCAAGCTCCCTGAACGACGGTGCCGCCGCGGTGGTCGTGGTGAGCGAGCGTCTCGCCGAGAAGCACGGTCTCTCGCCCCGGGCTCGTCTCGTCGCCGGCGCAAGTGCGGGGGTCGCTCCCGAGATCATGGGGATCGGACCGGTTCCGGCGACCCGCAAGGTACTGGAGCGCACCGGCTGGAGCGTCGGTGACCTGGACGCGGTCGAGCTCAACGAGGCCTTCGCCTCCCAGTCGATCGCCTGCATCCGCGAACTCGGACTCGAGGACGACATCGTGAACGCAGACGGCGGCGCCATCGCGCTCGGCCACCCGCTGGGCGCTTCGGGTGCCCGCCTAGCCATCACGCTCCTCGGCCGTCTCGAGCGGTCGGACGCGCGGCGCGGCCTGGCCACGATGTGCGTTGGTGTGGGCCAAGGCACGGCGCTTCTCCTGGAGCGACCATGACCGACCCGGTGCTGGTCACCGAGACCGCGGACAGATTCTTCGTCCTACTCAACCGGCCGGAGGCCCGCAACGCCATCGACTTGGACATGGTCGAGGCTCTGCACGACGTGTGTCATCGGCTCGAAACCGAGCCAAAGGTGGCCATGATCCGCGGAACGGGCGGAACGTTCGCCGCCGGAGCCGACATCGCCCAGCTCTCCAAGCGCCGCCGCGACGACGCCCTGCGCGGCATCAACTCCGGCATCTTCGACCGCATCAGGCGGCTACCGATGCCCGTCATCGGGCTCATCGATGGCTACGCCCTCGGCGGCGGAGCCGAGCTCGCGTACGCCTGCGACTTCCGCATCGGCACACCGACGACCAAGATCGGCAACCCCGAGCCAGGGCTGGGGATTCTCGCCGCTGCCGGCGCCGGGTGGCGGCTCAAGGAACTCGTCGGAGAACCCCTGGCCAAGGAAATCCTGCTGGCCGGCCGCATCCTCGATGCCGACGAGGCGCTGGCCTGCCACCTCCTCAACGAAGTCGCTGAGGACGTGGAAACCGCCGGGCACCGACTGGCAGACCGGATCGTCGCCCAGGCACCGTTGGCCATCCGGCTGACCAAATCGTTGTTCCACGCACCGCCCGACGCCCACCCGCTGATCGACGATATTGCCCAGGCGGTGCTCTTCGAGACGGAGGACAAGCACGAGCGCATGAAGGCATTCCTGGACCGCAAGAAGGTGAAGTCATGACTATCCCCAACCAGGTCGGTGTATACGGCGGAGGACGGATGGGTGCCGGTATCGCGCATGCATTCCTCGTCGCCGGAGGCGACGTGACGGTCATCGAGACCGGCCAAGCCGCAGCCCTGGCCGCCGCCAACCGCGTCGAGACGAGTCTGGCCAAGGCCAAGGAGCGTGGCATCGATGTTGCGGGGTCGTTGACGGTCGCCACGGACCCGGCCGCGCTGTCCCAAGCAGGCTTGGTGATCGAGGCCGTCCCAGAGCTGCCCGGGCTCAAGATCGAGGTGCTTGCCACCATCGAGCGGGTCGCGCCCCAGGCGTTCGTGGCCACGAACACGAGCTCGCTCTCGATCGACGAGCTCGCACTCGCGTTAAAGAAGCCGAAGCAGTTCATCGGCCTGCACTTCTTCAACCCGGTGCCTGCCAGCGACCTCGTCGAGGTCGTCGTCGGCACCCAGACCGACCCCGCTCTCGTCGAGCAGGCACAGGGTTGGGTCGAGTTGCTGGGCAAGACCGCCATCACGGTCAAGGACTCGCCGGGCTTCGCCAGCAGCCGCCTGGGCGTCGGGCTCGCCCTGGAGGCCATGCGCATGCTCGACGAGAACGTCGCCTCCGCCCACGACATCGACACCGCGATGACGCTCGGCTACAGGCACCCCGTCGGGCCGTTGAGGACGACAGACATCGTCGGCCTCGACGTGCGCTTGGCCATCGCGGAGTACCTCGAGCGCGAGCTCGGACCACGCTTCGCGCCGCCGCAGATCCTCCGCGACAAGGTCGCCGCAGGCCAACTCGGCCGCAAGACGGGAGAGGGGTTCTACAAGTGGTGAGCAACCCGGACTTCGGCGACAAGATGTGGTCGACGGACTTCTCGAGCAAGGCGCTCGGCATGACGCTTCGAAAGCATCGCACCCGGCCGGGCTCACATCGCGATGGTCATCGAGACGACGTGTAGAGGCGTTACGACCTGGGCCATGGCGGCGTGATCGTCCCGCTCGCCGGCTCTGCGATCGACGTAGCCTGCCGCTCAGGGATCTACGTCACGGTGCGGGTGGGCGACAAGCTCAACGCGGAGTCCCGTGGGCGCAGCCTGGCTATCGGCTGAGGCCGTCGAAGGCGATAGCTGTGACCGCATCGGCGATAACACCGGGTTCATAGCGGCCATCTGGCCGGACCCACTCGATGAGCGAGTTCACCATGCCGAAGAGCAGCTTGCTGGTGAGATCGGCCGGAATGTCGTCGCGAAGTCCCCCCTCGCCCACCGCGGCAGTGACCAGCTCGGCCAGTTTGTCGTCGAGCTCTCGGCGTCGGCGCAGTGCCTCGAGCTCTACGGCTGTGTTGCCTCGAACCCGAAGCAGCAGCGTCACCGCCGGGAGGTGGGCGACGAGAATCTCGACGCTGCCCCGGACTGCGAGGCGAAGCCGGTCATGCGCCGTGCCCTCCGCGTTTGTCCGGGTGGCCTCAATCATGTCGGTGAGCCCATGGAGTGCCTCGTTGAGCGCCTGCTCCAGCAGGTGCTCCTTGCTCGGAACATGGTGATAGATCGCGGACTTGGTGAAGCCAAGCTCCTTGGCGAGGTCACCCATGCTCGTGCCCTCGTAGCCCTGTCGGTTGAACAGGTCGATCGCGTGCCTTAGCACGGTTGCCTGGTCGTACCCCGGCCTGCCACGGCCGCGATTAGCGAACTGGGTTGAGGGCTGGTTAGTCACCCATCCACCCTCCCATAGGGGGCGCGGTTCAGGAGTGATGAGGACTGTTCCCGGAGCGTTGCCAAATCAATCGAGATCGAATAATATGGCCTCGAAGTAAATAGGTAGACGCATAGGAGACAGGTACTAGAGCTGCGATGACAAAGTTGACGTTCGCCGACATCACTCCTGCGCGGAAGGGGCGAGTGTTTGCGGACTTCACTCTCGGCCAAACGTTCGTGCATCATTGGGGGCGGACACTCGGCGAGTCCGACGGGACAGCGTTCGGTTGCCTCACCTTGAACTACAACCCGATCTACTTGAATGCCGAGTTCGCCGCTGAGCGGGGTCACCACGTGCGCCCCCTCAATCCGTATCTCGCGTTTCTGACGGTTCTCGGACTGTCGGTCGAGGACCTGAGCGAGGGTAGCGTCGAGGGCGCGTTCCTCGGGATCGATGACCTCGCCTACTACGAAACCGTGACTGCCGGAGACACCCTGGTCGCACGGAGCGAAGTCGTTGGCATGCGCCCGTCCGAGAGCCGTCCGGGTTCGGGAGTCGTCACCTGGCGCACACGGGGCTTCAACCAGCACGGGAACAAGGTGCTGGCGTTCACCAGGACCAACATCGTGGGAAGTACGACCACGTCATGAGCGCGACCACGTGGGGACGAACGACCCAACTGACTGAGGAGCAGCAGCATATTCAGCGGCTCGCTCGACAGTTCGCGATGGATGAGGTCCTCCCGCTGGCGAACGAGTTGGACCCGATCGGTGGCAAGATCCCGCCAACCTTGATCCAGAGAATGGGTGAGGTCGGGTTCTTCGCGATCATGACTTCGGTCGAAGACGGTGGGCTGGGGCTCGGTGCGCTCGAGTACATCCTTGTGACCGAGGAGCTCGCACGCGCGTGGATGAGTGTGTCCAGCATCATCCGTAGCAGCATGTTGCCTCGAGGACTGAGCGTCGAGAAACGCGCGAAGTACATGCATCGTGCCGTCATGGGCGAATATCTCGGTGCGTTCTCCCTCTCTGAGCCGGACACCGGATCCGATGCCGCGAGCATCACCTGTCGCGCCGTCCTCGACGGGAGCGAGTGGGTCATCAACGGCGCCAAGATGTGGTGCACCAACGCTGACAGAGCGGATTACATCGTCGTGTTCGCCCGGACATCAGCGCCTCCGACGGAGGACAAGCGGCACCTTGGAATCAGCGCGTTTTTCGTAGAGAAGGAGCCCGGCGGATTCCCGTCGGGTATCCACGCCGCAGCGGCTCGCAAGATCGGCTACACCGGGTGGGACACCTTCGAGCTGGTCTTCGACAACTTCCGTGTACCTGCCGATGCCCTTCTCGGAGATGAAGGCAAGGGCTTCTACGCTGGAATGTCGAGTCTGGAACTCGCCCGGGTTCACACGGCGGCGCGCGCCGTCGGGCTCGCAAGCGCCGCCCTGGAAGATGCAGTGACTTTCGCTCAGCGCCGTCTCCAATTCGGGCATCCGATCTCAGAGTTCCAGGCACTTCGTTTCAAGATCGGCGATATGGCTGCCCAGATCGAGGCGGCTCGACAGCTCACCTACGCGGCCGCTCGTGCAATCGACGCTGGCGAGAAATGTGGAGCGCTCGCCTCCGCCGCCAAGTACATCGCCTCGGAGATGGCTGAAAAGGTCACCAGTGAGGGTCTTCAGATCCACGGGGGGGCGGGTTACACCACGGACTTCGCTGCCCAGCGGTACTGGCGGGAGGCCCGACTCACGAAGATCTTCGAAGGGACGTCCGAAATCCAGCTGAAGATCTTGTCGGACGACGTTCTGGGCAAGGCTCCTGGGACCGGCCGATGAATGGCCTTACTGCGGTCGGTACGTATTTCGAGGACTACTCAGTAGGTCGACAATTCCGACACGCGCGTGGCAAGACGGTCAGCGAGCTCGAGAACGTCCTGATCACCAACCTGGTGGTGAACACTGCATCGGCCCATTTTGATGAGCACGCTATGAAGACGCACCCAGTCGGAGAACGCGTCGTGTTCGGGGGAGTGACAGCGTCCATCGTGATCGGCCTCGCGAGTCAGGACGTGTCCGAGAACTGCATCCAAGAGATTGGCCTGACCGGGATGCGGTTGCAGTCTCCAGTCGTTCACGGAGACACGCTCTACGCCTACACCGAGATAACTGATGTCGACGCGGACAGGTCGGATTCCGGTGTCGTGCGTTGCCACCACTGGGGTGTCAACCAGCATGGCGAGGCCGTCTTCGAGGCCGATCGAAGTCTTCGGGTCCGTCGACGGAATCCGCTCATTGACCATACGGAAGAGGCTCCAGATGCCTGAATCGATCACCCGGCTCCGACGATCCTGTTTGGCAGTGCCCGGCTCAAGCGACAAGATGATCGCCAAGGCGTCTGGCTTGGACGTGGATCAGATCTTCCTCGACCTCGAGGATTCCGTCGCGCCGATCGCCAAGGCAGAGGCTCGCGAACGGGTTGTCGCGGCTCTTGTTGAGCGTGAGTGGAAGGCGCCGACCAAAGTCGTCCGAGTCAACGATGTCAGGACTGAATGGGCCTACCAGGACGTCGTAGGAGTCGTCGAGGGCGCCGGCTCCCAGCTGGACTGCATCATGCTCCCCAAGGTCGAATCCGCTGCCCAGGTGGCGTGGCTCGATCTTCTCCTCACCCAGATCGAGAAGGCGCAGAGCCTCGAGATCGGCCGTATCGGCATCGAAGCTCAGATCGAGAACGCAAAGGGCCTCATCAACGTCGATGAGATTGCGGCCGCGTCGCCGCGGGTCGAGACCATTGTTTTCGGGCCGGCGGACTTCATGGCCAGCCTCAACATGCGCAGTCTGGTCGTCGGTGCGCAGCCCGAGGGGTACGAGGCCGACGCGTATCACTACATCCTGATGCGAATCCTTATGGCTGCCCGAGCCCACGGCAAGCAGGCGATCGATGGCCCATTCGGCCGTATCAAGGACGTCGATGGCTATCGCGAGACCGCAATACGTTCGGCCGCCTTGGGTTTCGATGGAAAGTGGGTGCTGCACCCGGCCCAGATCGATGTGGCGAACGAGGTGTACTCGCCGCGACAATCGGACTACGACCGCGCGGAGTACATCCTCGACGCGTACGATTATTTCACGTCCGCTGCAGGAGGTGCCCGTGGTGCGGTCATGTTGGGGGACGAAATGATCGATGAGGCTTCGAGGAAGATGGCCCTCCCGGTCGCTCTCAAAGGCAGGGTCGCGAAGCTCCGTCGCACCACCTACTTCACTCCCGAGGGTCAGGCCGAGGCGCATGCCGCGACCTTGAGTCGCTGAGATGAAGAGTCTTCGGGAGCGCGAGGGGCGGCACACGTCACGGCCACTCGAGGGGCTCCGTGTCATCGACTTCACGCAGATGCTGGCCGGTCCGTACTGCTCCATGTTGTTCGCCGATCTCGGTGCCGACGTCGTCAAGGTTGAGCCGCCTACAGGCGACATCATCAGGACTGCAGGTCCGTTCCACGCCGGGCATGAGGACACCGAACTCGGTGGCTACTTCATGAGCGTGAACCGGAACAAGCGGGGATTCGTGGTGGATCTCAAGACGCCTGACGGAATTGCTGCGGTCATGGATCTGGTCGGAACCGCAGACATCGTCTTGGAGAACTTCCGGTCAGGTGTGATGGACCGGTTCGGGCTGTCCTACGAACGGATGCGCGGGCGCAACCCACAGCTCGTTTATGGAGCAGTGCGCGGCTTCGGCGATCCGCGGTTCGGCGAAACACCATACGACGACTGGCCGGCTTTCGACATCGTCGCCCAGGCGATGGGTGGCGTTCAGTGGATGACTGGGGAGGCCGACGGCCCCCCGCAGAAGGTTGGCGTCGGGATCGGGGACATTCTGCCCGGAGCGCACCTCGCGATAGGCGTCCTTGCGGCGGTGGTACGCGCGCGCGAGTCGGGTGTCGGCGAGTTCGTCGAAGTTTCGATGTTGGACTCGGTTCTGAGCATGACCGAGCGCATCGTGCATCAGTACTCGTACGCGGGAGAGGTCCCGATACGACAAGGGAATACCCACCCGTACTTCGAGCCGTTCGGCGCCTACGAGACGTCGGATGGGTGGATCGCCCTCGCAGCTACCACCGAGAAGTTCTGGGCGGAACTGACCCTAGCCATCGGGCGGGCCGACCTGAGCGCCGCTTATCCGTCGAACTCCGCGCGTACCGAGAACGCCGCGACAGTGCGTGCAGCGATCTCCGCCTGGGCGGGCACGGTTACGACAGCCGAAGCGTTGAAGCTGCTCGGGGGGAGAGTGCCGATCGGACGGGTCAACAGCGCCGCAGACATCTTCCAGGACCCCTACTTCAAGGCACGCGGGATGTTGGTCGAACTGATCGATCCGGGTTCCGGCCTCTCGGCGGTGGTCGCCGGCTGTCCGGTCAAGTTCCTCGAGTCGCCAGACGCCACCTATTTCGCAGCCCCCCAGCTGGGCGGGAACGACTAAGCCCTCGGCCATTGACGGCCGAGGGCTTAGAGAGACGTTCACAGACCGGCAAGGACCTCGTTGAACCTGTGTGCGTTGCCGTCGTACGCCAACAGCATGCGCAGCAAAATCCTCGCTTTTGGCCCGTCCAGGTGCCCTGCCGAAATCAGCCCACGAGCAGCCAGATCGATGTCGCCACCAACCGTGCCGTAGGTCTTTCGGAGTACTTGTCCGGCTCCAGTGCGCGACGAAATGACTACAGGCACGTGTTGCGCGAGAGCGCAGATCCGGTCGGCCACTGCCGCCGGAAGGTGGCCGCCTCCGAGGCCCTGTACGACGAGCCCCTGGTACCCGAGAGCTTCGAGGTGGTCGACGTAGCCGAGATCATCATCCAGCGAGGCCGACACCACCGCGACCGGCGGGAAAGTGGCTGTGCTTGTGACAGGGAATGGCACTGGCCGACTGGTCGGGCGCAGCTTGATGTGGACCTCGCCCTCAAGGATCCAGCCGAGGACCCCAAGTGACGGGGACTGAAAGGCCGACAGACTCGACGTATGGGCCTTTCGCACGTAGCGGGCAGCCTGGATCGTGTCGTCGAGCACGACGGTGACGCCCATACCGACTGCTCCTGAGCTCGCAGCAACGAGAACGGCAGCTGAGAGATTCGCGGCCCCGTCGGCGCTGGGCATATCGGGGTGGCGCATCGCTGCAGTGAAGGCAACCGGGATGTCCGCCGTGATCAGCAGGTCGACCGCGAACGCCATCTCCTCGAGCGTGTCAGTGCCTTGAAGCACGACGACGCCATCGAAGCCGGACCCCGCCCGCTCGTCGATTGCCCGAGCAAGGAGGACGGCGTCATCCAAGGTCATCTCCTTGGATGCCACCGTGCGCACAGTCGTGCAGTCGAACTCTGCGATCGACTGCAAGCCGGGGATCGTCTCAACAAGCTGAGAAGCCGACAACCGGGGTGCGGCGGCACCGCCGGCGTCCCGCGTCGAGGTGATCGTTCCACCGGTCGACAGGATCGCGATGCGCGCCCGACTCATCGCAGGGCGTCGTCAGCGAGGTGTCGCCCTTGCGCCGTAGCGACGATCTCGCCGTCCTCCATCACCAGTTCTCCGCCGAGGAAGGTCATCACTGGGGCACCCTTCACCGTGCGGCCTTCCCACAGCGAGTAGTCCGAAAGACCTCGGTACCGATCGACCCCGAGCCTCATCTCGCGGTCGGGGTCGATGACGACCAGGTCGGCGTCCGATCCGACAGCGATCGCACCCTTCTGCGGGTACAGGCCGTAGCGCTTCGCCGCGTTGGCCGATGTCACGGCGGCAAGCTGCTGCAAGGAGATCCGACCAGCGTTGATGCCTTCGTTCCACATGAGCGGCAAAGTGTCCGCGAACTGGATGTTGACACCGACACGGCAGTCCCAGAAATCGATGCCTTCCTTGTAGCGCGAGGAGTACGTGAGGCTGTCCGTTCCCACCACGGTGATGTCGCCCTCCTGGATGCCGGTCCAGAGCCGCTCCTTGTCCTCGTGGTGACGGAGGGGAGGCTGGATCTTGGCCTTTCCGCCCATGCCGCACGCGTCCATCTCTGCGGCCGTCGAGTTCAAGAACAGGGCGAGCGTTTCACCTTCGACCTGGATGCCCTTGGCCTTCATGTCCCGCACGGTGTCGACCGACATTGCGGTGCTGATGTGTACCGGGTAGATCGGAACGCGGTTGCTGTTCGCGACTAGGCCGAAGCTGAAGATCTGCAGGCTCTCGGCGAAGTCAGGGCTGCTCTCGGCCCAGGCGACGAGGCTGTTGGCGTTCGCCGAGTCCTGTCGAAGTCGGTCGACCAGGACACCGCGCACGTAGGGGTCCTCGGCGTGGATCGCAGCGAACGCCGGCTTTCCGGTCGCGGCGATGGCCTCGGTGGCACGGAAGAACAGGTCGGGCGTGATCCCGCTCGGGTCGATGCCAAAGCCTTCAGCCTGCTCGCCGATGTAGCCGGTGAAGAATTTGAAGGACACGCCACCCTTGTCGATGATCTGCGGAATTTCGGCGATCTGCTCAGCCGAGTTCACGACCGTTGTGAACTTGTAGTTGACGTGCGACTTGCCGTCGGCCACGCGAACAGCGCGGTCGAAGAACTGCACCAGTGGATCGCGACCGATCATCGTGGTGGTCGCGATCGTCGTCACTCCTCCGATCAGACAGTCGACGCTGTTGTTCTTGAAGTCCTCCGCCATCGTGTCGTCGCCGATGTCGTCGCCGAAGCCGAAGTGGACATGCGGGTCCATGAGTCCCGGAAGTATGGTCTTGCCGCCGAGGTCGATGTCACGGGTCCCGGGGGGTACTTCACCGCTGGGTGCGATGCCGACGATGCGCCCACCTTCGATCGCTACCGCGTGTTCCTCCAATGTCACATCCGGCGTGACGACGGTGGCGTTTCTGAGGACGAGGTCGTGCGTCATGGCTCGGCTTCCTTTGACATCGAGGATGGGTGGCCGTCATCTGTGTGGTCACCCGTGAGATTCGACGCAATCTAATAGATAGAGATCTAATCGTCAATCCACTAACGTTAAGTTCTCATTGAATCGTGTTTCGCATTGCCGCCACGAAGGCGGCAGCCAGTCTGTTGGAGGAGGAGCGGCAAGATGCCTGAACTGAAAGTAGCCCTTGGCGTCGAGGGTTTGAACGTCCTTGTGATCGGCGGCGCCCGGGGCATCGGCGAGGCGGTGGTTCGCCAGATGCATTCCCAGGGTGCCTCTGTCGTCGTGGCTGACATCGCTGCCGAGGCGGCCGCCTCCCTCGCGACAGAACTCAGCTCGTGGGGGGCTCCTGTGCGGCACCATCAAGTGGACGTCGCCTCTGAGGCCGGCGTCGAAGCGCTCGTCAAGACGGTTCGATCCGAGCTTGGGAGTGTGGATGTGCTCGTCCACGTTGCCGGGATCGGAAGCCCGAGCCCAGTCGTGGAGCTATCGCTCGAGCAGTGGCAACAGACCTTGGCAGTGAATCTCACCGGTCCGTTTCTCACCACTCGCGCCGTGATCCCGTCGATGGTCGCCCAAGGCTTCGGGCGGATCGTGCTCATCAGTTCGCAGCTTGCGTTCCTGGGATCGCCGGGTCTGTCGCATTACTGCGCGACCAAGGCTGGGTTGCATGGCTTCCTCAAGTCAGTCGCCAGGGAACTAGGTGACAGCGGCGTGACCATCAACGCCGTTGCCCCGGGGCCAACGGACACTCCCTTGTTCCGCGAACTTCCCGAAGAAGTTCGTGAGGCGATCAAAGCAACGGTGCCCCTGGGCCGGATCGGTGAGGTTGATGAAATCGCGCCGTCGGTTCTGCTTCTTGCTTCGCGATCCGGGGGCGCCTTCTACACGGGGGCGGTCCTCACCCCATGCGGCGGACATGCGATGCCTGCGTGATGCTGATTCACAACCCGGTCTTGTTAGTAGTGCGGCTCCTTCTGTTTCTCTTCGATGTACGCACGGTCCTACCGTCTCTTAGATCGAGGGCCCGCCGAAGCGGGCAAGAGCAGACGGCCAGAATCGGAGTGAACGAGTGCCTGGAACGATGTACGAGAAGATCCTCGATCGGCACCGGCTTCGAGGTGCAACGGACATCCCTGACCGCCTGTTCGTAGATCTCCATCTCGTGCACGACCTGAGCCCCCAAGCGTTCGACGGTCTGCGGCGAGAGGGACGCACTGTGAGGCGTCCAGATCTGACCCTTGCCACTGCTGACCACGGTGTCAGTACGGCGTCGCCAGCTCCCGAAGTGGGCCCGCGTTCCTTCGGTTCGCCCCAGCTCGACACACTCATGTCCAACTGCTCGCAGTTCGGGATCCCGGTGTACGGCCCCGGATCCAACAAGCAGGGGATCGTTCATGTAATCGCGCCCGAACTGGGCCTCACGCAGCCGGGCATGGTCATCGCCTGCGGCGATAGCCACACCCCGAGTCACGGTGCCCTGGGCGCGCTTGGGTTCGGAATCGGAACGAGCGACGTAGAGCATGTGCTCGCGACGCAGACCCTCGTCCTGCCGACTTTGAAGACCATGCGCGTGACGTTGACCGGTTCGCTTCGCCCAGGCGTGACCGCCAAGGATCTTGCTCTCGGACTCGTGCGACTTTTCAATGCCGGCGACGCGCGCGGACATGTCATCGAGTTTCAAGGACCGGCTCTCGCTCGGCTATCTGTGGAGGATCGCCTCACACTGTGCAACCTGGCAGCCGAAATGGGCGCACGGTCCGCGCTTGTCGCCCCCGATGAGGTGACCATCGAGCACGTCCGCGGTCGCCGGCACGCACCCGCAGGAGCACGATGGGACGCCGCTGTTGAGGATTGGTCGAGGTTGTCGAGCGACCCTGACGCAGTGTTCGATGCCGAAGTTGTCTTCGACGCGGACTTGTGTGAGCCGACCGCGACCTGGGGGACCACGCCGGCCATGTCCGCCGCACTCGACGCATTCGTGCCCAGGCCGGAAGAGACTGCCGACCCGACAGCGGCACGTCTCGCGCTGGAGTACATGGGCCTCATGGGTGGAGAGCCGATGGCGTCCATTCAGATTGACGTCGTCTTCATCGGTTCCTGCGCGAACGGTCGCCTTGAAGACCTTCGTGCAGCGGCCGACGTTGTGCACGGCCGAATGGTGGCGCCGAACGTACGCGTGCTCGTAGTTCCGGGGTCCCGCTCGGTCAAGTTGGACGCCGAGGCCGAGGGCCTCGACCGGGTGTTCACGTCGGCTGGCATGGAATGGCGCGAACCGGGATGCTCGATGTGCCTCGGTCTCAACGACGACACTCTGGGCCCGGGAATGCGGTGCGCCGCCACCAGTAATCGAAACTTCGAGGGCAGGCAGGGGCCCGGTGCGCGGACCCACCTTGTCTCGCCCGCGGTCGCGGCAGCTACCGCTGTCACCGGGCGCCTCACTGATCCGGCAACGCTGTGATGAGGCAGACCATCGTGGGCCGGATGGTTCCGCTGTCCCGAGACTCTGTGGATACCGACACGATCATGCCGCAGGAGTTCCTCAAGGGGACGAGTGCGACGGGTTTCGGCGAATCGGTATTCCACCATTGGCGCAGCAGCGGTCAGATCGCGCTGGACGATCCCCTTCGCGCTGGCGCGAAGGTTCTGGTGGCAGGTAAGTCCTTCGGCACCGGATCGTCGCGCGAACACGCGGTGTGGGGGATCAAGCAATGGGGGTTCGACGCCGTGGTTGCAGGCGAGTTCGGCGACATCTTCGCCAGCAACTGTGTCAACAACGGAGTTGCGCCAATTGCCGTGCCCGACGCGGCATGTCGGGCCCTGCGCGAGCTCTCTGAGACCGACCCATCAGCCGAGATCAGGATAGACCTCGTTCGAGGGCAACTGACCGCAGGAAGAGTTGCGGCCCACTTCGAACTCACGCCGATTGTCAGGCGCATGCTGATCGAAGGTCTTGACGAGATCGGGCTCACCACATCAATGGAGGCGGCAATCATCACTCACGAGAATCTCCGGCCCGTATGGATGCCGTCAACGGTCGAGTCCAAGGATCCACAACAGATCACTGAGGTGAAGTGATGGCCCCCGAGAGCGAGGAAGCGGCGTACCAGCGTGCCGGTTTCGGCAACCAGTTGACGCTGGGATCTCGTCCAGCGGTGATCGTCGTGGACCTCTCACTCGGCTTCACCGACCCCTCCTCGGCCGTGGGAGGCGACCTACGCGACGTCGTCGCGAACACGCGGCGGGTTCTCGACGTCGCCAGGGCCGAGGGAGTTCCGATCATCTTCACGACGATCGCCTTCGAGCCCGACTACTCCAACATCGGTTTGTGGATCTCCAAGGTCCCGGGTGCCAAGCAGCTTGTCTCGGGGACGAGATGGGTGGAGATCGACCCACGACTCGACCGGCTGCCAATTGAGCCCGTCGTCGTGAAGCAAGGAGCGTCGGCGTGCTTCGGAACAACGCTGCTCGAACTTCTGAAGGAACTACACGTTGACACCGCCATCGTGACCGGCACGAGCACGAGTGGCTGCGTACGCGCGACGGTGGTCGACCTCTTCCAGGCGGAGGTTCCGGTCCTTGTCCCCTCCGAATGTGTGGGTGACCGATTCAGCAGCTCTCACGACGCTGCGCTGTTCGACTTGAACGCCAAGTATGCGGACGTCGTTACGACCGTTGAGGCATGCGACTTCCTCCGAACCGTGCATCCGTCGGATTCGGACCCGACGACCAACCAACCGACACCGAGAAAGACGGAGAACCAATGACCAACGCTGTGAGCATGAGGGCGCGCGTCGGCGTGCTGATCCCGTCGACGAACACGGTCGTGGAGCACGACTATTCAATCCTGCGTCCTGAGGGCGTCACTTTCCACTACAGCCGTTGCTACGTCGAGGAACCCGACCTGTCGACGGATCAAGGCGTCCAGGACTTCATCGATGCTCTGGGCCGTGCCAACGACGTCGCAGTGCGTGACGTGCTGACCTGTCGGCCCAACTTCATCACCATGGGCATGTCGGGTGAGACATTCTGGGGCGGGCGCGACGGGAACGAGGCGTTCGAGAAGGCGATCAGCGACTCGGCAGGTCTCAAAATCAGCACAGGCGCCTCCGCAATCCGCGCGGCCCTGGAGGCATACGGGGCGACATCGGTCGCCTACGTGAGCCCCTACCCACCGATGGTGAACGAGCACCTGAACCGGTACTTCTCCGACTACGGCTTCAAGGTCACCGCCGAGCACGGTCTGGGGATTCAGTCAGCCACGGCAATTGCCGACGTGTCGGAAGCGACTCTGGTCGAGGCACTGCGAGAGCTCGACGCGAGCAACCCTGACGTCATCGTTCAGGCCGGAACGAACATGTCGATGGTCCGTCTTGCAGCGGCCGCCGAGATCTTCCTGGGCAAGCCGGTGGTCGCGATCAACACCGCCACCATGTGGCACACACTGCGCCAACTGGGCATCCAAGACCAGATCCAGGGTTTCGGATCGCTCCTCAGCGACCACTGACCGACCGTCCTCACCCACCAATCAGGACTTCGAGGAGATTGACATGACCACGACTCTCAACCGTTCCGACACGGACCTCTCAGCGATCTGGCAGCCTCTCCAGATCGGGCCGATGCAGCTGAAGCACCGTGTGATCGTGCCGGCCCGCATCCTCAACTGGGCACCGGATTCGGTGCTAAGTGAGCGCCATTTCAACCACTACGAGCACCTCGTCGACGGTGGGGCGGCGATGATCATCACAGAGCAGCACGCTGCCTATCCCACTGCGAAAGGGTCCTTCCACAACGGTTGCACCGCTTGGGAGGAACGGGCGATCCCTGGTTTCGAGCGCATGGCCGAGATTGTGCACGCCCGTGACGCGCGCGGCGTTGTCCAGCTCTACGGCACCGGTGTTCACGACAAGGGCACGATGATGTTCGACGAGTGGAAGCCGCTCTGGGGTGTTTCGGAACTCCCCTCGATCGCTCATACCGAGACGCCCGTGGTCATGGGGAAGACCGAGATCGGCGAGATCATTGCGGGGTACGTCAAGTCGGCGGCCAACGTTCGCGCGGGTGGTCTTGATGGTGTAGAGCTCCATGGAGCTCATGGCTACCTTCTGGGCCAGTTCCTCAGTCGTGTCTACAACAACCGGACCGACGAGTACGGCGGCTCGGCCAAGAATCGAGCGCGATTAATCGTCCAGATCGGTGAGGAGATCCGTTCGCGTGTCGGCACGGATCTCGCGATGGGCGTTCGGTTGTCGTATGACGAGTTCGTCGGGCCCGCGGGCATTACCCCGGACGAGGCCGACGAGCACGTTTCGCTTCTTGTCGGCACCGGCCTGTTCGACTACTTCAGTATCAGCGCAGGCAACTACTACACGCTGGACCGGACCGTTTCGCCGATGGAGGAGAAGGACGGGCACCTAGTGCCGTTCGCTCGGCGAGCCAAGGAGATCGTTGGTGAACGAGCGGCTGTCTTTGCGGTCGGCCGCATCAGAGACCTTCACCTCGCCGAAGAGGTAGTGAAGTCCGGATCTGCGGATGTCGTCGCCATCGGTCGCGGTCAGCTTGCCGACCCCGACCTGGTCAACAAGACCCGAGAGGGCCGCGAGCACGAGATCATCCGGTGCACAGGCGCCAACGAGTGTGTCGCGCGGCTTTGGGACGGCCTCGAGGTCATGTGCATGATGAATCCCGTCACCGGACGTGAAGGAAAGTGGCGCGACCTTCCGATGGTTGAGCGTGTTGATTCGAAACGCGTCCTGGTCGTCGGCGGAGGACCCTCCGGCATGAAGCTTGCCGCCGTAGCCGCTTCGCGTGGACACTCCGTCACATTGGTTGAGCGCGGGGCTGTGCTTGGAGGGCACCTCAACCTTCTCGCTTCCATGCCTGACCAGGATGGCTTCAATGTCGCGATCGATGACCTGGTTCGTGCGGTGGACAACGCGGACGTCGAAGTCCGCCTCGACACCAACGTCGACGCTGCCTTCGTCCGCGAATTCGACGCTGACGAGGTCTTTGTTGCCGAAGGTGCGCGCTACGCGGACTCCGGGGTCAGCCTCTGGACCCCGGGTGTTGATTCCTTGCCCGGGGCCGACACGCCGGCCGTTAGTGCGATCGACGAGGCCATCAAGAGATCCCAGCGTGAAGGATTTGACTGGCTCGGCGCGCGCGTGGTGATCGTCGACGAGTCGAGCACCACGCTGCCGCTCGCATTCGCCGAGCAGTTGGCTGCTGCCGGGATCAAGGTTTCGGTCATCACGCCCCAACTCATGGTGGGTAACGACGTCTTCAAGCGCGGGGAGTTCACCTGGCGCCTCCCAGCTCTGGCTGGTGGTGGAGTGGAGATGATTGCGCAACGCGTAGTGCACGGGTTCGCGGACGGAAACCTCGTGACCTCGGACATGTGGTCGCGGCAAGAGCACATCCTCGAAGGTGTCACGGCCGTCGTGCTGTCGATTTACCGAACGGGGAACACGGCGCTGTTCGACGAGCTCGCCGACGCCGGCATCGCCGCCCACCGAATTGGCGACGGTCTGGCACCCAGAAAACTTCAGGCGATCATCTACGAATCTGAGAAGGCTGCGCGGGACCTGTAGGCGTAGTGCGCGCACTACCTGGGTCCGGCGAGACTAGTCCCGGCGAGAGTAGTCTTAGCCGATCTTGGAGGTCTCGATGGAGCTAAGACACGTCAAGGCGTTGGTGGCTGTCTCCGAAGAGCTGAACTTCACGCGCGCAGCCGAGCGCCTCCACCTTGCCCAACAGGCGCTCAGCCATCAGATCCGGCAGCTCGAGGATGAGGTCGGGACACAGCTGTTCGTGCGCACGACGCGTAAGGTCGAGTTGACGCCGGCGGGCGAGGTATTCCTCGAGCGAGTTGCTCCGGTGCTCGTGATTCTGGAGGAAGCCAAGGAGGTCGCCCGACAGGTCGCTCTCGGGGCTGAGGGACACTTGGAGATTGCCTATACCTACAGTCTCGGGATCGAGAGTCTCCCGCTGATCCTAGACCGCCTGCACGAAGTGGCTCCTCAAGTCACGCTCACCGCAGCCGTGACGCTTACCGATCAGGCGGTGCACGGGCTTCTGCGCGGACAGTTCGACCTCGCAGTCGTCCGCAATCCGGAGCCAACACCGAACCTGAAGTCCATTGTGATCCGAGAGGAGGCTGCGGGAGTCGTCATTGGCACGAACCACCCAGCGGCGGGAAAGGACGTCGTCGACCTCGAAGACCTGGTCGACTCGACCCTCGTGATTTGGCCGAGGTGGCACTCCCCGGGATATGCGGACAAGATCCTCCGTACCTTTCCCGTTCACCGGGACGAAGGGCGAGTGAAGGTCTATGAACGGTTCTCGCACGACGGGTTCATGGGAGACAAGGGTTCATACGAGCTGATGGCGCAAGGAACTGCGTTCCAGGTCGCGTTCCAATCTCAATACGAGACGGCTCCCGAAGGTTTCGTGTGGAAGCCGTTGCGCCCTGAGCTCCCGATAACGGTCGAGATACTCCGCCGCGAGGGTGTGATCTCACCCGCGCAGAAGCGCTTTCTCGAGGCCGCGCGCCAAGTCTCCCGTCACTTCGGCTGGCTGACCAATAACGCGGACTCAGCCGCGCCATCACCACCAAAGTGATCAACCAATTCGGCGTGTGAATCAGGGCAATTCCTTAGTTTCACAGTCGACTCGAGCGCACATAGCGTGGAGAGCGCAACCCCGCAGGGGAGCCCTACTCAACGAAGGAATGCGCCATGCCTCATGCTTCACGCGATTTCAGGATCGGTGTTCTCGCCGGAGACGGCGTCGGTCCCGAGGTGACGAGGGAAGCGGTCCGAGTTCTGGAAACGATCGCTAAGGGCTTCGGACACTCATTCACGTTCACGGAAGGTCTTCTGGGCGGATGCGCGATCGAGGCCAAGGGCACGCCGCTGCCGGCTGAGACCTGGGAGCTGTGCGAGTCCAGTGATGCCCTCCTGGTTGGCTCGGTCGGTGGCGAACAGTGGGACTCGCTTCCTGCCGATATGAATCCGGGGCTCGGTGGACTTCTTCGCCTGCGTCGAAAGCTCGACCTGTACGCGAACCTTCGCCCGGGGCTCACGCTCTTGCCTGGCGAATCGCCGATCCGCGGCGCGGATGTGGACATCCTCCTTGTGCGCGAGGCCACTGCGGGTCTCTATTTCTCGCCCGAACGGGATCGCGTCGTCAAGGATGGGGTGGAATCTGCCTGGGACACGATGCACTACACGGCTGACGAGGTAAGACGCATCGCGGTCGTTGCGTTCGAGCTCGCCTCCGCTCGCAGTCGTCGGCTGACCTCGGTCGACAAGGCCAACGTGCTCGAGGCCTCCAAGCTGTGGCGGGACGTCGTGATCGAGGTCGCGCGTGACTTCCCGGACGTCGAATTGGAACACCTGTACGTCGACAACTGTGCGATGCAGCTCGTGCTCCGTCCCAACGATTTCGATGTCATCGTCACCGAAAATCTGTTCGGGGACATTCTGAGCGACGAGATCGCCGGGATCATCGGATCGCTGGGGCTCTTGCCGTCGGCGAGCCTGCGATCGGACAAGTTCGGTCTGTATGAACCGGTACACGGAGCCGCGCCGGACATCGCCGGGCGAGATCTTGCCAACCCCGCGGCCGCGATCCTGTCTGCAGCCATGCTCCTGCGCCACAGCGCCGAGCTCGAGGACGAAGCCGAATGCATCGAGCGCGCAGTCTCTGCTGTGCTTGCCGGCGGAATCCGCACCGCGGACGTGGCGCGCGGAGGACCGGCGGTCGGAACTGTGGGATTCGGCGACGCGGTCGTAGCTGAGCTCGAGGGAATCATAGCGTCGATCGCGCTGTCCTGAGAGCGTCTGCGCGCAATCCGCTATGACGCTTTACCCGTCGCATGTCGGGTCAATGAAGCCCATGGTCTCGTCTGCTCGAGGCAGGCGAAACCTCCGGATGGCATTCACAAACTCGGGGTGTGGATCTCGCGAGCACTCTTGTTTCTCTTCGGTTCCCACATCGACTTAGCGTGGAAGCACAAAGGCAGTCGGCTCCCGAGGAGCACCAAGCACTAGCGGCTAGTTCAACCAAATCGCACGGTCTTATGTCGTTCGAGTGGCGATCAATGATCGATCTGCCCTTGATGAATCCGAGGAGAGAACATGTTGTTTTCGAAGCGTCTCGTTGTGAAGCGGGCTGTGGTGTCGCTGGTGGTTTCTGGTTGTTTGGCCGTGTCGTTGGCCGGGTGTGGTTCTGGTGACTCGGCTGCCAAGGGTGGTGGTTCGTCTGCTGTTGGTGGTGGGGTGTCGGGCAAGGAGATCTACCTGGTTGGTGCGGGGGATGTGAACCCCTGGACGAAGGTCTACAACTCGGTGATCGTGAAGCGTCTGCAGGCGGAGGGTGCGAAGGTGACCTACCTGCAGGATCCGTTCGATCCGCAGATCGAGGTGCAGAACTTGGACCGGGCGATCGCGGCCAAGCCGTACGCGATCATGCTGCTCGGCCTGGACTATCGGGCGCTGACCCCGAGTCTGACTCGTGCCAAGCAGGCCGGTATCCCGGTGGTGAACATGACATCGCCAGCGACGCCGGCCGGTGAGCTGATGGCGCTGTCGGTGGAGTCGAACAACCCCGAGTTGGGCAAGTTCGCAGCCCAGAACGTGATCGATGGACTGGCCGCTCAAGGCAAGACCCAGGGCAATGTCATCGCGATCACCGGGACGGCGGGCACGGAGATGGCGAATCTTCGGATCGAGGCGTTCAGGAAGGAGCTCGCGACCGTCCCCGGGCTGAACCTGGTCGCCGTGGAGGACGGCAACTGGGACCAGGCGACGTCGCAGAAGATCGCGCAGCAGTTGTTCGCCAAGTACGCATCCCAGGGCGGGATCCAGGCCGCGTACGGGATGGCCGACAACCAAGCGCTAGGCATCATCCAGGCTGCCAAGCAGGCCGGGCTGAGTGTCGGTGGGGCTGATGGTCTGGTCGTGAGCGGCAGCAACTGCTACCAGGCTGGGCTGGAGGCGATCAAGGCCGGTGAGATGTTCGGTACGGGGACCCAGTCGCCCATCACGGAGGCGAACTTCACGGTCGATGAGGCGTTGAAGTTCTTCAACGGCGAAAAGGTCGAGACCACCCAGTACGCCCCCGAAGAGCGCATCACCAAGGACAACGTCCAGGACGCCATCGACGAAGGCATCTGCCCGTGACCGCCGTCGACGAGACGCCTCGCATACCTCGCCTTCGGATCGTCGGCGTCGGAAAGAGTTATGCAGCGGTGCGCGCACTCGATGGAATCGACTTGACGATCAAGCCCGGTGAGGTCCACGCGCTGTGCGGACACAACGGAGCTGGCAAGAGCACATTGGTCAAGATCCTGTCGGGCGTAGTCAGGCACGACGACGGAAGCGTGTACATCGACGGCGAAGAGGCGGACTTCCGTGGTCCCGAACAAGCGCAACGCGCAGGGGTAGCACTGGTCGACCAGGAGATCAGCCTGATCGAGGCACTGTCGGTGCGCGACAACATCATGCTCGGGCTTGCGGGCGCGCCGTTCTTCGCGCGCCCAAACTCAGCCGACGGGATCATCCACGGGCTTTTGGGTCGGGTCGGACTTGGTGACCTCAGCCTGTCGACGCCCGTCGCCTCCTTGGCGCTCGGCAAGCGTCAACTCGTCGAGATCGCCCGTGCCCTCGGCCGAGGCGGCAAGATCCTGATCCTCGACGAGCCAACGGCAACCCTCACCGAATCTGAAAGCGATCAGGTATTCGCCGCGGTGAAATCTGTCGCCACCGAGGGCATCAGCGTCATCTATGTGTCGCACAGGCTGGGCGAGGTTCTGGAGATCTGCGACACGATCAGCGTCTTCCGCGACGGCCGCCGGATTGCCACCCGTCCAGCCGATCAGATGGATCGAGCTGAGCTCATCGATCTCATGGTTGGAGTTCAGGCGGTCGATAGATCCGCCAACGCGGATCGCACGCCACTCGACTCCAAGCCCTCTCTCGTCGTACGCGGACTGAGCGTGGGCACTCGCGTCCACGATGTCGACCTGACTATTCGGCCAGGCCAGGTTGTCGCATTGGCCGGACAGGTCGGCTCCGGCGCCAGCGAGATTCTCCGGGCGATCGCTGGCCTTGCGCCAGACGCCGTTGGAACAGTCCGAGTGGGCGAGAAGGATCTGCGACTCGGTTCTCCCGTGCGTTCACTGAACGCTGGGGTCAATTACATCTCGAACGACCGGAAGGCGGAGGGGCTGTTCCTCACCCGAACGGTACGAGTCAACCTGCTCGCAACCCGCCTGCGCGCGATCGCTCGACATGGTTTCGTTGTGAGCCGGTTGGCGAAAGAAATCGGTGCCCTACTCGCCGAGGCCAGCGGCCTCCGTGAGCGCGAACGTTCTGCTGTCGGCGAACTCAGCGGAGGCAACCAACAGAAGGCCTTTCTGGGACGATGCCTGCATCGTGACAAGGGCGCGTCACTACTGCTGCTCGACGAGCCGACTCGTGGCGTCGATGTGGGTGGTCGGTCGGACATCCATGACCTGATCCGTAACGCTGCGGGGTCAGGGACAGCAGTCCTTTATGCGTCAACTGAACTTGACGAGATTCTCGACCTCGCTGACGAAGTGGTGACGCTACGTGCGGGTCGGGTCGTCTCCGTGCGGCCAAGGGCGCACATCACAGCCCAGGCCCTGCTCTACGAGATGACCCACGTCGAGACTGAGGCGGTGTCGGCATGACGTCCAACGCCCCAACTCTCGGGGTCCTCAGCCGGCGCCGTTCTCCGATGGCAGCGACCCGAACACCGGAATTGCTCATCGCGGGCATCGCCGGCGCGGTGCTGGTCTACGGCGCTGCCACCACGGAAGGCTTTCTCAGCCCAGCGAACTTCAAGGCGATCTTCGCCGGAGTCGGGATCCTAGGAATCGTCGCGGTGGGGATGACCTTCGTGACGTTGAGTGGAAGCTTGTTCTGCTTGACGCTGGGGACGACCCTGACGGTGTCCTCAATGGGATTCCTCACCTGGCTTCAGTTCGGTGTTGTACCCGCCATCTTGCTCACGCTTCTGCTGGGTGCCGTGATCGGACTGGGCCAGGGCATCCTCGTCGGAGGGCTGGGCGCCAACCCGATCATTGTGACTATCGGTTTCGGGGCACTGCAACTCGGAGTAGCGTCGAAACTGACCAACTCGGCAGCCGTCTACCCACCGGGTGACAGCAACTACGCCTGGCTGGCCAGCACGATTGCCGGTCTCCCGGTTGCTGTGTACGTGCTCGTCCTTCTGGTCCTGATCTCAGCGTTCTGGCTCGCCAAGAGCACCTTGGGTCAGACGATCCTTCTGGTCGGCGAGAACCAGTCAGCGGCACGCGCAGCAGGACTTCCAGTGGTCAAGGCCATCACGGCAGCGTTTGTCATCGCGGGTGGCTGCGCAGCTCTGGGTGGCGTCCTTCTGGGCGCTACCGATGGGAACGCCACGCTCTTGAGTGGCGGAGACAGGTACACCTATGACGCGATTGCAGCGGTGCTCGTTGGCGGAGTCGCAGCGAGCGGTGGGCGAGGAACCGTCCAGCAGACCGTTCTGGGTGCGCTGCTTATCGCGGTCATCTCGGACATGCTTCTCCTTCGCGGTGCGAGCGGTGGCGTCCAATTGCTTGTCACCGGCGCGGTGGTCATCGTCGTTCTGGTCTTCTTCCAGCTGAGGGGACATCGGTCATGAATCACCTGACAGCACGCCTCGCACGTATCGGTGCAGCGACAAGTTCGCCGGTCGCCTACAGCTTCGTGACCATGGTGATTGTCTTCTTCATGCTTCCCGCTGCCAACGGGTATGACGTGTCGACCTACAACCTGTACTCAGCGATGCAGATCTTCGGCACCTATGGATTGATCGCGCTAGCTCTCGGCATCACGATGATCGCCGCACAGTTCGACCTTTCAACGCTGGGCATGTTCGTGCTGGGAGGCCTGGTAGCCGTAAAGGTCGGGGGTGATTCGCCGAGTCTAGGCGTGATCGCGGCGCTCGGCGTCGGCGCCCTAGCAGGCCTAATCCAGGGCCTGATCGTGGCTAAGTTGAGCATCAACTCCATGTCCGTCACGCTAGGCGGATTCCTTGTGCTTCTTGGATTGAGCCGCGCAATCGGAAATGACGCCACGGTGAGCTACGACAACTTCGATGTCGGCATCTCGCTCGACAGCAAGTTCGCTGTGGTCATGTCTTGGCACAGCGTGATTGTCCTGCTTTGTTTTCTGTTCGTAGGGCTGGCGATGGCGTGGACCACCGTCGGTCGGAACCTGAAGGCAGTGGGCGGTGACGCGCGGGCCAGTCGGGTTTCCGGTGTGGGGGTGACCCGCGTCATCGTGGGTGTGTTCGTGCTCTCCGGCCTCCTGTCCGGGCTGGCCGGCGCGCTCAATGCGTTCTCTCTGGCCGCCGCGTTGGCGAACCCCGGATTCGCTCCGCTTGTGTTCGGAGCGACGTCCGCGCTCATTGGCGGGGTCGGCCTGGCTGGAGGTCGGGGGACCGTCACTGGCATCGCCTTGGGAGCGGTGGCGCTTAGTCTGCTGCAGGCAATGTTCGGCATCCTCGCAAGTCCCAGCTGGGTGACATCTGTCGTCACGGGCGGGCTCCTTGTCCTCGTTGCGACCGCGGCCGCGCCGCGACTTGCAGCTATCGTCGCGCGACTCGCGGCCCGGCATCGGCGTCGTTACGTTGAAAGTGCCGTGGCCTGAAGTGGGAATGCTGTCCGGAAAAGTTGCGATGATTACGGGCGCTGCGGACGGGATCGGACGCGCGGCTGTCACGGTCTTCGCGCGTGAGGGAGCACTGGTACTTGCTTGTGACATCGATGGAGCAGGCGCCGAGGCTGCTGCCGCGGCTGTTCGGGCCGACGGGGGACAGGCACTGGCGAGCGCAATGGACGTCAGTGATCTTTCCCAGGTCCGAGTTGGGGTCGAGCTCGCGCTCACGAGCTGGGGTTCATTGGACGTTGCCTTCAACAACGCAGGCATTACCGGACCCATGACATCTCTTGTCGACTACCCGGATGAGTGGTTTGAGAGGGTGGTTGCAGTCAACGTCCGAGGAACATGGAACTGCCTACGAGAGCAGATTCCGGCGATGCTTCAGTCGGGATCGGGGGCGATCGTCAACGCATCGTCCGGCGCGGGTGCGGTAGGGGCTCCAGGAATCGGGATCTACGCCGCGACCAAACACGCGATCCTGGGGCTAACAAAGGTCGCGGCACTCGAGAACGCAACAGCCGGGGTTCGGGTGAATGCGGTGCTGCCGGGCATCATCGACACCAACCAGCCGCGCAATCTGACCCATGACATCCCTGGAGCCATGGACGCGTTCAAGAGCGCTATGCCTATCGGCCGGCTCGGTCGCGCCGACGAAGTGGCCGAAGCTGCAGCGTGGCTCTGTTCGGATCGCGCATCCTTGGTGACGGGCGTGGGAGTCGCGGTGGATGGGGGCTACCTCGCACAGTAGACATTCCTCAGATCTCTAACGGTTTGAGGTACGTTCGTATCGAAGTGCGGCACGCCGGCCGCTCGAGGGAAGGTACGAATGTGGCGAACACGCTGAATGACGAGTACGAGCGCCTGCTTCAGGAGCGCGCTCTCGAAGTGCTTCCCGAGGCAGACCTGGAGGGCAACGCCGCACTGTTCAACGTGATGCGGGTCGCGAATGTGATCGGGCGCGACCTTGAACAGCACGTTCACCGGAACAACGGGTCCTCACGGGCTGGATTTCGGATCATGCTTGTCGTCTGGGTGATGGGTCCGCAGAGCCAGAAGGACCTCGCCAGCTTCGCAAACGTCACGGCAGCAACGATTTCGAGTGTGCTGAACACCCTGGATGACGAGGGTCTGATCGTGCGGACGCGAAACAGCACAGATCGCCGGATCGTGAACATCGAGCTAACAGCGGCGGGGGAGAAGGCGGTATCCGAGCTCTACCGGCTCCACCTGCAGCGTGAGGCGCAGTGGCTCGCTGGACTTTCGGAAAAGATGAAGCAGCAGCTGGTGATGATCTCGCGTCAGATACTCCGCACTCGGCCGCCTTACAGCAAGGAGTAGCGCCAACGAGCTACTTTCACCAACAGCCGTGGTGAATCCAGGGCCTTTTGCTGTTTCAGTTTCAATGAGCGCGCGCATACGTTCGGCGCATGACAGCTACTCCGTTCGGCAACCCCATGGGACCCGGTTCGAAGTTCGGAATCGTGGTCGTGGACTTTCAGCGCGGGTTCACAGATCCTTCCGCCACCTACGGCATGGACCTCGACTCTGAGGTCGGCGTCGCATACGCGCTCCTCGAGCGCGTTAGACGGGCCGGCCTTCCGGTCTACTTCTCAGTGGTCGCCCATGCGCCTGATGGCTCCGATGTCGGCTTGTGGGGTCTGAAGGCTCCCGCTATCGCGACCTATCTCAAAGGCGGACCTGAAGCTGCAGTTGATGAACGTTTGAAGCCGCAAACAGACGAGCTGGTGCTGGTCAAGCAGGTCGCTTCTGCGTGTTTCGGGACCGGCCTCCTGGACTCCTTGATCGGAGACGGGGTGGATAGCGTCCTGGTCGTAGGCACGTCCACTAGCGGTTGTGTTCGTGCTACGGCAGTCGATCTGTTCCAGGCAGGGATCAGGCCGTTCGTTGTTGCGGATGCCGTGGGTGATCGCGACACCGTTGCCCATGCGAATGCCCTTCGGGACCTTCATGCGAAGTACGCGGATGTCATCAGCTCGGAGACGGCGTTCGCGTACCTCGCCGGTGCCGACGAGGACGCTAAATGAGTGGAGAGCCTAGGCCGGGTGATCGAATCCTTGAACTGCTCGACTATGGCTTTACGTTTGTCCCGGGCTGTCACGATTGCTTGTCCGCGGCGGTTCTCGAACGCGCCGGCGCCCAGGCGCTCTTCGTTTCTGGGGCCGGCGTCGCCGCCAGTGTTGCCGGGCTTCCTGACCTTGGCCTGACCACGTCGTCTGAACTGGTTCAGATGGCTGGCAGCATCGTCTCCAATGCCAAAGTCCCGGTCTTGGTCGACGCTGACACCGGCTTTGGCAACGAACTGAATCTGACCCGCGCGGTGCGTGCGATCGGCCGCGCCGGAGCAGGTGGCCTCATGATCGAGGACCAGAGCTTCCCCAAGCGTTGCGGCCACCTGCAGGACAAGCGTGTCGTTTCACGCGACGACTTCGCTCTACGGGTCAAGACGGCAGTCTCGTTGTGCGCCGAGTTCGGGATGGTTCTAATCGCTCGGACGGACTCGCTGGCGACGGACGGTGTCGACGAAGCTTGTGCGCGAGCCAAACTCGCCCACGACCTCGGTGCGCACATCACGTTCGTGGATGCGCCCATGACGCTAGGTGACGTCGAGCGAATCGGCAAGCTGCCCGGTCGGAAGATGTTCAACGCCGCGACAGGAAGTCTCACGCCACAACTCAGCTTCGACGAGCTAGACGAACTTGGGTTCTCCTTGGTCATCGATCCGTGTGTTTCGCTGTATCCGACCATCGACGGAATTCGTCGAACCTTCGAGGATGTGGACTCAGCGAGGGGATTCGAGCCGCTGACTCGATTCCAGATGCAGCCCCGAGACATTTTCGAGCAGGTCGGCCTCGACAGTTGGCTGGCTATCGACGCAAGCGCTCGAGGCGATCTGAGGCGCGAATCTTAAGTTCACCTTCATCAGGTCTCTTCGCCGGCCCGCGGGGCCGCCCAGATGGCTCAGTTGCTTCCCTCAGGAACGGAAATATGTTATGGCATTTCAAGTAGTTGTGGAGCCGCACAACGCGTGGTGGAATCCCGCGGTCGCAGAGGATCCGTCTGGCCCAACCGCAACGACGTCGGTACCGTCAGCGTTGGAAGAAATTCCTCCGCAGGCACAGAACCCGCTGACCGTGTGTTTGCGGCAACCGGAGCACTGGGCCGCGAGCGCGCTGCGGGAGATTACCCGGCTTGCGGGCGGTGCGTCGCAGCGTCTCCGCTTGCGCCCGGATCGACGTTCGCTCGTCGTTGAATCTCAAGGAAGTCCGCAACTGTGATGGGCAAGCGAACGTCAGCGAGCGGGATCGACTCCCCAAGGGAGCCCTTGGCAGCCCCAGTCTGGTTCTTGGCCGGACCCGCGACAGCAGAGGACCTCACTTCATCCGTCCCCCGAGTCACAGATCTTATAGTTCATGCGAAGAGGATGGGCACGGCGATCTCCGCGTGCGGCTTGAACGCAAGCACCTGGACCAAATTGTGGGACATTCCGTTCGTTGCTGCTTCGCCCGCGCGGCGATGCCCGACCTGCGCATTGCGTATCAGGGCAACGGGGTGGTGAGTGGGCGTTTCGACGGGCAGAGGCGGTCAACGATTTCGATTTGACGCTGTTCGTTCATACCCGGGACACATCACGAGCCTCGGACTCGGTTGCGCTGTAGCGACCAGCTGACTGAACTCAGCATTCCTTTGGCGCTCGATATTTGTTGGCCATCAACTGAGTGGCAGTTGTTGAGTTGGAGTGCCTCGAGGAGCCGAGGCCCCATCGGGTCGATGTAACTGAGCGCGCAGGCCGACTCTGGCGGTGTGGACGGCTCTTCCGTCGCCTTCTTCATTTTCGCACAGGGATGTGTCGCCTCAAGCGAGCCCTCGTCTTCGAGCGTTGGCCGACCTGTGATTCACAGATTGAGCTTGTGAACACGAGGCAACTGCGTGTTGGCCACGGCCAACAAACCGGCCTTAGCGTGATTCGCATCACGGGAAGGCTTGGCCACGAAATTCGCCGAACAGGCCCTGCTCGATCTACCAGGCGATTACTACTCATGAAGATCTGAGGAATGAGCACATGTTGTTTTCGAAGCGTCTCGTTGTGAAGCGGGCTGTGGTGTCGCTGGTGGTTTCTGGTTGTTTGGCCGTGTCGTTGGCCGGGTGTGGTTCTGGTGACTCGGCTGCCAAGGGTGGTGGTTCGTCTGCTGTTGGTGGTGGGGTGTCGGGCAAGGAGATCTACCTGGTTGGTGCGGGGGATGTGAACCCCTGGACGAAGGTCTACAACTCGGTGATCGTGAAGCGTCTGCAGGCGGAGGGTGCGAAGGTGACCTACCTGCAGGATCCGTTCGATCCGCAGATCGAGGTGCAGAACTTGGACCGGGCGATCGCGGCCAAGCCGTACGCGATCATGCTGCTCGGCCTGGACTATCGGGCGCTGACCCCGAGTCTGACTCGTGCCAAGCAGGCCGGTATCCCGGTGGTGAACATGACATCGCCAGCGACGCCGGCCGGTGAGCTGATGGCGCTGTCGGTGGAGTCGAACAACCCCGAGTTGGGCAAGTTCGCAGCCCAGAACGTGATCGATGGACTGGCCGCTCAAGGCAAGACCCAGGGCAATGTCATCGCGATCACCGGGACGGCGGGCACGGAGATGGCGAATCTTCGGATCGAGGCGTTCAGGAAGGAGCTCGCGACCGTCCCCGGGCTGAACCTGGTCGCCGTGGAGGACGGCAACTGGGACCAGGCGACGTCGCAGAAGATCGCGCAGCAGTTGTTCGCCAAGTACGCATCCCAGGGCGGGATCCAGGCCGCGTACGGGATGGCCGACAACCAAGCGCTAGGCATCATCCAGGCTGCCAAGCAGGCCGGGCTGAGTGTCGGTGGGGCTGATGGTCTGGTCGTGAGCGGCAGCAACTGCTACCAGGCTGGGCTGGAGGCGATCAAGGCCGGTGAGATGTTCGGTACGGGGACCCAGTCGCCCATCACGGAGGCGAACTTCACGGTCGATGAGGCGTTGAAGTTCTTCAACGGCGAAAAGGTCGAGACCACCCAGTACGCCCCCGAAGAGCGCATCACCAAGGACAACGTCCAGGACGCCATCGACGAAGGCATCTGCCCGTAAGTCCCACCCCGGCGTCGCCGTGGCGGAGCGTCTCGTACGAGTGGTTGATCTCCACGCTTGGGCACCTGTTCCAGCCGATGCAGATCGGGACTTCGTCAGTCGCAACCGCATCGTGGTCTCGACGCACACCGGCTACCGGTACGCGCAGGTATCGACCGTTAACCACGATTGACTTCCGCGGGGCCAGCACCATGGCGGCGCTGGGACCCTCTTCCAGGACTCCTGACCCGTGTACTCGACCTCGTCCTGACAGTGTCCCGTAGCCACTACGCCCAACAGCTCGCACTGCGCCTCGAGGCAATGAGCGACTCGTGTAGCTCCTCAAGGGCAACAGCGCCATCTCCTCAGGAAAGGCAGAGACGGAACAGATGATTCGACTCACCCCGAATCCGGACGAACTCGACCCGATCGAGCGAGCCTCCCTGGATGAGTTGCGGGCCGTTCAACTCGAGCGTCTTCAGTGGTCGGTACGACACGCCTACGACAACGTGCGTCACTACCGATCGGCGCTCGACGGTGCGGGAGTGCACCCGGACGACATCCGCGAACTGGACGACATTGCAAAGTTGCCCTTCACGACCAAGGCAGACCTTCGCGACAACTATCCGTTCAACATGTTTGCGGTTCCCCGGACTCAGGTGGCCCGTGTACACGCCTCGTCCGGGACGACGGGGAAGGCCACCGTCGTCGGGTACACGAAGGCCGACCTCGACATGTGGGCATCCGTGATGGCCAGAAGCATTCGGGCCGCCGGCGGTCGCTCGGGGCATGTCTTGCACAACGCCTACGGTTACGGCCTGTTCACCGGAGGTCTCGGGGCTCACGGCGGTGCCGAACGGCTGGGATGCACTGTGGTTCCAGTGTCTGGGGGCATGACCGAACGTCAGGTGCAGCTCATCACGGACTTCGAACCAGACGTCATCATGGTGACGCCGTCTTACATGCTCAACATCGTCGACGAGATGGAGCGTCAGGGTATTGATCCACGTACGACCTCACTCCAGGTCGGGATCTTCGGAGCTGAGCCGTGGACGAATGAGATGCGAGCTGCCATGGAGGAACGCCTCGACATCCACGCCGTCGACATCTACGGCCTCTCGGAGGTCGTGGGTCCGGGCGTGGCTCAGGAGTGTGTCGAGACCAAGGACGGCTTGCATGTCTGGGAGGACCACTTCTACCCGGAGATCATCGATCCGGTGACGGGCCACGTTCTGCCCGATGGCGAGCGCGGCGAGCTCGTGTTCACGTCCATTACCAAGGAAGCGATGCCGGTGCTGCGATACCGGACGCGGGACCTGACCCGTCTGCTCCCCGGTACAGCGCGGCCAATGCGTCGCATCGAGAAGATCACTGGTCGTACCGACGACATGATCATCCTGCGAGGAGTCAATCTCTTCCCGACCCAGATCGAGGGCCTGGTCATGACGGTTCCTGAGCTGACGCCCCACTTCGAGTGTGTCCTCGAGCGCAGCGGCAACCTCGACGCATTGACGGTTCGTGTCGAAAGGGAAGCGAGTGCGAGCCTCGACTCGACCAGGGCCGCAGGCTCTCACTTGTGCAAGCTCGTTAAGAACAAGATCGGCGTGACTATCGCCGTCGAGGTCGTTGAGCCCGGGGCCATTGAACGATCCGTTGGAAAGATGAAGCGAGTCGTAGACAATCGACCCAAGAAATAGCTGAGTCCCGTCTGCGCTAAGCACTGGGCTCACCACAGTTTCGATTGTCTACCGACAGGCGAGCGGAACACGTTGCTGTGCGAAACGCAAGACATAGGGGTTGACCCACTGGAGCGAACGCGTTCCGTAGGGCTATTGGGGGAGAGAGTAGGGGTAGATCTACGCCCCGAATTGAGCTATTGCGTTTGCTTCGAATATTGCGAATACTGGGGGCCTCAAGAGAGGAGACACCATGACCGCGTTGGCGCTCGCCCCCGTCCAGCCCGATGAGTCCGACATCAGCACCGCCGTCGAGGCGCTGCCGCACATCAAGGACTACCTCGCCACCCATCACGACAGCGTGATCCGCCTCGTCGTCTCTGACGACCCCGAGGAGACGCTCGTCGTCCCGCGCGGCGCCGTCGAGCTCCTCGCCCGCGTGCTCGCGCACATGGCCGCCGGACAGGGCGTCTCGGTCGTGCCCGCCCACGCCGAGCTCACCACCCAACAGGCAGCCGACCTCCTCAACGTCAGCCGGCCGTTCCTCATCGGCCTGCTCGACGCCGGCCAGATCGAGTACCGCAAGGTCGGCAAACACCGCCGGATCAAGGCCCAGTCACTGATGGCCTACCTGGCACGTGACGACCATGAGCGCCGCGAGGCCGCTGACGAGTTGACCCGACTGAACCACGAGCTGGGCCTGCTCTGAGGTGCCTTTCGTCGTCCTCTACGACGCCAACGTGCTCTACCGGAGCACGCTCCGCGACCTCCTGATCCGCGTCGCGCAAGCCGGACTCGTCCAGGCCAAGTGGACCGACCAGATCCTCGACGAGGTCTTCGACAACCTCACCGCGAACCGACCCGACCTCGACCCGGCGAAGCTGGCCCGCACCCGCGACCTCATGAACCGGGCCGTCCGCGACTGCCTCGTCACCGGCTACGAACCCCTCATCGACGCGATCGACCTGCCAGATCCCGACGACCGCCACGTGCTCGCAGCCGCGATCAAGGCCCGCGCCCAAGTGATCGTGACCAACAACCTCAAGGACTTCCCGCCCTCAACGCTCGAGACGTGGGACATGGAGGCGAAGTCACCCGACGACTTCATCCTCGACCAGATCGACCTCAGCCGCGAGGCGGTCTACAGCGCTGTCCAACGGATTGCCGACTCTCGTGAGAACCCGCCGGCGACGTTCTCCAACGTCCTCGCCATGCTCGAGCGCGACGGCCTGGTTGAGTCGGCTGCCGCCCTACGCCCCTGAAGCTCGGGGCGGTCCGCCCTGGGGCTCCTGAGCGGGTCAGGCACTCCTCTGCCCTGACCCTGCATCTGGGGATGGAGATCCGGACCTCGCGCGCACGTTGGCTGACTCTGGCTCAGGAGCTGCGGACGGACATTCGCCCAGAAGGGAGGAGTGGCTGTGGCGCTGTCCTCGGCCGCACCGTCGATGGCTCGACCAGCATGGCTGGGGCCACCAAAAGGGCGGACATCGGTGCGATCGCGCACCACCGGCGGCAAAGGACGCATGCGGCGACAGTCGTAGGCGACGGTATGACGCGGCTGACATTCCGGTCCTGGTCCACTCTTACTTCTCACCCGTACCTGGTACGCCAGAGTTCGCTGTGCGGGAAATCGGCCTTGTCCAGGCTTCACCGTGGCGGCCGAGCAGCCATTGCAACTGTTGGCAACTCCTTCGGACCCGGCAACCTTCGCGTTCGACTACCCGCGGTCAAGGCCCGTCGGCGGCATGACTTAATCAACTAGCCCGGAGCCGATGACCCGGACGCGTGTGACTGCCTGACGTCGACAAGGTGGACATGGTGACTGTCCCTAGCGCGGAGCTGTCGGGCGAGTGGGTCCTCGTATGTCGTAACGACTACCTGTCTTACGGAGCCGTCGCCTGCTGTGATTCTGGAGAGCATGTTCGCGACGTGGCGGCGGACGTCAGGGTCTAGATGTTCGAGGGGTTCGTCGAACCAGATGAAGTCCGCGACAGAGGTGAGATGGGCGACAACCAGACGGAGCAGGATGGTCGCACCCATCCCTTCGCCTGTGCTGAAGGAGTCGAAGGGGACGTCGTGGCCGTTGACTTGTCGCGTGATGGTGCCGTCCGCGCGTGTAGTGAGTGAGCCTCGGTCTGGGAAGAGTCCTGACCAGCGCTGGTTCACTTCGGTCGCGATCGGACTGACTGTGGTCTCAAGTACCTCGTCGAGGGTCGCCTGGGTCGTCTCGATTGCGACGCGCAGTTTGGCTTCGCGGCGGAAGAGGCGCTCGAGTTCACGCATTGCCTGGTCGGCGTATCGGGCGGCTTCCAGATCGCGCTGCGCCTGAGTGGCGTCAGCCCTGGCCTCGACGAGCGCGTCCATCACCTCGGTGACGGCAAGCCTGGCAGAGTCACGTTCGTCGTCCGCGAATGCGGTGGAGTCTTGGTGGGTCGGTTCGGCCGGGAGGGCCCGCATGCTCGCGAGGTCGTCTTGAAGCTCAAGGAGCTGGGTGCGCTGATCCGTGAGATGTGCCTCGAGATCCGCCAACTCGGCAGCGCGTTGTTCGAGTGTGGCGAGTTCGTTGTCGGCTTCGATGTGGGCGTTGTCGATGGTCTGGTCATCGAGGGGACGTCGGCAGACGGGGCAGTCGGCGTGGGACTCGTCGAGTCGTAGGCGATTAGCCCTGACGGCGTCGGCTTGGCTCGCGGCGACGGCGATGTCCACGCGTACGGTGCCGACTGATTGTTCGAGTGACGCAAGGGCGATTCGAATCGTCTCTTCGACAGCTGCCGCTGTGGTCCTTGTTCTCAACTTCTCTGAGGTTCTGCGGGCCAATTCTTCAAGTTCTGCGTGGCGGGCTTGGCTGGCGGCGACCCAACTTGCGTGCGCGTCTTGAAAACGGAAGTACTCGCGCACCCTCTCCTGCCGGACCTGTGCAGCTTCCAGCCGGACCGTTAGTCCCTCCACGCTGGCTTGGGTGTTTCGGACCAGTTGCGAGAGGTCGGCGAGCCGTTTCGCGCTAGCCGAGTTGGTCTGCTTGATGCCTCGGATCGCGCGTTCGTTTTCTCTCTTCAGGTGGTCGAGACGCGAAAGGGCGGAGCGGAGACCGTCGATGCCAAAGAGCCGACCGAGGTGGTTCTCCAGACCGAGGGTGTGCGGTTTGTCGTCGTCGCGGTTCGGGGCCGGCATGGTGAGCCGCGCGAGGAACGCAGGGTCGGTCTTGTACTCCGATGTGAGGAGCGCTGGTAGTTCCGCTGATGCCACGGCGGTGCCGTCGATGGCGATCTGGGGGCCTGGCTGAGTGTCCTTGCGTGTCCGTGGGCGGGTGATGGGCCGGGCGATCGTGAGGACTCGCCCGCTCGGAAGAATTAGTTCGACCGTGGCTTGGGCAGAGTCTGCCCCGACCCGGATTGCTGATTCAGGAGTGGGGCCGAGGGTGCCGAAGAGCGCCCAACGGGCGGCCTCAATCATGGATGTCTTTCCGACACCGTTGGTGGCGACAACGAAGGTCACACCCTCTTTGAACTCGATCTCGACGTCGGCGTAGTTGCGCCAATCGCGGAGCCGGAGAGTCTTAATCATCGGGCTCCTCCAGATCGAGTTCGGCGATAGCTGCGTCGAGGTTTGTGTCCGATGCGGCGGCGGCGACAAAGCGAGCGACGGCGGATTCGGTTGTTGGGTCGAGCTGCCAACCGCTTAGCTTCTCGGGGGTCCGGGCGCGGCTGCCCTCTGTGCGTACACGTGACGCGGAGTCGAGTGCGTGTCGATGGGCGGCGTCGTGGACGTTGATTCCGTGAAGCCGTGGCTCGGAGCCGTCCAGCACCTCCCACGCCACAATCGCTCCGTCGAGGTACTTGGCGAGTGTGTCGACGAGCCCGAAGCCACTGATGGTGAACATCGGAGTGGACGTCTCCCCGGCGGGCAGGTTGATCCCGGTGCGCATGTGCGCTCGAGTGAGAAGTACCGACTCCCATTCGTTGCTAGGCGCATCGCTCGGGACGGAGACGACAACTGCATCTGCGTCCCCTTCTATGCGAGTGAGCGGCTCAAGTGCTTCGAGGATCGGCGAAAGGTCGAACACTCGACCGGGATCGCGGTGTCTGTTCGCGACGACCGCCAAGACCGTGGTGTCGAGGTAGAAAGCCTTAAAGAAGGACTCCAGCGTCAACTCGTTGACGTGCTGTGACATCCGTTGAGTCCGATGGCATCGCACACCAAAGATACGTGCTTCGAGCTCGTCCCCAACCATCTCGAAGCGGCGCTGCCAGAACCCGTCGGGTTCGGGATCCACGGTGGCGGCGCGTTCCACACCTGACTCAGTAGTGGACTGGAGACCCTGCCGCCCGTCAGATGCCTCGATGACGTCCGGCTGGCCGTCCCAGACCGCCGGATTCAACAGGAGCAATTGGTTGTGGAGCTCGTCGCGGTCGACTTTCGCTGTCGCGGAGTTCCACTGGTCGCGGTCAGCGAGCGTGACTCCTGTTGGTAGCCGGTGCTCGCGGGTAGCGAGGATGACCTCTTCAACCTCAGCTCGTAGGTCTATGACGTCAAGACGGTTGATGAACGCGTCGACGTGAATGTGGGTTCGTAGGGACACCAGTGCCAGCGCGCCGATGCCTAGAACGGTTGCGTCGGGTTCTATTGGGATCGACGTCTCGTCGGCAAGAGAAATATCGAGCGCGACAGGGACCACTTCGACTGAGTGGGTCCCGACGATGTCTCGAACCCACACGAGTAGGGCTTCATCTTGTCCGGCGCGCCAGAGTTCTCCTACAGCGGGCCGTAGGTCCGCCGTGTGCGTCGACTGCATCGCTTGCAGAAGTCGTGTTGAGACCAGGGGAGTGTCGGACGAGAGTCGTGCAGCCAGTGCGAGAGAGGGCGGCGGAAGGTCCTCGCTTCGCTTCAGGCGGTTCATCCGGAGCTTGCAGACAGCGCATCGTGACAGGTGGCGCGCCGCAGCAGGGCTGAAGTCGTCGTGGTCGTTGGAGGCGAGATCGCCCGTGTGGTTACGCGCGGCCGCAAGTTCGCGAGAGGAAAGATGGGGACTGTCGTTCATCGTCACCCTTCCGTCCTTGAGTCAGTACTGGTGAGTTCTTGAGACGTCGGACCAAGTTCGTTCGTCCAGTCACGAAACCAATCGGAACACAACTGATCGAGATGATGTAGTGCCCCGCGGGCGTCGTCGTAGGCTGCGAGCAATCTGGCGAACTTTGCATGTAGCGCCATCTGCATGGTGGCCGCGCGTGACTTGCTCATTCCGAGAAGGTCACCCAACTCGCGCACGGTCGAGCCCTGGTTGGCATGGAGGATCCGTTCGTTGTCGTCGAGGCGGTCAAAGACCTGGACCGCGATGTCACGATCTTCGACCTCTGTATCTGGTGCCGCGTTCGGATCGGGCGGCTCCAATCCGATCTCCAACATTGGGTCGAGGGCTTCTTCTGGCAGAACCCGGCGGACGTCGAGCCGTTCCGCGACGGCATGTGCGATGTCGGCCGCGGACACGGAGCCGTCAGCAGCGGACAGAACTGCGTGGATCATGTCGACGAACGATGCCCGGTCAGCGGCAGGAGCGTCGCGCGTCTCGCTCGACCATGCGGGCACAACGACCCTTACCTCCTTGAGGGCGGCAGACAACGCGCTTGCCGGCGCAGTTGACGGATCAATTAGACCGCCGGCAAGGCGCCAACGACGTGGGTTGGCGGCCGCGACCTCGAACGATGCATCTGCCTCGGCTACCTCGTTGATGCGACGGACGAGCTTCCCGATGTCAGTCCTTCTCGCTTGATCCCGCAGGAAGTTCTGGACGTAGGTATCGAGCAGACGCTCGAAGGAGGCTTGGCAGGTGGCCGAGACGAGGAGCGCCGTGATGCGCTTCTTCCCACCAGGGCCGTAGAGAAACTCATGGGCGGTCTCGTAGACGGCGTCGTCGTCTGCCCACGATCGATACCCGGCCGGCGCCGGGAAGTTCCGTGAAGTTGCGACGCTACGGACCGCCCCATAGAGCAGCCGGGCGAGTTCGTCATTCCACTGGCCGGTCCTTGAAAAGTCTTCGAACGCGCTCACCCGGCCACTCCGACGGTCAGCAGGCAGCGGCCGCGTGGCGAATCGGAAACCAAGCCGATACGCCTGCCCGTGCCCAACTCCATCGTCCTCCCCGTAGCGGCACCGCTAGCCCGTTCCACCCGGCCAGCCCTGTTGCTTCGCGTTCCAGCGCTATGACTGGCCTCACCGTAGCGAGAGATGGCCCCGCTCTCTCGGCGGCACTCGCCGTATCAAGTGAGGAATCTGGCGAGCATGAGTGCGCCGCAGGGGTCGACCATCGAACGGCTCTTTGAACCGCTTCGACCCGGTCTGCGCGGTCCCTGGACAGATCCGGACGGTTCGACGTCCCACCAGGACGTACCCGAGACAAGCCAAGCGCCCCAGGGAGAAGAACGATGACCGGTCCGAACAAGCGCACAGTGCAGAAGCGCCCCGACGGGAAGTACGAGGTCGTGAAGCCGGGAGCGAGTCGCCCGTCCGCGGTGACCCGAACCCAGGCGGACGGGATCGACCGCGCCCGCACGATCCTCCGCAACGACGGAGGTGGAGAGCTCGCCGTCCGTGCCGGCGACGGCACGATCCGTCGCCAGGACACGATTCCTCCGGGGAACGACCCGCGCAGCAGCAAGGGTTGATCGTGGCGCCGAATCTCGTGCCGCAGGGCACCGCGTCCGGGCGGATCAGAACGCCGGCGCGGGCGCTGGACAGGATCCAACGGTCCGACGTCTGACATACGTGAACGCCTGCTCCCCGCCCGGGGCACGCACGACGGCGTCCGACATCAAGGAGGAAAGATGGCACGGAAGATCTACTGGGTTCAGTTCGTCTCCCAGTCATGGGCAGTACGTCACTCGCAGCAGACCCTCAGCACCCACGTGCTCAAAGACGACGCGATCACCGCGGGCGTCAAGGTCGCGAAAGCGAACCAACCCAGCTCGCTCAAGATCTGCCGGAAGGACGGCACGATCGAGGACGAGCGAACGTACGGCAACGACCCCTACCCGCCCAGGGGTTGACGTCAGAGGGGGGTGCCCGCGTCTGCGGACCAAGTGCGCCGCGGACACGGGCACCCCGCGGACAAACCATCCGAACACCAGGTCCAAAGGACCACGACGAGAGAAGTACAGCGATGACAGCAGCGACTCAGGAACAGGGCAAGAAGAAGGACAAGCAGTTCGAGGCCGTGATCAACGGCACCGAGACACCGCTGGACCACGACGTGCTGACGTACGAGGAGCTCGGGCAGCTCGCCTACCCGAACCACGACCCGGAGGCGAAGTTCACCGTCACCTACCGCAACGCCGACCCGTCGCACGGCGGCACTCTCAACGGCACGCTCGTCGCCGGCGAGTCCGTCACCATCAAGAAGAAGGGCACCACGTTCGATGTCCGGCTCACGACTCGTTCGTAACAGCCCCGACCTTGCCCGTCTGGTGCAGGACGGCTTCGCCGTCCGCATCGTCAACGGGTTCCTCGTCGTGGACGACATCCCGTACGTGGATGACGCTGCTCAGGTCCAGTGGGGTTCCTTCCTCTGCCCACTGGACCTGAGCGGCACCACCGCGGCGCGGCCGACGACGCACGTCATGTGCTTCGTCGGGGGCGTGCCGCGGGAGCGGAACGGCCAGCCGATCAAGGACTTGGTCAACGACAGCGTCGAGAAGTGGTCTGCGAGCGCGGACATCACCGCAGCCTGTGGCTTCTCGCAGAAGCCGGAAGGCGGGTACGTCGACTTCTACGAGAAGGTCACCTACTACACGGCCATGGTCATCAGTCCAGCGCAGGCGGTCGACCCCTCGGTGAACCCGTACACCTACAAGCCGATCGAGTCCGACGAGGACGACGGTGTCTTCCTGTACGTCGACACGTTCTCCAGTCGGGCCGGCATCACCGAGTTGAACGACCTCCTTGCACTGGAGAAGGTCGTCATCGTCGGACTTGGCGGAACCGGTGCGCACCTGCTAGACGCGCTTGCGAAGACCCCGGCGCTCACCGTCCACCTTTACGACTCCGACTTCTACCGCACCCACAACGCGTTCCGTGCCCCGGGGGCGGCCAGTCTCGAGGACCTCCAGGCAGGGCTGACGAAGGTTGAGTACTACACCCGCATGTACTCGGTCATGCGGCGCGGCATCGTCCCTCACCCTGTCAACGTCACCGCTGACAACGTCAGCGAGCTCCTCGATGCCGGCTTCGTGTTCCTCGCCATGGACACAGGGCCCGACAAGAAGACGATCGTCGACGCGCTCACCCAGCACGGCATCCCGTTCATCGACTCTGGTGTCGGCCTCAGCAAGGACGCTAACGGAATCGCGGGCCAGGTCCGGATCACGACCTCGACACCGGGACGCAGCGCCCACATCACCCGGGACGAGCTGATCTCATACTTCGCCGGCGAGGACGCTGAATACGACACCAACCTCCAGGTCGACGAGATCAACGCGCTGACCGCCAACCTCGCCATCATCCGCTACAAGAAGATCCTTACCTTCTACGCCGACATCGAGAATGAGCACCACACCGTGTTCGTCGTCAACTCCGGCGACCTGCACCACCGTTACGGCGTCAGTGACCTCGTACGTTGCGAGGACGGCGACCAGCATGAGGTTGCCGAACACGATGACGATCTCGAAGGTCTCATCGACCATGTGATCCAGGTTGAGGCCATCCACGAGGAACGCGTCGCCGACACCGACGTCGACGGTGACGTGGCATGAAGGCGACAACCCTGAACACCGTCTTCACCAAGTCCATCCCCGCCGTCCCGGAGGCAGAGACCCTCTACGTGTCGATGGACTACCAAACCGCCGTCCACCTCTGCGCCTGCGGATGCGGAGCCAAGGTCGTCACTCCCATCGGACCGAACGACTGGGTGCTCACGTTTGACGGCACCGTCACCCTCTGTCCCTCGGTCGGTAGCGGACAGCAACCGTGCCGGTCTCACTACTACATCCGTCACGACCGCATCGACTGGCTGCCGAAAATCTCAAAGGCCGCAACCAAAGCTGCGCTGGCACGGGACCACGCTGTGCACGATCGGACGCCCGAAGTGTCGACGATCCGCGAGCCCTGGTGGCGGCGCGCGTGGAGCAGGTTCAAGCCCAGCGGTCTGGACTGAGCTGACCTGAAGGCCACCCTGACACCCTGCGTCTATGTGGGCGGGAGGACGCGCCTGCGGATGGAGACACAGACTGGTTCCGCACCTCTCGATGACGGTTCCGACGGATTCAGATCGGGTCCATTTATTGTCCAGAAACCCCCGGTGCATCTCGGCAGTCGTCGGGTATGGTGAGGATCGTCAGAGTGGAGTTTCCCCCACGAAACAAGGGGAATCCCGTGATTTTCAGACCTACCCAGTAGCACTCCGAAGGGCGCTGATTCCGCCCAGAGGGTTTCGGTTCAAATCAGGTCAGGACTCCTGACTTGCACGGCTTCTCGGGTACGGCCCGCACCGCGTCTTGTTCCGATGTCGGGGCCGCTGACCCCAGTGGTCGCGGCCGACGGCTCCACGTCGGCCGGTTTCGGTGCCGGAGCGGTGGTCGGTTCATCCATCACGGTCCGGTGGTCCCGGGTTCACGTCGTTGTAGCTCGCGGGGGTCGGACGCGCGCCACCTGCGAGAGCCAGGACGATTGTGATCACGCCACAAGTCGTCTCCACGATGACTAGGTCCGTTCGGTCGTGTTGAGCGAACAGACCACCGAGTAGGAGTCCGAGGCCGGCCAGTGTCGCCAGTGCCACGGCCATGAGATGGCGTCCGACGCCGGTGGCGATCCTGATCCCAGCGAGCCCACTCAGGATGACCAGCCCGGTGTCACGCAAAGCTGAGTCGTGGCCGTTGGCGGAGTGAGCCAGGAACCAGGGTTGGCTGACGACTACGAAGGTAGTGATCCCGAGCAGGGACCAGCCCGCGATCGGTGCGAGTGGGCGAGAGGTGGTTGGTCGCGCTCTGAGGAGGGCGTCGGTTCTGGCGGTGGTCTGTGCCGCGTGGAGCCGTGCGTTGGGCTCACGTACCGACTCGCGAGTCGAGACAGCCTCGTGCACGTCGCCTCGCACGATTTGCCGCATCTCCGTACCCGCGGAGAGCTCTGGAGAGGCGTCGTACATGATGCCGCCAGCAACGCTGCTGGCTGCACCGAGCACCAGAAGGGCCGCGCCGGTGATCGAGCACCACAGGGAGAGCAGCGCGATGCCGAGCCCGAGGACACCCAGGCCGGCCAGGGCCACCGCGAGTCCGCCCCAGACCCATCGGGGACGGACGAGGGGTCGCCGCGTGCTGTGGTCTGGACGAGACCACTTGGAGGTGGTCATAGCAGGTTCCTTGCTGGTCGGGCGGAACCGACGGTGCACAGTGGTCGCATTCACTCCGTCTGCTCCTGGAGATCAGCGCCGGCGAAGGCGACAGCGGCTCCCGCACTCAGCAGGGCCAATCGCCGGTGGTTGCGCGACAGGGCGGCGAGGCCGAGCATCGAGGCCGCGTGCACCAGGTCGACAAGTGCGTCCGCCTCTGGCAGCCACGGGCGTTCGAGGATCATGCCGCCACCGGATTGGACGACGTAGCGCGCCCCGAGTAGGCGCACCGTGCGGCGGGTCGCTGCGCTGTAGCTCACCGCGCTGGTGGGCCCCTTGGTGAGGTGTAGAAGCAGGCCGGGTCGGCTCAGGGCCGCGAGGCCGAGCCCGAATCGGGCGACGTCGACGGGACGGGTGCGCCTCATGAGGCCCTCCGAGCTGGGCTGCGCGAGGTCCTGCCTGCGACGAGGGTCGTCCCGAGGGCGAGCGCGCCGGTGGCGGCGAGAGCGCGGCGGTGCTGTGAAGCCCATTGTTGGGGCGAGTGGTTCAAGGCTCGATCGGGAAAGGGGCCGGTGGGCCCGAAGTCTTGTCCGTCGGGGCCGTCGACGGGGTGCCATAGGTTGTTGGGCTTGTCGGCTGGCTTGTCCTGGGCGGTCTGCTGGGAGGAGACGCCGGTGCGGGCGAGATAGCGGTCGAGCAGTCCGCCGGCGACCCGGTTGGCGATGATGGTGCCCGCGGTCGCGATCCCGACCCAGTACGCGCGGCGTTCGGGATGCTCGGCGGCGTAGAGCACTCCCCGCGCGGCGACCTCTGGTGCGTAGAAGGGCGGCACAGGTTGCGCCTGTTTGGGAAGCCTGGAGAGCACCCAGGTGAACTGCGGGGTGTTCACGCCTGGCATGGCGACCGAGGTGACGCGGACGCTGCTTCGGTCATGACGCAGCTCGGTGAGCAGCGACTCGTGGAAGCCCCACATGGCGTGCTTGGCGCCGCAGTAGGCCGACTGCAGCGGGATACCCCGGTGGGCCAGCGCCGAACCGACCTGGACGATGACGCCCTGGTCGCGTGGGAGCATCCGGCGCAATGCGGTGCGGGTGCCGTTGACGAAGCCGAGGTAGGAGACCTCGGTGACACGTCGGAACTCGTCTGGCTCGATGTCGATGAACCGGGCGAAGACCGAGGTGAAGGCGTCGTTGACCCATACGTCGATGGGCCCCAGCTCGTTCTCGACACGGTCCGCCGCGACCTCGAGGGCGTCGTGGTCGGCGGTGTCGACGCTGATCGGCAGCGCGGTTCCGCCCAGTGCGTGGACCTCACTCGCCGCGGCTTCCAGGCCTGTGGTTCCGCGTGCCAGAAGGGCGACTCGGTCACCGCGAGCCGCGAAGACGCGTGCGCTGGCCCGGCCAATCCCACCGGAGGCTCCGGTGATGACGACGACGCGTGGACTGTGGGAGGTGATCATGTGTGGCTCTCCTGGGGTCGGTGGTGGTTGGTGGAGTCCTGTCAGCGGGCTCGGGCTGTAAAGCCGCGGGAGTTGACGCCTGCTTCGCCGAGTCGCTGGGCGGTCTCGAGGAGCAGCGCGTGGACGAACGCCTGGGGAAGGTTGCCGCGAAGCTGGCGCTGGACCACGTCGTACTCCTCGGCGAACAGACCCGGTGGTCCTAGCGACCCCCGGTTGCGCTCGAACCAGCGTGTGGCGCTGAGGATGTCGCCTTGGTCCAGGCATGCCAGCGACAGGTGGAAGCCGCTGAGGACGAAGGCGCCCTCGGCTTCGTGAAGGGGGACCTGTGGGTCGTGGCGAAAGCGGTAAACGTAGCCATCGTCGGTGAGCTTCTCGATGACGGCACGGATCGTGGCGATGTTGCGCGGGTCGTCCTTGGGTACGGCGCCGCGGATGCCGGGCAGCAACAAGGAGGCGTCCACAGCTGGGTCGTGTGGCGAGCGCTGCCAGCGACCATCGGAGTGCAGGCAATCTTCATCCACGGAGTCCACAAGGCGATCGGCGAGTCGCTCCCAGGTGGCACCCACGCTTCCCCCTCGCCGGGCGCTGACGGCCCGGAGGCCGGCTGCGCACATCAATCGCGAGTGTGCCCAGTGGCGGTCGCGGAGCTCCCAGATGCCGGCGTCGGGGTCGTGTTGTCGCTTCTCGATGGCGTCCACGAGGCTTTCGACGGCGTGCTGGCCCTCGGTGTCGAGCCTGCCGCGCCCTTCGGCCGCGGCGAGGAGGAGCAGGCATTCGCCCAGCGCGTCGAGCTGGAACTGCTGATTGACGTGGTTGCCCACTCGCACGGGGGCTCCCGGGTAGCCGGGCAGCTTGAGGGGCCGCTCGTCGGGAACCGGGTCGCCGTTGACCGTGTAGGCCGGGCGCAGTGTGGGGCCGTCCTCGAGAACCCGTGCCGAGACGAACCTGACGGCTGCGTCGAGCAGGCTGTGACTGTCAACGGCTGCGGCCGCCAAGCCTGCGTAGCACTGGTCGCGAATCCAGGCATAGCGGTAGTCGTAGTTGCGTCCCTGGTTGGCACGCTCAGGGAGGGCGGTCGTGGCGGCGGCCACCATCGCGCCTGAAGAAGTCGTGAGCCCTCGCAGGACGGCGTGGGAGTGCCGCGACTCACCAGGGGCCGCGGAGCTCGAGAGGTCCGGGCACGCGGCGGACCAGGCCCGTTCGGTTCGCTGCCATTCTTGGACCGGATCGGGGAGCTCCTCGTCAAGCCGGCGGCGGCTGATCTCGAGCACGAGGTCGTGGTGGGCACCTGCGGGGACGTCGATGGCTGCGCGGATCTTGCCGTCCACGAGCCGGGCGTGGGTGGGGGCGCCGGACCAGCGGAAGTGGACGTCGCCGCTGTGTCCGGTCCAGACGCCTTCTGCGCTGCGTCCTACGATCATGGGCCGGGCTCCGAACTCGGCACGGCAGTCCAGTTCGACGATGACATGGGCGTCGCCGAGTGTGGCCTCGATGCGGCGCAGCACCACGACTCGGTCGGGATATCCGGGGAAGGCGAGGGCTTCGCGGCACTCGGTCACTGCTGTCCCTGAGGTCCAACGGCTGCGCCAGATCAACGTGTCCTGTTCGTAGTGCCCGCCCCACACGTAGCGGGCGTCCTGAGGGCTGACAGAGTACTCGCCGTGGCCGCCGAGGAGGCTGGAGAAGATCGCATCGTCGTGCCACTGCGGGGCGCAGAGGAAGGCGATGTTGCCGCGTGGCCCGATCAGGGCGCCGCGTTCGCCGTCGGCGAGCAGGGCGTACTGGCGCAAGGGCACCGGAGGATGGTTGGGGTGAGTCATGGCGCGACGATCAGCGCCTGAGGTGCCGCTACCTTCATCCGGGTGTTCAGCCAGGTCAGCTGCCGGGACGTCTCCTCGTTCGCAGTGGTAGCGACATCGAGAAGCTCGGCATCACGGAGACCTTGGGCGCCTTGGGCGATCACGGTCCAGGTGCTCTGCACGAGGGTGGCCAGCACGTGGAGGTCCTGGAGGTCGCGCAACAGCCCGATCTCGCCGTCGCGGGCCTGAGCGAGTCCATCTGCATGCAGCCGTTCGGGTTCCTCGATGTCGTCCTCGCCATAGCGTTCGGCGATGGGCGCCAGCTGTCTACGGTGCCGGTCGCACATCTCGGCCAGGAGGTTGCACGTGTGGAAGACGTCGACGGCCCGGGCGTGCCCCAGCCCGACAGCACGGAAAGACTCCGCCAGTATCTGTTCGCTGCGGTCGGCCAGTCCGACGTAGGTGGACAGGTGCGGCATCAGGTCCTCCGGCTGCTGGGGTCGAGGGCGTAGTGCGGGGTATCGGCGAGCACCTCGGAGGAGGTGGCTCCTCCGGGTGGTGGCGCCGGCGCTTCAGCGGTCTGGGGGGCGGCGGGTGCTGAGGCGGCCGTTGTAGGGGCGGGGGAGGTGCCGTCGCCGTCGCGGGTCTTGGTAACGCGGCAGGCGGCGGTCTTGAAGTAGGGCTGTTTGGAGACCGGGTCCCACACCGTCATGGTCAGCTCGTTGGCGAGCCGGTGCTCGGCGTCCGGAGCGAGGTCGTGGGGGTCCCAGTGTCCGTAGTGAAAGGGCGCGAAGACCGCGCCCGCCATGACGGTCCCGACGCGGGCGCGGACCTCGATGGCACCTCGTGGGGACTCGACGCGGACCCAGTCGCCCTCAGAGATGCCGAGGCCTGCGGCGTCGGCGGGGGAGAGCTCGACCCACGCGTCAGGCGCGGCTTGGTCCAGGGAGCGGGCTCGGCCGGTCTTGGTACGGGTGTGGAACTGGTAGACGGTACGTCCGGTGGTGTAGCGCAGCGGATAGTCCTCGGACGGTTCCTCGTGCGGTGGCGTGTAGGCGGCGCCCTTGAGGAATGCCCGACCCGCCGGGGCCATCGCCCGGTGCTCGGTCTCGGTGACGGCGCCGCCGGTGAGCAGGTCGTGGCCGTAGGTCTCGCACTCGTCGGTGTCGGAAGGGAACCTTCCGTCGGCGTACAGGCGGTCGGTGCCGTCCGGGTGCTCGTCGTTCACCGGCCACGGGATGCCGCTGGGCCCGCGGAGCTTGTCGTAGCTCAGACCCGTGTAGTCGATAGGTCGACCTCGGGTGGCTTCTCGCCACGCATCGAAGGCCTCCTCGGAGGTGCGCCAGCCGATCAGGGGGTCGCCCTCGATGTTGGTGAACTTCATCGCGTCGGCGTAGGCGAGAAAGATGTCGAGGTCACTGCGCGCCTCGTCCGGCGGCTCGACGGCTTGCTCGGAGAGGTGGACGGTGCGGTTGACATTGGTGAAACACCCCGTCTTCTCCCCCCACCCTGCTGCGGGGAGTACGACGTCGGCGAGCTCGGCGGTCTCGGTCAGGAACAGGTCCTGCACCACGACGAAGCACTGCTCGCCGGCCAGGATCTTGCGGATCCGGGCGGACTCAGGCATCGAGACGGCCGGGTTGGTGGCGGAGATCCACAGGAAACCGATCGAGCCGGTTTCGGCATAGGACATGATCTGCATCGCATGTGTGGGCGGCGCCCAGTGCGGAATGGTCATTGCATCGACCTTCCACAGGTCGGCCAACTGCTGGACGTGAGTCGGGTTGTCCCAGTTGCGAAAACCCGGCAGGTCACCGTCGGCACCGCATTCGCGGTTGTTCTGGGCCGTGGGCTGCCCGTTCATCTGCAGCACGCCGCAGCCGGGACGGCCGATCTGGCCGCGCAGCAGGTGCAGGTTGTTCACCGCAACCGACGCAGCGGTGGCCTGGTGGGACTGGTAGAAGCCCTGCAGCACGGTCGAGAGGACGGCCTCGCTCTCACCGAAGATCCGGGCGGCCTGCCGCAGGTCCGCCGCGGGCACGCCGCAGATCCGCTCCACCTCTTCTGGGGTATACGGCGCCACCGTGTCGCGCAGGTCGTCGACGCCGATCGCGTGCTCCTCGACCCACTCCGTGTCCACCCAGCCGTGGGTGAACAGCTCGCGGGTCAGCCCGTTCATCAGCGCGAGGTTCGTGCCGACCCGTGGTGAGAGGTGGATCCCGCCCGTGCGTTCCGCCTCCGCCGCGACGAGTGTGTGGCGAGGATCGACGCACACGATGCGCGGCGGGTCCTCCCCGCGCGTGCGGTCAAGGATCCGCGCCCACAGCACGGTCTGGGTCTCGGGCATGTTGTGCCCGAACAGGAAGATCGCGTCGCAATGCTCGATGTCGGTGTAGGAGCCCGGCTGCCCGTCGGCGCCGAAGGACTCCTTGAACGCCGCCGCGCTCGTGGCGGTGCACAGGCGGGTATTGCCGTCCATGTGCGGGGTGCCGAGCCCTGCCTTCCCGATCACCGCCAGCGTGTAGTACTCCTCCAGAAACAGCTGACCGCTGGTGTAGAAACCGTGCGAGAGCGGCCCCTTCTCCGCCAGCAGCCCCTTCGACACCTCGACGATCCGACCCATCGCGGTCTCCCAGTCGGTCTCCACCAGCTGACCGTCGCGTCGCACCAACGGACGGGTCAGCCGGTCCGACGAGGAGGCCCACGGCGTACTGCCGTAGAGCCCCTTAGGCCCCAGACGCCCGTGATTGACCGTGTCTCCAGCCCGTCCGCGAACCCCGACCATCCGCCCGTCCTTGACCGCGATGTCACACCCGCACCCGTTGCTGCACAACAGGCACGCGGACTGCACCCAGCGCTCCACATCAGCCTCGGCGACGCCCTCCTCCAGATGGAGGTCCACGCGGGCCGGCCAAACGGTTCCGCGTGGATGCGGGGTGCCTTCGCCCCAGATGTCATTGATCCGATCAACCATGGGGTCGTGACCTTTCCTCGTGACTCCTCAGCGGGAATGCCGACTGAGCTCATCTATATGCGTACACGCATGTATGCTGTTAAGCAAGTAGCTGTAGAGCGAAGGAGCCGACCATGGTCAAGGCAGCACCAGCCCGGGATCCTGCGATGGCCGAAGCGGCCGAGGCCTTCATCACCGCCAGTCGCGCTCTGGTCGGCATCGCTATCCGTTCGATCAACGCCGCATCCGCCGACATCACGCTTCCGCAGCACCGCGTGTTGGTGGTGCTGGCAGCCGACGGGCCACAGGGGATCAGCCAGTTGGCCGACCAGTTGGGCATCGACCAGTCGAATGCGAGTCGGCTCTGTGACCGGCTCCAGCGACTCGGCCTGATCGCCCGGCAACGGTCGAGTACGGACGGTCGAGCCGTTCACGTCCACCTCACGTCTTCGGGAGCCAAGCTCCTGACGGAGGTGAACGCCCATCGACAGCGTGAGGTCGGGCGCATCTTGTCCACCATGCCTCGGCGAACGGTCGAGGCAGCCCTGCAGGCACTCACCGACTTCAGTCAGGTCGCCCGCGAGGCCACCGAGCAGGAGTGGTCCGTGCATGAAGTTTGAGCGCAGCCGGGCCAAGGACTGATGTCCTGCTCACGCCGTATGAGACTTTGAGGAGATTGCAACGATGGATTCGCTGCCGATGTGGCTCTTGCTCACGATCTTCGTAGCGTCAGCCGGCGTCATCTGGGGCGCCGGCATCCTCCTTTCGGAGACCACCGACACCCTCGACACACGACTGCATCTCGGCAGTGCGTTCGGAGGGCTCATCGTGCTCGCAGTGGCCACGAACCTGCCCGAAGTCGCGATCACAGTCAGCGCGGCGTTGGCGGGGAACGTTGACATCGCCGTCGGCAACATCCTGGGCGGGATCGCCATCCAGACGGTGGTGATCGCGGTACTGGACATGCTCGGGAAGCGCGCGCCGGACGCAAAGCCGCTCACCTACCGGGCGGCCTCGCTCACCCTCGTGCTCGAGGCCCTCGTCGTCGTGGCCGTGCTCACGGTCGTCGTCGCGGGCAGCCAGCTGCCATCCAACCTGGTGGTCGCTCGGTTGACGCCGGACGTGATCCTGATCGCCATCTTGTGGGTGGTCGGGCTGCTCCTTGTCCAGCGCGCGGGCCGTGGCCTGCCGTGGCACCAGGGGGGAGAAGCACCGGATGCGACCCCGCACCCGCAAGGGCATCGCACGCGTCACCGAAGCCACTCACAGGCGGCGGAAGCTTCGGGATCGGAGAAGGCACCAGACACCCAGCACCGGTCCACGCGCCGTACCGCGACCCTGTTCGCAGCAGCAGCTGTGGCCACGCTGGTCGCCGGGGTGACACTCGAGAAGTCAGGCGAGGCGGCCTCCTCACAGATCGGGCTCACCGGCGTCCTTTTCGGCGCCACGGTGCTGGCCCTGGCGACCTCCCTGCCAGAGATCTCCACCGGCCTCCAGGCGGTCCGTCAGGGCGACGACAACCTCGCGATCAGTGACATCTTCGGGGGCAACGCCTTTCTGCCAGTGCTCTTCCTCGTCGCAACCGTCATCTCCGGCAATGCGATTCTGCCGCGCGCCCACGCCAGCGACATCTACCTCACCGCACTCGCCGCGTTGCTCACCCTCGTCTACGCGGTGGGACTCATCTTCCGGCCGCAACGGCGCGTCCTGGGCATGGGCGTCGACTCGCTGAGCGTGTGCGTGCTGTACCTCGTCGGACTGGGCGGACTCATCGCCATCACACGATGACCTCCAACGTAGGCGCCCCGATCGATCAGATCCATCTGACCGGAGGCGCCCCGCGATCGCATCGCCGACTTCGTGCTTCACAACCCCGTGCGGGGATCACATGACCACCCCGCCTTCCCGGATTCCCGACGAGTTGGCGAACCTGTGCGTCGCCGACGTGGTGCTGCGACTGCCCAAGATGATGCCCATCCACGCGCGTGTGCGGGACGCGCGAGCCGCATTGCGCGACCACCACGTCCACATGCTCCTGCTGACCGACCAAGGACGGCTGCGCGGCACTCTGACCCGTGGTGACATCCCAGATCACGCGGATGACATGGCCTTGTCACTAACGTATGCGGTGGTCGAGGGCCGCACTGTGAGCAGCGACCTGCCCGCGGAACAGGCACGACTACTCATGCTCAGTCGGGACCTGCGGCGGTTAGTGGTTGTCGACGCCGATGGCAGTCTTCTAGGTCTCCTGTGTCTGAACCGCAGGCACACTGGCTTCTGCAGCGACGAGGACGTCAACGCGCGCGGGACCGCGCCATAGTGAAGACGAACGGTCGCCTGCGTCAACACGCCTACGAGGAGAACCCCATGCAGAAGGAGTCATTGACGGCACTGGTCCGGCATCACCTGGAGACGGCCTCGAGCCAATCCAGCGGCCGCAGCGCCCACACGGTCTACGGCGGGCACGAGCATGTCCTGCGCCAGACCCTGATCGCCCTTCGTGCCGGCTCGAGGTTGGACGAACACGAGAATCCGGGCGAGGCGACTGTCCAGGTCTTGCACGGCCGCGTCACCCTCATCGCGGGCGACGACAGCTGGAACGGATCACCCGGCGATCTGATGATCATTCCCGACTCCCGGCACGCCCTTGAAGCGGTCGAGGACTCGGCCGTGCTGCTGACCGTCGCCCTGCGAAGCTGAGGAAGGATCCCAAACGACCGGTGCACGTTGAAGAAGCGACGGTCGCCGACCGCGGGTCCTGTCCGACTCGGAGGTGGACGCTTACTAGTCGGAAACCCCGTCAGAACGGCGCAGATCCGAGCCCCTGCGAGCTAAGCCGCGCGAGCCGGCCAGGAAGCGTCTTCGCAGGTCAGCACTACTTTCCGCGAAGAGCAGCAAGACAAGACCGCCTGCCTGCTTACCTTCAAGGGGTCGCAGGTTCAAATCCTGTCAGCCCGACCGAAGAGATCGCCCCTGACCCGCGTGAGCGGGTCGGGGGCGATGCTGTCTCGCCTCCGGGTGACCTTCGTGCCCGCGCCGTGGGGCCTTGTGCCCTGTCGTCCCGATGCCTGCATCCCGAGGCTGGAGTCATGGCGACCCCCTCGAGAGCGACCGGATCGCGCACGGCGGATCGGGCCGTGGGCCTGGCGGATCCGTCCTGGGCCGGCCTGTACCGGCTGGGCGGCCTGTCGGCCGTGGTGTTCGTGCTCCTCGTCGTCATCCCGGTGACGCTCGTCTTCGCCGTGCCTGTTGCCCCGGTCGACGGTCGGGCGTTGCTGCCGTACATCGCCGCCCACAAGACCGTCTACCTGATCGAGCTGGTCTGCTTCGTCGGGCTGAGCGTGCCCGCGCTCGTCGTGTTCGGTGCGGTCTCCGTCGCACTGAAGGACGCAAGCAGGAGCATGGCAGCCGTCGGGGGACTGCTCGGGGTTGCCTCCGAGGTCATCGCGCTGGCTCTGGGCAGCAGCCCCCAGTCCCTGCACGGCGGACTCGTGGTGCTCAGCAACTCCTACGCTGAAGCCCGGACGGACGCCGAGCGGGCCGGCATCGTCAGCGCTGCGGACGCGCTGATCGCTGCCACCAACGCAGTGTCGTGGGCAGGGATCCTGACTGCAACCGGAATCCTTGTCCTGTCCCTGGCCATGAGGAAGGGCATCTTCGGGCAGGTGCTCCCCGTGATGGGAGTGCTCACCGGGGCTCTGGGGATCGTGAGCGAGGCCCTCCGCCCGATGATCGGACCGGCGTACCTGGTCCACGGCCTGCTGCTCCCAGCCTGGTTCGGCCTGGTCGGCTGGAACCTGCGACGCCTGGGCCGGCGAGGAGCGCCATGAGCAGGATCCGCGGAACCCTGGACATCGCCCGCCCGGTCGAGGACGTCTTCGACTTCGTCGCGGACCAACGCAATGAACCGGCCTACAACCCCAGGATGACAGCGTCGACCATGCTCACCAACGACCCCATCGGAGTCGGCACCCGCTTCGCCGCGACCATGCTCAGCCGCGGCAAGCCGCTCCACGTGATGATCGAGGTCACCGGCTTCGACCGGCCGCGCCGGGTGGCCACGCGCAGCGTCATGGCCGGCGCCGTGGTCGAGGGCGAGGTGCGGCTCGAGCCCACCTTGGAGGGCACGCGGTTCTTCTGGGACTGGACGGTGACCCTCGGCGGACCCGGCCGCTTTGCCGGCCCAGCGATCGCACTAATCGGGAGACACCAGGAGAAGACCATCTGGACCGGCCTCAAGCACCACCTCGAGCAGGACGTCTCAGGGGAGGCCCAGGGCGAGAAGCGCGCCGATGCACAGCGCGACGAGCCCGAGCGTCACGGCGTAGACGGCTGACATGGAGCGGGTGGCGGCGTACTGCCCCATGAGGTCCCGGTCGCGCGCGATGCCGAACATGAAGCCGAGCAGCGGCAGCAGCAGCACGGCGTTGAGCACCTGCGAGAGCACCAGGATGCGGATCAGCGGGAGGCCCGGCGCGAGCACGACACCCGCGCCGACGGCGGCGGTCGCGAGGTAGGAGACGTAGAAGAGCGAGGCGTGCTCGAAGTCGTCATCGAGTGCGGCCTCGGCGCCTGCGAACTCGCAGATCGAGTACGCCGTCGACAGCGGCAGGATCGCGGCGGCGAGCAGGGCTGCGCCGACCAGGCCCAGGGCGAAGAGCGTGCTCGCGAGGGGCCCGGCGAGGGGCTCGAGCGCGCCGGCGGCGTCGGACGCCGACTCGATGGTGACGCCCTGGGCGTGCAACGTCGCGGCGGACGCGACGACGACGAAGAACCCGATCACCCCCGTCAGGACGGCGCCCGTGATCACGTCGACGCGCTCGTAGCCCAGGTCGTCGGTCGTCAGCTTCTTGTCGACGGCATAGGACTGGATGAAGCTCAGTCCCCACGGGGCCAGGGTCGTGCCCACGGTCGCGGTCACGATCAGGACCGCTCCGTGGCGCAGCGGCATCGTGGGCAGGACGAGTCCGGTCGCGGCCTGCCCCCAGTCGGGATGCGCGAGGAACCCCGCGGCGACGTACGCGACGAACACCGTGGCCAGGCCCATCAGCAAGTGCTCGACGCGGTGGAAGCGGCCCCGCAGGACCAGCGTCGAGACCACGACCGCCGAGATCGGCACGGAGACCGCGGGCGGGACGTGGAAGAGCCCGAAGCCGGCGGCGATGCCGGCGAACTCCGCGCAGGTGGTGCCGACGTTGGCCAGGACGAGGACGACGAGGGCGAGGGCGCTGGCGCGCACGCCGTACCGCTGCCGGATCAGGCCGATCAGCCCTTGGCCGGTCACGACGCCCATGCGCGCACCGAGGCTGTGGAAGACCACGAGGGCGACGGTCGAGAGCAGCAACACCCACAGCAGCTGGTAGCCGTAGCTCGCGCCGAGGACGGAGTACGTCGTGATGCCGGCCGGGTCGTCGTCGGACAGCCCCGCGAGCAACCCGGGGCCGAGCACCGCGACCAGGGTCGCCACCCGCACGCGACGCGCCGTCACGGTGGGCGGACCGGCGGTGGACATCAGTCCCTGCCGACCCGGAGCGGCCGGTTGTGCCGCCAGCCCCGGTGACGGAGGAAACGGCGTCGCGGGGAGGGCGTGGACAGCGGATGGAGTGCCGGCTCGAGTCGTCCCCGGACGTCCGGGTGGGTCATCGAGACCGCCTCGGCCGCCCGGGTCCGCCCCACCGTCCGGATGACGTCGTGGGCGTCCTCGAGGTTGAGCCGGGTGATCAGCTGGGCCAGTCCGTGGGCATCGAGCCGGTGGACCGCGGCCGTGCTCGTCGCGAGCTGGATGTCGTGGCCACGGGTCGAGGTCAGGTGCAGGTCGCCCCAGTCGACGGCGTCCTCCGGCAGGTGCTCGGCCAGCCGCCCCAGCCCCAGTCGCCTGACCACGGCACGCAGGCTCACGTCGACGGCGACCAGCTCGAGCCGGCCATCCGGCGTGCGGTTGAGCAGGACGTCGGAGACCCGTGTCATGCGGTGGTTCCGGACGTCGAAGATCTGGGTGTCGAGCACGTCGCGGTGCAGGAGCAGCTCGTCGGTCTCGAGGTCGGAGTCGCCGCCGAAGGGCGTGACCTTCGGGGGCAGGTCGACGGTGACGGCGTCCGGCTCGAAGGCGGCGACGGCAGCCCAGGGGAGCAGCAGTGGTTGCCGGTCGGCGGTGGACACGACGAGCCGGTCGACCGTGGGGTGGTCGGTGCCGATCCGCATGGTGAGGTCCCGCAGTCGCCCGACCTGGCTGCCGTCGGCGGACCGGACGCGCTTGCCGGTCTCACGCGACAGCACCAACATGGGCTGAGTGTAGGGCGACGGCGGAGGGGTGGTGCGGATGCGAGCCTGGGCGGTGAGCGGGCGTCCGGGGGGACGTGACCGCGTCGTCCGCGTGGACCGTGCGATGCCGGAGCCGGGGCCCGGCGAGGTGCTCGTCCGGGTCCTCGCGTGCGGTGTCTGCCGGACCGACCTCCACCTGTCCGACCTCGACCTGGCGCCACGGCGGCCGGAGGTCGTCCCGGGCCATGAGGTCGTGGGGGAGGTGGTGACGTCCGGCCCCGGTGCGGACCGGTTCGTGCACGGCGCCCGCGTCGGCATCGCCTGGCTGCGCTGGACCTGCGGCTCCTGCGGTCCGTGCCGGGGCGGTCGGGAGAACCTCTGCCGGCGCTCGCAGTACACCGGGTGGGACGCGGACGGCGGCTTCGCCGAGTACGCCGTGGTGCACGAGGCGTTCGCCTACACCCTGCCCAGCGGCGCCGACCCGGTGGCGGTGGCTCCACTGCTCTGCTCGGGCATCATCGGCTATCGGGCGCTCAAGCGATCGAACCTGCCTCCGGGCGGCCGCCTGGGCATCTACGGCTTCGGAGCCAGCGCCCACCTCACGGCGCAGGTCGCGCTCGCCCAGGGGCACGAGGTGCACGTCCTCACGCGCAACGCCGACGCCCGCGCCCTGGCCATCGACCTCGGTGCCACCTCGGTCGGTGCCGAGGACGACCTCCCGCCCGTGCCGCTGGACGCCGCCATCCTCTTCGCGCCCGCGGGCAACCTGGTGCCGGTGGCGCTCGCCGGTCTCGACCAGGGCGGCACCCTCGCCGTGGCGGGGATCCACCTCAGTGACATCCCGCCGCTGGACTACCAGCGGCACCTGTTCCGGGAGCGCACCCTGACCAGCGTGACGGCCAACACCCGTGCGGACGGCGAGGAGCTCTTCCGCATCGCGGCGGCCCTGCGCATCGACCCGCGGACCACGACGTACGCCTTCGACGACGTCGACACGGCGCTCGAGGACGTGTGGCGCGGTTCCGTCTCCGGCGCGGCCGTGGTCCGGATCCACGAAGGCGGCGGGGGCTGACCGGCCCTCGCGCCGATGACCATCGACACTGGGCGCGACCGGGCGTGGAGCGGTTGCGTGGGGTCATGGACACGACCGAGGAACGACGCCTGATCGGTCATGTCGAGCACCGGTTGACGACGCAGTTCCCGCACGTCCCGGCGTCGGAGATCCGGCTCCTGGTCGCCGGGCTGCTCCAAAGGTACGACGGCAGCCGGGTCCGCGACTTCGTCCCGTTGCTCGTCGAGCGCGAGGCCCGCGACCTGCTGTCCGACCCCGCGTCCGGCGAGGCCCGCACCGACGTCGGCTGAGGGTGCGGCCTCAGCGCCCGCCACGACCGCTGGGGGACCGACCACGCCGGGCGGCCCAGAGCGTCACGGCCACGAGGACGATGCCGACGGCAAGCAGGGCCACCGGAACTGCGGCGGTGTCCGGGAACCACGCGTCGATGGCGCGGGGCAGGATGCGGAGGGTGCCCACGGCGCCGATGGCCAGCAGCACCAGGTCACGGATGAGCACGGCGGCCAGGAGGACGGCGCCCACGGTGGCGAGCGCGAGCACGATGCCAGCGTCGGTGGACATCGTGAGCATGGAGCCGACGATCAAGCCGACGGCGGCGACACCCAGCGAGAGGCGGCGCCGTCCGATCAGGCCACGCTGGGCCAGCGCTGCCCACGCGGCGGCGACGGCCCACACGCCGAGACCGGGCCGTGCCGGGCCTGAGAAGAGATCCGCGATGGTGACACCCGCCGTCGCCATGGCGCCGACCATGAGCACCAGCTGCTGGACGGCCGCCCGGTGAGCGACCCACAGGACGGCGGCGAGCACCGTGGCTCCGGACGTGGTGAGCACGCCCACGTGATCCCCGGCGAGGTCGAGCAGATCGCTCCCGAGGATGGACAGGGACCCCGCGAACGCCACGGTCGCCGCCAGCCACAGGACGGACCGGAGACGGGAGCCGACGTCGCCGTTGGGGACGACGGATCCGCCCAGCAGCAGGACCGCGGCGGCGACGCCCACGAGGGCGAGCCGGGTCCCGGGCGTGAGGTCGCCCCAGAAGCGGGAGGCGAGCAGCAGCGCGGCGATGGCCACGATGACGCCGCCGAGGTAGCCGAGCGCCTCGAGGGCCGGCCCCGGAGAGGCTGTCCCCACAGCGCGGGAGTCCACTCCCTGACGTGCGCGGATGCTGTCGGCCTGGTCGGCGGTGATGATGCCCTCGGCGACCCACGCCTGCAGCAGGGGGTCGGGGACCAGCGCGCGGGACATGACGGCTCCTTCCGCCTCCAGTCTCCGACCCGGCCGGCGCGGCTCGTAGGGCCGAACGTCACGCCGCCAGTGCGCTGAAGGCCTGGTAGACGAGGTACGCCGGCCAGAGGATCCCCTCGATGACGGCCCAGACGTGCCACCAGAAGCCATCGGCCTGCTGCCAGAACCAGACCCAGGCACCCAGGATGCCGATCCCGTAGATCGCGCCGCCTCCGGCTGCGGTCCCGGAGCCCCGGTCAGCCATGGTCGAGGACCTCCTCCAGCGGACGTCGCGGCGTCAGGGGCACCGGCTCGTTCGTGGGTGTCGGCCACCCGACCCTGAGCAGGAGCTGCGGGCAGGAGTCGTCCTCGAGGACGTGGTGGGCCAGGTCGGCCCGGGTGCGCGCGACCTCGATCGGCTGGCTGAACGGGACGACCGACAGGCCGACGACCGTGCAGGCCAGCCAGATCGCGTCCAGGGCCTCGCCGACGCGCAGCCACGACAGCCGGTCATCGGACGCGGTCGAGAGGACCAGCCAGGCGGGGGCCGGGTCCGCGCGCTCGACGTACGGATCGGACAGGGAGCCGGGCGGGAAGCGGGTCGCCTCGCCCGCGGCGGCCGCAGCCGCGGTGAGCAGGTTGCTGACGGGGATCCCCTCCCGGTCGAAGAACGGGTGGACCCAGGACAGGAGCTCGTCCCGGCGGGCGCCGTCGGCGTCCTGCACCTCCATCGCCTGGCGCAGCAGGCGGGGGACCAGGCCAGTCGTCCCGCCGGGCGCCGCGGTGACCACGACGCCGAAGCGCGCCGCGATCCCGGCCAGCTCGTCGAGCCGGGCCGGGGGGACCGCCCAGGAGGAGACCTGACGACGGTCGGTGCGACGGTCCTCGAGGGCCTGGAGCAGCTGCAGGTCCCGTAGGTCCGGGGGGCGCGTCGCGAAGGTGACCGTGGCCAGGTGCTGGGGTCGTGCCGGCTCGGGGAGCCGCGCGACCGCAGCGGCCCAGCCGTGCCCGGCCGCAGCGACGACGAGCTGGTGGAGGGCGGCACCGCAGCTGACGGCCAGGTCCCGTCCGTCGGGGTCCGTGCGGGCCAGCTGCCGGTCCGGGGCGACGTGGAGGCGGAGGTCCTGGTCGGTCGCCTCCCACTGCCACGGCTGGGTGTTGTGCACCGACGGCGCTCGGCACGCCAGCCGGACCAGCTCTCGCACGGTGGCGGCATCGGGGAAGGTCATGGCTCATCGGAGCACGCCGCGCGGCGGGGGAGACAGGGCCCTTCCGCCGCGGCAGACGGGACCTTCGGGCCCCACTGTGGCTGCCCCTGGATCATCGGAGCGAGAACGGCGGATAGCGGTCGGTGACGAGGAGGATGGCGTAGGCCTCGACACGCAGCCACCAACGACCGACCCCGACCACGAAGTCGAACAGCCCGCGCGGATAGCGGCCGGTGACGAGGATCGCGAACCACGCGACCACCACCGCGAGGAACGCGCCCACGGTCAGGAACGCCAGCACCACGAAGTGCGGGATCGCGAGCAGCCACTTCACCAGGGGCAGCCAGCGGTTGAGGTCCCGCTCGACGTCCGGGTAGTCGATCTCCAGGTGGACCTGCTGCTCCTCGACGGTCGACGGGTAGTCGTCGGTGACCAGCACGGCGTAGGCGCAGACCCGGGCGCCGAAACGCGTGAGCTCGCGGGCGAAGTCGAACCACCAGCGTGGGTAGCGGCGACGGAACAGGATCATGAGCACCGTGGCCAGGAAGAGACCGCTGACGATCCCGCCGCTCGTGGTGCTCACGGCCTCCCCGCTCTGGTCGTAGACCGTCCGGGTCTCCCCGGCCGTGAGCACCCCGTAGACGACGGCGATGGGGATGATGAGCACGATCCGGAACAGCGTCTTCACCCGGTCGTGCGCGTCGGAGTAGTCGACGTCGAGCCTGGCGGGGTACGCCGTCGGAGCCGGGGGTGTCGGGGGTGTCGTCGGGTCGGACATGGGGAACTCCTGTCGGTCAGGCAGGCAGCAGCAGGCTGCGCCGGCGGACGGCAGCGGTCCCGATCACGCCGAGCGTGAGGCACGTGCCAGTGAGGACGAGCAGTGGCAGAGCCGACGCACCCGTGGCGGGCACGGACGGCACGTGGGTGAACGGCGAGACGTCCATGACCCGCTCCGGCAGACCCAGGGCCGGGCCGAACATCGGTCCGAGCAGCAGGGCCGCGATGACGATCGCCCAGGCCAGGGGCGAGGCCAACCGCGGCAGCAGCCCGATCGCCGCGAGCGCGCAGGCCCCCACGACGAGGATCGCCGGGAGCTGCACGAGTCCCGCGGCGACGGTCTTGCCCAGCTGGGTGGGGGTGTCGCCGAGTGCCTGCCCTGCTCCGATCCCCATGCCGGCGGAGTAGAGCAGCATCAGGACGATCCCGCCGCCGACCGAGTTGAGCAGGTGGCCCAGCACCCACCGTGGCCGGCTGACGCCCGAGGCCAGCAGTGACTCCAGGGTGCCCGCGGCCTCGTCGGCCCGCATCCGCAGCACCATCTGGACGACGTAGATCGCCACGATCATCGCCCCCATCGCCGCCATCGACGCGTCGTACGCCTCGAGGATCTGGTCGGCCCCGCCGAAGCGTTCGTAGAAGTCCCGGGCCTGGCCGGTGACGTCCTGGATCTGCGCCGACATGGCGCCGAAGATCAGCCCGAACGCGAGCATGCCGACCGCCCAGCCGAGCAGCGCGCCACGCTGCAGGCGGAAGTCGAGCCCGGCGGGGCTGAGCAGCCCGGCCGCCGCGTGCGCGTGGCCTCGGCGTTGGGGCCACAAACCCGCCCCGACATCACGACGTACGACGAGCGAGCCGGCGATGCCGAGCAGGGAGCCGACCAGGGCGACGAAGATGGCCAGCGGCCACACGTGGTCGCCCCCGAACGGCCGCATCTGCTGGGCCCACCCGAGGGGGGAGAGCCAGGCCGGCCAGGCGCTGTTGACCCGTGTCCCTTCGAGGTCGGCCGTGCCGAGCATGTTGCCGATCCCGCTGAGCAGGAACGCCCCGGCGAGAACGGCACTGGCGAACCCGGTGGCCGCCCGGGACGTCGAGGCGAGCTGCACCGTCACCGCGGCCACGGCCGCGAAGGTCAGACCGACAGCCGCCACCCCGGCTCCGGCCGTGAACGCACCCGCGACCGGCTGGCCGTTGACCACCATCGCCAGCCCGAGCAGGCCCGCCATCACGGTGTCGGCGACCGCAACGACGATGACGGCCGCGGCGAGGTCGGCGTAGCGGCCCACGACCGTGGACCCGACCACCTCCGCCCGGCCGAGCTCCTCGCTCTGGCGGGTGTGCCGCACCACCGCGAAGACGTTCATCAGTGCCGCCATGACCATGAGCCAGACGTAGTCGCGCACCATCACCGCGCCACCCACGCTCGGGCCGGAGGTGAGGCCGAGCAGGCGCAGTCCCACGTTGCTGGTGGGCAGCTGGGCTTCCCGCACGACGTCCGCGTGGGTCACCAGGGAACGCACGAACATGGCCGTGGTCGCGGTCAGGAAGGCCGTCAGCCCGAGGACCCAGATCGACAGCGTGACCCGGTCCCGGCGAGCCGCGAGCCGGGTCAGCCGGATCGTCCCCGACAGGGCGTTCATCGCGCGGGCACCGCCTCGGTCGGCGCGGCGACGGGGTCGGCGTGCGTGTCGTAGTGCCGCAGGAAGAGCTCCTCCAGCGTGGGAGGTGCACACGTCAGGGACCGCACCTCGTAGCCGACGAGGCGCTCGAGCACCCGGTTCAGGTCTGCCGTGTCGACGCTGAACCGCGCCTTGGTGCCATCGCGCCACAGGTCGTGGACGCCGTCGAGCCCGCCCAGCCCCACGAGCGGACGCGTGGTCTCCACCGCGACGGTGGTCCGGGTCAGGTGTCGCAGCTCGGCGAACGTCCCGGACTCGGCGACCCGGCCCTCGCGGATGATCGTGACCCGGTCGCTCAGGGCCTCGACCTCCGAGAGGATGTGGCTGGAGAGCAGGACGGTCCTGCCTTCGGCGCGCCGGGCGCGCACGACCTCCTGGAACTGCGTCTCCATCAGCGGGTCGAGGCCGGACGTGGGCTCATCCAGCAGGTAGAGCTCGACGTCGGACGAGAACGCTGCCACCAGGGCCACCTTCTGGCGATTGCCCTTGGAGTAGGCGCGACACTTCTTGGTCGGGTCGAGGTCGAACCGCTCCAGCAGGTCCGCACGTCGCGCGGGCACGAGCCCACCCCTCAGCGAGCCGAGGAGGTCGATCACCTCGCCGCCGGTGAGGTTGGGCCACAGGTTCATCTCGCCGGGCACGTACGCCAACCGCCGGTGCAGCGTCGCGGTGTCGCGCCAGGGGTCGCCGCCGAGGAGCGTGACGTCACCGGAAGTACGACGCAGGAGGCCCAGCAGGATGCGGATGGCCGTGGTCTTGCCCGCGCCGTTCGGGCCCAGGAAGCCGTGGACCTCGCCGGTCGGGATCGCGAGGTCCAGGTGGTCCAGGGCCCGGGTCGTGCCGAAGTCCTTGACCAGCCCGCGGGTCTGGATCGCACGCTCGGTCATGCCACCACCCTCCGCCTGGGAGCAGCCCCTGATCAGGGTCCAACCACCCCGGCCGCGGGACCTAGGTCCCGCCCGGGCTTTCCCCACGTTGGGCGATGACGCCGCCCGCGCGGGGCGGGTAGAGCCGGGAGGGACCGCATGTGCGTCGCCACCGGGGCGGCCGGCGGCCTGGGAGGCTTGAGATGTTGAAGGCAGTGGGAGTTTCCGCGGGGGTCCTCGCGATGGCGGTGATGGCGGTCGGGTCCACGGGTCCGGCCCAGGGATCGGGTGCGCAGCAGGCGGCCGGCAGCACGGTGCGGGTCTACTCGACCAACACCGAGGAGAGCTTCGTCGACGTCGGCAACGACGGCCCCGGGCTCGGCGACATGTTCGTCTTCCGCTCCAACCTGGCCCGCGGCGGACACCGCGTCGGCCACACCGGCGTGGTCTGCACGATCACCTCCGCCCACCACGACGAGTCGCAGTGCCTGGGCTCGGCGAAGATCAACGGTCAGGGCGAGCTGACCATCCAGGGCCTGATCGCCGGCAACCCGAAGTCGTTCTCCTTCGCGATCACCGGTGGCACGGGCGCCTACGAGGGCGCCCGGGGCACGCTGACGGTCTACGAGGTGTCCAACAAGGTGGAGCGGCTGACCTTCACGATCACCAACTGATCGGCCGGACGCGACCCTCCCGTCGTCGTACGGTGTCCCCACGCCCGGGCCCCCGGGCGTGGGCACACGGGAGGGTCCTCGATGCGCGTGGCGGTCCGCGGCTGCCAGCTGGTGCTGCTCGTCCTGGTCGCGGCCTTCGCGGTCACGACCGTCCCCGGCGTGCGCGGCGACGGCTTCGACACGGCGCTGGACGGGTGGCTCCAGGGATCGGCGTACGTCGCCTGCGCAGTGGTCGCCCTGCTCCGGCCGGTGCGCTCGGTCGTCGCGCGCCCATTGTGGGTGCTGGTCGCCACCGCTCTGGTGCTGCGCGCCCTGGGTTTCGTGCTCTACCTCGGCTACGTGCGCACCCTGACCCCAGCGCCCTACCCCTCGGTCGCGGACCTCGCGTGGCTGGCGATGTCGGTCGTGCTGCTCGCCGCGCTGGCGGTGCGGGCGCGGTCGCTGGCGCCGCGGGTCTCGACGACGCTGGTCCTGGACGCCGTCCTGGGCGCCCTCACCGTCGCAGCCGTGTCCATCGCCCTGCTCTACGACACCCTCGAGCACCTGACCCGGGCCGGCACGCCGGGTGACGTCGTCGCGACCAACCTGGCCTACCCGGCCGTGGACGTCGCGCTGCTCATCGTCGTGACGGGGCTGCTGATGGCCTCGCAGTGGCACCCGCCGACCAGCGACCTCGTGCTCGCCGTGGGCGTGGTCGGGTTCGCCGTCGGCGACACGGCATTCCTCTACCAGCTGGCCGCGGGGACCTACCACCCCGGGAGCTGGTTGGCGGCCACCTCGCTGGCGGCCACCGCCGCGATCGCGCTGGCGGGCTGGAGCGGGCTCGACCGGGAGCCGGAGCCGGTCGAGCTGGCGCCTCCGGGGATCGGCATCCCGGTGCTCTTCGCGCTGGTGTGCGTCGCCATGTTCCTGGCGGCGTCCCTGGGGCACCTCCCGCTCGGAAGCACCCTGCTGACGGCAGCGGCGCTGGTCGTCGCGATTGCGCGCGGGGCTCTGACGCTGCTCGAGGACCGGGCGGTGGCCGGCCGGGTGCTCCGGAACACCAACGAGGAGCTCGTGCGGTTCCAGGCGCTGGTCGAGGCCTCCGGCGACTTCATCGCGATCGCCGCGCCCACCGGGGCCGTGCTGTACGTCAATCCCGCGGGCCGGCGGATGGTCGGGCTGCCGCCCGACGTCGACGTCGCCACCACGACGATCGAGGACTACCTCACCGAGGAGGGTCAGCAGCTGTCGGCCCGCGTCGAGGTGCCGGCCGTCCTGGAGCGGGGCCACTGGGAGGGGCAGTCGACCCTGCGCAACCGCAACGGCGGCCCACCGGTGCCGGTCGCGATCTCCAGCTTCCTGATGTACCGCCCCGACGGGGGCGGGCCGTTCGCGCTGGCCACCGTCCAGCGCGACATCACCGAGCGGCTCGAGTCGGAGCGCGCCGTGCAGGAGCTGGCCGACCAGCGTCAGGACCTGCTGGGCCGGCTGGTGCAGGCGCAGGAGGACGAGCGGGCGAGCATCGCCGCCGACGTCCACGACGACTCCGTGCAGGCCCTGGCCGCGGTCGACCTTCGCCTGGGACTGATCCGGCGCAAGCTGGTGGAGGCGGCGCCCGAGCTCCTCGAGAGCGTCGACAAGACGCTGGAGACCGTGCAGGTCGCGACCGGTCGGTTGCGCCACCTCCTCTTCGACCTCGAGCTCCCGGCCCTCGAGCTCGGCGTCGGCACTGCGCTCGAGGACGCCGCGAGCTACGTGTTCGAGGACAGCGACATCGAGTGGGAGATCAGCGGCCCGCGGGACCTCGGCCTCGCGCCGGCGGCCCGTGTGACGGCGTACCGGATCGCCAAGGAGGCACTCATCAACGCCCGTCGGCACGCCCAGGCCCGGCACGTCACCATCACGCTGGAGCGCGACGACACCGGCGCCACCGTCACGGTCGAGGACGACGGCCGGGGCGTGGACACCTCACAGCTCGTCGACCGGCCGGGTCACCTCGGCCTGTCCAGCATGTACGACCGGGCCACCATCGCCGGTGGACGCCTGGAGATCGACAGCCGGCCGGGGGAGGGGACGCGGGTGAGCCTGTGGCTCCCGATGGGATCAGGCGGCTGACGCGACGGGCGGTTCGTCGGCCAGGACCGCGCGGACGCACTCCTCGCCGAGGCGGAACAGCTCCTCGGTGTGGCTGAAGTCGAAGACCGTGCCGCAGTCGAAGGCCTCGTCGAGCTTGAGGCGGATGATCTCGACGTCCTGCGGGAACTCCGGCTCGTCGCGGTAGCGGACCGAGGCCACGAGCGAGGCGATCAGCACGTCGAGCGGGCTGCGGAGGTGGCGGTGGGTCTGGGGGGTGCGCGTCACGTCGAGGACGAACACGCGGTCGCCGGGCTGGACCTCGTCGAGTGCGCCGGAGAGCGGGACGTTCTCCGAGATGCCCGCGTCCACGTGGGTCGTCGGGCCGTCCTCTCCGCGCAGGACGACCGGCGGGAACAGGCCGGGCAGGGCGGCCGAGGCCGCCAGCAGGTCGGTGACCAGGCCGTGGCTGTGGTGCACCGGGCGGCCTGTGGTGATGTCGGTGGTCGCCACCCGCACCGGGGTGGGGAGGTTCTCGAGGTGGTACGTCGGCACCCAGGTCTGCACCAGGCGGCGGAACGTGGCGGCCGAGAAGAGGTAGGGGCGACGCCGGGCGACGTTCATGACGATGCCGCGACGGGGGCCGCAGATGGACTCCTCGTCCATCTCACGCCACTTGTCGGCGAGGGCCTCGATGCCCTCCGGGCCCGGGTGGGAGCCGATGAAGCAGGCGTTGATCGCGCCGACGGAGCCGCCGATGAGCAGGTCGGGCGTGATCCCGGCGGCCTGCAGAGCCTTGAGCATCCCGACCTGACCGGCGCCGCGAGAACCGCCGCCTGAGAGAACGAAGATGTTGCGTGCCATGGAGGGGTGATGCCCCGGCCGGGCACTCCTCAATCCTCGTCGCCCCCGGGGCTGTGTGTGGGCTGGACCACGCTGGGCTCAGGCGGGTCGTCGGTAGAGCAGGTCCGCCGCCAGGTCCGGCCGGTACCGCGCGAAGAAGTCGGCGTCGTTGGGCTTCCACACGCCGTGCCACAAGTCCTCCTGCGGGTTGTTCCAGACGTGGGTGTCGCGCCAGATTCCCTGCTCGGTCGCCCGGTCGAGGTCCACGTCGACCCAGATGGTGAGGTCGAAGCGCTCGAGCAGACCGGGGACGAACAGCCCAATGCCCTCGACCAGGACCACCGCCTCCTGCTCGCCGTCGAGCACCTCGCGGGCCAGCCGCTCGCGGTCGACCACCGACCAGTCGTCCGAGCGCGACGTGGGTGGTCGCTCGAGCAGGTAGTCGTCGGAGGAGACCACGACGGACCCTTCGAGCAGGGTTTGGAGCTCGGCGGCGAGCGTGGACTTGCCGGCGCCGCCGAAGCCGGAGATGCCCACGACGGGTGGCCGCCCGACGGTGTGGAGTGACCGCGTCAGGGACGCGAGGGCGTGGGGGGACTCGAGATGCGTCGACACCCGCACAGGCTAGGACGCCGACGAGCGACTCTCCCCAACCTGGGGGATGCCGTGCGGGCGACACGTCTGTACAAGCTCGCCCCAATGTCGGCTTCCGGGCGGGCATCGAGGATCATGGGTGTCGACAGATCCACTGCATCACCGTCTGGGGGGACACGATGCGCGCTATCACCCACGGGCTGGGCACCGCCCTGCTTCTGCTGGCGACGGCCTTCTTCACGCTCGTGCAGATCGCGCACGTCGACCGGGCGTTGCAGCAGATCGGCGGTCGCGACGGCGGCGCCGACCAGGTCAGCCTCGTCTCGCACACCAGCAAGGGTCACGCCCCCGGGCACCGGCAGCGCTGATCCTCAGGACATCACGCCGACCCGGCTGCGGACGAAGCCCGGGAACACCGTGCTCGTCGACGCCGCGAAACGGGCCTCCACGACCTCGGCCAGGACGCTGCGGTAGTCGGTCGTCACCGTGAGGTCGGAGTCGAGGTCGCCCGAGAGGCCCGGCCACTGGGCGTGGTAGCCGCCGACGACGCCCGCACCCGCGAGGAACATGACGTTGCCGTAGCCGTGGTCGAGACCGTAGTTGGCGTTCTCCGCGACGCGGCGACCGAACTCGCTGAGGCAGACGACCGTGACCTTGCCGGCCAGCGCTCCGAGGTCGTCGAAGAACGCGGCCAGCGAGCCCGCGAAGTCAGCGGCGTTCCTGTTCATCCGCCCCCACTCCACGGTGCCGAGGTCGGCATGCATGTCCCAGTTGCCCTGGTCGACGGTGATCACCTCGACACCGACGTCGCCGCGGATCACGCGCGCCACCTCGGCCAGGGCTCGCCCGAGGTCGGACCGGGGATAGGTGTCGGCGTGGTCCGGGGTCGAGCGGACCGGGTTGAAGTCGTCGACGGCATCGAACGTCGATTGCATCGCCCGGCCCAGGGGGCTGGCGTTGCCGTCCCACATCCGGTGCAGTGAGGCGCGGCGGCCGCCGGTGGCGTCCCACTGGTCGTCGCCGGGGATCCAGACGCCGTCGATGTCGCCGGCCGACATGACGGGCTGGGCCCCGAAGAGCGATGTCGGGATGGTGCCCTCGCCCATGTTGAGGCCCTGGAGCGGGCTGCGGGACGCGTCGGTGCCGATGAGCCGGTTCAGCCATCCCTCGCGGACCGAGGACCCGGGGTTGGCGTCCTCGACCTCCTCCATCGCGGAGAAGTGCGAGCGGTTGGGTGCGGGCAGTCCGGTGGCGTGCACGGTCGCGAGCCGGCCGGCGTTCCAGAGGGGAAGCAGCGGGGCGAGCTCGGGGTGCAGCCCGAACATGCCGTCCTTGACGAGCAGCCGGTCCGAGGGGATCGCGATGCGGGGCCGCGCGGTGTAGTAGACGGGGTCGGCGTGCGGCACGACCAGGGAAAGGCCGTCGGCGGCGCCTCGCAGCGACACGACCACGAGCACGGACGAGGCGGGCGTGGTCGCCGCCGAGGTGGTCACCACGGCCGAACCGAGCACCGTGGTGGCTCCGGCGAGGGCGACGGCTCCGGTGAGGAGCCCACGGCGGGACAGCGCGGCGTACTCGCTGCAGCAGGGGGAGGTGGTCATGGGGGTCACCGGGTCAGGAAGGCGGGGGAGTCGAGGAAGGTGGTGAGCAGGCGCGGCATGTTCCACTGCACGAGCGGGTGGTCCCGGCTGATCCGCTCGGTCGGCGAGATGTCGACCGCAAGGCAACACGCCTCGAGCAGGGCCGCGTCCGACCGTCGGTGCAGGAGCTGCTGGGCGAGGTGGTCGACCAGCAGGTTGAAGCGGATCGGGAACTCCGGGACCCACCAGGCCGGCTGGTGGTAGGCGATGCCGGCCTTGGGCCACCAGCCCCCGGACATCCCGAGGTGGATGCCCATGGAGGCCAGCAGTCGCGACGGGGTCGCCCACGAGTCGTTGTCGATGGGCTGCCCATCGGGGCGCGGCCACGAGAACGGCATGCACCCCAGGCTGGCGGCCTGCCAGAGCATCGCGTTGGCGGTGTACTTCTCGCCCCCGGACCCGGCTGGAGGCCGCGCCACCGTGACCCGCAGCGCCCGGTAGGTCGCGACGAGGTCCTCGCCGGGGTCGCGCACCTTGGCCCCGACCGCTGAGGCGAAGGCCGGCGACGCGACGAGGGCCCGCAGGACGGGACGGATCTCGGTGTCGTGCGCGAGGTAGACGTCGGCCAGCTGGTCGACCAGCGCCTGCGGCGGGTCGTCGCCGACGAACTTCACCGCCAGTCGGCGCGCGACCCGCTGGGCGGTGGCCGGGTGGTGCGCGAGGTAGGAGAGGTAGCGCTCGGCGACCGCCCGCCCGTCGGCGTCGGCGTTGGGGTCGCTGAACTCCATGACCTGGACCGGTCCCCGCCAGTGCGTCGAGGACCTGTACGACGCCTCCCAGGTGCGCCACACGTCGACGGCGTACCCGGTGAGGATCCGGGCGGAGCTCTTGACGTCGTCCTCGGTGTAGGCGCCGCGCCCGACGGTGTGGAGCTCGAGGAGCTCGCGGCCGAGGTTCTCGTTGGGGTGCTTGGCGGTCGAGATCGCGTTGTCGAGGTAGATCAGCATCGCCGGGTGCAGCACCGCGGCGCGGAGCAGGTCCTCGAATCGGCCCAGGGCCTGCGCGCGGATCGTGTCGCCGTAGTCCTTGCGGTAGGTGAACGACGCGTCCCCGTCGGCGGGGACGTTGAAGTGGTTCTCCCAGAGCTCGGTCATCGTCTCGAGCAGCTGCCGGCGCGACCCCATCCGCCGCATCAGCACCCACCGGGCGTAGTCGAGCATCACCTCCCAGCCGCCCTCGACGCCCGTCTCGTTGCGGTCGGCGAGCTCCTTCGGGCCGCGGGCCAGGCTCGGCCACCAGGAGAGGTAGGCGCCGGTGCCGGGGTCGGGGACGGCCGCTGGGTCGAGCTGCCGCTCGAACCACGCCCTCGGCCCGCCGGCGTCGCGGACCTGGCGGGCCAGCGCGGGTGTGACGCCGTAGGAGAACCGGCCGACGAGGTGGCGTCCCTGCGCGGACAGCAGGGGTGCGCCCACGTAGTGGGCGGGGGTGTACGACGCGGCACGCGCGGCAGCAGCGGGCAGCACCACCGGGGTGGCGACCGCCGTGCCGGCGCCGGCGAGCAGGGACCGACGGGTGGGGGACATGCAGCGACTCCAGAGAACGACGCGACGAGCACCGAGTATGCCCCGGTCCAGCCCTCCGCGACGGCCGAACGGGCAACTCCGTGGCCGTGGCTTGTAGAGTGCTGTCCAGTCAGTGACCACGCACCGTGAGGAACATCAGCCACTCCGATGGACGGCTCCCAAAGTCGCCGGCTCTCCCCGCTCTGGCCGGGAGGGCACCGATGATCTCCTGGCTCCTGCTCGGCGCCGCCCTGCTGCTGATCGTGGCGTGCGGGATCTTCGTCGCCGCCGAGTTCGCCTTCGTCACCGTCGACCGCACGCGGGTCGACGCGGCGGCCGCCGAGGGTGACCACGGGGCAGTGGGCGTGCAGCAGGCGCTGCGCACCCTGTCCACCCAGCTCTCCGGCGCGCAGGTCGGCATCACCGTCACCAACCTGGCGATCGGCTTCCTGGCCGGGCCCGCCATCGCCGACCTGATCGACGGTCCGCTCGGCGCGGTGGGCACGCCCGGGGGCGCCGTACGTCCGGTGGCGGTCGGCATCGGGCTCGCCCTCGGCACCATCCTCACGATGATCTTCGGCGAGCTCGTGCCCAAGAACCTCGCGCTGGCCAAGCCGATGGAGGTCGCCCGGGCGACGCAGCGCTTCCAGCGCGCGTTCACGGCCGTCAACAAGATCCCCATCCGGGTGCTCAACGGGTCGGCCAACGCGTTCGTGCGCCGCCTCGGCATGGAGCCGCAGGAGGAGCTGCGCTCGGCCCGCAGCTCGACCGAGCTGGCCAGCCTGATCCAGCGCTCGGCCGACCAGGGCACGCTCGACCAGGAGACGGCCGAGCTCATGGAGCGCTCCGTGGAGTTCGGATCCCGCACGGCCGGCGAGATCATGACGCCGCGCGTGCGCACCACGAGCGTCGAGGTCGGCGACCGCGCCAGCCTCGTCATCGAGCTGGCCCGCGAGACCGGCCACTCCCGCTTCCCGGTCTACGACGCGGACGAGACCGTCGTCGGCACCGTCCACGTCAAGAACGCCGTGGCCCTGCCGGTCAACGAGCGGGCGACCACCCGGGTCAAGCACCTGATGGCCAAGCCGATCGTGGTGCCCGACTCGCTGCGCCTCGACCCGCTCATGGCCCTGTTGCGCAAGGACGGCTTCCAGATGGCGATCGTGCTCGACGAGTACGGCGGCCACGCCGGCATCGTGACGCTCGAGGACGTGATCGAGGAGATCGTCGGGGACATCGCCGACGAGCACGACCGCCTCGGCGCCCGGGCGCGCCAGCGCCGCGACTCGTCCTGGTCGCTGTCCGGCCTGCTGCGCCCCGACGAGGTGGAGGACCTGACCGGGATCGAGCTGCCCGACCACGAGGACTACGACACGATCGCCGGCCTGGTGCTGCAGGTGATCGGCCGGATCCCCGAGGTGGGCGACATCGCCGAGGTCCCGGTGCCCGACCACTCCGACCCTGACGAGCCGCGGGAGCAGCTCGCCGTGCTCACCGTCGAGCTCATGGACGGCCTCCGCATCGACCGGGTGGGCCTGCGCCTGCACGACGGCGGCCACCGGGCCGACGCCGGGGCGGGGGAGTCATGAGCAGCGGTGGCGCGATCGTCGTCGCGATCCTGCTCCTCCTGGGCAACGCGTTCTTCGTGGCGGCCGAGTTCGCCCTGGTCTCCGCCCGGCGCACCCAGATCGAGCCGCGCGCCGAGGCCGGCAACCGCTTCGCGCGGACGACGCTGCGCGCCATGGAGAACATCTCGCTGGTGATCGGCGTCAACCAGCTCGGCATCACGGTCTGCTCGCTGGTCCTGGGTGCGGTCGGCGAGCCGGCCGTCTCCCACCTGCTCGAGCCGGTGCTGCATGCCGCGCACGTCCCCGAGGGGTTCCTGCACCCGGTCGCGTTCACGGGGGCCCTGGCGATCGTGGTCTACCTCCACGTGGTGATGGGGGAGATGATCCCCAAGAACATCGCGCTGGCCGGCCCCGACCGCGCCGCGCTCGTGCTCGGCACGCCGATCTGGGCGATCGTCACCGTCCTGCGGCCGGTCATCATCGTCATCAACGCGATCGCGGCGGCGTTCCTGCGGCTGGTCGGCGTACGCCTCATGGACGAGGTGAGCTCGACCTACACGCGCGAGGAGGTCGCGGCGATGGTGGAGGAGTCCCGGGGTGAGGGCCTTCTCGAGGCCGACGAGTACGACCGCCTCGCCGGCGCCCTCGGCTTCACCGAGAAGAACGTGACGTCGGTGCTGATGCCGCCCGACACGCTGACCACCGTCGCCCGCGGCGCGTCCGGCGCCGACGTCGAGGCCATTTGCGCGGCCACCGGCTTCAGTCGCTTCCCGGTGGCCGGCGACGGCGGCGAGCTGCTCGGCTACCTGCACATCAAGGACGTCCTCGAGCCCGACGAGGAGCGCCGCGAGCGGCCCCTCGACGACAAGTGGATCCGGCCGTTCGCGCCGGTCACGTCCGACGACACGCTGCACGAGGCCCTCGAGACCCTGCAGCGTCGTGGTGCGCACATGGCGCGCGTGGTCGACGCCGAGGGGACCACCATCGGCCTGGCCACGCTCGAGGACGTCATCGAGGAGCTGGTCGGCGAGATCCGCGACGCGGCCCATCTCGAGGAGCCGGTCTGAGGTCTGCGGACCCCACCGCGCGGGTGCGCACTCGTGGGCCCGCACCGACGGCTAAGGTGTGCACGCACGACGCTCCAGACACTCCCCATCACACTCCAGAGAACGGCGAACAGGCACCCGTGGCGGACGACTCGACGCGGAACAACCGCGTGTGGACCCTCCCCAACCTGCTCAGCCTGATCCGGCTGGCGGGGGTCCCCGTGTTCCTCTGGCTCGTCCTCGGGCCGGAGGCCGACGGCTGGGCGCTGGGCCTCCTCGTGGTCTCCGGGATCACCGACTTCCTCGACGGCTGGCTGGCGCGCAAGCTCGACCAGACCTCGGTGGTCGGGCAGATCCTCGATCCCGTCGCCGACCGGCTCTACATCCTCGCCGTCGTGGTGGGACTCGCCCTGCGCGACGTCATCCCGTGGTGGACCGCGGTGTCACTGCCGCTGCGGGACGCGCTGATGTGGGGGCTGGTGCCCCTGCTGCGCACGCGGGGCTACAGTTCCCTGCCGGTGCACTTCCTCGGCAAGGCCGCGACCTTCAACCTGCTCTACGCCTTCCCGCTGCTCCTGCTCGGCGACGGTGAGGGCATCGTCGCCACTCTCGCCCAGGTCTTCGGCTGGGCGTTCGCCCTGTGGGGGATCGGGCTCTACTGGTGGGCCGGGATCCTCTACGCCTGGCAGGTCCGCAGGCTGCTGGCCACCACAGAACGCCGTACGACGGTCCGCCATGGCTGACGTGCCGGACCCGGCCGTCCGGCCCGCGCCGCAGCTGCCGGCCCGGGTCACCCTGCCCCTGCTGACCCTCATCACCCAGCAGTCGCTGGACGAGGACTACCTCCACGTCGCCGAACGCCGTGCTGCCACGTCGCCGGGGCCGGCCCGGATCCGCCCGCACCGCACCGCGGCGGTGGTCGTCGCCGTGTTCGGGGTGCTCGTGACGACGGCGGCGGTGCAGACCTCGCGCAACGCCAGCGTCAACGACGCGTCCCGGGCGACGCTGATCTCGCAGATCACCGCCAGGCGCGACTCGGTCTCGCGGCTGCAGGACGGCATCGTGGCCCAGCGCGAGCGCAACACGCGGTTGCAGGACACGCTGGCGCGGACCACCAGCGCGGAGCAGTCCGCGATCACCCGGATGCGCCGGCTCGAGGTCCGCACCGGGTTCGTCCCCGTCAGGGGAGAGGGCGTCCGGATCACGATCGACGACCCGCCCGGGGCCGACGGGACCGAGGCCGTGCGCGACGAGGACCTCGCGCTGCTCGTCGACGGCCTGTGGCAGGCAGGCGCCGAGGCGATCTCGATCAACGGCCAGCGCCTGACCGCCCTGAGCGCCATCCGCAACGCGAGCATCGCCATCCACGTCAACAGCCGGCCGATCTCGCCGCCCTACACCGTCCTCGCCATCGGTGACACCCGCACCCTGCAGGCCAACCTGCTCGACACGACCCACGGGCTCGCGTTCTTCGACGTGGCGCAACAGCTCGGTTTCGTCTACGAGCTGCACAATGAGGACACGCTGTCCCTGCCGGCCGCGCCGGAGCGGCTGCTGCGCCTCCGGGCCGCCAAGGCCGGGACCGCGGCCGACCAGAACAACCACGTCGACGAGGAGAACACGCCGTGATCGCCGCACTCGGGCTGCTCGTGGGCATCGTCCTGGGCCTGATCTTCCAGCCCGACGTCCCGCTGGGACTGGAGCCCTACCTGCCCATCGCCGTCGTGGCCGCCCTCGACGCGGTCTTCGGCGGGCTGCGCGCCTACCTCGACGGCATCTTCGACGACAAGGTCTTCGTCGTCTCCTTCTTCAGCAACGTCGTGATCGCGGCCGCGATCGTCTACCTCGGGGACAAGCTCGGCGTCGGCGGCCAGCTCTCGACCGGCGTCATCGTGGTCCTCGGCATCCGGATCTTCTCCAACGTGGCGGCCATCCGGCGCCACCTCTTCCATGCATGAGCGCGATGACTGACCAGAGCAAGCCCCCGGCCGGCCCCCAGGACACCGGACGCCAGCGCCTCACCGAGGCGCTGCGCAAGCCGTCCCGCGCCCAGGCGATCGTCGGCGTGCTCCTGGCCGTCGTGGGCTTCGCAGCCGTCACGCAGGTCCGGGCCAACGAGGTCGACAGCACGTACGCCGGCTACCGCGAGCAGGACCTCATCGACGTGCTCAACGGCCTGGCCGGCACCACCCAGCGCGCCCAGGCCGAGATCTCGCGCCTCGAGGCGACCCGCGAGGACCTGCAGTCCAGCACCGACGCCCGGCAGGCGGCGCTCGACCAGGCCCAGGCGCGCTCGGACACCCTGAACATCCTGGCCGGACTGGTGCCCGTCACCGGCCCCGGCATCCGGATCACCATCAAGGAGCTCACGGCGCCGGTCAGCACCGACGACATCCTCGACACCATCGAGGAGCTCCGTGCCGCCGGCGCCGAGGCCATGCAGATCAACGGCCAGGTCCGGGTCATCGCGCAGAGCTCGATCCAGGACGCCGAGGGTGGGTTCTACGTCGACGACACGCTCCTGGAGGCGCCGTACGTCATCGACGTCATCGGCGACCCGCACACCCTCGCCGGGGCGCTGTCCTTCCCCGACGGCCCGACCCAGCGCTTCGAGGAGTCCGGTGACGAGGTCACCGTCGACGAGCTCAACTCGCTCGACATCGAGGCGGTCCGGCAGCCGGTGCAGCCTCAGTACGCCCAGCCCGACCCGAGCCAGTAGCCTGCGCACGTCAGGCGCCACCCGTTCTGCGACAGGAGACCCCTTGTACCCCGACGACCTGAAGTACACCACCGAGCACGAGTGGCTGCGGACGCCCGGTGAGCACGCGGGCTCGGTCCGGATCGGCATCACCCACTACGCCCAGGACGCCCTCGGCGACATCGTCTACGTGTCCCTGCCCGAGGTCGGCGAGACCGTCGAGGCCGGCAGCACCTGCGGCGAGCTGGAGTCCACGAAGTCGGTCAGCGACGTCTACGCGCCCGTGAGCGGCGAGGTCGTCGCCCGCAACGAGTCCCTCGATGCCACGCCCGAGCTGGTCAACAACGACCCGTACGGCGGCGGCTGGCTCTTCGAGGTCGTCCCCACCGATGCGTCCGCGACCGACGAGCTCATGGACGCCGCGGCCTACGAGGCCTCGCTCTCGGCCTGATCCCCGACCACGTCGCGGGGAGCATCGGCGTGCTTCGCGCGCCCGCCCCGCACAGGCCCACCGGACTGATAGGTTCGGACCAACCGTCAACCTCTACCCGGCCCTGAGGGTTCAGGCCGGTCGAGGGTGACGACGACCCGACCCGGAGGATGACCGATGCCGTTCTGCACAGCGTGTGGGAAGCAGAACCCCGACGACGCCCGTTTCTGCGCCCAGTGCGGGACGCGACTGGTGTCCGCGGACACACCCGCGACCCCTGAGCCGCCGTCGGCCGACAACGCCGGGGAGTCCACCGCGACGATCTCGATCTCGGTGGGCGCGGACAAGACCGAGACGTCCGACCGCCAGCTCAACGCCGTGGACGCGGCCGCCGTGGACGCGCTGCCCGTCGGGCACGCGCTCCTCGTCGTGCAGCGGGGCCCGGGCTCGGGCAGCCGGTTCCTGCTCGACGCAGACCAGGTCAACGCCGGACGCCACCCCGACAGCGAGATCTTCCTCGACGACGTGACGGTCTCGCGCCGGCACGCGGAGTTCAACCGCAGCGGCGACACCTTCACCGTCAGCGACGTGGGCAGCCTCAACGGCACCTACGTCAACCGCGACCGGATCGACAAGGTCCTGCTCAAGGACGGCGACGAGGTGCAGATCGGCAAGTACCGCCTCGTCTTCTTCTCCGGGCACGCGGGCTGACGTTGTCCTCGAGCATGCACCAGCCCGCAGCCACCTCGGGGTCCCGGACGCGGATGAACATCGGCGAGGTGCTCGACCGGCTGCGCCCCGACTTCCCGGGGATCACCATCCCCAAGATCCGCTTCCTCGAGGACAAGGGACTCATCAAGCCCGAGCGCACCGCCGCCGGCTACCGGAAGTTCTCCTCCGACGACGTGGAGCGCCTGCGCTACGTCCTGCGGATGCAGCGCGACCACTACCTGCCGCTGAAGGTCATAGGGGAGCACCTCGACGCCATCGACCGGGGCCTGGAGCCGCCGCCGATCGAGGCGGTCGTGCCGACGGTGCCGCAGGTCGCGCTCGCGGCCGACGGCCTGCCGAGCGCCGAGTCGTTCGCGCGCCGGGACAACCTGCGCCTCTCGCGGCGTGAGCTGGTCAAGATCGCGGAGATCTCCGAGGACCTGCTCGACCAGCTCGAGCAGTACGCCCTGATCACCCCGCGACCCGGCACCGGCCACTACGACACCGACGCCCTGGTGATCGCCCGGACCGCCCGCGAGCTCGCCGACTTCGGGTTCGAGCCGCGCCACCTCCGGGCCTTCAAGACCGCGGCCGACCGCGAGGTAGGGCTCGTCGAGCAGGTCGTAGCACCGCACAAGCGCAGCCGCGACACTGCCGCCAAGGCACGCGCCGAGGAAGCCGTCAGCGAGATCGCTGCCCTCTCGGTGCGGTTGCACGCCACCCTCGTCAAGACGGGCCTGCGCTCCTCCTGACGCCTCCGCCCTGGCGTCGCGCGGCGCCGCCCGAACGCCCATCACCCAGCGGAGTAGGGTGATCGTGTGCGCGAAGTCGATGTCATGGGAGTCCGGGTCGAGATGCCCTCGAACCAGCCGATCGTGCTGCTGCGCGAGGTGTCGGGGGAGAGGTACCTCCCGATCTGGATCGGGGCGGTCGAGGCCACCGCGATCGCCTTCGCCCAGCAGGGCGTGGTGCCACCGCGGCCCCTCACGCACGACCTCATGAAGGACGTCCTCGAGGCGACCGGCAACGAGCTCACCGAGGTGCGGATCACCGACGTCAAGGACGGGGTCTTCTTCGCGACCCTGGTCTTCGGCTCCGGCGCCGAGGTCAGCGCCCGGCCCTCCGACTCCATCGCCCTGGCCCTGCGGACCGGCTCGCGCATCGTGTGCGCCGAGGAGGTCCTCGACGAGGCCGGGCTCGCCGTGCCCGCCGAGCAGGAGGACGAGGTCGAGAAGTTCCGCGAGTTCCTCGACCAAGTCACCCCCGAGGACTTCGAGTCTCTCTAGCGATCGGCCCGAACCTTCACCCTCAAGTTGAGGTTGAGGGTTCCGACACGCCGCCGACGTCGTTGACCACCCTCAGGTCGAGGCTTACCTTCTAGATGTCTCTGTTGTAACTCCACTGTTGTGGTGCGCCCACCGCGGGCGCCGCGCGACACTTCCCCCTCGGGAGTTACGGACAACGGAGTAGACCCGCGGAGGACCGTGTGAACGAGAACGAGCAGGAGCTGGGCACCAGCGTCGAGACCGCCAAGGCGGTCGAGGCTGCGGAGGAGCAGGGTCTCCTCTTCAGCGACGACGTGTCGCCGCTCCCGAGTGACACCGGTTACCGGGGTCCCACCGCGTGCAGTGCCGCGGGCATCACCTATCGCCAGCTGGACTACTGGGCCCGCACCGGCCTCATCGAGCCCACCGTGCGCGGCGCCAAGGGCTCCGGCTCGCAGCGCCTCTACAGCTTCCAGGACATCCTGCTGCTCAAGGTCGTCAAGCGCCTGCTCGACGCCGGCATCTCACTGCAGCAGATCCGCACCGCCGTGCAGCACCTCCGCCAGCGTGGCACCGAGGACCTCACCCGCGTCACGCTGATGAGCGACGGCGTCTCGGTCTACGAGTGCACGAGCAACGACGAGATCATCGACCTCCTCCAGGGCGGTCAGGGCGTCTTCGGCATCGCCATCGGCGGCGTGTGGCAGGAGATCGAGGGCACCCTCGCCGAGCTGCCCAGCGAGCGCACCGCCGAGGACGACGCCCCCTCGGCCAGCGACGAGCTCGCGGCGCGTCGTGCCGCCCGCCAGACCGGCTGATCACCGGGTTCCCAGCACTCTCACAACGGTCCGTCGCCCTCGTGGCGGCGGGCCGTTGTCGCGTTGCCTGATAGATTGGCGCCGCTGACAATCCCGCACGGGAGAGTCTTCGCCCGGTGGCCAGTGGCAGCCGGAGCGGAGCGCCGAAGGGGCAATTCCTCCCCGGAACCTCTCAGGCGCCCGGACCGTGCGGACGAGGCAACTCTGGAGATCGCCCCCGCACCGGGGAGCCGGACGACAGAGGGGGAGGCGACCCGATCGACCGCTGATCCGAGGAGCCACCCGTGTCCGACGCCCCCCGCCACCAGGGACAGTCGCTGTCCGAGCTCGACGGCGCCCTGCCGTTCGTCGAGCGCCACATCGGGCTGCGCCCCGACGACGAGACCGCGATGCTCAAGCACCTGGGCTTCGCCTCGCTCGAGGCGCTCATGGAGGCGGCCGTGCCCGGCGGCATCCGCGCCGCCGCGGAGCTGGACCTGCCGGCCCCGCTGACCGAGGAGGCGGCCGCTCGCGAGCTGCGCGCCATCGCCGCGGCCAACCGACCGGGGGAGACGATGATCGGCCTGGGCTACCACGGCACGATCACGCCGCCCGTCGTCCGTCGCAACGTGCTCGAGGACCCGAGCTGGTACACCGCCTACACGCCGTACCAGCCGGAGATCTCGCAAGGCCGCCTCGAGGCCCTCATCAACTTCCAGACCGTCATCGGCGACCTCACCGGGCTCCCGACGGCCAACGCGTCCCTGCTCGACGAGGGCACCGCGGCCGCCGAGGCCATGACGCTCGTACGCCGCGGCAACCGCAAGGCGTCCGGTCCCTTCGTCGTCGACGCCGACGCCCTGCCCCAGACCATCGACGTCGTGCGCACCCGCGCCGAGGCGATGGGCATCGACGTGGTCGTCGCCGACCTGACCGACGGGCTGCCCGACGGTGAGCTGTGCGGCGTCCTGGTGCAGTACCCCGGCGCGTCCGGCCGGGTGCTGGACCCCCGCCCCGTCATCGAGGCGGTCCACGAGCGCAACGGGCTCGCGGTCGTCGCGGCCGACCTGCTCGCGCTCACCCTGCTGGAGTCGCCGGGCCAGCTCGGTGCCGACGTCGTGGTGGGCTCCTCGCAGCGCTTCGGCGTGCCGCTGTTCTACGGCGGCCCGCACGCCGGCTTCATGGCGGTCGCCGCGGGGCTCGAGCGGCACCTGCCGGGGCGCCTGGTGGGTGTCTCCGTCGACGCCGAGGGCCGACCGGCCTACCGGCTCGCACTGCAGACCCGCGAGCAGCACATCCGCCGGGACAAGGCGACGTCCAACATCTGCACCGCGCAGGTCCTGCTGGCGGTCGTGGCCTCCATGTACGCCGTCTACCACGGCCCCGACGGCCTGCGGGCGATCGCGACCCGCGCCCACCGCTACGCCGCCGTGCTCGCCGCGGCCCTCGTTGCCGGTGGGGTGGAGGTCGAGCACCAGGACTTCTTCGACACCCTGACCGTGTCGGTCCCCGGCCGCGCGGCCGAGGTCGTCGCCGCCGCCCGCACCTACGGACTGCAGCTGCGCCTCGTCGATGCCGACCGGGTCGGTATCTCCACCTCGGAGACCACCACCCGGTCCACGGTCACCAGTGTCCTCAAGGCCTTCGGCGTCGGCGGCGACATCGCGGCCCTCGACGCGGCCACGCCGGACGCCCTGCCCGAGCCGCTGCGTCGTACGACCGAGTTCCTCACCCACGAGGTGTTCTCGACCCACCACAGCGAGACCGCGATGCTGCGCTACCTGCGCCGCCTCTCGGCCCGCGACTACGCGCTCGACCGCGGCATGATCCCGCTGGGCTCGTGCACGATGAAGCTCAACGCGACCACGGAGATGGAGCCGGTGTCGCTGCCTGGCTTCGCCGACCTGCACCCCTTCGCCCCGGCCGAGGACGCGGCCGGCTACCGACAGCTCGTCGACGAGCTCGAGGGCTGGCTGGCCGAGGTGACGGGCTACGACCGCGTCTCGATCCAGCCCAACGCCGGCTCGCAGGGTGAGCTCGCCGGGCTGCTCGCGATCCGCGGCTACCACCTCGCCAACGGTGACGCCGGGCGCAACGTGTGCCTGATCCCGTCGTCGGCGCACGGCACCAACGCCGCCTCCGCGGTGATGGCCGGCATGAAGGTGGTCGTGGTCAAGGCCGCCGACGACGGCGCGGTCGACCTCGACGACCTCCGTGCCCAGTGCGACAAGCATGCCGAGGACCTGGCCGCGATCATGGTCACCTACCCCTCGACGCACGGCGCCTACGAGGACACCATCACGCAGCTCTGCGAGATCGTGCACGCCCACGGTGGCCAGGTCTACGTCGACGGCGCCAACCTCAACGCGCTGCTCGGCTACGCCAAGCCGGGCGAGTTCGGCGGCGACGTCTCCCACCTGAACCTCCACAAGACCTTCTGCATCCCGCACGGTGGCGGCGGCCCCGGCGTCGGCCCGGTGGCGGTGCGCGCGCACCTCGCGCCGTTCCTGCCCTCGCACGCCATGCACCCCGAGGAGGCCAAGCGTTCGGGCATCGGCCCGATCAGCGCCGCGCCCTACGGGTCCGCCGGCATCCTGCCGATCTCGTGGGCCTACATCCGGCTCATGGGGGCGGCCGGCCTGACCCGCGCGACGGCGACCGCCGTCCTGTCGGCCAACTACATCGCCGCGCGGCTCGGGGAGCACTACCCGGTGCTCTACAAGGGCCACGGCGGCCTGGTCGCCCACGAGTGCATCCTCGACGTCCGGGGCCTGACCAAGGACACCGGCGTGAGCGTCGACGACGTGGCCAAGCGCCTCATCGACTACGGCTTCCATGCGCCGACCATGTCGTTCCCCGTCGCGGGCACCCTGATGGTCGAGCCCACGGAGTCCGAGGACCTCGCCGAGATCGACCGCTTCTGCGACGCGATGATCGCCATCAAGGCGGAGATCGACCGCGTTGGGGCGGGGGAGTGGAGCCCCGAGGACTCGCCGCTGCGCGGTGCCCCGCACACCTCGCGCGCGCTGGTCGGCGACTGGGACCGCCCCTACTCCCGCGAGCTCGCGGTCTTCCCGACCGGCATCGACCCGGACAAGTACTGGCCGCCGGTCGCGCGGATCGACCAGGCCTACGGCGACCGCAACCTCGTGTGCGCCTGCCCGCCGCCGGAGGCCTTCGCCGAGTGACCGGCCGGCTGCAGGCGTGCGTCGACGGCTACCAGGCGATCGGCCGGCTGCCGTCGGTCGTCGCCGGCGTGCTGCGCCGGGGAGTGCTGGTCGAGGTCGCCGGGGCCGGTGACGTGCCGGGGCCGGACCCGGCGGACGTGCAGTACCGCATCGGGTCGATCACCAAGACCTTCGTCGCCGTCGCGGTGCTGCAGTGCGTGGCCGACGGGTTGCTCGCCCTCGACGACCCGATCGGTGCCGTCGTGCCCGGGACGGGCTACGCCGACGCGACCGTCGCCGGCCTGCTGGGACACGTGTCCGGGATGCAGAGCGAACCGGTCGGTCCGTGGTGGGAGCGGTCCCCGGGTGTGGGCCTGGACGACCTGCTCGCCGCCAACGACGGCACCGGCGCGGTGGCCGACCCGGGGGAGTACTTCCACTACAGCAACCTCGGCTTCGCCCTCCTCGGTGAGGCGGTGGCCCGGCTGCGCGGGCAGTCGTGGTGGGACGTCACCCGGAGTCGCATCCTCGAGCCGCTCGGCATGGGGCGCACCACGTACCTCCCGGTGGGCCCGTCCGCCCAGGGCTTCAGCGTGGGGCACTTCGCGGGGACCCTGACCCGGGAGCCGCATCAGGACACCGGGGCGATGGCGCCGGCCGGACAGGCGTGGAGCACGGTGCAGGACCTGGCCGCCTGGGGACGCTTCCTGGCCCAGGGCGACCCCCGGGTGCTCGACCTCGACGTCCTCAGGGAGGCCTACCGCCCGGGGCAGCGCGACTACGGACTCGGCTTCCGGGTCGTCGAGGCACACGGGCGCCGGCTCGTCGGTCACACCGGCTCGATGCCGGGCTTCCTCGCCAGCCTCTTCGTCGACCCCGCGACCGGCGACGGCTCGGTCCTGCTGACCAACGCCACGACCGGCCTGGTGACCGACGCCGTGCCGGCGCGGTTGCTGGGCGACGAGCCGGTCGAGCCGGCGGCGCCGTGGACACCGACCGTGCGCGTGCCGGACGCCCTCGCCGGCGTGCCCGGCGTGTGGTTCTGGGGCAACACGGCCTTCGAGCTGCGTTGGCACGACGAGCGGCTGGAGGTGCACAGCCTCGCGCTGCAGAACCGGCAGGACGTCTTCGAGGTCCGGGGCGACCGCGTGGTCGGCGTTGCCGGCTACCACCGGGGCGAGACGCTCCACGTCGTACGTCGTGGCGACGGCTCCGTCTCGCACCTGGACTGCGCGACGTTCGTCTACACGCGGACCCCCTACGACCCCGACGTCGAGATCCCCGGCGGGCATCCCGCCTGAGCGCCGAACGGGCGCGGCCGGCCCGTCACTCGATGTCGGTCTTCGTGGTGGTGAGGTCGTAGAAGAACGCCGTGCCGCAGGCCAGCGGCACGGTGCGGTGCCGCCACGTCAGGGTCAGGTCCTTGGACAGCTTGCGGTGGAAGCCGTCGACCACGACGTGCTGGCCGGCGTCGTCGAACTCGTCGTGGACGGCGATCCGCTTGCCGTAGCGGGCGGCGTGGCCCTCGATGACGGCGCGCTTGCCGCCGACCCGGAGGGCGCCGTGCACCTGCTTGTCCTCGATGAACCCGTCGGCGACCTCCCGGCTGTTGCCGACCTGGTCGTCGCCGTCGCCGATGACCACCTGGATGACGTTGGCGTAGACGTTGTTCTCGTAGAGGCTGGCGTAGACGGGCTTGCCCTTGATCGTGCCGGTGCACTCGATGACGTTGCCCCGCTCGTGGGTCGTGGTGGTCGTCTGGGCGTGCGCGGCCGGAGCGAAGGACGTGCCGAGCGTGGCGACCGCGAGGGCGCCGAGGGCGAGCTGGGTGGTGCGCATGGTGGGGGTTCTCCTTGGTCGGTCCTGCAGTCGTGTCCTGCGGGGTTGTGCGGGGTATACGCACGACGCCCGGGTCCGGTTGCACGGCACAGGATGATGGAGGGGTGAGCGCCGTCCTGAAGGTCGTCCGGGCCCGCCTCATGGCGCACACCGACGCTCTCGCTGACGCCGACGGGGCGATGCGCGCGGGCGACGCCGAGGGCGTGCACGACGCCCGGGTGGCCTGCCGACACCTGCGGGCCGATCTCGCGACGTTCCGCACCGTCCTGGACCGGGCGCGCACCGAGCCGGTGCGCGACGAGCTGGCGTGGCTGGTGCGCGCGCTGTCGGCTGCGCGGGACGCGCACGTCGTCCACGACCGGCTGGCCCACCTCGCCGACCACGAGCTGGCGGTGCACGTCGTCGGCCCGGTGCGTGACCGGCTCGACCTCAGCTATGCCGCGGCCCTGGCGAGCGCCGAGGAGGACGTGCGGGCGACGCTGGCCTCGGAGCGGTACGCCGCGGTAGTTGCCGCGCTCGAGTCCTGGCGCACCGACCCGCCGTGGGCGCCGGGTGCGAAGGGGGTCACCGCCGACGATCTCGAGCCGGAGCTGCGGCGTCACTGGCGCCGGCTGGTGCGCCGCGCCGACCTGGTTGCCGGGGCCGAGGACCGGGACCGGGCCCTGCACGACGTGCGGAAGGCGGCCAAGCGGCTGCGCTACGCCGCCGAGGCCGGCGACGAGCTCTGGGGGGACGAGGCGCGCGAGCTGGCCCGGACCGCCAAGGGCCTGACGCAGGCGCTCGGGGACCACCAGGACACCGTGGTGACGCGCCTCGCGCTCGAGACGCTCGCCGCGGACGCGCGGGTCGACGGGGACAGCGATTTCACGTTCGGCCGGTTGCACGCCCGCGAGCAGGCACGCGCCGTCGAGGCCGATCAGGAGTTCGTGCGCCGGTGGCGACGGGCCCGCCGGCACCACGGGTGATGCGCCTCGATGGTGATGCCTACATCGCCTGGGAGACGCTCGACATGTTGAAGTCCGGGATCCGCAGCGCGGGGGTGGCGGTGCGCGAGAAGTAGTCGTCGCCCCACTCGCGGCTGAAGCTCGGCACCGTGGCGCTCGCGTGGGAGAACCGGTTGAGCAGGTCGACCGGGCTCTCGTTGAACCGGTAGTTGTTGACCGCGCCAGTGATCTCGCCGTTCTCCACGAGGTAGACCCCGTCGCGGGTCAGTCCGGTCAGCAGCAGCGTCTGCTCGTCGACCGCCCGGATGTACCAGAGGCAGGTGAGCAGCAGACCGCGCTCGGTGCCGGCGACCAGGTCGTCGACCGAGCCCCGGCCGCCGTCCACGTCGAGGACCAGGTTGTCGACCATCGGCGTGACCGGCTGCTGGGTCATCGCGGCCGAGTGCCGGGTCTGCAGCAACGAGGTCAGCTCGCCGTCGCGGATCCAGTCGGTCCGGCCGAGCGGCAGCCCGTTGTCGAAGACGGAGCTCTCGTTGCCGGAGGCGCTCGCAGTGACGAACGGGGCACAGGCGAGACCGGGGTAGGACGGGTCGGAGAAGAGGTTGACCCCCGGCTTGGCGATGCGGTCGCCGATGCGGGTGCCGACGCCGCGCTTGGAGTAGACCGACTGGCCCTCGTGGGCGACCCGGGCGCCGGCGTACCAGTAGGCGTCGATCATCAGGTCGGCGACAGCGGTCGGCGGCAGGATGGTGTCGTAGCGACCGGCGGGCAGGTCGACGCGGCGCGACCCCCACCCGAGCCGCTGGGCGACGGTCTGCTCTATCGCGAGGGCGTCGACGTCGGAGAAGTCGCGGGTGGCCCCGCCGACCCAGGCGCTCTGGGTGAGGTCGGCCGTCTTGCCGGTGCAGGCGTAGTGGCCGGTCGGCTGGACGTGACGCAGGCGCAGTCCGGTCGTCGAGCCGAGGTAGGTCGTCACGACCTCGTGGTTGACGAAGCCGTAGAGCACCCGACCCGCACCCGAGGCGTGGCCGAACGCCTCGCCCAGGGCCGGCGCGAAGGCGTCGTACACGTGGATGTCGGTGGCACCGGGCGCCTCGTCCCAGTCGGCGGCCGCGTCGCCGGTCACGAGGTCGTTGGCGTCCTCGGCCGGCGATCCGGCACGGGCGGCGGCGTCCGCCGCCTCGACCAGGGCGGTCACCTGTGCCTGCGAGCTGGCGCTGCCGGACACCGACCCGGTCGAGACCCCCTCGGAGCTCCTGATGAACGAGATGACCGTGACGCTGACGGCGTGCATCACGCCGTTGGTGGTCAGGGTGTTGTTGGCCCAGCGCAGGTTGGCGCTGGTGGAGTTGCGGACGATGACGATGCAGTCGTCGGCCGTCGACGTGGCGACGCCGTGGTCGACGAGGGACTGGGGGGTCATCACGAGCGACGCGCTGGGTGACTGGGTGCTCATCAGTGGCCTGCCTCGTCGTTGGTGTTGAGGATGCGGACGTTGCGGAACAGCGACGTCGGGCAGCCGTGGCTGACGCTGGCGACCTGGCCGGGCTGGGCCTTGCCGCAGTTGAACGCGCCGCCCAGCACCCAGGTCTCCGGGCCGCCGACGGCCTCCATGGAGTTCCAGAAGTCCGTCGTCGTGGCCTGGTAGGCGACGTCGCGGACCTGTCCGACCAGCTCGCCGTCGGTGATCGTGTAGAACCGCTGCCCGGTGAACTGGAAGTTGAAGCGCTGCATGTCGATCGACCAGCTCTTGTCGCCGACGACGTAGATGCCGCGCTCGACCCGGCTGATCAGCTCCTCGGTGCTCGGCCCGTCCTGGGCCGGTTGGAGCGAGACGTTGGCCATCCGCTGGATCGGGATGTGGCCGGGGGAGTCGGCGTAGGCGCAGCCGTTGCTGCGGCCACCGTTGAGCTCGGGCTTCATGTGGCCCATCGCCCGGTCGAGCTGGTAGCCCACGAGGACGCCGTCGCGGACGATGTCCCAGCTCTGGGTCTCGACTCCCTCGTCGTCGTACCCGATCGACGCGAGGCCGTGCTCGACGGTGCGGTCGCCGGTGACGTTCATGACGCCGGAGCCGTATTGCAGCGTGTTGAGCTTGTCGTACGTCGCGAACGAGGTGCCGGCGTAGTTGGCCTCGTAGCCGAGCGCGCGGTCGAGCTCGGTGGCGTGACCGATGGACTCGTGGATGGTCAGCCACAGGTTGGACGGGTGGATGACCAGGTCGTAGGTGCCGGCCTGGACGCTGGGCGCCTTGAGCTTCTCCGCGAGGAGCTCGGGGACCTGCTCGATCTCGTCGTCCCAGTCGTAGAGCGACCTGTCGGTGAGGTACTCCCAGCCACGCCCCGCCGGCGGCGCGATGCTCGCCATCGAGTCGAAGGTGTCGGCCCCGGCGCCCATGGCCTCGAAGGCGGGGTGCAGGCGGACCCGCTGCTGGGTGGTGCGGGTGCCGGCGAGGTCGGCGTAGTACTTGTTCTCCTGCACCTGCTCGAGCGATGCCGACGCGTGGTCAACGGCCGCTCCGGTGCGGAGCCGGTTGGTCCAGTCGATGAGCACCTCGGCCTTGTCGGCCGTGGGCACCTCGAGCGGGTTGACCTCGTAGGGGCTGATCCAGGTGACGTCGTCGTACACCGGCTCGGGAGCGATCTCGACCGGCGAGCTGGTCATCTCCGCGGCGACCAGGGCGACGGCCACGGCGGCGTCGGCGAGCCGCACCGCCTCGTCCGTGGTGAGCACGACGCCGGACGCGAAGCCCCACGCACCGCGATGGATGACCCGCACGGCGAAGCCGAGGTCCTCCCGGTCGCTGGCGCCCTGTAGGACGCCGTCGCGGACGCCGAGGTGCTGGTAGCGGACCCGCTCGAAGCGGAAGTCGGCGTGGGTGACCCCGAGCTCCCGGGCACGCGCGAGCGCGGCGTCGCCGAGCTGGCGGTAGGGGAGTGAGGTGAAGGTCGGATCGAGGCCGGAACCACTCATGGACGGGAACCTATCCGATGGGCGCCACCCGATTTCCCAGCGAAACGGACTCGGTAGGGTGCCGTCCATGAATTCTCCTGCCTGGTTGGGCATCGGCGCGCAGCGATCGGGCACGACGTGGTTCACCGACCTGCTCACGCAACACCCGCAGGTCGGGCTCGGCACCAACGGCAAGAAGGAGCAGCAGCTCCTGCACAAGCTGGCCGACGACCGGATCACCCCGGCGGAGTACCTCGACCTGTTCCCGTCCGACGGCATCCACCGTGGTGACTGGACCCCGCAGTACCTCCGGCACGCCTCGTGCCCCGCGGGCGCCGCGCGGCACGTCCCGGACGCCCCGATCCTGGTGCTGCTCCGCGACCCGGTCGAGCGCTTCCGCTCCTCGATGCGGCTCGCGGCCACGCGCGGCAAGTCGTGGCCCTACCCGGTCCCGATCACGGTGCAGACCTGGAGCGGCTTCTACGCCGACCAGCTCGACGCCTGGGCCTCCCAGGTCGGGCGCGACCGGATGCACGTGATGGTCTACGAGAACATCCGGAAGGACCCGCAGGCCGCGGTCGACACCGTGTGGGGCCTGATCGGCGTCGACCCGGTGCCGCTGCAGGAGGTCGAGCGGGAGTCCGGGTCGTCGTCGAAGGCGGAGTGGGACTGGACGCCGGGACTCAAGGAGTCGCTGCAGGTGATGTACCGGCCGCAGGCCCGGCGCCTCGCCGACGACTGGGGCCTCGACGTCTCGTCCTGGGGCCTGACCGGCTGAGGCAGTCGGACACCCCTCACGTGACCGTCCCGCGGGCCACCCATGCACTCGCGGTGGCGGTGAAGGGTCCGCGCGGCAGCCGGGCCCGGCAGGCCTCGAGGAGCGCCTGCTTGCCGTCGTCGTCCAGACCCGCCACGTAGGCACCGGCCGGCCCCACGCCCAGGGTGTACGGCGCCCACCAGGCGTCGACGTCGTCGTAGTGTCGCTCGACGTCGTGGCGGGTCTCCTCGACATTGCCCAGGCCGGCGGCGCGGAACAGCTCGCCGAGGTGTCCGGCGTTGACGCCGGCGTAGTCGCGCTCGCCGGGGTTGTCCGGGTCGAGCGACTGGACGGCGTCGAAGAACGTCGAGAGCGGTCCCCGACCGCCCCCGTGGTCCCAGACGCTGGCAGCCACGACCCCACCGGGACGGGTCACCCGCGCCATCTCGGCCAGGCCCGCCACCGGATCGGTCATGAAGTGCACGACCAGCTGGGCCAGGGCGTGGTCGACCTCCCCGTCGTCGAGTGGCAACGACTCCGCCCCGGCCTCGGCGACCCGCACGCCCGGGAAGCGATCCGCCGTGGCGGCCACGAACGACGGTGACGGGTCGACGGCGACGACGTGGTCCGCGCCGAGCAGGTCGACCAGCGGACGGGTGAGGATGCCGGGACCGCACCCGACGTCGAGCACGGTCTGGCCGGGCCGCACGCCGGCGTACGCGATCAGTTGGGGCGCCAGTCCGGTCGACCAGGCGCCCATGAACCGCTCGTAGGACTCGGCGGCGACGTCGAAGGTCACGGGTCGAAACTAGCGGCGGCGGGTGTCATCGGGACAGGGCCAGCGTCGACCCGCGTCGGGACTTGGTGACCCGGAGCTGGGTCGGGATCCGGTCGCGCATCTCGGCGACGTGGCTGACCACGCCGACGACCCGGCCGCCGTCGCGCAGCGAGTCGAGGGTGTCCATGACGTCGTCGAGGGTGTCCGCGTCGAGGGAGCCGAAGCCCTCGTCCACGAAGAGGGTGTCCAGGTCGGCGCCGCCGGCCTCCTGCGTGATCACGTCGGCGAGCCCCAGGGCGAGGGCGAGGGAGACCACGAACGTCTCGCCGCCCGAGAGGGTCGCGGGGTCCCGGGACTCCCCGGACCAGTCGTCGCGGACGAGCAGGCTCAGGCCGCCCCGCGTCTCGCCGGCACCCCGTCGCCCGGTGTGCTCGAGCGAGTAGCGCTGGTCGCTCATCCGCGCCAGGCGCTCGTTGGCGGCCGCCACGACCTGGGAGAGCCGGAAGGCGAGCACGTAGGCCGAGAGCCGCATCTGGAGGCGGTTGTCGGGGGACTTGCCCTCCACGAACGCGGACAGGCGCGTCGTCACGTCGAGCTCGTGGCGCAGCGGCGCCCAGGCGACGAGCGCGGCCTCGAGCTCGCGGGCCAGGGCGGTGAGCCGCTGGTGGCGGCCGGCCCAGCGGGATTCGAGGGTGCGCCCGTCTCCGAGCGCGGCCAGCGCCTCGGCGTGGGTGTGCTGCAGCGCGACGAGGTCGACGGTCTCGCTGGCGAGGAGCTCCGCGGCTCCCGGCTCGGCGAGCAGCGCGGTCACGGCCGCGAGCTTGCGCTCGTGCTCGGTGACGCGGCGGTCGAGAGCCGCGATCTCCTGGACGTCGAGACGGGCCGCGACCGCGGCCTCGGTGGATTCGAACCCGGACTCCCGGGCCGCCTCGGCGAGGGCCCGGTCGGCATCATGCCGGGCGTCGGCCGCGATGGCGAGGCCCACGATGGCGTCGGCGGCGCGGTGAGCCGTGTCGGCCCGGTCGGCGAGGTCGTCGAGGAGTCGGGTCAGGGAGGAGGCACCCGTGCCGGCCAGCAGGTGATCGACCTCGGCACGCAGCGAGCCGGACTCCGCACGCAGCGCTGTGAGGCTGGTCGCGAGGGACTCGGCCCGCAGCTCGGCCTCACGGATCTCCGCCCCGAGCCGTACGTCGTCGGCCTCGAGCGTGGCGACCGCATCGAGGCGGGCCGTCGCCTCGCCGGCGCAGGCCCGGAGCCGCTCGAGCCCGGAAGCCTCGTCGTCCGCCCGGGCCTGCAACACCGCGGCCGGGTCGGGCCCGGCCTGCTGGCGGAGCACCGCCAGGCGGGTGCCGAGGTCGCGGACCCGCTCGTCGTGCAGGTGCTCGGTGGCCTTGGCGTCGTCGAGCGCCTTGAGGGCGGCCTTCTCGGCGGCGGCGTCGGGCGCGTCGGGGTGGGAGGTGGCCTTGTGGGGATGGTCCGCGGAGCCGCACACCGGGCAGCAGGCGCCCACCGCGAGCGCGCCGGCGATCTCGGCGGCCATCCCGTCGAGTCGGGCCTCGCGGAGGTCCAGCCAGCGCTCGCGCAGCTCCACGGCGGCAGCCGAGGCATCGGCGAGCGCCTGGCGCGCCGCGTCCAGCTGTGTCTCCACGGACAGCAGGTCCCGGTGGGCCCGCAGACGGCCGTGCAGGTCGGCGACCCGCGCCTCGACGGCCGGGGCGCCGGCCGCGGCAGCCGTGGCTTCCTGGGCGGACGCCCGCGCGGCGACCAGGCGCTCGGGCAGTGCAGCGCGCTCGCGTGACAGGGCGGTCAGCCGCGTCGCCACCTCGGCCTGCTCGCGCTCGGCACCGACCGCCCGCTCGTCGACCTCGCGCATCCGCGCCTCGCGGGGCAGCGCGGCCCGCACGGCGGCGGCCTTGTCGAGCGCGTCACCCGCCGCGGCCGCCAGGGTGTCGGCGTCGACGACGAGCAACCCGAGCACGTCGCCGGCCCGCTCGGTCGTCGCGTGCGCCAACGCCTCCGCGCGGAGGTGCGCGGATGTCGCGGTGGTGGCCAGGCGGTGGAGGGGGACGACGCCGGCGGCACGCCGGGCCGCGTCGAGCGAGGCCACGGCGGTCGCGTGCTGGTCGGCCATCGCGTCGATCCGGTCGCGCTCGGCGGCGGCGGCCTCGAGGCGGCGACGCCGGTCGACGACGGCGCGGGCCTGCTCGAGGTGGGTGCGGGTCTCCTGCTCGTGACCCGCCGCAACGAGGACAGCAGCGGCGGCCCGGTCGCGGCGCTCGAGGGCGTCGGCCACCAGCGCCGTGGCCCAGGGCTGCAGGTCGGCGACCTCCCAGTCCTCGGGGACCGGCACGTCGGCGGTCTCGCTCAGGCGGCTGACCAGGTCGGCGATGCCCTGCCGGGACATGTCGGAGGTGCGGCGCAGGGCGATGCGGCGGTCGCGCAGCCAGCCCTCGACCTGCTCGAACCGGCCGGTGCGGAACAGCTGCTGGAGCAGCTTGTGGCGCTCGTCGGAGCGGGCCCGGAGGAAGGCCTGGAACCGGCCCTGGGGCAGCATGGCGACCTGGGTGAACTGGGTGACGTTCATGCCGACGAGGCGGGTCACGAGGTGGCCGGTCTCGTCCAGCCGCGAGGACAGCGGCTGCCACTCGCCGTCGACCCGCTCGGACAGGGTGACCGAGGCCTGCTCGGTCGTGAAGCCGCTGCCGCGCTTCTTGGGTCGCTCCCAGGCGGGGGAGCGGACCAGCCGGAACCGGCGGCCGGACAGGGTGGTCTCGAGCGTGACGCGCGGGCGTACGCCGGGCGCCGCCTGGTCGGACCGCAGCCGGCGCGCGGCGTTGCGGTCGCCGGGGACGTCGCCGTAGAGCGCGAAGCAGACCGCGTCGAGGACGCTCGTCTTGCCGGCACCGGTCGCGCCGGAGAGCAGGAAGAGCCCGGCGTCGGAGAGGTGGTCGAAGTCCACGGTGACGGTGTCGGCGAACGGCCCGAAGGCGGTGACCTCGAGCAGGTGGAGGCGCATCAGGCCTCCCGGTCCGGGGAAGCGGGGACGAGGACGTCGAAGTCGGGGTCCTCGCAGCAGGCGTCGACGGCCTGCTGGAGCAGCGCGGACTCCTCCTGGGTGGCTCCGGTGCCGCGCATGTCGCCGACGAAGTCGAGGGCGATCCGGTGGTCGGAGCGGCCCTGGGTGCGGGCCAGGGGCAGCTCCGAGCGGTCCCCGGACGCGGGCTCGAAGGAGAGGACGAGGGTGTGTCGGAAGCGCCGACGCAGCTGCTCCATCGCCTGAAGCGGACGGACGTCGTCGGTGAGGGTGGCCTGCACCCACGACCCCTCGTGGGTGTCGTGAGCCGGGTCGTCGAGCAGCTCCGCGAGCGTGCCCCGCAGGCGGGCCAGCGGACGCGGGACGGGCGCGGGGACGAAGTCGGCCGACTCGACACCGTCGGCGCCGAGCTCCACCAGCCACGAGCCCTTGACCTGGGTCGCCTCGGAGAAGGAGTAGGCCAGCGGGGAGCCGCTGTAGCGCACCGTGTCGGTGAGCGTGTGGCGCCCGTGGAGGTGGCCGAGGGCGGTGTAGGAGATGCCGTCGAAGACCGACGTCGGCACCATCGAGACGCCACCGACGGAGATGTCGCGCTCGGAGTCGCTGGGCCGGACCGGGTCGGGCCCGCCGGCGACGAAGGCGTGCGCCAGCACGACCGACCGGGTCGCGGAGGATCGCGTGGCGAGGTCGGCCCGGACCCGTCGCATCGCCTCGGTCAGCGCGGCCTCGTGCGAGCGCGCTGACAGCCCCCACGGCTCACGCACCGCGTCGGGGTCGAGGTAGGGGAGCCCGTGGACCGCGACCGGCCCGTGCCGGTCCTCGAGCAGCACCGGGGTGCCGATGGCGGAGGCGTCGGTGCGGATGAAGACCCCCGCCGCGTCGATCAGCCGCGAGCTGAACCCGAGTCGCTGGGCGGAGTCGTGGTTGCCGCTGGTGATGACGACCCGGGCCCGCGAGGCGGCCAGCCGGGCGAGGGCCTCGTCGGCGAGGCGGACCGCGTCGACGTGGGGCAGCGCCCGGTCGTAGACGTCACCGGCGACGACCACGAGGTCGACCTGCTCCGACGCCACGACGGCGAGCAGGTGGTCGACGTACGACGCCTGGTGCTCGAGCATCCCCTCACGGTGGAACGACCGGCCGAGGTGCCAGTCGGAGGTGTGGAGGATGCGCATGCGACCAACCTAGGAACCACCACCGACACTCCTGCGCACCCACGCCGGAGCGACCTCAGGTGTAGCGGACGCAACGCTCCCCGGAGGTGAAGCCGAACAGCGCCAGGCCGGACTCCCGGGCCAGCGCGACCGACAGCGACGTCGGTGCCCCGACGGCCACCAGCGACCCGACGCCGGCGGCGATCGCCTTCTGCACGAGCTCGAACCCGGCCCGCCCGGAGACGACCAGCACCGCCTCGGCGGGGGAGTCGCCGGCGAGCACCCGGGCGCCGGTCACCTTGTCGACGGCGTTGTGCCGCCCCACGTCCTCCCGGACGACCAGGGCCTCGCCCGCGGCGGTGAACAGTCCCGCGGCGTGCACACCCCCGGTCCGGGAGAACACCGCCTGGCCAGCCCGCAGCAGCCCGGGCAGCGAGCGGACCACGTCGGGGGTGGGCAGCTCCCCGGACCATGGTTCCGCACGAGGCGCGGCCAGGGCCGCGGTGACGCTGTCCTTGCCGCACACCCCGCAGGCCGAGGACCCGCTCGACTCGGCGGCGTGCCGGTGGCCCGGGTCGTGCAGCGGCGGGGCGGCAAGGGTGACCGTGACGACGTTGAACTCCTGCTCCGGTGCCAGGTCGGCGTCGGTGCAGTAGGCGACGCCCTGCACGGACCGGGTGAGGCCCTCGTGCACCAGCCACCCGGTCGCGAGCTCGAAGTCGTGTCCGGGCGTGCGCATGGTGACCCAGACCCGCCTGGCCGGTGCACCCGGCCAGGCGAGCCGGATCTCGAGCGGCTCCTCCGTGACGAGCCGGTCCTCGCGGGCGTGCTCGCCGGTGGGGGTCAGCTCGTGCACGCGGGTCCGGACCGTGGGACCCGGACGCCGCGCGCGGTCGGGGGTCATGACGCCGGGAACGCCTGACGGATCGCCAGCCGGCGCTGGAGCTCGTCGGTCGCGTCGACGACCCGGCGACGGACCGAGAGGTCCAGCCCGTCGCTGTCGATGAAGGCCTTCGCGGCCGCCACCGTCTCCGCCGTCAGGGAGGTGGAGGGGAAGAACACGGCGGCGGTGTCGGCCAGCACCCAGCCGCTGCGCTTCTCGACGGTGCCGGGCAGGTCGGCGAAGTAGCGCTCGACGTACGGCTCGGTGAGGTGCTCCTGGCCCGAGCGCCACATGCCGACGCCGGCGGCCTCCAGCTCGTAGTTGGGTACGTCGACCTCGCCGGTGAACCGGGCCCACGCCCACGCCTTCGCCTCGGCGTCGGGCAGCGAGGCCATGGCCTTGGTGTGCTCGACCCGCGAACGGGCCGTCGGCTCGGCGTCCAGCGCCGCCTGGAGCTCCTCGCGGTCGGTCTCGCCGAGCACGGCGAGCTGCACCAGGATGCGCCAGCGCAGGTCGAGGTCGAGGCCGATGCCGTCCGGCAGCACCCGGCCCTCGAGCCAGGAGCGGAGCTGGCCGGGGTCGGTCGAGGTGGACACGGCCGCCTGGAAGGCCGACAGCTGCAGCGTCGAGCCTGCGGCCGCGGAGGTGACCTTGCTCATCGCGGCGTCGTGGATGCGGCGCAGTGCCGAGGCCGGCTCGGGCGCCAGCGGGGCGACCTTCGCGACGGCCCACGGCATCGTGTAGAACACCGCGTCGTCGCTGTCCTCGACCGGCAGGCCGGCCTCGAGCAGGTCGATCACGTCGGCCGGCGCGATCGCGGCGTTGTGGAAGGCGCTGCGCACGTTGTTCCAGACACCCGCGCGCAGAAGGGTGTCGTCGGTCGACGGGAGCAGGCCCTTGAGCGCCGCGACCGTCACGTCGTCGGGCTGGACCAGGGCCCAGGTGTCCTCGTAGGGGTCGAGCAGGAAGGCCGAGTCACCGGCCTCCACGGGCGTCTCCGGGCCCGTGATGGACAGCGTCGACGTCTCCCACTTGCCGTCGACCGCGCGCGCGACCCGCAGGGTGTGCGGCCGGTCGGCGGGGTGGTCGGCCGGCGGCGTGCGACGTACGACGCCGGCGGCCCGGTCGAGCACGATCTGGTCCGGCCCGGCGGTGCGCAGCCAGTGGGAGGTGAAGGAGGAGAGGTCGCCCGCCCCGGCCTGCTCCCAGCTCGTGAACAGGTCGTGCATCGTCGCGTTGCCGAAGCGGTGCTTGGTGAAGTGGTCGATCACGCCGGCGAAGAACACCTCGTCGCCCAGCGTCGCGTTGAGCTGCTTGAGGATGCTCGAGCCCTTGGCGTAGGAGATGCCGTCGAAGTTCTGGAGGGCCGAGAGGGCGTCCTCGGCCCCGTTGCCGGCGACCGGGTGGGTGCTGGGCCGCTGGTCGGCGACGAGGCCCCACTGGCGCCGGGCGTAGGCGTTGTGGGTCCACGCGTCGTCGTACTCGGTGACGTCGGCGGTGACGCGGTTGCCCATGTACTCGGCGAACGACTCGTTGAGCCAGAGGTCGTCCCACCACTTGGGGGTGACGATGTTGCCGAACCACTGGTGGGCCATCTCGTGGGCCACCGTGGTCGCGCGCTGGATGCGGACCCCGCGGGTCACGCGGGAGGAGAAGATCAGCGGGTCGCGGAACGTCACGCAGCCGGGGTTCTCCATGGCGCCGGCGTTGAACTCCGGGACGAACGCCTGGTGGTAGTTGCCGAACGGGTAGCGGATCCCGAACAGCCGGTGGAACTCGTCGAAGCACTGCTTGGTCATCGTGAACAGCTCGTCGGCGTCGGCGTCGAGGTCGCGCGCGATGCTGGCGCGGGCCGACAGGCCCAGCGCGATGCCGTCGTGGTCGTCGGTGAGCAGGTGGTAGGGCCCGGCGACCAGCGTCACGAAGTACGTCGACAGCGGCTGGGTCGTCTCGAACTCCCAGGTGCCGGGCTCGACCTGCGTGCCCGGGGCATTGCCGACGACCACCCAGTCGGTGGGTGCGGTGACGTGGAAGGTGTAGGGCGCCTTCAGGTCGGGCTGGTCGAAGCACGGGAAGATGCTGGGTGCGGCGTCCATGAAGCACATGCCGTAGACGTAGTGCTTGCCGTCGGCCGGGTCGACGCTGCGGTGCAGGCCCTCCCCGTCGTTGCGGAAGCGCATGACGGCGTCGACGACCAGCTCGTTGGCGCCGGCGACCGTGTCGAGCGGCAGACGGCCGCGCACGAGCGTGTCGACGTCGACGGGGGCGCCGTTGAAGCGGATCTCGCGGACCGACACGGGCTTGAGGTCGATGAAGGTGGGGCCGCCCTGCGACTGGAAGCGCACGGTCGTGACCGACCGGAACGTCTCGTCGGAGCTGGCCAGGTCGAGGCGCACGTCGTAGCCGTCCACGGTGAGGAGGTCGAAGCGCGCGAGCGCCTCCGCGTGCTGGAGGCTCTGCGTGGGAGTCGAGGTGGGATTCGTCACGGCGGTCACCCTAGACGCCGACCGGGCTCCTTGGCACCGAGGTATCGGATCGGCAACGGGTGTTGCCATACCCACCTTCGGGGACGCCACTAGAACCTACGCTCGCGACGGGCGAAACTCGAAGGCAACCAAATGGCGGCCGGAGACGTCCACCTTGCAGAGGGCGTGGTGTCACGCCCCACTTTTCGGGAGAAGGGGCGTCCACATGTCGCACTCGTTCAACAGTCGCCGGGGCCGTGGCCTCGCTGCGCTCACCTCGGTGGCAGGCCTGGCCCTGACCACCGCCACCATCGTCGGCTCGCCGGCCGCACAGTCGGCCCCGCCGGCCGAGGACTGCAAGGCGGCCTTCCCGGTCGCCGACCTCGTCAAGGGTGACGCGGTCTCTGCCCTGTCGGTCACCTCCGGCACCGCGCCCGACACGTTCACCGGCACCGTCCTGGGTGTCCTCGACGACGGCATCGCTCCCGACCTCGACATGGTCATGGTCGAGATGGATGCCCCGAGCCCCGACAAGATCGGCGGCATCTGGCAGGGCATGTCGGGCTCGCCCGTCTACGCCGCGGACGGTCGCCTCATCGGCGCCGTCGCCTACGGCCTCTCGTGGGGTCCGTCCTGGGTCGCCGGCGTCACGCCGTTCGAGGACATGGACGAGTACCTCAACGCCTCCCGTCCCGCCAGCATCAAGGTCACCGACGCCCAGGCCCGCACCATCGCCCGTCACTCCGACGTGACCCAGGCGCAGGCGGCCGAGGGCTTCAGCCAGCTCAAGATGCCGCTCGGCGTCTCCGGTGTCGGCTCCACCCGCCTGGCCAAGGCCGAGCGCAAGGCCGGCGCGCACAGCTGGATCCCGAAGAACACCTACGCCACCGGCAAGGCCGCGGCTCCGGGTGCCGGCGCGACCGAGGAGACCGTGGTCGCCGGCGGCAACCTGGCCGCCTCGCTGTCCTACGGCGACATCACCCAGGGCGGCGTGGGCACCGCGACGTCGGTCTGCGGCGGCAAGGTCGTGGGCTTCGGTCACCCGATGACGTTCCTGGGCGAGACCACGCTGAGCCTGCACCCGGCAGACGCGATCTACATCCAGCCCGAGTCGCTCGGTGCGCCGTTCAAGGTCGCCAACCTCGGCGCCCCGGTCGGCACGATCACCGACGACCACCTGACCGGCATCACCGGCAACTTCGGCGCGCTGCCCGACACCACCGACATCACCTCGTCGGTCACGTTCGGCACCCGCTCGCGCACCGGCACCAGCCACGTCTCGGTCAGCGAGGCCAACGCGTCGACGACCTTCTACCAGCTGATCTCCAACAACGACCGCGTGCTGGACTCCTACACCAAGGGCTCCGGGCTGCTGTCGTGGACGATCAACGGCCACCAGGACGACGGCACGCCGTTCTCCTTCTCGGTCAGCGACCGCTACGCCTCCGACTACGACATCTCCTTCGAGTCGTCCTTCGACCTCGCCGACTTCGTCTGGTCGCTCAGCAACATCCCGGGCGTCAACATCGACGACGTCAGCGCCACGTCGGAGCTGAACAAGGACAACTCGGTCTACCGGGTCAGCAAGATCCAGCAGAAGGTCGCCGGCGAGTGGGTCACCCTCGACCGCAAGCACCCCGCCGTCGCCAAGGCCGGCTCGCAGCTGAACCTCCGTGCCGTCCTCGACAGCGCCACCGGCGACAAGACGGTCCCGCTCTCGGTCAGCGTGCCGGACTCGGCGGCCGGCAGCCGGGGTCGTCTCGAGGTCCTCGGTGGCCTCTACACCTGGTCGCGCAACCAGTACCCCAACACCCTGGGCCAGGCGCAGAAGTACATCGACACCTACGTCCGCAACGACCAGGTGCAGGTGAGCCTCGACCTGTTCAGCCGCAAGGCCGACAAGGAGATCTCCAAGGTCAACACGACCGACGCCCAGGACAAGGTCGTCGCCGGTCGCAAGGCGGTGCGCGTCAAGATCATGTGACGCCACAGCACGACGGATGAGTGGAAGGCGGGCCGGGAGCATCTCCCGGCCCGTCTTCCATCTACTCTGGATCCGTGGAGGAGAAGGAAGCCCTGCTGCGGCTGATCCGGGACTCGGTCATCGGCGAGGACCACGTGATGGAGACGCCGTACGGCGCCCGTCGCGTCACCTACGCCGACTACACCGCGTCGGGCCGCGCGCTGAGCTTCATCGAGGACTTCATCCGCGACGAGGTGCTGACCAGCTACGCCAACACCCACACCGAGTCGAGCGGCACCGGCCTGCAGACCACCCGGCTGCGCGAGGACGCCCGCGCGATCATCCACGAGGCCGTGGGCGGCGACGAGGACACGGTGGTGCTGTTCGCCGGCTCGGGCTGCACGGGCGCGATCGCCAAGCTCATCGGCGTGCTGGGCCTGCGCGTGCCGTCGGTCCTCGAGGACACCCACCACCTCACCGAGCACATCCCGCCGTCGGAGCGACCGGTCGTGTTCATCGGCCCCTACGAGCACCACTCCAACGAGATCCCCTGGCGTGAGTCGATCGCGGACGTGGTCACCATCCACCAGGACGTCGACGGGGGAGTGGACCAGCAGGACCTGCGCGAGCAGCTCGAGAAGTACGCCGACCGGCCGTTGAAGATCGGCTCGTTCTCGGCCGCCTCCAACGTCACCGGGATCGTCTCCGACACGGCCGGCATCTCGACGTTGCTGCACGAGCACGGCGCGCTGAGCTTCTGGGACTTCGCCGCGGCGGCGCCGTACATCGACATCTCGATGCGTGCGGTCGACCCGGATCGCCCGCTGTCCTACAAGGACGCGATCTTCATCTCGCCCCACAAGTTCATCGGCGGCCCGTCCACGCCGGGGGTGCTGGCGGCGCGCCGTGAGCTGTTCGCCAACCGGGTGCCCGACGTCCCCGGCGGCGGCACGGTCGTCTACGTCAACGACGACGACCACCGCTACCTCGACGACCCGACCCACCGCGAGGAGGGCGGGACGCCCGCGATCATCGAGTCGGTCCGCGCGGGGCTGGTCTTCCAGCTCAAGCAGGCCGTCGGCACGACCACGATCCGCGAACAGGAGGACCGCCACCTGAAGCGGGCCATCACCGCCTGGCGGGACGACCCCGGCATCGAGCTGCTCGGCAACCTCGACGCCAAGCGGCTCTCCATCGTCTCCTTCATCATCAAGTCGCCGTCGGGCCGCTTCCTGCACCACAACTACGTCGTGGCGCTGCTCAACGACCTGTTCGGCATCCAGTCGCGCGGCGGCTGCTCGTGCGCCGGTCCCTACGGCCACCGGCTGCTCGGCATCGACCTGGAGCGCTCCCACGAGTTCGAGCGCGAGATCACCGGCGGGTGCGAGGGCATCAAGCCGGGCTGGGTGCGCGTCAACTTCAACTACTTCGTCAGCGACGCGGTCGTGGACTACCTCGTCGAGGCGGTCCGGCTCGTCGCCCGAGACGGCTGGCGGCTGCTGGGCGACTACCGCTTCGACGTCGTGACGGGCCGCTGGCGGCACCGCGACGGCGTGGTCACCCCGCCGCTGAGCCTGCACGACATCTCCTACGCCGGCGGCGTCGCGTCGATGCCCGCCAACCGCGCCACCGGGGGAGAGGAGCTGCTCGTCGAGCACCTCCGCGAGGGCGCCGCGATCCTGGCCGCGGCCGAGGGGCCGGACCTGAGCGGCCACCCCGCCAACGTCAGCGCCGACTTCGAGCACCTGCGGTGGTTCGACCTGCCGGAGAGCGCGCTCGACTGACGGTCCCGGTCCCGGTCCCGGTCCCGGTCCGGGCGCCGAGGGCGCGCCGTTGGTGACCAAACGGTGTGTTACCGGGCCTCCTGGATGCCGTTGGTGACCAAACGGCATGTCGGCGTCACCCCCAGTCGGGGCGGGTGCCCCTGACGCGGCGGGCAGCAGGCTGTCGGCTCGCCGTTTGGTCACCAACGGCACGTCTTGGGCCGGTTTCGTTGCCGTTGGGGACCAAACGGCACGAGCGTGAGACCCCAACCGCCCCGGTAGCCCCAGGGGCCACAGGGGTCGGGCTACTTGATCGTGACGGTCTTGCGGAGGGTGGTGCCCACGACCGTGTCGCTGCCGAGGTAGCTGAACCGGACGTTGGTCAGGCCGGCCGGGAGCCCGCGCAGCACGCGGGCGGCACGGCCGTAGCGGTCCAGGGTCAGCTCGGCGAGCAGGTGGCCGCGGGCGACGATCCGCACGACGCCGGCGACGACCGGGACGCCGGCGGCGCCCAGCGCGACGTGCACCGCCAGGCGGCCGGTCCCGGGACGGCTCGAGCGCAGGACCATCGTCGGGACGGTCTTGACCAGGCCGCTGGGCCGGACGGTCTGCACCAGGTCCTCGTAGCCCGCCCGGGTCAGGGTCAGGGACGCCGACACGTGGTGACCGAGGTCGTCGGTGGTGAGGGTGTACGACGTGCCGAGGGCGCCCTCGATCGGGACCCCGTCGCGGAGCCACACCACGGTCGTGTCGGCGACGCCCGGCGACCAGGTGCCGGGGTCGAGGGTGAGCACGTCCCCGAGCCGCGGCGTGCCGCCGAGGGTGGCCGGGTCGCGCACGGTGAAGGTGGCCTTCTGGACCGCGGCGGTCGCCAGCGAGGTGGCGCTCACCGGGTCGTAGCCGGGCTTGGTCGCCGTGACCGTGACCGAGATCGGCAGCCCGACCTGGGCCGGACCGGGGGTGTAGGTGGACTGGGTGACGCCCTCGAGCAGCTGCCCGTCGGCGTACCACTGATAGGTCAGCTCGGCCGGGGCCGGCTTCCAGGTGCCGCCGCTGGCCACGAGCTCGTGGTCGACCGTGGCCTCGCCGGAGACCGTCGGCGCCGTGAGGCTGCTGATGACGCCGGGCTCGACGTACGACGTCTTGTCGGAGACGACCGACGAGGTCGGGTAGCCGGGGCGTGCCGCGGTCACCTTGACCGAGATCCGCTTGCCCTGCTGCTCCTGGGCGAGGGTGAGGCTGGGTCCGGTGGCGCCCTCGATCGGGTCGGCGCCGGCCTTCCACTGGTAGGTGTAGGTGGTGTTGCTGCCCTGCGGCGTCCACGAGCCCGGGCTGGCGCTGAGCGCGCCGCCGACCTTGGTCACGCCGGTGACGTCGGGCTTGGCGACGTTCTCGAGCTTCACGTCGTTGAAGTGCACGAAGCCGCTGGGCCAGCTGCCGCCGCCTCGGGTGATGCGTGCCCAGGAGAAGTCGCCGCCCCAGCTGTCCTGCGACACGATGATCTCGTTGCTGGAGATGACCTGCTCGACGTAGGCGACGTGGCCCGCGGAGCCGGCGGGGCTGGCGTTCTCGCGCCACCAGGCGACGGCGCCCACGGCGGGCACGTCGTCGGTGATGGACTTCATGTAGATGCCCCAGTACTCCGCGTTGCCCCCGCCGCTCCAGGGGCGGCTGTTCGGCAGGCCGCTCTGGACCATCCGGTAGGCCGCGTAGTTGGTGCAGTTGTGCCCGCTGTACATCAACCAGTACATCTGGTCGTTGGCCGCCTGGTAGCCGCTGTTGGAGTAGCCCCGGTCGCGGCAGCCGACGTAGCCGGTGCACAGGATCGAGACCCCGGACGCCTGCCGGGCGGACTGACGGGAGACGTCGGCGCGCGCCGGCGCGAGCGGCCCGAGGGTCGCCAGCAGCAGCCCGAGGACCAGCCCCAGGATCGGGCCGGCGAGGGCGCGGTGCGGTGCGCGGTGTACGGAGGACACGGATGGGAGCATAGGGACGAAAGTGACGTGAGTGAACAGATTGACGGAATGTCAATCGTGTAATTCGGCGTGTCGCGAAAATGTCAGGCTGGTGCCGCCGGTCGGGCGGGGGAGGTCAGCCCAGCCGGACGAGCATCTTCCCGGTGTTCTGGCCCGTGCCGAGCCCGAGGAACGCCTCGACCGCACGGTCCAGGCCGTCGACGAACGTCTCGCGGTGGACGAGGCTCCCATCGGCCAGCCAGCCGCCCGCCTGAGTGAAGAACTCCTTCGCTGCGTCCGCGTGGTCCGAGACGATGAAGCCCCGCAGGGTGAGCCGCTTGCTGACCACCATCATCAGGTTGCGCGGGCCGGGCGTCGGGGCCTCGGCGTCGTACGTGGCGATCGCGCCGCAGGCGGCGATCCGCCCGAAGTCGTTCATGTGGAAGATCGCGCCCTCGAGGTGGTCGCCGCCGACGTTGTCGAAGTAGACGTCGACCGGGGCGTGCTCCTTGAGCTGCCGGGCGACCGGTCCGTCGTGGTAGTCGAAGGCCGCGTCGAAGCCGAGCTCGCCGGTCAGCCAGGCGACCTTCTCCGCCGAGCCTGCCGAGCCGATCACCTTGCCGGCGCCGAGCAGGCGCGCGAGCTGGCCGGCGACCGAGCCGACGGCCCCGGCGGCGCCCGAGACGAAGACGGTGTCGCCCTGCTTCAGCTGGGCGATCCGGGTGAGGCCGACGTACGCCGTGAGCCCGGTCATGCCGAGCACGCCGAGGTAGGCCGAGGCGGGGACCCGGGAGACGTCGACGACCCGCACGGCAGCCGCGGGCAGCAGGGCGTGCTCGCGCCAGCCGGCCTGGTGCAGGACGGTCGCCCCGACCGGGACGGAGTCGTCACCGCTGGCCACGACCTCGCCGACGGCGCCGCCGTCGAGGGGTCGGTCCAGCGCGAAGGGCGGGACGTAGGACTTCACGTCGTTCATCCGGCCGCGCATGTAGGGGTCCACCGACATCACGGTGTTGCGGACCAGGACCTCACCCGGTCCGGGGTCCGGCAGGTCGACCTCGACCATCCGGAAGTCGTCCGGCACCGGCGTGCCGGAGGGTCGGGAGGCCAGGTGGATCTCGCGCGAGGAGGTCGTCATGGACCGATCCTGCCAGCCGCGCGGGGCGGGCCCGGGAGGGGTGTCCAGTGGCCCTGTGGAGGTGGGCGACATCACGTCGTCGACGATGCCAACGGGCGAGGTCGCGATCCCTAGAATGTAAGAGCCGCGTTCGCGGCACTACTCATTACGTGAACTGACCCGGCAACGGTGCCGGGACGAGGAGATGAAAGCACCATGACGACGCAGCTGCACCTGGCCTACGGGATCGTCGAGGGACGGGCCCACCACGACGTGGACCAGGCGATGATGCGGAACGTGGCGCTGGCCCGCAAGGACGCGCGCCGCGCCCGACGGACGCGACGCACGACCAAGCGCTGAGCCTGAAGGCCCAGGCGCGCTCGGGCGGGGCTCAGGCCTGGAGGCCGAGCGCGAACTCCACCTTGCCGGCGGGGTCGACGGCCGCGTCGAGGACCTTGTCGTCGAGCAGGAGGGCGGCGTTCGGGTCGAGGTAGACCGTGGCCCCGTCCTGCTGGACGGTCTGGTCCCCGGGCTCGGGGCTCTCGGTGGCGCTGACCGCGAAGGTCGGCTCGGCCGCCTCCTCGGAGCTGATCCGCAGGCCCGCGGTGTCCGCGAGGCCGGGCTGCGTGGTGATGTCCTTGACGATCGTGCTGGCGTTCTCGGTGAGGGTGAGCATGCTCGCCTTTCCGATGGGCTGGCTGGTCCTCTCCACCGTCGCGCGCAGGGCCCGCCGGACACAAGTCGGGCCCGGTCCCGGGCGTGTCGGGCGTGTCGGACTCCCCGGAGCGGGGGCGGGCGGGTCTGGAATGCTGGGCCGCATGAGCACCGACCCGCTGACCGACAGCCAGCCCGAGAGCCTGCCCGACACCCACCGCCGGATCGACCTGGTCCGCATCGGTGAGGGTCGCTACAAGGCGACCAACCGTCGCGGCGGGGTGCTCCCCATCGGCTCCGGGTCCGACCCCGACTTCAGCCCCGTCGAGCTGCTCCTCGCCGCGATCGCCGGCTGCGGGGCGATCGACGTCGACCTGATCACCGGCAAGCGCGTCGACGCCACGTCCTTTGCGGTCCGGTCCGAGGGCCACAAGGTCCGCGACGAGCAGGGCAACCACCTCGTCGACCTGCGCGTCACCTTCGACGTCACCTTCCCCGAGGGCGAGGCCGGCGACCGGGCCCGCGAGATGATGCCGCGCGCCCTCCAGCAGACCCGCGACCGGCTCTGCACCGTCGGGCGCACCGTCGCGCTGGGTGAGCCCGTCGAGTACGCCGAGGGCGACCTGGCGTGAGCGTCGACGTCACCGTCGAGACCGTCATCGGCCGCCCCGCGGCGGAGGTGGCGGCGTACGCTGGCGACCCCACCAACGCGCCGAGCTGGTACGTCAACATCCAGAGCGTCGACTGGCGCACCGAGCCGCCGGTCCGGGTCGGGTCGCAGATGGACTTCGTGGCCGCCTTCCTCGGCAAGCGGATCGCCTACACCTACGAGGTCACCGAGCTGGTGCCGGGCGCGCGCCTGGTGATGCAGACCGCCCAGGGCCCGTTCCCGATGCGCACCACCTACACGTGGGAGCCCGTGGGGGAGGGCAGCACCCGCATGACGCTGCGCAACGACGGCTCCCCGCGCGGCTTCTCGCGCATCGCGGCGCCCGTGATGGCCACCGCGATGCGCCGCGCCACGACCAAGGACCTCGCCGCCCTCAAGAAGATCCTCGAGGGCTGAGGTGGCCCGCGCCCGCACCCGGCCGTGGACGGCCGTGCCACCCCAGGACGGGCGCCGCTTCGTGGTCACGGGGGCGACGAGCGGCATCGGCCTCGAGACCGCCCGCCGGCTCGTGGCGGCCGGCGCGCACGTGGTGCTCGCGGTCCGGAGCCTCGAGAAGGGCGAGCAGGTCGCGGCGCCCCTGAGGGCCTCCCTGGTCGGCTCGGTGGAGGTGCGTCGCCTCGACGTGTCCGACCTGTCCTCGGTGCGGGAGTTCGCCGCCGGTGTCGGCGACGTGGACGTGCTGGTCAACAACGCCGGCGTGCTGGGCCTGCCGTTCGCCCGCAGCGTCGACGGGTTCGAGCTGCAGCTCGCCACCAACCACCTCGGCCACTTCGCCCTGGCCAACCTGCTGCTGCCGCGGATCACCGACCGGGTCGTCGTCGTCGCCTCCCAGTCGCACCGCTCCGGCGAGCTCGACCTCACCGACCTGGACTGGACGCGTCGCGGCTACCGCCCCTACGCGGCGTACGCCTCCTCCAAGCAGGCCAACCTGCTGTTCCTCGGCGAGCTCCAGCGACGGCTGACCGCTGCCGGCTCCCGGCTGCGGGCGACCGGTGCGCACCCGGGCTACACCTCGACCGCGATCCAGGCCGGCACCGGCAGTGCCGCCTTCACGCGGCTGGCCGGTATCGGCAACGCGCTGCTGGGCATGCCGCCGTGGCAGGGGGCGCTGCCGACGTTGTACGCCGGCACGATGGACGTGCCGGGCAACACCTACCTCGGCCCGCACCGGTTCCGCGAGCTCAACGGATGGCCGGTGCCGGTCGGACGGTCCCGGAATGCCAGCGACCCCGACCTCGCCCGGGCTCTGTGGGCGGAGTCGGAGTCGCTGACGGGGGTTGCTTTCCCCCTGTGAGGCTGGTGGGGCCGGTCAGTCGGCCTTGACCGAGGAGATCTCGACCTTGTCCTTCGGCGCGCCGTCCGGGCCGCCGTCGGCGGTGCCCTTGTCGGCGATGCCCTTGACGACCTTCAGGCCGGCGTCGTCGATGTGCCCGAAGACGGTGTAGGCCGGCGGGAGCTGGCTGTCGGCGTAGACGAGGAAGAACTGCGAGCCGTTGGTGTTCGGGCCGGCGTTGGCCATCGCGAGCGTGCCCGCGCCGTAGGTCTCGCTGCCGTCGAGCTCGTCGTCGAACGCGTAACCCGGGCCGCCGGCGCCGGTGCCGGTCGGGTCACCGCACTGGAGCACGAAGATGCCCTGCGTGGTGAGGCGGTGGCACTCGGTGCCGTCGAAGTAGCCCTGGTCGGCCAGCGACACGAACGAGTTGACCGTGCACGGGGTCTTGTCGGCGTCGAGCGTGGCGGTGATGTCACCGGCACTCGTCGAGATCGTGACCTTCTCCTGGCCGCTCACGGCGGCGTGGTCGGGCGGCAGGTCGACCTTGTCGGCCGGCGGGCGGCCGTCGTCGGTGTAGGTGCAGGCCGGGCCGGTGGCCTCACGCGAGGGACGGTCCGTGGCCGTGGTCGAGGCGTCGTCGCCGCAACCGGCGAGGGTGGTGACGGCCACGAGGGCGGCCGCGGAGATGAGGGAGCGCTTCAGCATGCGGCCGATCGTAAGGGGGAGGGTCAGCTGTTGCGGCCCCGGGCCGCGACCGGCCAGGCGCGCAGGGCGCCCGCCTCGTCGGCGTACAGCGTGTCGACGAGGTTGACCGCGGCGCACACGTGGTTGGGCACCACGTCGACCTTGCTGCCGAGCGCGGGCGGCGCCTCGTCGCCCATCTCCACGACGGCGTGGTGCTCGGCGAGCATCACGATCCGGGCGTCCGGATGCTCGAGCAGTCGCCCGTGGCCGGTGCTGTAGGGCGCACGGTCGGCGCCCAGCACCTTGCTGCCCGCATCGAGGACGACCCGGCCGCCGGCGTGGCTGACGACCGTGGCGCGACAGGTCAGCGCGATCTGGGCGGGCTTCATGACGCCGAGCTCCCACTGCTGGGCGTCACCGAGGCAGTAGACGCCCGGCCGGATCTCGGTGACGACGTCGAGGTCGGTGTCGGCGATGCTCGGCGTCGAGCCGCCGCTCAGCACCCGCGGCTCGATCCCGACTGCCCGCAGGGACGTGGCGGCCGCCGCGAGGGCCGCCGACTCCTGGGCAGCTGCGGAGGCACGGCCGGCACCCGGTGCGTAGCTGTGGCCCGGGAACGTGAAGGCGCCCCGCACGGTGAGCCCGGCGCGGCGGGCCGTGTCTGCCACGGCGCCGGCGTCCTCGGGCCGCACCCCGCTCCGGTGCTGACCGCTGTCGACCTCCACCATCACCTCGATGTCCGAGGTGCCGAGCAGCCGGCTGGCCTGGGCGACGCCCTCGACCGAGTCCACGCCGATGGCCACGCGGGCCGAGGACGCGAGGTCCTCCAGCCGCCGTGCAGCAGGACGGTGCAGCCACAGGGGGTAGGCGATGAAGATGTCGTCGAACCCGTGCCCCGCGAAGGTCTCGGCCTCGCCGATCGTCGCCACGGTGATGCCGACCGCGCCCGAGCTCATCTGGAGCCGGCCGATCTCGATCGTCTTGTGGGTCTTGACGTGCGGGCGCAGGGCGACGCGGGACGACGTGGAGAGGTCCGCCATCGCGCGCACGTTGGCGCGCAGGCGGACCAGGTCGATGCGCAGGAACGGCGTTGCCGGCTGGGCCATGTCCACCAGCGTAGGGGCACCGGTCGCGGGACGACGGCTACTGTCGCGGGCATGCAGCTGGGGATCCACTACGCCAACTTCAGTCACGGCGGCGGTCCTGCGGACCTCGCCCCACGCCTCGCGGAGACCGCCCGCGTCGCTGACCAGGGCGGGGCGTCACTGTTCACCGTCATGGACCACTGGTTCCAGATGGAGAACCTCGGCGGCCCTCCGGAGCCGATGCTCGAGGGCTACACCACCCTGGGCTACCTCGCCGCCGTGACCGAGCGGGTGCGGCTCAGCCTTCTCGTCACCGGCGTCACCTATCGACACCCCGGCCTGCTGGCCAAGACGGTCACGACTCTCGACGTGCTCTCCGGCGGTCGCGCGATGCTCGGCATCGGAGCGGCGTGGTACGACCGGGAGCACGCCGGTCTCGGCGTCCCGTTCCCCTCGACGTCCGAACGGTTCGAGCGCCTCGAGGAGACGCTGCGGATCGTGGGCCAGATGTGGAGCGACGACGACGGGCCGTTCGAGGGCAAGCACTACCGGCTGGCCGAGACCGTGTGCGTGCCGGCGCCCGTCCAGGAGCCGCGGCCGCGCATCCTGATCGGCGGCAGCGGTGAGCGCAAGACCCTGCGGCTCGTGGCCCAGTACGCCGACGCGTGCAACCTCTTCGGCACGGGTCGGGACGCGGTCGCCCACAAGCTCGACGTCCTGCGCCGGCACTGCGACGACGCCGGTCGCGACTACGACGAGATCGAGAAGACCGTGCTCGCCATGGCCGACCCCGCCAACGAGCGCGATGAGTTCCTGCGGGAGATGACTGCCTACGCCGACCTCGGCATCACCCTGGTCACGGCCATGCCCCGGGGCGATGATCCCGTCGGGTGGACGACGACCGTCGTCGAGGACGTGCTGCCGGCGCTCCGGGACCTGTAGGGCACTTGTCGCGTAACCTTGTGGGTACGTAACCAATCGGGTACGCTCGTCACCATGGACGCGGTGATGCAGGCCCTGGCCGACGGCAGCCGTCGTACGCTGCTCGGGATCCTGCGCGACCACCCGGCGACGGCCGGCGAGCTGGCCGACGCGCTGCCGATCGCCCGGCCCGGCGTGTCCCGTCACCTGCGGGTGCTGCGGGAGGCCGGGCTGGTCGAGGCGGAGCAGCAGGGGCAGCGCCGGATCTACCGGCTCCGCACCGAGCCGCTGGCCGAGCTCGACGCCTGGCTGGGGGACTACCGCGTCCGCTGGGAGCAGCGGCTCGACGCCCTGCACACCGAGATCGCACGCGGCAGGAAGGCCGCGCGCGCCGACGACACGAAGGCGGGGGAACCATGAGGATCACCGGGACGATGCGGGCGCTCGACGAGGAGCGGGGCGCGGTGCGGGTGGAGGACGTCTACGACACGGGCATCGCCGACCTGTGGGAGGCCTGCACGACACCCGAGCGGCTCGCGCGCTGGATCGCGGAGGTCACCGGCGAGCTCCACCCGGGCGGGACCGTCGAGGTCGTCATGACCAGCACCTGGGCCGGGTCGCTGCGGGTCGAGGCTTGCGAGGCCCCGCACCACCTGCTGCTCACGTCCGCCCCCGGCACCGACGAGGAGTCGCAGATCGAGGCCTGGCTGACGCCCGAGGGCGACCGGACCCGGCTGGTCGTCGAGGAGCGCGGGTTGCCCCTGGGTGCGCTGCACTTCCACGGCGCGGGCTGGCAGGTCCACCTGGAGGACCTCGGTCGTGCGCTCGCCCTGGACGGCCCCGCCCACGACGGCGGCTGGTCGGCCGACCGGCCGGCCGGGGCGTGGCACGGGCGCTGGCGGGACCTCACGCCGACGTACGCCGCGCTGGACCGCGGCTGACGGGCGGTCAGGCGGTCAGGGGAGGGCCGTGTGGTCGGGATGGCCGTGCGTGCGCTCGTCCTCCTTCCACTCCGCCTCGTAGAGGTGCCGGCGACCGCCGACCAGCGCCTCCCGGGCCTCCTGCTCGAGCGACTTGAACGTGGCGTAGTAGCCCGCGTCGTACTCCTCGAGGACCTGGAAGGTCCAGCGCCCCTCGAGGACGTTGCGGCCGAGCAGCTCGCGGTCGAGACGGTCGGCCAGGTCGGTGTGGCCGGCGCACTGGAGCAGCTCGACGGCCCTCCCGAGGGCGAGGTCCGCGGTGCCGATGCGCCGGTGGAAGGCGTAGAGAAGGCCTCGGGCCTCCTCGACCACCTCGAAGGCCTCCGACAACTTCCCCAGGGCCAGGACCGTCGCGTCGTCGACGCCGGCGGGTCGTCGGTGGCCGGGGTCGGGCAGGTCGTGATCGTCGTGGTTGAGGACCGCGTTCATGGCTGCTCCGCTCGAGATCCGCTCGCCCGAGACGCCTTGCCACCATCGTGCGGCCGGAGGCGGGCGGTTCACTCCACCAAATGGGGGAAGTGCTGTCCTAGGGTCGTCCGGTGCCTGCCTCGCCCCTCGACCCGCCCCTCGACCGGATCGCCCTCATCTCGGACGTCCACGGCAACCTGACGGCCCTCGAGGCCGTCCTGGCCGACATCGACGCCCGGGGGATCACCCGGATCTTCAACCTCGGCGACTACGTCGGCAAGGGGCCGCGCGGCCGCGAGGTGGTCGACCTGTGCCGGGAGCGGTGCGAGGTCAACATCCTCGGCAACTGGGACGACTTCCTGCCGGACCCCACGCGCGAGTTCGACACCGACGCGCTGCGCTGGTGGCTCGAGCAGCTCGGCCCGGGGCAGGGCGAGTGGCTGCGATCCCTGCCGTTCTCCCACGACTTCACGATGAGCGGACGCCGGATCAGGCTGTTCCACGCCTCGGAGGAGACCGTGCACCGGCGGGTGCGGTTCGACCACGACGAGGCGGAGTTCCTCGGGCTCTTCACCAACACGCCGGCGACCGGGGACGGTCCGCTGCCCGACGTGGTCGGCTACGCCGACACCCACGACCCCTACTACGAGACCGACCGGGAGCGCCGCACCGTCTTCAACACCGGCTCGGTCGGCAACTGCATGGGGGACCCCACCCCGGTCTACGTCATCCTCGAGGGCGTGGTGGACGGGACCGAGGAGGCGCCGTTCGGCATCCAGTTCGCCCGGGTGCCCTACGACTGGGAGCACGAGCTGAGGGTCGCCACCGAGATGGGACTGCCGGAGCTGGAGGGCTACACGGTCGAGATCCGCGACGGCGTCTACCGGGGCAACCTGCGGGCCGGCGAGGCGCCGGACTACCACCGCTCGCCGCGCTGATGACCGCACCCGACGGCCACGACTACGTCGCCGACACCCGGTCCTCCTACGACGCGATGGCCGAGGCGTACGCCGACTTCGTCCGGCACGAGCTCGACTCCTTCCCGGTGGCGCGGGCGATGCTGGCCGTCTTCGCCGAGCTCGTGCTGGCCGCCGGGGGAGGGCCGGTGCTCGACGCGGGTTGCGGTGTCGGCCGGATCTGCGGCCACCTCGGCGGCCTGGGCCTCGACGTGAGCGGCGTCGACCTCTCACCCGGCATGCTCGCGGTCGCGCGACGCGACCACCCGGGCCACGCCTACACCGAGGGCTCGCTGCTCGACCTACCGGCCGAGGACGCGTCGTACGACGGAGCGCTGGCGTGGTACTCCCTGATCCACGTGCCGCCGGCCGACCAGCCCCGGGCGCTGGCCGAGCTGCACCGGGTGCTGCGCCCGGGCGGGCACCTGCTGCTGGCCTTCCAGGTCGGCGACGAGCCGTCCCATCGGACCGACGCGGCCGGGATCCCGATGCGGCTGACCTTCCACCGGATCAACCTCGACGCCATCCAGGTGCTGCTCCGCGACGCGGGCTTCGACGTCGTGAGCACGACCTGGCGCGAGCGCGAGCCGGACGAGAAGTCGCCGCAGGGGATCGTGCTGGCGCGAAAGCAGGTGACCGGCCTGGTGGAGGCCGGTGCCGGATCGCCCTAGTCCGTCCGCGCTATCGACACGTCGAGGTGGTCGGCGTACGCAGGAAGAAGGAGCCCGGAGACAGCGGTCGAATCGGGTGGTGCTCATGCAGACGTCGGCGGTGCAACGACTCGCAGTCCGGTGTGCCCGGCACCCGTGGCGCACCCTGGCTGTCTGGAGCGTGGTCCTCGCCCTGGCGTTGCTGTCGAGCGCGATGCTGCTCGGCTCGGCCCTGACGACCGAGGGGTCGATCAAGTCCGAGCCGGACTCGCTCAAGGGGTTCAACCTGATCGATGACCGGTTCCCGGCGCGCAACGAGGTCACCGAGTACGTCGTCGTGCGGTCCGAGTCCGGCACGGCCGCCGACCTGCGTGCCACCGTTGCCCGGCTCCGCACGGACCTCGCGGCCGCGGACGGCGTCAAGGACGTCGGCGACCCCTTCGCGACCGGGGCCGGGGGACTGGTGTCCCAGGACGGCACGGCGGTGCTGGTCCCGGTGGTGATGAACGACGACGGCGGCGCCGACCCAACCGCCGGGATCGCCGACGTGGTGGATGCCGTCGAGGGCGTCGACGCGCAGGACGGTGTCGCGGCGACGATCACGGGGCAGTGGACCCTCGGCTACGACTTCACCCTGGTCTCGCAGCACGACCTCGAGAAGGGCGAGATGCAGTTCGGCCTGCCGGCGGCCCTGGTCGTGCTGCTCCTGGTCTTCGGGGCCGTGGTCGCCGCGTCGGTGCCGCTGCTGATGGCCGTGGCCTCGATCGTCGTCGCCGTGGGCGTCTCGGCCGTGGTCGGACAGGCCACCGACCTGTCGTTCTTCATCGTCAACATGGTGATCGCCATGGGCCTGGCCCTGGGGATCGACTACTCCCTGTTCGTCACCTCCCGCTTCCGGGAGGAACGGCACGCCGGCCTGGACCGACTCGCCGCGATCGCCGTCTGTGGTGCCACGGCCAGCAAGGCCGTGCTGTTCTCGGGGCTGTCGTTCGTGGTGGCCCTGCTCGGCATGCTGCTCGTCCCGGACACGGTCCTGCGCAGCCTGGCCTTCGGGGCGATCGTGGTCGGCCTCGTCACCGTGGCCGCCGCGCTGACCCTGCTGCCGGCGACGCTGGCGCTGCTCGGAGACCGCATCGAGCGGGGAAGGATCCCGTTCGTCCCGCGTCAGCACGGCGGGGAGAGCCCCTTCTGGCGGCGCGCCGTCGGGCGGGCCACCAAGCGCCCGGTGGTCACGGTCGTCGTGGCCAGTGGACTGCTGGTCCTGCTGGCGCTGCCGGTGCTCGGTCTCCGCACCGGGTCGGCGGGCCTGACGACGCTGCCGAGCGACACGGTGACCCAACGCGGCTTCGCCGCCCTCACGACGTACTTTCCCCAGGGCGTGCGTCCGAGCCCGGCCCAGGTGGTGGTGGACGCGCCGTCCTCGCCGCAGGTCGCTGCTGCCGTCGCACGACTGGAGGAGCGGGTCGCTGCCGACCCCGACTTCGGCCCCTCCACCGTGACCACGGCGCCGGGGGAGGACCTCACCCTCGTCGAGGTCGTCGTGGAGGGTGATCCGGCGAGCTCGCGGGCGAGCGCCGCGATCACCCGGCTGCGACGGGACTACATCCCCACCGCCTTCGACGGCGTCGACGCCCCGGTGTACGTCACCGGCACCACGGCCTTCGACATCGACTACGCCGCGCTGATCGACCACTGGCTGCCGATCGTGATCACCTTCGTCCTGACGCTGAGCTTCCTCCTGCTCCTGCTCGTCTTCCGATCGGTGGTGCTGCCACTGAAGGCCGTCGTGCTGAACCTGCTGTCCGTCGGCGCCGCCTACGGCCTGATGGTGCTGGTCTTCCAGGACGGCCACGGCGCCGATCTGCTCGGGCTGCGGCAGATCGACCGGGTGGAGCCGTGGGTGCCGGTGTTCCTGTTCTCGGTGCTGTTCGCGCTGTCCATGGACTACCACGTCTTCCTGCTCACCCGGATCAAGGAGCGCTACCTGGCCACGGGGGACACCGTCGACGCGGTCGCGCACGGCGTCGGTGCGACGGGGCGCATCATCACCGGTGCGGCGCTGATCATCGTGGTGGTGTTCGTCGGCTTCGCCCAGGGTGACCTCGTCGGCTTCCAGCAGATGGGGTTCGGCGTCGCCGTGGCGCTGTTCATCGACGCCACGCTGATCCGGACCGTCCTGGTGCCCGCCAGCATGGTGCTGCTGGGTCGGTGGAACTGGTACCTGCCCGGCTGGCTCGAGTGGCTGCCCGAGCTGCACGTCGAGGGCGGCGCCGAGGGGGAGGCGGAGCGCGACGCACAGGTCGTGCCCACGGGATCCGCCATCAGGCAGTAGCCGGGGGTTCATCGACGTCGGGTCAGGAGCGCCACTCGTCGCGCAGCAGGGCCCAGACCTCGAGGTCGTGGAAGTCCTCGCGCACTGGGAACACCTGGCGCAGCGTGCCCTCGTGGGTGAAGCCGAGCCGCTGGGGGATCGCTCGGCTCGGGACGTTGCCGGGGGAGCAGCGCCACTCGACGCGGCGGAGCCGACGCTCACCGAACGCCCAGTCGACCATGCTCTCCACGGCCCTGGTGACGATGCCCTGGCCGCGTGCCTCCCGGGCGAGGAAGACGCCGATCTCGGCGGTCCCGGCGCGGAGGTTGATGCTGGGGAACAGCGTGCCGCCCACGAGCACGTCATCGAGCCAGATCCCGAAGAGGCGACGGGTGTCGTCGGCCCGACCGCGGGAGAAGCTCTCCAGGAAACCCTTGGTGGCCTCGCTGGACTCGAAGTGCTCCCACGGCAGCCAGTCGTAGAGGTCGGTGCCCGAACGCCGGAAGAACGCGGCGAGCTCCTCGGCGTGCCAGGGCTCGAGGTCACGCAGTTCCGCGGGGTCGATTCGGTGTCGCATCAGCACGGGGGCACGGTAGCCAGCCCGTGGGAGCCGGAGGGCGAACGACACCCGTGTCGTTCCCGGAGGGGAGTGGCACTGGGTGTCAATGTCGGGGGCGTGTACGGCGGGGCCGATTGTGATGCGGTGCGAGGGAGTGATCAGTGGAGCCAGAGATCGTGCGGCTACTGGTGGACGCGCTCACGGCAGAAGAAGAAGACAGGCGCGACCTCCGCCGCGTGGTCGTCTCCGCCAGCGACTTCGACAGCGCGGTCAGGGGCGCTCACCTGGTCTTTCCGGAGTGGCGCCTCGGCCAGACGAGCTGCAACGTCCTCCGAGCCTGGCGACCAGATCTGTACCTGGAACTGGCCGGGACCGAGGTGGACCCCTTCTACCGAGACGACCTCCTGCCCGAGTTTCATCGCTGGCTTGCTGACCGCACGGCGGGGGACTGAGGAAACGGCTCCTGCTCCATCCGATGGAGGTCCGCAACACAGAAGTTGACATAATGTCAGTTATCGGCGATATGGAAACGGTCGTCGGAAGGGGCTGAGATCCTGCCGAGGACCGGTCCGCATGCATGCCGTTTGGTCCCCAACGGCATGAAATTGCAGTCCTGACGTGCCGTTGATGACCAAACGGCATGGTGCACGCGTCCCGGTGTCCGTTGCCATAGAGCTCCGGGACACCGAGTTCTGTCAGAGCGATCCTCAGCGACGTCGTGTCGCGACGCCGGCGACATTTCCGCGTCACGGGCACCTGGTTGGCGCGTGCTTGCCGAGAATGCCCCGTCGACGCGGCACGACCTCGCGCCAGGCGGTCCGGCGGTCCACGCCCGGCCAGCTGCGCCGACCCGACCCCCGGATAACTGCTGGATACCGGGCATTATGCAGCAAACGACACCCTTGTCATTCGGGACCGGCGTTGGGGGTGGTCGTCGCTAGCGTCGCCGTCCATGAAGGGCAACCTGCTGGTGCACGACGCCATCGACGGCTGGTTCCTGGCGCGGGCGCCGCGCAAGGACTCGCCCCACACGCGCGCGGCCTACACGCGTGACCTGACCGCGATCATCACCGTCACCGCGGCACACCTCGGCCGCACCGTCGACGACCTGCGCGTCGGCGACCTGACGCTGTCCGTGCTGCGCCACGCCTTCGGCACCTGGTCGGAGGGTCGGGCGGCGGCGAGCATCCGTCGTGCCCACTCGACGTGGAGCGGCTTCTTCGAGTACCTCGTCTCCGAGGAGCACCTCGACGGCTCCCCCATGCCCGGCGTCGGCAAGCCCAGGTCGCCCCAGCGGCTGCCCAAGCCCTTCGCCGAGGACGACGCCGCCCGGATCGTGCGGACCCTCACCGACGCCGCCGTACGCCGTCGCCAGCCCTGGCCCGAGCTCGACGCGGCCGTCGTGCTCACCGCGATGGTCACCGGCGTCCGCTCGGCCGAGCTGCTCGCCGTCGACATCGGCGACGTCACCCGCACGGCAGGCAACGAGCGCATCAAGGTGCTCGGCAAGGGCGACGCGGAGCGCTCGATCCCGGTGGAGCCGGTCCTCCTGGACTTCCTCGACTCCTACCTCGACAGCCGGCGGGCCAGATTTCCCGGCACCGCGCGCCAGCGCGGCGTCACCAGCGACGGCGACCCGTGGGCCTGGTGGCGACCCCACGACCCGTTGTTCGTCGACCGGACCGGCCAGCGGATGCGCACCGGCGCGCTCCAGTACCTCGTCGAGCTCGTCTACCGCGATGCCGGCGTCAACGCGGCGCGTGCCCGGGGCGCGCTGGTGCACGCGCTGCGCCACACGGCTGCCACCCGACTGGTCGAACGCGGCGGCACCGCGGTCGAGCTGATGGACTTCCTCGGCCATCGCTCGCTCGCGACCTCGCAGGGCTACCTCGCCTCGACCGCCGCCGGGGTGCGCGCCGCCGCGGCCCGCTCCCCCGTCTACGGGCTGCTGTCCGCTCCGGTGCCGCCCCCGGAGCGCGACGCCCCCGACTGAGAACGCTTCTCAGCCTCCGACGTACGCCGCCAGGTGCTGTCCCGTCAGCGTGGAGCGGTCCGCCACCAACGCGGCCGGCGTGCCCTCGAACACCACCAGTCCCCCGTCGTGCCCCGCCCCGGGGCCGAGGTCGATGATCCAGTCGGCGTGCGCCATCACGGCCTGGTGGTGCTCGATCACGACCACCGACTTCCCGGACTCCACCAGTCGGTCGAGCAGGCCGAGGAGGTTCTCGACGTCGGCGAGGTGCAGGCCGGTCGTGGGCTCGTCCAGCACGTAGACGTCACCCTTGTCGGCCATCTGCACGGCCAGCTTGAGCCGCTGCCGCTCACCGCCGGACAGCGTCGTCAGCGGCTGGCCGAGGGTGAGGTAGCCGAGCCCGACGTCCGCGAGCCGCTCGAGCACCTTGTGCGCGGCGGGCGTCGCGGCGTCGCCGTCACCGAAGAAGTCGAGTGCCTCGACGACCGGCATCGCGAGCACCTCGGCGATGTTGCGGCCGCCCAGGGTGTACTCCAACACCGACGCCTGGAACCGGCGCCCCTCGCACTCCTCGCACAGCGACTCGACGGTCGCCATCACCCCCAGCTCGGTGAAGATCACGCCGGCGCCGTTGCACGCCGGGCAGGCGCCCTCGGAGTTGGAGCTGAACAGCGCGGGCTTCACGCCGTTGGCCTTCGCGAAGGCCTTGCGAATCGGCTCGAGCAGTCCGGTGTACGTCGCCGGGTTGCTGCGGCGCGACCCCTTGATCGCTCCCTGGTCCACGACCACCACGCCCTCGCGCTGGGCCACCGATCCGTGGATCAGCGAGCTCTTGCCGGAGCCGGCAACCCCCGTGACGACGCAGAGGACACCGAGCGGGAGGTCCACGTCGACGTCGCGCAGGTTGTGGGTGCTCGCGCCGCGGACCTCGAGCGTGCCGGTCGGCGCGCGCAGCGACCCCTTGAGCGAGGCCCGGTCGTGGAGATGCCTACCCGTGGTCGTGTCGCTTTCGGCCAGGCCCTCGACGGTGCCCTCGAAGCAGATGCTGCCGCCGGCCGTGCCGGCCCCCGGGCCCAGGTCGACGACGTGGTCGGCGATCGCGATGGTCTCGGGCTTGTGCTCGACGACCAGGACGGTGTTGCCCTTGTCGCGCAGCTGGAGCAGGAGCTGGTTCATGCGCTCGATGTCGTGCGGGTGCAGACCGATGGTCGGCTCGTCGAAGACGTAGGTCACGTCGGTCAGCGACGACCCGAGGTGGCGGATCATCTTGGTCCGCTGCGCCTCTCCCCCGGACAGCGTGCCCGAGGGCCGGTCCAGGGACAGGTAGCCCAGCCCGATCTCGGTGAAGGCGTCGATGAGGTGGCGCAGGCCCGCCAGCAGCGGCGCGACCGACGGCTCGTCGAGCTCGCGCAGCCACTCCCCCAGGTCGGTGATCTGCATCGCGCAGAGCTCGGCGATGTTGCGGCCGCGGATCTTGGAGGACCGTGCCTCCGCGCTGAGCCGGGTCCCGTCACAGTCCGGGCAGGTGGTGAACGTGACCGCCCGCTCGACGAACCGGCGCACGTGCGGCTGCATCGACTCGACGTCCTTGGAGAGCATCGACTTCTGGACCTTGGTCAGCACGCCCTCGTAGGTGAGGTTGACGCCGTCGACCTTGATCTTCTCCGGCTCGCCGTACAGCAGCTTCTTGAGGTCGCGGGCGGAGTACTTCGCGATCGGCTTGTCCATGTCGAGGCCGGCGCCACTGAAGATCCGGCCGTACCACCCGTCCATGCTGTAGCCGGGCACCAGCAGCGCCCCCTCGGACAACGACTTCGACTCGTCGTAGATCGCGGTGAGGTCGAAGTCGTTGAGCGCCCCCATGCCCTCGCACTTGGCGCACATGCCGCCCTGGTAGACCGCGTTGCGGACCACGGATGTCGACCCCTGGCCCTTGTCGGTCTTCATCATCCCGCTCGCCACGCGGGTCGGGACGTTGAAGGCGAACGCCGTCGGCGGCCCGATGTGCGGGGTGCCGATCCGGCTGAAGAGGATGCGCAGCATCGCGTTGGCGTCCGTGACCGTGCCCACGGTCGACCGCGGGTTGGCGCCCATCCGCTCCTGGTCGACGATGATCGCTGTCGTCAGACCGTCGAGGTAGTCGACCTCGGGCCGCGCCAGCGACGGCATGAAGCCCTGCAGGAAGGCGCTGTAGGTCTCGTTGATCAGGCGTTGGGACTCCGCGGCGATGGTCGCGAAGACCAGCGAGCTCTTGCCCGAGCCCGAGACCCCCGTGAACGCCGTCAGCCGGCGCTTGGGGATCTCCAGGCTGATGTCCTTCAGGTTGTTCTCGCGGGCGCCCTGCACGCGGATCAGGTCGTGGCTGTCGGCGGGTGTGCTCTGCGGGGACATGCCTGGCGGCTCCTCGGTCGTGGTGGACGGTCGTCTCAGGCGCGCTGGTTGATGCGGAGCAGGTTGCCCGACGGGTCACGGAAGGCGCAGTCGCGGACGCCGTAGGGCTGGTCGGTGGGTTCCTGGAGCACCTCGGCCCCGCTGGCCTCGAGCTTGCCGAAGACCAGGTCGAGGTCGTCGGTGGCCAGGGTCAGCGCGGTGTAGCTGCCCTTGGCGATCAGCTCCAGGACCGTACGTCGCTCGTCGTCGGTGATGCCGGGGTCGGTGGCCGGCGGGTGCAGCACGATCGAGGTCTCCGGCTGGTTGGCGGGACCGACGGTGATCCAGCGCATGCCGGCGTACCCCACGTCGTTGCGGACCTCGAAGCCGAGCGTGTCGCGGTAGAAGGCGAGCGAGGCCTCGGGATCGGTGTGCGGGAGGAAGGCGTAGTGAATGGTGATGTCCATGCGGCTCACGCTAGGTCCGGCCCCACCCCGTGCGCTTCTTCATTCCTGATCGATGCGGTCATGGTCGATCTGATCGGCCTGGTGACCTGGCGCGCGTGGCACGACGGCATCGCCGCGGTGGCGCCGTCGGTCTGCGCCTTGTAGGTGCTCGGCGGCACGCCGACGAGCTCGGTGAAGCGGGTGCTGAAGGTGCCCAGCGAGGAGCAGCCGACGGCGAAGCAGACCTCGGTCACCGAGAGGTCCCCGGTGCGCAGCAGTGCCATCGCGCGCTCGATCCGCCGCGTCATGAGGTAGCTGTAGGGCGACTCGCCGTACGCCCGCTTGAACTCACGGCTCAGGTGACCGGCCGACATGTGCGCGTCGCGCGCGAGCGCCTCGACGTCGAGCGGCTGGGCGTAGTCACGGTCGATCCGGTCCCGGACGCGCCGGAGCCGTGCGAGGTCGCGCAGACGCTGCTGCTCCGCGGGGCTGCTGGTCACGCCCTCATCGTGCCACCGGAGGCACAGGAGAAGTGGCTCATGGCGGTTCGGCGGCGCACCCGTGGCCGGCACTGACCATGGCGCATGGCCCGTTCGGGCCAGGGGCCGGGACACGATCCTCCCGACTTCTGCACGACGCGCTCAGGTTGCCCGCAACCTCCGGACTTTTCGGCCGGTCGGGGGGCAAGGTGGAACAAGCGCGTGGGGGACGCGCCAGGGGACACCGGAGGGACTGGACATCATGTGGGACACCGTTGACGACAACCATGGACACCACCTGTCGCACGACATGCCGTGCGCGCACTGCGGGCACGCCGTGCACACCTACCTGGCCTGCTCGGACACGTGCGACTGCCAGCCCGTGTCGATGCCGGGTGCGCAGCTGACGCCAGCCTGATCAGGCCAGGCCGTCGACCGTCGCCACGCGACGCAGGACGGGCCGGTCCAGGTTGCCGTCGCGCACCTCGCCGGCAGTCCACCACATTTTCATGCCCTCGGGCTGCAGCTCGAGGATGGCGAGGTTGTTGTCGTACCACGGCCCCGCGAGCATGTCCCAGTCCAGTCCCGTGAGCGGCACCTTCGCCGCCTTGGACAACCGGCGGGCGAAGCGGCCCGCCGAGCGCCGCGCGGCCCGGGCCGTGAGGCGCTGCATGAACGGCGGGAGCGGGTTGCGGATCGGTGAGCACACCGCCTGCAGGATCCTGGTCGAGATCTCGCGGCTCTCGACCCGCTCGTCGGGCCAGGCCTCGGCCACGTAGCTGTGGTGCACGTCCCCGGACAGGTAGGTGATCGTCTTCGGGGCGCTCCCCCGCTCCCCCGCGGCCACCGCCAGGGTCAGGTCGACCACGGAGCGGAATCCCTCCTGGAACGCCGCCCAGTGCTCCATGTCCGCGGCCTGGCGCAGCTTCTCCCCCACCCGTGCCGCGACGCGGCCCCAGGCGCCCTGGGCCACGGCCTCGTTCCAGGCCTCGGCGTGGTGCAGGCCCGGCGCCAGCAGCAGCGGCAGTGAGGTGCCGACGAGCAGGTGGTCGAAGCCGCCCTGCATCTTCTCGTCGAACCACGCCAGCTCGTCGGCGTCCAGGATCGAGCGGTGGTCGGGGGCGAGCTCCCGAGCGGCGCGCGAGTCGATCACCACGAGCCTGGCCTGGGTGTCGAAGTCGCGGGTGAAGCTCCACCGGTAGCTCGTGGGCTCCTGGTCGGCGCGGTCGGCCAGCTCGTCGAGTTCGGCGGTGATGTCCAGCTCGCCGGGGCCGTCGTACGTCGAGATGCGCTGCCACAGCGCGTCCTCGGCCCGCTCGGCGGCGCTGAGGTTGCCCAGGTGCTGGTAGACCCAGTAGGCCGCGAGCCCGCCGACGATCCGCTCGTGCCACCAGGAGGTCTGCTCCATCTCCTGCTTCCAGGAGTACGACGTGTTCCAGTCGTCACGGATGTCGTGGTCGTCGAAGATCATCGCGCTCGGCAGCGTCGAGAGCAGCCAGCGGTTGGCCGGCTCGCTCCACGCGAGCGCGTAGAGGTGGGCGTACTCCTCGTAGTCCTTGATCTCCTCACCCGGCGGCTGGTCGGTCCCGCGGCGGGCCTCGATGAACTCCTGCATCGCCTCGCTGGTCTCGTCGGCGTAGACCTGGTCGCCGAGGAAGAGCACGAGGTCGGGCCAGCGCTGGGTGTCCTCGGGCGAGGCGTCGCTGGTGATGCCGGCCATGAAGAGAGCGTAGGAGCGGAGCGCGTCGATGCCGTGCTTGGCGGTGCCGGCCTCGTCGTGCGGCAGGCTCACGCGGCACGACCCGAACGCCATCCGCAGGGGCTTGCCGGGCTCGAGCGTCGCGATCACCGACGGCGGGAAATCCCCGCTCTCCGGGCTCGCTGCCGGCCACACGCGCTCGCCGTCGACGTCCACGACGTACGCCGTCCGGCTCCCGGGCGCCAGCCCCGTGAGCTCGACGAGCGCGTAGTGGTGGCCGTGGGCGCCGAACGTCGGGGCGCTGGCGCGGTGCTCGCCGGCGGTGACCGTCACCGTGGCCGCGTCCGCCGTCTCGACCCAGATCGTCGCCGACGTGTCGTCGACGTGGCGGAGCAAGGGGCCGAGCACCAACGAGGTCATGTGCCGGACTGTAGTGGTCCGGCACACGACCTCGTCAGGGGTGGTTCGGGAGCAGGCTCAGGGCTGGAGCAGCACCTTGATGGCCCGGCGCTCGTCCATCGCCTTGTAGCCCTCGGCCACGTCGTCCAGCGACATGGTGGCGTCGAAGACGAGGCCGGGGTTGATCGCCCCGCTGGTGACCAGGTCGAGCAGCTCGGGGAGGTACTGGCGGACCGGGGCCATGCCGCCCGCGAGGCCGACGTTCTTCTGGAACATCCGGCGCACCGGCAGCTCGACGCCGTGCGGGACGCCGACGAAGCCGACGGTCGAGCCGGGGCGGGCCACGGCGAAGGCGGTCTTGATCGCCTGGTCGGTGCCGACGCACTCGAGCACCGCGTCGGCGCCGACGCCGCCCGTGATCTCCATGACGGCCTCGGTGCCCGCCTCGTCGCGCTCGGCGATGACGTGGGTGGCGCCGAACTGGCGGGCGATCGCCTGGCGGGGCTCGTGGCGGGACATCGCGATGACCTTCTCGGCGCCCATCTGCGAGGCCGCGAGCACGCCGCAGAGGCCGACCGCGCCGTCACCGACGACGACGGCCGTGCCGCCCTTGCGCACGCCGGCCGCGACGGCCGCGTGCCAGCCGGTGGCCATCACGTCGGAGAGGGTGAGCAGCGAGGGGATCAGCGAGGCGTCGGGCATCCCGTCGGTCTTGACGAGGCTGCCCTCGGCCTGGGTCACCAGGGAGTACTCCGCCTGGCCGCTCGCGGTGAAGCCCAGGTTGTCGCAGGCCGCCTGCATGCCGACGCGGCAGTGCGGGCAGGTGTTGTCGCAGTGGTCGAACGGGACGATGACGAAGTCGCCGGGCTTGAAGGAGGTGACGGCCGAGCCGACCTCCTCGATCACGCCGACGCACTCGTGGCCGATGGTCGACCCGGCGTCGATGTCGTTCTCGCCGCGGTAGGGCCACAGGTCCGAGCCGCAGATGCAGCCGGCCGTCACCTTGACGATCGCGTCGGTGGGCGCGGTGATGGTGGGGTCGTCGACCTCCGAGAGCCGGATGTCGCGGGGGGCATGGATGGTGGTGGCACGCATGGGGCCAATCCTTGCATCCGGGCCCAACGCGAACAGATGTGAGCCTCGGCGCGCTTTCTTGTCTTATCTCATATATGAGTTACCTTGGCTGACATGACTGAGGGATACAAGGGACGCATCGGCAACCTGATCCGGGACGCCCGCAAGCACCGGGGCCTCACCCAGCACCAGTTGGCCGAGCTCCTCGCCACCAGCCAGAGCGCGATCAACCGGATCGAGAAGGGCCACCAGAACCTCTCCCTCGAGATGCTGGCCCGGATCGGTGCCGCGCTCGACTCCGAGATCGTCGCGCTGGGCGCCGGCCCCACGCACCTGCGCGTCACCGGCCCCACGACCCTGTCGGGCAGTATCGACGTCAAGACCTCCAAGAACGCCGGTGTCGCGCTCCTCTGCGCCTCGCTGCTCAACCGGGGTCGCACCACGCTGCGCAAGGTCGCCCGCATCGAGGAGGTCAACCGCCTCCTCGAGGTGCTCAACTCCATGGGCGTCCAGACCCGCTGGCTCAATGCCGACAACGACCTCGAGATCATCCCGCCCAAGGACCTCGACCTCGCCCGGATCGACGAGGCCGCGGCGCGCCGTACCCGCTCGGTGCTCATGTTCCTTGGCCCGCTGCTGCACCGCTCCGACGAGTTCGAGCTGCCCTACGCCGGCGGCTGCAACCTCGGCACCCGCACGATCGAGCCGCACATGGCCGCGCTGCGTCCCTTCGGCCTCGAGGTCAAGGCGACCGACGGCTTCTACCACGCGATGGTCAACCGCGCGATCGAGCCGACCCGCCCGATCGTGCTCACCGAGCGCGGCGACACCGTCACCGAGAACGCCCTGATGGCGGCCGCGCTGCACCCCGGCACGACCGTCATCCGCAACGCGTCGTCCAACTACATGGTCCAGGACCTGTGCTTCTTCCTCCAGAAGCTCGGCGTCGCGGTCGACGGCATCGGCAGCACCACGCTGACCGTGACCGGTGTGAAGGTGATCGACGTCGACGTCGACTACGCCCCCAGCGAGGACCCGATCGAGGCGATGTCGCTGCTCGCCGCCGCGATCGTCACGAAGTCGGCCATCACGATCCGCCGCGTCCCGATCGAGTTCCTCGAGATCGAGCTCGCGCTGCTGGAGGAGATGGGCTTCGAGTACTCCCGCTCCGAGGAGTACGCCGCCCTCAACGGCAAGACCCGTCTGGTCGACGTGACCACCCAGCCGTCCGAGCTGCACGCGCCGCTCGACAAGATCCACCCGATGCCGTTCCCCGGCCTCAACATCGACAACCTGCCGTTCTTCGCGGTCATCGCCGCGGTCGCCGAGGGCCAGACCCTGCTGCACGACTGGGTCTACGAGAACCGCGCGATCTACCTCACCGAGCTCAACAAGCTCGGCGGACAGGTCAAGCTCCTCGACCCGCACCGCGTGATGATCGAGGGCCCCACGCACTTCACCGGCACCGAGATCGTCTGCCCGCCGGCGCTGCGCCCGGCCGTGGTCATCCTGCTCGCCATGCTGGCCTCCAAGGGCACGTCGGTGCTGCGGTCGACGTACGTCATCCACCGCGGCTACGAGGACCTCGCCGAGCGGCTCAACCTCCTCGGCGCCAACATCGAGCCCTTCCGCGACATCTGACGTCCTTCGTTGGTCGAGCTTGCCGAGACCCACATCCACAGGGCCCCACAGCATGGCTTGAGCGATCCCTCGGTGCGTCGCACGATCAGGGGATGGGAGTCACCTACATCCTCGAGTGCGCGGACGGGTCCTTTTACGTCGGCAGCACCACCAACTTGACGCTTCGTCTTGAGCAACATGCACGGGGGCACGGCGCTGCGTACACCCGCAGCCGCCTCCCCGTACGACTGGTCTGGTCTGAGGAGTTCAGCAACATCGGACTGGCCTTCGCCCGCGAGAAGCAGATCCAGAACTGGGGACGCGCGAAGCGGATCGCCTTGATCGAGGGCCGACTGGACGACCTGAGCGCCCTGGCTCGCGGGCGCTCGGGGCGGCCGGCCGACGAGTGAGGTCTCGGCAAGCTCGACCACCGAAGATCGCGCCGGCCGACGAGTGAGGTCTCGGCAAGCTCGACCACCGAAGATCGCGCCGGCCGACGAGTGAGGTCTCGGCAAGCTCGACCACCGATCCGACCGGGGTCAGCGGAAGAGGGTCTCCACCCAGGCGCGGGCGTGTGCCTTCGCCGCCGGCGGGGCGACCATGTCGGCGCTGATCCGCGGGATGGGCGTGGTCTGCTGGCTGGCGTTGCGGTGCCAGTCGGTCTCGGCCTCGATGAGCGAGCCGAGGTCGGCGCGGGAGAGGAAGACGCCGTGCCCCTCGGGGCACTGCATGACCTCCCCGTCAGAGCCGAGGGGGCGAGCGACCATCTCGGTGTCGCAGCGAGGACAGGTGAAGGAGTCCATTCCCCGACCGTACCGCTCCCCCGACGTGTTGGCGGCCCGTGCACGCCGATCGGTGGGGATACTTCAGGCGTGACCTCGCCGCGCACCGGATACGCCTACCTCGACGAGGTGCTCCGCCAGCCCGGGGCCGTCCTCGCCTTCGCCCACCGGGGCGGCGCCTACCACCCGGAGATCGAGGGCCTCGAGAACACCATGGCGGCGTTCCGGCACGCGGTCGAGCTCGGCTACGACTACCTCGAGACCGACGTCCACGTCACCCGCGACGACGTGCTGCTGGCCTTCCACGACCGGGTGCTCGACCGCGTCACCGACAGCCGTGGCGCGGTGGCGGAGATGACGTACGCCGAGGTCAGCGAGGCGCTCGTCAGCGGCACCGAGCGGGTGCCGCGGCTGGCCGAGCTGTTCGACGCGTTCCCGGAGGCGCGCTTCAACATCGACCTCAAGTCCGAGGGCTCCGTCACGGCGCTGGCGCGGTTCGTCGAGGAGCGGCAGGCGTGGGACCGGCTGCTGGTCGGGAGCTTCTCGCGACGGCGGCTCAACACCTTCCGGCGACTCACGGCCGGTCGGGTGCCCACCTCGGGCCACCCCGCCGAGATCGTCGCCTTCCGCTTCCTGCCGACCGGCCGGCTCGCCGACCGGCTCACGCGCGGTCGGGTCATGGCCCTGCAGATCCCGCACCGGCGCGGCCGGTGGGTCGTCGCCACGCCGGGGCTCGTACGCCGGGCGCACGCGGCGGGCAAGCACGTGCACGTGTGGACCATCGACGAGCCCGCCGAGATGCACGAGCTGCTCGACCGTGGTGTCGACGGCCTGATGACCGACCGCACCGACATACTCAGGGCGGTCCTCGTCGAACGCGGTCAATGGAGGGACGTCCCATGACGGCAACACCCGGCTTCGCCGACCTGACTCCCCTGGCGAGGGCTCGGGAGCAGAAGGCCTGGTACTGGTACGACTGGGCCAACAGCGCCTACGTCACCACCATCGGCACGGTCCTCTTCGCGCCGTACCTGATCTCGGTCGCCGAGCGGGCCGCCTGCGGCTTCGTCACCGACGAGGACAAGGGCCTCATGTGCACCGACAACCTGCACGTCCTCGGCCTCGGGATCTCCCCCGGCTCCCTGGTCTTCTACGTCGTCACCATCGCCACGATCGTCTCGGCACTGATCCTGCCGGTGGTCGGCGCGGCGGCCGACCGGTCCGCCAAGAAGAAGTCGATCATGGCCGGCTTCGCCTGGGCCGGCAGCCTCGCGGCGGCCCTGATGTTCTTCGTGACCGGGACGGACTGGCAGCTCGGCGTCCTGTTGCTGTTCGTCGCCAACATCTGTCTCGGGTCGTCGCTCGTCGTCTACGACGCGATCCTCTGCGAGATCGCCCTGCCCGACGAGCGTGACCGAGTCTCGTCCCGGGGCTGGGCGCTGGGATACCTCGGCGGCGGCCTGCTGCTCGCCGTGAACCTCGCGGTGGTCACCCTGCACGACTCGCTCGGACTCGGGACCGGGATGGCCGTCCGGCTCAGCATGCTCTCGGCGGCGGCGTGGTGGGCGATCTTCACGATCATCCCCTACCGCGGCATCCACAACCGCGAGCCGCTGGCCGTCGAGCGCGAGCCCGGCGGCCTGGTCCGGCAGAGCTTCGGCCAGCTCTGGGCGACGTTGAAGGACATGCGGAACTACCCCATGACGCTGACCTTCCTGCTGGCCTACCTCTTCTACAACGACGGCATCCAGACCGTGATCGTCTCCGCGTCGACGTACGGCGACAAGCAGCTCGGCTTCGACACCTCGGTGCTGATTGCCACGATCCTGCTCGTGCAGTTCGTGGCGTTCTTCGGCGCGCTGCTGTTCGGCCGGCTGGCCGCGACCCGGGGCAGCCGCCAGGTCATCCTGGGCGGCCTGGCCATGTGGATGGTCGTCGTCGTGGTCGCCTACTTCATGCCCGAGAAGAACGTCGTGCTGTTCCTGGCCCTCGCGGTCGGGATCGGCCTGGTCCTCGGCGGCACGCAGGCGCTCTCACGGTCGTTCTTCAGCCAGCTGATCCCCCGCGGCCGGGAGGCGGAGTACTTCTCGCTCTACCAGGCCTGTGAGCGGGGCACGAGCTGGCTGGGCACCCTCGTCTTCGGCGTCGTGCACCAGCTGACCCACTCCTACCGGCCGGCCATCGTCGCCCTCGTCGTCTTCTTCGCCGTGGGGATGGCGCTGCTCGCCCGCGTCGACCCCCGCCGGGGCATCGAGGAGGCCGGCAACACGGCTCCCCAGGTGGTCTGAGCCACAGCCGGCGATTGTCGGAATCTTGGGCGCCCCACTACCGTTGAGAAGATTGAGGCTTGACTGGACTGGGTAGACGTCTTATTGGCGTCACGACTCGGGTCCTGATCCGTCTCGGTCATGTCAACGGGGGAAACAAGATTGGGAGGTGGCTCATGGCAGAGCGCACACTGCGTGGAGCGCGACTCGGGGGCCAGAGTTTCGAGGACGAGCGCGGCATCGAGTTCGCAGCCCGTCAGCAGGTTGGCTACCGCTGTCCGCAGAACCACGAGTTCGAGATCACGATGTCGGTCGAGGCCGACATCCCCGCGGTCTGGGAGTGCCCGCGCTGTGGAGCCGAGGCGCTGAGCGTCGCCGGCATCCAGCCCGAGGCCAAGAACGAGAAGCCGGCCCGCACGCACTGGGACATGCTCCTGGAGCGTCGCTCGGAGAAGGAGCTCGAGGACATCCTCAAGGAGCGCCTCGAGCTGCTGCGCGGCGGCGAGATCGGCCCGGCGCACCTGCACCGTGCCAACGCCAAGAAGCGCAAGGCCTCGGCCTGACGCACGGCGCCTGACCCCGCTGGGGTCACTCGTCCACGACCTCGCCCCGGACCACGGATCCCCCGGATCCCGGTCCGGGGCGACGTGCATTTCCGGGCCCCGCGAGCGGCCCGGCCGCGAGCAGGCGCCGGGTCACCACGGTGGTGAGCAACCGACGGGCGACGGGCCGCGTGAAGGGCAGGATCAGCACGATGCCCAGCGCGTCCGTCACGAAGCCGGGGCTCAGCATCAGGGTGCCGCCGATGAGGATCAGCGCCCCGTCGGCGAGCTCCGCGGCCGGCATCCGGCCGGTCTGCAACGCGGACCGCAGCGCCTGCCAGGCCCGCCCGCCCTCCCGCTTGATCAGCCAGCTGCCGAGCAGGCTGTCCAGGACCAGGAGGACGACGGTCCACCACGCGCCGATGACCTGGCCGACCTGGATGAGGACGTAGATCTCGACCAGCGGCACGACGACGAAGACGATGAACAGCACCCACAGGGTGATCCGGCGTCGGCGGGGACTCATGCCCCCATCATGCCCGGATCATCCACGCCGGACGGCGCGGCGGAGCCGCTCGGTGCGCTCGCGCACACCCCAGGCGGTGATCCGCTTGAGCGACTCCGTGGCGACGGCGCCGCTCATCTTGGAGTCGCCGCGGACCCGCTCCACGAACTCGATCGGCACCTCGCGGACGGTGAGCCCGGCCCGGAGCGTGCGGACGGCCATGTCGGTCTGGAAGACGTAGCCGGTGGACTGCACCGTGGCCAGGTCGATCTTCTCCAGCGTCGTACGACGGAACAGGCGGTAGCCGGCGGTGGCGTCCTTCACCTGGATCCCGAGGAGCATCCGGACATAGAGGTTGCCGCCGCGCGAGAGCGCCTCGCGACGCCGTGGCCAGTTCACCACCGAGCCACCCGGCACCCAGCGCGAGCCGATCACCAGGTCGGCGGTGTGCAGCGCGTCCAGGAGCAGGCCGAGCTGCTCGGGCTGGTGGGAGCCGTCGGCGTCCATCTCCCCGATCACGTCGTAGCCCTCGGCGAGCGCGACGGCGAAGCCGTGGAGGTAGGCCGCACCGAGCCCGCCCTTGGCCGTGCGGTGCAGCACCCGGACCTGCGGGTCGGACGCGGCGAGCTCGTCGGCGATCTGGCCGGTCCCGTCGGGGGAACCGTCGTCGACGACGAGGACGTCGACGGTCGGCTGGGCGCGGCGCACACGCTCCACGATCCAGGCCAGGTTGGCCGCCTCGTTGTAGGTGGGGATCACCACCACGACGCGACCGAGGTCGTCGGTGTTCACGGGCAACTTCTCATTCGTCGGGTTCGTCGACACGCGGAGAGTGTCGACGTCGACGATACGGGAGGAGACCTGCCAAGAGGCTGATCAACGACACACCGGTGAACACTCGTGCGGGCCACGCGCCGAGCCGCACGGCCGGCGTGACGGCGGTGTCGAGGCCGATCCGCTCCTCCAGCACGTCGCGGGTGCGGGTCCCGGCCCGGTCCAGGACCCGGCCGTCGGGGGCGATCACGCCGGACACGCCGTTGGTGGCCGCGACCACGACGTAGCGGCCGGTCTCGATCGCGCGCAGCCGGCTGATCGCGAACTGCTGGTCGATCTGGTCGGTGTGGATGAAGGTCGCGTTGGAGGTCTGCACCGTCAGCATCTCGGCGCCGCGGGAGACCTGGGCGTAGAGGCCGTCGTCGTAGGCGACGTCGAAGCAGATGGCGTCGGCGACCTCGACCCCGGCGATGGTCAGCGGCTCGGTGCGGGTGCCGGCCAGCATGTCGCGGGAGATGAGCGCGAGCCGCCCGAAGTTGCCGCTGAAGAACGACCGGAAGGGGATGTACTCGCCGTAGGGCACCGGGTGCCACTTGGTGTAGCGGTCCCCCGCGCCCACGCCTGGCTCCCAGACGATGCCCTGGTTGAGGACGTGCTCGGGGCCGGCCTCGACGATCGCCCCCACGAGGAGAGGTACGTCGATCGCCTGGGAGGCGGCCCGGATCCCCGCGTTGGTCTCCGCGTCGAGGAACGGGTCGACGGCCGTGGAGTTCTCGGGCCAGATCACGAAGTCCGGGCGCGGCCGCTCCCCCGCGTCGACCTCGCTCCCCAGCTGGATGGTCGCCTCGACGTGGTTGCGCGTGACCTGGCGGTAGTCGAGCAGGATGTCGTCGCCGTTGCCCGGCACGTCGCCCTGCACCGCCGCGACCGTGATCTCGCGGTCGGCGTGGAAGCCCCACGGCACCAGGGCCGGCAGCACCGTGAGGCCGAGGACCGCGGCGAGTGCGCCCGCGGCGACCAGCCTCGTCCGCCCGGTCACGACGACGACCCCCGCGAGCAGGCACCCGATCAGGGCGAGCAGGAAGCCCAGCCCGGTGCTGCCGACGTACGCCAGGGCGTCCTGGACGGGGGTGTCGACGGTCGCGAACGCGAGCCGGCCCCACGGCATGCCGCTGAAGGGCCAGGTGCTGCGCACCGACTCCATCGTCACCCAGGCCGCGGCGACGGTCAGCGGCCACAGGCGCTGTCGGGCCAGCACGGCGGTCGCGCTGCCCAGCACGCCGTAGAAGAGCGCCTCGATGCCGGCCAGGGCGGCCCAGGCGTCGGACCCGACGGCCCGCATCCACCAGATCAGCGGGAAGTAGAACGCGATCCCGAAGACCAGGCCGGGGACCCAGGCCCGCGTCGCACGGAGGCCGCGGGTGGAGAGGACGAACCCGGCCACGCCGATCGGGACCAGCCACGCGGCGGCGACGGGCTCGAACGCCAGGGAGGTGAGCCCGCCTGCGATCAGCGCGAGGAGGGACCGTCGGAGCACGTGCGCAAAGGTAGCCGAGGTTCCGACGCTGGTTCATGCAGGTCGCGGAAGGCCCCCGGACCCTTCGGACCACCCAGGGAACGACCGGCTGCCGAGGCCGAGGTGTTGTCTAGGGGACACGGGGTCCTTCCGCATCCGCCCTCATGGGGCGAGCCGGCCTCCGCGAACCAGGACTGGACGAGTGGTTGGCACCCCACCCTCTGACCCGGCCACTCGGACGGCGGCTCGCCGACCACGATCTGCATGGACGGACCGGCATACCCTGCGGCGGCACCGGCCCGCCTGTCAACACCCTGCTGACCTGCGGCTTCGGCCGAAGTCGCAGGTCAGGAGCGTGACCTGGGTCACGAATCCGGGACGCAAAAGTTCTCGCGGCCCCGGCGTGTCCCGCGTGAAACGCGGGAGCGGTCCAGATGTCCGGACCGCTTCGTCCCGCATGGCGGACCTCGGGTCAACCGGGGACGACGACGGTGCCGGTCGCGCTGGTGGCGAGCAACGGCTCGGCCAGGACCTCGGCCGCGCCGGGTGCGGCCTCGGTCGCGGCACCGCGCGCCACGACGTACACGGCGAAGTCCATGACCCGCGACCGGGTGCCGACACGGGTGAGCTCGCAGGTGATCTCCAGGACGTCGCCCGCGCGGACGGGCGCCCGGAACTGCACGTCGGAGTAGGAGGCGAACAGTCCCTCGTCACCGTCGGTGCGGATGCACATCTCGGTGGCGACGTCGCCGAAGAGGCCCAGGCTGTAGGCCCCGTCGACCAGGCTGCCGGCGTAGTGGGCGTGGGAGTAGGGCACGTAGCGGCGGTGCACGACGCGGGTGCCGACCACGGCGCCTTCGTGGGGGGCCATCAGGATGCCTTCCTCGTGGACGGGGTGGGAGCGAGCTGGGCGACGAGGTACGACGCGACCTCGCCCGGGGTGGTGCCGCGGCCGAAGACCCGGTCGACGCCGAGCTCGGCGGCCGCGGACTCGTCGAAGCGGGGGCCGCCCACGATGAGCAGCGGACGCCGGTCGGAGGGGTAGGACTCACGGAACGCCGCGGACATCTCGCGGGTGTTGAGCAGGTGGGCGTCGCGCTGGGTGACCACCTGGGAGACGAGCACGGCGTCGGCCTTCTCGGCGCGAGCCCGCTCGACGAGCTGCGGGACGGAGACCTGGGCGCCGAGGTTCACGACCTTGACCTCCCGGTAGTACTCCAGCCCCTTCTCCCCCGCGAACCCCTTGATGTTGAGGATGGCGTCGATCCCGACGGTGTGGGCGTCGGTGCCGATGCACGCACCCACGACGACGAGGCGCCGGCGCAGGCTGCGCTTGACCGCGGCGTTGACCTCCTTCGGCGTCAGCAGCGGGTAGTCGCGCTCGACGACCTCGACCTTGCTGACGTCGACGAGGTGGTGCACCCGGCCGTAGACGACGAAGAACGTGAAGTCCGGGCCCATCGGCTTGGCGTGCACGACCAGCGCCGGGTCCATGCCCATCTTGTTGGCCAGCTGGGCCGCGGCCCCTTCGGCCACCTTCGAGTGCGGGATCGGCAGGGTGAAGCTGAGCTGCACCATCCCGTCGCCGGTGGTGTCGCCGTACGGGCGGACGATCGTGCTCACTTCTCCTCCAGGAGCTCGGACGCCGGGTTGTAGTAGGCGCTGGACTTCTTCGCCACGCCGTCCAGGCCGCGGCCGGCGTCCTGCGGGCGCTTCATCAGGCCGAAGGTGCCGTCGGCGATCGCGTCGAGCAGGCCGTGCTCGTGGTCGAGGATCTGGCCCATCAGGTCGATCGACTCCCCCAGCACCTGGCGGGCCCGGTTGGCGATGAAGCCGTCGGGCTCGGGGCGGAAGTCCTGGTGGAGGTTGCCGGCGGCGTTCATGACGTAGCGGACGTTCTGCAGGGCCAGGTCGCGGTCGGAGAGCCACGGCGTCACGACGGCCTCGGTCATCATCCCGACGAGCAGGATGCCCTGGCCGGTCAGCGCACCGACGAGGTTGAAGAACCCGTCGAGGAGGTAGCCGCGGAACACGTCGCCGGTCATGTGCCGCGTGGGCGGCATCCACTTGAGCGGGGCGTTCGGGAACAGGTCCCGGGCGAGCATCGCGTGCGCCAGCTCGAGACGGAACGAGTCGGGCACCTCGGGGTCGATCTCGAAGGCGTGACCCAGGCCGAGCTGCCAGTCCTCGAGGCCGGCCTCCTTGGCGAAGTACTCGTTGAGGAGCTGGCTGGTCGTGACGGTGTGGGCGGCGTCGACCGCGTCGGCGGTGGTGAGGTAGTTGTCCTCGCCGGTGTTGATGATGATGCCGGCGCGGGCGTGGACCTGGCGGCTGAAGCGCTGGTCGACGAAGGTCCGGATCGGGTTGATGTCGCGGAAGAGGATGCCGTACATCGAGTCGTTGAGCATCATGTCGAGCCGCTCGAGACCGGCCAGCGCCGCGATCTCCGGCATGCACAGGCCCGAGGCGTAGTTGGTGAGCCGGACGTAGCGGCCGAGCTCCTTGCTGGACTCGTCGAGGGCGGCGCGCATCAGACGGAAGTTCTCCTGCGTCGCGTAGGTGCCGGCGAAGCCCTCGCGGGTCGCCCCCTCGGGCACGTAGTCGAGCAGGCTCTGCCCGGTCGACCGGATCACCGCGATGATGTCCGCGCCCTCGCGGGCCGCCTGCTGGGCCTGTGGGATGTCCTCGTGGATGTCGCCCGTGGCGACGATGAGGTAGATCCACGGCTTGCGCGGCGCGTCACCGAAGCGCTTGATCAGTCGGTCGCGCTCGACGCGGCGGGCGTCGATGCGCTTGATGCCGCGGCCGACCTGGGTGCGCGAAGCCTTGCGGGCGCGCTCGGCGTCCTTGCCCTCGGGCAGCCGGAACGTGACCGAGCCGGCCGAGGCCTTCTGGGCCAGTGTGGACAGGTCGTCGGCCTCGCCGCGGACCAGGGCGTCCCAGACCGGGAGCGCGACGCCGTGCTCGAGGCCGGTGTCGGCGCGGACGACGTCCATGAGCCGGTTGACCCAGGGCGTGCCCTCCGCGTCGGCACCCTCGAGGCCGGCCAGGCGCAGCGTGGCCCGCTCGACGGCGACGGTGGTGTGCTTCTTGGCCATCGTGACGATCGGGCGGCCGGCCTTGCGGGCCAGTGCCCGGGCCTGCTTGACGGTAGCTGGGTCGAGGTCGAGCTTGCCCCGGGTCATGCGGGTCATGCGAGGGCCTCCAGACGTCCTTCGAAGAGCCGGCGTACGCCGTCGTGGGTGCGCAGCAGCTCCATGGCGTACGCCGCGTGGCCCGGCACGTAGCCGTTGCCCACCAGCATGGTGACGTCGGCGGCGACGCCCTCGGCGCCGAGTGCGGCGGCCGAGAACGAGGTCGCCATCGAGAAGAAGATGACGGTGCCGCGGTCGGCGGTCGCGAGGATCGCGCCGCCCTCGCAGCCGGGCACGTCGACGCAGACGACCGTGATGTCGGCCGGCCCCCCCGCGGCCGTCACCGCATCGCGCAGGGCGATGGGGTCACGGGCGTCTGCGACGACGACCTCGTCGGCGAGGCCCGCCTCGCGGAGCAGTGCTGCCTCGCGCTCGTGCGGGACCACGCCGATGGTCCGGGCCGCCCCGGCCTGCCACGCCGCGGCGAGGCTGAGCGAGCCCGACTTCCCTCCGCCGCCGATGACGGCGACGATGGGGGCTTCGTAGCCCGCGACGACCCGGGCGGTCAGCGCGGGGGCGCCGCACACGTCCATCACCGACAGGCTGAGCGCCGCGGGCAGGTCGTCGGGGATGACGGCCGCGATGGAGCGGCCGAAGAGGACGGCGTAGCCGTCGCACGGCACCTGCTCGCCGCGGCCGTCCCAGCGGGCCAGTCCGTCCTCGATGACGAGCGGCGTCAGGGTCAGCGAGACCAGGGTGGCGATCCGGTCGCCGACGGCCAGGCCGAGGGGCGACTCGGGGCCGACCTCCTCGACGACCCCGACGAGCATGCCGCCGGAGCCGGTCTCGGGGTTCTGCATCTTGCCGCGGCTCGCGACGATGTCGAGGACCTCGGCCCGGATGGCCTCCCCCCCTCCCCCGTGCTTGCGCTCGAGCTGGCGGTAGGACGCGGCGTCGAGGTTGAGGGTCTCGACGCGGACCCGGACCTCGTCGGGCCACAGCGTCCGGGTGGTGTCGAGCCGCTGGGCCGCCTGGGGCAGCACGGTCGCGTCGTCGAGGACGCGGTGCAGGCCGGTCGGATCACTGGAACGGGGCGCCATGGCCGCTGGTCCTCCGTCGAAACTGGTGGCGGACAGGAAATGTTGCGGTGTGTCATTCGACAGGCCGAACAATCTCCTCGTACTCTGACAGAGGAGCCGCAGCTCTCACAACTGACGCGCCGCACAGGAGACGCCATGAGCATCGAGACCGCGATTGGTCTGGAGACCGGACAGCCCTACCCCTACCAGCGGGTGGAGCTCGTCGAGCCGGACTGGACCCGGTTCCCGGGCTGGAAGGACGTCACGGCGGCCGACTGGGCCTCGGTCCAGTGGCAGCGCGCCCACTGCATCAAGAACGTCAAGCAGCTGCGCGACCTGCTCGGTGACCTCGTCGACGAGCGGTTCTACGCCGACCTCGAGCGCGACCAGGCCGAGCGGGCGACCATGTCGATGCTGGTGCCGCCGCAGATGATGAACACGATGGTCCCCCAGTCGAGCCCCGCCGGCCCGGGCTCGCTGACCGACGCGTTCTACGCCGACCCGGTCCGCCACTACATGATCCCGGTGTTCAGCGATCGACGTACCGACTGGTCCTCGCACCCGCACGCCACCCGCGACTCCCTGCACGAGCACGACATGTGGGTGGCCGAGGGGCTCACCCACCGCTACCCCACCAAGGTGCTGGCCGAGCTGCTGCCGACCTGCCCGCAGTACTGCGGGCACTGCACGCGGATGGACCTGGTCGGCAACTCGACGCCGACCATCGACAAGCTCAAGTTCGTGGGCAAGCCCAACGACCGGCTCGAGTCGATGCTCGACTACCTGCGCCGTACGCCGCAGGTGCGCGACGTGGTGGTCTCCGGCGGCGACGTGGCCAACATGCCGTGGCCCCGCCTCGAGGCCTTCCTGATGTCGCTGCTCGAGGTCGACAACATCCGCGACATCCGGCTCGCCACCAAGGCCCTGATCGGCCTCCCCCAGCACTGGCTGCAGGACGACGTCCGCGCCGGCATGGCTCGCGTCGCCGGCCTCGCCCGATCGCGCGGGGTGTCCCTGGCGATCCACACCCACGCCAACCACGCCAACTCCATCACCCCGATCGTCGCGCAGGCGTCGGCCGCGATGCTGGAGGCGGGGGTGCGCGACGTGCGCAACCAGGGCGTGCTGCTCAACGGCGTCAACGCCGACCCGCACGCGCTGCTCGACCTGTGTTTCCGGCTGCTCGACGGCGCGCAGATCATGCCCTACTACTTCTACATGTGCGACATGATCCCGTTCTCGGAGCACTGGCGGGTCTCGGTGGCCGACGCACAGCGGCTGCAGCACCACATCATGGGCTACCTCCCCGGCTTCGCCACCCCGCGGATCGTCTGCGACGTGCCGTTCGTCGGCAAGCGCTGGGTGCACCAGGTCTCGTCGTACGACACCGAGCGGGGCATCTCGTACTGGACGAAGAACTACCGGACCTCCATCGAGGCCACCGCGTCCGACGCCCTCTCGCGCACCTACGAGTACTACGACCCGATCCACACCCTCCCCGAGGCCGGCCAGCAGTGGTGGGCCGACCACGCCGACCTCGACGCGTCCGAGCTGAAGGCTGCTGAGGTCGCCGAGGCCTCGCGGCGGATGGCGGCGCTGCAGGCGTACTGAGGGCCGTTGGGGGCCGGCCGGGCATGCCGTTTGGTCCCCAACGGCATGAAATCGGGGTCCGGACCTGCCGTTGGTGACCAAACGGTGAGCTGCCGGCGGGTCGGAGGTCCCGGGCGCGCCCCAGGCCGCTCCGCCGACCCGTCCGACACGACGAGCGATGCCGTTTGGTCACCAACGGCATGTTCGACCGCGTGAAACGTGCCGTTGGGGACCAAACGGCAACGCTCGGCACTCCCGGGCTGGGCGCTGCACGGTCGGACTAGGCGGGCCGGTTCTCGTACGGCGTCGACAGCACGATCGTGGTCCGGGTGGAGACGTTGGCGGCGGACCGGATCCGGGCGAGCAGGTCCTCGAGGGCGGCGGGGGTGGCCACGCGGACCTTCAGGATGTAGGACTCGTCGCCGGCGACCGACCAGCACGACTCGATCTCGCGGATGTCGGCGAGCCGGTCCGGGGAGTCGTCGGGCTGGGAGGGGTCGATGGGGCGGATCGAGACGAAGGCCGTGAGCGGCAGCCCGATCTGGTCGTGGTCGACGATCGCGACGTAGCCCTTGATCAACCCGCGCGACTCGAGCCGCTTGACCCGCTGGTGGACGGCGGAGGTGGACAGGCCGGTGGCCTTGCCGAGGTCGGTGAAGGACATCCGACCGTCGGTGGCCAGCAGCTCGAGGATCTTGCGGTCGGTCGCTTCGACGTCGGACGTGCTCATCCCGGAAGCGTAGCGGTCGCGACGTGGCAGGATGCCGCCCGTGACCAGCACCGACACGGGCCGATTGATGTTGCTCGACACCGCGTCCCTGTACTTCCGCGCGTTCTTCGGCGTGCCCGAGATCAGCGGCCCTGACGGCACTCCCGTCAACGCCGTGCGCGGGCTGCTCGACTTCATCTCGCGGCTCGTCGGTGACTACGGCCCGACCGACCTCGTCTGCTGCTGGGACAACGACTGGCGGCCGCAGTGGCGGGTCGACCTGATCCCGTCGTACAAGGCGCACCGCGTGGTCGAGGAGGTGCCCGGGGCGGCGCCGGACGTCGAGGAGGTCCCCGACCCGCTGCAGGTCCAGGTGCCGATCATCCTCGAGGTGCTCGACGCGCTCGGGATCACCGTCGTCGGCGCGGACGGCTACGAGGCCGATGACGTCATCGGCACCCTCGCGACCGGCGCCGGCCAGCCCGTCGACATCGTCACCGGCGACCGCGACCTGTTCCAGCTCGTCGACGACGAGGCCGACGTCCGGGTCCTCTACATCGCCCGCGGCGTGGGCAACCACGAGCGAGTCACCAACGAGTGGGTGCGGGCCAAGTACGCCATCGACGCCCACCAGTACGCCGACTTCGCCACCATGCGCGGCGACATGTCCGACGGCCTGCCGGGGGTCAAGGGCGTGGGCGAGAAGACCGCGGCGACGCTGCTCGAGCGTTTCGGCGACATCGACGGCATCGTCTCGGCGGCGCACGACCCCGACGCCGACATGGGCCCCGGCCCCCGCGGCAAGATCAAGGCCGCCCTGGACTACCTCGAGGTCGCGCCCACGGTGGTCGCCGTCGCGCGCGACATCGACCTCGGTACGCCGGCCACCGCGCTCCCCCGGACTCCCCGCGACCCCGAGCGGGTGCTGGCCCTGGCCGAGCGCTACGGGCTGGAGAGCCCGATGCAGCGGCTCGTCGAGGTCCTCACCGCACGCTGAGCATCTCCCCCACCGCGATCCGGGCCGCCGACGGGCAGCCCTTGGTGAAGCCGTAGAACGGGCCGAAGTCCCGGGTCGCGGTGAAGCCGGTCACGAACAGCCCCGGCAGCGTCGTCTCCATGCCCTCGTTGAGGTCCGGGAAGCCGTCGGTCACCGACACCTGGTCGAGCACGCCGGCGAGGTAGGGCACGGCCGCGAGGTCGGCGCGGTAGCCGCTGGCGAACACCACGTGATCGGCCTCCAGGGGGCTGCCGTTGGAGAGCTCGAGCACGAGCGTGCCGTCGGGACGGTTGCCGACGTGGGTCACGGCCGTCCCCGGGTGCCGGCGTACGACGTCGGGCAGCAGCCGCGGCACGAGCCACGGCTCGAGGGTCAGCCGGCCGACCTGCCAGAACCTCGTCGCGATGGCGGCCCGCTCCGCGTCGGACAGACCGCGCCACCAGCCGCGGGTGCGCAGCGTCTCCTCGACGTAGTCGTCCACGAAGCCCCAGCTGACTCGTTCGAAGGCCGGGACCTCGTGCCGGTGCACCAGGTCGACCCGGGCCACCCCGTGGTCGCACAGCAGCGCCGCCCACTCGTAGGCGCTCTGTCGCCCGCCCACCACCACGACCCGGGCGCCGGCCAGGTCGCCGAAGGTCACCAGGTCGCTGGTGTGGGAGAAGCGGTCGGACGGCACCTCGGTGACCCACTCGGGGAGATCCGCGAAGAACCCCACCCCCGGCGCGGCCAGCACCTTCTCGGCGCCGAGCCGCGAGCCGTCGGAGAGGGTCGCGACGAAACCGCCGTGGTCGAGGGGCTCCAGCGCGGTCACCAGACGCCAGTCCACGTCGAGCTTCTTCTGCTCCGCGAACCAGTCGGTGTGGTCCAGGAACACGCCGATCGGGATCGGGTCGTGCTCGGCAGAGCTGAGGCCACGGTCCTCGAAGTAGGCCGCGAATGTGTGCTCCCCGGCCGCGTCGAGGTGCCAGTCCGGGCCGGAGCGCAGGAACATCTCGGCGGGCATCCGTCGGCGCCAGAACGACATCGGCTCGCCCTGGATGCGTGTCGGGATGCCGTGCGCCCGGGCGTGCGCGGCCGCGGCGTAGGCGTAGGGACCGGCGCCGATCACGAGCAACCCGGTGTGGTCGTCCATCGGCTTCTCCCTCGTCACCCGCCACCGATGCGGGCAGCGCGGCGCCCGCACCCGAGACCGTACGCCGATCACGGGGCCCGCCGGGTCGGAAATGACCGTCCGGTCCCGGCTGGGGCCGCGCCGTACAGTCGGGGGACATGAGCCATGTCGCAGTCGTCGGGGGCCACGGACAGGTGGCCCGACTCCTCCACGAGCCCCTCGTCGCCGCCGGTCACCAGCCGGTCGCCCTGGTCCGGAACGAGGCCCATCGGGGCGAGCTCGAGGGCCTCGGGGCGGAGGTGCGGATGCTCGACGTCGAGCAGCAGGACGCCGCCGCGTTCGCCGCGGCCTTCGAGGGTTGTCAGGTCGTCGTGTTCGCCGCCGGCGGCGGCCCCGACGGCAACATCGAGCGCAAGCGGACCGTGGACCTCGAGGGCTCGCTGAAGTCCATCGAGGGGGCCCGCCTCGCCGGGATCCGTCGCTTCATCCAGATCTCCGCGATCGGCGTCGACGCGCCGCTGCCCGAGGACACCGGCGATGTCTGGCGGGCCTACGTCGAGGCCAAGCGCGACGCGGACGCGGCCCTGCGGGCCAGCGATCTTGCGTGGACGATCCTGCGACCCGGTCGCCTGACCGACGACCCGGCCACCGGGCTGGTCGAGCTCGGCGAGCACGTCGAGCGCGGCGACGTCACGCGCGCCGATGTCGCCGCGGTGGTGGCCCGCCTGGTCGACGAGGACCTCAGCGTGGGGCACCAGTGGAACCTCGTCGGCGGCGACACCGGTCTCGACGACGCTCTGGCCCGCGCGGTCCGGGGCGACTGACGGGCAGAGCGGCGACCGGTGGACGTCCGCCCGATCGGCCGTCCACCGGCCTCGCAGGTCACCGGGTCCGACAGGGGATCGGCCGGTGGCCTGGATGTTTGCGCAGACCGTGATCGGCGGTCGTGCGCCGTAGTCCCACCCGGAGCGACGAGCCACAGAAGGGAACGAACCCCTGCTGTTCCCCTCGCGACTTCCGGGACACGCACGACCCCCCGGTCCGAGGACTCATGAGTGGGCCGGCGTTGGGACCACACGATGAATCTAGGGGCGCCGCGGCCCCGCGCACCAGCACCAACCTGGGGTAAATCGCGGTTCACCCCGGACTCACGGGTTCCCGCAACAGGGACGTAACGAAGCGGACCAGACCAGCGGCTGGATCAGTCGGCCAGTCCCGAGTAGGCCACGACACCGCGCCGCAGCCGCCTCACGACCTCGCGCGCGGTCTCGCGCAGCTCGGCGTCGCCGGCCGCGTCGGCCACCTGGCCGGCCAGGTCGAGCAGCTGCTTCATCCAGCGCACGAAGTCGCCGGCCGCGAGCTCGATGGCCCCGAGGACGTCGTCGAGGTCGTCGCCCTCGGCCCAGCGGTACGCCGCCCACGCGAACCCCAGGTCCGGCGCGCGCAGGAAGTCGAGGTGGTGCTCGCGCTCCAGCGCGTCGAGCTCGCCCCACAGCTTCACCATCTCCCCCACGACCGGCTTGACCGGGCCGCCGGGGATCCGCGGCGAGCTGGCGTCGTCGGGGCGCCGGGCCTCGAAGACGAGGACCGACAACGCGGCCGCCAGCTCGGAGGGCGTGAGGCCGTCCCACAGGCCGTGGCGCAGCGACTCGGCGGCCACCAGGTCCATGTCGGAGTAGAGCCGCATCAGGTGCCGCCCGCGGGGGGTCACCTCGTCACCGTCGAGGTACTCCAGCGCCGTCAGCACCTCGCACACCCGGTCGAACTGCCGCGCCACGGTGTTGGTGCGCTGCTCGACACGGCGCTTGAGGGTCTTGGCGTCCCGGTCCAGCTTGAACCACCGCTCCGACCAGCGGGCGTGGTCCTCGCGGTCGGGGCACTGGTGACACGGGTGCGCCTTCATCTCGTTGCGCAGCCGGGTCACGTCGCGCTCGGTGCCGCTGTCGACCGGCGCCTTGCCGGGCCGGGTCGGGGGCGAGGTGAGGTTGTGCGTGCGGGACCGCAGCGCCGAGGCGAGGTCGCGGCGCATCTGCGGGTTGCGGCCGTTGAAGTTCTTCGGGATCTTCAGCCGGGTCACCGCGGCCACCGGCGTCGGGAAGTCGATCATCGCCAGCCGCCGGGCCTGCCGGTCGGCGGTCACGACGTAGGGGCGCGGGCCCTCCGCGGAGAACCCCGGGTCGATGACGACCGCGAAGCCGGCGAACTTGCCGGTCGGCACCTCGATCACGTCACCCGGCTTCAGCTGTGCCAGCGAGGCGAGCGCCTCCTCGCGCCGGTCGTTGCGGCGCGACTTCGCGGCGCCCTTCTCTGCGTCGCTGATCCGGCGGCGGAGGGCGGCGTACTCCATGAAGTCGCCGAGGTGGCAGGTGGCGGCCTCCCGGTAGCCGTCGAGCGCGTCCTCGCTCTTGCGGAGCTGCCGGGCCAGCCCGACGACCGCCTTGTCGGCCTGGAACTGGGCGAACGACTGCTCCAGCAGCTCGCGCGAGCGCTCGCGGCCGAACTGGTGCACGAGGTTGACCGCCATGTTGTACGACGGCCGGAAGGACGAACGGAGCGGGTAGGTCCGGGTCGAGGCGAGACCCGCGACCTCCCGCGGGTTGATCCCGGGTTGCCAGAGCACGACGCCGTGGCCCTCGACGTCGAGGCCCCGGCGGCCGGCCCGGCCGGTGAGCTGGGTGTACTCCCCCGGCGTGATGTCGGCGTGGGTCTCGCCGTTCCACTTCGTCAGCTTCTCGATGACGACGGTGCGGGCGGGCATGTTGATGCCGAGCGCCAGGGTCTCGGTGGCGAAGACGACCTTGCACAGGCCGCGGAGGTAGAGCTCCTCGACGCACTGCTTGAACGCCGGCAGCATGCCCGCGTGGTGCGCCGCGACGCCGCGGGTCAGGCCGTCGAGGAAGTCGTGGTAGCCGAGGACCTGGAGGTCCTCCTCCGGCAGGTGGCGGCAGCTCTCCTCGACGAACTCGTAGATCGCGTCGCGCTCCTCCGGCGACGTGAGCCGGATGCCGGCGTTGAGGCACTGGGTCACGGCCGCGTCGCAGCCGACCCGGCTGAAAATGAACACGATGGCGGGCAGGAGGCCCTCGCGGTCGAGCCGGTCGATGACGTCGTAGCGGCTGGGGATCCAGACCCGCCGGCCGTTGCCGACCTGCTTGGGCCCGCCGCCCTTGCCTGCACCGCTGCCGCCCCGTCCGCCGGCCTGGGAGCGGCCGCGCGGGGACCGGCGGTCCTTCATCCGGCTCGACGCCCAGTCGTCGCGGGCGATCCGGAGCAGCTCGTTGTTGACCGGGGCGCCCTCCTTGACGAAGCCCGCCTTGGCGTCGACGTCGGAGTCGGCGAAGAGGTCGAGGAGCCGCTTGCCGACCATGACGTGCTGGTAGAGCGGCACGGGCCGCTTCTCCTCCACGATGGTGGTCGTGTCGCCACGGACGGTCGCCAGCCACTCGCCGAACTCCTCGGCGTTGGACACGGTGGCCGAGAGCGAGACCAGCGCCACCGACTCGGGCAGGTGGATGATCACCTCCTCCCACACCGCACCCCGGGCACGGTCCGCGAGGTAGTGCACCTCGTCCATGACCACGAAGCCCAGGCCGAGCAGGGTCCGGGAGCCGGCGTACAGCATGTTGCGCAGCACCTCGGTCGTCATCACGACGATGGGCGCCTCGCCGTTGACGGAGTTGTCACCGGTGAGCAGGCCGACCTGGTCAGGCCCGTAGCGGGCCGCGAGGTCGTTGTACTTCTGGTTGGACAGCGCCTTGATCGGCGTCGTGTAGAAGCACTTGCGCCCGGTCTCGAGCGCCAGGTGGACCGCGAATTCGCCGACGATCGTCTTGCCCGAGCCGGTGGGCGCGGCGACCAGCACGCCGCGCCCGTCCTCGATCTCGTGGCAGGCGCGCGCCTGGAAGTCGTCGAGGGGGAAGGAGTAGAGGCTCTCGAAGGCCCGGAAGACCGGGTGCTTGCGGCCGTTGCGGTAGTCGGCGTACCGCTCCGCCGGCGAGAGGTCGTCGGCCGTGCTCATGGCCCCCACCCTACGGGCGAGGTCAGCAGAGGACGGTCAACGCTCCGGGGGCGCACTCGATGGTCAGCGGCAGCGGGCCGAACCGCTCGCCGTCGGCGTAGGACACGATGCCGGGCGCGGCGACCGTGACCGTACGGACCCGGTGGTGCTCGTACTGCGGGTGGGTGACGTGGGTGCCCTTGAAGAGCTTGGGGTAGGTGCGGATCAGGTCGGGCTTGGTCATCGTCTTGATGATCACCACGTCGAGCATCCCGTCGTCGAGGACCGCGCCCTCGGTGATCCGCAGCCCGCCCCCGAAGGACGGACCGTTGCCGACGGCGACGAGCATCGCGTCGAGGCGATGCACCACGCCGTCGAGCTCGAGGGTGTAGGGCAGCGGCTCGAAGGTGCGCAGCTCCGCCAGCGTGGCGAGGTTGTAGCGCATCTGCCCCTTGGGCCAGGTCATCCGGTTGGCGCGCTCGTTGACGATGGCGTCGAAGCCGGCCGCCAGCACGGTCACGAAGTACGACGAGCCGCTGCGGGCCAGGTCGATCGTGCGGGTGCGGGCCGCGATCACCCGGTCCGCCGCCGCCAGCGCGTCCTTGCGCGGGATGTCGAAGTAGCGCGCGACGTCGTTGCCGGTGCCGGCCGGGATGATCCCGAGGCTGGTCGACGTCGTGGCGACGGCCTGGGCGCCCAGGTGGACCATCCCGTCCCCTCCGCAGACGACGAGCGAGTCGACGCCGTCCGCGACGGCCTGGCGGGCCAGGTCGAGGGCCTCGTCGGCGTTGCCGCCCTGGAGGTCGCGGACGGCGATGCCGGCCGCGCGGAGCCGGGGCAGGACCGCGGCGCGGGCCCGTGCCCCCTTGCCCTTGCCCGACGTGGGGTTGGTGAGGAGCGCGATCTCGCGGGAGCTGCCGGTCACGCGCCGAGACTAGCGGCCGGAGGGGGTGCGATCAGCGCGAACGACGGTGCTTCTCCGAGCCGATGCGGAGCAGCGCGGCGTAGCGGTCCGTTGAGGCGCCGACGGCCTTGGCCAGCCGGCTCAGGGCGTCGAGGACGACGTCGGCGCTGAAGGACGTGCCGGGCACGGCCATCGTGAGCCGGCCCTCCACGGTGACCAGAAGGATCTGGCCGTGCCGCCAGGCCTGGTGGGCGTGCAGCCGCGCGCGGTCGTCGGCGACCGGGACGGGGTAGGCCTCGTCGACCGCCAGCAGGTCGCAGGGCAGCTCGTCCTCGCCGGCGCTGGTCAGCCGGCCGAGCACGTGGTGGCCGGTCCGGACGCCGAGGTCGGGCTCCCAGACGACGTCGCTCTCGCCGAGCCAGGCGGGCAGGTCGAAGGGATCGACGTCGACGAGGTCGAAGGTCTGGGGCCCGCTCACGGGGTGCTCACCGGGGCGATCACAGGGGTGAGATCTCGTCGTCGGCCCACTGGTCGGTGCCGGTGGCGGCCCGCTTGCGGACCTTGGCGCGGTCGACGGTGCGGGCCACGACCTCGGCGATGAGGAAGAGCACCAGCATCGGGACGGCCAGCATCAGCATCGAGAACGGGTCGGTGGAGGGCGTGGCCACGGCCGCGAAGACGAACGTGCCCAGGATGATCCACGGCCGGTAGCGCCCGATCGCCTTGCCGGACACGACGCCGGCGAGGTTGAGCATGATCACGAACAGCGGGATCTCGAAGGAGATGCCGAAGACCAGCAGCATCCGGGTCAGGAAGGAGAAGTACTCGCCGAACTCGACGAGGTTCTGCAGCTGGGCCGGGGTGAACCCGATCAGCACCTCGAGACCCTTGGGGAGCACGTAGTAGCCCGTCGCGACACCCACGAAGAACAGCGGGCCGGCGACCGCGGCGAACACCCGCGACCACTTCCGCTCCTTGGGGTGCAGGCCGGGGACGATGAAGCCCCAGATCTGGTAGAGCCAGTAGGGGCTGGAGACCACGATCGCGGCGACACCGCACAGCTTGAGCTGCAGCATCAGCGGCCCGGTGGCGCCCGCGACGTACGCCGTGGTCTGGGTCTTCTGGTCCAGCGCCTCGCGGGCCTGGTTGTAGGGGCCCAGGACGAGCTCGAGGAGGCCGCCGTGGGGCTGGCCGTAGAAGAACAGCGCCACGAAGAAGACCACGAACAGGAACAGCGCCGACCGGATCAGCCGGGCGCGGAGCTCGCGGAGGTGGTCCGAGAGCGCCATCCGGCCGTCCGGGCCGACGGGGTGCTGCGGTGCGCCGCGCAGCAGGCGCACGACACCGCCGACAGAGAACGCCACGGAGGGGTCAGGCAGTCGTGTCGTCGCGGTGCTGCTGCTCGCGCGCGAGGCGGTCGCGCTCGGCGTCGAGCTCGGCCTGGCGGGCGTCGAGCTCGCGCTGCTCGGGGGTCTTCATCTCGTCGTCGTCCGTCAGGCCCTTGGTCTCGGCCTTGAAGATCCGCAGCGCGCGGCCGCTGCCGCGCGCGAGCTCGGGGAGCTTGGAGGCACCGAAGAGCAGGATCACGACGGCCAGGATGATCAGGAGCTCGGGGGTCCCGAGGCCGGCGATGGCGAGCGAGTTCATGTGGGTCCTCACGTGGTGGAGACGGACGTCTTCATCGTACGCCGGGGTGGTTGTAGAGGCTGAGGGCAGCCTGCGCGGCGTCGGTGAACGTGGTGGTGAGCTCCGGGGGGCTGATCACCCGGGCGTGCGGGGCCAGCCGGAGCAGCACGCGCTGGAGCCAGCGCTCGTCGGCGACCTGGAGCGCGACCTCGAGCCGGCCACGGGCGCGCTGGCGCACCGACTCGACGGGGTAGTACTCGACGACCCAGCGGGCGGCCGGCTCGAGGAGCAGCCGGACCCGGGTGGTCTCGGACGACTGGGCGAAGAGGCCGTCGCCGAGGTCGCGCGGGGCCTCCGGAGGGGTCTCGATCGCCGTCTCGAGGACCTCCGCCTCGTGGATCCGGTCGAGCCGGAACAGCCGCGGCGCCTCGGCGCTGTGGCACCACGCGTCGAGGTAGGCGAAGCCGTTGGCGGTCACGACGCCGCGTGGGTCGACGGTGCGCTCGGACTCCTCGTCGCGGGACGGCACGAAGTAGGTCAGCCGGACCTGGCGCTGGCGCCGGGCGGCGTCGCGGAGCCGGGCCTCCAGCCGCGACAGGTCCGCCTCGACCGGCTCGTCGCCGGGGTCGATCCGCGGCGCGGCGGTGCCCTCGGCGGCGGCCGCCTCGAGCTTGGCCAGCGCGCGGTCCACCACGACCCGGGTCTCGTCGGTGGCGCCGTTGCGGAGCGCCCGCAGCGCCACGATGATCGCCGTGGCCTCGGTGGGAGTCAGCCGCAGGGGTCGGGCGAGGTAGTCGGCATTGGAGACGCGGATGACGCCGTCGGCCTCGGGGCCTTCGAGGGCGTCGAGATCGACGTCGATCAGGTCGTCGGGGTAGCCCCCGGGGAGGCCGCACATGAGGAGGACCTTGAGGTCCTTGACCAGCTGGTCGGCGGGCACGCCGAGCGCTGCGGCCGCGTCGTCGAGGCGGACCTGGCCGCGGGCGTGCAGGAACGGCACGAGGGTGAGGAGCCGGGCGACCTGGTCCTTGGCGCCGCTGGGTGCGGGACGGGCGGTGGTCATGCCGCACCCCCGACCGCCGCGGTCAGCCGCGCCACGACCTCGTCGCGCAGGGTGGCCGGCTCCTCGACGAGGACGTCGGCGCCGTGGCCCAGGATCTCGTCGGCGAGTCCCTGACCGTTGCGGACCACGACGAGCCGGTCCCAGGCCGTGCCGGTGTCGGGACCGTCGACGCCCGTCTCGACGCTCTCGGCGACGCGGCGCAGCGCGAGGCCGGCGCCGGCGCGGACCAGGACGACGGCCCGCTCGGTGGTCGGGGCGGGCGCGAGCCGGCGGGCGGTCTCGCGCAGGTCGGTGCCGGCGGGGACGTCGTACGACGCGGGCTCGCCGGTCTTGCGCGCGGCGCCCTCGACGCGGGAGAGGCGGAAGACCCGCTCCTCGCCGCGGTCGGTGTCCAGGCCGACGGCGTACCAGCGACCGGAGTAGCGCACGACCCCCCACGGCTGCAGGTGGCGCGTGGTGGCGGTGGGCTGCCCCGAGCGGCGGTACTCGAACTCGACGGGGGTGCGCTCCTGGGTGGCCTCCCAGAACACGTCGAACGCCGGCTCGTCGGCGGTCAGGCGGGGCTGGGCGATGTCGAGCGCGGACACGTCGAGGGGCACGCCGAGCGCCGTGAGCTTGCGGACGGCCTCGGTCGTGGCCTCGGCCAGGCGGGCGTGCTCCCACACCCGCGTGGCCAGGCCGATGACCGCTGCCTCGTCGGCCTCGAGGTTGATCTCCGGCAGGGCGAACTCGTCGGGACGGATCCGGTAGCCGGGCTCGTCGTCGAAGAAGGCGTCCATGTTGCCGACCTCGATCGGCACCCCGAGGCTGCGGAGCTCCTCCTTGTCGCGCTCGAACATCTTCTCGAACGCGTCGGTGGTGGAGTCCGGGTAGAGGATCCCGCGGATCCTCTCCTTGGACACGTAGGTGCGCTGGACGAGCAGCATGATCAGCAGGTTGAGCAGTCGCTCGGACTTCCGCACCGTCATGCCACTCCCCCGTCCACGTGCCCCTGTGTACTACGCCGTCAGCTCGCGCCGAGGATGTCGACGACGAAGTACAGCGTGTCGGTGCCCTTGATCCCGGCGGAGGGCTGGCCGGCCTTGCCGTAGCCGTCGGCCGGCGGGATCGCGAGGATCATCCGGCTGCCGATCTTGGCGCCGACCAGCGTCTTGTCCCAGCCCGGGATGACCTGGCCGGAGCCGATGCCGAACGAGACCGGGTCGCCCTTGCTGTAGGACTCGTCGAAGGGCTTCTTGCCGCCGTAGACCTGACCGAGGTAGTTGACCGTGATGGTCTGGCCCTTCTTCACGACCGCGCCGGTGCCCTGGATGAGGGCGGCCGAGTGGAGCTTGCCGTCCGGCTCGGGGGCCTTGGAGAAGTCGAGCGAGGTGACCGCGCCGTCCTTCTGGACCAGCTTCGGCGCCCAGGCGGGCGACGGCTTCGAGGCGCCCTTCGGGGCGTCGAGCGGCGGAGTGGGCTCGCTCATCAGGTCGATGATGATCAGGACGGAGTCCTTGTTGCCGATGCCGAGCTGGGTGTTGCCGCTGGCGCCGAACGCCTTGTCGGCCGGGGCCGTGACGGCGATCCGGGAGCCGATCGTGGCGCCCTTGATGGCGTCGACGAAGACGGGGCTGACCTTCTGGTCGTCGATCGTGAGGTCCTGCGGCTGCTTGGCGTCGTAGGTGCTGAACGCCTTCTTCTGGGTGAAGCCGTTGCCGATCCAGATGTTGGTGGTGACCGTGTCGCCGTCCTCGACGGTCGCGCCGTCACCTTCGGTGATCGTGGTGTTCTCGATCGTGTCGGCGGTCATCTTCCCCTTCCAGTCGACCGTCGGCTCGCTGCCGAAGTCGCCGGAGATGGAGACGGCGTCGAGGGCCTGGGAGCCGGAGTCGGACGAGGACCCGTCATCGCTGCCGCAGCCGCTGAGGGCGGCGACGAGCACGAGCGGGAGCAGGGCGAGCGGGAGGCGACGGAAACGTCGGGACACAGGGTTCACCTTCGGACGGGTAGCAGAACGCGCACACCCTATCCGGCGTACCTGAAAGGGTTCTGATGACCGGCTACATGCCGTCGATCAGGCGCTGAACCCGCTCGTCGTGGGCGCGGAAGGGGTCCTTGCACAGGACCGTGCGCTGCGCCTGGTCGTTGAGCTTGAGGTGCACCCAGTCGACGGTGAAGTCGCGCCGGCGCTCCTGGGCCTTGCGGATGAACTCCCCCCGGAGGCGGGCCCGGGTCGTCTGCGGCGGCACGGACTTGGCCTCGAAGATCTTCAGGTCGGTGGTGACCCGGGCGACGGCGCCGCGCTTCTCCAGGAGGTAGTAGAGGCCGCGGCCGCGGTGGATGTCGTGGTAGGCGAGGTCGAGCTGGGCGACCCGCGGGTGCCCCATCGGCAGGCCGTGCTTGGCGCGGTAGCGGTCGATCAGCTTCCACTTGATGACCCAGTCGATCTCGCGGTCGACCAGGCCGAGGTCGTCGGACTCGACGGCCTTCAGGCCGCGCTCCCACAGGTCGAGCGCCTGCTCGATGACCGGCGTGCTGATCTCGCGGCGGTCCACGAAGTCGCGGGCCTTGGAGAGGTACTCGGCCTGGATGTCGAGCGCGCTGGCCTCGCGGCCGTTGGCCAGGCGCACCTTGCGGCGGCCGGTGACGTCGTGGGAGATCTCGCGGATCGCACGGATGGGGTTCTCCATCGTGAGGTCGCGCATCACCACGCCCTCCTCGATCATCCGGAGGACCAGGTCGCAGCTGGCGACCTTGAGCATCGTGGTGGTCTCGCTCATGTTGGAGTCGCCGACGATGACGTGGAGGCGGCGGTACTTCTCGGCGTCGGCGTGCGGCTCGTCGCGGGTGTTGATGATCGGCCGGCTGCGGGTGGTGGCGCTGGAGACGCCCTCCCAGATGTGCTCCGCGCGCTGGCTGACGGAGTAGCTCGCGCCCCGCGGGGTCTGGGTCACCTTGCCGGCGCCGACGATGATCTGGCGGGTCACGAGGAACGGGATCAGCACGTCCGCGAGCCGGGAGAACTCCCCCGCCCGGCCGACGAGGTAGTTCTCGTGGCAGCCGTAGGAGTTGCCGGCCGAGTCGGTGTTGTTCTTGAAGAGGTAGATCTCGCCCTGGATGCCCTCGTCGTGCAGCCGCTGCTCGGCGTCGAGCAGCAGTCCCTCGAGGACCCGCTCCCCCGCCTTGTCGTGCGTCACCAGCTCGACCACGTCGTCGCACTCGGGCGTGGCGTACTCGGGGTGGCTGCCCACGTCGAGGTAGAGCCGCGCGCCGTTGCGGAGGAAGACGTTGCTGCTGCGCCCCCAGCTGACGACCTTCCGGAAGAGGTAGCGAGCCACCTCGTCAGGACTCAGGCGGCGCTGGCCCTTGAACGTGCAGGTCACGCCGTACTCGTTCTCGATGCCGAAGATGCGCCGGTCCACTCACCCAGAGTAGTGGCCGGATGGCTGGTGTCCGGCTACTTCGGGGACTCGGTCATTGCCGTTTGGTCCCCAACGGCAGGAAACCGGGCCCCGGTCATGCTGTTCGTGACCAATCGGTGACACCCATCTGCCTGTTCCAGCGCTGAACCAGCCGGCGACGTCCCGGTTCGGAGTAGAGCGAGTTGTCGACCAAGGTCCGCCAGGCACGCAGTCGCGCCATGACATGGCCGCGGTCCAGGTCCCGATCGACCTCGTGCATGGTCACCGCGGGATGGTTGAGCAGGTCGTCGAGTGTGAATCCGCGCCGCTGGTACCCAGCGCGTCCGAGCCCGCGTTCTCGGCGCAGGTCGACACGGTGTTGGTCCTTGCGCCGATGGACCGCACCGTCGTACTCGTGCAGCTGCGTGGTCCCGACGACCAGCAAGTCAGCCTGACCCACCACGTTGCCGGCCTCGTCGTGGAGAAGTGCTTGCGGCTCGACTCGTATGTCCATGCACTCGTCGAACAGGCGAAGGACGGTCTCGCCTGCGGACTGGGACTTGGCGGTCGAGGCCTCCCACGCAGCGCGGAGGTTGCGTACGCCGGGTCGCCTGCTGTTCAGGACGCGCTTCATCGCCTCGGGCGTGATGTGTCCCAGTCGGCGTGCGGAGTCGATGAGCACCACGAGATCGAGGTGGCCGAGGTCTCGCGCGAGCCGCAGCAGGATCTGGTCCACCGGCTCGACCGGAAGCCCGTGCACCAGGCGCGGCGGTGAGGGCCGCAGGACCCGCGAGCAGAGAAGACCCGGCCGGCGAGGTCGCGGATCGTCCTGCCCGACCACGGCGAACACCGGAAGGTGTTCGGGGAGGGTGGGTGTGTGCCAGCCGAGCAGCGCGGCCGCGGTCAGGTGGGTGAAAGCTGCGCCCGCCGGCAGGACCAGCTGCCACACCTTCAGGTCGAGCAGGAACTCATCGAACGGGTCGAGGCCCTCCACCACCTCACGGAAGGCGCCGTGACTGATGCGCTGAAAGCCCGTCTGCCGGATGTTGCCGCGCAGGATCGCGGGCGGCCGTCTTGTGGTCATGCCGGAAGCCTGCTGCGCAACCTGATCGAGGAAACCGCCGCGAAGCAATCTGTGGAAGACCGACGTGCCGTTTGGTCACCAACGGCATCAGTTAGGGCCCGAAATGTGCCGTTGGGGACCAAACGGCAGGACCCGAGACCCGGCGGTCAGAGGGGTGGGGCGGTGGGGGGCTCGCCGGAGGTCGGGTCCTCGAGGGGGGCGACGCCACCGCTGGAGGTGTCGGTGGGGTCGGTGGGGTCGTCGGGTGTGGGGGCGGACGAGGCCGGGCCGGGGTCGGTGTCGGCAGGCTCGGCGGGGGCGTGCTCGGCGGGGCCCCGCTCGCCGAGGAGCACGTCGAGGCGGGCCGGTGAGAGGCGGGAGAACTTGCGGGGCTGGATGCGGGTCCTGTCCAGGACGGCGACCTCGAGGTCCTCGGTCGGGATGACCCGGTCGCCGGCGTCGGAATGGCCCAGGGCGCCGACGGCGAGGGCCAGCGCGGAGGCCAGGTCGGAGCCCTCGGCGTAGCTCTTCTCGAGGTGGGAGGCCACGGTGTCGGCGGCGCCACCCATGACGGCGTAGCCGTGCTCGTCGGCCACCTGGCCGTCGTAGGTGAGCCGGTAGATCTGGTCGGCGGCGGCGGTGTCGCCGATCTCGGCCACGAAGATCTCCACCTCGTAGGGCTTCTCGCCGCCCGAGGAGAAGATCGTGCCGAGCGTCTGGGCGTAGGCGTTGGCCAGCCCGCGTCCGGTCACGTCGCGGCGGTCGTAGGCGTAGCCGCGCATGTCGGCCAGGCGTACGCCGGCGATGCGGAGGTTCTCGAACTCGTTGTAGCGACCCACCGCGGCGAACGCGATCCGGTCATAGATCTCCGAGACCTTGTGCAGCGCCTGGGAGGGGTTCTCGGAGACGAAGAGGACGCCGTCGGCGTACTGGACGGCGACGACCGACCGGCCCCGGGCGATGCCCTTGCGGGCGAAGTCCGCGCGGTCCTTCATCAGCTGCTCGGGCGAGACGTAGAACGGCATGCTCATGTCAGCGGCCTCCCTGCTCGAGCGATGCGGCGGGGCCGTCGGGGCGCGTCATCCGGCCCGCGATCACCCGGTCGGCGATCTCGGCGACCTCGGAGTCGGGCATCCGGCGTCCGCCGTCGGCGGTCATCACCTGGACGACGGGGAAGATCCGGCGGGTGATGTCGGGGCCTCCGGTCGCGGAGTCGTCGTCGGCGGCGTCGTACAGCGCCTCGATGACGGCCTGGACGGTCAGGTCGGCCGTCAGGTCGTCGCGGTAGAGCTTCTTCAGCGAGCCGCGGGCGAACAGCGAGCCCGAGCCGACCGAGTGGAAGGCCGTCTCCTCGTAGCGACCGCCCGTCACGTCGTAGCTGAAGATGCGCCCCTGGGAGTGGTTGAGGTCGTAGCCGGCGAAGAGCGGGACGACGGCCAGGCCCTGCATGGCCATGCCGAGGTTGGCGCGGATCAGCGCCGCGAGCCGGTTGGCCTTGCCGTCCATCGAGAGCGTGCTGCCCTCGATCTTCTCGTAGTGCTCGAGCTCGGTCTGGAACAGCCGCACCATCTCGACCGCGAGGCCCGCGGTGCCGGCGATGCCGACCGCGGAGAACTCGTCGGCCGGGAAGACCTTCTCGATGTCGCGCTGGGCGATGATGTTGCCCATCGTCGCCCGGCGGTCACCGGCCATGACGACGCCCCCGGGGAACGTCGCCGCCACGATCGTGGTGCCGTGCGGGGCGAGGTCCCCGGCGTGGCCCTGCGGGAGGGTACGCCGTGCGGGGAGCAGGTCGGGTGCCTGCTGGGAGAGGAAGTCACTGAAGGACGAGGAGCCCGGGACGAGGTACGCCGCGGGCAGGCGCGGTGACTGGCTCACTGGCCACCCTTCTGGATGAACGACTTCACGAAGTCCTCGGCGTTGGTCTCGAGGACGTCGTCGATCTCGTCGAGGATCGCGTCGACGTCGTCGTCCAGCGACTCCTTGCGCTCGGCCACGTCGCTCTCGGGAGCTGCCTGGGTGGCGTCCTCGGTCTCCGAGGACTTGCGGGGTTGCTTCTGCTCCTGTGCCATGTCGTTCTCCTTCGGCTCACTACGACCCTAGCGAGTCGGTGGTGCCCCGGTGCGGGACCGACGCGGAATTTCAGCGGGTGAGTGCGGCGAACAGCTGTTCGGCGGTGTCGCAGCGGTCCAGGAGCTCGCCGACGTGGGCCTTGCTGCCCCGCATCGGGTCGATCGTGGGCACCCGCTGGAGGGACTCGCGGCCGGGCAGGTCGAAGATCACCGAGTCCCAGGACGCGGCGGCGACGTGCTCGGCGTACTTCTCCAGGCAGCGTCCGCGGAAGTAGGCCCGGGTGTCCTCCGGAGGGTCGTGCATGGCGACCTCGACCGCGTGGTCGTCGAGCAGCCGCTCGATCCGGCCCATCCCCACCAGCCGGTGGTAGAGGCCCTTCTCGGGCCGGATGTCGGAGTACTGGTAGTCGATCAGCTGCAGCTTGGCGTCGTCCCAGGCGAGCCCGTCGCGGGAGCGGTACTGCTCGAGCAGCTTGAGCTTGGCGACCCAGTCGAGCTCGGTCGCGCACAGCATCGGGTCGCGCTCGAGCCGGCCGAGCACGGACTCCCACCGGGCCAGCACGTCGACCGTCTGGGGGTCGGCGTCGTTGCCGAGCCGGTCCTCGACGTACTTGCGGGCGAGGTCGAGGTACTCCAGCTGGAGCTGCACGGCCGTGAGCTTGCGGCCGTCGCGCAGGCTGATGGTCTGCTGCAGGGTCGGGTCGTGCGACACCGCGCGCAGCGCCGAGACCGGGCCGTCGACGGTCAGGTCGCCGGTGAGGAACCGGTCCTCGATCATCGCCAGCACCAGCGCGGTGGTGCCGACCTTGAGGTAGGTGGAGATCTCCGACAGGTTGGCGTCGCCGATGATGACGTGCAGGCGGCGGTACTTCTCCGGGTCGGCGTGCGGCTCGTCGCGGGTGTTGATGATCGGCCGCTTGAGCGTCGTCTCGAGGCCGACCTCGACCTCGAAGAAGTCGGCGCGTTGGCTGACCTGGTAGCCGTGCTCGCGGCCGTCCTGACCGATGCCGACCCGTCCCGCGCCGCACACGACCTGGCGGCTGACGAAGAACGGCGTCAGGTGCCGCACGATGTCGGCGAACGGGGTCGAGCGGCGCATCAGGTAGTTCTCGTGGGCGCCGTACGACGCCCCCTTGTTGTCGGTGTTGTTCTTGTAGAGCGTGATCGGGGCGCCACCGGGGAGCTGGCCGGCGCGGCGCTGCGCGTCGAGCATCACCTGCTCTCCCGCCTTGTCCCAGCGCACGATGTCGAGGGGCGTGGTGACCTCGGGCGTGGAGTACTCCGGGTGCGCGTGGTCGACGTAGAGCCGGGCGCCGTTGGTGAGGATGACGTTGGCCAGCCCCATGTCCTCGTCGGTCAGCTGCGAGGGGTCGGCGACCTGGCGGGACATGTCGAAGCCGCGCGCGTCACGCAGCGGCGACTCCTCCTCGAAGTCCCAGCGCGCGCGGCGGGCCTTCACCGTCGCCGACGCGTAGGCGTTGACGACCTGCGAGGAGGCGACCATCGGGTTGGCCAACGGCTGCCCGACCACCGAGATGCCGTACTCGACCTCGGTGCCCATGACGCGACGCACACTCATGCCGCGAGCCTACGCGTCGGCACCAGTGACGGGCGTCGCCTCGCGGGGGCATCCTGAGGCATGGGCATCTGGGCGGAGCACGTCGTTCCCCGCATCGTGGAGAAGTCGTGCGGCATGAAGGAGACCGGTCCCTTCCGGGACGAGGCGTGCGTCGGGCTGACCGGCCGGGTGCTGGAGATCGGCTTCGGGTCAGGCCACAACGTCGACCACTACCCCGCCGAGGTGACCGGGGTCGCCGCCGTCGAGCCCTCCGACACCGGGTGGCGGCTCTCGGAGCGCCGGCGCGAGCGCAGCCGGGTGCCGATCGAGCGGTCGGGCCTCGACGGCCAGGCGCTGGACGCGGCGGACGCGAGCTTCGACTCCGCCCTCTCGACGTTCTCGCTGTGCACGATCCCCGACCCGGTCCAGGCGCTGCGCGAGGTGCGGCGCGTGCTGCGACCCGGCGGGACCCTGCACTTCGCCGAGCACGGCCTGTCCCCCGACGAGCGCGTACGCCGCTGGCAGCACCGGCTCGAGCCGGTCCAGCGCCGGGTCGCCGACGGCTGCCACCTGACCCGTGACATCCCCGCGCTCGTGGCCGAGGCGGGCTTCGAGGTGACCGACCTGCGCACGACGTACCTGCCGGGGCCCGCGCCGAGCAGGCCCTTCGGCTACGTCTACGTGGGCCGGGCGACCCGGACCTGACCGCCGCCGATCAGAGGTACTGACCCGTGTTGGACACGGTGTCGATCGACCGGCCCGGCTCGGTGCCCTGCTTGCCGGTGATGAGCGTGCGGATGAAGACGATCCGCTCGCCCTTCTTGCCGGAGATGCGGGCCCAGTCGTCGGGGTTGGTGGTGTTGGGGAGGTCCTCGTTCTCCTTGAACTCGTCCACGCACGCCTGGAGCAGGTGCTGGACGCGGAGCCCCTTCTGGTCGTGGTCGAGGAGGTCCTTGATCGCCATCTTCTTGGACCGGTCGACGATGTTCTGGATCATCGCGCCGGAGTTGAAGTCCTTGAAGTAGAGGACTTCCTTGTCGCCGTTGGCGTAGGTGACCTCGAGGAAGCGGTTCTCCTCGGACTCGGTGTACATCCGCTCGACCGCGGCCCGGATCATGCCGGCCACACAGGCGGCCCGGTCGTTGCCGAACTCCGCGAGGTCGTCGGCGTGCAGGGGCAGCGTGGCTGTCAGGTATTTGGAGAAGATGTCGCGCGCCGACTCGGCATCGGGCCGCTCGATCTTGATCTTCACGTCGAGGCGGCCGGGCCGCAGGATCGCCGGGTCGATCATGTCCTCGCGGTTGGAGGCGCCGATGACCAGGACGTTCTCGAGCAGCTCGACGCCGTCGATCTCGCTCAGCAGCTGGGGAACGATGGTGTTCTCGACGTCGGAGGAGACGCCCGAGCCGCGGGTGCGGAACAGCGAGTCCATCTCGTCGAAGAACACGATGACCGGCGTGCCCTCGCTGGCCTTCTCACGGGCCCGCTGGAAGACCAGGCGGATGTGCCGCTCGGTCTCGCCGACGTACTTGTTGAGCAGCTCGGGGCCCTTGATGTTGAGGAAGTAGGACTTCCCCTCCTGGCCGGTCTTGGCCGCGACCTTCTTGGCGAGGCTGTTGGCGACCGCCTTGGCGATCAGCGTCTTGCCGCAGCCGGGAGGGCCGTAGAGCAGCACGCCCTTGGGCGGCTTGAGCTCGTGCTCCTTGAAGAGCTCGGGGTGGAGGTAGGGCAGCTCGACGGCGTCGCGGATCTGCTCGATCTGGTTGATCAGGCCGCCGATCGCGGAGTAGTCGATGTCCGGGACCTCTTCGAGGACCAGCTCCTCGACCTCGGACTTCGGGACCTTCTCGTAGACGTAGCCCGCGCGCGAGTCGAGCAGCAGCGAGTCGCCGGCGCGGAGGGTCTGGCCGCGCAGCGGCTCCGCGAGGCGCACGACCCGCTCCTCGTCGGCGTTGGCGATGACCAGGGCGCGGTCGCCGTCCTCGAGGAGCTCCTTGAACATCACGACCTCGCCGACCTGCTCGAACTCGAGCGCGGCGACCACGTTGAGCGCCTCGTTGAGCATGACCTCCTGGCCACGCTGGAGGTCGTCGAGGTCCACCGAGGGGCTGACGTTGACGCGCAGCTTGCGGCCGCCGGTGAAGACGTCGATGGAGTCGTCCTCGTTGCGGGCCAGGAACGTGCCGAAGCCGGCCGGCGGCTGGGCGAGCCGGTCGACCTCCTCCTTGAGCTTCATGATCTGGTCGCGGGCCTCGCGGAGCGTCTGGGCGAGCCGCTCGTTCTGCGACGTGACGCCCGCGAGCGAGCGCTGGGTGTCGGCCAGGCGCAGCTCGAGGCTGCGCGAGTGGGACGGTGCGTCGCTCAACCGGCGGCGGAGATCGGTGACCTCAGCCTCGAGGAAGCGCAGCTGGTTCTCGAGCTCGTCCGGGCTGCGACCACCCGCGCTGGAAACGCCTTCTGATGTGGACATCAGCGTCACCTCCTGTGCAGTTGACCCTACCCGCGTAGGCCCCCAGAGGAAGGGGATAACCCGCGGTGTTGGTCACGATTTGGGCCAGGAGTGGTCACTCCGGGTCACTCCGCGGCGTCCTCCGGGACCCCGGGGGGCCGCGGACCGGTGTAGTCCGGTCCGTAGGCGCCCGGCGCCGGACGGCGCTTCTTCAGCGGCGGCCGCTCCCCCGGCGCCATCCGGCGCGCGGTCACGAGGAACGCGGTGTGCCCGATCATCTTGTGGCCCGGGCGAACCGCGAGACCCTCGACGTGCCAGTCGCGGACCATCGACTCCCACGGCTGCGGCTCGGTGAAGCCCCCGTGCACGCGCACCGTCTCGCAGAAGCGGGACAGCTGCGTCGTGGTGGCGACGTACGCACAGACGATGCCGCCGGGGCGGAGCGCGTCGGCGGCCGCGTCGAGGCAGTCCCAGGGCGCGAGCATGTCGAGGATGATGCGGTCGGCCTGGTCCCCGGAGGCCGGCAGCTCCTCGGCCAGGTCGCCCAGGCGCAGCTCCCAGGCGGGGTGCTCGCCGCCGAAGAACTGGGTGACGTTCTGGCGTGCGACGTCCGCGAACTCCTCGCGGCGTTCGTACGACGTGACCTTGCCGTGCGGCCCGACGGCCCGCAGCAGCGAGCAGGTCAGGGCGCCCGAGCCGACGCCGGCCTCGACGACGTGGGCGCCGGGGAAGATGTCGGCCATCGCGATGATCTGGGCGGAGTCCTTGGGGTAGACGACGGCCGCGCCGCGCGGCATCGAGACCACGAACTCCGAGAGCAGCGGGCGGAAGACGAGGTACTCGCCGCCGGCCGAGGACGTGACGGTGAAGCCCTCCTCGCGGCCGATCAGCTCGTCGTGCTCGAAGTGGCCGCGGTTGGAGAAGAAGCGCTTGCCGGGCTCGAGGGCGATGTTGTGCCGGCGGCCCTTGCTGTCCAGGAGCCGCACCCACTCGCCGGCCCGCAGCGGGCCGCGGTGCACGCCCGACCAGGCCTCCTGCGGGATGTCGTTCACGGGCTCGTCAGGGGTCTCGGACATGCGCCGAACCCTAGGACATCGCTCCGGTGGGTCAGCGACCGGAGGCGCGGAAGGCGCGGTCCACGTCGGCGGTCGAGAGCACGCCGTAGATGCTGCCGTCCTCCTCGAGGAGGAGGTACTCCTCGGCCGGGGCCCGGCTGATCGCGAGGACGAGGTCCTCGCCGGTGATCGTGGCGGGGAGGCTGAGGCCCTCGCCGAGGGTGCGGGCCACCGCGGAGACGGCCACCCAGGGGCGCCGGTCCTCGGGAGTCGCCAGCAGCGCGGCCTCGCTCACCACGCCCACGGGATGGCCACTGCCGGTGACGGTGACGATGGATCCGGCATGGGCCTCCTGGGCACGGCGCACCGCCTCGGCCAGCGGCAGGTCGTCGGGGACGGCGAGGGTACGGCGGGCCAGGTCCCGGGCGACCAGGCTGGGCAGGCGGCGCCGCAGCCGGGCCGAGGCCATGGCCGCGGTGGACCCGGACCACAGGAACATCGCCACGACGAAGGCGAGGACGAAGTCGAGGACCTCCGGACGGGTCCCGAAGACCGCCTCCTGGGCCAGCGGCCAGGCCAGCACGGCGACGGCGGTGATCCGGCCGCCCCACCCGGCGACGATCGTGCCGCGGTGGACGTTGCCCGTCACGCCCCACACGATCGACTTCAGCACGCGGCCGCCGTCGAGCGGCAGGCCCGGGACCAGGTTGAGGACGCCGACGAGCAGGTTGGCCCCGGCCAGCCCCTCGACGGCCATCAGGAGCAGGCCGTCGGGGGTCAGGAACCAGAGCCCCAGGGCCAGGCCGCCGACCGCCAGGGAGGTCAGCGGGCCGACGACGGCGATCCAGAACTCCTGGCGCGGCTTGCGGGCCTCGCCCTCGATCGCCGTCATGCCGCCGAGGAAGTGCAGGGTGATCGAGGTGACCGGGAAGCCGTAGCGCCGCGCCATGAGCGCGTGCGATGCCTCGTGGAGCAGCACCGAGAGGTAGAGCACGACCGCGAAGGCCAGCCCGGCGACGTACTTCAGGGGGCCGAGCCCGGGCGAGACCTGCTCGACCCGCGGAGCCATGATGATGGCGATCAGGCCGGCGACGAGGAACCACGACGAGGTCACCAGGACGTCGCTGCCCGCGATCGTGCCGACCTTGAAGGTCCCCGGGGGTCGGCGGGGTGGCGCGGGGGCATCACCGGAGCGGTCATCAGGCACACCTCGAGGCTATCCGACCGGTCCCCGCACGACCGGGGCGCGTGTCCGGGGCGAGTGTCCGTGGCCTCACCTAGGGTGGCCCGCATGAGTGAGGTGCAGCGTCCAGCGTCCCCCGCCGAGCGGGTGTCGACGCCCGTCGACGGCGTCGACGTCCTGGGAGCGCTGTCCCCCAGCCGTGCCGGCGACTTCATGACCTGCCCGCTCCTCTACCGCTTCCGCACGATCGACCACCTGCCGGAGCCCTTCTCCCCCGACGCCGTGCGCGGCACGGTCGTCCACAAGGTGCTCGAGGACCTCTTCGACCTCCCCGCCGAGCAGCGCACCCCCGAGCAGGCCCGCGACATGCTGGGGCCGGCGTGGGATCGGCTGCTGGAGGAGGAGCCGGAGATCGCCGAGATGTTCGTCCCGCCCGCGGGTGGCGACACGGGCGTGCCCGAGCTGGGCGCCTGGCTGACGTCGTGCCGGGAGGTGCTCGACCGCTACTTCACCATGGAGGACCCGCGCCGCCTCGAGCCCGCCGAGCGCGAGCTCTACGTCGAGACCCTGCTGGAGTCCAAGCTCCTGCTGCGCGGCTTCGTGGACCGCATCGACGTCGCCCCCGACGGCGCGATCCGGGTGGTCGACTACAAGACCGGGCGCTCGCCGGGTGAGATGTTCGAGGCCAAGGCGCTGTTCCAGATGAAGTTCTACGCCCTGGTGCTGTGGCGCACCCGCGGGGTGGTCCCGGCGATGCTCCAGCTGGTCTACCTCGGCAACGGCGAGATCCTCCGCCACGTCCCCGACGAGGCCGACCTGCTCGCGACCGAGCGCAAGGTCGAGGCGATCTGGCACGCCATCCAGCGGGCCGAGGAGTCCGGAGACTGGCGCCCCAACCGGGGCCGGTTGTGCGACTGGTGCAGCCACCGGGCCGTCTGCCCAGCGTGGGGTGGCACTCCCCCGCCGCTGCCCGAGCGCCAGCCGCTCACGCTCGCCGAGCCGCTGGACGACCCGCTCACTGAGCAGCTGGCCGGAGGGCCGACGGCCTAGCGGCCTGTCAGTCGTCCCCCAGGCCGTTGCGCTCGACCCAGAGCGCGGCCTGGGTCCGGTCGGCGACGCCGATCCGGGCGAAGGCAGAGGTGAGGTGCGCCTTGACCGTGCGCTCGCTGATGTCGAGCCGGCGGCCGATCTGCTTGTTGGCCAGCCCCTCGCGGACCAGCCGGAGCACCTCCGTCTCGCGGGTGGTCAGCTGCACGTCGCGGGAGCCGGCCCGGATGCCCAGCAGGGTGCGGGCGGCCCGCGGGTGGATGGGCGACTCGCCCCGGCTCACCGCGCGGATGCCGTCGAGCACGTCGTCGGGGTCGGCGTCCTTGAGGAGGTAGCCCACGGCGCCGGCGTCGAGCGCGGCGAGGATCCGCTCGGAGTCGGAGTAGGACGTCAGCACCAGCACGTCGACGCCGAGCTTCTCGGCCACGATCGTCCGGGTCGCGCTCACCCCGTCGACCTCGGGCATCTGCAGGTCCATGAGCACCACGTCGGGCCGCAGCCGGCGTACGGCCTCGAGCGCCTGGGCGCCGTTCTCGGCGTGACCGACCACCTCGATGTCGGCCGTGCCGCTGAGAAGCTGCTCCAGCCCGGCCCTGATCACCGCGTGGTCGTCGACCAGGACGACGCGGATCGGTGTGGCCTCAGCGCGCGTCATCGGACGTCGACCTCCATGTGCACCGTGGTCCCCTCACCGGGAGAGGATCGCACCTCCATCCGGCCTCCGCTGTCCCGGACCAGGCTGCGCAGCCCCCGGAGGCCGAAGTGCCCCTCCTCGCGGGGTGCGTCGACGTCGAAGCCGACGCCGTCGTCGACGACCTCGAGGGCGACGCGGCGCGCGTCGCCGCGCACGGTGACGGCCAGCGTCGAGGCCTGCGAGTGGCGGATCGCGTTGCGCACCGCCTCCTGCGCGACCCGCCACAGCGCGGCGGTCTGCGGCACGGAGGCGAACTCCGCGCCCTCCACCGAGACCGAGGCCGCGATGTCGGCCGTCGCCGCGGGGGCCGTCAGGTCCGCCAGGGCCGCCGCGAGCCCCTCGGGGTGCAGGTCCGGCGGGTGGATCTCCGCCAGCAGGGACCGCAGCGCCTTGAGGCCGTCGCGCAGCGAGCTGCCCGCCGTCGCGAGGGTCGAGCGGGCCTCGTGGGGGGTGCCGGGCTCGCGCTCGAGGGCGGAGATCGAGAAGGCGGTCCCCGCCAGGTCCTGGACCACGCCGTCGTGCAGGTCGCGGGCGATCCGGCGGCGCTCGGCGTCGGAGGCGTCGATGGCGACCTGCAGCAGCCGCTCGCGCTCGTGGCCGGCGCGGGTGAGCTGGCGGGTCAGCAGGCTCAGCATCAGCGTCACGATGATGACGAGCAGCGCGAGCGGCCCGATGGTCACGAGGCGGAACGAGGAGAAGATCTCCTGGCTGCGGGACTCGACGTCGGTGAGCGGATAGCTCACCTCGAGCAGCAGCGGGGTGCCGTCGGCGGCCCGGATGCGGGTGTAGGTCTCGACCAGGTGTTCGCTCTCGCGGAGCTGGAAGCTGGTGCGGGCCGAGGCGAGCGTGGCCCGGCGGTCGTCGTCGAGGGGCTCGCCCAGGCCGATCAGCCGGGCGTTGGTCGAGTAGATGACGCTGCCGTCGCCACGTCGGACACTGAGCGTGTCGAACCCCTCCACGCCGCGCACGCGCTGGCGGGCCACCTTGTCGAAGCGGTCGATGGCTCCCGGCTTCAGGTTGATCAGCGACCGGGGGATCCTCAGGCGCTGCACGAACTGGCCAAGCAGGGGCGTGGTCCGGGTGGCCTCGGCGATCGCCTCGTCGGTCGCTGCCCGTGCGGCGAGGTTCTGCGTGCCGAGCACGATCGCGACGAAGGTGAGCACGCCGACCACGAGGAACACGGTGACCGGGCTGCGCAGGTATCTCATCGGCCCAGCCCGGGCAGGGGACGAGCGAGGCGGGACACGGACGGCCTTCCTGACGCGGGAGTGCACAGGATAGGCCGGGTCGGCCTCCGTCAGAGGTCGACCTCGCCGCGGCAGACCTCGCCGGTGTCGTCGTTCTCGGCGCGGAACACGACGGTGTCGGGACCAGCGAGGTCCACCATCGTGCGCACCACGCGGAAGGAGAGGTCGGCGTCCTTGGCCTTCACGTCGCCGGTGTAGGAGACGTCGCCGTTGTGCTTGAGCCGCCACGACCAGACGTCGTTGTCGTCGCTCCACACGACCCCGACCACCTGGAGGTGGCCGTCGTCGTCGGGCGTGACCTTGAGCTTGTAGGTGCTCGGGCCGCTGCAGGAGTCCACGTCCTTCGCAGTCCCGCCATCACTCGCCACCGCGCCAGGCGCGATGGAGAGGGCCGCTGCGCTCAGCACGAGGCTGAGCACGATGGCGGGACTGCGTCGGATATGCATGCGAAACCAGCTCCTGGTTGCGGAGGCGGGTTCCCCCGAGTGGCACGATCCTCTCCTGAAGAGGTCTGGACCGCCATTGTCCGGTGGTACTAGCACCTGTGGCTAGTCATGCAGGGCCGATCGGCCCTCAGCAGGACGCACGGTACGTCGCCCACACGGCCGCGACGTCGAGGTCGGCCAGCGTGTCGGCGAAGACCCGCCGCTCCCCCGCCAGCACGGTGACGTGGTGGGGGACGACCAGCACCCCGCAGCCGGCCGCGACCGCGGAGCGGGTGCCGGTGTCGGAGTCCTCGATGGCGAGGCAGTCGGCCGGGTCCACGCCGAGCCGCTCGGCGGCGGTCAGGTAGGGCTCGGGGTGCGGCTTGCCGCGGTTGACGGCGTCACCGGTGACGACGACGTCGAAGGCCGAGGCGGGCAGCGCCGCCAGGATCGGGTCGACGAAACGCTGGTAGGACATCGTGACCAGGGCGCAGGGGACGCTGCGGTCGTGCAGCTCGTGCAGGAGCTCGACGGCGCCAGGCCGCCACGGCACCTGCTGGCGGACCCGCTCGACGACCCCGTCGAGGAGCTCCTCGACGATGTCCTCGGGCTCTCGGTCGATGCCCATGTGCCGCCGGATGTAGCGGCCCGACTCGAGCAGGTCGTTGCCGACCAGGTTGAGGGCGTGCTCGCGCGACCACGTGCCGCCGTACCGCTCGGCGAGCGCGAACTCGGTCTCGATCCAGTAGGGCTCGGTGTCGACGAGGGTGCCGTCCATGTCCCACAGGACGGCCGCCGGCAACGGCCGCGCGCGATCGGGGCCCTCAGCTGCAGGTTCACGAGAAGACGCGGTAGTCAGGATGCCCTCCGAAGCGGTCCAGGCGACAGGCCGTGCGAGCACTCACCCTAGGACCGGGCTGTGCCGCACCCGTCACCGCATCGGAGAACCGTCGCCGCGGGGCGGCGACGATCAGACCGGCTGGTCGCTGATGGCCTCCATGGCGGGGCGGTAGCTCCCGCGCCGCGCAGCGCCGTTCAGGCGGGCGCGATGCAGCAGGGCTGCCTGGGCCGCCCGGGTGTTCCTGGGGTCACCCGCCCAGGCATGCAGGACGGGTGCCTGCAGAGCCCGGCCGAAGGAGAAGCTCAGCTGCCAAGGCTGGGCGCCGTGCCGGTTCAGCGCGTCCAGACGGCTCGTGGCGGCGTCGTCGGGCTGTCCGCCGGAGAGGAAGACCAGCCCCGGGACTGCCGCCGGCACGGTCTCCCGCGCGACCTCGATGGTGCGAGCCGCGATCTCCTCGTCGCTGGCGGCGTCTGAGTGGTCGAGGCCCGGAAGCACCATGTTGGGCTTGAGGAGGGTCGCCTCGAGCACGACCCGGTGACGGGCAAGCTGCGCGTAGACCGCTCGCAGGACCTCGGTGGTCACGTGGGCGCACCGGTCGATGCTGTGAGCGCCGTCCATGAGCACCTCGGGCTCGACGACGGGCACCAGTCCGGCCTCCTGGGCGAGGGCGGCGTATCGCGCCAGCGCATGTGCGTTGGCCTCGACGCAGGTGGCCGAAGGCAGCCCGGCCCCGATCCGGAGGACCGCACGCCACTTGGCGAACCTCGCTCCCAGGGCGGCGTACTCCTCCAGCCTCGAGCGCAGTCCGTCGAGCCCTTCGGTGACGACCTCGCCCGGGAACCCGGCGAGCGGCCTCGTGCCCCCATCGACCTTGATCCCCGGGATGATGGAGCGCTGCCGGAGAAGGTCGGGGAAGGCAGTGCCGTCCGCGGCGCACTGTCGAATCGTCTCGTCGAACAGGATGACGCCGCTGATGTGGGCGTCCAGCCCCGGAGTGGCGAACAGGATCTCGCGGTAGGCACGTCGCACCGGCTCCGTCGACTCCACGCCGATGGTCGCCAGCCGCTTCGCCATGGTGGGCGCGCTCTCGTCGGCAGCGAGGATGCCCTTGCCCGGGGCCACCAGCTCCCGCGCCGTCCGGGCCATCGCTTCGAGCGGTCCGGACATCACGCCTCCACCAGTTCCGCGGTGGCGCCGAGACACGCACGGTGGATCATCGCGATCTCCTTCAGCAGCGGGATTGCCTCCAGAGAAGCTCACTGGTGCTCCGCAGACCATGGCCCAAGGTCCCCTTCGGCACGCCGGAGGGCCTGCACGACCAGGTCGATGTCCACGACCCGGAACCGCCCTCTCCGATCGCCCTCATCGCGACCTCGGGCTGAATGGGCGCATCCAGGGCCGTTGGCCGCCTGGCGGCCCGGGCCACGAGGCACCCGACCGGGGGCCGTTGGACCCTGCTCCGGAGACATCCGGAGCGGTGGAGTGGAAGGCAGCGACCTCGTGACGTGCCGGAAGGAAGCGGGTCCCGATGAGCATCGGCAAGGCGGACGGGCGCGCCGTACACCCCGCAACGGGCGGCGCGCGCGGTGACACCCCGTTCGGTGCCGGCGCGCCGTTGGGCCGGTGGTTCGGGGTCCCCGTCCGGGCGCACCTGTCCGTGCTCGTCGCCATGGCGCTCTTCGCGGTGCTCATCGCCACCGTGGAGATGCCCGCGACCCTGCCGGACTCGTCTGTCTCGAGCTACTGGGCCGCCAGCGTGGTGATGGCCCCGCTCTTCTTCGCCACCCTGCTCGCGCACGAGGTCGCGCACGCCGTGACCGCACGTCACTACGGCATCCGGGTCCGGCGCATCACCCTGTGGATGCTGGGAGGCCTGACCGAGCTCGAGGGCGAGGCGCCCGACCCGCGAGCGGACGCCGTGATCGCGGCTGCAGGACCGGCGACCAGCCTCGCGATCGGCGCCGTCTGCGCCGCGTCCGCGTGGCTGACGAGCGGCTGGACCCTGGTCTCGGCGGCCCTGAACTGGCTCGCCGGCATCAATGTGCTCCTCGGAGTCTTCAACCTCCTGCCCGGCGCTCCCCTGGACGGCGGTCGCATCCTCCGGGCCACGCTGTGGTGGCGCGGTCACGACCGGGAAGCTGCTGCCGCCAAGGCGGCCCGGGCGGGACGCATCCTGGGGATGATCCTGGTCGGTCTCGGCGTCGTCGAGGTCTTCGCCGGAGCGGTCCTCGGGCTCTGGACCGCGCTGATCGGCTGGTTCATCCTCAACGGCGCGGCCACCGAGGGCTACGCCGTGCGTGCCGAGAGCCTGGCCGGGCTGACCGTGCGGGACGCCATGACCGCCACCCCCCAGGTCTTCCCGGACTGGTCGACCGTCGCGGAGTTCTTCGCCAGGATCAGCCCCGACGCCGCCCGCCAGGGCATCTTCCCCCTGATCGACATCGACGGCGGACTGAGCGGAGCCGTCACCCTTCCGATGCTGACGACGATCGCGCGGGACAGAATCGCCACGACCCGGCTGCGCGACGTCAGCCCTCGCCAGGCCCTGCTGACCACGACGCCGGCCCAGGACCTGAGTGCGCTGCTGCTTCCCCTGCACCTGCGGGGAGGCATCGCGATCGTGCTCGACCAGGGCCACCCGGTCGGCGTCGTGACGGACGGCGACCTGGCCCGCCTGGCCGCCATCGCCCGCGGTCGCTCCACGGCGACGGGAGCCTAGCCGGCGGGCCCGCGAGAGGCAGGTCAGTCGTCCGGGTCGTAGCCCAGGTTGGGCGAGAGCCACTTCTCGGCCTCGGCGAGCTCCCAGCCCTTGCGCTCGGCGTAGTCGACGACCTGGTCGCGCCCGACCCGACCGACGACGAAGTACTGCGCCTGCGGGTGGGAGAAGTACCAGCCGGAGACGGCCGCGCCGGGCCACATGGCCATGCTCTCGGTCAGCGTGATGCCGGTCGTGGCCTCGACGTCGAGCAGCTCCCAGAGGGTGCGCTTCTCGGTGTGCTCGGGGCAGGCGGGATAGCCGGGGGCGGGCCGGATGCCGTGGTACTTCTCGGCGATCAGGTCCTCGTTGGCGAGCTGCTCGTCGGGCTCGTGGCCCCAGAACTCCGTGCGCACCCGCTGGTGGAGCCGCTCGGCGAACGCCTCGGCGAGCCGGTCGGCCAGGGCCTCGAGCATGATCGCGGAGTAGTCGTCGTGGTCGGCCTTCATCGCCGCGATCCGGTCCTGGGCGCCGAGTCCGGCGGTGACCGCGAAGGCTCCGACGTGGTCGGCCAGCCCGGTCTCCCGCGGCGCCACGTAGTCGCCGAGCGACCGGTTGGGCACGCCGGCGCGGTGCTCGCCCTGCTGGCGCAGGTTGTGCAGCGTGGTGAGCACCTGCGACCGGGACTCGTCGGTGTAGACCTCGATGTCGTCGCCGACCGCGTTGGCGGGGAAGAAGCCGAAGACCGCGTTGGCGGTCAGCCACTTCTCGGCGACGATCCGGTCCAGCATCGCCTGGGCGTCGTCGTAGAGCGCACGTGCGGCCTCGCCGGTGGCGGGGCTGTTGAGGATGTCGGGGAACTTGCCCTTCATCTCCCACGCGTTGAAGAACGGCTGCCAGTCGATGTAGTCGCGCAGCTCCGCGAGGTCGTAGTCAGTCAGCACGTGGGTGCCGGGTGCCCGCGGGGCGGGCGGGGCGTAGCCGTCCCACTCCACCGGGGTGCGGTTGGCGCGCGCCTGCTCGAGGCTCACCATCGGCCGGTCGTGCTTGGCGGCGTGCCGGGCCCGCAGCGCGTCGTAGTCCTCCTGGACGTCGGCCATCAGCTGCTCGCGACGGGTCGCGTGCAGCAGCGAGGCCAGCGTCGGCACGGAGCGCGAGGCGTCCTTGACCCAGACCACCGGGGCGTCGTACTTGCCGTCGACCTTGACCGCGGTGTGCGCCCGGGAGGTCGTGGCGCCGCCGATGAGCAGCGGGATGTCGAAGCCCTGGCGCTGCATCTCCGAGGCGACGTTGACCATCTCGTCGAGCGAGGGCGTGATCAGCCCGGACAGGCCGATCGCGTCGGCGCCGATCTCGCGGGCGGTGTCGAGGATCTTCTGCGCCGGCACCATCACCCCGAGGTCGATGACCTCGAAGTTGTTGCACTGCAGGACCACGCCGACGATGTTCTTGCCGATGTCGTGGACGTCGCCCTTGACGGTCGCCATCACGATCGTGCCGTTGGTGTCCTTGGCGGTGGCGTACTCGGGGTTGTCGACCTTCTCCTGCTCGATGAACGGGATGAGGTAGCCGACGGCCTTCTTCATCACGCGCGCGGACTTCACGACCTGGGGCAGGAACATCTTGCCGGCGCCGAACAGGTCGCCGACGACGTTCATGCCGTCCATCAGCGGGCCCTCGATGACCTCGATCGGTCGGCCGCCGCGGGCCGCGATCTCGGCGCGGAGCTCCTCGGTGTCGTCCTCGACGAAGCCGTCGATGCCCTTGACGAGAGCGTGGGTGATCCGCTCGCCGACCGGTAGCCCGCGCCACTCCTCGACGCCGGCCTCCTCGACCTCGCCGACCCGGTTGTGGGCCTCGGCGATCTCGAGCAGACGCTCGGCGGCGTCGGGGCGTCGGTTGAGGACGACGTCCTCGATCCGCTCGCGCAGCTCCGGCTCGACCTCGTCGTAGACGGCGAGGGCGCCGGCGTTGACGATGCCCATGTCCAGCCCCGCGCGGATGGCGTGGAAGAGGAAGACGGCGTGGATCGCCTCCCGGACCGGGTTGTTGCCGCGGAACGAGAACGACACGTTGGAGATGCCGCCGGAGACCAGGGCGCCGGGGAGGTTCTCCTTGATCCAGCGGGTGGCCTCGATGAAGTCCAGGCCGTACGACGCGTGCTCCTCGATGCCGGTCGCGACCGCGAAGACGTTGGGGTCGAAGATGATGTCCTCGGCCGGGAAGCCCACCTGCTCGGTGAGGATCGAGTAGGCCCGCTGGCAGATCGCCTTGCGGCGCTCGAGGTTGTCGGCCTGGCCGTCCTCGTCGAAGGCCATCACGACCGCGGCGGCGCCGTACTTGCGGCACAGCGTGGCGTGCTCGACGAACGCCTTCTCGCCCTCCTTGAGGGAGATCGAGTTGACGATCGGCTTGCCCTGCACGCACTTGAGGCCGGCCTCGATGACCTCCCACTTGGAGGAGTCGACCATCACCGGTACCCGGCTGATGTCGGGCTCGGAGGCGACCAGCTTGAGGAAGCGGTCCATCGCGGCGACGCCGTCGATCATCCCCTCGTCCATGTTGACGTCGATGACCTGCGCGCCGCTCTCGACCTGCTGCGCGGCCACCGTGAGGGCGGTGTCGTAGTCGCCGGCCTTGATCAGGTTGCGGAAGCGGGCGGAGCCGGTGATGTTGGTGCGCTCGCCGACGTTGACGAACAGGCTCTCGCCGGTGATGTTCAGCGGCTCCAGGCCGGCGAGGTGCATCGCGGGGCGCGGGCCGGCCGGGTCGCGCGGCGTGGCGGCGGCGACGGCCTCGCCGATGGCACGGACGTGGTCGGGGGTGGTGCCGCAGCAACCGCCGACGATGTTGAGCAGCCCACTGGTGGCGAACTCCCCCAGCAGGGACGCCATCTGCTCGGGCGTCTCGTCGTACTCGCCGAACGCGTTGGGCAGACCCGCGTTGGGGTGCACCGACACCGCGGTGTCGGCCAGCCGCGAGAGCTCCGCGACGTAGGGGCGCAGGTCGGCGGCACCCAGGGCGCAGTTGAGGCCGATGGCGAGGGGGCGCACGTGGCGCACGGAGTTCCAGAACGCCTCGGTGACCTGCCCCGACAGGGTGCGGCCGGAGGCGTCGGTGATGGTGCCGCTCATCACGACCGGCCAGCGCCGGCCGTGCTCCTCGAAGAGCGTCTCGAGCGCGAAGATCGCGGCCTTGGCGTTGAGGGTGTCGAAGATCGTCTCGACGAGCAGGAGGTCGGAGCCGCCGTCGACCAGGCCGCGCGCCTGCTCGAGGTACGCCGCGACGAGCTCGTCGTAGGAGACGTTGCGGGCGCCGGGGTCGTTGACGTCCGGGGAGATCGAGGCGGTGCGGTTGGTCGGGCCGAGCGAGCCGGCCACCAGGCGCGGCTTGTCCGGGGTCGAGAACTCGTCGCAGGCCAGCCGCGCGATCCGGGCGCCCTCGAGGTTGATCTCGTAGGCGAGGTCCTCCATGCCGTAGTCGGCCTGGGCGATCGAGGTCGCGGTGAACGTGTTGGTCTCGACGATGTCGACGCCGGCCCGGAGGTACTCGCGGTGGATCTCCGCAATCATCGTCGGCTGGGTCAGGTTGAGCAGGTCGCTGTTGCCCTTGACGTCGCGCTCCCAGTCGGCGAAGCGCTCGCCCCGGTAGTCCGTCTCCCCCGGCTGGTAGCCCTGGATCAGGGTGCCCATGGCGCCGTCGAGGAGCAGGATCCGCTCGCGCATGGCCGCGCGCAGGTCCTCGGTGAGGTCCGGGCGCAGGTGCGGGGCGGTCGTCTCGGGCAACGCGAGTCCTCTCGTGAGGGCCGGATCTCCCCCGTGTGGCGAGGCCGGCCTCCCCCAGCCTAGAAAGGCTGTCCACAACGTGGACCGGCTTTTCACATGCTGGCTACGGATCGTCATCGTCCCACCGGCCGTTGGCCGCGCGAAATCCTCGTCGCTGTGGATGTCCGGCATGCCGTTTGGTCCCCAACGGCACGTTTCGGGGCCGGAAACATGCCGTTGGTGACCAAACGGCATGTCCCGGCGGCCCCCGGCGCGCCGCACGCAGCCACGCCGACGGCCCGGCAACTAGGCTGGACGGGTGATCGAGATCGACGACGCCCCCGACCTGGTGGACCCCGTGGTGATCGCGGCCTTCGAGGGGTGGAACGACGCCGCGGATGCCGCCTCCTCCGTGGTCGACCACCTCATCAAGGTGTGGAACGCGCGCATCGTGGGGGCCATCGACCCGGAGGAGTTCTACGACTTCCAGGTCAACCGGCCGGTTGTCGGCACCGACGACAACGGGCACCGTCGCCTGACCTGGCCGAGCACCCAGATCGCGATCGCCTCCCCGCCCGACCTGGACCGCGACGTGATCCTGGTCCGCGGCATCGAGCCCAACATGCGCTGGCGGCAGTTCTGCGCCGAGCTCCTCGCCGCCTGCGACGACCTCGGTGCCGAGCTGGTCATCACCCTCGGTGCGCTGCTGGCGGACACCCCGCACACCCGCCCGATCCCGGTGACCGGGACGGCCACCGAGCCCGAGCTGGTGGACCGGCTCAAGCTGGAGCAGTCGACGTACGAAGGACCCACGGGCATCGTCGGGGTCTTCCAGGACGCGTGCGTGCGCCTCGACATCCCGGCGGTCTCCTACTGGGCGGCCGTGCCGCACTACGTCGCGCAGCCGCCGTGCCCCAAGGCGACGCTGGCGCTGATCGGCCAGCTCGAGGACCTGCTCGAGGTGAGCATCCCGCTGGGCGACCTGCCCGAGGACTCCCGTGCCTGGGAACGTGGCGTCGACGAGCTCGCCGAGGAGGACGAGGACGTGGCCGACTACGTTCGGGCGCTCGAGGAGACCCGCGACACGACCGACCTGCCGGAGGCGTCCGGCGAGGCGATCGCGCGGGAGTTCGAGCGCTACCTCAAGCGCCGCGACGACGACGAGTAGGGCTCAGAGCGAGAGGCCGAGCGCGGCGTCCAGCACCGAGATCATCGTGACCGCGGCGTCGCGGTCGCTGGTGTCGGCGAGCTGGTCGATGCCGAGGGTGGCGTCGGCCCAGGCGTCGACGGCCGCCACGGCACGCGGGGCGTCGAGGTCGTCGGCCAGCGCCGCGAGGATCTCCTCCACGACCGGCGCGGCCGGTGCACCGGCACCGAGCGACAGCGCCTTGCGCCAGCGGTTGACGTCGTCGAGGGAGTCCCAGAGCTCGGCGTCCAGCCACTCCCAGTCGCTGCGGTAGTGGTGGCGCAGCAGCGTGAGCCGGATCGCCATCGGGTCGACGTCGCTGTTGCGCAGCGCGGACACGAAGACCAGGTTGCCGCGCGACTTGGACATCTTCTCGCCGTCGTAGGCGACCATGCCGGCGTGGGCGTAGGCCTTGGCGAACGGCGCGTCGGTCACGACCTGCGCCTCGCCCGCGCACATCTCGTGGTGCGGGAAGACCAGGTCGCTGCCGCCGCCCTGGACGTCGAAGGCCTGCCCCAGGAACTCCAGCGCCATCGCGGTGCACTCGATGTGCCAGCCGGGGCGGCCCTTGCCGAACGGGCTCTCCCAGGACGGCTCACCCGGGCGCTCGCCGCGCCACACGACGCAGTCGAGCGGGTCCTTCTTGCCGGCGCGGTCGGGGTCGCCGCCGCGCTCGGGGAAGATCCGCAGCATCTCGTCACGGTCGAAGCCGGAGACGTCCCCGAACTTCGGGTCGGCGGTCACCGAGAAGTAGAGGTCGTCCTCGACGCGGTAGATCGCCCCGGTCTCCTGGAGCTTCTCGATGAGCGCGATCACCAACGGGATCGACTCGACCGCGCCGATGTAGTGGTCCGGCGGAAGCACGCGCAGGGCGACCATGTCCTGGCGGAACAGCTCGGTCTCGCGCTCGGCCAGCTCGACCCAGTCGACCTTGACCTTGGTGGCCCGCTCGAGCAGCGGGTCGTCGACGTCGGTGACGTTCTGGACGTAGGTGACCTCGTGGCCGGCGTTGCGCCAGGCCCGGTTGAGCAGGTCGAAGGCGACGTAGGTGGCGGCGTGGCCCATGTGCGTGGCGTCGTACGGCGTGATGCCGCAGACGTAGAGGCGGGCGGCGCCGTCGGGGCTGGTCGTGACCCGGCCACCGGACGCGGTGTCGTGCAGGGTCACGGGCGGGCCCTGGACGGTCAGGGTCGGAACGGTCGGCGACTGCCACGTACGCATGCCGTGAAGCCTAGAGGGTGCGCCTCAGAACGGCGGCCACGGGACCGCGGGCCACTCGCCGCGCGGCGCGGGCATCCGGCCCCGGGCGACCAGCCGCTCGCAGCGCCGCCGGGTCGCCTCGATCTCGAGCGGGGACAGGTGGAAGCCGAGCTCGTCGCCGAGCGCGCCGTCCAGCGCCTCCCGCACGGCGCGGACGCCCGCGAGCTCCTCGGCCGAGAGCGGCTCGTCGAGCCAGCCCCACAGGACCGTGCGGAGCTTGGGGTCGGTGTGGAAGGTGACGCCGTGGTCGACGCCGTAGCGGTGCCCGTCGCCCATCTCCAGGACGTGCCCGCCCTTGCGGTCGGCGTTGTTGACGACGATGTCGAAGACGGCCATCCGGCGCAGCGGGGCGGAGTCCTCGTGGATCAGCGAGACGGGCCGGTCATGCCCGTCGATCCCGTCGAAGACGTGCCTCCAGCCGTCGGGGACCTCGCCCTCGGCGACCAGGGTCACCGCGACCTGCTCCTCGTCGGGCTCCTGCCAGCGCTGCACCATGCCGAGGCCGTGCGGTCCCTCGCGCAGCCAGGTCTGGGGGACGACGTCCCAGCCGATCGCCTCCGAGACGAGGTACGCCGCCAGCTCACGTCCGGCCAGCGTGCCGTCGGGGAAGTCCCACAGGGGCCGCTCCCCCGCGACCGGCTTGTAGACGACCTTCACGTCCCCGATCTCGCCGACGAACGTGGCGTTCGAGGCGGGCAGCACCCGCCCGTGCAGGACGATCTCGTCCTCGAGCAGCGCCGTGTCAGGCGGGCCGACGCGGGTCACCGGCGATCACGGGTCCCGGCGACGGAACCCGTTGGCGCGCACGCAGAGGTGGCCGTCGGGGTCGATGGGGTTGCCGCAGAACGGGCAGCTCGGACGACCCGCCTCGAGCACCTGCGCGGCGCGCTTGACGAAGGCCCGGGCGGCACCGGCCGGCAGCCGGACCAGGAAGATCTCGTCGGGCTCGGGCTCCTCGAAGTCCTCGTCGACCTGCTCCGGGGAGATCACGGCCGCCTCCATGTAGGGGAAGACCTCGATGACCACGCGCTCGTCGTCGGGGTCCCACGAGAGGGTCATGGTCCCGGCGCGGAACTCCTCCTCGATCGGCTGCTCCAGCGGGTCGGCGTCCTCGAGGCCGATCGGCGCGACGGCCGGGATCATGGCCTCGTTGAGCTCGCTGGCCATCACCTCGTCGAGCAGCTCGTCGATGCGTTCGGCGAGGGCCGCGACCTGCTGCTTCTCCAGGGCGACGCTGACCAGGCGCGCGCCGGAGCGCGCCTGCAGGAAGAAGGTGCGGGAGCCGGGCTCGCCGACCGTGCCCGCGACGAACCGTTCCGGCGGGTCGAATCCGTGGACGAGGGGTGCCATGGCGCCAACCCTAGGACGTCGCGGAAGCGGGACCCGCTCCCCCACCCACGGCCGCGTCGGCGTTCTTGCGTGCCCTGCCCTTCGCACTGCCCTTCGAACCGGCCTTCGGGCGCGGCGCGAGCCAGCCGAGGTCGCCGGCGTGGGTGTTGGTCGCCAGGACGTAGGGGCGGCTGCTGGTGTAGCGCACGATCGAGATCGACGCCGGGTCGACGTTGATCCGCTGGAAGAGGTCGAGGTGCATGCCCAGCGCGTCGGCCAGGATCGACTTGATGATGTCGCCGTGGCTCACCGCGACCCACACGCCGCCGGCTCCGTGCTGCGACTCGACCGCCGCGTCGTGGCGACGTACGGCGGCCACCGCGCGGGCCTGCATGGCGCCGAGCGACTCACCTCCGGGGAAGGTCGCGGCCGACGGCTGCGCCTGGACCGTGGCCCACAGCTTCTCCTTGGCCAGGTCCTTGAGCGGCCGGCCCTGCCAGTCGCCGTAGTCGCACTCGGTGATGGCCCGGTCGCTGGAGATCGTCAGCGGGCCGTGCTGAGCGCCCATGATCGCCTTGGCCGTCTGCCGGCACCGCTCGAGGGGGCTGCTGACGATCGCGGCCAGCGGGACCGTACGGAGCCGCTCGGCCGCGCGCGTGGCCTGCCCCTGCCCGGTCTCGTCCAGCTTCACGCCCGGGAGCCGGCCCGCCAGCACGCCCGTGGCGTTGGCGGTCGTCCGGCCGTGTCGCACGAGGATCACGGTTGCCATGTCCGGGACTGTAGTGGGACTACCGTGACGACGTGATCGTCGACAGCGCCCTGTACCGCAAGGGAGTCCGGGTCCCCGTGGACTGCGGACCCTCCGACCTCCACGAGATGCGCTCGCGGGTGACCGAGCCCGGGGACTTCGTCTGGATCGGGCTGCACGAGCCCAGCGAGGCCGAGCTCGAGGACGTCGCCATTGCCTTCGGCCTGCACCACCTCGCGGTCGAGGACGCGGTCAATGCCCACCAGCGCCCCAAGCTCGAGCGCTACGACGACAGCCTCTTCCTGGTGCTCAAGACGCTCTGGTACGTCGACGCGGAGGACGCCGTCGAGACCGGCGAGATCAACATGTTCGTCGGCGAGGACTTCATCGTCACCGTGCGGCACGGCCAGGGCTCCGAGCTGCACTCCGCGCGCGAGCACCTCGAGGGGCGGGAGGCGGTGCTCAACCACGGACCCTCCGCCGTCGTGTACGCCGTGTGCGACCGGGTCGTCGACGGCTACACCGACGTCGTCGCCGAGCTGGAGATCGACGTCGACGAGGTCGAGGAGTCGGTCTTCTCCCCCGCCCGCACCAACGACTCGGTCCGCATCTACACCCTCAAGCGCGAGATCGCCGAGGTACGCCGCGCGGTGATGCCGCTGCGCGAGCCCATGCGGCGGTTCTCCTCGGGCCTGGTCCCCGGCATCCAGGAGGAGGCGGCGCCGTTCTTCCGCGACGTCGCCGACCACCTGGCCCGGGCCGCGGAGGTCGTGGACACCCTCGACGGCCTGCTGTCCACGGCGTTCGAGGCGCACCTCGCCCGGATCTCGGTCCAGCAGAACGAGGACATGCGCAAGATATCCGCCGGTGTCGGCCTGGTGGCCGCGCCGACCCTGATCGCGGGCGTCTACGGCATGAACTTCGCGCACATGCCCGAGCTCGGGTGGTACTGGGGCTACCCGTTCTCGATCGCCCTGATGGTGCTGACCTCGGTGGCCCTGTGGGTGTTCTTCAAGAAGTCCGGCTGGCTCTGAGCCCGACCCCGGGTCGGCCCGGGGTCAGGTCGCGCTCATCGTGTTGGTGGCCAGCAGGCCGATGAGCACCAGCGCGAGGACGACGCGGTAGGGCACGAACCACACGATCGAGTGGTGCGCGACGAAGCGCAGCAACCATGCGATCGCGGCGTACGCGACGACGAAGGAGACGACGGTGCCCACGACCGTCTCCCCCACCCCGATGTCGCCACCCAGGGCGTCCTTGAGCTCGAAGAGTCCCGCAGCGAGCAGGGCCGGGATGGACAGGAAGAAGCTGAGCCGGGTGGCGGTGACGCGGTCCAGGCCGCGGAGCAGGCCGGCGGAGATGGTGGCGCCGGAGCGGGAGACGCCCGGCACGAGCGCGGCGATCTGGGTGATGCCGACGACGATGGAGTCGACGAGGCCGAGCTCGCGCTCGGTGCGGGTCTGCCGGCCGAGGCGCTCGGCGACGACCATCACGGCGCTCCACACGAGCAGGCCGGTCGCGACGACCCACAGCGAGCGCAGGTCGTTCTTGATGACGTCCTTGAGCAGCAGCCCGGCGATGCCGACCGGGATGGTGCCGACGATGACGTACCAGCCCATCCGGTGGTCCAGCTGGCCGCGGTACTCCGGCTTGACCAGGCCGAGGGTCCAGGCCCGGACGATCTTCCAGATGTCCTTGAAGAAGAAGAGGATCACCGCGGCGATGGCGCCCATCTGGATGACGGCGGTGAAGCCGGTGACGGCGGGGTCCTCGAGGTCGAGGCCCAGCATCTTCTCCACGATCGTGAGGTGGCCGGTGCTGGAGACCGGCAGGAACTCGGTGAGCCCCTCCACGATCCCGAGGATGATGGCGTCGAAGTAGTCCATGGTGGTCGCAAGGGTACGAGTCCCACCTGCCGTTCACCTGACCCCCCGCGTGAACGCCGCGTGTCCGGACTTCGACGTGGCGCGCGTGGTCCCGTGCGTCTGCCGGATACGGTTGCGCCCATGCAGCAGCGGTCTGTCGGCGCCACCGGCCTCAAGGTGTCCCGGCTGGGTCTCGGGACGATGACGTGGGGTCGGGACACCGACGAACACGAGGCCCGTGACCAGCTCATCGCGTTCGCCGAGGCCGGCGGCACCCTCCTCGACACGGCGGCCGGCTACGGCAACGGCGCGTCCGAGGAGCTGATCGGCACGCTGATCGGCGACGTGGTCGCCCGCGACGAGATCGTGCTGGCCACCAAGGCCGGCATCAGCTCGGCCCGCGGGTCGCGGCAGTACAACACCTCGCGCGGCCACCTCCTCGCCTCGCTGGACGCGTCCCTGAAGCGGCTCGACGTCGAGCACGTCGACCTGTGGCAGGTCCACATCTGGTCCGACGAGACGCCCCTGGAGGAGACGCTGTCGGCCTTCGACATCGCGGTCTCGTCCGGCAGGGCGTCGTACGTCGGGGTGTCGAACTACACCGGCTGGCAGACCGCGCAGGCCGCCACCTGGCAGCGCGCCGTCCCCGGCCGGGCGGTGCTGGCCTCCACCCAGGTGGAGTACTCCCTGCTCAACCGGGCCGTCGAGCACGAGGTCATCCCGGCCGCCGAGGCGCTCGGCCTGGGCGTGCTGCCCTGGTCGCCGCTGGGCCGCGGCGTGCTGACCGGCAAGTACCGCTCGGGCACGCCCGCCGACTCCCGCGCCGCCTCCTCGCACTTCGCCAACTTCGTCAGCGCCTACTTCGGGGACCGGTCCGCGCAGATCGTCGAGGCCGTGGCCCGCGCGGCCGAGGGGCTGGGCTGGAGCTCGCTCGAGGTCGCCCTCGCCTGGGTGCGCGACCGGCCCGGCGTGACCGCCCCGATCGTCGGCGCCCGCACCGCCAACCAGCTTCGCGGTGCCCTCGGGGTCGAGGAGCTGACCCTGCCCGCCGAGATCGTCGAGGCCCTCGACGACGTCTCCGGGGACTGAGCCGTGGCCTCCCGCCACATGAGCGCCCGCGACAAGGCCCGGGAGCGGGCCCGCGGGGTGGAGTGGGAGTTCGACCGGGTGACGTTCTCGCGGGAGTTCCCGCGCGGGGTGGTCACCAAGCTCCTCGTCGAGCGTGCCGAGCACGGCGGCTGGGAGCTCGACCGGGTGCACATCACGCCCGACGGCACCCGCCGCGTCGTGCTGCGCCGCAAGATCATCCGGGCTGTGCGGACGGCCTGACCAGCGTCAGGTCGTGGCCGTGGAGGGCTTCTCGTCCGACTGCTGGCTGCGGAGGTGGGCCAGCGCGTCGCGCGTGTGGGACTTGACCGTGCCCACCGAGATGCCGAGGGCTGCGGCGGTGTCGGCCTCGGAGAGGTCGTCGAAGTAGCGCAGGACCAGGACGGCGCGCTGTCGCGGCGACAACCTGCGGAGATCCTCGAGCAACGCCAGGCGATCCGCGGTGTCGGGGCCCTCGTGCTGCGGCACGTCCGGGACCTCCTGCGTGCTCGTCTCGCGCCAGCGGCGACGTCGCCACCGGTTGACCGACTCGCGGGCGAGGACCTTGCGGACGTAGGGCTCGGGGCGGTCGCCGAGGCGGCTCCACCTCGGGACGACCTTGATGAGGGTCGTCTGCACGAGGTCCTCGGCGTCGTCGTGGTCACCGGTGAGCAGGTAGGCGGTGCGCAGCAGCGCGCCCCTGCGGGCGACCACGAACGCCTCGAAGTCGACGTACCCGGTCATGACACACCGCCCTGCGGGGTGAGCGCCTCTCCGATCAGGTCGGTGGCGAAGGTGGCTCGCAGCGGTGCGCCTTGCAGGGCGACCACCTGACGCAGGTTGGGATCGCTGAAGGCGGGACCGTCGTGGACGTCCAGGGCGACCACCTGGTCGTTGGGGTCGTGACCCAGCAGCGTGTGGGTACCGATGACGCCCAGGACGTCGCACAGCCAGGGCACCTGGAACTCGGATCCCCCCTGGGGATTCTCGGTCCCGAGCCGGCCGGTGCTGTCCGTGACGGTCGGTGGCGTCGAGCAGTCCGGGTGCTCGAGGACCGGCTCGGGGGGCACGAGGGCGAAGCCTGCGGTGAACGCGTAGTAGTCGACCAGCCTCGGCTCCGTGCCCGGCTGCCACACCCAGGCGTCCGCGTCCCCACCCCGCGCGCCGTCGTGGCCGAAGAGGTGGGTGGCATCGACCCAGGTGAAGCCCGGCCGGGTCTGGATGGCGGGCCTGACGTCGTCGCCGGTCACCAGGTCGTGGACGACCAGGTCTCGCGTCGGGGACAGGTAGGCCACCCGTCGGCCGTCGGCCGACAACGCCACGTCCTGGCCCGTCACCTCGGAGTCGTACCGGGGCAGGTCCAGCGACAGCGTGCCGAACGTCCCGGTCTCCGCGACGAGGGCCACGACCTGCGGCACCCTGCCGCCCGAGGGAGGCGTCAGCCAGAGCGCCGCGAGCGGGCCGGGAGCCGCGCCCAGCCTCGGCAGGTCCGCGCGCCCGGGATAGTTCAGGGGAAGCGTGAACCCCAGGGTCCCTGCCGGCTCCACGCGGGAGTGGTCGCCCGCTCCCCCGGCCAGCCGGAGCCCGATCCCGGCACCGAGGGCGCCGACCACCAGCAGGCAGGCAGCCACGGCCGCCACCCGCCGGCGGCGGGCCCGCCTGCCGCGCGACCAGAGCTCCGCGGGGGGCTCTCCGCCCGTCGGGGCGCCCTCGGCCAGCCCCGCGAGCCGGTCCTGCAACGTGTCCATCGCTGCCTCCCTTTCCAAGCCTCACCCATCAGTACGCGATGGGCGAGGCCTCCGGAGGGGGCGCGGGTCCCGTCAGTTGTTCCGCCACGTGCGTCGCGACCTGCGCCGGCGCCCCCGGCGGGAACGGGATGACGCTGCTGGCGTTGATCTCGCACAGCACGAACCGTGGTTCGTCCTCGCCGTGGACGGAGTCGGCGATCAGCAGGTCGATGTCCCACAGCGCCGGCAGGTCGCCGGCCCGGAGCCCTACCTCCCGGAGCGTGCTGGGCACCCACTCCGTCTCCAGACGGTGACGCAGCGTCGCGAAGGCGGGCTCCTCGGGCGGGTACATCGTCTTGGGTGACGGAAGCCCCATCACCTCGTGCGCCGACGGGCCTGTGCCCGGGACGACCCGGAGCGGACCGTCCGGGACGGCCCCGCTGGGGTACTGGCGGGCGAACCCGACCACCTGCCCACCCACGAGGTAGCAGCGGACGATGCCGCTCGTGACGCCACTGACGAACTCCTGGTCGACCAGTGCGCCCGCTCCGCCCCAGGCGTCGAACGCGCCAGCACAGGTGTCGACGAGCCGGGTCAACGGCATGGTCACGCTCGACCCGTCCCGGATCCGCGCATGCTGGACCGCCACGAGTTGTGCCGGACCGGGTGTCGTCGCCGTCGGGCCATCGGGCAGCCTCACCTTCCACACCGTCCGCCCGCCGTTGCCGCGGGTCGCCTTCAGGACCCGGACCCCGTCGGCGGCGAGCCGATGCGGAAACTCGGCGTGGAGCTGCTCGACGCTCCGGTACAGGTGGGCGTCGCTGCCCCACGACATCTGCCGGGTCGCCACCAGCACCTCCTTGGTGCCCAGCCGGTCGACCGTGTCCGGGTGAGCGCTCACCCACACCCCAGCCGCGGCGACCCCGCGCAGCAGCTCGTCCAGGCCGTGCCGGTCACCGTCGTCGCTGAGCGGGTCCGCCCACACCAGCACGCCGTCGACACCGTCGAGTGCCGCTGCCGTCCCGGCCTCCCGACCCTCGGCGTAGGGCACCGGAACCACGTGGAGGCCGTGCTCGCGGAGCGCTTCAGCCATGGGCGTCAGCCGCGGGTGCAGGGCACGTTCCGGCCCGGGGGCCCGGAACAGCACCGCGACCCGTGCGACCTCGTCGGCGTCGACCACGCCCCGAGACTAGGGTGCGCCGCCTCCGCGCGGCGCGGTCGACGGACGGGAGGCGGCCACGGATGGGAGGCTGGCACCGTGCGGACACTGACCTACGCGATGAACGTGACCCTGGACGGCTACATCGCCGCGCGCGGCGATGACATCGGCTGGGGGGTGCCCGGAGCCGAGCTGCACCAGTGGTACAACGACCGAGCCCGCGAGATCGGTGTCTCGCTCTACGGCCGCAAGCTGTGGGAAGTGATGAGCGCGCACTGGCCGACCGCCGACCAGCAGCCGGACGCCGACCCCATCGAGGTGGAGTTCGCCCGCATCTGGCAGGCGACGCCGAAGGTGGTGTTCTCCTCGACGCTCGACGAGGTCAGCGGAAACGCACGCCTCTTCGCTGGTGACGCCGTCGCCGAGATCGCCCGGCTGAAGGCCGACGACGGTGCTCCGATGGAGATCGGCGGTGCCACCCTCGCCGGCGCGGCGATGCGCGCCGGCCTGATCGACGACTACCAGGTGGTCACGCACCCGGTGCTGGTCGGAGGCGGCACGCCGTTCTTCAGCGCGCTGGACTCCTGGGTGAACCTGCGGCTCGTGGAGACCAGGACGTTCCCGGACGGCGTGGTCCTGTCCCACTACGAATCACGACGCTGACCCCGCAAACCGGACGCAGGACGTCCGCCTCCCGGGGTACGTTGCCGGCGTGTCCGACTACACGATCAAGGCACTCACGCCCGAGACGTTCGACGACTTCGCCGCGCTCGTCGAGCGGAACAAGGGGATGTTCGCGAGCTGCTGGTGCACGTGGTTCCACCCGGCGTGTGCGGAGAAGGGCCAGACCGCTGAGGGCAACCGGGCGCTCAAGCAACGCCTCGTGGCCGACGGGATCGCGCACGCGGCGCTGGTCTACGACGGCGACCAGGCCGTCGCCTGGGCGGAGTACGGCTCCCCCGACGAGCTGCCCAACATCCACCACCGCAAGGAGTACGACGCCACCGCCGAGCGACTGCCCGACTACCGCGTCACCTGCATCCTGGTCGAGCGCGGCCACCGCGGTCAGGGCCTGGCGGCGGTCGCCCTGCGCGGAGCCGTCGAGCTGATCGCGCAGGCCGGCGGCGGCCGCGTCGAGGGCTACCCGCACGACACCGCCGGGGTCCGGAAGAAGAACTCGTCGTTCCTCTACAACGCCACCCGCGCGATGTACGAGCGCGAGGGGTTCACCTACGACCGGCCCAAGGGCCAGGGCAACTGCGTGATGGTGCGCGAGGTGGCCGCCAGCACGAGCGTCCCGTGAGACCTCAGATGTCGTCGAGGAACCGGTCGAAGACCCGGGCCCCGAACTCCAGCGCGTCGACCGGCACCCGCTCGTCGACCCCGTGGAACAGCGCGGTGAAGTCCAGGTCGGACGGCAGCCGCAGCGGCGCGAAGCCGTAGGAACGCATCCCGAGCTTGTTGAAGTGCTTGGCGTCGGTGCCGCCGCTCATGAGGTACGGCGCCACGATCGCGTCGGGGTCCTCGGCGAGGATCGAGCGGCTCATCGCGTCGACCAGGTCGCCGTCGTACGGCGTCTCCCACGGCTGCTGCTTGGAGACGTAGTCGATGTCGATGCGGTCGCCGCACAGCTCGGCCAGGGTCGCGAAGAACTCGTCCTCGAACCCCGGCAGGAAGCGGCCGTCGACGTGGGCGGACGCCTCGGTCGGGATGACGTTCACCTTGTAGCCGGCGCCGAGCATGGTCGGGTTGGTGGTGTTGCGCAGCACCGCGCCGAGCATCCGGGCCGCTCCCCCGAACTCCTCGACCAGGGCCTCGGCGTTCTCCGGCGTGGCCTCGGTGCCGGCGAGCTCGGCGACGGCGGCCAGCAGGGTCTTCATCGTGGGCGTGAGGCGGACCGGCCAGTCGTGGGCGCCGATGCGCGCGACGGCGGCGGCGAGCTCGGTGACGGCGTTGTCCCGGTTGATCATGGAGCCGTGACCGGCCCGGCCCCGTGCGGTCAGCTTCATCCAGGCCATGCCCTTCTCGGCGGCCTCGATGAGGTACATCCGGCGACCGCGCACGGTGGTGCTGAAGCCGCCCACCTCGCCGACCGCCTCGGTGCACTGCTCGAGCTCCTCACGTGCCACGCCCAGCAGGTGCTCGGCGCCCTTGTGGCCGCCCGCCTCCTCGTCGGCGGTGAAGCAGAGGACCACCGGACGGTCCGGGACCCGGCCGGCCCGGGCGCGCGCCCGCACGACCGAGAGCAGCATCGCGTCGAAGTCCTTCATGTCCACCGCGCCCCGGCCCCAGACGTAGCCGTCGCGGATCTCGCCGGAGAACGGGTCGACCTGCCAGTCCTCGGCGGCCGCGGGCACCACGTCGAGGTGGCCGTGCAGCAGCAGGGCGCCCTGGTCGGGCCGGGCCGCGCCGGTGCCGCCCCAGGTCGCGATGAGCGACGTACGGCCGGGCTCGGACTCGTGGAGGCGGCTCTCGATGCCGACCTCGTCGAGCAGCGAGGCCACCAGCTCGGCGGCCTTCCGCTCCCCCGGACCCTCCTCCTCGCCGTAGTTGGAGGTGTCGATCCGGATCAGGTCACGGCACAGCTCGACGACCTCGGCGGCGGGGTCGTGACGCGGGTCGGAAGCGGCCTGCAGGCTGGGGTCGGACGTGGGGTCGGACATGGGGCCAGCATGTCATCTCCCAGTGGTGGGGCCGATGTGAGTTCTGGGGCTTCCCTTTGATACGGTTCCTTCGCACTCGTCCGGGTGGCGGAATTGGCAGACGCGCTAGCTTGAGGTGCTAGTGCCCGTATTAGGGCGTGGGGGTTCAAGTCCCCCCTCGGACACCAGCAGGACAACGAGAAGGACCGGGTCTGACCCGGTCCTTCTTCGCATTTCGCACCCCGCCGAGACCGCTACGCCGGCAGCAGGCGGCGCCCGGTGATCTCGCGGGCGGCGATCCGCACCAGCAGGCTCCGCTGGCCCTCGGCCCACGGGATCAGGTCCGCGGCGGCCGGGTGGTCGGCGACGTCGACGTACGTCGCGTGGCCGCGCAGCAGGACGCTCCACCCGGACTGTGTGTAGTCGTCGAACTCGTCGATCTGGAAGGAGGCGTCGGCCGAGCGCAGGTGCGACGCGAGCGTGGCGTGGGGCGAGAGCCGCAGCAGGACGCTGCGCCCCTCCACGACGTAGTTGACCGGGATGACGACGGGGCCGTCCTGGTCGCAGTAGGCGACCCGGCCCACGTGGTGCTCGCCCAGCTGCTCGAGGCACTCGGCCTCCGAGAGCTCCTTGAGGTGGCCGGGGAACCATCGTTCGTTGGTGCTCATCGCTGTCCCTTTCGTCGATACCCCGAGGGTCGCGCCGGCGACGCCTCTCCCTCCAGAGCCGGGCGGCCCGTGGCTGCGGGACCATCGACCCGCTCCCCCGCGCGCTCGCGGAGGCCGATGAGCATGTCGCGGGACATGACGAAGTCGGCGGGCACGATCAGCAGGTGTGCCCCCAGGGTCAACCACCACGGACGGGTCCGGGCTCGCCAACGGAAGACCAGTCGGGTCGCCCCGCCGCCGGGCTCGGGGGTCAGGACAAAGCTCCACGTCCAGTTGATGCGGGCCCTGTCCCGGACCCGCCAGGACAGCGGCAGGTGCGTGGTGGACTGCAGGACGAGCCGCTGCCCGGGCTCGCACTCGCGCACCACGAAGAAGCACTCGGTGTCCGGGCGGCCGTCGGGGACCAGGTCTCCCACCTCGAGCTGCTGGAAGTCGTCGAGCACGCGGTCCGCGCTCGGCAGGTTGTCGGGGAACAGCAGCACGTCCACCCAGCGGGCGGTGTACCAGCCGCCGCGGTGCCAGCCCACCTGGGCCAGCCACGGCCAGACGCGGGCCGGCGGGGCCGGGATCGTGATGGCGTGGGTGACCTGTATCTGCGGGCGGCCCACGAGGTCGTCGCCGGGCATGGCCGCCCGGCGCTCCTCGCGGGAGGTCCCGTAGGTGCGGCCCAGCCACTGGAGCGCGAGGTAGCCGGCCGCGAGGCCCGCGGCGCCGGCCCGCTGCCGGGCGATCACGGGACACTCCGCACGTCTGCGGAGCGGCCCAGCCAGATCAGCAGGCCTCCGATGGCGGTGTAGAGCGGGTGGAAGAAGCTGAGCTCGTGGATGAACGCCAGCTCGACCACGATCCACCCCACGAGCACGACGCCCGTGACGACGGCCGCCAGCGGCGTACGTCGGTCGCCGAGGAGTGCGAGGACCGCCAGCACCGTGTTGGGCAGCGCCACGGCGAGCGCCAGCGCGACCGCGGCGAGGACCGGGCTCCCGGCGGGCAGGCGCGCCTCGATCGTGGCGCCGAGGTCCAGGCTCCCGGACGCGAGGCCCCAGGCGCCGCCGACGGCGGCGACGGCGTTGAGGGCCGCCACCCAGCCCAGCACGCTGCGGTGCGGCTGCGGGCGCCAGGTCCCCGAGGACGTCGCGACCGGGCCGGCGCGGTGCAGCAGCACCGCGGCCGGCGCGATCCCGACCAGGGCCAGGACGAGGAACACCGGCACCAGGGCGTCCGAGGCGACGGAGGAGGCGGGATCCGCGGCGTGTCCCCAGGCCTGGTCGATCGCGACCCCGAGGGCCTCGACGACCCAGAACACCGAGCCGGCAGCGGCCAGCGCCCAGCGCCGGGGGTCGGCCCGCCACACGCCGGTGCCCAGCCAGAACATCACCGGCAACCAGAAGGCCAGGTCCTGCACGAAGACCGGGTTGGTCGTCAGCCCGGTGCCGTCCAGGAGTTCCGTCGGGTGCGACCCCGCCAGCGCCGGCAGCACCTTGGCCAGCCAGGCGGCCGCGTTCAGCGCCGCGACGACCCAGATGTAGAACGCGACCCATCGGGCCGGCGTCACGACGCGCTCCGGGGCACGCCGCCAGACCCGGAGCGACCCCGTCACCAGCGAGAGGATGGCCAGGCCCAGCATCGCCTCGTAGAGCAGGAAGAAGCGGTTGAAGGGGGTGGCGAGCACGAACATCACGGCGTTGTAGAGCAGGTACGCCGTCACGCCGGTCACGACGATCTCGCCCCGGCGCGACCCGCGGGCGGCGGCCACGGCGGAGGCGGCGAGGAGGGGCAGTCCCACGACGAGGATGACCAGGGCGGTCCCCCGTGCCGACCCGATCATGACGTCGGGCCCGGACAGGACGTCCGGGAGCAGGACGGTGCCGGCGGACGCCACGAGCGTCACGACCCCCAGGGCCACGGTCAGCGGGCTGACGACGAGGCGAGGAGGGGGCGGGCTGCCCACGGCCTGGCCGGACGGGGGTGCGTCGTGCTCGCGCACGAGGCCGGGAGACGACTGCCGGGTCATGCCTCCACGCTCGCGGGCGGGGCCGCCGGGACCAAGGGTCGATGCTCCGTCGGAGGCGGGACCAAGGTCATCGGACCACGACGGCGCACGGCGGCGGCCCGGGTCCACAGGGACCCGGGCCGCGCCGTCGAGGCACTGCCCGCGAGGGCTAGCGCAGGACCTTCCAGCGACGGACGATCGCGGTGCGTGCCCACAACTTCCCGGCACCCCAGGTGTCGCCCGCGTAGGTCAGCCCGAGGACGACCATCGACACGGCGCCGAGGATGTGGTCGTCGATGACCGGGTTGTTGTCCGGGAGCAGGTAGACCGACCACATCATCAGGTAGAGCAGGGCTCCGGCTGCCGCGGCGATCCGCATGCCGATCCCGAAGGTCAGTGCGGTGCCGATGCCCAGCAGGCCGAGCATGAACAGCCAGTCGGCCCAGGCCGACCCGGCGATGGAGTGGTAGAAGCTCTCGAACGGGCCCTTGGCCCCGAACTTCAGGAACCCCTCGGTGGGGCTGCCGCCGTTGATCCACGCCGCGTCACCGAACCGGTCGAGGTGACCGGCCTGGTCGTAGCCGGTGTGGTAGCCGAGCGCGAGCAGCTTGTCGAAGAACGCCCAGAGGAAGGTCAGTCCGAAGGCCATCCGGAGGACCGCCAGGGCGCGGGTTGCGTAGGTGGTGAGGCCGCGCGGCTGCTCGGCCACGTGGTGCGTCACCAGGCCGCTGTGGATGCGGTCGTGGATGGTGGTCATGGTGACCCTCCTCGATGTTGTCGTCGGATCTTCTTCTGCCTCCATCCAACGGCCGGGCGGCACGGCCCGGGAGAGGAGGACGTCGCCGCCGGGCGGGTCCTTGGACCCCTTCCCGGCGGCGAACGGCCCCTCGACGAGGGCGCGTCAGGGCGCGGGGCGCAGCTTGCGCGGCACCCCGTCGTCGGCGGGGCGCGCCGGCGGCGACAGGCGCACCTTCACGTCGACGCAGGCCGCCCCCGCCTCGGACATGATGACGGGGTTGAGGTCCATCTCCGCGAGCTCGGGCACCTCGACCGCCAGCTGGCCCACGGCCTGCAGCAGCGCCTCCAGGGCCGCCACGTCCACGGGCTTCGCGCCGCGGTGGCCGGCCAGCAACGGCCAGATCCGGAGCCGCCGGACCGCACGGGCCGCGTCGACCGCGGTCAGCGGCGGCAGCAGGAAGACGCGGTCGTCCCACACGTCGGTGGCCACTCCCCCGGCGGCCACCATCACCAGCGGCCCGAAGCCGTCGTCGCGGACCACGCCGACCGCGACCTCGACGCCGGCCGGCACCTGGGCCTGGACGAGCAGCTCGGGCTCGGGCACGCCGAGCTTCAGCTCGAGGTCGGCGGCGGCCTCGAGCACCTCGTCGGGAGCCTTGAGGCCGGGCCGGACGAGGCCCCGCTCGGTCTTGTGCACCACCGCCGGGTCGGCGGCCTTGAGCACCACCGGATAGCCGATCTCGTGCGCGGCGGTGAGGATCCGCGACAGCCTCCGCTCGACCCGGCCACCGAGCACGTCGATCCCGTAGGCCGACAACAGCTCGCGGCACTGCGCGGGCCGCAGCCACCCGTCGGTGCCGGCCTCTGCCAGCGCGGCGTCGACCACCGGACGGGCGCGGTCCCCCGCACCCGGGGTCCGCACGACTGCGGGCACGGCCGGCGTGTCCAGCCATGCGGCGTACGACGCGGCGTGGGCGAGGGCGCGGGTGGCGTCCTCGACCGACCGGAAGGCGGCGAACGCACGGGACGAGTCCTCGGGGACCGCCGCGCCGCCCAGGGCCACCAGTAGGAGCGGCTTGTCGACCAGCCCGGACCGCGCGTCCGCGAGGGCGCGCAGGAACCCGTCCGCGTCGGTCACCTTCGTGGCGGCGACGATGACGAGCACCGCGTCCACCTCGTCGGAGGCCAGCACGGTCTCGGTCGTCGCGAGCAGGCCGTCGGCGCTGGCCGCGGCGCCCAGGTCGATCGGGTTGCTCAGGCCTGCGGCGCCCGGCATCCGGGCGGTGAGCGACTCCTGGAGAACCGGGCTGAGCTCGGGCACGACGAGCGCCCCGGCGGTCGCCGAGTCGGCAGCCAGGACTCCCAGTCCGCCGGCGTTCCCGACGATGGCCAGCCGGGGGCCGGACGGCAGCGGCTGGCTGGTCAGCAGCCGGGCCGCGTCCGCGAGCTCCTCGAGGCTGCTGCAGCCGATCACGCCGGACTGTGCGAACAGCGCGTCGACACCCACCGTGGGAGCTGCCGCGGCGGCGGTGTGGGAGGCACCGGCCCGGCGCCCACCGGTGGAGCGCCCGCCCACCACGGCCAGGAGGGGCTTGCGCTGGGCGAAGCGTCGGGCGATCCGGGCGAACTTGCGGGCGTTGCCGAACGACTCGAGGTAGAGCGCAGCGGCACTGACGCGGGGGTCGTCCATCCAGGCCGCGAGCAGGTCGTTGCCGGAGACGTCGGCCTTGTTGCCGAGGGAGACGAACGAGGCGAGACCGGCGCCGGACTCCCGGGCCAGGTCGAGCAGCCCGATGCCGACGCCGCCCGACTGGGACGCCACCGCGAGGCCGCCGGGCTGGGGCAGGCCGCGCGTGAACGTGGCGTTGAGGCGTACGTCGGCGTCGGTGGTCATCACGCCCAGGCAGTTGGGGCCGACGAGCCGCATGCTGTGCCGGCGGGCGATGGCGACGAGCTCGCGCTGGGCCTGTGCCCCGTCGCTGCCCGCCTCGCCGAAGCCGGAGGTCAGGATCACCGCGGACCGGGCCCCCGCGTGCGCCGCGTCGCGGACCACGTCCAGCACCCGGCCGGCCGGGACCGCCACGACGACCAGGTCGACGGGGCTCCCGATCGCGGCCAGGTCGGGGACGACCCGGGCTCCCGAGACCTCGGGGAGCGCCCCCGAGCCGCCGGGGTGGACGACGTACACCTCGCCGGTGAAGCCGCCGTCGGCAACCTCCTCCAGGACCGCACGCCCGACGCCGCCGCCGGAGCGACGTACGCCGACCACGGCGATGCTGCGGGGGTAGAGGAGCGGGGCGAGCGACCGCGCCTCGGCGCCGGCCTCGCGGGCGTCGGCCGCGGCGACCGCGCGCTCGGTCGCGGCCGTTCCCATGTGGAAGGTCACGACGCCCGTGTCGGTCCGGCGCTGGAGGTCGAAGCCGCAGTCGGCCAGGACGCGGAGCATGGCGTGGTTGTCCACGAGGACGTCGGCGGTGAACTCCAGGATCCCCCGGCCGCGCGCCTCGGCGGCCAGGTGCTCGAGCAGGAGGGTGCCGAGGCCGAGCCCGTGTGCGGAGTCCGCCACGAGGAAGGAGATCTCGGCGGTGCCCTCGGCCATCACCTCGGCGCTCGCCACGGCGACGAGGTCGCCGCCCACCAGGGCGACGAGCGCGAGCACCTCGGTCGAGCCGACCGCCGCGGCCAGGTGCTCGGCGTAGTCGTGGCCGGCCGCACGGTTGAGTCCGAAGAACCGCATCCGGAGGTTCTCCTCGGCCAGGTGGTCGTGCAGGGCGAGCAGCCCCTCGTGGTCCGACGGAACGACGCGGCGAATGGTCGCGATCGTGCCGTCCGCGAGTAGTACGTCGACCGCCGCCACGGGTTGTGCCGGCGCGCTGGTCATCGGCTCTCCATCGTGGAGAGCAGGCGGAGGTACTGCTCGTCGTCGATCTCGCCGGCGGCCAGTCGTCGGCGCAGCAGGGCCACCGAGTCGTCCTGGGGTCGTCCGGTCAGACTGCCGGCCCCGTGCCGCGCGGTCAGGTAGCCGGCCGCGAACATGGCCGCCGCCGTCACGATCCACACCAGCACCAGCAGCACGGCGGTGAGGCCGTCGCCTCCACCACCCATACCGAATCCGTCCATCATCGCCCTGCCTCCTGATCCTCGACGCTGCGTCGCCCTCGACGCTAGAAGGGCGCGGGACGGCTGATCAGGGCACAAGGTCCCGAGCGGGATGACCGTCGACCTGCACGCACGACGGCCTCCGGACCCCTAGCGTGTCCGCATGGAGGCGCGCATCCCGGTGCCCGACTGGGCCCGGCACTACGAGCGGGGCTGGCTGCGCGGCGACCTGCTGGCGGGCGTGACGGTCACGGCGTACCTCATCCCCCAGGTGATGGCCTACGCCCAGCTGGCCGGGCTGCCGGCAGTGGCGGGGCTCTGGGCGTCGGTGGGCGCCCTGCTCGGGTATGCCCTGCTGGGGTCCTCGCGCCAGCTCTCGGTGGGGCCGGAGTCCACGACGGCGCTGATGACGGCGGCCGCCCTCGGGTCGGTCCCCGGCGCGCTCGCCGACCCCGGCGCGTTCGCCGCGGCGCTGGCGCTCGCGGTGGCCCTCTTCTGCCTGCTGGGGCGACTCGGACACCTCGCCGCCCTGTCGGACCTGCTCTCACGGCCCGTCCTGGTCGGCTACCTCGCCGGGATGGCCGCGATCATGGTGAGCTCCCAGCTGGGCAAGCTGCTGGGCTTCGCCGTCGTCGGCGACGGCTTCCTGCAGGAGGTCTCCTTCACGGTCCACCACCTGGGCGACACCCGTGTCCCGGCACTGCTCCTGGGCGGCCTGACCCTCGTGGCGATGCTCGTGAGCTCGGCCGTCTGGCCGCGGGCCCCGGTCGCCCTGGCCGGGATCCTGGCGGCGACGGCAGCCGCGGCCCTGCTCGACCTGGAGGCGCACGGGGTGCGGCTGGTCGGGACGATCGCCGTCGGGGTGCCGCACCCCGGCCTGCCTGCGATCTCGGCCGGGGACGTGACCGGTCTCCTGCTGCCCGCGCTGGGGGTGGCCTTCGTGGGCTTCACCGACAACATCCTGACCGCCCGGGGGTTCGCGGCCCGCCACCAGCAGGCGATCGACCCGCAGCGGGAGATGCTCGCGCTCGGCGCCGCCAACCTCGGCTCCGCCCTGCTGCACGGCTTCCCGGTGAGCAGCAGCGGCAGCCGCACCGCGATCGCCGACGCCGTCGGCGGCCGGAGCCAGCTCACCAGCGTCGTCACGGTCGTCTGCACCGTGCTGGCCCTCGTGACGGCCGGTCCCGTGCTGGCCGCGTTCCCGCTGCCGGCGCTCGGCGCCGTCGTGGTGTACGCCGCGGTGCGGCTCGTGGACGTCCGGGAGCTGGTCCGCTTCGCCCGGTTCCGCCGCAGCGAGCTCGTCCTCGCCCTCGCCACGACCCTGGCCGTCCTCGTCGTGGGCGTGCTGGACGGGATCCTCGTGGCGATCGCGCTGTCCGTGCTCGACCTGCTGCACCGGGTGGCCCGCCCGCACGACGCGGTCGAGGGCTACGCCCCAGGCGTGGCCGGGATGCACGACGTCGCCGACTACCCCGACGCGAGGCGCGTGCCCGGCCTGCTCGTCTACCGCTACGACTCGCCGCTGTTCTTCGCCAACGCCGAGGACTTCCACCGCCGCGCGCTGGCGGCAGTCGACGCCAACGAGACGCCGGTGGAGTGGTTCGTGCTGAACACCGAGGCGATCGTCGAGGTCGACATCACCGCCGTCGACGTGCTGGAGAACCTGCGCGCCGAGCTGGAGCGGCGCGGCATCGTGATGGCGCTGGCCAGGGTCAAGCAGGACCTCCGCGGCGACCTCCTGCCGACCGGGCTCCTGGACCGGATCGGCGAGGACCATGTCTTCCCGACCCTGCCGACCGCCGTGGCAGCCTTCGAGGCGTGGCGGGACGACCGCCGTCCCGACGCAGGGTGACCGCTCAGCTGCCGAGCAGCTTCGTGGCGAGCACGGCCGCCTGGGTGCGTCGTTCCAGACCGAGCTTGGCCAGGATCGTGGAGACGTAGTTCTTCACCGTCTTCTCCGCCAGGAAGAGCCGCTCGCCGATCTGCCGGTTGGTGAGCCCCTCGGCGATGAACCCGAGGACCTTGATCTCCTGCTCGGTCAGCCCCTGGAGCTCCGAGGCGACCTGGGGGCCGGAGCGCACCCGGTCGAGGACCCGCACGGTCAGGGCCGGGTCGATGAGCGACTGGCCGGCGGCGACCAGCCGGATGGCGTTGACGAGGTCGCCGCGGCGTACCTCCTTGAGGACGTAGCCGGCGGCCCCCGCCATGATCGCGGAGAAGAGGGCGTCGTCGTCGTCGTACGACGTGAGGATCAGCGCCCGCAGGTCGGGGTCGACCGACCGGATGGTCCGGCACACCTCGATGCCGGAGCCGTCGGGGAGGCGGGCGTCCAGGACCGCGACGTCGGGTCGCAGCGCCGGGATGCGGCTGGCCGCCTCCTCGGCCGAGCCCGACTCCCCGATCACGGTGATCTCCCCCGTGGCCTCGAGCATGCTGCGCAGGCCCGCCCGGACCACCTCGTGGTCGTCGAGCAGGAACACCGTGATCTTCGGGGAGTCGGTCATGGGCCCATTCGACCAAGGTCGGGGCGTCGTCGGGAGGAGCACGAGGTCCCTCTCGCCCGGACTCCCGGCCCGTGCCGGCGGGACCAAGGTCCCGTCAGACGGGCGCCGGCACCACGGCCACGGGGCTCGAGGCGTGCTCGACCACCGCCGCGGTGATGGTGCCGAAGAGCACGCCGGACACCGCGCCGCCGTGGTGGGCGCCGATGACCACCAGGTGCATGCGTGATCCCTCGCGGACCAGGCACTCGTCGGGCCGGCCGCGACACAGCTCGGTGTGCACCGGTACGTCCGGGAACTTGTCGGCCATGTCCTTCACCGTCCGCGCCAGGAGCCGGCGGGCCTCGTGCAGCCGGGCGTCCCTCTCGACGTCCGTGGCCGCGGCCGCAGCGAGGTCGACCGCCGGGCAGTGCATGACCGTGAGCGGGAGGCCGCGCGTGGAGGCCTGCCGGTAGGCGAACTCGAGGGTCCCGGCCGAGTGCTGTGTCCCGTCGATCCCGACGAGCACGCCGTGCCGCTCCAGCCCGGGGTTCCCGGGGCGGACCACCACCACCGGGCAGGCCGGGTGGCGGGTCAGCGCGACACCGACAGAGCCGAGGAGCAGGCTGGCCAGGGGTCCGCGCCCGCGCGACCCGACCACCAGCAGGGCCGCGTCGGACGAGGCCTCCAGCAGGGCTCCACGGGGATCGCCGAGCACGAGGCACTCGTGGACGTCGACGCCGGGAGCATGGTCCAGGACCGCAGCCCGGGCGGTCGCGAGCAGCGCGTGGCCGTCGGTGACCAGCGCGTCGAGCACCGCTCCCCGGTCCACGCCCGGCTCCCCGGCCCAGGTGGTGGCGGCCGCCCCGATGGTGTGCAGGAGGGTGAGGGGACGGCGCTCCAGCGCCGCCTGCTCCGCCGCCCAGGCCACGGCCCGGGTCGAGGAGGTCGATCCATCGACCCCGACGACGATGCTGCCGGGGCGGACGTCGACGCCCGTCACGGGAGCCCCACGTAGCCGTGCTTGCTCTTCCAGAGGAAGTACTTCTCGAAGGCCAGCTTGAACGCGTGGGCCTGCGGGCCGGGGATCAGCACTCCGTGCTTCCGCGGGGGCATCATCTTGTCGGCCAGGATGATGACGCCGTTGTTGCCGGCGTCCATCACGCAGAGCGCCGGGATGTCCCCGAAAGCCTTGTGCACCACCGGCTCCTCCCCGCGGACCTGGGCGGCGATGTTGCGCGCCGCCGCGTGCGCCTGCTGCTCGGTCGGGAACCCCGTCTTCGGGACGCCGACCGGCACCGCGGTGGTCCAGGGGACGTCGACGGCGGCGGCCACGCCCACGGCGTACACGTGGGGGTACTTGAGGGACTGGTAGGTGTCGTGGACGGCCACGAAGCCCCGGTCGTCGGTCAGGCCGTCCACGGCGCTGACGACGTCCTGCCCCCGGAACGCCGGGACCACCATGGCCCAGGCGAAGTCCAGGGTGCGTCCGTCGGACAGCCGCAGGGACCGCTCGTCGACCGACTCCATGGCCGCGTTCGTGATCGTCTCGATCCCGTTCATCCGGGTGAACATCCCCAGCAGCTGCTCGCCGTGCGGCAGCCCGCCGATGCCGAAGTGCCCCAGGAACGGCTCGGCGGTGACGTAGGTGAGCTTGACCTTCTTGTCCAGCCCGGCCCGCTTCAGGCGGTAGGCGGTGTTGAAGAGGAACTCGTACGCCGCGCCGAAGCAGCCGGCCCCCTGGGTCGCGCCGATCACGACGTCACCGGGGTCCTCCAGGAAGCGGGTCCAGTCGCGCGCGGCCGCGAAGGCGTCCGGGACGGTGGTGATGGTCGAGGCGTGCCCACCCAGGCCGATCCCGGGGACCGTGTCGAGGTCGTTGCGGAAGCCGGTGGCCAGGACGAGGTAGTCGTAGTCGTGGCTGGCTCCGGACTCGGTGACGACGGTCTGCGCGGTCGGGTCGATGTGCGTGGCGGCCTCGTGGACGAAGTGGACACCGTGGGCGTCGAGCGTCCGGTCGACACGGAAGCTGATGTCCTCGAAGGTGCGCTTCCCGAAGGGCACCCAGATGAGGGACGGGGTGAAGACGAACCGGTCGGACGGCGAGACGACGGTGACGTCGACGTCGGGGCCGAGCTCGTCCTTGAGCGCCAGCGCCGCCGTGAGGCCGCCGAAGTTGCTGCCGAGCACGAGGACCTTCGTGGACATGGTCAAACCTCCTGTGGTCGTCCGGGTGCTTCGACTCTCGTCGGACCGGACCGCCCCGCATCAGGGCGCTTCGGGCACCGTCCGGAGGACCAACGTCACCCCACGGCCGGCTCGTGGGAGCCGTCGAGCCGCAGGACGTGGTCGAGGTGGTCGAGGCCGACGCTGCCGTGGGTGATCCAGAGGACCGACCGGCCGTCCGCGGCCCCGAGCACCTCGTCCGCGATGCTCGTCGCGGTGGCGGTGTCGAGGTGGGCGGTGGGCTCGTCGAGGACGAGCACGGGCTGGTCGGCGAGCAGGGAGCGGGCGATCGCCAGCCGGGTGCGTTCACCCCCGGAGACGTCGGCGTTCCCGTCGCCGAGCCAGGTCCCGAGCCCGTCCGGGAGGCTGTCGACCCACGGGCCGAGGCACGCCTGCCGCAGCGCCGTCTCGACCTCCTCGTCGGTGGCTCCAGGGCGCGCGAACCGGACGTTCTCCACCAGCGTGGTGGCGAAGACGTGCGGGTCGTCGTCGACCAGGCCGACGGCATGCCGGACCTCGCGCAGGGGCAGGCGGTCCAGCTCGGCGCCGCCCAGGCTGATCCGTCCGCCGTCCGGGTCGATGAAGCGCAGCAGCAGGGCCGCCACCGTGCTCTTGCCCGACCCGGACGGGCCGACCAGCCCGACCCGCTCCGCGGGCCCGATCGCCAGCGACAGCTCCTCGAGCACGGGCGCCCCGTCCCACGAGGCAGCGACCTGCTCCGCCGAGACGGCGTACGGCGCGCGGGCGGTGACCGGGCCGCGTGGCTCGCGCACCGCCGGCGGCGTCTCGGCGAGCGACGCCAGCCGCGTGGCCGCCGCCCGGGTCCGGGCCGCGACGGAGCCGGCCTCGGCCAGCGGGGTCGTGACCTCGAGCAGGGCGAGGGGCAGCAGGACCAGCAGCGCGGAGACGGGTCCGCTCACGTCACCCGCGACCACCGCGGGAGCCAGCAGCTCCCCCGCCAGCGCCATGGCGGCGCCGGTGACGAGCAGCAGCGCGGCCCGTGCCAGCGCCGGCCAGCGCGCGGCACGGACGGCCGCACCGGCCAGTCCGTCCGCGACGGCGCCCACCTGCTCCGCCGCCGAAGGGCCGGCCTGCCACATCTCCAGGTCCTCGGCGACCTGGGTGACCTCCACGGCTCGCCGCGAGAGCTCCGCACGCGCCGCGACCAGGCGTCCCTCCGCACGGGCGCTGCCGCGACGGGCCAGGCCGAACGCCGCGAGTCCGGCCACCGGCCCCGCCACCGCCACCGCGACGCCGAGCGCCGGCAGCGCCGAGCCCGCGAGGAGGGCGGCACCGGACCCGACGAGGACGGCGCCGGCCAGGGGCGAGCGGACCCGCACCTCCCGGTCGACCACCGCGTCGACGTCGTCGACCACCGACGCGAGGAGGTCGCCACGCCGACGGCCGAGACGGCCGGGCGTCAGCGGGACGAGGGCGTCGTACACCTCGACGCGCCGGTCGGCGAGCAGCCGCAGTGCCACGTCGTGCGAGCGCAGGCGCTCGGCGTAGCGCAGGACCGGGCGTGCCAGCCCGAACGTGCGGACGGCGACGATGGCCACGAGGAGGGTGAGCACGGGCGGCCTCGTCGAGGCCTGGACGATCAGCCAGCCGGCGGTGGCGGTCAGCGCCACGCCGGAGCCCGACGCGAGGGCGCCGAGCAGCCGGCTCACGGCCAGCGACCGACGTGTCGAGGGCATCGGGGTGAGGTCGGGCGTCGGCGCCTCGAGCCCGGGGGCAGGTGCCGCGGACCGACGGGCGTGCGGCGGCGATGACGGTCGTGCTGCCGGAGCGTGGATCTCCACGACGTGCTCGGCCAGGGCAGCGAGGGCCGGCCGGTGGGCCACGACGACCACCGCCGCGGTGCGCCCGAGCTCCACGATGGTGTCGGCGATGACCTGCTCGGTCAGGTCGTCGAGGTGGGCCGTGGGCTCGTCGAGCAGGACCCAGTCACGACCGGCGAGGACGACGCGGGCGAGCGCGAGCCGGGCGCGTTCGCCGGCCGAGAGGTTGGCGGCGTCCTCCGACACCGGGCTCGCCAGGCCGGCCGGCATGGCCCGGACGCGCTCCTCGAGGGCGACCCGGCCCAGGACCTGCCACAGCTCGGAGTCGGGGGCGTCGGGCGCAGCGAGCCGCAGGTTGTCGGCGATGCTGCCGGAGACGAAGACGGGTCGCTGCGGGAGCCAGGCGACGCGACGACGCCACTCGTCTCCCCCGACGGGTCGGCCGCCGACGGTCACGCTGCCGGACTGCGGCTCGACGAGGCCGGCCAGGACACCCAGGAGGGTCGACTTGCCGCAGCCGGAGGGGCCGGTCATGACCGTCACCCCGCGGGCGGGCACGGTCAGGTCGAGGTCGTGCAGCGCCGGGGCGGTGCGGCCGGGATGGGTCACGCGGAGGCCGCGGACCACGATCGGGTCGTCGGTCGGCACCCCATCGTCCGAGGGCGGGGCCTGACCGGAGCCGTCGAGGAGGTCGCTGACCTGCTCGAAGGTCGCGGCCCCCTCGGCCGCGGCGTGGAACTCGGCGCCCACGCGGCGCAGCGGCCAGTAGGCCTCGGGGGCCAGCAGCAGCACGACCAGGGCGGTGTGCAGGCCGATCCCTCCCTGCGCCAGGCGCAGGCCGACCACGACGGCCACCAGCGCCACGGACAGGGTCGCGACGAGCTCGAGCACGGCCGAGGAGGCGAAGGCGATCCGCAGGGTGGCCATCGACGCGCGCCGGTAGCGGTCGGTGACCCTCCGGATCGTGGCCGACTGCACCTCGGCGCGGTTGTGCGCCACCAGCGTGGGCAGCCCGCGCACCACGTCGAGGAAGTGGCCCGAGAGGGAGGACATCGCCCGCCACTGCCGCTCGGCGCGCTCCCGGGTGGCCAGCCCGACCAGGGCGCCGAAGACCGGGACGAGCGGGAGGGTGGCGACCACGATCAGGGCGCTGACCGGGTCCAGCGCGGCGATGGCGACCACGGTGACCGGTGGCAGGACGACCGCCAGCACGAGGGCCGGCAGGTAGCGGGTCAGGTAGGGCTCGGAGGCCGCCACGCCACGCGTGACCAGGGCCGCCCAGTCGCCTGCCGCCCGCGGCGTACGACGCGCGTGGTCGGCGACGAAGCCCCGGACGAGGCGACGACGCAGGTCCGAGCCGACCGCCGCGGCGGCCCGGGCCGCGCACAGGTCCACGAGCACGCCCGCCGCGGCCCGGGCCGCGAGGACGCCGACCACCAGGAGCCCGGCGCGGGGCACGTCCCCGTGCCGGACCACCGCGAGCACGAGACCGGCGACCGCCCAGGCCTGGACGATGACCAGCACGCTGCCGACGACTCCGCCGGCGACCACCCCGGCGAGGGGGCGCCCCGCAGGCCGCAGGTGGTGGCGCAGCCGGGGATCGGTGGGCCTCACCGGGCGGTGGCGGGGGCGTGGTCCGCCGGGATGTGCTCGACGGTGATCCGGCGACGGAACACCCAGTAGCTCCAGCTCTGGTAGAGCAGCACGAGCGGGGTGAAGACCGCGGCGACGACCGTCATGATCTTCAGCGTGTACGCCGTGGCCGCGGCGTTGGTGGTCGTCAGGCTCGCGCCGTCGGCCAGCGTCGTGGGCATGACGTCGGGGAACAGCGCGACGAAGAGGCCCGCCACGCCCAGCGCGATGGCTACGAACGTGCCGCAGAAGGCCCAACCCTCGCGGGCGGCGCCGACCGCCACGAGTCCCGCGACGAGGGCGACGGCCGCTCCGACGAAGAGCAGCCCCGAGGCGAGGTCGCCGCTGTCGAGCTGGGTCCAGAGCAGGAAGGCCACGGTCACCCCGGCGGCGAGGATCCCGAGCCGGGCCGCGAGGGCGCGCGCCTCGTGGCGGATGGGCCCGTCGGTCTTGAGCGAGACGAACACCGCGCCGTGGGTGAGGAAGAGCAGGGCGGTCGTGAGTCCACCGAGCAGGGCGTAGGGGTGGAGCAGGTTGAAGAACCCACCGACGTACTCCCCGTCCGCGGCGATCGGGACCCCGTGGACGATGTCGGCGAAGGCCACGCCCCACAGCACGGCCGGCACCCACGAGCCGACGATGATCGCGATGTCCCAGCGGCCGCGCCAGGCGACGCCGTGGCCCTTGGCGCGGTACTCGAAGGCGACGCCCCGCACGATCAGCGCCAGCAGGATCAGCAGCAGCGGCAGGTAGAAGCCGCTGAACAGGGTGGCGTACCACTCCGGGAACGCCGCGAACGTCGCGCCGCCGGCCACGAGCAGCCACACCTCGTTGCCGTCCCAGACCGGTCCGATGGTGTTGATGAGCACCCGTCGCTCGACCTCGTCGTGGGCCAGGATCGGCAGCAGCATGCCGACCCCGAAGTCGAACCCCTCCAGGGTGAAGTAGCCGATCCACAGGACGGCGATCAGGCAGAACCAGACGGTCGTCAGCTCCATGTCGGTGTCTCCTCGGCTCAGTAGGCGAACGCCAGCGGGCGGTCGGTGTCGTCGGGTCCCACGGGCTCGGGGAGCGGCTCCGCGCCGGCGCGGATGTAGGTCAGGACGAGCCGGACCTCGATCACGGCCAGCACGGCGTAGACCACCGTGAAGGCCAGCAGGGAGGTCAGGACGGTGCCGGCGCCGACCCCCGGAGAGACGGCCTGGGCAGTTGTCATCAGGCCGAAGACCGCCCAGGGCTGGCGGCCCATCTCGGTGAAGATCCAGCCGAAGGAGTTGGCCGCGACCGGCAGCAGCGGCATGGCGATCGCCAGCCACAGCCAGAACCGGCCCGTCGGCGCGCGACCCCGCCGGGTGGCCAGGAGGATCAGCGCGGCCCCGGCCGCCGCGAGGAGGCCCAGGCCGATCATCAGCCGGAACGACCAGTAGGTCACCGGGACGATCGGCGTGTAGTCGCCCGGCGAGTAGTACGCCGCGCCCGGGTCGGTGCCGTAGGTCCGGCGGTACTCCGCCCGCAGCTGGTTGATGCCCTGGACCTCGCCGTCGAAGTGCCCGGTGCCCAGGAACGACAGCAGGCCGGGCATCTCGATGATGTTGGTGGCCGTGGACCCGTCCAGCTTCCCGATGGTCAGCAGGGAGAACGGCGCGTGGTCGGTGGTGTCGTACAGGCCCTCGGCGGCCGCCATCTTCATCGGCTGGACGTCGGTCATGATCTTGCCCTGGACGTCGCCGCTGACGACGACGCCGAGTGCCGCCACCAGCGCGACGGCCGCGCCGGTGCGCACCGCGCGCAGGTACATCCTGCGGTCGTCCTCCTCGTCGCGGGTGCGGCGCATCGACCAGAACGCCACGCCGACCACGAATCCTGCACCGGTCAGGTAGGCGGACAGCACCACGTGCGGGAAGGTCGCCAGCTGGACCTTGTTCAGCAGCACGGCGGCGAAGTCGTGCAGCTCGGCGCGACCGGTGTCCGGGTTGAACCGATAGCCGACCGGGTGCTGCATCCAGGAGTTCGCCGCGAGGATGAAGTAGGCCGAGAGGAGCGTGCCGACGTGCACGATCCAGATGCAGGCGGCGTGCACGCGGGCGGGCAGCCGGTCCCAGCCGAAGATCCAGAGCCCGAGGAACGTGGACTCCAGGAAGAAGGCGAGCAGCCCCTCGATCGCGAGCGGCGCCCCGAAGATGTCGCCGACGAAGCGCGAGTAGTCGCTCCAGTTCATCCCGAACTGGAACTCCTGGACGATGCCCGTCACCACGCCGATGGCGAAGTTGATCAGGAAGAGCTTGCCGAAGAACTTGGTGAGCCGCAGCCAGTGCTCGTGGCCGGTCCGCACCCAGGCGGTCTCGTAGCCGGCCACGATCGCCGAGAGTCCGATGGTGATCGGCACGAAGAGGAAGTGGTAGACGGTGACGATGCCGAACTGCCAACGGGCGATGTCGAGGGGGTCCAACGGGCGCTCCTGGGCGGTCGCAGAAGAGGACGGGCGTTCGTGAGAACGCTAGGAGCCCCCGAGACCGCCCGGCACGGTCGGACGGGCCGCCTTGGCGGGACCTTGGTCCCGTGCCGCGGGGACCGTCGGGTCGACGACCAGCACCGGGCACGCGGCCTCCCGGAGCAGGGCGCACACCACCGGTCCCAGGTGGCTGCCGACGGGCAGGAGGTGGTGGTGTCGACCCAGGACGAGGGCGGAGCACTCGCGTGACTCCGAGAGCAGTGCGTCGACCGGCCGACCACGCCAGGCCACCACCTGGGCCGCGACGTCGGGGAACTCCTCCAGCACCGGGGCGACCCGGTCGCGCAGGGTCGTCTCGACGTACGCCGGGTCCTCCACGACGCAGACCAGCCGCAGCGTGCCGGTGGTGCGCTGGGCCATCTCGAGGGCGGTGCGCACCACGGAGAGGGCGGGGTCGGGCTCTACGCCCACGCAGACGGGTCGCTGGTCCCACTCCTTGCGGCGCCAGGCCGAGGGAACGCACAGCACCGGCGCGTGGGACCTCGCGGCGATCCCCCCGAGATGGGCCAGCACGGTGAGTCGGCCACGGTGCTCGGGCCCGCGCTGCAGGACCACGACCGAAGCCCCCGCGCTGCGGGCCACCACGGCGTCCACGACCGCGCCCTCGAGCAGCTCGGTGGTGACCGCCACCTGACCCTGGGTCCGCTCGCGCAGCCGTTGCTCGGCGCGGTACAACCGGGAGAGCGCGGCCTGGCGTGCCGGCGGGTCGGCGAGGGACAGCCGGTCGGGAGACGTCGGCACGAGCAGGCCGGGACCCGACGCGACGTGCACCAGCCCGATGTCGCTCCCCCGCGCTGCGGCCTCGACGGAGGCGGCGTCCAGCAGGGCGTCCAGGTGGACCTGCGTGCCGACCGCGGCGAGCACGGGCCGCCGAGTCTCGCTGGCCATGGTCGCTCCTCAGCCGACCGGCGTTGCGGTGGGTTCGACGACGACCACCGGGCACGGCGCGAGGAGCGAGCAGGTCTCCCCCACCCCGTCGCGGTGACGCGGGAGGGTCGTGGGCCGGGGCGCGCCGACCACGAGGAGGTCCCCCCTCCGGGCGAGGGCCAGCATGGCCTCGACGGGACGGGCGTTCGCCACCTCCAGGTTGATCGCCGCGGGCCGGTGCACGACGCGGGCGAGCGCCGCGTCGACAGCCTCGTGCTGGGCGAGCACGGCCCGGGCGCGCGGCTCGCAGAAGTGGCCCGGCACCTCGTGGATGAAGACCTCTCCGGGGTCGGGCCACGCGGTCACGACGTGGATCGTCCGGCCTCCGACCGTCGCGACCTCCAGGGCCCACGTCAGGGCCTGGATGCTCGAGTCCGAGCCGTCGACGCCGACCACCACGCGTCCGCGCGCCGCGTCGTCCCGCTCCGTCATGATCTTCTCCTTCTGGATTCCCACACATGTTGCTTCGGCCCGTCAGTCGAGCCGGACCCGCTCACCCAGGCGCGGTACGACGGCGCACCAGCCCAGCTCGTCCCGCACCCGCTGCGCCATCGCCTCGGCCGCACTCGGCTCGCCGTGGACGACGTACACCGTGCTCGGCGGCTCCGTGGCCCGGCCCAGCCACGCGGTCATGTCCTCGGCATCGGCGTGCACGGAGAAGTCGTCGACCTGGACGACCTCGGCCCGCACCGGGACGTAGCGCCCGTGGATCTTGACCTGCCGGACCCCGTCCAGCAGCTGGCGTCCCCGGGTCCCCTCGGCCTGGTAGCCGGTCAGGACCACGCTGTTGCGGCTGTCGGGCAGCTGGTGGGCGAGGTGGTGCACGACCCGGCCACCGGCCGCCATGCCCGACGCGGAGATGACGATGCAGGGGAACGAGGGCCGGTTGAGCCGCATCGAGTGCTCGGGGTCCCGCACGGCCCGCAGGTCCAGCCCGTCGAGCGCCTCGAGCAGGACCCGTGCCTCCGGCCGCAGCTGCGGGGAGGGTGCGGAGACCGCGCGGCGGTAGACGTCGAGCGTGGCCAGGGCCATCGGACTGTCGACGAACACGGGCAGCCGCGGCACGCGGCCCTCCTGCGTGAGGCGGTGGAGCGCGACGAGCACGAGCTCGGTGCGATCGACCGCAAAGGCCGGGATCAGCACCGAACCGCCCCGGCCGATCGTGCGCCGGATGGCCGCCGCGAGGTGCTCGGGGTCCGGGTCGGGGTGCCGGCGATCGCCGTACGTCGACTCGATCACCATCACGTCCGCGGGCACCGGGGCGGCCGGTGGCAGCAGCAACGGGTGCCGGTCCCGGCCCAGGTCGCCGGTGAACAGCACGCGGGACGGTCCCGCCTCCAGGAGCACGGTCGACGAGCCGAGGATGTGCCCGGCGGGACTGAGCGTCCCCCGCACGTCGCGGGCGAGGTCGGTCGGCACGCCGTACTCGACCGGCTCGAAGAGGGGCAGGGTCTTCTCGACGTCGCTGTCGTCGTAGAGCGGCAGTGCCGGGTGGTGCTTGCTGTAGCCCGAGCGGTTGGCGTAACCGGCGTCCTCGGCCTGGAGGTGGGCGCTGTCGCGGAGCACGATCTCCGCCAGCTGGGCCGTCTCGCGGGTGCACACGATGGGGCCCGAGAACCCGTCGCGCACCAGCCGCGGGAGGAACCCGCAGTGGTCGAGGTGGGCGTGCGTCAGGGCCAGCCCCTCGATGCTCGACGCGGGGATCGGCAGCTCCTCCCAGTTCCGTCGCCGGAAGTCAGGGAGTCCCTGGTAGAGGCCGGCGTCGACCATCACCCGCTCGTCGCCGAGGTCGACGGCGAACCGGCTCCCGGTCACGGTGCCCGCGGCGCCCAGGAAGGTGAGGAACGGGCTGGCGCTCATCGTGACCCGCCGGGGGCGGTCGGGGGGTGCTCCTCGTGGTCGACCCAGGCGTCCGGGCCGGGGAAGAAGAGCCCCTCGTGCCCGGTGTCGGACCAGCGGACCCGGTAGGGCGGAGAGCCGTCGTCGTGCGGCACACCGATGATCTCGGCGTCACGGACCGGTCCGCCGAGGGTGCGGCTCGGCACGACCAGCCGTTCGCCCTTGCGTGCATGCATGACTGCCTCCGCTCTCGGGACTGCTGGTGAGACCACCCTCGCGAGCGTCTGCCGCGCCCGACAGGGTCCTTGGTCATCGGTTGCGGGCCATTGGCGCGACCGGCCGCGGGCCCCAGACTGGCCACGGAGGAGGCGCGATGCCGGACCAGCAGCCACGAGCACCGCTGATCGGTCCCGCCCCCGCGACGGCCGACGACGTCTCGGCGGACCTCCTCCTCCGGGACGCGACGACCGTCGTCGACCGACTGGGGTCCGGCCCCGACGGCCTCACCCAGGACGAGGCGGCGCGCCGACTCGTGGAGAGCGGTCCCAACGAGCTGTCGGTGGCGAGGACCTCGGGCCTGCTCGGCGCCCTGGTGCGCCAGCTCACCCACCCGCTCGCCCTGCTGCTCTGGGCCGCGGCCGTCCTCGCGGCCACCACCCAGGGGGCCACCCTGGCCGTCGCGATCACCTGCGTCATCGGCATCAACGCGGCCTTCGCGCTCGGCCAGGAGCGGCACGCCGAGCACGCGGTCGCGGCACTCGCGCAGTACCTCCCCCCGCACGCCACGGTGGTCCGCGGCGGCCGGGAGCTCTCGGTGGAGGCCCGCCAGGTCGTGCCCGGGGACCTCCTCGTCGTGGAGGAGGGTGTCGCCATCTGCGCCGACGCCAAGATCGTCACGGGTGCCGTCGAGTGCGACCTGTCCGCGGTCACGGGCGAGTCCGCTCCGGCCGTGCGCCAGGCCGGGGCCGATCCCCAGCGGAGGCTGGTCGACGCCGGCGACGTCCTGCTCTCCGGCACCACCTGCACGTCCGGCGAGGCCCGGGCGGTGGTCGTGCACACCGGCATGGTGACCGAGCTCGGCCGCATCGCCGGGCTGAGCAGCAGGACCGGCCACGAGTCGAGCCCGCTCGAGCAACAGGTACGCCGGGTGGCCTGGCTGATCGCCGCGGTGGCCGTCGGCGTGGGCCTGGCTTTCCTGCCCCTCGGCGTGCTGGCCGGCCTGGGACTCGGCGACGCCGCCGTCTTCGCGATCGGGCTGCTGGTCGCCAACGTCCCCGAGGGCCTCCTCCCGACCATCACCCTCGCGCTGGCCGTCGGGGTCGCCGAGCTGGCCCGGCGGGGCGGGCTCGTCAAGCGCCTCAGCGCCGTCGAGACGCTCGGCTCCACGGACGTGATCTGCACCGACAAGACCGGCACGCTCACCCAGAACCGGATGCAGGTGCACAGCCTGTGGGGGCCGTCCGGCCGCTCCGCTCCCCATGACGCGACCGCGGAGGCGATGGCGACGGTGCTGCGGCGGTGCACGAGCGCCGACCCCGGGTCCGGGCACGGCGACCCCACCGAGCTGGCCCTGCTGAAGGGGGCCGAGCGCCTCGGCGTCCCCGACCACGACGGCACGGTGACGCGCACCTTCCACTTCGACCCACGCCTGCGACGGATGTCGGTGGTGGTCGTGAGAGGCGCCGGCCGCCGCCTGTGCACGAAGGGGGCGCCCGAGTCGGTCCTCGAGCTGTGCGACACGGTCCTCGACGAGGAAGGTCGGTCGCAGACGTGGACGCCCTCCGACCGCGCCGACGTCGAGCTCCGGCTCGACCGGCTCGCCGACCAGGGGCTCCGGCTGCTCGCCTGCGCGGTCAGGCAGCTGGCACCGGACGACCCGGAGGGCGACCGGGAATCACTCGAGCGGTCGCTCACGCTCGTCGGGTTCGCCGCCCTGACCGACCCGCTGCGGGACGCCGTCCCGGACGCCATCGTCCGGGCCCACCGTGCGGGCATCACCGTGCACGTCATCACCGGTGACAACGGACGCACGGCCGGGGCGATCGCGCTCGAGGCCGGCATCGGAGCCGGGCACGGCCGCCCGCACGTGGTCAACGGGTCCAAGCTCGAGGCGATGGCCGACGACGAGGTCGACGCGATGCTGGGCTCGGGGCGCGAGATCGTCTTCGCCAGGAACACGCCCGAGGACAAGCTCCGGATCGCCTCGCGGCTCCAGGCCCTCGGGCACGTGGTGGCCATGACGGGCGACGGGGTGAACGACGCCCCGGCCCTCCGCCGGGCGGACATCGGCGTGGCGATGGGGCGTTCGGGGACCGATGTCGCCCGCGAGGCCGCGACCATGGTGCTCACCGACGACGACTTCGCCACGATCATCGGCGCGGTGCAGGCAGGACGCCGCGTCTACGACAACGTCCGCAAGTTCATCCTCTACATCTTCGCGCACGCGATCCCGGAGATCGTGCCCTTCCTGCTGTTCGCGCTCTCCGGTGGCGCCATCCCGCTCGGGCTGACCGTGACCCAGATCCTCCTGATCGACCTCGGGACCGAGACGCTGCCTGCGCTCGCACTGGGGCGCGAGGCCGAGGAGCCCGGCATCATGGCGCGTCCCCCGCGTCGGCGGACCGAGGGGATCATCACCGGGCAGATGCTGCTGCGCGCGTGGGCCCTGCTGGGGATCGCATCCGCGGTCCTCGTGACCGCCGGCTTCCTCTGGGTCCTGTGGTCGGGCGGCTGGCGACCGGGTGACTCCGTGGCCCCCGGGACCCGGTTCCACGAGCGCTATCTCGAGGCGACCTCGATGACGTTCGCCGGGATCGTCGCCTGCCAGGTCGGCACCGCGATGGCCGCGCGCACCGACCGGGTCTCGCTGTTCCGCATCGGGTTCCTGACCAACCCGCTGCTCCTCCTGGGCATCGTCCTCGAGCTCGCGCTCACCGCCCTGGTGCTCTACACGCCCGCCCTCCAGGACCTGCTCGACACGCGCCCGCTGGGTGTCCCGCAGGTGCTGGCGCTCGCCACGTTCCCCGTGGTCGTCTGGGGCGTCGACGAGCTCTACCGGTGGCGACGCCGCTCGGTCAGGACGTGACGCCCGAGGGCGTCGCGCCCGCCATCTCCGCGAGCCGCCTCCCCCACGCGTGCGCGCGCTCGGTCTCGCCGTCGGCCAGCGGCCCCTTGAGGTCGGTGACGTAGAAGCTCGTGGGATGGTCCAGCATCACGAGCCCACGACGCCGCAGCCGCTTCACGGCCCGGCGGGCGGCCGATCCGGGCAGGTGCCGCACCTTGTCGATGCGGGTGTCGAACACGGCAGCCGCCACGTGCGGCTTCCCGGCCGCGTCGAGGCCGTCGAGCCACTCCCGGAGCCCGGTCGGTGCGTGCGCGGGGGCGGCACCCTGCTGCACGGCGCTGTCCCGGGTCGAGCGGCGGCTCATCGAGAACCCGTGCGTCGGACCTCCGACCACGAGGACGTCGCAGTCGGCGAGGACCCCTGGGCCGGCCGCGGCGACGTCGAGCACCGCGGTCACGGACCCAGCAGACTCGAAGCCCGCTGCGACGGCCCGGGCCACGTGCTCGGTGTTGCCGAACATCGACTCGTAGACGATCACGGTGCGCATCGTGCTCACTCCTCCCGTGCCCCGGCGGCCTCGAGCTCCAGGTCCTGGACCTCGGCGATCACGTCCTGGGCCGGCAGCACCATCACCGGGCAGGGAGACCGCTGCAGGAGCGCCCGAGCCGTGCTCCCGAGGTTGGCCGCGGGCGGGAAGCCGTGCGCCCGGCGGACCAGCACGAGCAGGTCCGGGCTCTCGACCTCCTCGAGGAGGGCGTGCACGGCCTGGTCGTGGACCGACCTGACCTCGACGTCCACGTGCGGGAACTGGGCCCGCTCGCCCGCGAGGAGCTCCTCGACGTCACCCGCCGCGGCCGCCGACCAGGCCGCCTCGCGCGTCCGGGTGACGATGCGGTCGTCGTACATGTTCGGCAGGGACCAGGCGTGCACGACCACGAGACCAGCCCCGCGCGCCGATGCCTCCCGGAAGGCGGCAGCGAGGAGCTCGGCGGAGTGGCGGGACGACTTCAGCCCGACGACGACACGACCCGGGCCGGTCGGCGGGCTCCAGTCCGCCGGGACCGAGACGACCGGACGGTCGGCGCGCGCCATGACGCCCATCGTGACCGCGCCCGTGTAGATCCGCCGGAGCGGCGTCACCGTCTCGTGTCCCAGCACGATCATCCGGGCCTCGCGTGCGACCTCCACCAGGGTCGGTACGGTCCGTCCGACGCGCAGGAGCTGCCGGCACCGCACGGCCCCGGCGTGTCCCGCGGCCGCGCCGGCGGCCTGCTGGAGCACGGCTCGTCCGATCGCCTCGATATCGCTGTCCAGGTCCGTCGGGAAGATGTCGGTGGTGGGTGCGAGCGCCGTGAAGTCCGGGAGGACGTGGACGATGTCCAGACCCACCCCGAGCCGTGCTGCCTCGAGGGCGGCGTACTGGACCGCCCTGGCGCTCCCAGCGCTGCCGTTGGTGCCGACGACGATGCCGTTGCCCGGTTTCTCGGTGCCCGGCTTCTCGTCGCCCAGTTTCTCGGACATGGTGTGCTCCTCGCTCGCGTCGGCCGATCAGGCCCGATAGCTGTCGTTGGGGACGACCACGGCGCGGCCCCGGATCGTGCCGTGCTCGAGCTGGCGGTAGGCCTCGGCGGCGTCGTCGAGGGTGAAGAGCGTGGTCTCGGCCCGGAGCAGGCCGCGCGCGCCGAGGTCGAGGACCTCCACGAGCTCGCGCCGGTTGCCCCAGTACGTCGTCTGGACGCTCACCTCGTAGGGCAGGCCGAAGAACGACACCGGCAAGGTGCCGCCGGCGATGCCGACGATGGTCAGGTCGCCGACCTGCCGCATGCTCGCCGCGGCCAGTGCCAGCGTGTCGTCGGACCCGACGAAGTCGAGGACGACGTCGGCGCCCACTCCCCCGGTGAGCTCGCGGATCGCCTGGACCGTGTCCGGGCCGGGTGCGAACGCGTGGTCCGCGCCGGAGGCGACGGCCAGGTCGCGCGCCGCGTCACGCGGGTCCACGACCACCACCCGGGCAGCCGTCGTGGCTCGGAGCACCTGGACGCCCAGGTGACCGAGGCCACCGGCGCCGATGACGACCGCGGTGGAGCCGGGCACGAGCTTCGCGGCCGACCGCCGTACCGCGTGGTAGGGCGTGAGGCCGGCGTCGGTCAGGGGCGCTGCCTGCACCGGGTCGAGCCCCTCCGGGAGCGGGACCAGGTGCCGGGCGCCCGGGACCAGCAGGTACTCCGCCATCCCGCCGTCCAGGCCGAGGCCGCCCCCGCCTCCGGGGACGGGCGCCAGGTCCGGCCGCTCGCAGTAGGTCTCGAGCCCGTCCAGGCACCGGCTGCAGGTCCCGCAGCCCCAGGCGCCGACCACGGCGACGGGCTGGCCCGGCTCCAGGCCCGTGACGCCCTCGCCGAGCGTGTGCACCCAGCCGGCGTTCTCGTGGCCGAGCGTGAAGGGGGGCGCCCACGGCAGGAGTCCCTCGTCGAACTCCCGCATCAGGTGCAGGTCGGAGTGGCAGGCGCCCGCGGCCCCCACCTGGACCAGGACCTCGCCCGGGCCTGGGCTCGGGACGGGCACCTCCTCCAGCACGGGATCGCTCTTCCATGCCTTCAACCGCAGCGCGCGCATCTGCCCGTCCTTCCGTCGCTCCCGACCCGGGTCGGCCGGTCGTCCCCAGCCTCGCGAGCCGGGCCGGGACCATTGCAGAGGCGGAGGGCCACCGAGACGGGACGTTGGTCCCTAGAGGACCGCCTCGGACGCGGGAGACCGTGGGGCAACGACCCAGGAGGAAGCCATGACCGACCGATCTGCCCTGCCCGTCCTCGTCGCCGTCGACGACCCGGAGAACTTCGACGCCGCCCTGCACTTCGCGGCCCGGGAGGCGACCACGCGAGGGTCCGCGCTGGAGATCCTGCACGCCTACCACGTGAGCCTCACCGGCCCGGAGAACGCTCTCCTGGACTTCGGTACGGCGGAGAAGCTCGCCGACGAGACGCTCCGCCTGGCCGTCGAGCACGCGACCAACGTCCTGGGGAACCAGGTCGAGGTGACCGGCACGCTGATCCGCGGCCCGGTCGTCCAGAGCATCGTCGACGTGAGCGCCGAGAGCCGGCTGGTCGTGCTGCAGCGCCGCGACCTGTCCCGCCTGGACCGGATCGTGACACGGTCGACGTCCAGCGGCGTGGCCGCGCACGCCCACACGCCCGTGGCCGTCGTCCCGGAGGGCTGGGCGCCCGTCGACGGCCCGGACCCCGTCGTCACCGTGGGGGTCGACGTACCGGCGCGTGGCCACGACATCCTGCGCCAGGCCCTGGCCGAGGCCCGCTCCCGTCGGGCGACGCTGCGCGTGGTGCACACCTGGTGGTCCCCGGGCTACTTCGACGACATCGAGATGGACCGCGTCGGCAGCGCCGGCTGGGCGACCGAGGTGGCCCAGGAGCTCCAGTCGGTCGTCGACGAGCTCCACGCCGACTTCGGCGACGTCCCGGTCACCATCGAGACCCAGCACGGCCGCCCGGCGGACTCGCTGGTCGAGGCCTCCCGGACATCGGTCCTGGTCGTCATCGGACGCCACGACCCGCTGGTGCCCATGGGATCGCACCTGGGGCCGGTGGCCCGGACCGTGCTCCGCGCAGCCGAGTGCCCCGTGCTCCTGGTCGCCCCCTCCGACAAGCACCGGGGCTGGCGCCGGGCCGAGTGACCCTGGCCCGCGGGCCTCCGGACCCTGCCGTCCGGGTCCGCGACCGGGTGTGCTGGGAGCAGGAACCGAACCCTCGACAGGAGGCCCGACCATGTTGGTACGCGACGTGATGACAACGCCCGCCGTCACCGTGACCGCGGACACGCCGCTCAAGCAGGTGGCCCGGTTGCTCGACGAGCGCAGCGTGACCTCGCTGCCGGTGGTGGACGGCCACGGTCACATCGTCGGGGTGATCAGCGAGGCGGACGTGATCATGGTGGCCGTGCCGCACGACGCCCGTGCGCACGAGACACCGCGCTCCCTCACCCGGGAGCCGACCTTCACGCGCACCTCGCAGGTCATGAGCCGCCACCCCGTGACGGTCTCCTCCTGGGCCGACCTCGCCGAGGCCACCGACCTGATGACGAGCACGTCGGTGAAGAGCCTCCCCGTCGTGGACGACGGGGTGCTGGTGGGCGTCGTGAGCAGGCGCGACGTCATCAGGACGCTGGCCCGCAGCGACGACCGGATCGAGGCCGAGCTCGACGACCTCCTCGACGGGCTCGACTACGGCTGGCTGCTCGAGGTGGTCGACGGGGTCGTGATCGCCGACGGGCCGGACGACGAGCGGGAGCGGGCCATCGTGCGCGCCCTCGCCTCGACGGTCCCGGGGGTCGTGGCCGTCCAGTTCAGGTGACCCTCGGCCGGACCAGCCGGATCAGCCGGGTCAGCAACGTCAGGAAGGAGCAGGGCTGCCATGAACATCTCACCGGACACCGCACCGAGCGCCTCGCTGCGCACGTCGGGAACGATCGTGGTCGGGGTCGACGACACCGCCACCAGTGACCGCGCCCTGGCCTGGGCCGCCGACCAGGCCGCGCTGGAGCACCGCGGCCTCACCGTCCTGCACGCCACCGGCGTCGTGCCGGCCGGCCGCGGTGCCACCGACACCTCGCTCCGCAGCGGCGGGCACCAGGTCACCCGCCGCGCCCACCGGGTCCTCCTCGACGGCGCGTTCGCGGCCGACGTGCACGAGCAGGCCGTCCCCGCCGCTCCCGTCGCCGCCCTCGTCGATGCCTCTGCCGGCGCCGCGCTGGTCGTCGTGGGCTCCCGCGGACCCGGCCAGCTCGGCACGTTCGTGCTGGGCTCGGTGAGCCGGGCCCTGGTCGGGAAGACCCGCTGCCCCCTGGTCGTCGTCCCGGACCTACACCCGGAGCGACCGGACGCGACGGGCGGTGTCGTGGTCGCCGTCGACGACCGCGAGGGACGGCGCGACACCCTGGACTTCGCCTACCGGCAGGCGGCCCTGCGGGGCCTCCCCCTGACGATCCTGGGCTGCGTGCTCGGCTCGGCGAGCGAGTCCGCCGACGACCAGAGGCGCCGCATCAGCGAGGCGAGCGCAGGCTTCACCGACCGCTACCCCGACGTCGTGACCACCATCGACATCGACCGGGGCCCGGTCGAGGAGGCCGTGGTCAGGGCCGGTCGTGGCCAGGCCCTGGTGGTGATGGGCTCGCACGTCCACTCGTGGATCTCCCGGGTCGTCCGCGGCGACCCCGAGCGCGATGTCGTCACCCACGCCCCCTGCCCGGTGGCCGTCGTCCCGTCCGGATCCCCCGACCCCGCTTCTTGAACCATTCCAGAAGACGCGGCAGACTGCGGCCATGCCCACCCCCCAGGACGTCGAGCGCTTGCTGCGCGAGGCGGGCCTGCGGGTGACCCGGCCCCGGGTCGCGGTGCTGACCGCCGTGCACGACCACGCGCACGCCCCCACGGACTCGATCATCGGCGTGGTGCGCCAGCACCTGGCCGACGTCTCCCACCAGGCGGTGTACGACGTCCTGCGCGCGCTGACCGACGCCGGGCTGGTCCGGCGGATCCAGCCGCCGGGCTCGGTCGCCCGCTACGAGTCGCGGGTCGGGGACAACCACCACCATGTCGTGTGCCGCGCCTGCGGCGCCATCGCCGATGTCGACTGTGCCGTCGGTGACACCCCCTGCCTCACCGCGTCCGACGACCACGGCTTCTCCATCGACGAGGCCGAGGTCGTCTACCGGGGTCTGTGCCCCGACTGCTCCACCTGATCCAGCACCAGAACGCAGCAACCCCGCACGAACCTCACGTCAACCGGAAAGGCCCTCCCGTGTCCGATCAGCCCGATGCCGTAGTTGGAGAGATGAACGAGAGCGAGGGCGGCTGCCCGGTCGCTCACGACCGCGCGCCCCACCCGACGCAGGGCGGTGGCAACCGGGGCTGGTGGCCCGACCGCCTCAACCTCAAGATCCTCGCCAAGAACCCCGCCGTGGCCAACCCGCTCGGCGGCGACTTCGACTACGCCGCGGCGTTCAACAGCCTCGACCTCGCCGCGCTGAAGCAGGACATCTCCGAGGTCCTCACCACGTCGCAGGACTGGTGGCCGGCCGACTTCGGCCACTACGGCCCGTTCATGATCCGGATGGCCTGGCACAGCGCCGGCACCTACCGGATCCGCGACGGTCGCGGCGGCGCCGGGGCCGGCATGCAGCGCTTCGCGCCGCTCAACAGCTGGCCGGACAACGGCAACCTCGACAAGGCCCGCCGCCTGCTGTGGCCGGTGAAGAAGAAGTACGGGCAGAGCATCTCCTGGGCCGACCTGATGATCCTGACCGGCAACGTGGCGCTGGAGTCCATGGGCTTCAAGCCCTTCGGCTTCGCGGGTGGCCGTGAGGACGTCTGGGAGCCCGACGAGGACGTCTACTGGGGTCCCGAGACCGAGTGGCTCGGCGACGAGCGCTACACCGGCGACCGCGACCTGGAGAACCCCCTCGCCGCGGTCCAGATGGGCCTCATCTACGTCAACCCCGAGGGCCCCAACGGCAACCCCGACCCGCTGGCGGCCGCGCGCGACATCCGCGAGACGTTCCGGCGGATGGCCATGAACGACGAGGAGACCGTGGCCCTCATCGCGGGTGGCCACACGTTCGGCAAGACCCACGGTGCCGCCGACCCCGACCAGTACGTCGGCGACGAGCCCGAGGGCGCGCCGCTGGAGGAGATGGGCCTGGGCTGGAAGAACTCCTTCGGCACCGGCAAGGGCGCCGACGCGATCACCAGCGGGCTCGAGGTCACCTGGACCTCCACCCCGACCCAGTGGAGCAACGGCTTCTTCGACCACCTCTTCGGCTTCGAGTGGGAGCTCACGAAGAGCCCCGCGGGAGCGCACCAGTGGCAGCCGAAGGACGGCGCCGGCGCGGGCACCGTCCCGGGCCCCGACGCGGGCTCGGCCATGCGTCCCCCGACGATGCTGACCACCGACCTGTCGCTGCGCTTCGACCCGATCTACGAGCCGATCTCGCGGCGCTTCCACGAGCACCCCGAGGAGTTCGCGGACGCCTTCGCCCGCGCCTGGTTCAAGCTGACCCACCGCGACATGGGCCCGATCCAGCGCTACCTCGGCCCCGAGGTGCCGCAGGAGAGGTTGCTGTGGCAGGACCCGATCCCGGAGGTCACGGGCAGGACCATCGGCGCCGAGGACATCGCGGCCCTCAAGGCCCAGGTCCTCGACTCCGGGCTCACGGTCGCCCAGCTGGTCTCCACCGCCTGGGCGTCGGCCTCGACCTTCCGCGGCAGCGACAAGCGCGGTGGCGCCAACGGCGCGCGGGTCCGCCTCGAGCCCCAGAACACCTGGGAGGTCAACGACCCCGAGCAGCTGGCCACGGTGCTGCGCGCCCTCGAGGGCGTGCAGGCGGCGTTCAACGCCGGCGGCGGGGCGCAGGTCTCGATGGCCGACCTGATCGTGCTGGCGGGCTGCGCCGGCGTCGAGCAGGCCGCCCGCAACGCCGGTCATGACGTGGTGGTCCCGTTCACCCCGGGCCGCGCGGACGCCTCCCAGGAGGACACCGACGTCGAGTCCTTCGCGGCGCTCGAGCCGACGGCCGACGGCTTCCGCAACTACCAGGGCAAGGGCCAGCGGCTGCCGGCGGAGTACCTGCTGCTCGACCGGGCCAACCTGCTGACCCTCAGCGCTCCCGAGATGACCGTGCTGGTCGGCGGGCTCCGGGTCCTGGGCGCCAACACCGGCCAGTCGCGCCACGGTGTCCTCACCGCCAACCCCGGCTCGCTGACCAACGACTTCTTCGTGAACCTGCTCGAGCTGGGCACGACGTGGTCGGCGGTGGACGACTCGCAGGAGGTCTTCGAGGCCCGCAACGCCGCCGGTGAGACGACGTGGACCGGCACGCGCGCCGACCTCGTGTTCGGCTCGAACTCCGAGCTCCGGGCCCTCGCGGAGGTCTACGCCAGCGACGACGCGCGGGAGAAGTTCGTGCACGACTTCGTCGCCGCCTGGTCGCGGGTCATGGACCTCGACCGGTACGACGTGGCCTGACCGACGGACCCACCTGCCGTCCGGGTCGGCCCTCACGGGCCGGCCCGGGCGTCAGCCCCCGACGATCTCCTCGAGCTCGTGCACGGCGGCCGCCAGCCGGTCCGCCACCCGCTCGACCCGGGCCAGGTCCGGCACGGTGTCCGTCTCCCGGACGTGCTGCTCGATCGCCAGGCACGCGGCCTCGACGTGCTGGGCGCCCACGTTGCCCGCCGAGCCCTTGAGCCGGTGGGCGTGCCCGAGCACCGCGGCGGTGTCGCCGTCGGCGACGGCGCCGCGCAGCAGCGCCAGGTCCTCGCCGGAGGACGCGATGAACGCCGGCACGACGGCGCGCAGCAGCCCGAGGCCGTCGTCGGGCCCGAGCCGCCGCAGCGAGGCGACCCGGTCGGGGTCGAGCACGTTGGCCGCGGGCACGGGTGCCCCGATCCAGCGCCGCAGCGTCACGCGCAGGTGGTTGACGTCGACCGGCTTGGCGACGAAGTCGTCCATCCCGGCCGCGAAGCAGCGGTCCCGGTCCTCGTCGAGCACGCCGGCCGTCATCGCGATCACGGGAGTACGCCGGGTGCCGTCCTCGCGACGGCGCAGCTCGCGGGTCGCGGCGAACCCGTCCATCTCGGGCATGTGGCAGTCCATCAGCACCGCGTCGAAGTGCTCACCCTCCAGCGCGTCGAGGGCGTGCCGGCCGTGCGAGACGATCACGGCGTCGTAGCCGAGCTCGGTCAGCAGACCGAGGGCCACCATCTGGTTGACCGCGTTGTCCTCGGCGACCAGCACGCGTCGGGAGCCCGCCGAGGCCGGCGAGGACCGCAGCGGGACGGGGTTCGGACCCAGCGTGTCGAGCTCCTCCAGGGACGGCCGTCGCCCGGCCTGGGGAGACTCGGACGCCGTGACGGTCGTGGCCGGGAGCTCGAGCTCGAAGCGGAACGTGCTGCCCGCACCGGGCTCGCTGTCGACGAGCAGGTCCCCGCCCATCTTGTGCACCAGCCGGCGCGAGATCGCCAGGCCCAGGCCCGTGCCGCCGAAGCGGCGCGTGGTCGAGGCGTCCGCCTGGGAGAAGGGCTCGAACAGGCGCGCCCGGGTGTGGGCGTCGATCCCGATGCCGGTGTCCTCGACCTCGAACCGCAGCCGGTCCTCGCCGTCGCCCGACACCCGGACGACGCGCACCTCGACGTGCCCGGCCGGGGTGAACTTCACCGCGTTGCCGGCGAGGTTGATCAGCACCTGTCGGATGCGGCCGGCGTCGCCGAGCACGGCGGTCGGCACGTCGGGGGCGCAGACGGTGCGGAGCTCGAGACCCTGGTCCGCGGCCGCGCTGGCGAGGAGCACGCCGATCTCCTCGACCAGGCGCTGCGGGCCGAAGGCGACCTCCTCGAGGTCGACCTTGCCCGCCTCGAGCTTCGAGAAGTCCAGGATGTCGTCGATGATCGCCAGCAGCGCCTCTCCTGCGCCCCGCACGCCGGCGGCGTAGCGTCGCTGGACCTCGTCGAGCGAGGTGTTGAGCAGCAGGCCGGTGAGACCGATGACGCCGTTCATGGGGGTGCGGATCTCGTGGCTCATCGTGGCCAGGAAGTCCGACTTGGCGCGTGAGGCCGCCTCGGCGGCCGCCTGGGCGGTCTCCAGCTCGGCCTGGCGCGCCCGGGCGACCGTGACGTCACGGATGATCGCGGAGACCCCGGTGATCGCCTCGCCGTCGTAGATCGGCGAGACCGTGAGCGAGACCGGGACCAGGGAACGGTCACGGCGGACGAACTCGGTCTCGAGGCTGCGCCGGGTCTCCCCCGCCATCATCGCCCGCCGCTGGATCTCCTCGGCCTGGCCGCGCAGCTCGGGCCGCACCAGCATCTCGATGTGCTGGCCCACGGCCTCGTCGCTGCGGTAGCCGAAGAGCCGCTCGGCGGCGGCGTTCCAGCTCGTGATCACGCCCTGGGGCGTGGAGCTGACGATCGAGTCGTCGGAGGACTCCACCAACGAGCGGAAGCGGGCGTCGGCGCTGGACAGCATCGCCAGCGCCTCGCGACGCTGCTCCTGGGCCACGCGCCGCACGGTGACGTCGCGGAAGCTCCACACCCGGCCGACGATCTCGTCGTCCACCCGCTGCGGACGTGAGTAGCGCTCGAAGGTCCGGCCGTCGCGGAACTCCAGGACGTCGTTGCTCTCCTCGGCCGGGTGCTCGTAGAGCTCGTGGACCTTGCTCACGAAGACCTCGGGGTCGACCAGCTGGTCCAGCACGAAGCCCAGCAGCCGGTCGTCGTCGCGGGAAGCCATCAGCTCCTCGGGGATCCCCCACATGGCGACGAACTGGGAGTTGGCCCCCGCGATGGTGCCGTCCGCGGCCACGACGAGGATGCCGTCGGCGGTGGACTCGAGCGTGGCGTTCACCAGCGACAGGGCGTTGCGCAGGTCGTCGTCGTGGAGCTGGCGGTGGGTGACGTCGCGGACCGTCGCGACGATCGGCGCCCCGCGCTCGGGCAGGGGCGCGAGGTGCACCTCGACCGGGAACGACGTGCCGTCGCGGTGACGGCCGAGCAGGGTGAGGTCGGTGCCGAGGGGTCCCGGGGCGACGTCGCCGTCCGCGATCATCCCGGCCAGGCTCTCGGTCAGACCGGACGGGATCAGGACCGCGTGGTCGCGGCCGACCAGGTCGCTCCGCTCGTGTCCGAACATGCGCTCCGCGGCCGCGTTGACCCGCACGACGGTGCCGTCGGTGGCCACGACGACCACGGCGTCCGCCAACGCCTCGACGAGGTCGTCCGAGCTGTGTTGATGCGTCACCTCAGACTCCCTCCGAGCCCGTCAGCGGTGGGTTGGACCCCTTTGTACCCCACGGTCACGTCGTGGGTCGGACGACCTGACGAACTGGTCCCATCAAGTCCAGCCGGAGATCTGACGGCGGGAGCCTAGGGCACTCGGGCCGTGTCACACGTGCACCGGGGCCGCGAGTCCCGGCACAGCCGTCTAGCCTGAGCGCGTGCCCGAGCAGACTGCCCCGTTCCGCGTCGGCTTCGTCACCGGCGCGACACCCGACAAGTGGGCCGGGGTCTGGCGCCAGCGGCACCCCCGCGACCCGCTGGAGCTGGTCCCCGTGGAGGAGGGGACGCAGGAGGACGGGCTGCGCAGCGGCGAGCTCGACATGTGCTTGGTCCGCCTGCCGGTCGACCGCGCCGGGTTGCACTGCATCCCCCTGTACGACGAGCTGCCGGTCGTGGTCGTCGGCAAGGAGCACCTCGCGACGGTCGTCGAGGAGGTGTCGGTGGAGGACCTGGCCGACGAGCAGCTGGTCCTGCCGCACGTCTCGGGCTGGACGCCGAGCGCGCCCCAGCTCGACTGGCCGCCCATGTCCGTGGCCGACGCGGTCGAGGTGGTCGCCTCCGGCACGGGCGTGCTGATCGTGCCCATGTCGGTGGCCCGGTTGCACCAGCGCAAGGACACCACCTACCGCCCCGTCCATGACCTGCCGGCCACCAAGGTCGGCCTCGCCTGGCTCGTCGACAACGAGGACCCGCGCTGCCAGACCTTCATCGGCATCGTGCGCGGCCGCACGGAGCGCAGCTCGCGCGGCTGACCGCGCCCGAGATCCGCCGACCGGACTGCGGTCCGGATCACAGTGCGGGAGATCACCATCACGCCGAACCTGCGTGTGACCTGCAACGACACGGGAACGATCGGGGTCGACCGTACTCTCAGTTTGCCTTCAGGTACCCCTGTTGAGACGGTCGAAGACCCCCGAATCGACCGTAACGAAGGAGGCGGGGCCCCGACGGGCTCCGACTGACGTGACGACAGACCAGTCCACACCGCCCACTTCCACGACCTCCCCCGCGGCATCGCGCCCGGGTGAGGTCGACGACCTGCACCCCGCCCTCGACGTCCCCGTCGAGGAGGCCGGCCACACCCGTGCCGGGCTCGACAAGGTCGTCTTCGGCGTCTCGGCCGCGATCGCCGTGGCGTTCCTCGTCTGGGGCTTCCTGAGCACCGACTCGCTCGCCTCGGTCTCCGGCGACTCCCTGGCCTGGACGATGGCCAACACCGGCTGGCTCTTCGTGACCACGTCGAGCGCCTTCGTGGTGTTCGTGCTGTGGCTCGCGCTGAGCCGCTTCGGCAACATCAAGCTCGGCCGCGACGACGAGGAGCCGGAGTTCAAGACCATCTCCTGGGTCTCCATGATGTTCAGCGCCGGCATGGGCATCGGCCTGATGTTCTACGGCGTCAGCGAGCCGATCACCCACTTCGCCACGCCGCCCCCGGGCACCGGCGAGGCGGGCAATCCCGAGGCCGTCCAGCACGCGATGGCCACCACGCTCTTCCACTGGACCCTGCACCCGTGGGCGATCTACGCCGTCGTCGGCCTCGCGATCGCCTACGGCGTCTACCGCAAGGGCCGCCTCCAGCTGATCTCGGCCGCGTTCGAGCCGCTCCTCGGCAAGCACGCCAACGGCCCGTGGGGCAAGGTCATCGACATGCTCGCGATCTTCGCGACGCTCTTCGGCTCGGCCGCCTCGCTCGGCCTCGGCGCCCTGCAGATCCGCTCGGGCCTGCACATCGTCAGCGGCTGGAGCGCCACCGGCAACGGCGTCCTCGTCGGCATCATCGCGATCCTGACCGTGGCCTTCGTGCTCTCGGCCGTGTCCGGTGTCGCCAAGGGCATCCAGTGGCTGTCCAACATCAACATGGTGCTGGCCATCGCGCTGGCCGTGTTCGTCTTCGTCGTCGGCCCGACGATCTTCATCCTGAACCTCGTCCCGACCTCGCTCGGCTCCTACCTCGGCGACCTCGCGATGATGTCGTCGCGCACCGGCGCCGAGGGCGCCAAGACCAACGCCTGGCTGCAGAGCTGGACCGTCTTCTACTGGGCCTGGTGGCTGTCGTGGACGCCGTTCGTCGGCATGTTCATCGCCCGCATCTCGCGGGGCCGCACGATCCGCCAGTTCGTCAGCGGCGTGCTGCTCGTCCCGAGCTTGGTGAGCCTCGTCTGGTTCTGCATCTTCGGTGGCGCGGCCATCAAGCTGCAGCAGACCGGCACCGACATCGCCGGCGCGGGTGGCGTCGAGACGCAGCTGTTCTCCACGCTGCAGGCCTACCCGCTGGCGACCGCGGCGAGCGTCATCGTGATGATCCTGGTCGCGATCTTCTTCGTCTCCGGCGCCGACGCGGCCTCGATCGTGATGGGCACGCTCTCCGAGCGCGGCACCATCGAGCCGTCGAAGCCGACCGTCATCTTCTGGGGCGTCGCGACCGGCGCGGTCGCCGCCGTGATGCTCCTGGTGGGCGGCACCGACGCGCTGTCCGGCCTCCAGACGATCACCATCGTGGCGGCCCTGCCGTTCGTGCTGGTGATGGTCGGCCTGGCCGTCGCACTGGTCAAGGACCTGCGCAACGACCCGCTCATGGTGCGCCAGAAGTACGCCGCCGAGGCCGTCGAGGCGGCCGTGGTGGCGGGCGTGACCGAGCACGGGGACGACTTCGTCCTCTCGGTCGAGCGCGACCCGGAGGCCAAGCCCGAGTAGGTCTCGACGAGCTCGACCACCGAGCACAGAAGAACGACCCGAGGGCCGCTCGTCACCAGCTGGTGGCGAGCGGCCTTCCTTCGTGGAAGCCCGCGGCGGACTGGACGCCGACCACCGTCCGCTCGTGGAACTCCTCGAGCGTCGCGGCTCCGGCGTACGTGCAGGCCGACCGGACGCCCGAGCAGATCTCGTCGATGAGGTCCTCGACGCCGGGGCGCGCCGGGTCGAGGTACATCCGCGAGGAGGAGATGCCCTCCTCGTAGAGCCCCTTGCGGGCCCGGTCGTAGGCCGACTCGGTCGAGGTCCGGTTGGCCACCGCGCGTGCCGAGGCCATGCCGAAGGAGACCTTGTAGGACCGGCCGTTGCTGTCCTGGAGCAGGTCGCCCGGGGACTCGTGGGTGCCGGCGAACCAGGACCCGATCATCACGCTGGACGCGCCGGCCGCGAGGGCCAGGGCCACGTCGCGCGGGTGCCGCACTCCCCCGTCGGCCCAGACGTGCCGGCCGAGCTCGCGGGCCGTGGCGGCGCACTCGAGCACCGCGGAGAACTGGGGCCGGCCCACGCCGGTCATCATCCGGGTGGTGCACATGGCGCCCGGGCCGACGCCCACCTTGACGATGTCGGCACCGGCGTCGATGAGCGCCCGCGTGCCCTCGGCGGAGACCACGTTGCCAGCCGCCACCGGCACCTGCGGGTCGAGCGCCCGCACCGCCGCCAGCGCCTCGAGCATGCGGTCCTGGTGGCCGTGGGCCGTGTCGACAACCAGGCAGTCCACCCCGGCCTCGAGCAAGTCCGCGGCCTTCTGCGCCACGTCGCCGTTCACCCCGACGGCCGCGGCGATCCGCAGCCCGCCGCGGGCGTCGACGGCCGGGCTGTAGAGCGTGGCCCGGAGGGCACCCGTGCGGGTCAGGACGCCCACGAGGCGGCCCGTGTCGTCGACCGCCACCGCGACCTGCGCCCGGGCGGCGTCCATCGCCTCGAAGACCTGCCGGGGGTCGGCGTCGGCCCGGATCGTCACGGGCGCGGGGTTCATCACCTGCTCGACCTGCGCGAAGCGGTCCACCTCGACGCAGTCCGCCTCGGACACCACCCCCACCGGACGGCCGTCGCGCACGACCACCGCGGCCCGGTGGGACCGCTTGGGGATCAGCGACAACGCCTCGGCCACCGTCTGGTGCGGGGTCAGCTCGATGGGGGTGTCGAAGACGGTGTGCCGGGACTTCACGAAGCGGACCACGTCGGCGACCACGGGGATCGGGATGTCCTGCGGGATCACCGTGATGCCACCGCGTCGGGCCACCGTCTCGGCCATCCGCTTGCCCGCGATCGCGGTCATGTTGGCGACCACCAGCGGCAGGGTGGCGCCGGTGCCGTCGGACGTCGCGAGGTCGACGTCGTAGCGGCTGGCGATCGCGGAGTGCCGCGGGACCATGAAGACGTCGTCGTAGGTCAGGTCGTGCGGCGGGATGGCGTCGTGGAGGAAGTGCACGTCGCAGGAATCTACGGCAGCCCCGATACCCCTAGGGTGGTCGCCGTGACATTCGTCGAGCCGGGCGCCCCCGGCCAGCTCGCCGCCGCCGTCCGCGAGGGCTTCGCGGCGTCGTACGGCGCCCCCGCCACCGTCGTGGGCCGCGCACCCGGCCGCGTCAACCTGATCGGTGAGCACACCGACTACAACGCCGGGCTCGTGCTGCCGCTGGCCCTGCCCCATGCCACCTACGCGGCGGTCGCCCTGCGTGAGGACGACCGCGTCCGGATCGGCAGCCGGCAGAAGCCGCAGCCCTGGGTGGCCACCCTCGACACCATCGGTCCCGGACAGACCGACGGCTGGGCGGCGTACGTCGCAGGCGTCCTGTGGGCGTTGCGCGAGGCCGGCTGGCAGACCCCGGGTGTCGACGTCTACGTCGACGGCACCGTCCCGCTGGGCGCGGGCCTCTCCAGCTCGGCCGCGCTCGAGTGCTCCTTCGCGGTCGCGCTCGCCACCCTGCTCGGCAAGGACCTCACCCAGGCGGGCCGCCGGACCCTGATCGAGGCGTGCATCCGGGCCGAGACCGAGGTGGCCGGTGCCCCCACGGGCGGCATGGACCAGACGGTCTCGATGCTCGCCGAGCCCAACGCCGCCCTGCTGATCGACTTCGACCTGCAGACCGCCGGCCCGGTGGCGCTCCGGCTGCCCGAGCACGGGCTGGCGGTCCTGGTCACCGACACCCGCGTCTCGCACGCCCTCACCGACGGTGGCTACGCCGCCCGGCGTGCCGACTGCGAGGCCGCAGCGTCAGCGCTGGGCGTCGCGTCGTTGCGGCACGCCGGCATCGCCGAGGTCGAGTCACAGCTCACCAACGACCGCGTACGCCGCCGGGCCCGGCACATCGTCACCGAGATCGACCGCGTGGCCGAGACGGTCGAGGCGATCCGGGCCGGCGACTGGCTCAGCGTCGGGTCGCTGTTCCTGGCCTCGCACGTGTCGATGCGCGACGACTTCGAGATCTCCTGCGCCGAGCTCGACCTGGCGGTCGAGACCGCGCTGGGCGCGGGCGCCATCGGCGCGCGGATGACCGGCGGCGGCTTCGGCGGCTCCGCGATCGCGCTCGTGCCGCTGGACCGGATCGACGGCGTGGCCGGGGCGATCGACGCGGCCTTCATCGCGGCCGGCTTCCGGCCGCCCAACCACCTGCTCGGCGAGCCGTCGGCGGCCGCCGACGTGGTCACCGAGAACGGTCTCGCTAGGTCGAGCTGACCCCGATCCGGCCCTCGCGGAAGGCCGAGACGAACCGGTCGTGGTCCTCACGGACCTGCACCGCGTACTCCATGCCGAAGTCGGTGATCCAGGCCGTGAACTCCTTGCGCCGACGCTCGACGCTGCGCGCGATCGCCTCCTCGACCTGGAAGTCGACGAGGTCCTGGTCGCTGTCCTCGTCGGAGGCGCAGTGGATCTTGGCGGTGGCGCGCCCGAGGAGACCCACCACGTCGGCGATCTCGTCGGGCTCGGTCAGGTCGGACCAGTCGAGGTCCACCTCGTAGGGCGAGACCTCCGCGACGACGTACCCGACCCCGTCGAGCTCGGTGTAGCCCAGCAGCGGGTCGGTGTGCACCTGCAGCGCCCGCTGGCTGACCACGGTGCGGTGCCCCTCGTGGTCGAAGTACTTCTCCACCTCGCCGGTGTCGACGAAGCGGCTGACCGCCGGGACGTTGGCCTGCTTCATCGACAGCAGCACGTCGTTGTCCAGCGCCTGGCTGTAGCCCTCGACGAGCAGGTTGTACGCCGGGAGCCCGGCGCTGCCGATCCCGAACCCGGACTTCCCCGCCACGTCACGCAGGTCGTAGAAGAGGCGGCGGTCGAAGCGCTTGTCCTCGGGGATGGTCTCGAGGTAGCCCTCGAACGCGGCGACGACCTTGGCGCGCTCGCGCTTGCCGAGCCGGCGCACGGACGAGTCCTCGCGCAGCATCCGGGACCCGTCGACCAGCACCGTGCTGGAGTCCAGCAGGTCTGCGCGCCGGCGCAGCCGCGCGGCCACGAGGGCCGCCTGGACGGGGCCCGAGGTGTTGTCGAGGTGCAGGGCGAAGTCGTCGTCGTCCTCGCTGCGCCGGTAGTCGTCCACCTGGGAGAGGTAGGCCCGGACGTAGCGCCCGATCAGGGAGCGGACGTCGTCCTCCGGGAGCGCCTTCTGCCAGCCGACCAGGGCCAGGGAGGCGGCGAAGCGCTGGAGGTCCCACGTGAAGCGGCCCAGGTAGGCCTCGTCGAAGTCGTTGACGTCGAAGACCAGGCGGCCGTCGGAGTTGAGGTAGGTCCCGAAGTTCTCGACGTGCAGGTCCCCGTGCACCCAGATCCGGCCGCTCTCGTCGTCGACGTAGGGGTCCTCGGCGTCGGCCCGGTCGGCGTAGAACAGGCAGGCCGACCCGCGGTAGAACGCGTGCGGATCGGCGGCCATCTTGCGGTACTTCCCCCGGAACGCCACCGGGTCGGCGGCCATCAGGGGGGCGAACGCGTCGTCGAGGACGGAGACGATCAGGTCGGTGCGGTCCTTCTTGGTGGTGGGCACCCCGCCAGTCTGCCCACGCAGGGGTCGGCGTACTCATCCGGTCGCGGGTGCCGATCCGGCACCCGCCCGTTCGTGCTTGAATCGAGGGATCGACCCAGACCCGTCGACCCACACCCATGACACCGTCATCGAAGGGAAGTCGCGTGGCTCACCAGAACCCGCTCGGCAGGATCAAGAACCTCGCGGTTGGCGCGTGGAAGGACCCCCGCAGCACCGCCGAGACCGTCGTGGCCCAGGCCCGCGGGACCGTCGCCCTGGGCCGGGTCGTCGTCGGTCAGGTGAGCACCAAGATCCAGGAGCGCCGCGGGCACGCGACCGTCCCCGCGCCCCGCGCGCCGACCCCCGAGGCCCCCGCCGAGGCCGAGGCCCCCGCCGCGCCGCCTGCCGAGGCAGTTCCCAACCCGGCCCGCGTCGCCCCCCGCGTGGCGAAGCAGACCCCCGAGCAGAAGGCCCTCCAGCAGGCCGCCACGCCGAGACGTGCCCCGGTCAAGAAGGCGGCCCCCGGCGCCAAGCTCCCGCCCCGGAAGCCCTCCGCCGGCGAGTGACGACCCGGCTCCCCGACCCCGCGCTGGTCGTCCTGGTCGGCGCCGCCGGCTCCGGCAAGTCGACGTGGGCGGCGGCGCGCTACCGGGCCGAGGAGGTCGTCTCCTCCGACACCCTGCGCGGGATCGCCGGCAGTGGCCCGCACGACCTCGATGCCTCCGACGACGCCTTCGCGCTGCTCGAGCGGATCGTCGACGCGCGGCTGGGTCGCGGCCTCACGACCGTCGTCGACACCCTCGGACTCGACGACGCCCGGCGCTCGCGCTGGCTGGCCGCCGCCCGCTCGGCCGGGCTGCCCGCGGTGGCTGTGGTGCACGACACCCCGGCGCCCGAGTGCCGGCGCCGCAACGCCACCCGTGAGCGGCCGGTGCCGGCTCCCGCCCTGGCCGGACAGCTGAAGCGGGTGCCCGTCGTACGCCGCTCGCTGGAGACCGAGGGCTGGGACGTCGTCCACATCGTCTCCCGCGACGAGCCCCGTGTGCCCGAGGACGCGGCGGGGCGCGACGTGGGGCACACGCCGCGGCAATCGGAGGAGAGGCGGAGCTCCCAGGGCCTCCGGATCGTGCTGCAGGTGTCCCGATTCCCGTGGGGCGAGGAGCCGACCGCCTGGCTGACCGGGATCGCCCGGGCCGCCGACGACGCCGGACTGGCCGGCATCGCCCTGATGGACCACCTGGTGCAGATCCCCCAGGTCGGCCGCGCGTGGGACCCGATCCCCGAGCCGTGGGTGACCCTCGGGATGCTCGCCGGGCTCGGCACCAACCTCGACCTCGGCACCCTCGTGACGCCGGTGAGCTTCCGGCCCGCGGGGATCATCGCCAAGCACGCCGCCACGCTCGACGTGCTCAGCGGCGGCCGGGCCTTCGTGGGGCTGGGCGCCGGCTGGTGGGACCGCGAGCACGCCGGCTTCGGGATCCCGTTCCCGCCGCCCCGCGAGCGGGTCGACGCGGTCGAGGCAGCCGTCGAGACGATGCGGGCCCTGTGGGGCTCCGGCACCAAGGCGTACGCCGGCGAGCGGGTCAGCCTGCCCGAGACGACCAACTACCCGCGGCCCGCGCACGACATCCCCGTGATCGTGGGCGGGAGCGGTGACCGGATGCTGCGGATCGGGGCCCGGCTCGGCGACGCGGTCAACGTCCGCACCGAGCTCGTCGGCAAGGCGCTGGAGGCCGTGACCGGCACGGACGTGAAGGTCACGATCCTGGACCTGCCCGTCATCGGCCGCGACCGCGACGACGCCTGGGCGCGGGTGGAGCGGCTCCGCGGTCGCACCGCCGCCGCGACGTACGCCGCCCGCACCAACGCCGGCACCCCGGCCGAGCAGCGCGACCGCTACGGGGCGCTGGCCGACCGGGGTGTCGACACGGTGTTCGTGGCGCTCGCCGATCTCGACGGCCCGGAGGACGTCGAGCGGCTCGCGCCGCTGGCGAGGTGACCTACTTCAGCTCGGCGCTCGACAGGCCCAGGATCCGGCGGGCCACGATCAGCTGCTGGATCTGCTGGGTGCCCTCGAAGATGTCGAGGATCTTGGAGTCGCGCGCCCACTTCTCCAGCAGCTCGGCCTCGCTGTAGCCGATCGAGCCGGCCAGCTCCACGCACGACAGCGTGATGTCCGAGCCGACCCGGCCGGCCTTCGCCTTGGCCATCGAGGCCTCCAGCGAGTTGGGCTGGCGGTTGTCGGCCATCCACGCGGCCTGGAGGACCAGCAGGTGCGCGGCCTCCCAGTCGGCCTCCATCTGGAGGAACTTCGCGGCCGCCGCGGACTGCAGCTGCGCCGGACGGTCGTGGTCGACGACGACCCCGGCGTCCGCGAGCAGCTCGCGGGTCAGGTCGAGCGAGGCCCGGGCGCAGCCGACGGCCATCGCGGCCACCAGCGGGCGGGTGTTGTCGAAGGTCGCCATGGCGCCGGCGAAGCCCTGCTTGACGTCGACCTCGGGCGAGCCGAGGAGGTTCTCGGCGGGCACGCGGCAGTTGTCGAAGATGATCGTCGCGGTGTCGGAGGCGCGGATGCCCAGCTTGTGCTCGAGCCGCTCCACCCGCATCCCCTCGGTGCCCTTGGGCACGACGAAAGACTTGATCGCGGCCCGGCCGAGCTCGCGGTCCAGGGTCGCCCACACGACGACCGCGTCGCAGCGGTCACCGGAGGTGACGAAGATCTTCTCGCCGTTGAGGACGTAGTGGTCGCCGTCGAGGGTGGCCGTGGTCTTGATGTTGGCCGAGTCCGAGCCGGTGCCGGGCTCGGTGATGGCCATGCCTGCCCAGACGCCGTCGAACCGCTTCAGCTGCTCGTCGTCGGCGACCGAGGCGATGGCGGAGTTGCCCAGCCCCTGGCGCGGCATCGAGAGCAGCAGGCCGACGTCGCCCCAGCACATCTCCGCGATCGACATGACCGAGGCGAGGTTGGTGCCGTTCTTGACGGTCGTGTCACCGTCGGCCTCCTCACGGCGTACGCCGGCGGCGCCCGCACCCTCGCCCGCCCCGGACTCGGAGAGCCCGTCGATCATGGCGGCGAGCATGTCGAGCTCCTTGGGGTACTCGTGCTCGGCGCGGTCGTACTTGCGCGAGATCGGCCGCAGCATGTTCATCGCGACCTGGTGGGCCTGCCCGACCAGCGGCCGGAACTTCTTGGGATCGTCGAGGTTGATCATCAGACCAGCACGCTTCCTTCCATGACGCCGACGGCCCGGAGGTCGCGGTACCACCGCTCGACCGGGTGCTCCTTGACGAAGCCGTGGCCACCGAGCAGCTGGACGCCGTCGAGGCCGATCTGCATGCCCTTGCTGGCGCACAGGTTGCGGGCCAGCGCGACCTCGCGGGAGAAGTCCTTGCCGGCCGCGGCTCGCGAGGCCGCCTTGTAGGTCAGCAGCCGCATCGACTGCAGCTCGATGGCGATGTTGGCGACCATGAAGGCCACCGACTGGCGGTGCGCCACCGGCTCGCCGAACGCCTCGCGCTCCTTGACGTAGGGGGTCACGTAGTCGAGCACCGCCTGGCCGGTGCCGACCGCGAGGGCGCACCAGGCGAGGCGGGAGAGGCGCACACACTCGAGGTAGGTCGAGCCGTCGGTCGCGCCGAGCACGGCATCGGCCGGCACGGTGACGTCGGTGAGCGTCAGCCGGGTCAGGCCGGCCGCACGCACGCCCATGGCGGGGTCGCCCTCGACGGCGAGGCCGTCGGTGGAGGACTCCACGAGGAAGAGGACCGGCCGGCCCTCGAGCTCGGCGCCGACGACGAACAGCTCGGCCTCGGCGCCCCGGACGACCAGGCTCTTGGTGCCGTTGAGGACGAAGGAGTCGCCCCGGCGGACCGCCGTCGTGGACGGCTGGAGCACGTCGAAGAGCACGGCCGGCTCGGTGAGCGCGAGCGCCGCGGCCGGGACGTCGTCCCCCGTGAAGGCAGGCAGGTAGGTCGCCTGCTGGGCCTCGGTGCCCCACAACGAGATCGCGGTCGCGACCGAGCCGGGGGCCAGGGTGGCGACGGCCAGGCCCATGTCGCCGCGGGCGAGCGCCTCGGCCACCAGCGTGCCGGCCATCGCGGAGCGCTCCTCGGAGATGCCGCCGAGCGACTCCGGCACGCCCAGGATCGGCAGGCCGATCTCGAGGCTGGCCTTGAGCAGCGCCTCGGGGGCGGCGCAGGTCTCGTCGGCCTCGGCGGCGGCGGGACGCACGACCTCGTCGGCGAACTCCGTGACGACGTCGACGAGCATCTGCTCGTCCTCGGTCGGGGTCAGGTCGAAGACGCCCTTCGGGGTCGCCGCGGGGACGCGGACCCCCGGGGCGCCCTTCTTGCCGCCGCGGGCGAACGTGCGGCTGGCGGCGGTCATGGTCTTGAAGCCGTTGCGGGTCACGGTGAAGACGGCCTGCTCCGTGCGCTTGCGCAGCCCGATCCGGTCGATCAGGTCGCTCTGCGCGACGAGGCTGAGGGCCGCCACGGCCAGGCCGATCGGGTCGCGCGACTCCTGCGAGGACAGGCCGTGCCTGCCTCCGGGCTTGAGGCTCTTGGTCAGGGACATGCCTTCAATGTAACTCCGAGTTACACAATGCGCTACAGAGGCTCGCCGTGGCCCGGGTCACACGGTCCGGCCAGGCCTTCGGCGGTCGGGGCCCTCCGTTCGCCGGTCGAGCCTGTCGAGACCTAGGATCGCCGCCATGTCCGACGCCGACCAGCCGCACGCCCCCCACGGACCCCTCCCCGAGGGCGGCACCGTCCGCCCGATGACCCGCTGGGGCACCCCGGTCATGCACCGGCCGCAGCAGCTCGTCACGGCGTACGACGCCGAGCTGCGCGCGCTGGTCGCCGACATGGTCGCCACGATGTACGCCGCGGACGGGGTCGGCCTCGCCGCCTGCCAGATCGGCGTCGACCAGGCGGTCTTCGTCTTCGACTGCCCGGACGAGTCGGGCGAGCGCACGGTCGGCGTCGTCTGCAACCCGGTGCTGACCCTGCCCGAGGGCAAGGACCGGCACCTCGACGACGGCGACGAGGGCTGCCTGTCCTTCCCGGGCGCCTTCGTTGAGTGCGCGCGCCCCGACTTCGCCACCGTCACCGGCACCGGCCTCGACGGCGAGCCGGTGACGTTCTCGGGCGACGGCCTGCTGGCCCGCTGCCTGCAGCACGAGACCGACCACACGCTCGGCACCGTCTTCGGGGACCGCGTGTCGACCAAGAACCGCAAGCGGCTGCAGAAGGCCCACGACAAGGCCGCCGAGGACTACCCCGCCGACTGGCCCGTCGGGGTCATGGACGACGTCGAGGCCTGAGCCCTTTCATGGGTGGGTGAGCACCCCGACGCTCGTCGCGCACCGCGAGGACGCCCCCCGCACCGTTGGCGCGGAGCTCGCCGACGTCCTGCTCGTCACGGTCCTGGCGGCGACCCTCACGGGCGTGCTGGTCGCCGGGCCGGCCCTGCGCCTGGGCATGTTCCTGCTGCGGGTCACCTCGCCCGGGTCGGTGGTCGGCATGCAGAGCGACGACGACTTCACGATCGGCCGGTTCACCCTCGGCGGCACCTACAACCTGTTCCTGATCGGCGTGGCGACCGGCTACCTGTCCTGCATGGTCTGGCTGCTCGTCGAGCCGTGGCTCATCGGCGCGCGCTGGTTCCACCTCGTGACCGTCACGGTGACGGGGGCCCTGTTCGTCGGGCCGATGCTGATCCACGACGACGGCATCGACTTCCACGTCCTCACCCCGCAGGCCCTGGCGGTGGCGGTGTTCCTGGCGATCCCGGCGCTCGTCGCGCTGGCGGGGCCGGTGACCCTCGCCTGGGTGGACCGGCACCGGCCCAGGGGTCACTGGCGCTGGGTCCTGCCGCTGCTGTGCTTCGTGCCGTTTCCGCCGGCGCTGGGCATCGCGGCCTTCGTGGCGGTGGTGCTCGTCGCAGTCGTCTGCCTGCGCCTGACCGTGCAGCCCCGGCTGCTCGAGTCGCGGGTCGGCGCCACGTCGGTCCGGGCGCTCTTCATGCTGTTCCCGGTCAGCGGGGCGATCGCGCTGGCCGGCGACCTGGCGGCGCTCGCCGGCTGAGCCGCGGGGTCAGGACGGGGTCAGGACGGGGGGCGGCCCGTCGCGCGCAGCACGCCGGTCACGCGCGCCACGTCGGCCCACGCCCCGGGCAGGTCCACGACCGCCACCGCCGAGGTCGGCAGGCTGACCCACTCCCCCGTGAGCTGCTCGACGAGGTCCTCCAGGCCGGGGTTGTGACCGACGAGCACGACGGTCGCGAGGTCCTCGGGCAGGCCGGCGAGGACGTCGAGCAGCCCGTCCGCGGACGCGGCGTACACGTCCTCCTCGAGGCGCACCGGCGGCGGGACCGCCAGCTCGGCCGCCGCGAGCTCCCACGTGCTCCGCGCGCGAACCGCCGGGGAGACCACCGCCAGGTCGATGCGCTCGACCCCGCTCGCCAGCCAGCGCCCCGCCTCGGGCGCCTGCCGCCGCCCGCGTGCGGCCAGCGGCCGGTGCCGGTCGTCCTCGTCGCCCGACCAGTCCGACTTGGCGTGCCGGAGCAGGACCAGCGTGTGGTCGGTCATCCACCCATTCTGGGGCCTCGCACCACCTCCGCGATACTGGCGCGGTGAGCACTCCCCCGGTCCGCATCGTCCAGCTCGACGCCGCCACCATCGGCGCCCTCGCGGACGGCGACCTCGACCGCGCACGCCGTACGTCGCCCATCGCGCTGACTGCCTGGCTGGCCGGCCCCGACTGCGTGCGCACCTGGCGCTACCGGGCCACCCAGGTCGTCGACGCGCCCCAGGACCTCGACTGGATCACCGGCGTGCTCTGGGCCGACGACGCCGGGGTCGCGGTCGGCAAGGCCGGCTTCCACGCGGCCCCGGACGCCGACGGGATGGTCGAGATCGGCTACGCCGTCGACCCCGACCACCGCCGGCGGGGCTACGCGCGGGCCGCCCTGGAGGCGATGCTGGCGCGGGCCCGCCGCGAGCCCGAGGTGCAGGTCCTCCGGGCGACCGTCTCGCCCACCAACGAGGCGTCGCTCGCGCTGATCGGTCAGTACCCCTTCGTCGAGGTCGGCGAGCAGTGGGACGACGAGGACGGGCTCGAGACGATCTACGAGATCAGCGTCGGGCCGTGACGTAGCAGGCCACGGCGGTGGCCGCGGCCACGTTGAGGGAGTCGATCCCCTCGCGCATCGGGATGATGGCGCGGCGGTCGGCCGAGGCCTCCCACCGCGCAGACAGCCCGTGGCCCTCCGAGCCGAGCACCAGCGCGACCTTGTCGACGCCGGCGACCGCCTCCTCCACCGGGGTGGCGTCGTCCGCCAGCGTCAGCGCGACGGTGGTGAAGCCGAGCGCGGAGAGCGTCGGCAGGGCGTCGTACCAGTCGGGCAGCCGCGTCCACGGGGTGCTGAAGACGGCGCCCATGCCGACCTTGATCGACCGGCGGTAGAGCGGGTCGGCGCACCGCGGCGCCAGCAGCACGGCGTCGAAGCCCAGGGCGGCGCCGGACCTGAAGATGGCACCCACGTTGGTGTGGTCGACGAGGTCCTCCATCACCAGGACGGACCGGGCGCCCTCGAGCACCTCCTCGAGCGAGGGGAGCGGGCGCCGCTCGAGGGAGGCCAGGGCCCCGCGGTGCACGTGGAAGCCGGTGACCTCCTCGGCGAGCGCCTCGCTGAGCACGTAGCAGGGCGCGTCGGTCGTGCCGAGCACGTCGGCCAGGCCGTCGAGCCAGCGCGGCGCCATCAGGAACGAGCGCGGGGTGAAGCCGGCCTCGACCGCCCGGCGTACGACCTTCTCACCCTCGGCGAGGAAGAGCCCGTGCTCGGCCTCGAGGTGCTTGCGCAGCTCGACGTCGCGCAGGTCGCGGTAGTCCGCGAGGCGGGGGTCGGCCGGGTCGGAGATCTCGTGGAGCGTGGCCATCAGCGGAAATGGTCCGGGTGGGCCACCGCGACGACGTCGCCGATGACGATGATCGCGGGCGGCCGGACCCGCTGGGCCTCGAGCTCGGTCGCGAGCGTGCCGAGCGTGGCCAGGACCGTGCGCTCGCCGGGCATGGTGCCGTCGCAGATGACGCCCACCGGCGTCGAGGCGGGGCGGCCGCCCGTGACGAGGGCCTCGGCGATGGCGGGCGCGTTCTGGACGGCCATCATCAGCACCACGGTGCCGGTGAGCCCGGCGACCGCGTCCCAGTTGACCAGGGACTCCTCGTGGCCGGGTGGCAGGTGCCCGGAGATGACGGTGAACTCGTGCGCGACGCCGCGATGGGTGACGGGGATGCCGGCCACGGCAGGGACGGCGACCGGGCTGGTCAGCCCGGGGATGACGGTGACCGGGACGCCGGCCTCGCGGCAGGCGAGGACCTCCTCGTAGCCGCGACCGAAGACGAAGTTGTCGCCGCCCTTGAAGCGGACCACGACCTTGCCCTCGAGCGCCCGCTCCACGAGGACCCGGTTGATCTCCTCCTGCTGGGCCGAGCGGCCACGGGGCAGCTTGGCCACGTCGATCAGCTCGACGTCGTGCGGGAGCTCGCTGAGCAGCTCGCGCGGTGCCAGGCGGTCGGCCACCACGACGTCGGCCTCCATGAGCGCCTTGCGCCCGGCCACCGACATCAGGTCGGGATCGCCGGGTCCGCCCCCGACCAGGATCACGCCGGGCGTCCGGTCGCGCTGGTGGCGGGCGACGATGGTGCCCTCGCGCAGCCCCTCGAGGATCTCGTCGCGGACGGCGGCGGAGCGCCGCGGCTCGCGGTTGCCGAGCACGGCCACGGTGACGCCGGCGTGGCGGCCGACGGCGGGCGTCCAGGCCGTGGCCTGCGTCGCGTCGTCGGCGCGCACGCAGAAGATGCGCCGCTCCTCGGCCGCGCGGCTGACCTCCTCGTTGGCGTCGTGGTCGTCGGTGGCGGCGATGACGTACCACGCGCCGTCGAGGTCGTGCTCCTCGAAGCCGCGCTCTACCCAGGTTACCTCGCCCGCGCCCACCAGGCCCTCGATGGCGGGGGTGACGACCGGGGAGACCACGGTGACGACCGCACCCACCCCGAGCAGCGCGGGCACGCGGCGCTGCGCCACGTGACCGCCGCCCACCACCACGACGGCGCGGCCGGCGAGGATCAGTCCCGAGGGGTAGGGCTTGAAGTCGTCCACCGGACCATCATCCCGGTCCTCGGCGCCGGGAGCGTTGGCCGGGCCCACCTGCCGGACTACGTTGGGCCCCGTCATCCCACCTCGGCTACGCACACGGCCCGGACCTCACCAGGAGCGACATGAGCCTCGACCGCCCGGTCTCCCCCAACCCCTACGACCTGCTGCCGCCGGTGCCGCCGTTCACGGTCACCAGCGAGGACGTCACCGACGGGCAGCCGCTGCGCGACGCCCAGGTCGCGGCGCACGGCAACACCTCGCCCCAGCTCTCCTGGGAGCCGGGGCCGGAGGGCACGCAGAGCTACACCGTCACCTGCTTCGACCCCGACGCCCCCACGCCCAGCGGCTTCTGGCACTGGGTGCTCGTCGACCTGCCCGGTGACGTCACCTCGCTCGACGGGGGTGCCGGCGCGGAGGGCGCCTCGCTGCCGGGCTCGGCGTTCATGTGCCGCAACGACGGCGGCGCCGCCGCGTTCATGGGTGCGGCCCCGCCGCAGGGCGACCAGGTGCACCGCTACTTCTTCGTCGTGCACGCCGTGAAGGAGCCGACCCTCGGCGTGGACGCGGACGCCTCCCCCGCGGTCGTGTCGTTCAACCTGGCGTTCAAGACCGCCGGCCGCGCCATCCTGCACGGCACCTACCAGCACTGAGGGCCAGCACCGAGGCTCAGACCCGGCGCAGCAGCTCCTCGAACGGCACGGTGTCGCCGAACTCCCCGGACAGGTCGCGCACCGACTTGCTCGGCGAGCGGCTGACCAGGTCGGCCAGGTCGGCCGCCGCCCGGTCCACCCGGGCGGCGAGCTGGCCGTCGGCGGTGCTGCCGAAGTCCTCGCTGGCCGCGAAGACGCCGGTCGGCACCACGACGGCGTGCAGGTAGGAGAACAGCGGCCGCAGCGCGTGATCCAGCACCAGGGAGTGCCGGGCCGAGCCGGCGGTCGCGGCGACGAGCACCGGCGTGCCCTCGAGGACGCCGGGCTCGAGCACGTCGAAGAACATCTTGAACAAGCCGCTGTACGACGCGGAGAACACCGGCGTCACGGCGATCAGCGCGTCGGCGCGGCGTACGGCGTCGACGACGTCGGCGAGGTCCCCGCTCGCGAAGCCGGTGAGCGTCGCATCGGCCAGGGCGTGGGCCAGCGGCCGCAGCTCGACGACCCGGACGTCCACCTCACCCTCGACCGCCTCCTCGAGGGCCGCGGTCGAGGCCGCGGCCAGGCGGTCGGCCAGCAGCCGGGTCGAGGACGGGACGCCGAGGCCGGCGCTGACGACGACGAGGCGGGTCATGCTCGGGTCTCGACAGGCTCGACCACCGAAGCGCGGGCCGCGAGGCGGTTGGCGTGGGTGGGCGCGTCGGGCACGTGGGCGGGGCGGAGCGCGTCGAACTCGCGGCGCAGCACCGGGATGACCTCCTCGCCGAGCAGGTCGAGCTGCTCGAGGACGGTCTTGAGCGGCAGGCCCGCGTGGTCGACGAGGAACAGCTGGCGCTGGTAGTCGCCGGCGTACTCGCGGAAGCCGAGGGTCTTCTCGATGACCTCCTGCGGCGAACCGACGGTCAGCGGGGTCTGCGAGGTGAAGTCCTCCAGCGACGGCCCGTGGCCGTAGACCGGGGCGTTGTCGAAGTAGGGACGGAACTCGTTGACGGCGTCCTGGCTGTTCCTGCGCAGGAAGACCTGGCCGCCGAGCCCGACGATGGCCTGGTCGGCCGTGCCGTGCCCGTAGTGCTCGAAGCGCTGGCGGTAGAGCCGGACCATCTGGGCGGTGTGCGAGGCCGGCCAGAAGATGTGGTTGGAGAAGAACCCGTCGCCGTAGTAGGCCGCCTGCTCGGCGATCTCGGGGCTCCGGATCGAGCCGTGCCACACGAACGGCGGCAGGTCGTCGAGCGGCCGCGGGGTGGCCGTGAAGCCCTGCAGCGGCGTGCGGAAGCGCCCCTGCCAGTCGACGACCTCCTCGCGCCAGAGTCGGTGCAGCAGCCCGTAGTTCTCGATCGCGAGGTTGATGCCCTCGCGGATGTCCTTGCCGAACCACGGGTAGACCGGGCCGGTGTTGCCCCGGCCGAGCATCAGGTCCATGCGGCCGTCGGTGAGGTGCTGGAGGGTGCCGTAGTCCTCGGCGATGCGCACCGGGTCGGTGGTCGTGATCAGCGTCGTCGACGTCGACAGCAGGATCCGCTCGGTCTGCGCGGCGATCCAGGCCATGGTCGTGGTCGGCGAGGACGCCACGAAGGGCGGGTTGTGGTGCTGGCCCACGGCGACGACGTCGAGGCCCACCTCCTCGGCCTTCTTGGCGATCTCGACCTGGGCCTTGATCCGCTCGTGCTCGGTCGGCGTGCGGCCGGTCGTGGGGTCGGGGGTGACGTCCCCGACGCTGAAGATGCCGAACTGCATGCCCACTGCTGATCACTCCCTGCGAAGGTGGTTGAATATCGAACTATGGGGGAACCCGAACCCGGTCGGACCTATTCCCGCCATCATGGCCCCCGTGACGTCGCGCCGCTGCCCCGCCTGGGTCCCCCTAGCCGTCCTGCTCCTCACGGTCGGCCAGCTCGCGGTCGCGGAGTGGGTGCCGGGGATCGACCGGTTCGCCGACAAGGCGTTCGGCGCGCGGCTGGTCGCCTACCCGCTGCTGATGCTGCTCGCGCCGACGCTGTGGTGGCTGCTCGTCGGCCGCCGCGACCGCTTCGCGCCGCCGCCGTACGGTGCCTTCACGCTCGTCGCCCTGCCGTTCCTCGTCGACGTGACCGGCAACAGCCTCGACCTCTACGACGCGGTCGTGTGGTGGGACGACCTCAACCACTTCGCCAACTGGCTGCTGCTGTGCGCCGGCATCGGGCTGCTGGTCTGCCGCAGGGTGCAGCCGGGCTGGGCCGTGGTGCTGCTCGTGACCGGGCTCGGTGCCGCGCTGGCCGTCGGGTGGGAGCTCGGCGAGTGGTTCACCTTCATCCGGCACGGGACGGAGCTGGACACCGCCTACGAGGACACGCTCGGCGACGAGGCCCTCGGCACGCTGGGCGCGCTGGTCGCCGGCTTCGCCGTACGGCGGGCGCTGAGGGGCTCAGTGCTGCGTGCGTGACGGGGTCGCCACGACCACCACGTTGCTGAGGTAGCGGGTGCCGTCCCAGTCCTCGCAGGTGATGAGGACCAGGCGTCCGACGACGTCCTGGCTGAAGAGCCGCTCGGCCTGCCGGGCGATGGTGCCCTTGCCGTAGACGTGGACCGAGCGCACGACGTAGCGGATCCAGCCGTGGTCGGTGCGCACCGAGACGCGGTCACCGCGGCGCATCGTCTCGAGGTCGTCGAGCGCGCCACCGCCGGTGTGGACCGTGTGGCCGGTGACCAGGGCGCTGCCGCGGGCCGCGCCCGGACGCGCGCCGTCGGCCCACCAGCCGAGGACCTGCGGGTCGCTGGGCGGGGTGAGCGTCCCCCCGGGCGCCTTCACCGGGACGACCGGAGCGCGCACGCCGAGTCGCGGGATGACCACGCGTCGCGGGGCCCCGGGCACCCAGCGCGCACGGGTCGCCTCCGCGACCGGAGCGACCGACGCGCTCGCCGACGGGGGCTGCCCCGGTCCGGCGGACTTGGCCGGTGGTGCCTGGCCGAACCAGGCGAACCCGGCCCCCGCCACGAGCAGGAGGCCGAGCACGCCGAGCACGGCCGGGCCCCAGGGGCGCCGGCCGCGCTCGGCGGTGCTGTCGGAGCGAGTCGTCACGCGCGGGTGGAACCCAGGCGACGACGCGCGGCGAACGCGATCAGGGCGAGGCCGAAGGCGACCCCGATGAGCGGCAGCGGCGAGCGCATCCAGTCGGCGAAGGTGCGGGGACCGGACTCACCGGCGTCGACCGAGGTCGGAACGCCCTGCGACGCCTGGGTGCCCGCGACCTGGGTGTCGTCGCTCGAGGTCTGCTGGCCGGTCGAGGCCTGGACGCCGAGGACCTCGAGGTCGTCGCCGGAACCGCCGTTGCCCTCGGTCTCGGTGCCGGTGTCACCGGTGCCGCCCGTGGTGCCGCCGGTGCCACCCGTCGTGCCGCCGGTGTCACCCGTGTCGCCGGTGTCGGTGTCGTCCTCGCAGGGCGCGACCCAGAAGACCTTGGTCTTCGTGTCGTTGCCCTTCGACTTCGGCGTCGCGACGGTGAGCTTCACGTGGAAGCCCTGCTTCGGGTGCGGCTCGCCGTCGAAGGACAGCGTGTAGGTCTCGGTGCCGTCCAGGCCGGAGTCGGTGCCGGCGCCGGAGGCCGGGTCGCCGCCCACGAAGACACTGGAGGGGCCGTCGACGGTGAGGCCGACGTCCTTGGTGGGCGCCTGCATGGCGAAGCTCACCTGGGAGACGATGTCGGCGCCCTCGTCGTAGCCGTACCACTCGACCTGGAAGGTGCAGCCCGGGTGCGGCGAGTTCTGCGGGATGCCGTCCATCTCGCCGAGGGGCGCGATCTTCACGGTGCCGTTGTTGCCGGCCGGGTCGCCGTGGCCGCCCTTCGGACCCTTCGGGCCCTTCTCGCCACCGTTGCCCTTGTCGCCACCGTTGCCCTTGTCGCCACCGTTGCCCTTGTGGCCCTTGTCGCCCTGGTCGCCCTTGTCGCCGTGGTGACCGTTGTTGCTCTTGCCGTCCGAGGTGTCGTCCGAGTTGTCGCCCGACTTGTCGTGACCGTGGCCGTGCTGGCCCTGGTTCGTGCCCTGGTTCGTGCCCTGGGTCTGGCCGGAGGTGTCGTCGGCCTGCGCCGGGAGCGCCGCGGCGCCCCAGGACGCGGCCACGAGGGCGGCGGTGGCGGCGAGGGATCGTCGGAGGGTGGCGGGTCGAGACATCGTGGGGCTCCAGGTTTCTGCCAGTGGTGGCTGGCCTTTGTGAGATCTGACTCGGACGGTGTTCGCATCCCGGAGAGGTCTCGGGGAGCTCGTCCGGTGGATGGGTAGTCCCCGGGTGCACTCGGGTTGAAACACCGAGTTACGAAATAAGTCCGAACAGACAGGTGCATGTGAGGCAGCCCACTGTCAGACTGGGTGCGGACCCTCCCCGGTCTAGACAAGCCCCGCCTCGGAACGGAGCCCTCCATGACCCCGCGACTCGCCCCCGCGATCGCCCTGCTCGCCTCCCTGCTCGCCGCGATCGGCACGGCGCTGGCCGCCGCCCCGGCCCCCGCCTCGGCCTCGATCTGGCGGGTGCCCGCGCCCCACACCGCGATCGACCCCCTCCTCCACCTCACGGAGTACGAGAACCGGGTCGCCTTCAAGATCAACCAGCACCGGAAGGCAGCGGGCCTGGCCAAGGTGCGCTACTTCGGGTCCTGCATCGACGGCTACGCCGAGCGCTGGTCGCGGCACCTGGCGCTGACCGGCGCGTTCGAGCACCGCGACCAGATGAAGATCCTCAACGGCTGCGACCTGACGTGGGTCGGCGAGACGCTGGTCCGCGGCACCGGGATCACGCCGGGCGACGTGGTGAAGGCGTGGCTGCACTCCCCCGAGCACCGCGCCGTGATCATGAAGCCCCGGGCCAACCGCGCCGGGATCGGCGTCCGGATCGACCCCCAGGGCCGCTTCGTCGGGGTGCTCAACTTCGGCGACGTGAACTGACCGACCGGATATCCGGACGTCCCGCGGGCACCCGGTGTGAGAGGGTGCTGCCTCCCCACCCACCCGACCCGGAGGTCCCGTGATGCTGCACGTCGCCATCGCGACGCGCGCGTTCCGGCGCTACTCGACCTACCGGGCCGCGACCGTGTCGGGCATCTTCACCAACTCGGTCTTCGGGGTCATCTACTCCTACGCCTACCTCGCGCTGTGGGCGCAGCGCCCGCACGCGGGCGGGTACGACGCCACGGATGCCGTGACCTACGTCTGGATCGGCCAGGCGCTGCTGATGACGGTGGCGCTGTGGGGCGGCGGCACGACCGACGAGCTCGCCGAGCGGATCCGCACCGGTGACGTCGCGGTCGACCTCTACCGCCCGGTCGGCCTGCTGGGGTGGTACCTCGCCGGCGACCTCGGCCGCGCGGCGTACCACTTCCTGACCCGGGGTCTGGGGCCGACGGTGATCGGCCTGGTCGTCTTCCACATCCGGCTCCCCGGCACGCCCGCGGCTGCCCTGGGGTTCCTCGCCAGCCTGGTCCTCGCCGTGATGACGAGCTTCGCGATCCGCTTCCTCGTCGCCTCCTCCGCGTTCTGGCTGCTCGACCAGTCGGGGGTGAAGATGCTGTCCGGCGTCTGCGCGATCTTCTTCACCGGCATGGCGCTGCCGCTCGTGATCTTCCCCGAGCCGCTGCGCTCGATCGCGCTCGCGCTGCCGTGGGCGTCCTACCTCCAGACGCCGGCCGACATCTGGCTCGGCAAGGACGCCGGGACGGACCTCCTCGCCGCGCTCGGCGTCCAGGTCCTGTGGCTGGTCGTGCTGTTCGCCTGCTGCCGCGCGGTGCTCGCGGCCGCCACCCGCAAGGTGGTGGTCCAGGGTGGCTGACCTCTCCGTGCTCGGGGCGGCGGGCGACTACCGACGGATCGCGGCGATGTGGGTGCGCTCGGCGCTGGCCTACCGCGGCTCGTTCGTGACGATGACGATCAGCAGCTTCCTGATGACGTTCCTCGACTTCGTCGCCATCGGGCTGATGTTCCACGTCATCGACCGGCTCGCGGGCTTCGAGCTCTGGCAGGTCGCGCTGCTCTACGGCGCCTCGGGGATCGGCATCGGCATCGCGGACATGGTCATCGGCAGCGTGGAGCTGATCGGCCAGCACATCCGGATGGGCACGCTCGACGCGATGCTGGTGCGCCCGGTGCCGCTCCTGGTGCAGGTGTGCGCCGACCGGTTCGCCCTCCGCCGGCTCGGCCGGATCAGCCAGACCGTCATCGTGTTCGGCTACGGCGCCTGGCACGTCGACTGGGACCTCGCCAAGGTCGCGGTCGCCGTCCTCATGTGCGTCGGCGCGGTCGCGATCTTCTTCGCCCTGTTCGTGGGTGTCTCCTGCGTGCAATTCTGGACCCACGACGCCTCCGAGATCGCCAACGCGTTCACCTACGGCGGCAACACGATGACGCAGTACCCACTCACGATCTTCCCCACCGAGGTCGCCAAGTCGCTGACCTTCGTCATCCCGGTGGCCTTCACCAACTGGTACTCCTGCCTCTACCTGCTCGACCGCCCCGACCCGTTCGGCGCGCCCGCGTGGTTCGCTCTCCTGCCGCTGCCCGTGGGGGCGCTCATGGTCGGCCTGGCCCTGCTGGTCTGGCGCGCCGGCGTCCGCACCTACACCTCGACCGGGAGCTGACCGTGACCGCACCGCTCATCGACGTCCGCGACCTCGAGCGCACCTTCGTCGTACGCCGCAAGGAGGGCCGCCTGCGCCGGCGGGCCGAGACGGTCCACGCCGTCCGCGACCTGACTTTCAGCATCGGCGCCGGCGAGATGGTCGGCTACATCGGGCCCAACGGCGCCGGGAAGTCCACGACGATCAAGATGCTCACCGGCATCCTCGTGCCGACGTCGGGACACCTGCGCGTCGCGGGGCTCGAGCCGCAGAAGCACCGCGTGGAGCTGGCCCGCCGCATCGGCGTCGTCTTCGGCCAGCGCACCACGCTGTGGTGGGACCTGCCGCTGCGCGACTCCTTCGACCTGCTCCAGAAGATCTACCGCACCGACCCGGCCCGGCACCGCGCGAACCTCGCGGAGTTCGTCGAGCTGCTCGACCTCGGCGACCTGCTGGACACGCCGGTCCGCCAGCTCAGCCTGGGCCAGCGGATGCGCGGCGACATCGTGGCGGCGCTGCTGCACGACCCCGAGATCCTCTACCTCGACGAGCCCACGATCGGGCTGGACGTGATCAGCAAGGGAAGGCTCCGGGAGTTCCTGCGGACCCTCAACGCGCGGCGCGGCACGACCCTGCTGCTGACGACCCACGACCTCCAGGACATCGAGGCGCTGTGCGACCGGGTCGTCGTCATCGACCACGGCACCGCTGTCTTCGACGGCCCGCTGGCCGACCTGCACCGGCAGGGCGGCTCGACGCGGACGCTCGTGGTCGACCTCGTCGACGAGGCACCGCCGATCGAGGTCGCGGGCGCGGTGACGCGCCGCGTCGAGGGTCCCCGGCAGTGGCTGGCGTTCCCGAGCGACGCGAGCGCCGCGCCGGTCGTCGCGGCCGTGGCGGCGTCGTACGACGTGGCTGACCTGTCCATCCAGGAGCCCGACATCGAGGACGTCATCCGCGAGCTCTACAGCCGCTGAGGGCTACAGCGGCGCGCGCAGCGTGGCCCGGATCCCGAACTGGTCCCCGCCGACGTCGACCTGGAAGCCACCGGCGGCCAGCCAGTCGGCGGTGACCGCCTCGTCGCGGCGGAGGTAGGCCAGCCCGACGCACGCGCCGACCGTCTCGCCCCAGGCGGCGCTGGTGACCTGGCCGACAGGACGGCCGTCGAGCAGCACCAGCTCACCGCCCCACAGCATCGGCTCGGGGTCCTCCAGCACGAAGGACACGAGCCGCCGCCGGGGGCCGGGGGCGCGCAGGGCCTCCCGGTGCGCGGCCAGGGCCGACCGGCCGAGGAAGTCCTTGTCCCGGTCGAGCGCGGTGGCGAACACCAGGCCCGCCTCGACCGGACCGAAGTCGGGGGTCAGCTCGCGACCGAAGGCCCGGTAGCCCTTCTCCAGCCGCAGCGACTCGATCGTGTAGTAGCCGGCGTCCGCAACGTCGGCAGCCCGGAGCAGGTCGTAGACCCCGGTGGTCAGCTCCATCGGGACGAGCAGCTCCCAGCCGAGCTCGCCGACGTAGGTCATCCGGGTCGCACGGACGGTCGCGTGGCCGAGGAAGAGCTCGCGGCTGGTGGCGAAGAGGAAGGCCTCCTCCCCCAGGGCGCTGTCGGTGAGGGCCTGGAGCACCTCCCGCGACCGCGGCCCCATCACGCCGAGCACGGCGTGGGCCGACGTCACGTCGCGGACCGTGGCGGTGACGCCGTCGGGCCGGTGCCGCTCGAGCCAGTCGAGGTCGCGGACGGTGGTGGCCGAGCTGCTCACGAGCAAGAACTCGTCGGCAGCGACCCGCGTCACGGTCAGGTCGGCCTCATAGGTGCCGCGCGCGTTGAGCCAGGGCGTGTAGACGACCCGGCCCGGCTCGACGTCGACGTCGTTGGCGCAGACCCACTGCAGCCAGGCGAGCGACCCGGGTCCGGAGACGACGTACTTGCTGAAGGAGGTCTGGTCGAAGACCGCGACGTCCTGCCGGGTGGCCCGCTGCTCTGCTGCGGACCACGGCAGCCAGGACTGCTTGCCCCAGGCGTAGTGGAGGCGGGGCTCGGCCGGGCTCGGGGCAAAGACGTTGGGCCGCTCCCAGCCCATCCGGGAGCCGAACACCGCTCCGCGTGCCGCCAGCCGGTCGTGCACCGGCGAGCAGCGGAAGGGCCGCGCGGTCTCGAGCTCGCGGTTGGGCCAGGGCACCGCGTAGTGCAGGCCCAGCACCTCCGCGACCCGGTCGCGCAGCCAGCGGTTGTTGGCGTTGAACGGCGCGAAGCGGCGTACGTCGACCCCGACGAGGTCGGTCGTGGCCTCGCCCTCGACGATCCACTCCGCGAGCGCCCGGCCCGCGCCGCCGGCGGAGGCGATGCCGACGGAGTTGAAGCCGGCGCCGACGAAGTGACCACGAAGCCCGGGGGTCTCCCCCAGCAGGAACTGGTTGTCGGGGGTGAACGACTCGGGGCCGTTGTAGAACTTGCGGATCCCGGTCTCGGCCAGCGCCGGGATCCGCACCAGCGCCTCGTCCATCAGCACCGAGAAGTGCTCCCAGTCCTCCTCGAGCAGCTGGAACTCGAAGGGGTGCGGGATGGTGTCGGGCGAGCGCCACGGCTTGGCCTCGGGCTCGAAGCCGCCGACCACCAGGCCGCCGACCTCCTCCTTGAAGTAGGTGAAGCCGTCGGGGTCGCGCATGATCGGCAGGTCCGGGTGGACGCCGTCGACCGCCTCGGTCACGACGTAGAAGTGCTCGGCGGAGTGGAGCGGCACCGTCACCCCCGCCCGGTCGCCGAGCGCCTTGGACCACTGGCCGGCGCAGGTCACCACGACCTCCGCCTCCACGTCCCCCCGGTCCGTCCGCACCCCGGTGACCCGACGCCCCGCGCCCGACCCGGCGACGGTGTAGCCGGTCACCCGCACCCGCTCGACGATCCGGGCCCCGCCCTGCCGCGCCCCCTTCGCCAGCGACTGGGTGAGGTCGGTCGGGTTCACCTTGCCGTCCCCCGGCAGCCAGATCGCGCCGAGCAGGTCGTCGACGGCCATCACCGGCCACAGGTCGCGGGCCTGCGCGGGCGTGAGCAGCTCGCACTCCATGTCGTACGCCGCGGCGTTGGCCGCCGTGCGCCGCAGCTGCACCATGCGGTCCTCGGTGCGCGCGACGATCACCCCGCCGACGTTGCGGTAGCCCGTCGCGAGCCCGGTCTCGGCCTCGAGGCGGGCGTAGAGCTCGGCGGAGTACTGCACGAGTCGGGTCCCGCTCTCGGAGGCGCGCAGCGGCCCGACCAGGCCCGCGGCGTGCCACGTGGTGCCGCACGAGAGGGTGCCCTGCTCGAGCAGCAGCACGTCGGTCCAGCCCAGCTTGGTCAGGTGGTAGGCCACCGACGTGCCGATCACGCCGCCGCCGACGACCACGACCCGGGCGCGGGCGGGGAGGTCAGTCGTCACGCACGGCCTCCTCGAGCAGCCGGTCCAGGCGCGGGCTGGTGAAGGTCGCCGCGGCCCGGTCGAAGCGCTCCTGCCCCCACGCGAAGAAGTCGTGGTCGATCTCGCTGGCCGCGGCCTGGATGGCGCCCCACAGCGACCAGCCGTACTGGCTGCAGAGCGCCTGCAGGTGCACCCGGGCCAGCCGGTGCCGCGACGCCACGCCGAAGTAGGCCGTCGTCAGCTCCTCGACCTGGTCGTCGTCGAGCTCGCACTCGTTGGCGGTGTTGCCGAGCTCGAAGCAGCAGTCGTTGTTGCCGGAGTACTCGTAGTCGATCAGCCAGAGCCGCTCGCCGTCGTCGACGAAGTTGCCGGCGAGCAGGTCGTTGTTGCACGGGACCGTCGCCCCGGCCCGCACCGACAGGGCCGACCGCACGCGGGCGAAGTCCGCCGCGTGGTCGACGTACCCAACGAAGAGGCGGTAGCCCTGCTCGCGGACCGTGCGCAGGTAGCCCGCCTGGCGGGCGAACATGTCGAAGTCGTTGACGAAGCGCGGCCCGTCGTGGAGCCGCCGGATCGCCCGGCCCACCCGGGTCACGACGCCGGGGCGCGCGAACGTCGCGTTGTCGTAGGTCTCCCCCGGGATGTAGTCGATGACGAGCGCCCCGAGCTCGGGCAGGTAGTCCACGACGCCGGCGCCCACCCCCGCCGCGGCGGCCGCGAGCGTGTTGGCGTGCTCGGCGTCGCGGTCGATCCCGAGCAGGTCCGGGTCACCGCGGAAGAGCCGGACCACGACGGCGCGCTCGGGCGTGGTGACGTGCAGGTTGTGGTTGGTCAGCCCGCCGTGCAGCTCGACGACCGTGCGCGGGAGGCCCTGCAGGACCGGGATCCGGTCCAGCAGGGCCTCCACTCCGGCCATGGAGCTCACGCGTCAGCTGTCGAACGCCTCGAGCACGGCGTCGTCGATGGTGTGCTTCGGCCCGGTGAACCAGTTCTTCGCCGAGACGTTCCACCAGATCACCAGGAGCAGCAGCGCTCCGAGCGTGACGATGGGCGCGTAGTTGACGAACTTCCACTCGAACTCGTCGCGGAACGGGTTGGCGCCCGGCGTGGACGGCATCATCAGGTAGACCGACACGATGAGGATCTCGGCCACCGCGATCGGGTTCATCCACTTGTACTTCGAGCCGTTGTTCCACGAGCCGACGTCGAACTTGTCGCCGTGGCGGAAGCGCAGCCAGATCGGGATCGCGAACGCCAGGTAGAGGCCGATGACCGCGATCGAGGTGACGGCGTAGAACGCCAGCGGGACCGGCACGCCGTTGACGTCGACCTTGATCAGCGCCGGCAGCGTCAGCACGGCCGAGGCGACGCCGACCAGCATCACCGCGTTGGCCGGCACCCGGTTGGCCGAGAGCTGCTTCCACATCCCCGAGCCGGGCACGGCCCCGTCCCGGCTGAAGGCGTAGGTCATCCGGGATGCCGAGGTCATGCACGACGTGGCGCAGAAGAACTGCGCGGACGCCGAGATGAACAGCACGAAGGTTGCCCAGTTGGTGCCGAGCGACTGCACGAAGATCCCGGCCACACCCGCGCCCGCCAGGGCGTTGTCGGGATTGCCGTTGGCGTCGTTCGGGATCGCGAACACCACGCACAGCAACAGGACGTAGCCGCCGAGGACGGAGTAGAAGATCGAGCGCCAGATGCCCTTGGCCGCAGCCTTGGAGGCCGATGCGGTCTCCTCGGACAGGTGGGCACAGGCGTCGAAGCCGGTGATGGTGTACTGCGTGAGCAGGAAGCCGAACGGCACGATCGCGAACCAGAAGCCCAGGCTGCTGGTGCTGCCCCCGCCGTAGCCGGAGTTGTTGAACCGCTCGGTGAAGACATAGCTGAAGCTCTGGTGCTGGTCGGGGACCAGGATCAGGACCAGCACGATCGCCGCAGCGCCGGCCACGTGCCACCACACCGACACGTTGTTCATGACCGCCATCAGGTGGCCGCTGAAGATGTTGAGCACCGAGGCCAGTACGAGCACGATCACGAAGATGATGAAGACCCGCGTCAGCGAGTAGTGGCCCGCGAACGACGTCGAGTAGGTGCTGATGGTCAGGTCGATGAAGGTCGCGCAGCCGTAGGCCACGCCCGCGGTCACCGCGACCAGGCCGATCAGGTTGAGCCAGCCGGTGAAGAAGCCAGCGGCCGGGCCGCCGAGCTTGGAGGCCCACCAGTAGATGCCGCCCGAGGTCGGGTACGCCGACACGAGCTCGGACATCGTGAAGCCGATGATCAGGATGAACAGGCCGAGGATCGGCCACGACCACGAGATCGAGATCGGGCCGCCGTTGTTGAAGCCGGCGCCGAAGTTGGTGAAGCAGCCGGCGAGGATCGAGATGATCGAGAACGAGATCGCGAAGTTGGAGAAGCCCGACCAGGACCGGTTGAGGTCCTGCTTGTAGCCCAGCTTGGCCAGCATGGCCTCGTCTTCGGAGAGCTGCGGCTTGTCAGCAGTGTCAGCCATGCGGCACCTTCCGTGGGTGTGATGCAGCCTTTTCCGGGACGGTAGACCCGCCCGATTCAGGGTGTCCATAGCCCTACGCAAAATTGGTATGAACCCAGACCAATTGCCGATTGACACGGGCATACCCCGAAATCAGGATGAGCACCATGACGGCCTCCCCCGTGCACGACCTCACCCAGGCGGTGCTGCGGCCGGTGCGGGGGCACCACGCGTTCGAGGCCTGCGTCGAGCAGCTGGCCACGACGATCCGGCTGGGCGTCTACCCGTTGGGGTCGACCCTGCCGTCCGAACGCGAGCTCGCGGTGCGGCTCGGGGTCTCCCGGGCCACCCTGCGCGAGGCGATGGCGGCCCTGCGGGAAGCCGGACTGGTCGAGACCAGGCGCGGCCGTGGTGGGGGCACGGTGGTCACGCTCAAGCCGCGGACGCCCTCGGCCCGCGCGGCCGCACGCACCACGGCCGCCAAGCGCCAGGACTGGCTGGACGCCCTCGACTTCCGCCGGATCGTCGAGCCCGGAGCCGCGCAGCTGGCCGCGACCACGCGACCCACCGGCGATCGACGTACGCAGCTGGAGGAGGCGCACGCCGCCGTCGTGGCGGCCCGCAAGCCCGCCGCGCACCGCCAGGCCGACTCGCGCTTCCACCTGACCATCGCCGCGCTCACCGGGTCGCCGCGGGTCATCGAGTCGGTGACCTCGGTGCAGTCGACGCTGCACGAGATGCTGCTGGCGATCCCGGTGCTCGAGCAGAACATCAACCACTCCGACCGCCAGCACGCCGCCCTGGTGCGGGCCATCCTCGACGGGAAGGCCGACCGGGCGCGCGTGGTCATGGAGGAACACTGCGACGACACCGCCGCGCTCCTGCGCGGACTGGTGGGTTGACCCGACACCCAGGAGAGCGCCTTGTCCACTCGCAACGACCGGCACCTGACCATGGACGACCTCGTGGCGCGCATCGAGGACGGCACGATCGACACGGTCGTCGTCGCCTTCACCGACATGCAGGGACGGCTGCAGGGCAAGCGCCTGCACGGGCACTACTTCGCCGACCACGTGTGGGACGGCGGCAAGGGCCACGGCACCGAGGGCTGCAACTACCTGCTCGCCGTGGACGTCGACATGAACACCGTCGACGGCTACACCATCTCGTCGTGGGACAAGGGCTACGGCGACATGGAGTTCGTCATGGACGAGGAGACGATCCGGCTCGTCACCTGGCATCCCGCCACGGCGATGATCCAGTGCGACCTGGTCTGGCCCGACCACACCCCCGTGGTGCAGTCGCCGCGCGCCATCCTGCAGCGCCAGCTCGACCGGGTCGCCGCGCACGGCTGGACCGCGCTGTCGGGCACGGAGCTGGAGTTCATCGCCTTCGACACGACGTACGAGCAGGCGAAGCTCGACGGCTACCGGGGCCTGGTGCCGGTCAACCAGTACAACGTCGACTACTCGATCCTCGGCACCTCCCGGGTCGAGCCGCTCCTCCGCGACATCCGCAACCACATGTACGCCGCCGGCCTCGAGGTCGAGGGCGCCAAGGGCGAGTGCAACTTCGGCCAGCACGAGGTCGGGTTCCTCTACGCCGAGGCGATGACGACCGCCGACAACCATGCTGTCTACAAGACCGCCGCGAAGGAGATCGCCGCCCAGCAGGGCAAGGCGATCACCTTCATGGCGAAGTACGACCAGCGCGAGGGCAACTCCTGCCACATCCACCTGTCCCTGCGCGGCGCCGACGGCGAACTGGTGTTCTGGAAGGACGGCGCCCGCACCCCGCTCTACGACCACTTCGTGGCCGGGGTGCTCGCGACGGCGGCCGACTTCACCCTGCTCTACGCCCCGAACATCAACTCCTACAAGCGCTTCGCCGACGGCTCCTTCGCGCCGACGACCATCGCGTGGGGGCTCGACAACCGGACCTGCGCCGTGCGCCTGGTGGGTCACGGCGCCGGTGCCCGGATGGAGAACCGCATCCCCGGCGCCGACGTGAACCCCTACCTCGCGCTGGCGGCCATGCTCGCCGGCGGGCTGCACGGGATCGAGCACGAGCTGCCCCTCGAGGACGAGCTGGTCGGCAACGCCTACACGTCGGGCCGCGACAAGGTGCCCTCGACGATGGCCGCCGCGCGGGAGGTGTTCGCCACGTCGGCGGTCGCGCGGGCGGCCCTGGGTGACGAGGTCGTCGACCACTACGTGAACATGGCGGACGTGGAGCTCGCGGCCTACCGGGCGGCCGTCACCGACTGGGAGCTCCACCGCGGATTCGAGAGGCTCTGATGGTTTCGACAGGCTCCACCACCGAGATCTACACGGTCATCAACCCAGCAACGGCCCGGGCCGTCACCGACGTACCGCTGGCCTCGGTCGAGCAGACGGACGTCGCGATCGAGCGTGCCCACGAGGCGTTCGTGTCCTGGCGCGCCGTCGCTCCCGGCGAGCGGGCCGCGCTGCTGCGACGGTTCGCGTCCGTCGTCGACGACCACGTCGAGGAGCTGGCCGAGCTCGAGGTGCGCAACGCCGGCCACACCTGGGGCAACGCGCGCTGGGAGGCCGGCAACGTCCGCGACTGCCTCAACTACTACTCCGGCGCGCCGGAGCGGCTCTTCGGACGCCAGATCCCGGTCGCCGGCGGCACCGACGTGACCTTCCACGAGCCGATCGGCGTCGTGGGCATCATCGTCCCCTGGAACTTCCCCATGCCGATCGCCGGCTGGGGCTTCGCCCCGGCGCTGGCCGCCGGCAACACGGTGGTCCTGAAGCCGGCCGAGCTCACGCCGCTCACCGCGATCCGGCTCGGCGAGCTCGCCCTCGAGGCCGGCCTCCCCGAGCACGTCCTGACGATCATCCCGGGCCACGGCTCCGTGGTCGGCGAGCGCTTCGTGACGCACCCGCTGGTCCGCAAGGTCTGCTTCACCGGCTCCACCGAGGTGGGCAAGAAGGTGATGGCCGGCTGCGCCGACCAGGTCAAGCGGGTGACCCTCGAGCTCGGCGGCAAGAGCAGCAACATCGTCTTCGCCGACGCCGACATCGACGCGGCGGCCGCGTCGGCCCCGTACGCCGTCTTCGACAACGCCGGCCAGGACTGCTGCGCGCGCTCGCGCATCCTCGTCGAGCGGTCGGCGTACGACGAGTTCCTCGCCAAGCTCGAGCCGGCGGTGCTCGGGATGCGCGTGCTCGACCCCGCGGACGAGTCGAGCGAGATGGGGCCGCTGATCTCGGCCAAGCAGCGGGGCGTCGTGCAGGGCTACCTCGACGAGGTCGACGTGGCCTTCGCCGGCGCGACGCCCGGCGGCGACGGCTTCTGGGTGCCGCCGAGCGTGGTGACGGTGGACGACCCGGCCGCGCGGATCTGGCGCGAGGAGGTCTTCGGCCCGGTGGTCGCGGTGATGCCGTTCGACACCGAGGCCGAGGCGGTGGAGCTGGCCAATGACTCGGAGTACGGCCTCTCGGGGTCGATCTTCACCAACGATCTCGGCCGCGGCCTGCGGGTGGCCCGCGGCGTGCAGTCGGGCAACCTCAGCGTCAACAGCCACTCGGCGGTCCGCTACTGGACGCCGTTCGGTGGCTACAAGCAGTCCGGCCTCGGCCGGGAGCTCGGTCCGGACGCCCCGATGGCGTTCACCGAGGAGAAGAACGTCTTCATCGCGCACTAGGAGGCACACAGTGGCAGGACGTATCCAGGGCAAGGTCGCCGTCGTCACGGGAGGCTGCTCGGGGATCGGGTTGGCGACCGTGCAGCGCTTCGTCGAGGAGGGTGCCCGGGTCGTCATCGGTGACATCGACGAGCAGCGCGGCCACGAGCTGGTCGGCCAGCTCGGCGGCACCGACGTCGCCACCTTCGTCAAGGTCGACGTCACCTCCAAGGACGAGGTCGACGCGCTCTTCCAGACCGCGAAGGACACCTACGGGTCGGTCGACATCGCCTTCAACAACGCCGGCATCAGCCCCCCGGAGGACGACTCGATCCTCGACACCGACCTGGACGCCTGGCGCCGGGTCCAGGAGGTCAACCTGACCAGCGTCTACTTGTGCTGCAAGGCGGCGCTGCCCCACATGCTGGCGCAGGGCAAGGGGTCGATCATCAACACCGCGTCGTTCGTCGCGGTGATGGGCGCGGCCACGTCGCAGATCTCCTACTCCGCCTCCAAGGGCGGCGTGCTGTCGATGTCGCGCGAGCTCGGCGTGCAGTTCGCCCGCGAGGGCGTGCGGGTCAACGCGCTGTGCCCCGGACCGGTCAACACGCCGCTGCTGCAGGAGCTGTTCGCCAAGGACCCCGAGCGCGCGGCGCGACGCTTGGTGCACGTGCCGATGGGCCGCTTCGCGGAGCCGCTGGAGATGGCGAACGCCGTGCTCTTCCTGGCCTCCGACGAGTCCAGCTTCATCACCGCCAACACGTTCCTCGTCGACGGCGGCATCTCCGGCGCCTACGTCACGCCGCTCTGAGGGGGGTGAGCATGGGGCTCCCGGTGATCGGCCTGACCACCTACCGCGAGGACGCGTCGTGGGGGGTGTGGCACCAGTCCGCCGACCTGCTGCCGGCGCAGTATGCCCGGGCCGTCGAGGCGACCGGTGGGGTGCCGCTGCTGCTGCCTCCGGTGGCGACGCCCGACGCCGCCGCGGCGGTCGTCGCCCGGCTCGACGGGCTGGTGATCAGCGGCGGGGCCGACGTCGACCCCGAGCGGTACGGCGCGCCGCCGCACCCGCGGACCGCGGGCTGGCGGCCGGACCGCGACGCCTGGGAGACCGCGCTGCTCGACGCGGCCGACGCGGCGGGCCTCCCGGTCCTCGGGGTCTGCCGGGGCATGCAGCTGATGGCGGTGCACGCCGGCGGAGAGCTCGACCAGCACACGCCCGACCTGGTCGACCACGAGGAGCACTCCCCCGGCGGCGACGTCTTCGGGACCATCCCGGTCGCGACCGTCCCCGGCAGCCGCGTGGCCGGGCTCGTCGGGACGACGCTCGACGTGAGCTGCCACCACCACCAGTCGGTGCGCTCGCACCCGGGCTTCACGGCGTCCGCGCACGCGGCCGACGGCACCCTCGAGGCCATGGAGGCACCGGGCGACCGCTTCTGCGTGGCGGTGCAGTGGCACCCCGAGACGTCCGCCGACGTGGGCCTGCTGGCGGGACTCCTCGAGGCCGCAACCGCCCACGCCGAGCGCAGGGTGAGCGCGTGACCCGTCCCCGCGAGCGGGTCCTGGTCAGTGCGCACCGCGCCGGGGCGGGCCTCCGGGTCGACCTGGAGAACAGCTCGACCGCCTTCGCGGCGGCCCTGGCCCTCGACGTCGACTTCGTGGAGTTCGACGTGCAACGCTGCGCCGACGGGGTCCTCGTGGTGGCGCACGACCCGACCTTCGTGCGTGACGGTGACGAGGTCGCCTTCACGGACGTGACCGCAGCGGAGGCGCGGGAGCACTCCCCGGGGTTGCTCACCTACGACGACGCCCTGGGCCTCCTCGCCGGCCGTCGCTCCGCGCACATCGACCTGAAGGCCAGCGCCGCCCGTCCCGAGCAGGCTGTGGCCGCCACCGCGCTCGCGGTCGAGCGGCTCGGCCCCGACGGCTTCGTCGTCACCACCGGCAGCGACCGCGCCGTCCGGGCGATCCGCGACTGGGGCGACAGCCAGGGCCTGACCCTGCTCGTCGGCCTGTCGCTGGGCCGCAACACCCGCGGCCTGGCGGTGCGCGAGCGGATCAGGATCCGCCGGTCCGAGCTCCTGCCCGGTCGCCGCCTCCGCCTCTCCCGTGCCTCCGTCGTCGTCGCGCACCACTGGCTCGCCCGCCTCGGGGTCGCCCGCTTCGCCCGCCGGCGCGGCATCCCGCTGCTGGTGTGGACCGTCGACACCCCGCGCGCCCTCGGTCACTGGCTCCGCCCCGGACGGGCCTGGCTGGTCACGACCAACCACCCCGAGCTGGCCCTGGCCATCCGCGCGGACGCCACCTACCGGAGGAGCAGCAGCCGGTAGGTCCCCAGCGAGCCGTAGTCGGAGTAGCGGCCCGGGGTCGTGGGCGACCCGGTGCCGACGCCGTCGACGTACGCGACGTAGGTCGCGGGGGTGCGCGGGAGCGTGGCCGTCCAGGTGGCGCCGAGTCCGAGCGCCTTGAGGCGAGTGTCCCGGGTGGTCGGCGCATCGACGGTCGCCACCGTGTTTCCGGCGGCATCGGTGATCCGCAGCCCCACGTCGAGGTCGGCCTTGACCGCGAGGGTCGACGCGGTGAGCGTGACCGGCCCGGACGCGGTGAAGATGAACGCGTCGACGTCGGTGCGCGTGGTGATCACCCCGTTGACGACGGTGCCCGGCACGAGGGGCGTGGCGGTCGCGGCGGTGTCGCCGTGGTCGTCGGGACGGATCGGGGCGCTGCGGGCGATGATCGCGACGTCGTCCTGGGTGTTGTTCGCACCGGGGTACTCCCCCAGCGACCACTGGCTCACGGGCTGGGAGAAGCTCGAGCCCATGATCGGCGACCAGGGCGCGCGGCCGTCGTAGTAGGCCAGGGTCGCGGTGCCGTCGTGCATCAGCCCGAAGAGGTGCCCGGCCTCGTGGCTGACGCCCTCGCCGATGTCCTCGCCGGAGTAGGAGCCGAAGACGAACGCCGGCTGGGCGTAGTCCTTGGCGGCCCCGACCGCACCGAAGACGTTGCCGTAGGCCAGTCCGCCGCAGCGACAGGCCGCCTGGAGCGGCCCGCCCTGCGTGACGAGCACCGTCGCGCCGTACGACGCATCCGCGTCCGACGAGCGGTCCAGCGCGTCGGGGGCCGGCGTCCGCGTCGTCACGTTGACGTCGAACGGCGCGAAGTCCTCGGCCGTCACCTGCCACGCGCGCTGGATCTCGGCGAGCTCCGTAGGGCTGAAGTTGGTGTCGACGGGCGGCGTGATCGACCACGGCCGTGCGGTGATGGAGTCCAGCCCGAAGTCGGCGTTGAAGGCGGTGCCGGCGACGGTGCCGCCGGTGAACTTGAGGAAGAGCGTGCGGGACGACCCCGGCCTCGAGTCGAGGGCGAAGGTGTCGCGCAGCGGGGCCGGCAGCGGCACGAGGGCCGACTGGCCCAGCGCGCTGGGCGCCGGTGCCGGCGGCGCCACAGGGTCGGTGAGGACGGTCAGGCCGGACCGGGTGGTCGCGGTGCCGGCCGACGAGACCACCGGGGCCAGGGGCGCGAGTGAGAGCACGGCCGCGACGAGCGCGCCAAGGCCGAGACGGGAGGTGCGGTTTCCGAGAGTGTGCATGGCGGATGCGATTCCTTTCGCCGTTCCACGCGTTCCTCCCCCAACGGCACGCCGCACCCGGACCTGAGGACTTTGCCGGCGGGTCTGGTCCACCTGCGTCACGCGCGGGTTGACACACTGACGCCATGACGGAGACGACCGGCCCGCGGATCGACGAGGACGTCCTGGGGGCGCCGTACCTCGCCGAGGAGATCGAGCTCCCCGACGACGACGAGGGGCCGGTCGTCGCGACCCTGGTCCGCCGCCCGGCCGACGAGCCCACCACGCGGGCCGTGCTGCACGTGCACGGCTTCGCGGACTACTTCTTCCACACCGAGCTCGCGGAGTGGTGGAACGCCCGCGGCTACGACTTCTATGCGCTCGACCTGCGCAAGTACGGCCGCTCGATCCGCCCGCACCAGACCCCCAACTTCACCCTCGACCTCCACGACTACTACCCCGAGCTCACCGAGGCCTGGCGCCGGATCACCGAGCGTGACGGGCACGACCACGTCGTCGGCTCTGCCCACTCCACCGGCGGGCTGATCCTGCCCCTGTGGCTCGACCACGAGCAGCCGCCCGAACTCACCGGCGTGGTGCTCAACTCCCCGTGGCTCGACATGCAGGGCAGCGCCGCCCTGCGCGTGCTCGGCACGCCGGTCGTCAAGCAGGTCGGCGCCCGCCAGCCGCGGCGCGAGATCCGACGCACGGTCACCGGCCTCTACACGCGCTCGCTGCACAGCGGGCACGAGGGCGAGTGGGACTTCAACCTGGACTGGAAGCCCCTCCAGTCCTTCACCGTCTACGCCGGGTGGCTGCGCGCCATCCGCAACGGCCACGCCGAGCTGCACCGCGGCCTGTCCGTGGCCGCGCCGGTGCTGGTGCTCTCGTCGGGGGCGTCGTCGGTGCCCAACGAGATGAACGAGCAGGTGCACGGCACCGACATCGTGCTCGACGTGCGCCAGATCCGCCGCTGGTCCACCGCGATCGGTCCGCACGTCACCTACGTCGCGGTCGAGGGCGCCCGGCACGACGTCGTGTTGTCGCTGCCGGCGGTGCGCAAGGCGGCGTACGACGTCCTGGACCGGTGGCGCACGGCCTTCGTGGACTGACCCGCCGGGGTCAGAACGCCTCGCCGTCGAACCGTTCGCGGGTGACGAACTCGCCCACCTCCTGGCGCGACAGCTTCGTCAGCTGCTTCACGGGCCTGCCCAGCGGCACCACCGCGGCCAGCGCGAACCGGTCGGGGATCCCGAGCAGCGCCTTGACCGCCGGCTCCTCCGCGACCGCCATCGTGGTGATGGTGCCGCCGAAGCCCTCGTTGCGCGCGGCGAGCAGGATGTTCCACACGAGCGGGTAGACCGAGGCGCCCGAGACCAGCCCGACCCGGTCGAGGTCCTGATCGATGGCGGCCACGACGCCGAGGTCGACGCAGACGACGAGGACGGCCCCGGCGGTCAGCACCGGCTGCACGAAGGAGTCGGGCACGCCGGTCGCGGCGATCTCCTCGGCCGAGGGACCCGGGGCCGCGAGCGGGTTCCACGGGCTCTCCCCCGCCTTCTTCTGCGCCATGTAGCGGCGCACCGCGGGCTTGTTGAGCTCGGCGAGCGCCTCCCGGGTCGCGGGGTCACGGACCACGACGAGGTGCGCGCCCTGCCGGTTGCCACCACTCGGGGCGAACCGGGCGTTGTCGAGGATCCGGCCGAGCACGTCGTCGGGCAGTGGGTCGCCGGTGAACTCCCGGACCGCGCTGGTCGTGCGCATCACGTCGTACAGCTCCATGACGGGCACGCTAGCGTTCCGGCCATGAACCCCGTGACCGGACTCTCGCTGGGCCGCGTGGCCATCGGCGCCCTCGCCCTCGGCAACCCGCAGCTCGCCGGGAAGCTGTTCCAGCTCGACGTCGAGGCAAACCCGCAGCTCGCGCTGATGTCGCGGCTCTTCGGCTCGCGCGAGATCGCCCTCGGCGCGCTGACGCTGCTCTCGCGCGGCAAGGCCCGGCGCGCGCTGGTCCTCGCCGGGATCGCCGTCGACGCGGCCGACGCCGCGGCGGGCTGGCTCGCCCTCCAGGACGGCACCGTCCCGAAGGTGACGGCCGCCGGGGTGACCGCACCGGCGATCGGCGCCGTCGCGGCGGGCCTGCAGGGACTGCGTCCGTCCTCCTGACGCCGGGGCCTCCCAGCCCTAGCATGGGAAGGGACGCGCCCACTGGGGACGCGTCCTCGAGGAGGTCCTCCATGACCGAACAACCTCCCACGCCCGCCCCGGGGTTCGACCCCGCGGCCGGCTCCTACTCCGGAGCCCGTGCGGCCACCCGCCCGGCAGAGCTGCTCGACCGGTTCCTGGCGCGGCTCATCGACGGGATCCTGCTCGCGATCGTCAACGGCGTGATCGTCAGCGCGATCATCGTGGGCGCCGTGATGGGTGACAGTGGCGGCTTCTACGCCGCCTCGACCTGGGCCGCCGGTGCGGTCTCGGCCGTCGTCAGCACCGTGATCTACCTGGGCTACTTCACCTATCTGGAGTCCAGCCGGGGGCAGACCGTCGGCAAGATGGTGATGAAGCTGCACACGCAAGGTCCGGGCGGTGGCAACCCGACGATGGAGCAGGCCCTGCGCCGCAACATCTGGATGGGTGCCGGCATCCTGGGGATCGTCCCGTTCCTGGGGATCCTCGGCGGCCTGGCCGAGCTGGTCGCGGTCATCATGATCGCCGTCGGCATCAACAACGACACCGTCAACCGGCAGGCGTGGCACGACCACTTCGCCGGCGAGACCCGGGTCGTGAAGGAAGTCTGAGCCTCAACCGAGCAGGAACGACACGAGCGCCACGACGCCCACCACCACGATGAAGCCGCGCAGGACGGTGGTGGGCAGGCGGCGCCCGACGGTCGCGCCGACCTGACCACCGATCACCGAGCCGACACCGATCAGGGCCACGACGCGCCAGTCGACGTCGGCGACGAGTGCGAAGAGCAGGCCCGCGACCCCGTTGACGATCGCGGCGAGGACGTTCTTGACGGCGTTGAGCCGCTGCAGCGCCTCGTCGAGCCCGATGCCCAGGATCGCCATCAGCAGCACGCCCTGGGCGGCGCCGAAGTAGCCGCCGTAGACGCCGGCCAGCGCGACGGCCGGCCACACCCACCAGGCGCCGTGCTCGGGCAGACCGCCGAGGGCGTCGTGTCGGCGGGCGACCCAGGCGGAGATCCGGGGCTGGAAGACGACGAGCACCAGCCCGAGCAGGATCAGCGCCGGCACGATCGCGGCGAAGGCCCCGTCGGGCAGCACCAGCAGCAGCAGGCCGCCGACCAGGCCACCGAGGAGCGAGGCCAGCGCGAGCCGCAGGACCCGCGAGCGTTGGCCCGCGAGCTCGCGCCGGTAGCCCCAGGCCCCCGACACCGAGCCGGGCACCAGACCGATCGTGTTGGAGACGTTGGCCGTCACCGGCGGGATGCCGAACGCGAGCAGGGTCGGGAACGTGATCAGCGTCCCCGACCCCACCACGGTGTTGATGGTGCCGGCCGCGAACCCGGCGAGCAGGATCGCGACAGCGTCGTACGGCGTCACTGGGCGGGCGGCTCCGCACCCGTCTCCGGCGCGCCGCCGGTCGGCAGGTCCGCGGCGCGGCCCTTGCCCGGGTTGGCCGCGATCTCGGCCTCCTTGATGGCGGCCTCGACGGCGGCGGTCGTCTTCGACAGCTCGGAATCGGCCTCGCTCAGCGAGGGAGTCTCGGTGCTGCCCATGTCGACGCGCGTCTTCGGGCCCTCGACCTGCTGCGGGATGCCCTGCAGGTTGCTCATGGTCGAGCCGAGGCCCTCGAGCGCCTTGCCGATCTCGCTGGGCACGATCCAGAGCTTGTTGGCGCCGCCCTCGGCGATCTTGGGCATCATCTGGAGGTACTGGTAGGCCAGCAGCGACTGGTCGGGGTTGCCGTCGTGGATGGCCTGGAAGACCGTCTGGATGGCCTGCCCCTCACCCTGGGCGCGCAGGATCGAGGACTCGCGGTCGGCCTGCGCGCGCAGGATCTGCGACTCGCGTGCACCCTCGGCGTTGAGGATCGAGGACTGCTTGGAGCCCTCGGCCGTGAGGATGGCGGCCTGCCGCTGGCCCTCGGCGGTGAGGATGACGGCGCGCTTCTCACGGTCGGCGCGCATCTGCTTCTCCATCGAGTCCTTGATCGACGGCGGCGGGTCGATGCCCTTGAGCTCCACGCGGTTGACCCGGATGCCCCACTTGCCGGTGGCCTCGTCGAGGACGCCGCGCAGGCCGGAGTTGATCTGGTCGCGGCTGGTCAGCGTCTCCTCGAGGTCCATGCCGCCGACGATGTTGCGCAGCGTGGTCATGGTCAGCTGCTCGATCGCCTGGATGTAGTTGGCGATCTCGTAGGTCGCAGCGATCGGGTCGGTGACCTGGAAGTAGATGACCGTGTCGATCGAGACGACGAGGTTGTCCTCGGTGATCACCGGCTGCGGCGGGAAGCTCACGACCTGCTCACGCAGGTCGATGAGGTAGCGCACCTTGTCGACGAACGGCACGACGACGTTGAGGCCGGCCGGCAGGGTCTGCTTGTACTTGCCGAAGCGCTCCACGATGCCGGCCCGGGCCTGGGGCACGATCCGCACCGTCTTGGCGAGCATGACGATCAGGAACAGGAACACCAGCGCCAGGAGCACGAGAATGACGGGCATGGCACCTCCTCTGGAGTGGGCTCAGGACTCGAGCTTGGGAATCGGATGGACGTACGCCGTGGCGCCGCGGATCTGCAGCACCTCCACGGTCTCGCCGGGGGCGATGGTGAGGGTCTCGTCGTACGGTGCCGCACTCCAGATCTCCCCCGCGAGCTTGATCCGGCCGGGCTCGAGCGCGGTCACCAGCTCGGTGACGACGCCCTGCTGGCCGACCAGCTTGCCGTGGCCCAGCCGCAGCTCGGGACCACCGTGGAGCTTCTTGACCAGCTCGGGGCGCACCAGGGCCAGCATCGCCACCGCCGACGCGGCGGCGACGAGCATCTGCGCGACCACCGGTGCCGACAGCGCGGCGGTCAGCAGTCCGGCGAGGGCGCCGACCGCGAGCATGATCAGGATCAGGTCGAGGCTGAACAGCTCGGCCAGCCCCAGCAGCACGGCCAGCGCTGCCCAGGTCTCCCACATGTGATCCCGGAACCACTCCATGCCACGACCCTATCCGCTGGGACCCCGCGGAACGGTCTGGATTCAGCCAGCGTGGCGGGTGCGCCGCCGGGCGGCCCAGCGACCGTCCTCGTGGCTGAGCGCCAGCGGCATCCCGAAGGTGGCCGACAGGTTGGCCTCGGTGACGACGTGGTCGAGCAGCCCGGACGCCACGACCTTGCCCTGGCGCAGCATGAGCGCGTGGGTGAAGCCCGGCGGGATCTCCTCGACGTGGTGCGAGACCAGCACCGTGGCCGGGCTGTCGGGATCCATCGCCAGCACCGACAGGGTGGACACGAGGTCCTCGCGGCCGCCGAGGTCCAGGCCGGCGGCCGGCTCGTCGAGCAGCAGCAGCTCCGGGTCGGCCATCAGGGCCCGCGCGATCTGGACGCGCTTGCGCTCGCCCTCGCTGAGCGTGCCGAAGGTGCGGTCCCTGAGCCGGCCGGCGCGCACCTCCTCGAGGAGGTTGGTGGCGCGGTCGTGGTCGAGGGCGTCGTACTGCTCGCGCCAGCGCCCGACCACGCCGTACGACGCGGAGACCACCACGTCGTGCACGAGCTCGTGCCGCGGGATCCGCTCGGCGAGCGCCGCGCTGGTCAGCCCGATGCGCGGCCGGAGCTCGAAGACGTCGACGGTGCCGAGGACCTCCTCGAGGATGCCCGCGACCCCTGAGGTCGGGTGGATCTGTGCCGCGGCGAGCTGCAGCAGGGTGGTCTTGCCGGCCCCGTTGGGTCCGAGGATCACCCAGCGCTCGTCCTCCTCGACCGTCCAGTCGATCCCGTCGAGCAGCGTGGCCCCGCCCCGCTGGACCGTCACGTCGGCGAACTCGAGCACGGCGGTCATGGGCCTCACCCTATCCAGACGCGACCGCCGCCCCGTGCAGGGACGTGCGGGTCCGTGCGTAGCATCGTGAGCCGTGAGCCCCACGCTGCCCGCCTCCGCCCGCCTCGCGTGGTGGGGCACGGCCTGGCTCCGGGGGCACGTCGTCACCGACCTGCTCATCGACGCCGTGATCGCGGACGACGCGACGCACGCGGTGGCCGGCCTGGACCCGGAGGGCGGCACCGACACCTTCGTGGTCGCGCTCGGCCGCCTGCGCGCCCTCGGCGCCACCGCCTTCGGGGCGGCCATCCCGGTCGAGGGCGACCCCGTCGGCCTGGGCGGCCCGCGAGACTTCAACACGGCCGCGCTCGACGTCGGGGAGGCCGTGGTCGTGTCCGGCGCCGGCGTCGGGCTGGTGCCCGAGCGGGTCGGGGCGGCGATCACGTGGACCGCGATGCCCGCGGAACGACGCCAGCTGCCGGACATCGGCGAGGCCGACCGCACGCTGCGCGCGGCCCTGCTCGAGTCGGCCGGAGCCCTGGCCCGGCTCGACGTGGCGCGGTGGCGGCCCGAGGTCGCCGACGAGCTGATGAACCTCCGGCACCGCCCCCACCTCGACTCCCCCGCCGGCATCCCGGCCCGGTGCGTCGACCTCGCCTCGCGGGGCGTGCAGGCGCTCGGCATCGTCGACCTGGCGCTCGAGGACGACGGCGGCGCCGTCTCCGCCCACGAGATCGAGGCGCGGCGCGCCTCGCTGGTGCCGCTGGCGCGCGCCGGGCGCCGGGCGCTGGTGGCCGCGTGCTCGCCCGAGGTGTGGCCGCCGTCCTGAGCCCGACGGGTCGAGGCGTTAGCCTCGGCGGGCGATGACTCCGACGTACGGCACCGAGGCCTCCAGGCCCGAGACCCTGCTCATCACGCTGACCGGCAAGGACCGGCCCGGCGTGACCTCCTCCATCCTCTCGACGCTCTCGCAGGCGGGGGTCGAGGTGGTCGACATCGAGCAGATCGTGCTGCGTGGCCGGCTGATCCTCGGCGTCCTCGTGACCGCACCGCGCGAGTGGCGTCGGTTGCGCAGCGAGGTCGAGGACACCGCCCGGGCCCTCGACATGACGGTCGAGGTCGACCGCGGCGTGGGCGACAACCGCTCCCGCGCGGGCGGCCGCTCGCATGTCACGATCATCGGGTCCCCGCTCAAGGCCTCGGCTATGGCGGCGGTGGCCGGCCGGATCGCCGACAGCGGCGCCAACATCGACCGGATCGAGCGGATGGCGCGCTACCCCGTCACCGCGATCGACCTGCACGTCTCCGGCGCCGACCCCGACCGGCTGCGCGAGGTGCTGGCCGTCGAGGCCGCCCGCCAGGGCCTCGACGTCGCCGTCCAGCCCGCGACCCTGCTCCGCCGCGGGATGCGCCTGATCGTCATGGACGTCGACTCCACGCTGATCCAGGGCGAGGTGATCGAGATGCTCGCCGCGCACGCGGGCTGCGAGGCCGAGGTCGCCGCCGTGACCGAGGCCGCCATGCGCGGCGAGATCGACTTCGAGGAGTCGCTGCGCACGCGCGTGGCGCTGCTCGCGGGCGTCGACGCCACCGCCATCGACGCGGTGTACGACGCCATCCTGCTCGCGCCGGGCGCCCGGACGATGGTGCGCACCCTGCGCCGGCTGGGCTACCGGTTCGCGATCGTCTCCGGCGGCTTCAGCCAGATCACCGACCGGCTCGCCGAGGAGCTCGGCATCCACTACGCCCGCGCCAACGAGCTCGAGATCGTCGACGGCCGGCTCACCGGCCGGATCGTCGGTCCGGTGGTCGACCGCGCCGGCAAGGCGGCCGCGCTGCGCGAGTTCGCCGCGGAGGTCGGCGTACCTCCCGAGGCGGTGATCGCCATCGGCGACGGCGCCAACGACCTCGACATGCTGGCGGCCGCGGGGCTCGGGATCGCCTACAACGCCAAGCCGGTCGTGCAGGACGCCGCCGACACGGCGGTCAACGTGCCCTACCTCGACGCGATCATGTACCTCCTCGGCATCTCCCGCGAGGAGATCGAGCTCGCCGACGCCGAAGCCGGCATCGTCACGCCGTCACCGCCGGTGTAGGTCAGCCGCGGCCCACGTGGAAGCCCACGACCCGGCAGGACGCAGGGTCGAGGTCGCCCCAGTCGCCGTCGAAGGCGAACACCGTGACCGCGCCTGCGGGGAAGCCCGACGTCATCAGGGCCGAGGCCGCCTGGTCGCCGTGGCCGTCGTCGAGCATCGAGGCGAGGTAGGCGATCGTCGGGTTGTGCCCGACCACCACGAGGGTGCGTGCCTCGTCAGGCGTGGAGCGCATCAGGTCCAGCGCCGTCTCGGGCCCGGCGGAGTAGAGCCCGCGGTCGACCTCGGGCTCGATCCCCCACCCGGCCGCGTCGGCCAGGCACTGCCAGGTCTGCACCGTCCGGGTGGCAGCCGAGACCCAGGCGTGGTCGGGCCGCACGCCCTGCGCGGCGAGCCAGCGGCCCGCGTCGCGGGCGTCGTCGTGGCCCCCGGGGGCGAGCTCCCGCTCGGCATCGGTGGGGCCGACCTGCTCGGCGCTGGCATGACGGACGACGACGACCACGCGGGACTGCTGCTGCACGCGCCAACCTTGTCAGGGGCTAGCCTCCCTGTCATGCCCAGGGGACCTCTCATGATCATCGGCGGCGCGGAGGACAAGCTGCGCCGACCCACGATCCTCAAGCACTTCGTCGCTGCTGCCGGTGGGGAGAACGCCCGGATCGCGGTGATCCCGACCGCCTCCTCCCTCGGACCGGAGGTCGTCGAGGTCTACGACGCGCTCTTCCGCAAGCTCGGCGCGGCCGACGTGGTCGCCGTCCGTCCCGAGACCCGCGAGGACTCCCACGACCCCGACCTCGCCCGCCGCCTCACCGAGGCGACGGGCATATTCATGACCGGCGGCAACCAGCTCAAGCTCTCCGCGATCATCTCCGGCACGCCCCTGGCGGATGCCCTCGTGACCGCCAACGAGGCCGGCACGGTCATCGCCGGGACCTCGGCCGGCGCCAGCATCCAGTCCAGCCACATGGTCGCCTTCGGCGGCCCGGGCTCGACCCCGAAGCAGCGGATGACGCAGGTCGCGGCCGGGCTCGGCCTGCTCCAGTCCTCGGTCATCGACCAGCACTTCGACCAGCGCAACCGCTACGGTCGGTTGCTCATGATCGTCAGCCAGTCGCCCCAGCTCCTGGGGATCGGTGTCGACGAGGACACCGCCGCCGTCGTCGAGGTGGAGGACGGCCACGAGATCATGAGCGTCGTCGGCAAGGGCGCGGTCGCGATCTTCGACCCCTCCCGGATCGTCACCAACGCCTATGAGGCCAAGCGCTCCTCGCCCCTGCTGGCCAGCGGGGTGGTGCTGCACGTCCTGCCCCAGGGCTCGCGCTTCGACCTGTCCACCCGCACCCTGCTCCCGCACGTGCCCGCCGTCGACCCGGGCGAGGCCGCCGAGATGGCCGAGGCCGGCCGCGACCTGCGCCAGCTGGCCCGCGACATCGCCGCCGACGGCGTCTCCCCCACCAACCTGCGCCGCCGGATCGCGCGTACTACGCGCAGGAAGTCGGCCACGACCACAGCCCCCGACCCGGACGGAGCCTCCGCATGACCGAACGCCCCACCCCCGACCTCGCGATCGTCGAGACCCGGGTCTACCGCGGCGCCAACGTCTGGTCCTACGACAAGGCGATCCACCTCGTGGTCGACCTGGGCTCGCTGGAGAAGTTCCCCACCAACACGATCCCCGGCTTCACCGACAACATCCTCCAGATGCTGCCCGGCCTGCGCGAGCACTCCTGCTCGCGCGGTCGCCGCGGCGGCTTCGTGGAGCGCCTCAACGAGGGCACCTGGCTCGGCCACGTCGCCGAGCACGCCGCCCTCGCCCTGCAGCAGGTCGTCGGCCACGACATCCGCCGCGGCAAGACGCGCGGCGTGAAGGGGCGCCCCGGCCACTACAACGTGATCTTCGGGTACGTCGACGAGCAGGTCGGCCTGGCCGCCGCGCGGCTCGCCGTACGCCTGGTCAACCACCTCGTCGAGGCCGACCCGGAGTTCGACTGGGACACCGAGCTCGAGGCCTTCATCCTGCGCGCCGAGCGCACCGCCTTCGGCCCCTCGACCCAGGCGATCCTCGACGAGGCCGTGTCCCGCGACATCCCGTGGATCCGCCTCAACCAGTACTCCCTCGTCCAGCTCGGCCAGGGCGTGCACGCCAAGCGCATCCGGGCCACGATGACCTCCGCGACGTCCGCCATCGCCGTCGACATCGCCTCGGACAAGGACCTCACAACCCGCCTGCTCGGCGCCGCCGGACTGCCCGTGCCCAAGCAGGAGTCGGTGCGGACCGCCGACCAGGCCGTCCGCGTCGCCGAGCGGATCGGCTTCCCCGTCGTCGTGAAGCCGCTCGACGGCAACCACGGCCGGGGCGTCTGCCTGAACCTCCTCGACGAGAAGGACGTCCGCGAGGCGTTCGACATCGCCAAGGAGCAGTCGCGCCGCGGCACCGTCATCGTCGAGTCGTTCGTGACCGGCAAGGACTACCGCTGCCTGATCATCGACGGCCGGGTGGCCGCGATCGCCGAGCGCGTCCCGGCCTCCGTCACCGGCGACGGCACCTCGACCGTCGAGCAGCTCGTCGACACCGCCAATGCCGACCCGCGGCGCGGCGTGGGCCACGAGAAGGTGCTGACCCGGATCAAGGTCGACGCGGCCGCGGAGGACCTCGTCCGCGAGCAGGGCTTCGAGATGGACTCCGTCGTGCCCGAGGGCACGATGGTCAAGCTCGCCCTGACCGGCAACATGTCGACCGGCGGCATCTCCATCGACCGCACCTTCGAGGCGCACCCGGAGAACGTCGAGATCGCCGAGGAGGCCGCCCGCATGGTCGGCCTCGACATCGCCGGCATCGACTTCATCTGCCCCGACATCACCGAGCCGGTCCGCGAGACCGGCGGCGCGATCTGCGAGGTCAACGCGGCCCCGGGCTTCCGGATGCACACGCACCCGACCATCGGCGAGCCGCAGTTCATCGCCAAGCCGGTCGTCGACATGCTCTTCCCGCCGGGCGCCACCTCGCGGATCCCGATCGTGGCCGTGACCGGCACCAACGGCAAGACCACCACGTCACGGATGATCAGCCACATCTTCAAGGGCATGGGCCGCAAGGTCGGCATGACCTCCACCGACGGCGTCGTGATCGACGAGCGACTGCTGATCCGCTCCGACGCCTCCGGCCCGCGGTCGGCCCGGATGGTCCTGCAGAACCCACGCGTCGACTTCGCGGTCTTCGAGGTCGCCCGCGGCGGCATCCTGCGCGAGGGCCTCGGCTACGAGCGCAACGACGTCGCCGTCGTCCTCAACGTGCAGCCCGACCACCTCGGCCTGCGCGGGATCGACACCGTCGAGCAGCTCGCCGACGTCAAGGCCGTCCTCGTCGAGGCGGTGCCGCGCGACGGCCACGCCGTCCTCAACGCCGATGACCCGCTGGTCCGCGAGATGCGGCGCCGCTGCTCGGGCCAGGTCGTGTGGTTCTCCATGGAGGAGCCCGGCTCGGAGGTGCGCGAGATGATCGACGCCCACTGCCGTCGCGGCGGCAAGGCGCTGGTCCTCAACCCGTCCGAGCGCGGCGAGATGATCGTGGTCAAGCACGGCCGCCGCGAGATGCAGCTGGCCTGGACCCACCTCCTCCCCTCGACCTTCAGCGGCCGCGCCCGGATGAACGTCCAGAACGCCCTCGGCGCCGCCGCGGCCGCCTTCGCCATCGGCGCCCCGCTGCACGACATCCGCCAGGGCCTGCGGACGTTCTCGACGAGCTACTACCTCTCGCCCGGCCGCCTCAACGAGGTCGAGGTCAACGGCGTCAACGTGATCGTCGACTACTGCCACAACGCGCCCGGCATGAAGATGCTCGGCGACTTCGTGGACCGCACCGGCGACTCGCTGTCGTCCTCGCACGACCTGGCCCGCCCGTCGCGGATCGGCATCATCTCCACCGCCGGCGACCGGCGCGACGAGGACATGCGCGAGCTCGGGCACATCGCGGCCCAGCACTTCGACGTGGTGATCGTCCGCGAGGACGTCCAGCTGCGCGGGCGCAAGCGCGGGGAGACTGCCGCGTTCGTGCTCGAGGGCGTGCGCGCCGCGATGGCCGAGGGCGCCCGCTGCAAGCAGGTCGAGGAGGTCCTCGAGGAGATCGAGGCCGTCCGTCACGCCATGAGCCGCGCCAACAAGGGCGACCTCGTCGTGGTCTGCGTCGACAAGCACGGCGAGGTCATGGCCGAGCTCGAGCAGTGGTCCAACATCGCCCAGGCGGGCAGCGGCGAGCGGACCGACGCCCCCGCGGGTGACCCCGACTACGTGCCGGCGTCGACGGACGCCTGAGCCGACCGGTGCGCGTCCTGGCCCTCGACGCCGTCCCCCGGCGCGCGATCGACGAGCACGCGAGCCGCGGCGTCACCGTGGGTGGGCTCGCCCTCACCATGGACGCACACGTGGTCGTGGTCCGGCTCCGCCCGGGTGGACGGATCGGCCGCCACCCGGCGGCCGGGCGTCAGCTCCTCGTGGTCGTGAGCGGGGACGCGACGGTGTCCGGGAGCGACGGCGTGGAGGTCGTCCTCGGTCCCGGGCAGGCGGCCGTCTGGGAGCCCAACGAGCCGCACCAGACCCGCTCTGTCGCCGGGCTCACCGCCCTGGTCGTCGAGGGCGAGCTCGACGTCGCGCGCGACTGACCTCAGACGCGCGCGGCACGCACCTTGGCGGCCAGCGTCGCGTTGTCGTCGGGCGTGCCGCCGGCACCGGCGATCCACGCGTAGACCTCCTCGCGCTCGGCGTGGCACATGAGGCCGACGACGTCGCCGGGCAGGGCCTGACCGACCAGCGCGGACAGGGCCGCCACCTCGGTCGGGTACGACGCGAAGCTGGTGACGCCGACCCGCGCGGCGCCGGCGCGCATCAGGTCGTCGAGCTCGTCGTAGGTGCGGCCGCGGAGGTACTTCTCCTTGTGGCCGATGGCCAGCACGTCGCTGTCCCGGGCCGCGATCTCGCCCAGCTTCTCGATGAGGTCGTCCTGGCGGTCCCCCACGACCCCGAGGCCGAGCAGCAGGCGGGCTCCGGGGCGACGTACGCCGTTCATGATCTCGAGCAGCGCCTCGAGCCCGGCCTCGTTGTGGGCCAGGTCGATCACCACCGACACCTCGCCGACGGAGAAGAAGTTCATCCGGCCAGGGTTGTGCTCCGCGTCGGGGCGGAAGGTCCGCAGCCCCTCGACGACCACGTCGCGCGGGATGCCGATCGCGAGGGCGGCGGAGGCCGCGGCGAGGGTGTTCTCGACGTTGAAGCGGGAGAGCCCGGCCAGCGTCATCGGCACGTCGACCAGCTCGACCAGCGGGTCGGCGTCGCCGTGCGGGGCCAGCACGGCCACCCAGCCGTCGATGACGGTGGTGGCGCGGCCGCCGGCGGAGAGCACCTCGCGGATCGCCGGGGAGTCTGGGTCGCGGGAGAAGACCCAGGGCTGCGCCTTGATCACGCCGCGCATCGCCAGGACGCGCGGGTCGTCGGCGTTGAGGACCGCCCAGCCGTCCTTGCGGGTGATCTGCGGGACCACCGACTTCACCTCCGCGAGCTGGTCGACGGTGTCGATGCCCTGGAGTCCGAGGTGGTCGGCGGTGACGTTGGTGACGACCGAGACGTCGTTGCGGGTCAGCCCGATGCCCTTGAGCAGGATGCCGCCGCGGGCGGTCTCGGTGACCGCGAACTCGACCTCCTTGTGCGCCAGCACGCGTCCGGCGCCCGAGGGACCGGAGTAGTCGCCGGCCTCGACGAGCTCGCCGTCGATGTAGACGCCGTCGGTGTTGGACCAGCCGACCAGCTTGCCGTCGGTGCGCGCGATGTGCGCGATCATCCGCGACGTCGTGGTCTTGCCGTTGGTGCCGGTGACGGCCACGACGGGGACGCGCGGCGTCAGCGTGTGCGGCCGGGCACCGGGCTCGCTCGCGCGGACCCGTTCGGCAGCCTCGCTGACCGCGGTCTCGATGTCGGTGCCGGGCACGGCGTCGAGCACCGAGGCCACGGCGCGGCCCATCTCCTGGGCGCGCTCGCGGTGCCGCCACGGGAAGGCGACGACGATCTGGTGCTGGTCACTGGTCGTGCGCACCCGGACCGCAAGGCGCTGCGTGCCGGACTCCGCCGCGATCGCCCGCACCAGCCTGGCCACCGCGCGCACGGCGAACCGCTGGCGGAAGCCCGACTCCGCCGCGCCCGTGCGGACGTTGCGCAGCCCGATCCGCTTCGCGAACCGCTGCGCCACCTCGTCGGGCGCCGCCGCGAGCGCGCTGATGTCCAGCGTCAGCTTGATGGCGGCCCGGGGGAAGTAGAGGTTGGGGCCCTCGAGGACCCGGAGCTCGACGAGAGAAGTCACCGACCAGACGCTATCCGACCAGTGCGGTCAGGCCCCCATCGCGTGGAAGCCGCCGTCGACGTGCACGATCTCGCCCGTCGTCGCCGGGAAGAAGTCCGACAGCAGCGCGCACACGGCCCGTGCCGTCGGCGTCTGGTCGGTGTTGTCCCAGCCGAGCGGCGAGCGCTCGGCCCACATGGAGTCGAGCTCCTCGAAGCCCGGGATCGCCTTGGCCGCGAGCGTCTTGAGCGGACCGGCCGAGACCAGGTTGCAGCGGATGCCGTGCGGGCCGAGGTCGCGGGCCAGGTAGCGGGAGGTCGACTCGAGGGCGGCCTTGGCTACGCCCATCCAGTCGTAGGCGGGCCAGGCCACGGTCGCGTCGAAGGTCAGGCCCACGACCGAACCGCCACTGCCCATCAGCGGCTGGCAGGCGGTCGCGAGCGACTTCAGGGAGTACGCCGAGACCTGGACGGCCTGGGCGACGTCGTCCCAGGGACCCTGCAGGAACTTCCCGCCGAGCAGGGTCTCGGGGTTGCCGTAGGCGATGGAGTGCACGACGCCGTCCAGGCCGTCCACGTGCTCGCGCACCAGCTCGGGCAGGCGCTCGAGGTGCTCGGGGTCGGTCACGTCGAGCTCGAGCACCGGCGGTTCGGTCGGCAGCCGCTTGGCGATCCGCTTGGTGATGCCGAGCGCCCGGCCGAAGTTGGAGATGAGCACGGTCGCGCCCTGCTCCTGCGCCACCTTCGCCGTGGCAAATCCGATGGAGGAGTCCATCGTGACGCCGGCGACCAGGATCCGCTTGCCGTCGAGAATGCCCATGTCAGTTCCCTCTGTCGTGTTCCGTTGGTCGAGCTTGTCGAGACCTAGTGGCCCATGCCGAGGCCGCCGTCGACGGGGATCACGGCCCCCGTGACGTACGCCGCGCCGTCGCTGGCCAGCCAGGTGACCGCTGAGGCGATCTCGGCGGTCGACCCGTAGCGGCCGAGCGGCACCTGGGTCTTGATGGCGGACTTCTGGTCGTCGGTGAGGACCGCCGTCATGTCGGTCTCGATGAAGCCCGGGGCCACCACGTTGGTGGTGATCGAGCGGGAGCCGAGCTCGCGGGCCAGCGAGCGGGCCATGCCGACCAGCCCGGCCTTGGACGCGGCGTAGTTGACCTGCCCGGCCGAGCCGAGGAGACCGACGACCGAGGAGATGAAGATGATCCGGCCGCGGCGGAGCCGCAGCATGCCCTTGGCGGCACGCTTGGCCAGCCGGAAGGAGCCGGTCAGGTTGGTGTCGATGACCGAGGACCAGTCGTCCTCGGACATCCGCAGGATGAGGGTGTCGGCGGTGATGCCGGCGTTGGCGACGAGCACCTCGACCGGGCCGTGCGCGGCCTCGATCTCGGCGAAGGCGGCCTCGACGGCGGCCGCATCGGTGATGTCGCAGCGGACGTCGAGGGCGCCCTCGGGAGCCCCGCCGTTGCGCGTGGTGACCGCGACCTGGTCGCCGTTGGCGATGAACGCCTCGGCGATGGCGCGACCGATTCCGCGGTTGCCGCCGGTCACGAGGACCGAGCGCGGCGCTGCCGCCTGGACGGTGTCGGTGTTGTCCGGGGTGCTCTGGCTCACGTCGAGGACGCTAGCGACTACCCAGGAGTAGACCTAAAACCCTCACGGGCTGAGACGGACTGGTCAGTCGTCCTCGAGGCGGAAGCCGACCTTGAGGCCGACCTGGAAGTGCTCGACGGCGCCGTCCTTGACCTGACCGCGGACCTGGGTCATCTCGAACCAGTCGACGTGGCGCAGCGTCTTGCTGGCGCGCTCGATGGCGTTGCGGATCGCCTGGTCGATGCCGTCGGGCGACGTGCCGACGATCTCGCTGACGCGGTAGGTGCGGTTGCTCATGAGTGCCTCCTGGTGGGCGAGCCCGGTGGGGAACGGACTGTGAGCGTACCGACGTAGGATGGCGGCATGGCCCGGACCCACAGCCACAGCCGCAGGGCGCGCGAGGCAGAGCCGGTCCGCATCACGACGGCAGCCACCAACCGCGCCGACGACATCGCCGCGCGCCAGAAGCGCTACCTGCTGTCCATGGGCATCCGGACGGTCTGCTTCGTGGGGGCCGTCGTCGCCGCCCTGGCGCACCTGGAGTGGCTGTGGCCGATCCTGATCGCCGGCGCGCTGATCCTGCCGTACGTCGCCGTGGTGATGGCCAACAATTCCGGTTCCGGATCCGACGGGTTCGAGCTGCTGGACGCCGATTTCGGCCGTGCCCAGCTGCCTCCGGGCACGGATTCGGGACGCCACTCCGGCGACGACGGTATTTGACTTCCTCGGCGCAGGTGACAGAATCCTCGGCGCGAGCTGGGTCTCCCCCGTCTCAGTTCGCGGTGGTGCCGGACGGCTTCCCCCGTGGCTGTCCGGCACTGCCCATTTCCCGACCTTTTCGTGGGAGGACGGCATGACCGAGACCCCCACCTGCTCCGGCAAGGGCTGCCAGTCCGAGGCCGTCTGGGCGCTGTTGTGGAACAACCCGAAGCTGCACACCCCCGACCGCCGCAAGGTCTGGGTCGCGTGCGCGGAGCACCGGGCCGGCCTGGCCGACTTCCTGACCGCGCGGGGATTCCTGCGCGACGTCGTGCCCGTCGCCGAGGCGCCGGTCGACCAGGGCCCCGAGGGCGGCCGCTAGCGCCCGTCAGCCGCCGATCGCGGACATCGGGCGGTCGGGCTGGAGGAACGTCGGGTCGTCGATGCCGTGCCCGGGCAGCTTGCCCGCCATCGCCACGACCCAGCGGTCGGCCAGCTCCTCGTCGCTCGCACCCGAGCGCATGGCCAGGCGCAGGTCGGACTCCTGCCGGGCGAAGAGGCAGTTGCGGACCTGGCCGTCCGCGGTCAACCGGACCCGGTCGCAGTCACCGCAGAAGGGCCGCGTGACCGAGGCGATGACCCCGACCGTGCCGGGCCCGCCGTCGACCATGAACAGCTCGGCGGGCGCACTCCCCCGCGGCTCGCTGGCCGGGGTGAGCACGAAGGCGGACTCGAGCCGCTCGAAGATCTCGTCGGCGGTGACCATGGCCTCGCGGCTCCAGCCGTGCTGGGCGTCGAGCGGCATCTGCTCGATGAAGCGGAGCTCGTAGCCGCGGTCCAGGCACCAGCGGAGCAGCTCGGGCGCCTCGGTGTCGTTGACGCCGCGCAGCAGCACGGCGTTGATCTTGATCGGGCCGAGGCCGGCGGCCTGCGCCGCCTCGAGGCCCGCGACCACGTCGTCGAACCGATCGCGGCGGGTGATCTCGAGGAACGTCTCGGGACGGATCGTGTCGAGGCTGACGTTGATCCGGTCCAGGCCCGCGTCGGCCAGGGCCTGGGCGGTGCGCGAGAGCCCGAGCGCGTTGGTGGTCAGCGACGTCTCGACGCCCAGCTCGTGGGTGCGGCGGACGATGTCGACCAGCCCACGGCGTACGAGGGGCTCGCCGCCGGTGAAGCGCACCTCGCGCACCCCGAGACGCTCCACCGCGATGCGCACGAGGCGGACGACCTCGTCGTCGGAGAGCACGGTCTCGTCGGGCAGCCAGTCGAGTCCCTCGGCCGGCATGCAGTAGGAGCAGCGCAGGTTGCAACGGTCGGTCAGCGACACGCGCAGATCCGTCGCCACACGGCCGTAGCGGTCCTCGAGCGCACGTGTCATCACACCCGCGAGTCTACGGGCGCACCCGCGCCGGGGCGTCGCCCACCGCCCGGATAGCCTCGCTGGGTGCGATCGTTCCTGTTCCTGGTCAGCCGACGGTGGCTGTCGTTCGCGGTCGCCGTCGTCCTGATCGCCTGGGCGTGCTGGTGGCTCGGCGAGTGGCAGTTCCACCGCCTCGAGGACCGCAAGGCCAGCAACGCGATCGTCGAGCGCAACGAGTCCCTGCCGCCCGCGCCCGTGGCTTCAGTCCTGCGCCCCGGCTCCGGCGTGTCGGACCGCGACGAGTGGCGTCTGGTCACTGCCACCGGGACCTACGACACCGACCACACCGTCGTGCTCCGCTACGCCACGCGGGACGGGCAGTCCGGCGTCGACGTGGTCGTCCCCCTCGTCACGGCTTCGGGTACCGCCCTGCTGGTCGACCGCGGCTGGACCCCGTCGGACAACCGCGGCGGCGACACCTCGACGCTGCCCGCCCCACCGTCGGGGCAGGTCACCGTGACCGGCTGGGTGCGGGTGGACGCGACGGGCGACAGCGCGGCCGTCACCGACCTGTCGACCCGGGCGATCTCGAGCGTCGAGATCGGCAAGGCGATCGACACGCCCGTCTACGGCGGCTTCGTCGACCTGAAGTCCGAGGACCCGCCGGCCGCCGACACCCTCGAGCCCACCGAGCTCCCCGAGCTCGACAACGGCCCGCACTTCTTCTACGGCCTGCAGTGGTGGTTCTTCGGCGTCCTCGCCGTCTTCGGCTTCTTCTACCTCCTCTACGACGAGCGCCGCGCCCTGCTCCGCGGCGAGACGTCGGCCGCTGCCGAAGCGATGGCCGAGCGGAAGCAGAAGAAGGCGGCGAAGCAGGCCCAGAAGCAGAAGGTGCGGGCCGCCTACCAGCGGGCGTACGCCGCCGAGCGGGAGGCCAAGGCCGGGGAGGACTGACGCCCTGCCCGGTCAGTGCGCGTCGCGGTAGTCCTCCAGGATCGCCTCGACGACCCGCCGCGCCTCGCGCTCCTCGGGCTCGTCCCCGTCCTCGACAGCGTTGGCGAGGTTGCTCAACGTCTTCCAGAGAGCCCACCCACGGCCCCGCGACCAGGTGGGTTCGTCGATGTCGAGGCGTTCGCGCAGGAGCCGCCTGCCCTGGCGGGTCAGGAGGGTCCACGCGATGGCGAGGTCGCAGGAGGGATCCCCGACCCCGCAGGTGCCGAAGTCGATCACCGCGGTGAGCCTGCCCCCGTCGAGCAGGAGGTTCCCGGGTGCCATGTCGCCGTGGAACCAGACGTCCACCCCGTCCCACCGGGCCGCCAGGGCGTCGTCCCAGGCGGCCGTGGCCAGGTCGACGTCAATGTGGCCGTCGAGCTTCGCGAGCGAACCCCGGGCGTACGAGTCGAACGTCCGCAGGGTCGCGCCGCGGAACCAGTTGTGGACGCCGGGCTGGGGGCCGTCCGTCGCGTCGATGCGCCGGAGTGCCCCGAGGAAGCCGACCACGTCCTCGGCGATGCCGGACGGGTCGATCGTCGCCGCCCGGTCGGCGGCCTCGCCGGGGAGCCATCCGTAGACCGACCACGGGAAGGGATATCCGGCACCCGGCCGTCCCAGGCCGAGCGGGACCGGGACCGGGAGGGGTAGCCGCTCCCCCAGCTCGGGGAGCCAGCGGTGCTCCTTCTCGACCGCGAGCGCGTACTCCGCAGCGCTGGGCAGTCGGACGAGCAGGTCGTCACCGAGGTGGAACGTGCGGTTGTCCCAACCGGGCTTGCTGACCGGTGCGACGGGCCGCTGCGACCACTGCGGGAACTGCTCCGCGACCAGCCGGCGGACGGTCTCGACGTCGACGGTCAGCCGCTGTGGCGGTGCTCCGAGGTCCGGCACCTCGTCGGTCGTCTCATCACTGTGCGAGCTCACGGCCCCGCACAGTACCCAGCGGCCTCCGGCCGTGCTACACGACCAGAAGGTATCGAAGGGACTGACGTCAACAAACGCCTCGTCATCGGACCCTGCAAGGAATCTTGATTCGCTACAGCCTGTTGCGTTCGTACATATGTTCGATTAGAATCAGGCATGGCCCATATCCCGGTGACCGACCTCGACGCAGGCGACACGCTCGCGCTGCTCGGGGACGTGGTCACGCGGCGGCGGCAGGCCGAGGTCGAGGACCTGCTCCTGGTGCTGCACTGGTGCGACCTTCACGCCTCCGACCCCCGTGACGATCCGCGGCCGGACCCGACGATCCCGCTGCCGCCGGGCTCGGACCGCCTGGTCGACCTCGGTGGGGAGGGCACCCCGCGGGTCCGGGAGCTGTCACTGTGCGAGCTCGGCATCGCCCGCGGCGTCCACACCCTCTCCGCCCGCGCAGCCGCCGCCGACGCGCTCGACCTGCGGCACCGACTCCCCCAGACCTGGACTGTCACCCGCACCGGCCGCGCCGAGCCCTGGCTGGCCCGCAAGGTCGCCGTCCTGACCCGCGACCTGCCCCTGGCCCTCGTCGACCTGGTCGACCAGGCCGTGGCCCGGGCCATCGGGTCCCAGTCCCCCGCCCGGGTGATCGCCCTGGTCGAGGCCAAGATCATCGAGGCCGACCCCGCCACCCACGCCACCCGCCTCGAGGAAGCCCGCCACCGCCGCTACGTGTCCCTCTCGCGCACCGACGCGGTCGGGCTGCGGCACGTCATCGCCCGCGTCAACGCCGGCGACGCCGCCTACGTCGACGCCGTCGTGACCCGAGTCGCCGACATCCTCGCCACCCGCCCCGAGCACGCCGACGCGCCCCGCGACCTGCTCCGCTCCCTGGCCTTCGGCTGGCTCGCCCGCCCCGCCGAGCTCCTCCAACTCCTCCTCGAACACACCGAGCAGCCAGAGGACGCCGAGCCTGTCGAGGACCACACCCCGCGGGCCCTGGCGTTCCCCGCCGACCTCCTCGACGCCCTGAAGTCGGCCAAGCCCGAGACGTTCCGGCCCACGTCGATCCTCTACGTCCACCTCCACGAAGCAGCCCTCACCGGCACTGCCAGCGGTGTGGCGCGGGTCGAAGGCATCGGCCCGGTCGCCCTCGCCCAGCTGACCGAACTCCTCGCCCACACCCGAGTGAGCATCAAGCCGGTCATCGACCTCAAGGACCTCGTCTCCAGCTGCGCCTACGAGCACCCCGAGGCCATCAAGGAACGCATCCACCTCCGACAACCCCTCGACTGCTTCCCGCACGCCACCCGGGTCTCGCGGAAGGTCGACGTCGACCACCCCGTGCCCTACCGACCCACCGGCCCACCCGGCCAGACCAGCAGCCACACCGGCCGACCACTCTCCCGGACCGCACACCGCGCCAAGACCCACCTCGGCTACCGCGTCGCCACCACCGGGACCGGCGAGACACTCTGGCGTACCCCCCAGGGACTGCACCGCCTCGTCGACGCCGCCGGCACCCACGAACTCACCGAGACCGACGCCCGGGCATGGCTCAGCCCCGACCCCCTCGACCGCGCCCTCGTCCGCCTCCAGCACCAGTTCCACACCGGACAGCTCACCCTCGGCGCCGGCAGGAGCGACACGTCGCACCGGTGAAGGCCGACCGGATCGGGAGTTCCGCGAGGCGCGCAGGCACAGGAAACACACAGGCGAGGCTGCCAAGGTGCCCTCATGCACCCTGCGACAGAGAAGTCGACCGGCGGGCTCCAGCGTGCGTTCGTGGACGCCTACGCCGAGGCGAGCGGACGGACGACCACCGAGAGCCCCGTCCTGCCAGTGACGGGAGGGCCGGCCGGCAACGTCCTGCTGACCGCGTGGACGGGCCTGGTGCTGCTCGTCCTGTCGGTCGCGGAGCTGCTGACCCTCTTCGACGTGCGGGGGCTGATCTCGTGGCACGTCGCTCTCGGCGCGTTGCTGGTGCCGCCGGCGGTGATGAAGACGGCGAGCACCGGCTGGAAGATGGCGGGCTACTACCTCGGCCGGACGCCCTACCGCGAGGCCGGCCCACCGCCGCTCCTGCTCCGGGTGCTCGGCCCACTCGTGGTCGTCTCGACGCTGGGCCTGCTCGCCACGGGCGTCCTCCTGATCCTGCTGGGCGAGGAGTCCGCACGTCAGGACCTGCTCACGGTGCTCGGATTCCGCATCGACTGGATCACCCTCCACCAGGGCTTCTTCGCGGTGTGGGTGGCTGCCGCCGGGCTGCATCTCCTGAGCCGGCTCGTCCCGGCGCTCCGCCTCACCATCCTGCCCGGGCAGCACCCAGCCACCGGGGTGCCCGGGCGCTGGACGCGCCTGCTGTGGTTCGCGGCGATGGCGGCCTCGGCCGCAGCGCTCGCCGTGGTGCTCGTGCACACCGAAGGCACGTGGGGTTCCCTCCCCCGACCCTGACGTTCCCAGGTCGAGGCCCGAGCGACGTATCACCCGCCACCTGACGCCCCTCCGTCCGGGAAACGATCCTCGGAGGGAGGTGACCGGCATGGCCGCATGGGTCGCCGTCGAGCAGGAGTCCGGCACGTCCGCCGGGCGCGCGCACGTGCACCGCCACAACGGCTACTACGCGGGCGAGTTCACCGCGAGGGAGCAGGTCGGACCCGCCGGCTGGAGCGTCCCGATCGCGCCGTTCGACGCCCCAGCGGGCGAGGTCGGGGCCTACGCCTTGGCGTACGCCGCGACGCCGGTGTCGTAGAGCACGCAGGCCTCGTCGCCCACGACCCAGGCGTCGTGGCCGGGTTCGATGAGCACGACGTCGCCGGGGCCGATGGTGCTCTCGGTGCCGTCGTCCATGCGGATCACCATCTGGCCCGACACGCAGATGCCGGTGTGGCGGACCTGGCAGGACTCGGTCCCGGCGATCGGCTTGACGTCCTCCGACCAGCGCCAGCCGGGCTCGAAGGTGCCCATGCCGAGGGTGAAGTCGTCGAGCGTGACGACGTCCATGTGACCGTGGGCCCGGAACGGCCGGACCTCGTTGGGTGTGGCGATGTTCAGTGATGACACGACTACCTCCAGGTGTGCAGGGCCGTCCCCGGGCGACCCCAATCTAGGCCGGTCACGGCCTCCCCGGAATCGCCCATCTGGATCGTCTGCGGGCCCCTACAGCGCCTCGGCCGGCGCGTCCTGGATGAACTGCGTCCGGTAGAGGTCGGCGTACAGGCCACCGGAGGCGAGGAGCTCGGCGTGGGTGCCGGCCTGGCTGATCTTGCCGCCGTCGAGGACCAGGATCCGGTCGGCGTTGCGCACGGTCGAGAGCCGGTGCGCGATGACCAGTGACGTGCGCCCCTCGAGCGCGGCGTCGAGCGCCCGCTGGACGGCGGCCTCCGACTCGCTGTCGAGGTGCGCCGTCGCCTCGTCCAGTACGACGATCGCCGGGGCCTTGAGCAGCAGCCGGGCGATCGCGAGCCGCTGGCGCTCGCCACCGGACAGCCGGTAGCCGCGGTCACCGACGACCGTGTCGAGGCCGTCGGGCAGCCCACGCACCAGCGGGGCGATCTGGGCGGCCTCGAGCGCGTCCCAGATCTCCTGGTCGCCGGCCTCGGGTCGGGCATACAGCAGGTTGGCGCGGATCGTGTCGTGGAACATGTGGGCGTCCTGGGTGACGTAGCCGACCGCGTCCTCGAGAGACTGCAGCGTGACGTCGCGGACGTCCTGCCCGCCGACCCGCACGACGCCGCGCTCGGCGTCGTACAGGCGGGCGACGAGGTGGGTCACCGTCGTCTTGCCGGCGCCCGAGGGCCCGACCAGCGCGATCATCTGGCCCGGCTCGGCGACGAAGGAGATGTCGGCGAGCACCTGGCCGCTGTCGCGGGACTCCTTGCGGGCCACGCCCTCGAGCGAGGCGAGCGAGATCTCGTCGGCGCGGGGGTAGGTGAAGGCGACGTGGTCGAACTCCAGGCGCGAGGCGGTCGGCGGCAGGGCGACGGCGTCGGGCTTCTCCTGGATGAGGGAAGGCAGGTCGAGCACCTCGAAGACCCGCTCGAAGCTGACCAGTGCGGTCATCACGTCGATCCGGACGTTGGAGAGCCCCTGGAGCGGGCCGAGGAGGCGGACCAGCAGCGTGGCGAGGGCCAGCAGGGTGCCGACGGTGAGGGTGCCGTCGAGAGCGAGGTGGCCGCCGACGCCGTACACCAACGCGGTCGCGAGCGCCGGCACAGCCAGCATCGCGGCCACGAACACCCGCTGGATCAGGGAGATCTGGACGCCGAGGTCGCGGACCCGCCCGGCCTTCGAGGCGAACTTCACGTCCTCGTCGTCGCGGCGGCCGAAGAGCTTGAGCAGCATCGCGCCACCCACGTTGAAGCGCTCGGTCATCGCGTTGCCCATGTCGGCGTTGCCGTCCATCTGCTCGCGCGTGAGGCCGGCGAGCCGGTTGCCCACCCAGCGCGAGGACAGGAACAGCACGGGGAACAGCAGCAGGCACAGCAGGGTGACCTGCCAGCTCAGCGCGATCATCGCGATGCCCACGACCACGACCGAGATGGCGTTGGAGACGGTGCCGGACAGGGTGGAGGTGAACGCCCGCTGGGCACCGATCACGTCGTTGTTGAGGCGCGAGACCAGCGCGCCGGTCTGGGTGCGGGTGAAGAACGCGAGCGACTGGCGTTGCACGTGGGCGAAGACCTGCACCCGCAGGTCGTAGATCAGGCCCTCCCCGATCCGCGACGACAGGTAGCCCACGACGACGCTCAGCAGGGCGTCGGCGAGCGCCACACCGGCCATCGCCAGCGCCAGGATCGTGACGAGACGGCCGTCGCCGCCGAGGATGCCGTGGTCGACGATGCGCTTGACCAGCAGCGGCGAGACCACGACCAGTCCGGCGTCGACGACGGTGAAGACGAGGAACAGCGCGATCAGCGTCCGGTGCGGACCGGCGTAGCGGAAGACGCGACGGACGGTGCCGCGCGCCAGGCGCTGGTCGACGGCGCTGCGGTCGGTGCGCATCGCCCGGAAGGCCGGGCCCATGCCCATCATCGACATCAGCTGCCTCCATCTCCGCCCTGCAGCCGGGCCAGCTCGCGGAACCGGCGGACCTGGGCCTCGCGCTCGAAGCGGCGCTGCTCGTCCAGGTCGCGCCCCGACGCCGCCTGCAGCAGCGCCTTGGTCTCCGACACCGCCCCGGCCATCGGGGCGGTCAGGGCGGCGACCAGGTGCTCGACGGTGGTGTCGAGCTCCTCGGCGGCGACCACGGCCTGCGCGAGCCCGATCTCGACGGCCTCGGCCGCGTCGACCATCCGCGCAGTGGCACAGATCTCCAGCGCCCTGGCATAGCCAACGCTGTCGACGAGCGGCTTTGTTCCCGCGAGGTCGGGCACCAGCCCGAGCGCGGCCTCCTTCATGCAGAACTGCGCGTCGCTGGTGACCACGCGCAGGTCGCAGGCGAGCGCGAGCTGGAAACCAGCGCCGATCGCATAGCCCTGCACCGCGGCGATCGAGACGAACCGCGGGTCGTGGAGGAAGGTGAAGCCCTGCTGGTAGGCGTCGATCGTGGACGAGATGTCCGCGTCGTCCATCGCGAGCAGGTCGGCGACGGTCTCGACGCCCTCGGCGGCGGCGCCGGGCGCGAGCATGGCGCGGTCCAGGCCCGCGGAGAACGAGTGCCCCTCGCCGCGCAGCACCACGACCCGGGTCTCCTCGGGCAGCGCCGCGCCGATCGCCGCCAGGGCCCGCCACATCGCCGGGGTCTGCGCGTTGCGGACGTCGGGACGGTCCAGCGTGATCGTGGCGACCGCCCCGGACTGGTGGAGACGGAGGCCGGCGGCCGCGATCGCGTCAGGTGTCATGCCCGGAGTCTAGGAACCCCGCGCACGCCGGCCTCAGGCCAGGGACACCAGGTCGGCGTAGTCGTCGCTCCACAGGTCCTCGTCCCCGTCCGGCAGGAGCAGCACGCGGTCCGGCTCCAGGGCGCGTACGGCGCCCTCGTCGTGCGTCACCAGGATGATCGCGCCCTCGTAGGTGCGGATCGCCGCGAGCACCTCCTCGCGGGAGGCGGGGTCGAGGTTGTTGGTGGGCTCGTCGAGCAGCAGCACGTTGGCGCTGGAGACGACCAGCGACGCGAGCGCGAGGCGGGTCTTCTCGCCACCGGACAGCACGCCGGCCGGCTTCTGGGCGTCGTCCCCGGAGAAGAGGAACGACCCGAGCACGCTGCGCGCCTCGGTGTCGGTGAGCTGCGGAGCGGCGCTCTGCATGTTCTCCAGCACGGTGCGGTTGGTGTCGAGGGTCTCGTGCTCCTGGGCGTAGTAGCCCAGCTTGAGCCCGTGCCCCGGGATCACCTCGCCGGTGTCCGGCTTGTCGACGCCCGCGAGGATGCGCAGCATCGTGGTCTTGCCGGCACCGTTGAGCCCGAGGATGACCACGCGGCTGCCCTTGTCGATGGCCAGGTCCACGTCGGTGAAGACCTCGAGCGAGCCGTAGGACTTCGACAGCTCGCTCGCGGTGAGCGGGGTCTTGCCGCAGGCGGCCGGCGAGGGGAACTTGATCTTCGCGACCTTGTCGGCCGCGCGCTCGCCCTCGAGCCCGGACATCATCTTCTCGGCGCGCTTGAGCATCGACTGGGCCGCCGTGGCCTTGCTGGCCTTGGCCCGCATCTTGTTGGCCTGGTCGGTGAGCGTCTTGGCCTTGCTCTCGGCGTTGGCACGCTCGCGCTTGCGGCGACGCTCGTCGGTCTCGCGCTGGGTGAGGTAGGCCTTCCAGCCCATGTTGTAGACGTCGATGACGCCGCGGTTGGCGTCGAGGTGCAGCACCTTGTTGACCGTGGTCTCGAGCAGGTCGTTGTCGTGGCTGATCACGATCAGCCCGCCCTTGTGAGACTTCAGGAACTCCCGCAGCCACACGATCGAGTCGGCGTCGAGGTGGTTGGTCGGCTCGTCGAGGAGCAGCGTGTCCGCGCCCGAGAACAGGATGCGCGCGAGCTCCACGCGGCGGCGCTGGCCGCCGGACAGGGTCTTGAGCTGCTGGCCGAGGATCCGCTCCTCGATGCCGAGGCTGTTGGCGATCTGGGCGGCCTCCGACTCGGCCGCGTAGCCACCACCGGCGTGCAGCTCGGCGTCGGCGCGGGAGTACTGCCGCATGGCCTTCTCCGCCACGTCGGGGTCACCGCTGGCCATGTCGGTCTCGGCGGCCCGGAGGCGTCGTACGACGTCGTCGAGACCGCGCGCGGACAGGATCCGGTCGCGGGCGAGGACCTCGGGGTCGCCGATGCGGGGATCCTGAGGGAGATAGCCGACCTCGCCGGTCGCCTGGACGTTGCCCGCAGCGGGCAGCGCCTCCCCCGCGAGGATCTTGGTGAGGGTGGTCTTGCCGGCGCCGTTGCGGCCCACCAGACCGACCTTGTCGCCGGCGGCGACCCGGAAGCTGACGTTCTCCATGAGGAGCCGCGCGCCGGCACGGACTTCGAGCTGGTGGGCGGTGATCATGAGGGTGGTTAGTCTAGGCGCGGCTCACCGCCCCGCACGAACTGAGCAGCCCCCGGAGGACCCATGCGCTTCAACCCCAAGGCCCGCCTGGACACCCAGCGCATGGGCGACGCCGGCCGCGGCCGGGGTGGCCGAGCGGGCGGGGGCGGCGCCAGCATCCCGATTCCGGGTGGCGTGCGCGCCGGCGGCGGGATCGGCGGCGTGATCATCGTCATCCTCTACCTCGTCCTGACGCAGTGCCTCGACAACGGCGGCGGCGGCACGACCAGCGGCCTCGACAGCAGCCGCTTCACCGGCGCCGACACCGGCCGCTACACCTCCTGCAAGACCGGTGAGGACGCCAACAAGTCCGCCGACTGCGCCCGGGTCGCCGTCGAGAACTCCCTCTACGACTACTGGTCCAGCACCCTGCCCGACCAGGCCGGCACCGACTTCACCGCCGAGGCGGGCATCGAGACCTTCACCGACGCGATCGACACCGGCTGCGGCAACGCGACCTCGGACGTCGGGCCGTTCTACTGCCCCAACGACCAGTACATCTACCTCGACACCAGCTTCTACAAGGCCGTGCTCCAGAAGCAGCTCAACGGTCCGAGCGGCGACTTCGTGGAGCCCTACGTGATCGCCCACGAGTACGGCCACCACATCCAGAACCTCCTCGGCACCATGAGCCGGGTCAAGACCCAGCAGGGCCCCAAGTCCGACTCGGTGCGCCTGGAGCTGCAGGCCGACTGCTACGCCGGCATGTGGGCCAAGAACGCCACGTCCACCGACAACGCCGACGGCGTGGCGCTGATCGAGTCGCTCAGCGACCAGGACATCCAGGACGCCATCGCCGCGGCCACCGCGGTCGGCGACGACCGGATCCAGGAGGAGGTCAACGGCCGGGTCAACCCCGAGCAGTGGACCCACGGGTCGGCGGCGTCGAGGGTGAAGTGGTTCATGACCGGCTACCAGCAGGGCTCGCTCAAGGCCTGCGACACGTTCGCCACCAACGACCTCTAGGGCGCTGCGCCCTCCATCAGGGCCTCGATCTGCGGGAACTGCCGCTGGAGGGCGCGCAGGTGCGGCGCGACGGCCGGGTGGCGGTACTTCCCGGCGAGCGCTCCCTCTCCCCCGGCCACCCGGGCCAGCGCCCACTCGGCACGGTTGAGCACCGTGACGACCGCGGTCACCCGGGCCCCGAGCGCGACCTGCTCGCGCGTCGCGAGCCCGTCGGGCATCCCGAGGAGGTAGGCGTCGAGCAGTGGCTCGAAGTCCTCACGTGCCGAGAGCATGAAGTAGCCGAGGTCGGCGCCGACCGGGCCGTGCCCGAGGGTGCCCCAGTCGAGCGCCACGACGTCGTCGCCCTCGCGGCCCGGCAGGTTGGCGGGCACCGGGTCGCCGTGCTGCGCGACCTGCGGCAGGGCGTCGAGCGCGTCCAGGAGCGACGTACGGCGCCCCCAGAGGTGCTCGGCGACGTCGGCGACCGTGGTCCGGGCGAGGGCGCGCCAGCCGCCGCGGCGCTCGACGCGCGCGAGCCGGTCGCGGAGCTGGTCGCGGGCCAGCCAGGGCGCGTCGCCCAGGTCGGCGCCGGCGAAGCGGCCGAGGCCGTGGGCACAGAACAGGCCGCTGTTGGCGGAGTCCTCGACCCAGTCCTGGGTGAGCGTGATGCCCTCGACGTCCTCGGCGACCGACGTCCGGACCGGGCAGCGCAGGCCCGGTGTCGCCCCGACGAGACCGCTGGTGACGACGTCGGCCGCACGCCGCCAGTAGGCGAAGTGGTGCGGGTCGCTGAGCTCGGCGGGGTCGTTCTCGAACGGCGCGGCCAGCCGCTTCACCACCACGGGCTGGTCACCCAGGACGGTCCGCCAGACGCCGACCGTGGACGTGCCGGACCCCGCCGGCATCGGATGCCACCCCGTCTCGGGCTGCCACATGCTTCGGACGCTAGCCGATGTCGCGCCCCGCGTAGCGCCACCACGCGGTGACCAGCACCGCAGCGGCCACACCGGTCAGGACCAGTGCGGGCGTGGCGGCGAAGGCCACGACCGGCATCGCCGGGCTGTGGGCGTAGGGCGAGAGGCCCACCAGCCAGCCCGGCAGGTGCAGGAGGTCGCCGAGCTGGCCGACGACGAAGCAGGCGCCGAGGACGCCCCAGCCCAGCGGTGCCCACCTGCTGTCGACGGCGAAGAGGAGCACGGCGACGGCCAGCACGGTCCAGACCGCGGGCGCCTGGGCGAGCGCCGCCTCGACCAGCCCGGGGGCGTCCCGGCCGAGGCCGACGCCGGTGGCCAGCCCCGTGACCGCCAGCAGCCAGGCGGCACCCCCGGTCGCCACCGCCGTGGACGCCACGAAGGCCCGGGTGCGGGAGGTGGCGGTGGCGAGCACCTGCTCGGTGCGGCCGTCGTGCTCGTCGGTGCCGCCGTGGCCGACCACCGCGAGGCCGAAGCAGGTGATGACGACCGCCGCGATCGACAGGACGGCGGCGAGCAGGGCGTCCTCGAGGGCACCCGCTCCCCCGATGCTCTCGATCATCCGGCGACCCGCGTCGGTGTCGAGGAGGTCCTTCACGCCCGGGGCGATCGCACCCATCACGCCGCCCATCGCCGCGACGCCGAGGGTCCAGGACAGCAGGGCGGTCCGGTGCACACGCCAGGCCAGCGCGAAGGCGTCGCCCAGCCGGGCCCCGCCCTGCGCCGGTCCGGGGCGGGCGGGGACGATGCCGGAGCCGAGGTCGCGGCGGTTCCGCAGCAATTGCGCGGTTGAGGACAGGCCGAGGGCCAGACCGACGTCGAGCAGCAGCACCCACCAGCGCGGGTCGCGCCACGCGCTGAGGCGGGTCGACCAGCCGAACGGCGAGAGCCAGCTGAGCCACACCGGCCCGGTGTCGCCGACGGCGCGGAGCAGGTAGAGGACGGCCAGGGCGCCGCCCGCGAGACCGGCGCAGGTCCGGCTGCTGGCCGAGAGCTGGCACGCGACCGCCGTCAGCGCGGCCGCGACCAGTCCGATCCCGGCCCAGGACGCGCCGAAGGCCACGCTGCCGGTCAGCGGGAGGCCGCCCGCCACGTCCGCTGCCGCGGCGAGCACGCCGACGGTGGCGGCGATCGACGTACCTTCCAGGAGGGCGGCGGCCAGCAGCGCGTCCGGCCCGATGGCGGTGCCGCCGAGCAGCTCGGCGTGACCCGACTCCTCCTCGCCGCGGGTGTGGCGGCGCACCACGACGAGCAGCAGGAGCGCGACGATGACGGCGTAGAGCACCGTCAGCTTCGTCATCGCGAGCTCGCCGAGGCTGGTCACGTCCAGGATCGGCCCGTAGAGCGCGACGATCGCGGGGCTGGCGTTGATCGCGCGCGCGGCCGACACCCGGTCCGCGACCGAGGGGTAGAGGCCGGCGGTCGCGGCGGCGGAGGCGTAGACGACGAGCACCAGGAGGCCGATCCAGACCACCAGCAGGATGCGATCGCGCCGGACCGCCCGTCGCGTGAGCGCCAGGGTGCCGGTGAAGCGGTTCATGCTCGGTAGGCGTCGAGGAAGAGCTCCTCGAGGGTGGGCGGCGTGCTGGTCAGGGCGGTGACGCCGGCGCGGGTCAGCTCGCCCAGCACGTGCGGCAGGGCCTCGGGCGAGACGGTGCAGGTGACGGTGTGTCCGTCGACGGCCAGGTCGTGGACGCCGGGGGTGCCGGCCAGGTCGGGGATCGTGCCGTCGAGCTGTGCCCGGATCCGGCTCCGGCGCAGGTGCCGGAGGTCGTCGAGGCTGCCGGACTCCACGGTCCGCCCCTCGCGGATGATGGTGACCCGGTCGGCGAGCCGCTCGACCTCGCTCAGGATGTGGCTGGACAGCAGCACGGTCGTCCCCGCCGCCACCCGCTCGGCGACGCAGTCGGCGAAGACCTGCTCCATCAGCGGGTCCAGGCCCGACGTCGGCTCGTCGAGCACCAGCAGCTCCACGTCGACGGCCAGCGCCGCGACGAGGGCGACCTTCTGCCGGTTGCCCTTGGAGTAGGCGCGACCCTTCTTGGTGGGGTCGAGCGCGAAGCGCTCGAGGAGCTCGGCGCGGTGCCCGGCGCGTGGGTCGGCGCCGCGCATCCGCAGCAGCATGTCGATGGTCTCGCCGCCCGACAGGTTGGGCCACAGCGCCACGTCGCCGGGCACGTAGGCCAAGCGCCGGTGGATCGCGACCGAGTCGCGCCACGGGTCGAGGCCGAAGACCGTCGCGCTGCCCGCGTCGCAGCGCAGCAGCCCGAGCAGGGCGCGGAGCGTCGTGGACTTCCCGGCCCCGTTGGGCCCGAGGAAGCCGTGCACCTCGCCGGCCTCGACCGTGAGGTCGAGCCCGTCCAGCGCACGATGGGTGCCGAAGCGCTTCACCAGGCCGCGGACCGCGATCGGCGTCGTCACGACTCCGACTCTAGGGGCTGTTGACCACGTCCACGCGGACCGACAGGGCGTCGAGCACGGACTGCTCCAGCACCGCCCGTCGCGGGTCGGGCACCGGCAGCCAGGCCCCGTCGCGTACGACGTGGCGCAGCCGCGCGTCGGCCAGCACCTCCTCGACGGCGGTGTGGTCGCCGCCGGTGGCGACCGGGCCGGTCACGCCGGCCAGGATGCGGGCGGCGTGGTCGGCCGCGGCCTCGTAGGCCTGCCGGGCCTGGTTGTCGCGCCGGCGTGCGAAGCGTTGCTGGCTCTGCCCGCCCGCCTTGGTGCGGCCCTGCACGTGGCGTTGGCCGACCTTCGACTCGGTGGTCTTCTCCCCGGCCAGCCGGGCGACGGCGAAGCCGCCCTTGCGGACCAGCAGGACCCCCCAGTCGGCCGGGGCCACGAGCGCGGCGGCGAAGGCGGCGGCGTCCGGCAGGCCGGCGTACTGCTCCCCGAAGGGCAGCCGGGCCTCGAACGTCGAGCCGTCACTGGCCGCCCCGGTCAGCGCACCGCCGGCCACCGCGAGCGCGGTGGTGCCGTGGCGGCCGTTGAAGTTGAGGACCCACCGCTCGAGGCGAGCGGCGGGGACCAGGACGTGGGTCAACGACTCAGACGTTGAACCCGAGCGCCCGCAGCTGCTCGCGGCCGTCGTCGGTGATCTTGTCCGGGCCCCACGGCGGCATCCAGACCCAGTTGATGGCGACGTCGTTGACGAGGCCCTCGAGGGCGGAGTTGGTCTGGTCCATGATCACGTCGGTGAGCGGGCAGGCCGCGGACGTGAGGGTCATGTCGAGGACGACGTTGGACTTGTCGTCGAGGTGCACGTCGTAGACCAGGCCGAGGTCGACGACGTTGATGCCGAGCTCGGGGTCGACGACGTCCTTCATCGCCTCGGTGACGTCGTCCACGGTCACCGTGGAGGTCCCGCCGGACGCGTTGGCCGCGGGCACCTCGGGCAGGTCGTCGCCGTGGTCGACGGCGCTGGTGGTCTCGGTGGTGTTCTCGGTCATCGGTTCTCCTCCGACGTTGCGGTGGCCAGGGCCGACGCGGTCGCGTCCTTCCAGGCCATCCAGGACAGCAGGGCGCACTTCACGCGCGCCGGGAACTTGGCGACACCGGCGAACGCGATGCCGTCCTCGAGGACGTCCTCGTCCGGCTCGACGGTGCCCTTGCCCTGCATCAGGGTCAGGAACTCCTCGTGGATCGACATCGCCTCGTCGACGGACTTGCCGATCACGAGGTCGGTCATCACCGACGCGGACGCCTGCGAGATCGAGCAGCCGACGGCGTCGTACGACACGTCCTGCACGGTCCCACCGTCGACGTGGACGCGCAGCGTCACCTCGTCACCGCACGTGGGGTTGACGTGGTGCACCTCGGCCTCGAAGGGGTCCCGCAGGCCCTTGTGGTGAGGGTTCTTGTAGTGGTCCAGGATGATCTCCTGGTACAGCGCGTCGAGCTCTTGACTCATGTATCAACCCAACTTGAAGTAGCTGCGGGTGTATTCCAGCGCCTCGACCAGGGCGTCGATCTCGCCCGGCGTCGTGTAGAGGTACGACGACATCCGGGTCGAGCTCTGCACGCCGAAGCGGGCGTGCGCCGGCTTGGCGCAGTGGTGCCCCGCCCGGACGGCCACGCCGCGGGAGTCGAGCACCTGCGCCACGTCGTGGGGGTGCACGCCGTCGATCTCGAAGGAGATCGCCCCGCCGCGCTCGCTCGCGTCGAGCGGACCCATCACGGTCAGGCCGGGCACGGTCGCCAGGCCCTCCAGGGCGTAGCCGGTGATGGCCTGCTCGTGGCGGTGGATGTTGTCCATGCCGATGTGGCCGAGGTAGTCCACGGCCGCGCCGAGCCCGACCGCCTCGACGATCGGCGGGGTGCCGGCCTCGAACTTGTGCGGCAGCCCGGCGTAGGTCGAGCGCTCCATCGTGACGGTCTCGATCATCTCGCCGCCCCCGAGGAACGGCGGCAGCGCCTCGAGCACCTCGCGCTTGCCCCAGAGCACGCCGATGCCGGTCGGGCCCACGACCTTGTGGCCGGTGAAGGCCAGCAGGTCCGCGCCCGAGGCGACGACGTCGACGGGCAGCTGCGGGGCGGCCTGCGAGGCGTCGACGACGACGAGCGCGCCGACCTCGTGGGCCCGGCGAGCGATCTCCGCGACCGGGTTGACCGTGCCGAGCATGTTGGAGACCCAGGTCAGCGATACGACCTTCGTCTTCTCGTTGATCAGGCGGTCGATGTCGGACAGGTCGAGCCGGCCGTCGTCGGTCAGCCCGAACCAGCGCAGCGTCGCACCCTTGCGCTCGGTGAGCAGCTGCCACGGCACGATGTTGGAGTGGTGCTCCATCTCGGTGATGACGACCTCGTCGCCCTCCCCGATCTCGAGCGGACCCCGTGCCCAGGCGAGCGTGTTGGCGACCAGGTTGAGCGCCTCGGAGGCGTTCTTGGTGAAGATCACCTCGTCGCGGCTCGGCGCCTTGATGAACGCCGCGACCTTGTCGCGGGCAGCCTCGAAGGCCTCCGAGGACTCCGCACCGAGCTGGTGCATGGCGCGCGCGACGTTCGCGTTGTGCCGCTCGAGGTGGTCGACCATCGTGTCGATCACCACCTGCGGCTTCTGCGAGGTGTTGGCGCTGTCGAGGTACACCAGCGGCAGCCCGCCCGCGAGCGTGCGCTCGAGGATCGGGAAGTCCTTGCGGATGACCTCCAGCTCGGGGAGGAGTCCGGGGAGGGTCATGCTCAGACTCCGGCCTTGATGTACTTGTCGTAGCCCTCGGCCTCGAGCTGGTCGGCGAGCTCGGGGCCGCCCTGCTCGGCGATCTTGCCGTTGACGAACACGTGGACGTAGTCCGGCGTGATGTAGCGCAGGATGCGGGTGTAGTGGGTGATCAGCAGGACGCCCTTGCCCTCCTGGCCCTTGAAGCGGTTGACGCCCTCGGACACGATCTTGAGCGCGTCGATGTCCAGGCCCGAGTCGGTCTCGTCGAGGACGGCGACCTTCGGGTTGAGCAGCTCGAGCTGGGCGATCTCGTGGCGCTTCTTCTCGCCACCGGAGAAGCCCTCGTTGACCGAGCGGGTGCCGAAGGTCGGGTCGAGGTTGAGCTTCTCGAGCGCGGCGTTGACGTCCTTGACCCACGTGCGGAGCTTGGGGGCCTCGCCGTCGAGGGCGGTCTTGGCCGTGCGGAGGAAGTTCGACACCGAGACGCCGGGCACCTCGACGGGGTACTGCATGGCGAGGAAGAGGCCGGCGCGGGCGCGCTCGTCGACCGACATGGCCAGCACGTCGGCGCCGTCGAGGGTCACGGTGCCACCGGTGACGGTGTACTTCGGGTGGCCGGCGATGGAGTAGGCCAGCGTCGACTTCCCGGAGCCGTTGGGGCCCATGATCGCGTGGGTCTCGCCCGCCTTGATGGTCAGCGTGACGCCCTTGAGGATTTCCTTGGCGCCGTCCTCGGTGTCGACCGAGACGTGCAGGTCCTTGATCTCCAGCGTGGTCATGAGGGGGTGACTCCGTTCAGAGTGGTGGTGGTGTCGACGTACACGTCGGGTCCGTCGGGGGTGTCGCGGACCTCGACAGGGAAGGTCGCGACGGGTTCGGTGGCGGGCAGTCCGGTCGGCTTGCCCGTGCGGAGGTCGAAGCGCGAGCCGTGCAGCCAGCACTCCACGGTGCAGTCCGCGACCTCGCCCTCGCTGAGCGCGACGGCGGCGTGCGAGCACAGGTCCTGGATCGCGAAGACCTCGTCGCCGTCGCGGGCCACGGCCACGCCGTAGGCCCCGATGTTGACCCCGAGGGCCTCGTCGGTGGGGACCTCCGCGAGGGAGCAGGCGCGCTGGAAGGTCACGCGAGCTCCTTGAGGACGTTCTTGGCGAGCTCGACCTCGACCGTCTCGATGAGGCCGGCCTCGATCTCGGGCACGTCGATCTTGCGGATCAGGTCGTTGAAGAAGCCGTGCACGACCAGGCGGCGCGCCTCCTTCTCCGAGACGCCGCGCGAGCGGAGGTAGAACAGCTGCTCGTCGTCGAAGCGGCCGGTCGCGGACGCGTGGCCCGCGCCCTCGATCTCGCCGGTCTCGATCTCGAGGTTGGGGACCGAGTCGGCCTGGCAGCCGTCGGTGAGCACGAGGTTGCGGTTCTCCTCGTAGGTCTCGATGCCCTCGGCCTCCTTGCGGATCAGCACGTTGCCGATCCAGACCGTGTGGGCACCCTCGCCCTGCAGCGCACCCTTGTAGACCACATGGCTCTTGGTGCGCGGCGCGGTGTGGTCGACGAAGAGGCGGTGCTCGATGTGCTGACCCTCGTCGGCGAAGTAGAGGCCGAGCATCTCGACCGAGCCGCCAGGGCCTGCGTAGTGCGCGGTGGTGTCGTGTCGTACGACGTCGCCACCGAAGGTCACGTCGACGTGCTTGAACGTCGCGTCGCGGCCCACCTTGGCGTGCCGGTGGCCCACGTGGACGGCGTCGTCGGCCCAGTCGTCGATGCTGACGACGGTGAGCTGGGCGCCGTCGCCGACGACGATCTCGGCGATGTCGGCCAGGGTGGCAGAGCCGGTGAAGCGGAAGACCACGGTCGCCTTGCTGTGCGCGCCGGCCTCGACGACCACGTGGGTCGAGCAGGCGCCGGCCGCGTCGGAGCCGGTCACGTCGATGAGGACCGGCTCGGTCAGCTCGGTGTCGGCGGCGATGCGGACGGCGTAGCGGCGAGCCGCGTCCTGCCAGACGCGGGCCGCGAGGCGGTCGCTGGGCACGAAGCCGCTGGCGCCCAGGCGGGCGTCGCCGGCCTCGAGGGGCTCGATGGTGACGCCCTCGGGGGCGTCGTGCGCCTCGGCCCCGACGGTCGTGCCGGAGAGGTCCGCGTCGGCGTGGAGGTCACGCAGCCGCTTGAGCGGCGTGAAGCGCCAGATCTCCTCGCGGCCCGTGGGCACGGGGTGGTCGGCGAGGTCGAAGGACCCCGCCGGGTGGAGGTGCGAGTCGACCTTGCCGAGCTCGAGGGCGTCGGCCACGCCGGGGCGCGCGGTATCGGTAACAGTCACGGATCGTCTTCCTACGGTGTCGAAAACAGGGGCGGGGGCGGGGGCCGGCGTCAGCCGACCGCACCCTCCATCTGCAGCTCGATGAGCCGGTTGAGCTCGAGGGCGTACTCCATCGGCAGCTCCTTGGCGATCGGCTCGATGAAGCCGCGGACGATCATCGCCATCGCCTCGTCCTGCTCCATGCCGCGCGACATGAGGTAGAAGAGCTGGTCGTCGGAGACCTTCGAGACCGAGGCCTCGTGGCCCATCGACACGTCGTCCTCGCGGATGTCGACGTACGGGTAGGTGTCCGAGCGGCTGATCTGGTCGACGAGCAGCGCGTCGCACAGCACGTTGGACTTGGAGCCGTGGGCGCCCTCGTTGATCTGGATCAGGCCGCGGTAGGAGGTGCGGCCACCGCCGCGCGCCACCGACTTCGACAGGATCGAGGAGGAGGTGTTGGGCGCCGCGTGCACCATCTTGGCGCCGGCGTCCTGGTGCTGGCCCTCGCCCGCGAACGCGATCGACAGCGTCTCGCCGCGCGCGTGCTCGCCCATGAGGTAGACGGCGGGGTACTTCATCGTCACCTTCGAGCCGATGTTGCCGTCGACCCACTCCATGGTGGCGCCGGCCTCGCACGTGGCGCGCTTGGTGACGAGGTTGTAGACGTTGTTCGACCAGTTCTGGATGGTCGTGTAGCGGCAGCGGCCGCCCTTCTTCACGATGATCTCCACGACCGCCGAGTGCAGCGAGTCGGAGGAGTAGATCGGGGCGGTGCAGCCCTCGACGTAGTGCACGTAGGCGCCCTCGTCGACGATGATCAGGGTGCGCTCGAACTGGCCCATGTTCTCGGTGTTGATCCGGAAGTAGGCCTGCAGCGGGATGTCGACGTGCACGCCCGGCGGGACGTAGATGAACGAGCCGCCCGACCACACCGAGGTGTTGAGCGCGGCGAACTTGTTGTCACCGACGGGGATGACGGTGCCGAAGTACTCCTGGAAGAGCTCCGGCTGCTCCCGCAGCGCGGTGTCGGTGTCCAGGAACAGCACGCCCTGGGCCTCGAGGTCCTCGCGGATGGAGTGGTAGACGACCTCGGACTCGTACTGGGCCGCGACGCCCGAGACGAGGCGCTGCTTCTCCGCCTCCGGGATGCCGAGCTTGTCGTAGGTGTTCTTGATGTCCTCGGGGAGGTCGTCCCACGTGGCCGCCTGCTTCTCGCTGGAGCGGACGAAGTACTTGATGTTGTCGAAGTCGATCGTCGACAGGTCCGAGCCCCACGTGGGCATGGGCTTGCGGTGGAAGAGCTTGAGGCCCTTCAGGCGCAGGTCGAGCATCCACTGCGGCTCGTTCTTCTTCGAGGAGATGTCGCGGACGACCTCCTCGCTGAGCCCGCGCTTGGCGGCGGAGCCGGCGTCGTCGCTGTCGCGCCAGCCGAAGTCGTAGCGGCCGATGCCCTCGAGCTCGGGATTGCGCTCGTCGATGGTCGTCATGAAGAGACCTGCTCCTTCGTCTTGCGGGTGGGGATGTCGGGAATGCATGTGGTGCAGACGCCGTCGCCGTGGGCGATGGTGGCGAGGCGCTGCACGTGGCGGCCGAGGACCCGGCTGATGGCCTGGGTCTCCGCCTCGCACAGCTGGGGGAACTCATGGGCGACGTGCGACACGGGGCAGTGCTGCTGGCACAGCTGCTCCCCGACGGGCAGGTCGCGGACCGAGGCGGCATAGCCCTCGTCGGTGAAGACGCGGGCCAGGACCTCGGCCGGGGTGAGCTGCGGGTGGGTCTCGCGGACCACGTCGAAGCGCTCCTCCACGAAGGCGAACCTCCGCTCGGCGAAGGCGCGGACGGCTTCGTCGCCGCCGGTCTCGTCGAGGAAGCGGAGCGCCTGCACCGCGAGGTCGTCGTACTGCTGGTCGAAGCCGTCGCGGCCCGCCTCGGTGAGGGCGAACAGCTTGGCCGGTCGACCGCGACCGCGGTGGGCGGCGCTGCGCGGCTCGCGTGCCTCGATCGTGCCGTCCTCGAGCAGCTGGTCGAGGTGGCGACGGACGGCCGCGGGGGTCAGGTCCAGGCGCTCGGCCAGGGCCGCTGCCGTCGAGGGACCGTTGTCGAGGATCGACCGCACGACGCGCTGGCGCGTCGGCTGGTCGTGTGCCCGGAGGTGGGCTTCCTCGAATTCCACAACACCAGTGTGCCGTTAATGCTGTCGCGCCTTCAAGTAAGGCTGACCTAAGCCGTCCGGAGTCCGGGATGAGCCCGGGACGAGCCCGGGATGACAGGTCGTCCACAGGTGTGTCTGCTTCACTGGATGGGTAGACGGTGGGGGACGTTTCCGGCCCTGTCCACCTGTTCCAAGGATCTCCATGACCCTGCGTGCTGTTCTGCACTCACGCATCCTGCTCGTCCTCGGTGTCGCGATCAGCATCGTCGTGCCCGTGCTCACCCTCCCCCGGCTCCCGCACGTCACGCTCTGGCCCGTTGCACTGGGACTGGCGCCGTGGGTGGTCGGCAAGTACGTCCTGTGCCCCCTGCGGTGGCGGGCCCTGACCGACGCGGGGCTGAGCCGGGCCTGGCACCTGCGGGCGTACGCCGAGTCCGAGCTGCTCGGCCTCCTCACCCCGGGACACGTGGGCGCCGACGTGTGGCGCATCCACCGGCTCGGTCGCACCGGGCTCGGCCGCGGTGACGCGGTGCTGAGCGTCGGCATGGACCGCTTCGTCGGTGCGGTCGCCCTGGCCGCCTTCGTCGGGTTCGCCGCCACGGCGCTGCCGATGCGCATGCTGCTCGGTGCCCTGGCGCTCGGGGTCGCCCTGGTCGTCGCGGTCCTGGTCCTCCGCCGGGTCCGCCCGGACCTGATGCCCTCGCGTCCCCTCCCGCGCCCACGCCAACTGGTCCACGCGCTCGTGCTGTCGACGGGCTACCAGCTCAGCATCGCCGGACTGCTGCTCGGGACGATCGCTGCGACGGGCCACGCCGTCTCCCCCCTGGCGGTCCTCGGCGCCTTCGGAGCCAGCCAGCTGGCCGGCGCCATCCCCGGGCCCAACGGCGCCAGTCCCCGCGACGGAGCCCTGGTCCTGGCCCTCGTCGCCCTGGGTGTGCCCTGGGCGGCCGCCACGGCCGCGGTCGCGCTCAAGGCCGCGGTGGCCTGGCTGCCCGCCCTCGCCCTGGGAGGCGTGAGCCTCGTGCTCACCCGGCGCGCGCTGCGCCGCACGGCGGTCCCCGCGCCAGCCTGAGATCCCTCACCGGGGGATCGAAAGGAGCCGGTCTCGGGACCTTCGCCTCCGGACCTCCGGCCGCCCAGCGGGAACGATGGACGCCGAGAGGGCGACGCCGCCCCCGGGAAGGCGTTGATGCACGAACAGCGGGGTCCGGAGCTCGTGCGGACACGCTTGCTCTGGGTCCTGGGCCAGGCGGGATGGGTCGTGCTCGGGATCATCGTCTACTTCGGGGTCCGCGGCCTGACCGAGGGCGCTGCGCCCCAGGCGGTGCACCGCGCGAACCGCATCCTGGCGTTCGAGCACGTGCTCGGGATCGACGTCGAGAAGGACCTGCAGGCACCGGTCACGAGGTCGGAGGCGCTGGAGACCATCGCCAACTGGACCTACATCTGGGGCCACTGGCCGGTCATCGTCGCCACCATGGTCTGGCTCGCGTGGCGCCACCGGGACGTCTTCCTGAGGCTTCGCGACGCCATGCTGGTCTCCGGCGCCCTGGGCATGGCGATCTTCGTGACCTTCCCCGTGGCCCCTCCCCGGCTGACGGACCTCGAGGTCGTCGACACCGTGACCGAGAGCTCCAACGCCTATCGGGTCCTGCAGCCTCCGGCCTTCGTGAACCAGTACGCCGCGATGCCCAGCCTGCACGCGGGCTGGGACCTCCTCGTCGGCATCTCGATCGTCACGGCCGCGTCGTCGCTGTGGCTGCGGGTCGTGGGCTTCGTCATGCCGGCGCTCATGGCCCTCGCCGTCCTCGTCACCGCCAACCACTACATCCTCGACGTGGTCGCCGGGGTGGTCCTCGTGCTCGTCGGGCACTACGTCGCGCTGCGCCTCGAGCAGCGGCGGCAGGGCCGGCTGAGGGGGTCGGCGTGACCGCCCTCGCCATCGCCCACCGGGCGGGCAACTCGCTCGCGGGCCTCCACGCGGCCAACGCGCTCGGGGTCGACGTCATCGAGTGCGACGTGCACGAGCACCGTGGCCGGCTCGAGGTCAGACACCTGAAGACGGCCGGACCGCTGCCCTTCCTCTGGGACCGCTGGGAGCTCGCATCTGCGTCCGCGCCCCGCCTGGGCCTCGCCGAGCTGCTCGAGGCGGACCGGCACGACACGACCTTCATGCTGGACATCAAGGGTCGACGTGTCTCGGCAGCGCGCTCCGTGGCTCGGCTGCTGCACGAGAGCGGGCACCACCGGCCCGTGCTGGTGTGCGGGCGCTGGTGGCCCTCGGTCGACACCCTCGCGAAGCTCCCGTTCGTGCGCCCGGTCCTCTCCTCGCGCAACCGGACCGAGCTCGCGCGCCTCACGCGCCGCCTCGAGGCAGGACCCCCGGTGCACGGGGTCTCGGTCCACCGCTCCCTGCTGACCCGGGAGGCGGTGTCGGGGCTCCACCGCCACGTCGAGGTGGTCATGACCTGGCCCGTCAACGACCTCGCTGCGCTCGACGCCGTGCTCGACATCGGTGTCACGGGCGTGATCAGCGACGAGCCGGCGATCCTGAGCGAGCTCCGGGCCCGGCAGGCGACGGACGACTGACGCGGCCCGGGCACCGCCCGCCCGGAAGCCCTACCTAGACTGAGCCGGTGCTCCACTCCCCCGCGCCCGCCGTCGCGATCGACGGGTTGGTGATGCGGTACGCCGACAAGGTCGCGGTCGACGGGCTCTCCCTGGTCGTGGAACGTGCCACCATCACCGCCGTGCTCGGCCCCAACGGCGCCGGCAAGACGACCACCCTGGAGACCTGCGAGGGCTACCGCAAGCCGCAGCAGGGCACCGTCCGGGTGCTCGGGCTCGACCCGGTGCGCGACCGCAAGGACCTGCTCCCCCGCATCGGTGTCATGCTCCAGGGTGGCGGCGCCTGGAGCGGCGTGCGGGCGATGGAGATGCTCGACCACGTCGCAGCCCTGCACGCCCACCCGCTGGACACGGGGATGCTCGCCGAACGGCTCGGCCTCGGCGACTGCGGCCGCACGCCCTACCGCCGGCTGTCCGGGGGCCAGCAGCAGCGCCTCGGCCTGGCGATGGCGGTCGTGGGCCGCCCCGAGATCGTCTTCGTCGACGAGCCCACCGCGGGCATGGACCCCCAGGCGCGGCGTACGACGTGGGAGCTGCTCGAGGAGCTGCGCGGCGACGGCGTGACCGTGGTGCTGACGACCCACTACATGGACGAGGCCGAACGCCTCGCCGACCACATCCACATCATCGACCACGGGCGTCTCATCGCCTCCGGGACGCCGCTGGAGCTGACCCGCGGCGGCGCGGCCGCGACCATCCGGCTCGTCGTCACCCGGCCGTTCCCGCCCGGCTCCCCGGAGTCGCTCCGGGCCGCCCTGGGCGAAGGGACCGAGGTCACCCAGCTCGACGAGCTCAGCCTGCTCGTCACCGGTCCGGCCGACCCCTCGACGCTGGCGAAGGTGTCGCGGTGGTGCGAGGAGAACGACGTGCTGCCCGAGTCCCTGACCCTGGGCCAGCGCAATCTGGAGGACGTCTTCCTCCGGCTGACCGGACGGGAGCTGGCGCCGTGAGTCCCGACAAGCTCGACCACCAGGGCATGTTCACCCCCAAGCCCGGCGCCGCGCCGTTCCCGCGGATGGTGGCCGCCCAGGCCGCCATGGAGTCACGGCTGATGCTGCGCAACGGCGAGCAGCTGCTGCTGGCCGTCGTGATCCCGGTGATCGTGCTGGTCGGCGGCGTCGAGGGCGCGCACCGCATCGGCATGACCTTCAGCCACCCGCCGGTCGACGTCTTCACGCCGGGCGTGCTCGCCCTGGCGATCATGTCGACGGCGTTCACGTCGCTGGCGATCGCGACCGGCTTCGAGCGCCGCTACGGCGTGATCAAGCGGCTCGGCTCGTCCCCGCTCCCCCGGTCGGGCCTGCTCGCCGGCAAGGTCGGCGGCCTGCTGGCCGTCGAGGTGCTCCAGGTCGTGGTGATCTCCGGCGTCGCGCTGCTGCTCGGCTGGGACCCCGACCCCGGGATCCTCGGCGCCCTGCTCGCGGTCGTGCTCGGCACGGCCGCCTTCGCCTCGCTCGGCCTGTTCGTCGCGGGGGTGCTGCGCGCCGAGGCGACACTCGCCGCGGCCAACCTCGTCTACCTCCTGCTCATGGCCGGCGGCGCGGTGGTGCTCCCCGCGTCGGCGTACGGCGCCTTCGGCCACGTCGTCGCCTGGCTGCCCTCCGGTGCCCTGGGCGACGCGATGCGCGAGGCGCTCATCCACGGCCGCACCGACCTGACCGACCTCGCCGTGCTGCTCGTCTGGGCCGTGCTCGGCACCGCCCTCACCGCCAAGACCTTCACCTGGGAGTGACGTGATCCCCCGCCTCGACCGCTGGATCGGCCCGCTCGCGTGGGCGACCCTGGTCTCCAACTCCGTGCTCGTCGTGACCGGCGGCGCGGTCCGCCTGACCGGCTCCGGCCTCGGCTGCCCGACCTGGCCGCGCTGCCACGACGAGTCCTTCACGCCGCACGGCGCCTACTCGGTGCACTCGGCGATCGAGTTCGGCAACCGGATGCTGACGTTCGTGCTGGTGGCGGTGGCCATCGCGACCCTGGTCTCCGCGTGGCAGACCGGCCGCCGCGACCTGCGCCGGATGGCGGTCCTGCTCGCGCTCGGCATCCCCGCGCAGGCCGTCATCGGCGGCATCACGGTGCTGACCGACCTCAACCCCTGGATCGTGTCCTTCCACCTGCTCTGCTCGATGGCGATCATCGGGCTGTCCGTGCTGTTCCTGCGCCGGATCGACCACCCCGCCCCCACGCCCGCCTCCGGGCCGGTCGTCGGGCTGGCCTGGGCGACCTTCGCCTCCGCCTGGCTCGTCCTGTACGTCGGCACCGTGGTGACCGGCTCCGGCCCCCACGCCGGCGACGCGAAGGCGCCGCGCAACGGCCTGGACCCGCTGCAGCTGAGCCAGCTGCACGCCGACGTGGTGTTCCTGTTCGTCGGACTGACGGTCGGGCTGCTCTTCGCACTGCTCGCGACCAGCGCGGCACGCGAGGCCACGGTCGCCGTCGGCGTGCTGCTGGCGATCGAGGTGGCGCAGGGGGCGATCGGCTTCGTGCAGTACTTCACCGACCTGCCGATCGTGCTGGTCGGCTTCCACATGCTCGGCGCGGCGCTGGTCTCGGCCAGCGTGACCTGGGTGCTGGTCCGGGTCCGCGAACCCGCCTGACCCGGACATGGCGACGACGGCCTCCCCCGCACCCCCGTGGGCGAGATCGGCCGTCGTCACACCAAGAGACGCGGTGGCCGGCCGTTTGGTTGCGTCCGGGTCCGAACTTTTTTCAGGCGGGCGTCAGCGCGTCAGCAGCGGGTCGAGCGCGACGGCCACGAAGAGGAGCGACAGGTAGAGGTTGGAGGAGTGGAACAGCCGCATCGGCTGGATCTCCGTCAGGCTCTCGGTGCCCTTGGTGCGCCCCCACATGCGGTGCGCCTCGAGCAGGAAGACCGCACCCAGCACGGCCGCGGCGATGGGGTAGACCAGACCGGTGCCGGCCACGGGCCACAGAAGCAGCGAGGTCGCGACCATCACCCAGCTGTAGATGACGATCTGGCGGCCCACCTCGGCGGCCGGCGCCACCACGGGCAGCATCGGCACGTCGACGTTGGCGTAGTCCTCGCGGTAGCGCAGCGCGAGCGCCCAGGTGTGGGGCGGCGTCCAGAAGAAGACGACCGCGAAGAGGATGACCGGCACCCACGAGAGCTGGCCGGTCACGGCGGTCCAGCCGATCAGGGCCGGGAAGCAGCCGGCGAGGCCGCCCCAGACGATGTTCTGGGTGGTCCGGCGCTTGAGCCACATGGTGTAGCCGAAGACGTAGAACGCGTTGGCCGAGACCGACAGCAGCGCCGAGAGCGGGTTGACCCAGACGTAGAGGATCACCGTCGACAGGATGCCGAGCGCGAAGCCGAAGACCAGGGCCGAGCGCGGCGAGACGATGTGCCGTGGCAGGGCCCGGCGGCGCGTGCGTCGCATCTGCTCGTCGATGTCGCGGTCGTAGACGCAGTTGAAGACCGAGGCCGAGCCGGCCGAGAAGGTGCCGCCGACGACCGTGGCGACCACGAGCCCCAGCGCGGGGATGCCGCGGGCGGCGAAGAACATGACCGGGACGGTGGTGAGGAGCAGCAGCTCGATGACGCGCGGCTTGGTGAGACCGACGTACGCCGCTATGACGTCCTTCACGGTCGCCGGGGTCGTTTCCTGCTGGTGCGCAGCAGAGGTCGACTGGCCGACGTAGGTCACGGGGATCCTCGGTGGGAAGGGGGCACTTGCTGGGTTCGATCCTATCGCGCCGGGTGAGTAGGCTCGGCCCTGCCTGAGCACCAGCGCCTGTGACGTTGGCTTCTTCACGCCGACGGGCGCACCACCCCCGAGAGGACCCTTGTGAGCACCACCGCTGGACTGGACTGGACCGACGTCGACGACAGGGCCGTGGACACCGCCCGTGTCCTGGCCATGGACGCGGTGCAGAAGGTCGGCAACGGCCACCCGGGCACGGCCATGAGCCTGGCCCCCGCGGCGTACCTCCTCTTCCAGAAGGTCATGCGGCACAACCCTGCCGACCCGCACTGGCCCGGTCGCGACCGCTTCGTGCTGTCGTGCGGCCACAGCTCGATCACGCTCTACACGCAGCTCTTCCTGGGCGGCTGGGGCCTCGAGCTCGACGACCTGAAGGCGCTGCGCACCTGGGGCAGCCTGACCCCCGGCCACCCCGAGCACGGCCACACCGCCGGCGTCGAGACCACGACCGGCCCGCTGGGCCAGGGCGTCGCCAACGCGGTCGGCATGGCGATGGCCGCCCGCCGCGAGCGCGGCCTGCTCGACCCCAACGCCGACGAGGGCGACTCCCCCTTCGACCACCACGTCTACGCGCTGTGCTCCGACGGCGACCTGGAGGAGGGCGTCTCGGGCGAGGCCTCCTCGATCGCCGGCACCCAGCAGCTGGGCAACCTGACGGTGATCTACGACGCCAACCGGATCTCCATCGAGGGCGACACCGACGTGGCCTTCACCGAGGACGTCGCCAAGCGCTACGAGGCCTACGGCTGGCACGTGCAGACCGTCGACTGGACCAACGACGGCACGAAGTACGTCGAGGACGTCCCGGCGCTCCACGCGGCCATCCAGAAGGCCGAGGCGGTCACCGACCAGCCGAGCTTCATCGTGCTGCGCACGATCATCGCGTGGCCCGCCCCCAACGCCCAGAACACCGGCGCCGCGCACGGCTCCGCGCTGGGCGCCGAGGAGGTCGCGGCGACCAAGAAGGTCATGGGCTTCGACCCGGAGCAGACCTTCGAGGTCCCCGACGAGGTCCTCGCCCACACCCGGCTCGCCGTCGAGCGCGGCAAGGCCGCGCAGGCCGAGTGGGACAAGGCGTTCCAGCACTGGACGACCAAGCCCTCCGCCGACGCCGACCTCTACGAGCGGCTGCAGACCCGCACCCTCCCCGAGGGCTGGGCCGACGACCTGCCGACCTTCGAGGCCGACCCCAAGGGTGTCGCCACCCGCAAGGCCTCCGGCGCTGTGATCAACGCCATCGCGGCCCGCGTGCCCGAGCTGTGGGGTGGCTCGGCCGACCTGGCGGAGTCCAACAACACGACGATCAAGGACGCGCCGTCCTTCATCCCCAAGACGCGCTCCACCGACGAGTGGTCCGGTGACCCGCTGGCCGGCCGCGTGCTGCACTTCGGCATCCGCGAGCACGCCATGGGCGCGATCATGAACGGCATCGCCCTCCACGGCGGCACCCGCGTCTTCGGCGGCACCTTCCTGACGTTCTCCGACTACATGCGCGGCGCCGTGCGCCTCGCGGCCCTGATGAAGCTGCCGGTCACCTACGTGTGGACCCACGACTCCATCGGCCTCGGTGAGGACGGTCCGACCCACCAGCCGATCGAGCACCTCGCCGCGCTGCGCGCCATCCCCGGCCTCGACATCGTCCGGCCGGGCGACGCCAACGAGGTCGCGGCCGCGTGGAAGGCCGTGCTCTCGCGCACCGACCGTCCCGCCGGCCTCGCGCTCACGCGCCAGAACGTGCCGGTCTTCCCGCGCGGCACCGAGGGCTTCGCGGACACCTCCAACGTGCACCGCGGCGGCTACGTCCTGCTCGACGCCGAGGGCGGCGAGCCGGACGTGGTCCTGGTCGCGACCGGCTCCGAGGTCCAGCTCGCCGTCGAGGCGCGCACGCTCCTCGCCGAGCAGGGCGTGCAGGCCCGCGTCGTCTCCATGCCGTGCCGCGAGTGGTTCGACGAGCAGGAGCCGGCGTACCGCCAGACCGTGATCCCCCCGACCGTCAAGGCGCGCGTCTCGGTCGAGGCCGGCGTCGCGCAGGGCTGGCGCGAGATCGTGGGCGACCACGGCCGCATCGTCTCGATCGACACCTACGGCGCGTCCGCGGACTTCGCGCGGATCTTCACCGAGTACGGCATCACCGCGGAGGCCGTCGTGGCCGCCGCGCACGACAGCATCCGGGAGGCATCGCATGAGTGACCGTCTGAAGGCCCTCGCCGAGGCGGGGGTGTCCATCTGGCTCGACGACCTGTCGCGCGAGCGGATCGAGAGCGGCAACCTGGCCGACCTGGTCAAGGAGAAGTCGGTGGTCGGCGTGACCACCAACCCCACGATCTTCGCGGGCGCCATCTCCGACGGCGAGCGCTACGACGACCAGGTCCGCGAGCTCGTCGCGCAGGGCACGGCCGTCGACCGCGTGATCTTCGAGCTGACCACCGAGGACGTCCGCAACGCCTGCGACGTGCTGGCCCCGGTCCACGCGCAGGCTCCGGCCGACGGCCGCGTCTCGATCGAGGTCGCGCCCGACCTGGCCCACGACACCGAGGGCACCATCGCCGCGGCCCGTGAGCTGTGGCAGGCCGTCGACCGCGAGAACGTCCTCATCAAGATCCCGGCGACCGAGGCCGGCCTGCCGGCCATCACCGCCGCGATCGCCGAGGGCATCAGCGTCAACGTCACGCTGATCTTCGGCATCGAGCGCTACCGCGCGGTCATGGACGCCTACCTGTCCGGCCTCGAGGCAGCGCGCGACGCCGGCCTCGACCTGTCCCGCATCCACTCGGTCGCGTCGTTCTTCGTCTCGCGCGTCGACACCGAGATCGACAAGCGCCTGGAGGAGATCGGCTCCGAGGAGGCGCTCGGGCTGCGCGGCCAGGCCGCCGTGGCCAACGCCCGCCTCGCGTACGCCGCCTTCGAGGAGGTCCACGCCGACGACCGCTGGACGGTGCTGGCGCAGGCCGGGGCCAACGCGCAGCGTCCGCTGTGGGCCTCGACGGGCGTCAAGAACCCCGACTACTCCGACACGCTCTACGTCACCGACCTGGTCGTGGCCGACACCGTGAACACGATGCCGGAGAAGACCATGGACGCCTTCGCCGACCACGGCGAGGTCAAGGGTGACCAGGTCACCGGCCGCGGCGCCGAGGCGCAGCAGGTCTTCGACCGTCTCACTGCCGTCGGCATCGACTTCGAGGACGTGCTCAAGGTGCTCGAGGACGAAGGGGTCGACAAGTTCCAGAAGTCGTGGGACGAGCTCGTGCAGACCGTCAGCGGACAGATGGAGAAGGCCGGGGCATGACCGAGACAGCTTGGAACACCGTGAGTGGCAGTGACACAGGAGCGGCGTTCGAGCTGTTCTTCGGCTATCCCGACGAGGCGTCGTTCGCGGCGACCGTGCAGGCGCTCGTCGCCGACGGCGTCGCGAGCGGCATCGCCCGCAAGGACAAGACCCTCTGGGGCCCGGCCGCCGAGGACGAGTCCGGCAAGCGGCTGTCCTGGGTCTCCCTCTCCGAGACGTCGCGACCCCTGGTCGCGGAGATCGCGGCCCTGCAGGTCGAGCTCCGCGACGCCGGGCTCAGCCGCGTGGTTCTCTGTGGCATGGGCGGCTCCTCGCTCGCGCCCGAGGTGATCTGCGGCGCCGCCGGCGTCGAGCTGGACGTCCTGGACTCCTCCGACCCCGACTTCGTGCGGACCGCGCTCGAGGACCGCCTCGGCGAGACCGTCGTCGTGGTGTCCTCCAAGTCCGGCGGCACCGTCGAGACCGACAGCCAGCGGCGCGCCTACGAGAAGGCGTTCACCGACGCGGGCATCGACCCCGCCCAGCGGATCGTGGTCGTCACCGACCCCGGCTCGCCCCTGGAGAAGTCGGCCCGCGAGGCCGGCTACCGGGTGTTCCTCGCCGACCCCGAGGTGGGCGGCCGCTACTCCGCCCTGACGGCCTTCGGGCTCGTCCCGAGCGGTCTCGCGGGCGCCGACATCGGGCGGCTGCTCGACGAGGCCGAGGCGATCCGTCCGGCACTGGAGGCCGACTCGGTCGACAACCCCGGGCTGCGGCTCGGTGGCCTGCTCGGCGTGGCCAACCTCGCCGGGGTCGACAAGCTGGTGCTCGCCAACGCGGGAGCGACGTACGCCGGGTTCGGCGACTGGGCCGAGCAGCTGATCGCGGAGTCCACGGGCAAGGACGGCAAGGGCATCCTGCCGGTCGTCGTCGACGCGCTCGACTCCCCCAACTTCGTGCCGAGCACCGGCGACGAGGTGCTGGCCACGTTCGGGCCCGACTTCGTCTTCGGCCCCGACGCCGAGCAGGTGCGCCCGACCTCCGGCTACGGCGTCCACGTCGACGCCCCGCTCGGTGCCCAGATGCTGCTGTGGGAGTACGCCACTGCCGTCGCGGGCCGGGTCATCGGGATCAGCCCGTTCGACCAGCCCGACGTCGAGAGCGCCAAGGCCGCGGCCCGCGAGATGCTCGACGGGGGCGGCGAGACCCCGACCCCGCTCTTCGTCCAGGGTCCGGTCACCGTCTACGCCTCGCCGGGCTGGCTGCCGCCCGAGGCGCGCACCGTCTCCGCCGCCGTCGCCGCGCTGCTCTCCGAGCTCGACCAGGAGCACGGCTACGTCTCGGTCCAGGCCTACCTCGACCGGCACCGCGACGCCGCGCTCACCGGCGTGCGGGACACGCTGGCGGTGCGCACCGGCCGGCCGGTCACGTTCGGCTGGGGTCCGCGCTTCCTGCACTCCACCGGGCAGTACCACAAGGGCGGCCCCGCCACCGGCGTCTACCTCCAGGTGACGGGCGACCCGCAGGCCGACCTCGCCGTCCCCGACCGGCCCTTCACCTTCCACGAGTTCCTCACCGCCCAGGCGGTCGGCGACGGGTCCGTGCTGGCCTCCCACGGCCGCCCCGTGCTCCGCCTGCACGTCAGCGGCCCCGGCGACCTCGACGTCGTACGAGAGGCGCTTTCGTGACCTACACCAACCCCCTACGCGACCCGCAGGACCGCCGCCTGCCGCGCATCGCCGGCCCGTGCGGCATGGTGCTGTTCGGCGTGACCGGTGACCTGTCGCGCAAGAAGGTCATGCCGGCGATCTACGACCTCGCCAACCGGGGCCTGCTGCCGCCCGGCTTCAGCCTCGTGGGCTTCGCGCGCCGCGACTGGGCCAACCAGGACTTCGCGCAGATCGTCCACGACTCGGTGAAGGCGCACGCCCGCACCGAGTTCCGCGAGGAGGTCTGGAAGCAGCTCGCCGAGGGCTTCCGCTTCGTGTCGGGCGACTTCGACGACGACCGCGCCTTCGAGACGCTCCGCCGTACGATCGAGGAGCTCGACGAGGTGCGCGGCACGGGCGGCAACCACGCCTTCTACCTCGCGATCCCGCCGGCGTTCTTCGGGAACGTCGTCGGCCAGCTGCAGGAGCACGGGCTGGCCGATCCGGAGGAGGGATCGTGGCGCCGGGTCGTGGTGGAGAAGCCGTTCGGACACGACCTGGAGTCCGCACGCGAGCTCAACGGCATCCTCGACGGCGTCTTCCCGCCGGGCTCGATCTTCCGGATCGACCACTACCTCGGCAAGGAGACGGTCCAGAACATCCTGGCGATGCGCTTCGCCAACGCGATGTTCGAGCCGCTGTGGAACAACAACTACGTCGACCACGTGCAGATCACCATGGCCGAGGACATCGGCATCGGCGGCCGCGCGGGCTACTACGACGGCATCGGCGCCGCCCGTGACGTCATCCAGAACCACCTCCTCCAGCTGATGTGCCTCGTCGCGATGGAGGAGCCGACCTCGTTCGACGCCGAGAGCCTGCGGATCGAGAAGCAGAAGGTGCTCAAGAGCATCGCGCTGCCGCGCCGCCTCGACCTGGCCACCGCCCGCGGGCAGTACGCCGAGGGCTGGCAGGGCGGCGAGAAGGTCGTCGGCTTCCTCGAGGAGGAGGGGATCCGCAAGACCTCCACGACCGAGACGTTCGCGGCGGTGCGGCTCGACGTCGACACCCGCCGCTGGGCCGGGGTGCCGTTCTACCTGCGCACCGGCAAGAGGCTGGGCCGCCGTGTCACCGAGGTGGCGGTCGTGTTCAAGCAGGCGCCGCACCTGCCGTTCAGCGAGTCCTCCACCGAGGAGCTGACCCACAACGCGCTGGTCATCCGCGTGCAGCCCGACGAGGGCATGACGATCCGCTTCGGCTCCAAGGTGCCCGGCACCGCGATGGAGATCCGCGACGTCAACATGGACTTCGCCTACGGCGGTTCGTTCACCGAGGAGTCACCCGAGGCCTACGAGCGCCTGATCCTGGACGTGCTGCTGGGTGACCCGCCGCTGTTCCCGCGGCACGAGGAGGTCGAGCTCTCGTGGAAGATCCTCGACCCGATCCTCGAGGCGTGGGCGAAGAAGGGGAAGCCGGACGCCTACGAGTCCGGCACCTGGGGACCCGCGTCCGCCGACAAGATGCTGGCGCGTGACGGAAGGGTGTGGCGACGTCCATGATCGAGCTCCTGGACACCAACTCCGCGGGGATCGCGGCCGAGTTCGTCCGCGCCCGCACCAAGGCCGGCAGCCCTGCGATGGGCATGGTGATGACCCTGGTCATCGTCGTCGACGAGGACGTCGCGGAGGACGCGATGGCGGCCGCGCAGGCTGCTTCCCACGAGCACCCCGCGCGGGTGCTGGGCGTGATCCTCGGTGACGGCCGCGGCAGCGGTGTGGTCAACGCCCAGGTCGGCACCGGCTCCGGCTGGACCGGCGAGACCGCCCTGATCCGGCTCAAGGGCGAGGTGGTCAAGCACCCCGAGTCGGTCGTGCTCCCGCTCCTGCTTCCCGACTCCCCCGTCGCCGTCTGGTGGCCCTCGAACCCGCCCGACGACCCGGCCACGGACCCGCTCGGCATGCTGGCGCAGCGGCGGATCACCGATGCGGCCGGGGCCTCGCGCAACAAGGGCAAGGCGATCCACCAGCAGTGCGCGTCGTACGCCAAGGGCAACACGGACCTCGCGTGGACGCGGATCACCCCGTGGCGGGCGCTGCTGGCCGCGGCGCTGGACCAGCACGAGCTCAAGGTGACGTCGGCGTCGGTCACGTCCGAGCGGATCAGTCCCAGCGCCGACCTGCTGGCCGCATGGCTGGCCGACCGGCTCAAGGTGAAGGTGTCGCGGCACGCATCCTCGGGCCCCGGCATCACCGAGGTCGTCCTGGAGACGAAGGACGGGCCGATCTCGATCGCGCGTCCCGACGGCAAGCTGGCGACGTTCAGCTCGCCGGGCCGGCCGGACCGGCCGATCGCGCTCAAGCGTCGCGACCTGCCCGAGCTGCTGGGCGAGGAGCTGCGGCGCCTCGACGAGGACGACATCTACGCCGCGACGGCGCGCAAGCTGCTGGCGATGCGGACGGCGACGTGAGCGCCGCCCTCGTCGAGGTCCACGAGGGTCCCGAGGCGCTGGCGACCGCCGTCGCCGGCGAGCTGCTGTCCCGGATCGAGGACGCGCAGGCGGACGGCCGCGAGCCGCACATCGGGCTCACCGGCGGCACCATCGCCCGGCGCATCCACGCCGAGGTCGCCCGCCTCTCCCCCGACTCCGACGTCGACTGGTCGCGGGTCGTGGTCTGGTGGGGCGACGAACGCTTCGTGGCTCCCGACGACCCGGACCGCAACGCCGGCCAGGCCAGGTCGGACTTCCTCGACGCGGTGCCGGTCGACCCGGGCAAGGTGCACCCGATGCCCTCGACGGCCGACGCTTCCTCGGCGGAGCAGGGAGCCGCCGACTACGGCGACGCCATGCGCGCGGACGGCGCCGGCGAGTTCGAGGTGCTGATGCTGGGCGTCGGCCCCGACGGGCACGTCGCCTCGCTGTTCCCCGGCCACGCCGCCCTGGACGTCGACGACCGGATCGCCGTACGCGTCCACGACTCGCCCAAGCCGCCGCCCGAGCGGATCAGCCTGACCCTCGCCGCCCTCAACCGCTCGCGGTCCGTGTGGTTCCTGGTCAGCGGCGAGGAGAAGGCCGACGCCGTCGCCCGCGCCCTCGCCGAGCCCCCGCCCGACCTCCACGACATCCCCGCCGCCGGCGTCAGCGGCCTCGAGGAGACCATCTGGTTCCTCGACCGCCCCGCCGCCTCGCGCCTCTGACGCGAGAGGGCACTTGGGGGCACTCTCATCGCCCCGAGACGGCAGTTGGAGGCAGCCTCAGCTCGCCGAGACGGCATTACGGTTGCGCGTCGCGGTACGCCGACTCGGGCACCCAGAGCCCGCACCGTTGGCGGGCCCGGTGAAATCCCGCGAGCAGCCGGTCCGGCGCGGTGGCCTGGAGTCCGAACACGTCGGCGCCCGTGAACACGTCGAGGAGCCAGCTGTCCCGCGACTCGAGCCACTCAAGGCGGTGAGCGTCCTTCCCCTCCGCCTCGTCGCCCGAGTGGAACCGCTCGCCGTTGTACTCGGCGGCATACCTCAGCTCGGGGTGCGCGAGATCGAGACGGAAGACGGGAGCGCCCGTTTCGTCGTGGACCCACCACTGGAGCTCGGGCTTCGGTAGCCCCGCGTCGTACCAGTGCAGCCGCAGGACCGATTCGCCCACCGACTCCGACCGGCCGTCGGCCAGGGGCGCCAGCCAGCGGAGCTGAACCACGCCCCGCTCCCCGCGGAAGCGCTCGACCTCGGCCAGCAGCTCGTCGTGGTCGACCCCGATCCGCAGGAACCCGTCGAGCGCCGCCAGCGCGTCGAAGCGCCAGAGGCGGCGCCCCAGGTCCAGGGCGGTGCGCAGCGGCGTGGTGACGCGCACTCCATGCACGACGGTCAGGTCGCGCGGGAGGAACTGTCGGGTGCCGCTCGCGACACCCGGGCGTCGAAGTCTCGAGCAGGTCGAGCTGAAGACGTCGAGCGGAGGGGGCGCATGGACGGCCGAGCGCGGCAGGATGTCCACGCCGAGCAGCCACGCCGCCGTCCGGTCGGTGACGATCGCCGACTCGGGGATGACCAGGCGAAGGGCCGCCGCCCTCAGATCGACACAGTCGCGGACCTGGGTGACGACGTAGGTGCCGCGCAGGATCGGCCTGATCAGGGCTCGATCCATGAGCAGCCTGATGAACCATCTCGAGACGCCCAGCCCCGCCGCCTGGTCGGCCGTGAACGGTCGATCCAGGGGCAGCGGGCAGCGCTCGTCGAGGAGAACCAGGTCAGGCGGGAGCCACGAAGGTGGGGGTCGCATGGCTCGAGGATGCATCTCGACGGCGATCCGTCGCCGAGCTCATCCACAGGCACTGACCCGGACTTCCCCGGATAGCCGTCTCACCCCCGTGAGAGTGCCTGCAAGTGCCCCTTCGGCACGCTGGGAGTGCCCCCAAGTGCCGTGTCGCGTCAGAAGATGATGTCGCCGGACTTGCGGCGTGAGCGCAGGAGGGCGAGGGCCTCGTCGAGGATGTCCTCGGCCTCCTTGTCGGAGCGACGCTCCTTCACGTAGGCGAGGTGCGTCTTGTAGGGCTCGATCTTCGGAGCCGGGGGCGCGTTCTCGGCGTCCCGGCCGGCCGGGAGACCGCACTTGGGGCAGTCCCACGAGTCCGGCACCTGGGCCTCGACCGAGAAGGTCACGACCGAACGGTGCTCGTGCGAGCAGAAGTAGGTGACGGCCTGGCGCGGGGCTGCTTCGCCACGCTCCGCCTCACCCATCGGGCCGGCCCCCACCCGGCTACCGCGAATAGCGTTTCCTCCACCACCAGCCACGGGTGTTCCTTCCTCAGTTCTGGTAGGCCAGGAGCAGGCCGAGAGCGATCACGGTGGCAAACCAGATCACGCCGATCCCGACCGTGAGGCGGTCGAGGTTGCGCTCAGCCACGGACGAGCCCCCGAGGGAGCTCGACACGCCACCGCCGAACATGTCCGAGAGGCCGCCACCGCGACCCTTGTGGAGCAGGACCAGAAGGACCATCAGCACGCTCGCTGCAACGAGGATGATCGTGAAGAAGAGAGTCACGGTGGTAAAGCCTACGTCACGCCTGCAGCGTTACAGGACAGGCATCTCGTGGAAGCGGCAGATCCCCCCGAACTCGTCTGCCTGGAGGCTCGCACCTCCCACGAGACAGCCGTCGACGTCGTCCTGCTCCATGATGCCCGCGACGTTCGCAGCCTTGACCGAACCGCCGTAGAGAACGCGTACGGCGCCCGCCGCGTCCGCACCGTGTGTCTCGCCGATGCGGGCCCGGATCGCCGCGCACACCTCCTGCGCGTCGTCGGGGGTCGCGACCTCACCGGTCCCGATCGCCCAGACGGGCTCGTAGGCCACGACGAGGCCGGCGACCTGCTCGGCGGTGAACCCCGCGAGCGAGCCGTCGACCTGCGCCAGCGTGTAGGGGACGTGCTCGCCGGCCTTGCGGACCTCCAGGCCCTCGCCGACGCACACGATCGGCGTCATCCCGGCCGCCAGCGCCTTGTGGGCCTTGGCGTTGACGACCTGGTCGCTCTCGGCGTGGTACTCGCGACGCTCGGAGTGCCCGACCACGACGTAGGAGCAGCCGAGCTTGGCCAGCATCGAGGCCGAGATCTCGCCGGTGTAGGCGCCGGAGTCCTGCGTGGAGACGTCCTGGGCGGCGTACTTCACCTGCAGGCGGTCACCGTCGACGAGCGTCTGCACCGACCGCAGGTCGGTGAAGGGCGGGCAGACGACGACCTCGACGCGGGCGTAGTCGTGCTTCTTGTCGTTGAGCGTCCAGGCGAGCTTCTGGACCAGCACCACCGCTTCCTGGTGGTTGAGGTTCATCTTCCAGTTGCCCGCCATGAGCGGGGTGCGCTTGGCCATGTGTGTTCAGTCCTCCAGGACCTGGATGCCGGGCAGCTCCTTGCCCTCGAGGTACTCGAGGGAGGCGCCACCACCGGTGGAGATGTGGCCGAAGGCCGACTCGTCGAAGCCGAGCGTGCGGACGGCCGCGGCGGAGTCGCCACCACCGACCACGGAGAGGCCGGGGACCTTGGTCAGCGCCTCGGCGACGGCACGGGTGCCCTCGGCGAAGGCGGCGACCTCGAAGACGCCCATCGGACCGTTCCAGAACACCGTCTCGGCGTCGGCGAGGGCGGCCGCGAACGCCGCGCCCGAGTCCGGGCCGATGTCGAGGCCCAGGGCGTCGGAGGGGATCTCCGTCGCCGGGACCACGCGGGGCTCGGGGGTGCGGTCGCCGGACGGGAAGGCCGTGTCGACCACGATGTCGGTCGGCAGCAGGATCTCGACGCCCGACTCCTCGGCACGCTGCAGGTAGGCCCGGCAGACGTCGAGCTGGTCGTCCTCGAGGAGGCTCTTGCCGACCTCGTGGCCCTGGGCCTTGAGGAACGTGAAGACCATGCCGCCGCCGATGAGCAGCTTGTCGGCCTTGCCGAGCAGGTTGTCGATGACCCCGAGCTTGTCGGAGACCTTCGAGCCGCCGAGGACCACGACGTACGGGCGCGCGGGGTCCACCGTCAACCGACGGAGCACGTCGATCTCGGTGGCGACGAGCGCCCCCATCGCGTGCGGGAGCCGCTGCGCCACGTCGTAGACCGAGGCCTGCTTGCGGTGCACCACGCCGAAGCCGTCAGAGACGAACGCGTCGGCCAGCGACGCAAGCTGGTCGGCGAAGGCGCTGCGCTCCGCGTCGTCCTTGCTGGTCTCGCCCGGGTTGAAGCGGACGTTCTCGAGCACCGCCACCTGGCCGTCGGCGAGGCCGTCGACCGTGCTGCGGGCGCTCTCCCCCACCGTGTCTGTGGCGAACGCGACGTCCGTGCCGAGGAGCTCGCCGAGGCGGGCCGCGACCGGGCGGAGCGAGTAGCGCTCCTCGGGGGCGCCCTTGGGGCGACCGAGGTGCGCGGTCACCACCACCCGCGCCCCGGCCTCGGCCAGGGAGCGGATGGTGGGGACGCTGGCGCGGATCCGGCCGTCGTCGGTGATGGTGGTGCCGTCCAGCGGGACGTTCAGGTCCGAGCGGACCAGGACCCGCTTGCCGGCGACGTCACCGAGGTTGCCGTAGTCAGCCATGCGTCAGAGCGTCTCGCCGATGTAGGCGATCAGGTCCGCGAGGCGGTTGGAGTAGCCCCACTCGTTGTCGTACCAGCCGACGACCTTGACCTGGTTGCCGATGACCTTGGTCAGCGGTGCGTCGAAGATGCAGGACGCCGGGTCGGTCACGATGTCGGAGGAGACGATCGGGTCGGTCGAGTAGCGCAGGAAGCGGCCGTCGGCGGCCTTCTGCACGATCGCGTTGACCTCCTCGACGGTGGTCTCACGGCCGGCCTCGAAGGTGAGGTCGGTGGCCGAGCCGGTCGGGACCGGGACGCGCAAGGCGTAGCCGTCGAGCTTGCCCTTGAGCTCGGGCATGACCAGGCCGATCGCCTTGGCCGCACCGGTCGAGGTCGGCACCACGTTGAGGGCCGCGGCGCGGGCGCGACGCAGGTCCTTGTGGATGTTGTCCTGGAGGTTCTGGTCCGCCGTGTAGGCGTGGATGGTCGTCATCAGGCCCTTGACGATGCCGAGCTCGTCGTGGAGGGCCTTGGCCATCGGCGCCAGGCAGTTGGTGGTGCACGAGGCGTTGGAGATGACGGTGTGCTGCGCCGGGTCGTAGTCGGTGTGGTTGACACCCATGACCACCGTGATGTCCTCGTTGGACGCGGGGGCCGAGATGATGACCTTCTTGGCGCCGGCGTCGACGTGCGCACGCGCCTTGGTGGCGTCGGTGAAGAAGCCGGTGGACTCCACGACGATGTCGACACCGAGCTCACCCCACTTGAGGTCGGCCGGGTTGCGCTCGGCGAACGCCTTGATCTCCTTGCCGCCGACGACGATCGCGTCGTCGGTCGACGTCACGTCGGCGTCGAGACGGCCGAGGATCGTGTCGTACTTGAGCAGGTGCGCCAGGACGGCGTTGTCGGTCAGGTCGTTGACGCCGACGATCTCGATGTCGAGACCGGAGGCCCGAACGGCCCGGAAGAAGTTGCGGCCGATCCGGCCGAAGCCGTTGATGCCTACGCGGACGGTCATGGGTCCATGCCTCCTAGGTGTGGGGCCTTTGGTGACCCCGTGGACGAACACTGGCCTTCGGTGACCAGCGCCATCGACCCTATCGCCCGGTCTCGGTCGCTGACACCGGCGTCCCGGCGTACGTGCAAGTAACCGTGGTCACGCCCTGCCGGCGCCCTGCTCAGGCCTCGTCGGCGAGCATCTCCGGGGTCAGCGACGCCTCGGTGTCGGGGATCCCGAGCTCCTCGGCGCGCTTGTCGGCCATCGCCAGCAGGCGGCGGATGCGGCCGGCGATGGCGTCCTTGGTCAGCACGGGCTCGTGCAGCTGGCCGAGCTCCTCGAGCGAGGCCTGCTTGTGCTCGAGGCGCAGCGAGCCGGCCAGCTTGAGGTGGTCGGGGATCTCCTCGCCGAGGATCTCCAGCGCACGCTCCACGCGGGCGCCCGCGGCGACGGCCGCGCGCGCCGAGCGGCGCAGGTTGGCGTCGTCGAAGTTGGCGAGCCTGTTGGCCGTCGCGCGCACCTCGCGGCGCATCCGGCGCTCCTCCCAGGCCATCAGCGACTCGTGGGCGCCCAGCCGGGTGAGCAGCTGGCCGATGGCGTCGCCGTCGCGGATCACGACGCGGTCCACGCCGCGCACCTCGCGGGCCTTGGCCTGGATGCCGAGGCGGCGGGCGACGCCGACGAGCGCGAGCGCGGCCTCGGGGCCGGGGCAGGTCACCTCGAGGGCCGAGGACCGGCCGGGCTCGGTGAGCGAGCCATGGGCCAGGAAGGCGCCGCGCCACGCGGCGACGGCGTCGCAGCCACCACCGGACACGACCGCCGGCGGCAGGCCGCGCACGGGTCGCCCGCGCTGGTCGAGGAGTCCGGTCTGGCGGGCGAGGGCCTCGCCGTCCTTGACGATCCGGACGATGTAGCGGCTGCCCTTGCGGATGCCGTTGCCCTGGACCATGACCACGTCGGACTGGTGGCCGTAGACCTCGGCGATGTCCTTGCGGACCCTTCGGGCGGCCGCGCCGGTGTCGAGCTCAGCCTCCACCACGATGCGTCCGCTGACGATGTGCAGACCGCCGGCAAAGCGGAGCATCGAGGCGACTTCCGCCTTGCGACAACAGGTCTTCGTGATCTGGGTGGAGGAGAGTTCAGCCTTCACCTGTGCCGTCATCGCCATGCTGCCGATCCTGTCATGCTGGTCAATCACCCTGCCGAATCAGGAGTGCTCGACGATCCTCGCATAGGCCGCCGCGAGCTTCGCAGGGTCATGCCGTGGAGACCCGTCGTCGGCCGCCACGTCGTCGACGAACAGGCGTGCGCCGTGGGCGTGCACGACGTGCTCGAGATCGGCGAGGCCCTCACCGACGCGGGCCCGGTCGGCGAGCACGGCGTGCACCTTGAGGTCCGGGGCGTGCTCGGAGAGGACCGCCAGGTGGTCGTCGGGACCGAAGCCGCCGGTCTCCCCCGCCTGCTCGTCGAGGTTGAGCACGATGATCACGCGGGCGTCGGTCTCGGCCAGGGCGCGGCGCAGCTCGGGGACGAGCAGGTGCGGGATGACCGAGGTGAACCACGAACCCGGCCCGATCACGACCCAGTCGGCGTCGCGGATCGCGGCGACGGCCTCCGGGCAGGCCACCGGGTCGGCAGGGTCGAGCTGCACCGAGTCGATCACGCCCTCCGTGGTCGCGACCTCGACCTGACCGCGCACCGTGGTCAGGGCATCCGGGTCGGAGCGGTCCAGACCGCGCACCTGTGCGGTGATGTCGAGCGGTGTCAGCGCCATCGGCAGCACGCGTCCGGTGGCACCGAGGAGCTTGCCGACCCAGTCGAGGGCCTTGACGTGGTCACCCAGGCGCTCCCAGAGCCCGACGATCAGCAGGTTGCCGATCACGTGGCCGCGCATCTCGCCGTCGCCGGCGAAGCGGTGCTGGAGCACCTCCGCCCAGGTCGCGCCCCAGTCGTCGTCGCCGCACAGGGCGGCGAGCGCCATCCGGAGGTCACCGGGCGGGAGCACCCCGAACTCCCCGCGCAGGCGCCCCGACGAGCCGCCGTTGTCGGCGACCGTGACGATCGCGGTCAGGTCGTCGACGACGAGCTCGTCGACCAGGCGTCGCAGGGCCTGCAGGGACGCGTGCAGGCCGTGGCCACCACCGAGGGCCACGGCCGACTGGGCGCGGTGGGTCATCACTCCCGGCCGAGGTCGCGGTGGGCGGCCCGGGTCGTGTAGCCGAGGTCCTTGAGGCGTCGGGCGATCTCCTCGGTCATCGCGACGCTGCGGTGCTTGCCGCCGGTGCAGCCGACGGCCACCGTCATGAAGCGCTTGCCCTCGCGGAGGTAGCCCTCAGCCACGCCGGCCAGGAGCGGCACGTAGGCGTCGAGGAACTCCGCGGCCCCGGGCCGGCTCTTGACGTAGTCGGCCACCTCGCGGTCCCGGCCGGTGCCCGCACGCAGCTCGGGGATCCAGAAGGGGTTGGGCAGGAAGCGCATGTCGGCGACGAAGTCGGCGTCGACGGGGATGCCGTACTTGAAGCCGAAGCTCGTCACGGTGACCTGGAGCTGGATCGCCTCCGGCGCACCGAAGGCCTCCGCGATCCGGTCGGTGAGCTGGTGCACGTTGAGCGTCGAGGTGTCGATGACCAGGTCGGCGTCGCTGCGCAGCTCCGCGAGGACGGAGCGTTCGCGCTGGAGGCCGTCGAGCAGGCGGCCGCCGGCCTGGAGGGGGTGCGGGCGTCGCACGGCCTCCTGGCGGCGTACGAGGACGTCGTCGGAGGCCTCCAGGAACACCAGCGTCGTACGCCGGCCGGTGGCCCCCTGTGCGAGGTTGGCCTGCAGGGACTGGAAGAACGAGCCGCTGCGCACGTCGACCACGACGGCGATGGGCTGCTCGGGGCCCTTGCTCTCGTCGACGAGCCGCACGACGTCCCGCAGCAGGCTGGGCGGCATGTTGTCGACGACGTAGAAGCCGAGGTCCTCCAGCTCCTTCGCGGCCGTGCTGCGTCCGGCGCCGGTCATGCCGGTGACGACCACGAGCTCGCCGCGGTGGTCTTCCAACGTCATCAGGACTCCTCGATCTCACCGGTGGCGGTGTTGATGCTGGTGATCACGGGGCCAGTCTTGCTGCTCGCCGACGCGACCGCATCCTTGATGGCCGTCGCCGTGCGCTCGCCGATGCCGGGCACCAGGGCGATCTCCTCGACGGTCGCCAACCGCAGCTTCTTCAGCGACCCGAAGTGCTTGAGCAGGGTCTTGCGTCGCACCTCGCCGAGGCCCGGCACGTCGTCGAGCAGGCTCTCGACCATCGACTTGGAGCGCCGGTTGCGGTGGTGGGTGATCGCGAAGCGGTGGGCCTCGTCGCGGATCCGCTGGAGGAGGTAGAGCCCCTCGCTGGACCTCGCGAGGATGACAGGGTCCTCCTCGGCGGGCAGCCAGACCTCCTCGAGGCGCTTGGCCAGGCCGCAGACCGGGATGTCGTCGATGCCGAGCTCGTCGAGGGCCCGCTGCGCCGCCGCGACCTGCGGCGGGCCGCCGTCGACGACCACGAGGCCCGGCGCGTAGGCGAACTTGCGGGGTCGCCCGGTCTCGGGGTCGACGAGCATCGGCCCGCTCTCGGTGGACACCTCGGTGCTGCGGGACTGCTCGTCGAGCAGCCGCCGGAAGCGGCGGGTGATGACCTCGTGCATCGACGCGACGTCGTTCTGCCCGTCGACGCCCTTGATGACGAAGCGGCGGTACTCGGACTTGCGGGGCAGGCCGTCCTCGAAGACCACCATCGAGGCCACGACCTCGGTGCCCTGGAGGTTGGAGACGTCGTAGCACTCGATGCGCAGGGGCACCTCGTCGAGCTCGAGCGCCGCCTGGATCTCCTCCAGCGCGCGGTTGCGGGTCGTCAGGTCGCTGGCCCGCTTGGTCTTGTGCAGCACCAGCGCCTGGCCGGCGTTGCGCGCCACCGTCTCCTGGAGCGTCTTCTTGTCGCCCCGCTGCGGGACCCGGATCGCCACCCGGCTCCCCCGCAGGTCGCTGAGCAGCTCCTCGAAGGTCGCGGCGTCCGGGGGCATCGCCGGCACCAGGATCTCGCGCGGGATGGTGTCACCGGCGTCGTCGGCGCCGGCGTAGAGCTGCAGGAGCAGGGTCTCCACCAGCTCGGGCGTCTCGCCCTCCTCGACCCGGTCGGCCACCCACCCGCGCTGGCCGCGGATCCGGCCACCGCGCACGTAGAAGATCTGGACCGCGACCTCGAGCGGGTCCTCGGCGAGCGCGATCACGTCGGCGTCGGTGCCGTCACCGAGCACGACGGCCTGCTTCTCCAGGGCCTTCTCGAGAGCCCCGAGGTCGTCGCGCAGCCGCGCGGCCTTCTCGTAGTCCTCGGCCTCGGAGGCGGCGTACATCTCCTTCTTGATGCGGCGCACGAACCCGGTCGTCTGGCCGGCCATGAAGTCGCAGAAGTCGTCGACGATCGCGCGGTGCTCCTCGGCGCTCACCGAGCCGACGCACGGCGCCGAGCACTTGTCGATGTAGCCGAGCAGGCATGGCCGGCCGATCTGGCTGGACCGCTTGAAGACGCCGTTGCTGCACGAGCGCATCGGGAAGACGCGCAGCAGCTGGTCCACGGTCTCGCGGATCGCCCAGGCGTGGCTGTAGGGGCCGAAGTAGCGGGTGCCCTTGCGCTTGGCGCCGCGGCCGACCATCACCCGCGGGAACTCCTCGCCGACGGTGACCGCGAGCCACGGGTAGGACTTGTCGTCGCGGTACTTGACGTTGAAGCGCGGGTCGAACTCCTTGATCCAGGAGTACTCCAGCTGGAGCGCCTCCACCTCGGTGTTGACGGTCGTCCACTCGACGCTGGCCGCGGTCGTGACCATCGTGGCCGTGCGCTGGTGGAGGTTGCCGACGTCCTGGAAGTACGACGAGAGCCGGGCGCGGAGGTTCTTCGCCTTGCCGACGTAGATCACCCGGCCGCGCGGGTCTCGGAACCGGTAGACGCCCGGCTGGGTCGGGATCGAGCCGGGCTCGGGACGGTAGGACAACGGCCCTCGGGAGGAACGGGAAGGTCGACCAGCAGGCACACCGCAACCCTACGGTCCCGTGGGGACAGTCCGGCAGTTGCGCCGACGCGACGCAGATTCTCCGGTTTTTATCTCGCGTGACTTACTGTATTTACATGGTCTGTCGCGATCTCTACGACTACGAGCTCACCACCTCGCCCGAGGCGGCCACCGCCTACACCCGCGGGGTCCGCGACCTGCTCGCGCTGCGCACCGGAGCCGCCGAGGCCGTGGCGACCTCGATCGCCGTCGACCCGACCTTCGCGATGGGACATGCGGCGCTCGCCCTCTTCGGCCACGAGCTGTGCGCGGCGGTCGACGTCCGGGCCCGGCTGCGCGACGCCGAGCTGCACGCCGCCCGGGGCACCGCCCGCGAGCGCAGCCACGTGCACGCCGTCGCCGCCCACGTCCGCGGGGACTCCTCGGCGCTGGTGCGGCACCTCGAGGCGCACCCGCGCGACGCCCTCCTGCTGTCGACGGCCGTGCCGACCATCGCCTTCGCCGGCGTCACCGAGGTGCCCGAGGAGGCCTGGGCGATCGTCGAGCGGGCCATCCCGGCGTACGGCGACGACTGGTGGTTCACCGGACTGCTCGCCTTCGTGCGCCAGGAGCAGGGCCGGTTCGACGAGGCGATGGAGCTGTCCTGCCGCTCGCTCGCGGAGGAGCCGGGGGCGGGGCACTCGGCACACGCCCGCGCGCACGCCCACTACGAGACCGGGGACCACGAGGCCGGGCTGGCCTGGATGGACGGCTGGGTGACGGGCGAGGGCGCCTCGATCGACAGCCTCAGCCACTTCTCCTGGCACGCCGCCCTGCACGAGCTGACGCTGGGCGACCTCGACGCCGTACGCCGGCGCTATGAGTCCCAGCTGCGCCCCGAGCGCGGCCTGGGCTGCCGGGCGCTGGTCGACAGCGGCTCGCTGTTGTTCCGGTGGGCCCTGACCCCGGGCGCCGAGGACGTGCCGGACATCGCAGCGGTCGCGTCGGTGGCCGGGCGCGGAGTCCTCGAGACCCCGTCGACGCCGTTCCTGGCCCTCCACGCGGCCGTGACGCTGCTGGCCCTCGGCGACACGGGCGGCCTCGGCCGCCTCGCCACGTGGGCGGCCGCGCACGCACACCCGACCCAGCGCGAGGTCGTGGCGCCGCTGGCCCGCGCGCTGGGCGCGATGGCCTCCGGTCGGTGTTCGCGGGCCGCCGACGAGCTCGCCGCACTGGCCGGGCCGACCCGTCGGCTCGGCGGCTCGGACGCGCAGCGCGAGATCGTCGAGGAGGCCCGGATCGCCGCGCTCATCCGCGCCGGGCGCTGGGACGAGGCGCGCGTCGTCCTGGACGCGCGGCTGGACCGCCGGAGGTCCCCGCGCGACGAGTCGTGGCGCCGCAAGCTGCCGGGGGTGCCCGCCGGCGTCAGCTGATGCTGATCTGGTCGCCGTCGACCGTGACGGTGACCTCGGGCAGAGCCCGGGTGGCGGGGCCGTTCTGCACGGAGCCGTCCTCGATGGAGAACTTGCTGCCGTGGCACGGGCAGTTGATCGTCTCGGTCACGTTGGCGACGACGCAGCCCTGGTGGGTGCAGGTGGCCGAGAAGCCCTTGAACTCGCCCGCGGTGGGCTGGGTGACGACGACCTTCTGGTCCGCGAAGACCGTGCCGCCGCCGACCGGGATGTCTGCGGTGGCGCCCAGCGGACCGGCGTCGGGAGACGCCGGGGCCCCCGTCGTGGCGTCCGATCCCCCGCCGCACGCGGCGAGGAGCGGCAGGCCGACACCGATGGTGGCGGCACCGGCGAGGGCGTGGCGGCGGGAGATTCCGGATTCCGTGGTCACGACCGCGACCCTACCTACCGCTGCGAAGCCGACTTCTTGGCGACCGCCTTCTTCGCCACCGTCTTCTTCGCCACTGCCTTCTTGGCCGTCGTCTTCTTGGCGGCCGCGCGCTTGGCGGGGACGGGCTCGGTCTTGGCGCTGAGCATCCGGGCGGGCTGCTTGGCGTGCTTGCCGTCGAGCAGCGGCGCCAGGAACGTGCCGGTGTGGCTCGCCTCGACGGCCGCGACCGCCTCGGGCGTGCCCTCGGCGACGACCAGGCCGCCGCGCGACCCGCCCTCGGGACCCATGTCGACCAGCCAGTCGGCGGTCTTGATGACGTCGAGGTTGTGCTCGATCACCAGCACGGTGTTGCCGGCGTCGACCAGGCGGCCGAGCACCAGCAGCAGCTTGCGGATGTCCTCGAAGTGCAGGCCGGTCGTCGGCTCGTCGAGGACGTAGACGGTGCGGCCGGTGGAGCGCTTCTGCAGCTCCGAGGACAGCTTGACGCGCTGCGCCTCGCCGCCGGACAGCGTGGTGGCCGGCTGGCCGAGGCGGACGTAGCCCAGGCCGACCTCGCACAGTGTCTTCATGTGACGGGCGATCGCAGGCACCGCGGCGAAGAAGTCGGCGGCCTCCTCGATCGGCATGTCGAGGACCTCGGCGATCGTCTTGCCCTTGTAGTGCACCTCGAGCGTCTCGCGGTTGTAGCGCGCGCCGTGGCAGACCTCGCAGGGGACGTAGACGTCCGGCAGGAAGTTCATCTCGATCTTGATCGTGCCGTCGCCGGCGCACGCCTCGCAGCGACCGCCCTTGACGTTGAAGGAGAACCGGCCCTGGAGGTAGCCGCGCATCTTGGCCTCGGGGGTCGAGGCGAACAGCTTGCGGATGTGGTCGAAGACGCCGGTGTAGGTCGCGGGGTTGGACCGCGGGGTGCGGCCGATCGGCGACTGGTCGACGTGGATGACCTTGTCGACGTGCTCGAGACCGGTGATCTTCTGGTGCCGGCCGGGGACGGCGCGGGCGTTGTAGATCTGCTTGGCCAGCGAGGTGTAGAGGATGTCGTTGACCAGGGTCGACTTGCCCGACCCGGAGACGCCCGTCACGGCGACGAACAGGCCGAGCGGGAAGCTGACGTCGACGTTCTGGAGGTTGTGCTCGCGGGCGCCGTGGACGGTGAGCTCCCGGCCCTTGGTGCGCGGGCGGCGCACGGCGGGGACGGGGATCTCGCGCCGGCCAGACAGGTATTGGCCGGTCATCGAGTCGGGGTGCTTGAGCAGGTCGGCGACGCTGCCGCTGTGGACGACCTGGCCGCCGTGCTCGCCGGCACCGGGACCGATGTCGACGATCCAGTCGGCGACCCGGATCGTGTCCTCGTCGTGCTCGACGACGATCAGGGTGTTGCCGAGGTCCTTGAGCCGGAGCAGGGTCTCGATCAGGCGGTGGTTGTCGCGCTGGTGCAGGCCGATCGAGGGCTCGTCGAGGACGTAGAGCACGCCGACGAGGCCGGCGCCGATCTGGGTCGCGAGCCGGATCCGCTGCGCTTCGCCGCCGCTCAGCGAGCCGGAGGGGCGGTCCAGCGAGAGGTAGTCGAGGCCGACGTCGAGCAGGAAGTTGAGCCGCTCCTGGATCTCCTTGAGCACCCGCTCGCCGATCTGGCGCTCGCGGGCGCTCAGGTCGAGGGTGCGCAGGAACTCGGCGGTCTCGTTGATCGGCAGGGCGCAGACCTCGGCGATGTTCTTGCCGCCGGACTCCCGCGCACCGAGCGTCACGGCCATCGAGACCGGCTTGAGGCGGCTGCCGTCGCACGCCGGGCACGGGACCTCGCGCATGAAGCCCTCGAACCGCTCGCGGCTCGTGTCGGACTCGGCCTCGCGGTGGCGACGTTCGATGTAGCTGCGGACGCCCTCGAACTCGGCGTAGTAGGCGCGCTCGCGGCCGTAGCGGTTGCGGGTCACGACGTGGACCTTGGTGGCGTGGCCGTCGAGGAGCGACTTCTGGCCGAGCGGCGAGATGTCCTGCCAGGGCGTGTTGAGGTCGAAGCCGAGCTCGTCACCCAGCGCGCCCATCAGCCGCAGGAAGTAGTCGGCGACGTGGGCCTGGCTCCACGGCTGGATGGCGCCCTCGCCGAGCGTCGCGGTGACGTCGGGGACGACCAGCTCGGGGTCGACCTCCATCCGGGTGCCGAGGCCGTGGCAGACCGGGCAGGCCCCGAACGGGGAGTTGAAGGAGAACGAACGGGGCTCGAGCTCGTCGGTGTCGATGGCGTGCTCGTTGGGGCAGGCCATCTTCTCGGAGAAGCGCAGCTCGCGGCCGGCGTCCTTGGGACCGAGGTCGACGAAGTCGAAGAGCACCAGGCCACCGGCGAGGGTGAGCGCGGTCTCGACCGAGTCGGTGAGGCGTCGCTTGGAGGACTCCTTGACCGCCAGCCGGTCGACCACGACCTCGATGGTGTGCTTCTTCTGCTTGTCGAGCTTGGGCGGGTCGTCCAGCGTGTGGGTCTCGCCGTTGACCCGCGCACGGGAGAAGCCCTGCTGCTGGAGCTGGCGGAAGAGCTCGACGTACTCGCCCTTGCGGCCGCGGATGACCGGCGCCAGCACCTGGAAGCGGCGGCCGTCCTCGAGGGAGAGGATCTTGTCGACGATCTGCTGGGGCGTCTGCCGCTCGATCGGCGAGCCGCAGGTCGGGCAGTGCGGGCGGCCGGCGCGGGCGTAGAGCAGCCGGAGGTAGTCGTAGACCTCGGTGATCGTGCCGACCGTCGAGCGGGGGTTCTTGCTGGTGGACTTCTGGTCGATCGAGACCGCGGGCGAGAGGCCCTCGATGAAGTCGACGTCCGGCTTGTCCATCTGCCCCAGGAACTGGCGGGCGTACGCCGAGAGCGACTCGACGTAGCGGCGCTGGCCCTCGGCGAAGATCGTGTCGAACGCCAGCGAGGACTTGCCCGACCCGGAGAGGCCGGTGAAGACGATGAGCGAGTCGCGAGGGAGGTCGATCGAGACGTCCTTGAGGTTGTGCTCGCGCGCCCCACGGATGATCAGCTGATCCTGCACTGGCAATCCTCGAAGAGAGAAGTCTGTTCGAACAAGTGTTCGCCAATCCTACGGAGCGGGGCAAGCCGCCACGCGGGTGATGGGCGAAACGCGACCACGATCTCACGGCCCACCGACAGTCCACCCATCGCGCCGGACTGGTCGCTGTCGGGCCGCTCGGGTAGGAATGTCGCATGCCCGATCTCACCCGCACCAGCGCCGCAGCCGACCTGCTCCAGGAGGCGACCCAGCGCCTGGTGCGCTCCGTCGACGCCCTTCCCGACGAGGCCTGGACCGGGCCGAGCCTGCTGCCCGGCTGGACCCGTGCCCACGTCCTCGCCCACCTCACCCTGAACGCCGAGGGGCTGGCCGGCGCCCTCCGCGGCATCGTCGCCGGCGAGCAGGTGCCGATGTATGCCTCCCAGGAGGCCCGTGACGGTGACATCGACGAGCTCGCCGCCAGCGATCCCCAGACCCTGCGCACCCGGTTCCTCGCGTCCACCACCGACTTCGCCGACGCGGCCAGCTCGATCCCCGACGAGCGGTGGGACAGCACCGTCGAGCGGGTGCCGGGCGGCCGCTCGTTCCCGGCCGCCGCCGCGCCCGGCATGCGCCTGGGCGAGGTCGAGATCCACCACGTCGACATGGCCGCCGGGCCGACGCACGCGGACTGGACACCCGAGTTCGCGGCCATCGTGCTCGACAACGCGACGGCCCGGGAGCCCGGCTCCTTCCACGCCCACGCCACCGACCTCGACCGCACCTGGGACTACGGCACCGGCGGTCCGACCGTCTCCGGCCAGTCCCGCGACCTGGCCTGGTGGCTCACCGGGCGCGGCCGCGGCGAGGGCCTGACCAGCGACAGCGGCGACCTGCCGGAGATGGCCGCGTGGTGACCTACACCGGGGACGTGTCGCCCGGGGGCTCCCCCGACGTCCGCGAGGCAGGCGGCCTCCGCATCACCAAGGTCGCCGTCGACGAGAAGATGTCCAACAACTGCTACCTGCTGACCTGCCGGGCGACCGGGGCACAGGTGCTCGTCGACGCCGCCGCCGAGCCCGAGACCCTGCTCCCCCTCGTCGGCGAGGCCGGCCTCACCACCGTCGTCACCACCCACCAGCACTGGGACCACCACCGCGCCCTCAAGGCCGTCGTCGACGCGACCGGGGCCGAGGTCGCGGCCGGGGTCCCCGACGCCGACGCCATCACCGAGCAGACCGGCGTCGAGGTCACGCGGCCGGTGCGTCAGGGCGACGTCGTCCGCGTCGGAGAGGTCTCCCTCGAGGTGATCGCCATCGCCGGCCACACGCCGGGCTCGATCGCGCTCCTCTACGACGACCCCGAGGGCCACCCGCACCTGTTCACCGGCGACTCGCTGTTCCCCGGCGGTCCTGGAAGGACAACAGATGAGGGATCGTTCGCGCAGATCATGGACGAGCTCGAGATCAAAGTCTTCCAGCGCCTACCCGACGAGACGTGGTTCTACCCCGGACACGGCAACGACTCGACGCTGGGGGCCGAACGGCCGTCACTCGGTCAATGGCGCGCCCGCGGCTGGTGATCCGACGACGTCCGGACGGGGGCCTTCTCCGAAACCGAATCCGGGTTCTCGCACCCACTCGACGTATCCGTTGTCCCTAAAGGACCAGCCAAGGCCAATGTCCGGAGGGCCGTCGTGGGCGGTGCCGCGGCCCGCGAACTCGGCCGCCAACTTCTGATAGATCGGGTTACTCGGCGACGGGAGGTCACGGTCGGGCCACACGCGGACAGAGTCGAGAAGGTCGACCTCCTTCGTCTCCCCAGGCAGGACCCTGCCAACCTCGTGATCGGCGACGAGGACGTAGCGACCGGTGCGGTCCGGGGCCGGGAGGTACACCTGCAACCAGAACTGGTGCACCGGCAACGGTGATGCGTTGTGCACCGTCGCAACCAGGAGCGCTGGCACGGTTGGGCCGACCGTGACGGTGGGTGCGCCGTCTCCCGGGAATGTGTGGGCGATCTCGGCCGACGCCGCGAAGTCGGCCCATGCGGCGACCATCACGGCCTGGGCTCTCCGTTCGGTGTTGTCGCGGTGAGCGTCTCGCCGCTGCTCTACTCGGAGTGCACGGTGCGCGTACCAGCCAGCGAACACGGCCGCGATAAACGCGGCGAAGGTCGAGAGCGCCGCGATCCAGTCCGGGGTGGAGCCGGGACCTGCATCCGTCACCAGGGCCACGGTGATCGCGACAGCGAAGACGCAGAGGCCCACGATCACGACCTCCACGACGAACGCAGCGCTTGGGTTCTCCCCCGAGTTCTTGTCTGGCACCGAGACATCATGCACGCCACGAGGTCGCGTCTGGTTGAAACCCGGGCCTTGACCGGGGCCCCCCCGGTCGTCTTATCGAATGCATGGATATGTCTCACGCCGAAACGATCGAGATGGTTCGCGACGTTTTCGGGTGCGTGCAGCTCAACGACGAGTCGACCAACCTAGACATCGCTGACGCGCTGATCGCGGCCGGCTTGGTGTTGCGGGCCGCCCAGGAAGCCGTCAGCAGCCTTTAGGGAGCGCGCACAATCCGGTTGTGACAATTTCTCGCGCCAAAAGCGGATGGTTGCCTCACAATCGGGTCCCATGAGCCTCCGGGGGATCGCACTTGGAATCGCGCTGGCATCGTCGCTGACCGCGAGCGGGTGTGCCACCGAAGCGCCTTCTCAATCACGTGGGCCTGTCTCGGACCGTTGCCTTCATCCCCGGGCCGACCTCCGTGCGCTCCAGGTCAAGGTCGACGAGCTGACGACTGCGGCCGGCGCGGACGGACTTCGACCTTCGCCTACCAAGTACGGCAGCGACGGGCCGGACTCGTGGTGGTACGCAAACGCCTTCGACGACTCGGCGGGACGGGCCTGGGACTCGGCTCAGCGGGACCTGGCCATGCAGGTCGCCGAGAACATCCGCCTCGCGGCGCGCGTCGTCGTCAACTCCTCGGAATGTTGGGACGCAGTCGAGGTGGCTCGCGCCCAAGAGATCCTCGATGGGCATCTCGCGGACGTGTTGGCCGGGTCCCACGGTGGCTAATCGACGCGGGCCACGGCCCGAATCCATCCTTTCAAGGGCCGCGGCGCTCGAGAACCTCACGACATGGATCATTGCGGCGTCCATCGCAAAGGACGAGCGCGCGTTCGGGTGGTTCTTGCACTATGCGGCGGACCGAATTCCCGTCGAGGAGAAGGTCAAGCTGCTCGGGGAAATCGTCACCGAACTCCCCGAACCCACGGTCGTCTACTCCGAGTTCCTGGACGACTTGCGGTTCATCAACCGAGTCAGAGTCCAGGTCGCGCATTCGGTCTTCATTTTTGCTGGGTTCGACTCGTTGGGCGCGGGTTACGTCAACTTCAAGAAGGGCAAGCCGCGTCGTATGTCCGATGACGACCTTCGGACACAGGTCGCGGACGCAACCAAGCGGGCCAAACGGGCTGGCACCGCATTCTCAGCGATCGTCCGCGAGGCCGGTTTGCCGTTCTCGCCCCCGCCGCTGAGTTGAGGTCAGAGGTCGGAGGGGCCGAAGGCCTCGTCCGGCGTCCCACCGGTGCCGCTTGAGGTGCTATCCGCACCGGCCGCCTTCGCCGCAGCGTCGAGCTCGCGGATCTCGGCGTTGACGGCGAGTAGTCGAATGGTGAGCGCCGCGAGGTCGCGTGCCGCGGTGTGCGGTGAGTCGACCTCACGCGCGAGACGGGTCCGGATCGCCACGAGAACCGCGCGCTGATCGCCGCTGTTGGCCGCGGCGGTGACAGCACCCGCACGGGCCCGATAGCGGCGCCTGGCGCCGGCAGACGCCACGACGGCGAGGTGTGGGGCGTTCGGCTTCTTGGCCGCCATCTGTGGCTCCCTTCATGTGGAAAATGCCGTGGGTGTGAAAGGGCGACTGCGGGGTCGTCATCGGTGTCGTCACCGGATTGACCCTCCCCCCGGGGTTCGGGTGCCTACGGTGTCGGGGTGAAGACCATCTCGTTCGATCTGAAGCAGCCCAACGCGCTGCCCGCAACCAAGGCCGCGCTCCGTGCCGCGGGCTTCGATGCCACCACCGGCAGCCCACGATCCGGCGACACCGGGACCGCCATCATCGACATCTCCGACGTGTCCGAGGACCGCGAGCCCGAGGCGTTCCGGATCGTGAAGCAGCACGCGCCGTACGCCGCTGCCCTTCACTGACGCCGGGGGCAGGACCGTCCCCGCGACGGGACGGTCCTGCCGATCGGGTCGGGGCGCTGGTGGCTTCGTCGTGGTCGAAAGGAGATTCCACTCCACACACCATCCGTTCCGCGCGGCGCCAAGTACGAACCGCCGGCGGTGTGGTTGACGCCCCGACCGATTGGGGGCAGTCGGCTAGAAGCCTGTCGGCATGATCAGGCCCGTGCCCGACACGACGGAGAACGCGGACGGCCGGCGGTTGCCGATGAAGGCGAGATAGTTGAAGAGCTGGACGCGAACCTGGAGCGTGCCGCTCAGGACCTCCTGGAGCACCCGGGTCCGCACCGCACCCTCGTACAGGTAGGCCTCGGGGTACGCGCCGACGATGATCCGCGACTCGTTCGTGCCGGCGCCGAGGTTGGTGGGCAGGTTGGCGTCCACCACGATCGGCACACCACCCATCGACCCGACGACACCGGACAGGGCGTTCTCGTTGAGGACCGCGATCGAGCTCAGGCCGTTGGAGTTGAGGTCGACCAACGGCCGGCCCGTGGTGTCGAGCTGGGTCAGGGCCCAGTTCCAGATGCTCGGGTGCATGACGATCGCCGTCGGCGGCCGCTTCCCGTTCTTGATCGCCTGGGACATCCCCTGGGCGATCGGCACCAGCAACTCGCCGAGCGTGGGGGTCGCATCGGTGTAGGTCACGGCGTTGGTTCCCGACATCGGCAGGAGCCCGCCGACCTGGCCCGACGCGCCCGTGCCGGACAGCACCTGGGTGTCGAGCTGGGCGTTGTAGTCCGCGAGAAGGTCGCGGAACAGGACCTCGTCGAAGTTGATCGGGGACTGGTCGAGGAGCTGGAGGGCGAAGTCCTGCTGGCCGGCGATCGTGCGGACCGGGCCCGACACGTTGGCGTCGGTCATGTCCGTCGAGCTGACGGCTGCGGCGTCCGCCGTCTGGATCGCGGTCGTGGTGCCGGTCGCGACCTTCGGCAGGTTGATGGAGTCGGTGCCCGGCGGCAGTTCCCGCACGCTGCACAGGTCGGCCGTCGCGCGGCCGTTGCGAAGCAGCGACACGTACTCGTCGATCAGCCACAGCGGCGGGACGAAGTTGCCGCCCTGGCCGTCGGTCCGGTTGGGGTTCACCCGCTGCTCGAGCGACCCAGCGGCCATCCGCAACGGCGTGGCCCGGAACTCCTTCGGCAGGTCGCCGGAGGCCCGCTCGACCATCTGCGCGTGCTCGTTGAGACGCCGGATCGCGTCGTGCTGCATGGCGCCGCCGTTGAGGCTGACGGCGACCAGGTCGCGGAAGTACGATTCACCGCTCGTCCGCCCGTAGACGGTGTCGGCGCCGCGGCCGAAGCCACGTCGGGCCGGGGCGCGGCCCTGGTCGTCGGTGTCCTGGCCGAGCCGGGAACGGGCGGCGGCGTCGGCGTCACGTCGACGTTCCTGGGTCTCGGTGGTCTGGATGCGGGCGTCGAGACTCTTGACCTCGTCGACGAGCTCCTGGATCTCGGCATTCGCACGTGCGGCCGCGGCGCGGTTGGCCGGGACCGGCTCGTCGATCCGGGCGTCGATCTCGGCCTGGAGGTTGGCACGTCGCGCATTCAGCGCGTCGAGCTGGGGAGAAGACATGGGGATGCACCTCTAACGGGTACGAAGGAATGAGGGCAGCGCATCGCGAGGGAGATGGCCCGTCGTCGTGGCCCAGGGTTGGCCGTCGGTCCCTCATGCGAGGCGCGGCTGGCGTGGGCCGGTCGGGTCGTGCGATCCGCGGCAAAGGGTGTCCAGCCAGAATCGCCTGCTTGACCCTTGCGGGCCCCGGTTGCTGTGGCGGACGGCGTTTGCCTGAGACCGACGTTACGCCGCGCCTCGGGACTTCTCCGAGGCGCGGCGCCTGCGTGTCGTCAGGTCGGCATGCCGTCGAGGCCCGAGGCGTCGTCCGGCACGACCGGCGCGAGGTCGTTTGCGTAGTACGACGCCAGCCCCGGACGGTGCTGCATCAGCCGCCGCGTCACGGCGTCGAGCAGCTCAGCGGCCTGCTCGCCCATCCCCGTCGGCACACCGAGGATCACGCCGTCGGCGTCGTCGAGGTGTCGGGGCAGGGCCCACCGGCCGCCGGGCCGGAGCTCGCGGCGCACATGGTCGAGGCCGCGTGTGGACAGCCCGTCGCGTGCCAGAAGCTCGCTGACGATGCCGGCCCACACCAGCCACTCGTGCCGACGGACGTCCTCCGGAACGTTCGGCACCACGTGCTCCACGGCGGGTTGCAGTTCGTCGTCGTCGGTGCTGTCGGTGGGGTCGTCGTGGTTGGTCATGGCGCTTCTCCTTCGTTGGTGGTTGGTTTCGGTCTTCGTGGTTCTGGGGGCCTAGGCCGGGAGGCGGGCGACCCCCTTACCCGCCACCCGGCCCGGCGTCGCCCTGGGGCGGGTTTTTGTGCGCCAGCGGGGCCGCCGCGCCCGTTCCCCCTACGCCTCCACGGCGGTCGCGAGTTGCTCGTGCGGCGCGCACCGCGAGCAGGCACAGCCGGTGTCACCGGCCGGGTCATCGAGGAGCCAGAGCCATTCCTCGCCGTCGGCGTAGATCACGACGACCGCGGCCCGACCGCCGTCGAGGTTGCAGGAGCGGGCCTTGTCGATCTGGGGCTCGTCCTCGCGGCTCATTCCGCCACCTCCGTGGCCGGGGCGGGTGCGTCACGGCGTTCCGGGTGCTGCTTGTAGGTAGGTGTCACGTGGTGCTCCTTCGGTGTGTCGGTGCTGGGGATGCTGGTGACGGGGGCGGCGAGGGTCGGGGCGCACGTTGTGTCGCCGGCCCACGCACGCTCGTCCCCGGCACTGGGTCGCCACTGCTCGGCCTCGACGACGCGGCGGATGAGGGCCTTCGCACGGTCGACCCACACGCGGCGCTCCTCCCACGGGACGTGGAGGTAAACCACGGGGCCCGCCTCGCCACCCAGGTCGATGTCGGCCGGATTGAGGAACGAGGACATGTCCGGGTACTTGGTGCTGCCTGCGGATACGGAGCAGCCCTGATCCCGCGGGCAGTGGTCCCGGCCCCGGGCTGCCACGTCGTTGGTGAGCCAGAGTCCGACGCGGCCGGTGACGCCGGCCACCCAGCGGAAGGCGTCGACCGTCTCGGCCATCGTGTACGGCCACGCCCTGCACTCCCGCTCGATCGCGTCCCGCACGCCGTCGGGGACCCTCGCCTCTGTCGGCGGCACGCCCTGGAGACGGCCGTACTCCTGCCTCGCCTTCGCCCACTCCACGTCGTAGAGCTGGCTGAGCTGGGGCGCCAGCTCGATGCTCGCGTGCCCGTCGTCGTGCCAGTCGTCGATGCGCACGCCAATGGCGTAGGGGCTCGGGCACTTCCTCTTCATCACGTGGTCTCCTCGTCGTCGTAGGCGCCGGTGGCCTCGCCGATCAGGTCGTCGATCGCGAGGCCCGGCGGCAGTCCCTTTCCACTCCAGGTCGGGTGCGTGTCGCGCGCCGCGTTAGCGGAGCGCGCGACAGCGCCTCCCGTCCTTTCCCCTGTCCCTGTCCCTACGGGACGGGACGGGTCGGGACGGGACGGGGGGTCGTTACCAACGCGGTCCGTAACAGTGGAAGTAACGGCGTTACGGCACCATGCGGCGGAACACCCGGTGTGGTCGTCGAGGTCGTGCCGGCGGCGAATGGGGCAGTAACGGGGCACGCAGAGGTCGTGCTTGTCGTCCCGATGGTTCTCCTGGCGCCGGCGATAGAGCTCCTGGCGTTGGCGGTTGTCCGCCTTGCGCTTGCGCACGTTCTCGGCCGCCTCCTGGTCACTCCAGTCGAGGAGGTAGGCGGTACGGCTCTCGTCCCACACCCACAGCCCGGCGCCCTGTAGCTCGTCGACCAGCGCCGGGACGTTGTTCGCGTCGGTGATCCGGGGCAGGGCGGCGGCTGGGATCAGTCCGTCGGTGAGGTGGCGGTTGCAGTAGACCAGTGCCTCGATGTGGAGGAGGCGCGCGCTCCGCGATAACGCGAGGAACTCGGGCCGGTCCATCGAGTTATCGGAGAGGCGGGTCCAGGTCACGACGACGTCTCCCCATCGACCGCGGTGGGCATGGTGCACAGGTAGATGCAGCTCCGGCCTTGCCACCGTTCGGCGGCCGGCGCTTGCCAGCGGAGGTAGCCGGCGTCGCGGAGCTCGTTACGGGCCTTGAGTGCGGTGGACCGGGCCATCCCGGTTTGTCGTGCCAGCTCGTCGGCGGACACCTCGACCACCAGCGCACCGTCGACGGGGTCGGCGGCCTGTGCGAGGTCCGCGATGACGAGGGCCACGAGGCGCGCCCATGGGCTCAGGGTGCTGGCGGCGACGGCCTGGGCGTACCGAACGTGGGCGGTCGGCGCGCGACGTCGGACCGGGTGCGGGCTGCGGTCGGTCATCGCCGGGCGCCTGGGGACGTCGGGCGGAGGATCGCCCGGAGCCGCTCGCGCTGCTCGGCGGTCAGGGGCGGGGCCTCGTCGACGATCCGGCGAACGTGGGCCGCCATACGGTCATCGGGGATAGGAGTGGGCATTCGGATGCCTTCGCGGTTGAATCACCACGCGAAGGCCATCTGGTCGGGATGTGCCCGGTCGCCGTACCAAGGTCGGGTCGTGATCGGATCAGATGACCGCGGGCAACCACCCCGCTCGCCGCCACTTTCTGGGCGACGCCTCCAGGTCAACGACGGTTAGACCGCCACTAAGAACGTACGTCGGCCCCATGTGCCCGGCAACCGAAGCAACAGAGACTTAGCCCTGCCGCCAGGCGATCCGAACCGACTCCGGGTCGAACCCGGGGCCACGCCTCGCGACCCGGTCCACGTGCACCACGAGACCCAGCGTCTCCAGGACGGCGCGGCGCGCCGCCAGCGCCATCTGGTCCCATCGCTCCCCCGCCTGCGGCCCGGCAAGGGCACGAAGGGTGTCGAGGTCGAGGGATCGGTTCGCTCGGGCGTGGTCGTGCTCGGCGCGCTCGATCTCCGGCCGGAGTCGGGCGGTAATCCGTTCGAGTTGGCGGGAGTCGATCACGCCGTCCGCGTACTGGTCGGCCGCGTCGTCGAGGCGCGTGCGGAGCTCGCGGGCCCGCTCCCCGATCCGGCGCGCCTCGTCGTCGTCGCCGAGTAGCCAGTCGAGGGCGTCGTCTCGGGATAGCCGTTCCATCACGACACCCCGAACGAGGGTGTCGACGCTCGCCTCGTCACGACCGACGCATCCCTTCTCCGCGCACAGGTAGAGGGATTTCTTGGTGCCGTGGCGGGCGTTCCCCTTCACCCCGACCCGCAGATTGCCGCCGCAGACGCCACAGACGCCGATCCCCCACGTCAGTAGGTGCTTGCGGGCACCAGGACGCGTGATCCCGTTGGTCCGGCGTTCTGGGGCCGCCAGCAGAGCGCGGACGCGCTCCAGCTCCTCGACGGTCACGAGGGCCGGCCACGTCCCGGGATAGGTCGTCTCCGTCGCACGCCCCGCATGGTGCACGCGAAGTCCGGCGTTCGCCGGTCGGGTCGCCACCTTCCGCACGGACGTCTTGCCCCATCGGGCCGAGTTGGGTGCCGGCACCCCGCGGGCGTTGAGGTCGTCCGTGATGCCGTGGAGGGACTCGCCGCCGAGGAGTCGGCGCACGATCCCGCGCACGACCTCCCCCTGCTCGGGTTCCTCGACGTACACCGCCGCGCTACCCGTCCCGTCCTTGCGCCACCCGTACCCGAGGGCGCCGTTGGGCCGGCCGTTGCGGGCACGGTCCGCCGCCGCGGCGGCAACCCGCTCGGACTTCACCTCGGACTCCATCGTGTCGAATTCCCCGAGCATCCCGGCCATGCCGCGGCCGTAGGCGTTGGAGAGGTCGAGGTCCTGGCCCTTCACGGTGATGATCCCGACCCGCTGTCGGCCGAGCAGCTCGATCGCTTCCGCCCGCTCGCGACGGTTCCGAAGCAGTCTCGACGTCTGCCACACGACCACGAACTCCACCTCGCCGGCCCGAACGAGGTCTAGCACCTGGGCGTAACCAGGGCGATGCTTGCCACGGAGGGCCGACACGTCGTTGTCGGTGGCCTCGGCCACCACAATCCAGCCACGCGCGATGGCGAGGTCCCGGCAGGCGTCGAGCTGGCGGCGTACCCCGACGCCCTCGCCCGTGACGTCTTCGCTGATGCGGGCGTACAGCACGACCCGCGGACTCGGTGCTGGTGAGGTGTTCACCTTTAGGAATCTACCGTGTTCCCCGGCGGGGTCGGCAACACGTTCGGGGACGAGGCGGCGTTCATCCAGCTGATCGACGAGGTGGAGACGAAGGTCTTCCAGCGGCTTCCCGACGAGACGTGGTTCTACCCGGGCCACGGTGGCGACTCGACGCTGGGCGCGGAGCGTCCGCACCTCGCGGAGTGGCGGGCCCGCGGCTGGTGAGGCCCGGCGTCCTCAGCCGTTGCGCCAGGCCCGGGTGAAGCCGTCGAGGTAGCCGCGGACCGTCTCCTTGTACGGCACCGCGAGGGTGATGCCGTCGCTCACCAGCGACTGGTCGGTCCACCCGGGCGCACCCGTCCAGGCGACGTGCCCGCCGGCGAGCTTGCCGTAGCGGCCGTCCACCACGAGCAGGTTCTGCCCGGTGGCCGCATCCCGGGTCGGGATGTGCGCCCGGGCGAGCTGCCTGCGGATGCCGCCGAGGACCTTGGGCCCCAGGACGGCGGCCACGTCGCAGCCGCGGTCCTGGAGGACGCCGAGGCGCTCGGCGATCAGCCGCCCGCGCTCGCCCGACCACGCCTGTACGGCGATCCGCACGTTGGTCCGGCCGTCGTCGGTGCGCAGACCGCGGGCGTTGCGGCACCCCACCGGCGCGAGCGCCTTGAGCACCGGGTCGTGCCGGCGCCCGGACGGCACGGGGTAGAGCTGCGCCTTGAAGGCGCCCCACGCAAGCACGCGTCGCGGTGACGTGTCGGTGCCGTCCGCGGCGTACCGCGTGAACAGCCGGGCGTAGCCGTCGTACACCGACGACGTCGAAACCCGGAACGCGTCGGTCCAGCGACCCGCCTCGTTCCGCACCAGTGGGCCGGAGCCGACCAGGGTGAGGTCGGTGGTGCCGCCGGCGCGACTGACGAGCACGACGTTGGCCTGCTGCTTGCCAGCGCCGCCCAGGCAGGTGCCCGAGCAGCGGTGGAACCACGAGCCCGCCTTCCGGTCGGTGCCCAGCGCCGCCTCGAGGCGCTTCTCCGCGCCGGTCGCCGTGCCGTCGCCGAGCACGACCCGCACGTCGACGCCCTCGGCCGCCGCGCGAACCAGGGCGGTGGTGACCGCGTCGTCGTCGATCCGGGAGCTGATCACGCGGACCAGTCCGCCCGGCTCCGCGTCGTCGATCGCGCGGGCGACGCGGTTGAGGACCCGGTGCCGGTCGGCGATCGAGGAGACCGGCCGGTTGAAGAGTGGCCCGGTCCGGAACAGGTCGACCGGACGGTAGGTCAGCTGGACGGCGTCGTGGTCGGAGTTCCAGCCGTGCACGATCCGCGAGTGCGCCAGCTCCAGGCCGCTGCCGTCCTTGACGGTCATGCCGTAGTCCAGCAGCGAGGTCGGGCCGCGCGAGCCCTGCAGCGGCATGTCGAAGGAGACCAGGTCGCCGAGCTCGTCGGTCGGCAGCCCCTTCACCCGGCGCTTGCGGTCGGCGAGGTAGTTGACGTTCAGGTCGCCGCTGACGAAGACGTGCTCGGTGCTGGCGAACAGCGCGAGGATCTCGCGCCGCAGCATCCGGAAGTGCTTGCGCAGCCGCGGGATGCGGTGCATGTCGGTGGCCTGCGCGTCGTACGACGCCTGCGCGATCGTGTGCGTGTTGATGAAGCCGAACACCTTGCCCGTCGCCTGCTCCCGCAGTCGCACCACGTTGATGTAGCGGCTCGGCGTGACCCCCTCCTCGGGGCCATGCACCTTGACCGTGTGCCCGTCGATGATCCGGAAGCGCGACCGGTCCCAGACGATCGGGATCTCCTGACCCTCGTCCTTGGGCATGTACCAGCCCCAGTCGAGGTCCTTGCAGAGCCGCATCAGCGTCTGGCGGTCGACGAGGTCGGACATCTCCTGGAAGCCGCCGGCGTCACCGAGCGTGGTCAGCGCCTTGCGCATGTCCTGGCGGGCCTTGCGCTTGCCCAGGTCGTGCCTGATGTTCAGCGTGAAGGTCGTGTACGTCGGCGAGGCCGGCGCCGCCGCGGCGAGCCGCAGGTCCCTGCCGATGGGCGGTGCGGACGGGACTTCCGCGGGGGCGACGAGGACGCCGACAGCCAGTCCGGCCGCCAGCGCGCTCCCCATGAGACGCATCAGCACCCAATGATCACACCAGTCACATGCGCCCCAGACAACCCGAGGGCGACAACTACAGCACTGTAGTTCTCAAGCGCCCGCTTGGCGCCCGGTGCTGGGGCCTAGTGATAGGTGACCTTCACGGTGTCGGTGACAGGCACCGACTGGCACCCGAGCCGGATCCCCTCGGCCAGGTCCTCCTCGTCGAGGACGTCGTTGTGCAGCATCCGCACCTCGCCCTCGAGCAGTCGGACGGCACAGGCGCTGCACTCCCCCTCGCGGCACGAGTAGGGCGCCTTCACGCCCTTGGCCTCGAGGTGCTCGAGCAGCTTGGTGCCGGGCTGCCAGTCGTCGAAGACGTGCTCCTCGCCGTCGAGCTCCACCTCGAGCTTCACCGGCCCCTGGGGTCCGGCCACCTCGGGCTCGTCGTCGTCGTAGACCTCGACGTCGTCGAGCTCGTGCAGGTCGCCGAACGGGTTGCCTCCCAGAGAGACGAACTTCTCCTGGTGCCGCCGCTCGCGCGGGAACTCCAGCTCGCGCAGGGCCGCGACGGTCAGCTTCATGAACGGCGCCGGCCCGCAGACGAAGGCGTTCCACGAGGTGTACGGCGCGATGAACGCCCGCAGCTGCTCCTGGCTCGGCAGCCCCTGCACCGACTCCAGCCAGTGCACGACCACGAGCCGGTCCGGGTGATCGGCGGAGAGCTGCTGGAGGTCCTCGGAGAAGATGACCGACCGCTCGTCGCGGTTGGCGTAGAACAGCACGATCCGGCCCGTCCCGCGCGCGAGCGCCGTACGCGTGATGGAGATGACCGGGGTGATGCCCGAGCCGCCGGCGAAGAGCAGCAGGTCGTCGTCCAGCGAGGCCGGGGTGAAGATCCCGCTCGGCGCCAGCACCCGCAGCGTGCTGCCCGCGCGGACGTTGTCGCAGATCCAGTTGGACGCATAGCCGTCGCGGGTGCGCTTCACGGTGATGGTCAGCGTCGCCTCGGGCCCGTCGGCGCGGGGGCTGCTGGACAGCGAGTAGCAGCGCGCGGCGACGCCGGTCAGGTCGCTGGGCACGGCGACGGTGAGGAACTGCCCCGGCTTGTAGGCGAAGTGCGCGGCGACGTCCTCGGGCACCTCGAAGGTGATCGACTGGGCGTCGTCGGTCTCCTCGACGACGTCGACGACCTTCAGCTCGAACGACTCGGTGTCCATGCCGACCTCAGTACCCGTCCTCGGCCCCGATGGGGACGGCCCCGTCGCGCACGGCGGCCTCGATGCTCGCGGCCAGCCGTGGGCAGGCGGCGTACACCGGGCGCCCGCCGGGCTCGGCGGACATCCTTGCGAACTCCTGGCAGTCCCCCAGCGCCCGGTCCGTCCACTGGATGGAGGTGTGGTGCTCGGAGTTCTTCTTGACGCCGACCGTGGCGAGGCAGTCCAGGCAGGCGACCTCGACCAGCCGGGCACGGGTGTAGAGCCGCTGGTCCTCCAGCGTCTCCTCGCTGGTCGGGACGAAGGAGGCCATCAGGCCGGGGTCTCGGCGGCCCGCTGGGCGAGGTTCTCGGCGACCTCGGCCTGCCAGTACTCGTTGGCGCGGGTCGTGTCGACCTCGAACTCGAAGCGCTCGGTCATCTCCGGCACGACGTCGGCGCGGTCGACGTAGAACTGTTCGTACCAGCGGCGCAGCTGGTAGACGGGGCCGTCCTCCTCGCAGAGGAGCGGGTTCTGGACCGGGACCTTGTTCTTCCAGATCGCCACGTCCTGGAGGAAGCCGCCGCCGAACATCTCGGCGTACTTCCTCGAGATGTACTGCGCCGTGTCGTCGTCGATCCCCTCGGGCTTCTTGACGGTGATGCCGTACTGCAGGGTGAAGGAGTCGGGCCCGGTCGGGATGTGGCAGTTGATGAGGATGACCTCGGTCTGGAATCCCTTGTAGTCGACATCGAGCCAGTTGACCATGTACGCCGGGCCGTAGTAGGTCGCCTCCGACTTGAGGAAGAGGTCGGCGTCGCCGTACCCGCCGCTGACGTCGGGGCGCCCCTTGGACTCCATGTACTGCGTCGCCTGCGTGCCCTCGAAGACGTTGCGGAAGCTCGTCGGGAACGAGAAGTGCACGTAGTAGAAGTGCGCCATGTCGACGACGTTGTCGATGAGCTCGCGGCAGTGGGAGTCGGTGATCGGGACGACCTCCCAGGTCCAGTCGGTGTAGGTCGACGTGCCGACGCCGGGCAGCTCCGGCGGCAGGATGTCGAGGTCCGGCTCGGAGCCCTCGGCGTCGTGCCAGATCAGCACCTGGCCGTTGCGGATCGCGACGGGGTACTTCTGGGTGCGGGCCCGCAGCGGGACGCGCTTGGCGTAGGGGATCTTCTTGCAGCGGCCGTCGCCGCCCCAGCGCCAGTCGTGGAAGGGGCACGCGACCTCGTCGCCCTTCACCGAGCCCTGGGTGAGGTCGCCACCCATGTGCCGGCAGTAGCCGTCGAGCACGTTGATCTCGCCCGCGCTGTCCTGCCAGACGACGACCTTGCCGCCGAAGGCGTCGATGCCGTGCGGCTTGCCGTCGCGGAAGGTCTCGGCAAGCCCCAGGCAGTGCCAGCCCCGGGCGAAGCGCTCAGGGGGCGTGCCGTGGTCGAGCTGTCGGGTTTCGCTCATGCGGCCATTATGGACCAGAACGAGAACACGTTCTAGTCTGGCGGACATGCACATCGCCCTCTCCCCCGAACACCTGCGACTCCGCGAGGAGCTGCGGGAGTACTTCGCCGCGCTCGTCACGCCCGAGCGACGGGCGGGCCTGGCCTCCGCGACCGGCGAGTTCGGGGAAGCAGGGGTCTACAAGGAGGTCATCCGCCAGCTCGGCACCGACGGGTGGCTCGGCATCGGCTGGCCGGAGGAGTACGGCGGGCAGGCCCGCTCGATGGTCGAGCAGCTGATCTTCACCGACGCGGCGGCGGTCGCCGGCGTGCCGATCCCCTACCTGACGCTCAACACGGTCGGGCCGACGATCATGCGCTACGGCACCGACGCCCAGAAGGAGTACTTCCTCCCCCGGATCCTCGCGGGCGACCTGCACTTCTCGATCGGCTACTCCGAGCCGGGCTCCGGCACCGACCTCGCCTCGCTCCGGACGCGCGCGAGCCGGGAGGGCGACGAGTGGGTGATCAACGGCCAGAAGATGTGGACCTCGCTCATCCAGTACGCCGACTGGATCTGGCTGGCCTGCCGGACCGACCCCGACCTGCCGCGACACAAGGGGCTGTCGATGATCCTGGTCCCGGCGGACTCCCCCGGCGTCTCCTACACGCCGGTCCACACCGTGGCCGGGGTCGGCACGAGTGCGACGTACTACGAGGACGTGCGGGTGCCGGCCGACAACCTCGTCGGCGAGCTCAACGGCGGCTGGTCGCTGATGACCAACCAACTCAACCACGAGCGGGTGGCGCTCACGTCGTCCGCGCCGCTCGCGCACTCGATCGACCTGGTCCGGCGCTGGGCGCAGGAGACCAAGGGCCCGACCGGCGAGCGGGTGATCGACGCCGAGTGGGTGCAGATCGCGCTCGGTCGCGCGCACGCCCGCACCGAGGCCCTCTCGCTCATCAACTGGAAGCTCGCGGCCGACGCCGACGCCCAGGTGCCGCTCTCCCCTGCCGAGGCCTCGGCGACCAAGATCTACGGGTCCGAGCTGGCGACCGAGGTCTACCGGTCGCTGATGGAGGTCGTCGGGCCCAACGCCGGCATCACCGGTGACTCGGAGGGCGCCGTCCTGGCCGGGCGGCTGGAGCGCTACCACCGCTCCGCGCTCGTGATGACCTTCGGCGGCGGCACCAACGAGATCCAGCGGGACATCATCGGCTACGTCGGGCTCGGGCTGCCCGCAGCGAAGAGGTAGGTCATGGACTTCACGTTCACCCCCGAGCAGGACGAGGCGGCGACACTGGCCGCCCGCATCCTCACGGATCGCGCCACGAACGAGCGGATGAAGGCGGTCGAGCAGGCGGGCGACCGCTTCGACCGCGAGCTGTGGGCCGAGCTCGGCAACGCCGGGCTGCTGTCGCTCGCGCTCCCCGAGGAGTACGACGGCTCCGGGCTCGGGCTGGTCGCGCTGTTCCGCGTGCTGGTCGAGGTGGGTCGCCGCGTCGCGCCGGTGCCGCTGGCCGCGCACGGCCCCGCGTCCCTGCTGGTCGCGGAGTGCGGCTCGCCGGCGCAGCAGGCGGCCTGGCTCCCGGGCGCTGCGACCGGCGCCACGGTGCTCACGGCGGCCGTGGCCGAGGAGCGGGCCTTCGCGCCCGAGCGGCCGTCGACGGTCGCGTCGCGCGACGGTGAGGGCTGGCTGCTGACCGGCAGCAAGGCGATCGTCCCGGCCGGGACGTCGGCCGACCTCTTCCTGGTGCCTGCCGACACCGGCGACGGGGTCGCGGTCTTCCTCGTCACGCCCGCGGACCCCGGCGTGATCGTCGTGCCGCAGCGCACGTCCGACGGCGACACCGTGGCGCGGCTCGACCTCTCCGGCGTGGCCATGGCCGAGGACCGGCGACTGCCCGGTGACGGCGCCGCACACCGGCTCCGCCAGCTGCTGCTGGTGGCCGCGAGCGCCGAGCAGCTCGGCATCACCGAGGGGGCGTTGCAGCTCACCGCGGCGTACGCGAAGACGCGCGAGCAGTTCGGCCGCCCCATCGGCACCTTCCAGGCCGTGTCGCAACGGCTCGCCGACGGCTACATCGACGTGCTCGCGCAGCGGCTCACCCTCTGGCAGGCCGCGTGGCGACTCGAGGAGGGTCTCCCCGCCGACTCCGAGGTGGCGATCGCGAAAATGTGGGCGGCCGACGCCGGCCACCGCCTGGCGCACACCACCGTCCACGTCCACGGCGGCGTCGGCATCGACCTCGACGGCGAGGCGCACCGCTACTTCACGAGCGCCAAGCGCTTCGAGTTCCTGCACGGCGGCAGCACCGAGCAGGCGCTCACCGTCGGTCGGGCGCTCGCCGCGGAGCCCGCCTGAGCCTGGTCAGCCCAGGGCCTCGCCGGCGAGCCGGTCGAGCACGTCCGCCAGCTCCGCCGGCCGCGCGAGGAACGGCGAGTGGTCACCCGGGATCTCGATGGGGTCGACGCCCAGCCGGTCCCGCGTCACGGCCCGGCTGAACTCGAGGGTGACCGCTGCGTCGTCGATGCCGACGACGGCGGCACGTCGTACGTCGGGGAGCACAGCGACGGGATAGGCGCGGTCCCACAGGCTCGAGGAGTTCTGCGGACGCAGCCGGGCGAACGCCCAGGCGGCGTCGTCGTCGGTGCAGTCGGCGTAGAACGAGGTGACCGCACTCTCCAGCGTGGGGAACACCGTGGCCCCGTCGGGACGCTGTTCCGTGGCGAAGGCGCCCTCACGGGCCATCGGCGGCGCGTCGTCCCACGGTGCCGCGCCGAGGTTCGGGATCACCCCGCACAGGGACACCGACAGGGCGGGCGGACGCGCGGCCTCGACGAGCGGCAGCACCATCGCCCCCAGCGAGTGCCCCACCAGGACGACGTCGGCCAGGTCCGCGGGGTAGGCGTCCAGCACGGCGGCCGCGTAGTCCTCGAAGGTCGCGCCGCCGTCGTCGACCGGGAGGTCCATGGCGACGGCCGCGTGTCCGCGGCCTTGCAGCTCAGGCACCAGCCGGTCCCAGCACCACGCGCCGTGCCAGGCGCCGTGGACGAGGACGAACGTGGCGCTCATCGGGCCACCACCGTGGCGTCGAGGTGCATGACCTCGGTGCCCCGCTGGAACAGGTGCCTCGCCCCGGTGGCGTAGGTCAGCCGGACACCGACCAGGCGCGCCACTCCTGCTGCAGTGGGCGTGATGGTCGCGACCACGTACTCCTGGCGTGGGTCGATCCTGGTCCCCTCGACCACCGGACGGAGCGGGTCGCACACGATTTCCGCATCCCCCGCGGGCGCGCCGATCGCCAGCCGGTGGCTGTCCCCTCGGCACACCGAGAACGCCACGGTCGCGCGCGCCGTGTTGTCCGCCCAGACCGGCTCCACCCCTGCAAGCGTCACCGGCTCCTCGTCAGCGCTGAACGTGACCTGCAGGTCCCTCGCTGAGTGCGCCACCGGCTGCGGCAGGGCGCGGAAGTCGAATCCCCCGTCCCCGAACACCGACGGGTGGGTCCACCACCGCACCCCGAAGCCGAGAGCGACCACGATGGCGGCGAGCACCAGACCAACGACGACCTGCCGCTGCACAGTGCGGGGCGTCGCCGACTCGAGAGTTGGCATGGCGGAAACCTAGCGCCAAGGCGGACACTGGGGCACCAGCCACTCGTGCAGCTCGAGGCGCCATGCACACCTTCGTCGTCGTCTTCTGCGTCGCAGGTCTGCTCCCCCTGAGCGCATGCGTGGGTGACGGCGGGGCGGAGCCCGACCCGACGACCTCCGGTCAGCCGGCCGGGCAGACCCTGGTGATCCGGACGAGCATCGACATCGCTCCCACAGCAGGCGCTGAGCCCATCGCGACGGGCGACGTGCTCGACGGTTCCACCCTCGGCAGCTCGCCCTTCTGCACCGGCGGCACCATCCGCGACTCCCACGCCAGCCGCCATGCCGACGTGAAGGACCTCGGCCTCGTGGAGCGGAACATCACCTGCTCGGACGGCACCGTGCGGATGGTCTTCACGCCCGTCCCGCCCCACGGCGGCGACTGGACCGTCGTCAGCGGCACCGGCGCCTACGCGGGCCTGCACGGCACCGGGACGTTCGACATCACGTACGACGCCGATCCCCACGCTCCGGCGCACGAGATCTACACGGGGTCGGTCACCCCGTGAGTGCCTGACCGAGCTGGGTGCCGGCCTATGTCCTGCGGTTGAAGGCGACCTTCCCGCCGGTCTGTTTGGTCATCGTGAACTTCGGGTCGTGGGCCCGGGCGTGGTGGTGGGGGCAGAGCAGCATGCCGTCCTTGTTGGTCTCCCCGTCCTGGCTCCACGGGATCGGGTGGTGCCCGTGACACAGCCCCGGCGGCCAGTCACATCCCTCCGCGTTGCAGCCGCCCTGCTCGATCGCCATCGCGATCCGCTGCGACTCGCTGTGGAACCGGCGCTTCCGGCCCAGGTCGAGCACCTGGGACTTCCCACCCAGGACGGCCGGGATGATCCCCGCCTCACAGGCCAGCCTCCGGGCCTGGCCTGCGGTGATCCGCTCCCCGGTGTCCAGCGACGCGGCCTTCAAGCCGCCCATCAGCGTGGAGATGTCCATCGTCACCACGACGGTGGCGTTGACGCCGCCGGCCTTGGGGAGACGCTTGACCGGGTAGCGCTCGATCAGCTCGACGAACGCCTGACCCATCCGCTCCGCCGACGGTCGCCGCTCACCCACGCAGCCGTCGACCGCGGCGCGATGCTTGGGAGCGGCGAACGCGAGCAGTGCCTTCTTCAACATCGCGGCCTGCGCCGAGGGCAGCGTGAACCGGCCGTGGACCTTGCCGTGGCCGTCATCGGTCATGGTCAGCTTGGTCGACAACGCGGCAGCGCGCTCCTCGTCCTCGAGCTGCTTGGCCTCGTGCGCCTCCGCGGCCTCGGGGTCCAGGAACTCCAGGATCCGCCGACCCAACCTCTTCAACTCCTGCGCGTCGTGCTCGGCGGCGAACTTGATCAACATCGCCTCCGCCTCGTCGCGATGTTCGGCCGGGAGGACCTCCACCGCCTCGACGATCACCCGCGCCTGCTCCACAAGCACGCGACCGGCCGCCACCGCCGTACGCAACGCCGGCCGGGCGGCCAGCGCGACCGCGAGGCGCATCTTCCCGTGCGCAGCCGTGCGGGTCTGGTGGGTGGCATGCGCCCAGAAGTTCGTCGTCGAGGTGGCCCCGACGGATTCGCCGACGCCGACGGTCTTGGCGTGCTCGGCGACCCGCAGCTCGATCTCCTGGGCCCGCGCGACCATCCGGGTGGCCTCAGCCAAAGTCGCGGCGGCTTCCTCCGTCGACATCGACCACAGCGAGGAATCGGAGACCTCGTCAAAGCTTGCGTGGACAGCGGCCACGGCCCGCGACACCTGGTGTCGAGGAGCCTGCTGAACCATCGCTGTCATGGATCAATTCCAGCGGGGACCACCGACAAAACCGCAGGCCAGAGCCCCTATTTCGACCCCAGAAAGGTAAAGAATCGAAAGAATCTTGAAACCTCGTTCGAGCGGTTGAGCCAGGCGACCGAAAGCCAGGAAGCAGGGCCCGGAGGCACCTCGTGCGAACCCTGCGGCGACCCAGAAATCTCAAGAAATCCGCGCCGAAGGCGCGAGGTCCCGCAGCCAAACGTCGGCGTGCAGGCCCCCACTCGAGGCCGGGCGGGCCTTCAGCCGACTCCGATGACCACGGCTTCGCCGCCCTCCCACCGTGCACTGACCGTGGCAGCGCCGTCGACCCGCTCACCGACGACCCGCGCCACGGAGACCGACAGGTCATCGAGGCTGGGAACAGGCACGTCGGTGGACCCGCTCCCCTGCACCCGCACGGTCGGGTCGCGGCGCTCCAGCCCCTTGCCGAGATCGATGAGGAGCTCCGCCTCGTGCCCACCGGTGAGTGCGGCAGTGGCGGCCGCCAGCAGCCAGACCGGGTCGGCGGTGCCGTCGTACACCCACCGCTTGCCCAGCGTGGAGTGGTCGGTGGTGCCGACCAGGGCGCCGTCGGCTCCCTCCAGGGGTGCGCCGCGGTAGGTGACCGGCACGTGCAGGAGACGACCGTCACCGGTCCTGAGCAGGAAGGCCTCGAGGCCCACCTCGCCCTGGGGATCGTCGAAGCGGTAGGCGCCGACCTGCTCGAGCGCCGAGACATCGCCCGCCCAGGGCTGGGTGGGGAGCCACGCGGAGAGCAGCTCGATCTTGGACGGGTTCAGTGTCGCCGCGTGGAGGAGGGCCATGCCGTCATCCTCGCAAACGGCAGTTGCGCCGAAGACCTAGTCCAGGAGCTTGCCGACGCCGTTGGTGAGCCGCACGACGTAGAAGCCGGAGTTGCCGTCGGTGTACCAGACGGAACGGCGCGCGACGTCCCACGCCGGCTGCGACATCGCGAAGGCCCCGGAGGCGGTGGGGTTCTCGGGCCGGTTCGAGGGGAGCACCTTGTTGTAGTAGCCGGCCTCGACGGGGTTGCGGAGGTCACTGATGTCGAAGATCCGCAGGCCCGACAGGATCATCGAGCAGGCGACGACCTGCGGGTTGTCGCGCGTGGGGACCGAGCAGTAGTGGCCGGCGTACCCCTGGACGGGGATGTTGGCGCCGGGGTCGTTCTTCTCCGGGCCCTTCCGCGCAGCGGGCTGGTGGACCTGGAGGCGCAGGTCCGAGACGACGTGGGCCTTGGTCGGGTCGGTGACGTCGATGATCCGGGCCGCGCCGACCGGCGCCGACGTCTGGTCGGCCGAGGTGAAGCTGTAGTTGGCGTACTCGTCGACCTCGAGGAGGTACTGGCGGCCGTTGCGGGTGAACGGCTCGGGCACCTGCGGGATCGACACCTCGGGCCAGGAGAGGTCCTTGATGATCCGGACCTGCGGGTTGGCGACCCGGTCCTGGATCTCGCTGACGTCGAGGATGCGCAGGCCGCCGTTGGCGAAGCGGGCGCCGGTGCTGTCGTTGCCGATGTTGGCGACGTAGAGCGTCCTGCCGTCGGCGGAGACCCGCATGCCGTGGTAGTTCACGCCGAACTGCTGGAAGACCTGCTGCGGAGCGGTCGGGTCGGTGATGTCGATGGCGACGAGCGTCTGGCCACCGGTCGAGGACGCGTAGAACGTCTTGCCGTCCGGCGCGAAGCCGCTCTCGTGACCCAGGATCGCGCTCGGCGTCGAGGAGAGCAGGGCCGGGTGCTGGCAGTCGGTCTTGACGTCGTAGAGGTCGAGTACGCCGGGCGCGGTGGCCGGGTTGCCCGAGACCGCACCGAGGATGCCGCGCTTCTTGTTGAGCAGCACCGACTCGTGCGGGGTGTCCATCGCGGGTGTCTGCAGCGTCGTGGTCCGGCGCGGGTGCGTCGGGTCGGTCATGTCGAGGACGACGACGCCGAGGCCCGTGCCGGCGTTGAAGAGGGCGTCCTTGGGAAAGAGCAGCGTCGAGTCGTAGAACGCGCACACGTGCCCCTGGGCATCGCGATACCGGATCACCTTGAAGCCGCCGGTCGTCCCCTCGTGGGCGACCTTCTCGGTGTTGCAGCGGTAGTCCTGCTTGATCCGGCCACTGTCGTAGTCGGCCTGGGGCACCCGTCCCTGGATGTCGGTCTCGGGGTGGGCGCCGGGACCGCACACGGCCTGCGGCGTCGGGGCCGGGAGCGACTGTCCGGTCGCCGACATCACCCCCGACAGCGTCAGACCGAGGAGCCCGGCGACGAGGGCGGTGAGCACGACGCCGAGGCGCCGGAGCGAGGAAGCACGACGAGACCTGCGGATGACCATGGTGACTCCAACGACGCGCGGGCGGGGAGGTTAGCCGTTGACCTTGTTGAGGTGGGCGACTGCCTCCTCGAACTCCGCGACCAGCGAGGCCATCACGTCGGCGACGGGCCGCACCTCGTTCATGCGGCCCACGATCTGGCCGACCGGCATCGAGATCACGTCGGGGTCGCCGGAGGCGTTGATCCGGTTGTGCGCGTCGGCGACGAGCAGGTTCTGCAGCGGCATCGGCAGCGGCGTCGGCGCCCCCTCCTCCGCCCAGGCCTCGGTCCACTTCGTCTTCAGCAGACGAGCGGGCTTGCCGGTGTAGATGCGGGTGCGGACGGTGTCGGACGACGTGGCGCGCAGGAAGGCCGTCTCCCAGCCCTTGTTGGAGGCGAGGTTGCGGTATTCCTCCGTGCCGAGCCAGATCGACCCCGTCCAGACGCCGGCGGCGCCGAGCGCGAGGGACGCGGCGACCTGCCGGCCCGACCCGATGCCGCCGGCACCGAGCACGGGGACGCCGGGCCCGACCGCGTCGACGATGTCGGGGGTCAGCACCATGCTGGCGATCTCGCCGGTGTGCCCGCCGGCCTCGTAGCCCTGGGCGACGATGATGTCGACGCCGTTGGCGACGTGGGACAGCGCGTGCTTCGCGGCGCCGGCCAGGGCAGCCACCTTCACGCCGTGCTCGTGGGCCTTCTCGATCACGTCGACCGGCGGCGAGCCGAGTGCGTTGGCGATCAGGACCGGGCGGTGGGCGAGCGCGATGTCGACGTGCGAGCGCGCCACGGAGTGCAGCCAGCCCAGCACGCCCTCGCGGCCCTCGCCCTCCGGAAGCGGCGGGACGCCGAGCTTGAGCAGCGTCTCGTCGACGAACTTCCGGTGCTCCTCGGGGATGTACGACGCGAGGTCGGTCGACGTGCCCTCGGTGGGGATCTTCATCGGCATCACGACGTCGACGCCGTAGGGCTTGCCGTCGGTGTTGTCGTCGAGCCAGGTCAGCGTCTTCTCGAGCTCGTCGGGGTCGTTGAACCGGACGCAGCCGAGCACCCCGAGGCCACCGGCGCGGGAGACCGCTGCGGCCACGTGCTCGGACGGGGTGAAGGCGAAGATCGGGTAGTCGATCCCGAACTCGTCGCACAGCGGCGTACGCATCAGGCGGTCACCTCGCTCGGGGTCAGTGCGGCGAGCGCCATCTCCTTGGCGGCGGGGTACTGCGCCTTCCCGGTCGCGTTCCGCGGCACCCGGTCCACCAGGGTGAGCGCGCGGGGCAGCTTGTAGCCGGAGAGGTGCTGACGCAGGTAGTCCCGCAGCTCGGCCAGCTCGAGGGTGGCGCCTTCGCGCAGCTCCACGACGGCGGCGACGGCCTGGCCGTACTTCTCGTCGGGCACTCCCACGACGAGCACGTCGTAGACGGCCGGATGACCCTTGATCGCCATCTCGACCTCCTCCGGATAGACCTTCTCGCCGCCGGTGTTGACGCAGTTGGATCCCCGGCCGAGCAGGGTGACACGCCCGTCGGGCTCGATCCGGGCGTAGTCGCCCGGGACGGAGTAGCGCTGCCCATCGATCTCGAGGAACGTCGCCGCCGACTTCACGGGGTCCTTGTAGTAGCCGACCGGGACGTGCCCGCCGCGCCCCAGCCGGCCGACCTGCCCGACGTCGGTCGCGGTGTCGAGCACCCGGCCGTCCTCGCCGATGACGACGCTGGCCGGACCGAGCGCGACCACCGGACCATCGCTGCTGATCTTGTCCTTCTCCTGCATCCCCATGCCCTGGAAGCCGGTCTCGGACGCGCCGATCGAGTCGGTGAAGATGCTGTTGGGGAAGGCGGCCATCCACCGCTCCTTCACCGCACGGCTGAAGATCGCCGCGCTGCTGGAGATGGCGAAGAGGCTCGAGCAGTCGTACGTCGTGCCGGTGCGGGCCAGGCGTTCGTCGTAGGCCTCGATCAGCGGCCGGGCCATCGCGTCGCCGGTCATGAAGATCAGCTGGACCTTCTCGCGCTCGATGATCTCCCAGGTGCGGACCGGGTCGAACTTCGGCTCGAGCACCGTGAGGTGGCCGGCGAAGAGGTGCATCAGCAGGCCGGCCTGGGCACCGCCGTGCATGAGCGGGCTCAGCGGGAAGGTCACCATCCGCGGGTCGCTGGCCTGCTTGCTCTGGTCGTACTCCTCAAGCGGCGTTCCGCTGTAGAAGTCGATGCCACCGCCCAGCACGCGCCAGAAGTCCTCGTGCCGCCACATGACGCCCTTGGGGAAGCCGGTGGTGCCGCCGGTGTAGATGATGTGGAGGTCGTCGGGGCTGCGCTCGTCGAAGCCGCGGTCCGGGCTCTGCCCGGCGAGCGCGTCCTCCCACAGCACGCCGCCGTACGCCGTCACGTCGGACGTGTCCTGCGGCTCGAGCGCGTCGGGGATCACCACCGCCACGCGCAGCCGGTCGTGCCGGGGGAACGTGGCCGCGACCAGCGGCGCGTAGGTGCGCTCGTGGACGAGGGCGACGACGTCGGCGTTGTCGAAGAGGTAGTCGAGCTCGCCCTCGACGTAGCGGTAGTTCACATTGATGGCGACGGCGCGGATCTTGACCACGGCGAGGAGCGCGACGACGTGCTCGATGGAGTTCTTCGCGTAGATGCCGACGTGGTCGCCGACCCCGATCCCGCGACCGCTCAAGTAGTGGGCCAGCCGGTTGGCGTCGGCCTCCAGCTCGGCGAAGGTGACGACCCGGTCACCCACCTTGAGGGCGGGGTTGTCCGGGACTGCGTCGACCGCGTGCTCGAAGAGGTCAGCAATGTTCAGGGCCACTCCGCGAGACTAGAACACGTTCTTGTTTCTGGCTAGCATGACGCCCATGACGACTGGCCAGAGCGCGCCCGAGACGACCGCCCCGCACTGCCTCGTGGAGCAGGTCGGCCACACCCTGGTGGTCACCATGAACCGCCCCGAGGCACGCAACGCGCTGTCCGGCGAGATGCTCGCGATCATGGCCGACGCGTGGGACCGCGTGAACGAGGACGACTCGATCCGGGTCTGCATCCTCACCGGCGCCGGCGGCTACTTCTGCGCGGGCGCGGACCTCAAGGCGATGTCCGCCTCCTCCCCCTCCGACAGCTTCGAGTCGGGGGCCTTCGACCCGAGCCGGATCAAGTCGCTGCTCAAGGGCTTCCGGCTCACCAAGCCGCTCATCGCCGCGGTCGAGGGCCCGGCGATCGCGGGCGGCACCGAGATCCTCCAGGCGACCGACATCCGGGTGGCCGGCGAGTCGGCCCGCTTCGGGGTCTCCGAGCCCAGGTGGGGGCTCTACCCGCTGGGCGGCAGCGCCGTACGCCTCGTGCGCCAGCTCCCCTACACCGTCGCGGCCGACCTGCTGCTGACCGGACGCCACATCAAGGCGCCGGAGGCGAAGGAGATCGGGCTCATCGGGCACGTCGTCCAGGACGGCACGGCGCTGGCGAAGGCGCACGAGATCGCCGACCTGATCGCGGCCAACGGCCCGCTCGCCGTGCAGGCTGTCCTGAAGACGATCCGCGACTCCGAGGGCAAGCACGAGGACGACTGCTGGGCCGACGACGCCCGGGTCGGCGCCGCGGTCTTCGCGTCGGACGACGCCAAGGAGGGACCGCGCGCCTTCGCCGAGAAGCGCACGCCGAACTTCACCGGGAAGTAGGCGCCCACCACCTACACTCCACGCCATGGACTCGGGCTTCGTCTTCCTCGTCTTCGGCGGGTTCTTCGCCTTCGTGGTCCTGGTCGCCGCCCTCGGCTACCGGGCGGCGAAGAAGCGGCGCGAGGGCTTCGCGGCCCTCGCCGCGGCGCGCGGCTGGAGCTACACCGAGCGCGACGACCGCTGGTGCGACACCTTCCAGGGCTCGCCCTTCGGCAACGGCCACAACCGGCAGGCCGCCAACATCCTCACGGGCCAGTACGACGGCCGCCCCTTCGTCGCGTTCGACTACGTCTACTACACGACCGAGACGAGCACCGACTCCCAGGGCCACAGCCACACCCATGAGGAGAGCCACCGCTACGGCGTGGTCGCGCTCGACGTCGGGGCGACCGTGCCGCCGCTCCAGGTCACGCCCGAGGGGATGTTCAGCCGGATGGTCGGCCGGCTCACCAACCGCGACATCGAGCTGGAGTCCGAGGACTTCAACCGCGCCTTCACCGTCACCTGCCCGGACCGGAAGTTCGCCTCCGACGTCCTGCACCCGCGGATGATGGAGTACCTCCTCCAGCACCGCGACTCCGACTTCCGCTTCGACCGGACCTGGCTGCTCTCCGTCGACAATGGCCAGTCCCCCATCGAGCTGGTCGAGCCGCGGCTCAAGGTCATCGACGGCGTGCTCGACAACGTGCCGGAGTTCGTCTGGCGCGAGGTCAGGGGCGGGTAGGTTCCTCCCTCGTGATGCCTCTCCTGCTGGTCGCCGCGGCCCTCATCGTCCTGGTCCTCGTGAGCGTGCTGGTGATGTACAACCGCTTCGTGCGCCAGCGGGTGCTGGTCGACGAGTCGTGGGGCCAGACCGACGTCGAGCTCACCCGCCGCCACGAGCTGATCCCTAACCTGGTCGCGACCGTGCAGGGGTACGCCGCCCACGAGCGCACCGTCCTCGAGACGCTGACCGCCGCCCGCGAGGCGGCCCGGGCCCACCAGGGTGAGGACCCCAAGTCGCGGCAGGGCTACGAGGACGCCCTCGGCGGAGCCGTCGCCGACGTACTCGTCCGGGCCGAGGCCTACCCCGACCTCAAGGCCAGCCAGAACTTCCTCCAGCTCCAGGACGAGCTGACCAACACCGAGGACCGGATCGCCGCCGCGCGCCGCTTCTACAACGGCAACGTGCGCGCCTACAACACCCGCGTCCAGACCTTCCCGAGCAACGTCATCGCCGGGATGTTCCACTTCGAGGCGCGGGAGTTCTTCGAGCTGCGCGACCAGGCGGCGCGGACCGCGCCCTCGGTCGACCTCGGCTAGCCCTGGGGGGGCGCGCCGCGTAGCGGCCCAAGCGGTGAGCCATCAACCGAACCCGACCCGGAAACGGTTCACCACCCACCGCCCGGCCAACCCGACGGTGAGCCATCAACCGAAGCGGTTAGGGAAAGGGTTCACAGCTCACCGCTCCCGCCGCCAGGGGCGCCCGCGCGCGGGCGCCACAGCCACCACCGAGGGCAACCCTCAGCCCACAGCCCGCTCGCCGGTCCAGTACGTCGCCCGCAGCGCCTTCTTGTCCGGCTTGCCGAGGGCGGTCAGCGGCAGCGCGTCGGCGACGATCACCTGCTTGGGAGCCTGGACGGCGCCCTTGCGCTCCTTGACCATCTGCTGGATCTCGGCGGTCATCGCAGCCACGGACTCCTCGTCGGTGCCCGCCCCCTCACGCAGCACGACGATCGCGGTGACGGCCTCGCCCCACTTCTCGTCGGGGGTGCCGATGACGCCGACCTGGGCGACGCTCGGGTGCTCGGCGACGACGTCCTCGACCTCGCGGGGGAAGACGTTGAAGCCGCCGGTCACGATCATGTCCTTGGTCCGGTCGACGATGAACCAGAAGCCGTCCTCGTCCTCGCGCGCCACGTCGCCGGTGTGCATCCAGCCGTCGCGGAACGTCGCCGCGGTCTCGTCCGGCAGGTTCCAGTAGCCGGCGGCCAGCAGCGGACCGGCTACGCAGATCTCCCCCGGCTCCCCCACGGGCACCGGCTCGCCGTCCTCGCCCAGCAGCGCCGTGCGCAGGAAGGCGGAGGGGCGCCCGCACGACGCCAGCCGGGCCTTGTCGTGGTCGCCCTTGGCCAGGTAGGAGATCACCATCGGCGCCTCGGACTGGCCGTAGTACTGCGCGAAGATCGGGCCGAACCGCTCGATCGCCTCCTGCAGGCGCACCGGGTTGATCGCCGAGGCGCCGTAGTAGACGGTCTCCAGCGACGACAGGTCCCGGGTCCGGGAGTCGGGGTGGTCCATGAGGGCGTAGAGCATCGACGGCACCAGCATCGTGGCGGTGATCCGCTGCTCCTCGATGGTGCGCAGCACCTCGGCCGGGTCGAACCTCGACAGCACGTAGAGGCAGCCGCCCTTGAGCACGGTCGGCACGAAGAAGGCGGCGCCCGCGTGCGACAGCGGCGTGCACATCAGGAACTTCGGCGCCTCCGGCCACTCCCACTCCGACATCTGCACCTGGGTCATCGTGTTCATCGCGCGGGCGGTGCCGACGACGCCCTTGGGCTTGCCGGTGGTGCCGCCGGTGTAGGTGATCGAGACGATGTGGTCGGGGTCGAGGGTCCTGGCGGCGAGCGGGACCGGCGCGTACGACGCCGCCTCGGCGACCAGGTCTCGGCAGGCTCGACCACCGGAGGCCGACGCCAGCGTCTCCGGGACCGGCCCGATGGTCAGGACCCGCGTGAGGCCGGGGCACTTCTCGAGCAGCGCCACGGCCCGCTCGGCGAAGACCGGGTCGACGATCAGCGAGGTGATGCCGGCGTCGTTGATGACGTAGGCGTGGTCGTCGGCCGAGCCGAGCGGGTGCAACGACGTACGCCGGAACCCCTGCGTCTGCCCCGCGCCGAGGATGAAGAGCACCTCGGGCCGGTTCAGCGCCAGCAACGCCGCGTGCGTGCCCGTGCCGGAGCCGAGCGCCTCGAACGCCTGGACGTACTGGCTGATCCGCTCGGCGGTCTCGCCACCCGTCAGCGTCGTGTCGCCGAGGAACATCACCGGCCTGTCGCGGTGTCGCTTGAGCGCGGCGACCATGAGGTGGCCGTTGTGCGTGCCGGCGTGGAGGTCGTTCATGCCAGCACCTCCGCGATCCGGCGGATCTCGTCGGCGGAGTGTGAGCTGAGCAGCAATGTCGTCACGCCGGTCTCCTCCCAGGCGGCGACCCGCTCCCTCACCTCTCCCTCGGTGCCGATGATGTGCATGTCGTCGACGAGCTCGTCGGGGATGAGGGCGGCCGCGCGCTCCTTCTCACCGGACAGGTAGAGCTTCTGCACCTCGTCGGCGAGGTCCGCGTGGCCCATCCGCTCGAAGACCTGCTTGTGGAAGTTCTGGTCCTTGGCGCCCATGCCGCCCATGTAGAGCGCCACGACCGGCTTGAGGAAGTCCAGCACGCCCTGCTTCTCCGTTGCGTCCTTCACGATCTGGAGGTGGCAGGTCGCGGCGATCTCGAAGTCCGCACGCGTACGACGGGCACCGGGTCGCGCGAAGCCCTCGTCGAGCCACGGCTGGTACATCCCGGCCGACCTCGGCGTGTAGAAGATCGGGATCCAGCCGTCGGCGATCTCGGCGGTCTGCGCGACGTTCTTCGGTCCCTCCGCGCCGAGCCAGATCGGGATGTCGGCGCGCAGCGGGTGCACGATCGACTTGAGCGGCTTGCCGAGGCCGGTCGCGCCCTCGCCGGCGTACGGCAGCGGGTAGTGGGGCCCGTCGTTGGTGACCTTGTCCTCGCGGGCCAGCACCTGGCGGATGATGTCGACGACCTCGCGGGTGCGGGCGAGCGGCTTGGCGAACGGCTGGCCGTACCAGCCCTCGACGACCTGCGGACCGCTCACGCCCATGCCGAGCACGACCCGGCCGCCACTGAGGTGGTCGAGCGTCAGCGCGTGCATCGCGATCGAGGTGGGCGTGCGCCCCGACATCTGAACGATCGAGGTGCCGAGCCGCACGCGTGAGGTCTCGCGGCCCCACCACGCCAGCGGCGTGAACGCGTCGGAGCCCCACGCCTCGGCGGTGAAGATCGCGTCGAAGCCCGACTCCTCCGCGGCCCTCACCAGCTCGCCGACGCCCGCCGGCGGTTGCGCACCCCAGTAGCCCAGCTGCAGTCCCAATTTCATGTCTCACACCTTCTCACCGCGCTTGCCCTTTGGCTAGAACGTGTTCTACTTTCGGACCATGTCCCGCACCTTGTCAGCGCCGGTCACGGTCGCCTTCGACTACACCCGCTCCGTCGGGCCGGTCCTCGGCCGGTTCCTCACCGGCCTCCGCGACGGCCAGGTGGTCGGCGCCCGGACGTCGGACGGGCGCGTGGTGGTCCCGCCGCCGGAGTTCGACCCGGTGACCCACCGCGCCACCGACGACTTCGTCGAGGTCGCCGACACCGGCACCGTCACGTCCTGGACCTGGGTGCCCGAGCCGGTCGCCGCGCAGCCGTTCGACCGGCCGTTCGCGTTCGCGCTCGTGACCCTCGACGGCGCCGACGTGCCACTCCTGCACGCGCTCGACGTCTCCTCCCCCGCCGACGTGTCCACCGGGATGCGGGTCCGGGTGCGGTGGGCGGCCGAGCGGGTCGGGGCGATCACGGACATCGCCTGCTTCGAACCCGACGATGGTTTCGAGACGCTCGCTGGCGCTCGCTCCTCGACCACCGAGGCGGGCGAGATGGTCACCGGAGTGATCACGCCCGTCTCCCTCGACTACCAGTACGCCGCGTCGCCGGAGGAGTCGGCGTTCTACCGGGGCCTGGCGGAGGGCCGGATCCTCGGCCAGCGCTGCCCGGTCTGCCACCAGGTCTACGTGCCGCCGCGCTCGGCCTGCCCGGTCGACGGCGTGGCGACCACCGACGAGGTCGAGCTCGCGGACCGGGGCACGGTCACGACGTTCTGCATCGTCAACGTGCCGTTCCTGGGCCAGCGGATCACGCCGCCGTACGTCTCGGCGTACGTCCTCCTCGACGGCGCCGACATCGCCTTCCTGCACCTGATCCTCGACGTCCCGGCCGAGGAGGTCCGGATGGGGATGCGGGTCGAGGCGGTGTGGAAGCCGCGCGAGGAGTGGGGCACCACGATCGAGAACATCAGCCACTTCCGCCCGACCGGCGAGCCCGACGCGGACTACGACACGTACCGAAACCACCTGTAGGGGAACGATGAGAGACGTCGCCGTCGTCGGGTTCGCCCAGCGACAGATGGAGGAGTTCGACGGGTCGCCGACCTGCGTGGAGCTGCTCGTGCCGCTGTTCGCCGAGTGCTACGAGCAGACCGGCTTCACCCGCAAGGACATCGGCTTCTGGTGCTCGGGCTCCTCGGACTACCTCGCCGGCCGGTCCTTCAGCTTCGTGAGCGCCGTCGACGCGATCGGCGTGATCCCGCCGGTCAACGAGTCGCACGTCGAGATGGACGCCGCGTGGGCGCTCTACGAGGCCTGGGTCAAGATCCAGACCGGCGAGGTCGACACCGCACTCGTCTACGGCTTCGGCAAGTCCTCTGCGGGCGTCCTGCGGCGCACCCTCGCGCTCCAGCTCGACCCCTACACACTCACTCCCCTCTGGCCCGACACGGTCTCCCTCGCCGGCCTCCAGGCCCGCGCCGGCATCGACGCCGGTGCCTGGGACGAGCGCGCGATGGCCGAGGTCGTCAACCGGTCGCTGACCGACGCCGAGAAGAACGAGTACGCCGTCCGGCGCGGCGGCTCCTCGGTCGAGGAGCTGCTGGCGCGGCCGATGTACGCCGACCCGCTGCGCAAGCACGACTGCGCGCCGGTCACCGACGGCGCCTCGGCGCTGGTGCTGGCGGCGGGCGACCGCGCCCGCGACGCCGTCGACCGGCCCGCCTGGATCACCGGCATCGCCCACAACGTCGACCCGCTGCACCTCGGCGTGCGCGACCTGACCCGCTCCCCCTCGGCCGCGGCCGCCGCGGTCGCCGCCGGCACGGCCGGCGTCGAGGTGGCCGAGCTGCACGCGCCGTTCAGCCACCAGGAGCTCGTGCTGGCCCGCGAGCTGGGCCTCGAGAGCGACGTACGGGTCAATCCGTCGGGTGGCGCGCTGGCCGGGAACCCGATGTTCACCGGCGGCCTCAACCGGATCGGCGAGGCCGCGAGGCGGGTCTGGTCCGGCGACCACGGCCGGGTCCTGGGGCACGCCACCAGCGGCCCGGCCCTCCAGCAGAACCTCGTGTGCACCATGTCCGCCGAGCAGGGAGCGAACTGATGGGCAAGATGCCGGCGGCCGTGATCGGGATCGGCCAGACCCACCACCGGGCCAAGCGCGAGGACGTCTCGATGGCGGGCCTGTGCCGCGAGGCCATGGACCGGGCACTCGAGGACGCCGGGCTCACCCTCGACGACATCGACGCGATCGTGGTCGGCAAGGCGCCGGACCTCTTCGAGGGCGTGATGATGCCCGAGCTCTTCCTCGCCGAGTCGCTCGGAGCGGCCGGCAAGCCGCTGCTGCGCGTGCACACGGCCGGCTCGGTCGGCGGCTCGACCGCGATCGTGGCCGCCTCCCTCGTCCAGGCCGGCGTGCACCGCCGCGTGCTGACGGTGGCGTTCGAGAAGCAGTCGGAGTCCAACGCGATGTGGGCGCTCTCGGTGCCGGTGCCGTTCAACATGCCGGTGCACGCTGGCGCGGGCGGCTACTTCGCCCCGCACGTGCGCTCCTACATCCGCCGCTCCAACGCACCCACCCACGTCGGCGCGATCGTGGCGGCCAAGGACCGGCAGAACGCCCTCCTCAACCCCTACGCCCACCTCCAGAACGAGGGCACGACCGTCGAGTCGGTGCTGGCCTCGCAGATGCTGTGGGACCCGATCCGCTACGACGAGACCTGCCCCTCCAGCGACGGCGCCTGCGCGATGGTGATCGCCGACGAGGACGCCGCCCGCGACGCCCTTGACCCGGCCTGGATCCACGGCACCGTCATGCGCTCCGAGGCCACCACCGCCGCGCAGCGCGACCAGGTCAACCCGCAGGCCGGCCGCGAGGCGGCGGCCCACCTCTGGAAGCAGGCCGGCATCACCAACCCGCTCGAGGAGATCGACGCGGCCGAGATCTACGTGCCGTTCTCGTGGTTCGAGCCGATGTGGCTGGAGAACCTCGGCTTCACGCCCGAGGGCGAGGGCTGGAAGCTCACCGAGTCCGGCGGCACGGCCATGGACGGCGTGCTCCCCGTCAACTGCTCGGGCGGCGTGCTGTCCTCCAACCCGATCGGTGCCTCCGGCATGCTGCGCTTCGCCGAGGCCGCCCTCCAGGTGCGCGGCCACGCCGGCGAGCACCAGGTCGACGGCGTACGACGGGCGCTGGGCCACGCCTACGGCGGCGGCTCGCAATTCTTCGCCATGTGGGTCGTCGGGGCGGAACCGCCCGCCAACTAGGTCGTCCTCGTGGGGGCTCCGTACGCTCGCCCCATGATCGAGCTCCGCACCCCCACCCAGATCGAGCAGATGCGTCCCGCCGGGCGCTTCGTCGCGGACGTCATCACCGCGCTCTCCGAGGCCGCGGACGTGGGCGTGAACCTGCTCGAGCTCGACGCCCTGGCGCACCGGATGATCACCGAGCGCGGCGCCGAGTCGTGCTACCTCGACTACCACCCGAGCTTCGGCGCCTCGCCCTTCGGCAAGGTGCTGTGCACGTCGGTCAACGACGCGGTCCTGCACGGGCTCCCCCACGACTACGTGCTCCAGGACGGCGACCTGCTCAGCGTCGACTTCGCGGCCAGCGTGGACGGCTGGGTCTCGGACTCGGCGTACAGCATGGTCGTCGGCACCCCGCGCCAGGAGGACCTCGACCTGATCGAGGTCACCGACCGGGCGCTGGCCGCGGGCATCGCCGCGGCCGTCGACGGCAACCGGATCGGCGACATCTCGCACGCCATCGCCACGGTGGCCCGCGAGGCCGACCTCAAGATCAACGTCCAGTTCGGCGGACACGGCGTGGGCCGCACCATGCACGGCGACCCGCACATCCCCAACGACGGGCGACCGGGCCGTGGCTTCCAGCTGCGGCCGGGCCTGGTGATCGCGATCGAGCCGTGGTTCCTGCACACGACCGACGAGATCTACACCGACGCCGACGGCTGGACGCTGCGCAGCGCCGACGGGTCGCGCGGCGCGCACATGGAGCATACCGTGGCCGTGACGGCCGACGGCCCGCTCGTCCTCACCGCCCGCGACTGATCAGGCGGGGGTCAGGCGTACTTGACCTGCAGGTCCTTGATCCCGTTGATCCAGCCGGACCGCAACCGCGTGGGCTCGGACACCTTGGTCATGTCCGGCGCGAGGTCGGCGAGGGCGTCGAACATCAGCCGCACCTCCTGGCGGGCCAGGTTGGCGCCGATGCAGTAGTGCGCACCGTGGCCCCCGAAGGCGACGTGGGGGTTGGGGCTGCGGGTGATGTCGAAGCGGAAGGGGTCGGCGAACACGTCGTCGTCGTGGTTGGCCGACGCGTAGAACAGGCCGGCCCGCTGGCCCTTCCTGATCGTCACGCCGCCGATCTCGACGTCCGCGAGGGCGGTGCGCTGGAAGGACGTCACGGGCGTGGCCCAGCGGATCACCTCGTCGACCATCGTCTCGGGCCGCTCGCGCTTCCAGAGCTCCCACTGGTCGGGGTTGTCGAGGAACGCGTTCATCCCGTGGGTGATCGCGTTGCGGGTGGTCTCGTTGCCGGCGACGGTCAGCATGATCACGAAGTAGCCGAACTCGTCGTCGGTGAGGCCGCGGCCCTCGTGGTCGGCGTTGATGAGCTTGGTGACGATGTCGTCGCGCGGGTTGGCCTTGCGGTCCGCGGCCAGCTCCATGGCGTAGCCGAGGATCTCGGCGGCCGCGACGTCCGGGTCCCCCTCGACGTCCGGGTCGTCGTAGGACAGCATCTGGTTGGACCACTCGAAGAGCTTGCGGCGGTCCTCCTGCGGCACGCCGATGAAGTCCGCGATCGCCTGGAGCGGCAGCTCGGCGGCGACCTCCTCGACGAAGTTGCCCTCGCCCCGGGACACGGCGTCCTTGACGATCTTCTCGGCGCGCTCCTTCATCAGCTCCTCGAGCGCGTTGATCGCGCGGGGCGTGAAGCCGCGCGACACGATGTGCCGCATCAGGGTGTGCTCGGGGGCGTCCTGGTTGATGATCATCACCCGCTGGAGCTCCACCATGTCGCGGAGCATCCCCTCCTGGAAGCGGATGATCGCGCCGTTCTCCGCGTTGGACCACCGCTTGCTGTCCTTGGAGATCGCCGCGACGTCGGCGTGCCGGGAGACCGCCCAGTAGCCGTTGCCGGACTCCTCCGACATGCCGTCGAAGGAGCCCGCCGCCTGCTCGACCCAGAAGACCGGCGCCTTGAGGCGCAGCGCCAGGAACTCCTCGTGCGGGATGCTCCGCTCGTTGGTGCCGGGGTCGGTGAAGTCGAATCCGGCGGGGACTACGTCGCTAGCGGTCACGATGCCTGCTCCTCGGTTCTGTAACACGTTCTAGTGGCGATCGTTACATACTCCCGGAATGTAGGGAAGAGTTGTCCAGAACAAGAACGTGTTCTACTTTTGCACCATGGGCACCCCGGTCATCGTCGACGCCGTCCGCACCCCTCTCGGCAAGCGCCGCGGCTGGCTGGCGGGCGTCCACCCCGCCGCGCTGCTCGGCTTCGCGCAGGCGGAGGTGCTGCGCCGGGCCGGGCTCGACCCCGACGAGGTCGAGCAGGTCGTCGGCGGCTGCGTGACGCAAGCGGGCGAGCAGTCCAACGACATGGTGCGTCGTGCCTGGCTGTACGCCGGCCTGCCGCGGCACACCGGCGCCACCGCGATCGACGCCCAGTGCGGCTCGGGCCAGCAGTCGGCGCACCTCGTCCACGACATGGTCGCGGCCGGGACGATCGACGTGGGTGTCGCCTGTGGCGTCGAGTCGATGTCGCGCATCCCCCTGGGTGCCAACGTGCCCGCCGGGCTGGGCGACCCGCGGCCGGCCGACTGGGACATCGACCTGCCCAACCAGTTCGAGGCGGCCGACCGGATCGCCCGGCACCGCGGCCTGACCCGCGCCGACCTCGAGGCGTTCGGGCTCGCCTCCCAGCAGAAGGCGCGGACCGCCGTCGACGAGGGCCGCTTCAAGCGGGAGATCGCCCCGCTCGAGGCGCCCGTCCTCGACGACGAGGGCAACCCGACCGGCGAGACCCACCTCGTCGACACCGACCAAGGGCTCCGCGCGACCACGCTCGAGGGTCTCGCGTCCCTCAAGCCCGTGCTCCCCGACGGCCTGCACACGGCCGGCACGTCGAGCCAGATCTCCGACGGGGCGTCCGCGGTCCTGATCATGGACGAGGGCAGGGCCCGCGCCCTGGGCCTCACGCCACGCGCCCGGATCGTCACCCACTGCCTGGTCGGCTCCGACCCGTACTTCCACCTCGACGGGCCGATCGACGCCACCCGCCGCCTGCTCGCCCGCACGGGCATGGCGATCTCCGACCTCGACCTGTTCGAGGTCAACGAGGCGTTCGCCTCCGTCGTGCTGTCCTGGGCCGGGGTGCACGGCGTCGACCTCGACCGGGTCAACGTCAACGGCGGCGCCATCGCGCTCGGCCACCCCGTCGGGTCGACCGGCACGCGACTCATCACCACGGCGCTGCACGAGCTCGAGCGCCGCGACGCCTCCACCGCCCTGATCTCGATGTGCGCGGGCGGCGCGATGGCCACCGGCACCGTCATCGAGCGGATCTGATCAGACCGGCGCCTGCGCCGTACGATCGGGCATGGTCCGCCACCGCTTCCTCGTGCCGCTGCTCGCGTTGGCGTTCACCGGGGCCTGCAGCAACGGCGCCCACCCGGACACGGAGGTCGTGGACGCCGGGGGCACGAGCGTCCTCGTGCTCAAGGAGCTGGGCGAAGGCGGCAGCGCGGGTGTGGGCATCTTCGGAGACCTGCGCCTGGTCGGCGAGCGCTGCGTGGGCTTCGTGATGGGGCTGGAGACAGCGCTCCTCGTCTTCCCACCCCACACCTCGGTCTCCGGCTCGGGCGCCGACGTCGTCATCCACGTCCAGGGCACGGACCTGCGGCTTGGTGAACACTTCACCGGCGGCTCGCGCTCAGGCGCCCCCGAGCCGCTGTCGCACTTCGGTGATCTGGGCAAGCAGATCCCCTCGTCCTGCCGCGGATTGCCGGCGGTGGCCTACACGCCGGATCCTCACTAGGTCCGGCCGGCCTATGTCCGCCTGGTGAAGGCGACCTTCCCGCCGGCCTGTTTGGTCATCGTGAACTTCGGATCATGCGCCCGGGCGTGGTGGTGCGGGCACAGGAGCATGCCGTCGGTGTTGGTCTCCCCGCCCTCGCTCCAGGGGATCGGGTGGTGTCCGTGACAGAGCCCCGGCGGCCAATCACACCCCTCCGCGTTGCAGCCGCCCTGCTCGATCGCCATCGCAATCCGCTGGGACTCGCTGTGGAACCGGCGCTTGCGACCCAGGTCCAACACCTGAGACTTGCCGCCGAGCACGGCGGGGATGATCCCGGCCTCACAGGCCAGCCGCCGCGCCTGGCCGGCGGTGATCCGCTCACCGGTGTCCAGGGAGGCTGCTTTGAGGCCGCCCATCAGGGTGGAGATGTCCATCGTCACCACGACGGTTGCGTTGACGCCGCCGGCCTTGGGGAGCTTCTTGGTCGGGTAGCGCTCGATCAGCTCGACGAACGCCTGCCCCATCCGCTCCGCACTGGGTCGGCGCTCGCCGAGGCCGCCGTCGACGGCGGCGCGGTGCTTCGGCGCCGCGAAAGCCAGCAGCGCCTTCTTCAACATCGCGGCCTGCGCCGACGGCAGCGTGAACCGGCCGTGCACCTTGCCGTGCCCGTCGTCGGTCATGGTGAGTTTCGTGGACCGGGCCGCGTCACGCTCCTCGTCCTCGAGCTGCTTGGCCTCGTGGGCCTCGGCGGCCTCGGGGTCCAGGAACTCCAGGATCCGCCGACCCAGCCTCTTCAACGCCTGCGCGTCGTGCTCGGCGGCGAACTTGATCAGCATCGCCTCGGCCTCGTCGCGATGCTCGGCCGGGAGGACCTCGACCGCATCGACGATCACCCGGGCCTGCTCGACCAGGACGTCGCCCGCGGCCACCGCCGTACGCAGGGCCGGCCGGGCCGCGAGCACGACCGCGAGCCGCATCTTCCCGTGCGCGGAGGTCCGGGTCTGGTGGGTGGCATACGCCCAGAAGTTGGTCGTCGAGGTCGCTCCGACCGAGTCCCCGACGCCGACGGTCTTGGCGTGCTCGGCGACCCGCATCTCCAGCTCAGCGAGCTGGGCGGACAGCCGGGTCACCGCCGTGAGGGTCGCGGCGGACTCCTCCGGCGACATCGACCACAACGACACATCGGTCAGGCCCGCAAGCTGCGACTGCATGGCCTCGACAGCGCGCGACACCTGGTGTCGAGGCGGCTGCTGGACCATCGCTGTCATGGGTCAACTCAACACGTGACCACCGACAATTTCGGGCCTGAAAGCCACCTATCCACAGCGTTGGAAAGTAAAGCTTTGAACCTCGATCACAACGGTCGAGCAAGGTGACCGCAAGCAGGGAAGCAGGGTCCGGAGGCACCTCGTGCGAACCCTGCGGCGACCAAGGAAATTCTGTAAATACGCCCGGAAGGCGCGAGCCCCCGCAGCCGACATCGGCGCGTAGGGCCGCACAGATCTAGTCACGAGCGACCATTGTCGGCACCCCACCCCACTGCCACCCTGATCCTGTGGTCAGGCGCTGGATCGCGGTCGTGCTGGCTGCCGTGCTGGCCGGCGGGTTGCTCGCGGCCTGCAGCGCCTCCGTCCAGACCGGCAGCGAGCCACGACCCGGGCCCATCAACGTCACCGGCCCCGACGCGGACCTCGCCGACCCGGGGAAGGCACAGGGTCACGTCTGCCGACGGGTGGCGCCCCGGGACATCGCCGATCCGGACTACTGGTTCGACGACTCCCCCGTCGTACCGTGCTCGCAGCCGCACAACGTCGAGACCGTGGCCGTGCTGGACGCCGCGGCCCCATCGGTCAGCGAGGCCAAGCACGCGCGGTCCGTCTGCTGGGAGCTCGCGTTGCGCTACGTCGGCATCGACGAGACGCACTGGATCCCCTGGCAGCCGCTGGTGTTCCTGCCGAGCCGCGCGCAGGTGGTCGCGGGTGGCACCGCCACCGTGCGGTGTGACATCGCCTTCCCGCTCAGCGACCGCCCGCTGCGCGTTCGCCGTACGACGTGGACGGCGCGGGACGCTGCGCACCGCCACGCCGAGGCGCTGTGGGCCTGCACCGACAGCGACCCCCGCACCGGCACGCTCTCGTACCTCCCGTGCACGCGGCCGCACCGGTTCGAGGCGACGGGACGGCTGGCGCTGCTCTTCGAGCTCCCCCGCTACCCGTCACCTGCCCGGCTCGAGCGCGAGGAGAGCCAGTGCCTCCATGGCCTCCCCGCGCGCCAGCGCCGCCGCGGGATCGAGGCCATCGCCGCCTGGGACAGCCCGAAAGGCTTCACCGGCGGCATCCTCGCCGGGGTCTGCTTCGTGCACCGCACCGACGGGCGGCCCCTCCCGCCGCGTCAGGCCCCGTAGACGGGCTCGGGCTCGGGGCCCTCCGCGATCAGCCCGCGCACCGCTGGCCCCACGGAGCCGGCGTCCCAGCGGGCCCCGGCGTCGGCCGACGGCCCGTGCCGCCAGCCCGTCTCCAGCGTGATCCGGGTGCCGTCGATCTCGATGACCCGGCCGGTGACGTCGCCGGCCTCCTCCGAGGCGAGCCACGCAACGACAGGTGAGTTGTCCTCGGGGAGCGCCATGGCGGAGGTGTCGAAGGCACCCTCGGTCATCCGTGTCCGGGCGACCGGAGCGATCGCGTTGACGGTGACGCCGTACCGCCCGAGCTCCTGGGCCGCGACCAGCGTGAGCCCGGCGATCCCCGCCTTCGCGGCGGAGTACGTCGCCTGGCCGACCGAGCCCTGCAGCCCGGCACCCGACGAGGTGTTGATGACCCGGGCCGCACGCTGACGGCCCTCCTTGGCCTCGTTCCGCCACCAGGCCCCGGCGTGCCGGAGCGGCGCGAAGTGGCCCTTGAGGTGCACGCGGATGACGGCGTCCCACTCCTCCTCGGAGGTGTTGACGAGCATCCGGTCCCGGACGAAACCGGCGTTGTTGACGAGGATGTCGAGACCGCCGTACGCCTCGATCGCCTGCCGCACCATCGCCTCCGCCTGGTCGAAGTCGGCGACGTCCACAGCGTTGGCGACGGCCCGTCCGCCGGCAGCCTCGATCTCCGCGACGACCTCGTCCGCGGGCGACTCCCCCGTCCCCTCGCCCGCCAGCGAGACGCCGTAGTCGTTGACGACCACCGCCGCCCCGTGCCGGGCGAGTTCCAGCGCGTGGGCCCGTCCGATGCCGCGGCCGGCGCCGGTCACGATCGCGACGCGCCCCTCGAGAAGCCTGCTCACCGGGTCTCCTTCACTGCCGTCAGGAATGCCGGCGGCTCTCCTCCGCCGTGGCACGCGATCCGCGCGCCCGAGACGTACGACGCGAGGTCGCTGGCCAGGAACGCCGCGACGTGGCCGACCTCCTCGGGCCGGGCCATCCGGCCGAGCGGAATCGTGCGCTCGATGGCGGCGACGCCGTCGTCGCCGCCATAGTGGTCGTCGGTGTCGTCGGTGCGGCACAGCCCGACGTCGACGGCGTTCATCCGGACCCTCGGCGCCCACTCGATCGCGAGCGAGGTGGTCAACGCGTCGAGGCCGGCCTTCGCTGCGCCGTACGCCGCGGTGCCGGGCGAGGGCCGCGTGGCCGAGATCGAGGAGATGTTCACGATCGAGCCCCCGGACTCCTGGCGCTGCATGACCGCGTTGGCGGCCTGCGCGACCAGCAGCGGCCCGAGCAGGTTGAGCCCGACGACCTTCTCGTGGAAGCGCGCCGAGGCCACGGCCGCCAGCGCGTACGGCGCTCCCCCGGCGTTGTTCACCAGCACGTCGAGCCGTCCGTGGGCAGCCACCACGGCGTCGACCAGCCCGCGCACCGACTCGGCATCGCGGACGTCGCAGACGTGGTGGGTGGTCCCGGGGGGCGGCTCGACCGGGGTGCGCGAGCAGGTGATGACCGTGGCGCCGGCGGCCAGGAACACCTCGGTGATCCCGAGGCCGATCCCGCGCGTGCCGCCGGTGACGAGCACGACGCGACCGGCGAGGTCCAGGGTCAGGGACATGCTGACGACCCTACCAAGCAAGTGTTAGGTTGGCACGCATGGGCATCACCTCCGAGCTCCGTCCCGACGGCATCCGGGTCGTCACGATGGAGCACCCGCCGGTCAACGCGCTGACGGTCCAGGGCTGGTTCGACGTGGCCGCCGCCCTCGACGAGGCCGGTCGCGATCACGACACGCACGTGGTCGTCCTGAGGGCGGAGGGTCGCGGCTTCAATGCCGGGGTCGACATCAAGGAGATGCAGCAGACCAGCGGGTTCGACGCGCTGATCGGCGCCAACAAGGGCTGCTTCGCGGCGTTCCGCGCGGTCTACGAGTGCGCGGTCCCGGTGATCGCGGCCGTGCACGGCTTCTGCCTCGGCGGCGGGATCGGGCTCGTCGGCAACGCCGACTGCATCGTGGCCAGCGACGACGCCTACTTCGGCGTCCCGGAGGTCGACCGCGGCGCGCTCGGCGCGGCCACCCACCTCGCCCGGATGGTGCCGCCGCACCTGATGCGCACCCTCTACTTCACCGGCCGCACCATCACCGCCGCCGACCTCGTCCCGCACGGCTCGGTCCTCGAGGTGGTCCCCGGCGACCGGCTCGACGAGACCGCGCTCGCGATCGCCGCCGAGATCGCCGCCAAGGACACCCGCGTCATCCGGGCCGCCAAGGAGGCGCTCAACGGGATCGACCCCGTCGACGTCAACAAGAGCTACCGCTTCGAGCAGGGCTTCACCTTCGAGCTCAACCTCGCCGGCGTCGCCGACGAGCTGCGCGACGACTTCGTGAGGAAGCAGTGAACGGCACGCCCCGCGACAAGCGGATGTCCATCGACGAGGTGGTCGGCTCCCTGGCGAGCGGCATGACCATCGGCATCGGCGGCTGGGGCCCGCGCCGCAAGCCGATGGCGCTGGTCCGGGCGATCCTCCGCTCCGACCTCACGGACCTGACGATCGTCAGCTGGGGCGGCGCCGACGTCGGCCTGCTCGTCCGGGCCGGCAAGGTACGTCGCCTCGTCTACGCGTTCGTCTCCCTCGACTCGATCCCGCTCGAGCCCAACTTCCAGCGTGCCCGCCAGGCCGGCACCATCCCCGAGGTGGTCGAGCTCGATGAGGGGATGTTCCAGACCGGGCTGCGCGCGGCGGCCCAGCGGCTGCCCTTCCTGCCGATGCGGGCCGGCCTCGGCTCCGACGTACTCGTCAACAACCCGTGGATCGAGACCGTCACCTCGCCCTACGAGGACGGCGAGACCTTCGTGGCCGTCCCGGCGCTGCGGCTCGACGTCGCACTCGTCCACCTCAACCGAGCGGACTGCCACGGCAACGCGACCTACCTCGGCCCCGACCCCTACTTCGACGACCTCTTCGCGATGGCCGCCGACCGCACCTACCTCTCCGTCGAGCAGGTCGTCGACACCGCGGGGCTGACCGTCGACACCCCCGTGCAGCGCCTGCTGCTCAGCCGGATGCTGGTCGACGGCGTCGTGGAGACACCGAACGGCGCGCACTTCACGACGTGCACGCCGGACTACGAGCGGGATGAGAAGTTCCAGAAGGCGTACGCCGCAGCGGCATCCGGCAGCGACGAGGACTGGGCCGCGTTCGAGCAACGTTTCCTGGCCGGGGACGAGGACGCCTACCAGGCCGCGGTCCGGACCTTCGCCGAGGAGGCCCGATGAGCGAGTGCACGCGCGCGGACGTCTGCGCCGCCGCCATCGCCGACGCGTTCGCCGACGACGGCGAGATCTTCGCCAGTCCGATGGGGCTGCTGCCGATGCTCGGCGTGCGCCTGGCCAAGCTGACCGCCAACCCCGACCTCGTCATCTCCGACGGTGAGTCGCTCTTCCTCGCGGGGGTGCCGCCGCTGTTCGCCAAGGCCGACGTGGTCGAGGGGTGGATCCCCTTCCGCAGGGTCTTCGACGTGGTCGCCAACGGGCCGCGGCACGTGATGATGGGCGCCACCCAGGTCGACCGGCACGGCAACCAGAACATCTCCGCGATCGGCGACTTCGCCAAGCCCACGCGCCAGCTGCTCGGCTCCCGCGGTGCGCCGGGCAACACGGTCAACAACCGCACGTCCTATTGGGTGCCGCGCCACTCCCCCCGCGTCTTCGTCGAGCGGGTCGACGTGGTCTCCGGCGTCGGTCCCGCCCGGGCTCGCGAGGCCGGCCCGGCCGCGGCGCGCTTCAACGACATCCACCGGATCGTCAGCAACCTCGGGGTCTTCGACGTCCGAGGGCCCGACGACACGCTCCGGCTGCTGTCGGTGCACCCGGGCGTCACCGTCGACGAGGTGCTCGAGGCCTCCGGCTGCGCGATCCACGTCGACGCGGACACCGCGACCACGCGGGAGCCCACCCTCGAGGAGCTCGTGCTGATCCGCGAGGTGCTGGACCCGAAGGGCCTGCGCTTCAAGGAGGTTCCCCAGTGATCGAGCAGCTCCTGCGCACCCCGCTGACCGACCTGGTCGGCGTCCGGCACCCCGTCGTACAGACGGGCATGGGGTGGGTGTCGGGGCCCCGCCTCGTGACGGGGACGGCGAACGCCGGTGGCCTCGGCATCCTCGCCAGCGCCACCATGTCGCTCGAGGAGCTCGAGCGCGCGATCGTCGAGGTCAAGGGCCGCACCGACCAGCCGTTCGGCGTCAACCTGCGGGCCGATGCCGGCGACGCCGTCGACCGTTGCGACCTGCTGGTCCGGCACGGCGTGAAGGTGGCGTCGTTCGCGCTGGCGCCCAAGCCCGACCTGATCAAGCGGCTCAAGGACCACGGCATCGTCGTGATGCCGTCGGTCGGCGCGGCCCGGCACGCCGAGAAGGTCGCGGCGTGGGGCGCGGACGCCGTGATGGTGCAGGGCGGCGAGGGCGGCGGCCACACCGGCCCGGTGCCGACCACCCTGTTGCTGCCGACCGTCCTCGACGCCGTCGACATCCCCGTCGTCGCGGCCGGCGGCTTCTTCGACGGGCGCGGTCTCGCGGCCGCGCTGTCCTACGGCGCCGCCGGCGTCGGCATGGGCACCCGCTTCCTGCTCACGCAGGACAGCGCCGTCCCCCAGGCCGTCAAGGACCTCTACCTCTCCCACGACCTGACCGGCACCGTTGTCACCGCCAAGGTCGACGGGATGCCGCACCGGATGCTGCGCACGGACCTCGTCGCCGAGCTCGAGGAGACCGGCGCAGTACGCCGCGTCGCCCCGACCGTCCGCCGGACTCTCGAGTTCAAGCGCACCAGCGGGATGTCGTGGGCCCAGCTTGCCCGCGACGGCCGGGCCATGCGGAAGGCACAGGGCCGCACGCTCGCCCAGATGACCCTCGCCGCCAACACCCCCGTCATGCTCCGCGCCGGCCTGGTCGAGGGCGACACGTCAGCCGGGGTCCTCGCCAGCGGCCAGGTCGTCGGCGTGATCGACGACCTCCCCACCTGCGAGGAGCTCATCGACCGGGTCGTCACCCGCGCCGCCGCCGAGCTCCGCCGCGCGTCCTCCTGCGTCGTCTGAGCCGAGTCGGCGCAACTGCCGGTCAGGCCTCGGGGAAGACGACCACGAACGACGTCTGGCCCAGCCGCGTCGCGCACGCCCGGACGGCAGCGGCCTGGTCGGCGCCGATCATCCCGGCCAGCCCGGAGAAGGCCACGTCGTAGCTGCCCCCGGCCGAGTCGAGCGCGCCCCCGATGGGCACGAACATCCCGCCGGGCAGGGCGATCCCGGACGAGTCGTCCTGGGCCGCCAGGTGGGCGCCCCTGGGCCACACGGAGAGATGACCATCGACCGTCACGCAGTCGTCGGTGATCGTGACCGACCCCTGGATCCGGGCGTACGGGATCCCCGGCCAGTCCTCGGCCAGGGCGATCACCGGGTCCGGTGGCGCCGCCTCTCCCCTGCTGCCGAGCCACCACCCGCCCAGCACGGCGGCGCCGACCGTGATGAGCAGGACGACCCCGATCGTCACCATCATCCTCGGCCTCGTGATCATGGCGACATCCTCCTCGGCCAGGAGCCGTCGCACCGTCTTCCCGCCGACAATGCGGTCCGTCACGCCGGCGCCGCGATCGCCTCGACCTCCACCAGCTGGTCGGGGTAGCCCAGGACCGCGACGCCGAGCAGGGTGCTGGGGGCGTCGTGCTCACCGAAGTGGCGACGTACGACGTCCCAGGCCGCGACCAGGTCGGCCCGGTCGTGGGAGGCAACGTAGACGGTCGACTTCACGACGTCGGTGAGTCCGGCACCGGCCGCGGCGAGGGCGGCGCGGAGGTTGACCATCACCTGCTCGGCCTGCCCGGCCACGTCCCCGACCGCGACGACCGAGCCGTGCTGGTCGAGCGGGCAGGCGCCGGCGGTGAAGACGAGTCGGCGTACGTCCGAGGCGACCGCCGCGTAGGCGTAGGGCACCTCGTCGGCCAACGCCGGTGCCCGGACCAGCTCGACGGGGCTCACGCGAGCGACTTCTGGAACGCCAGCGCCCGGCCGACGATCCGGTAGCCGAGCATCTCGTTGACGTCGATCATGAAGTTGTTCGACTCGGCGTTCCAGGTGTCGATCTCCTCGATCTGGGGCTCCACCTCGCGCAGCCACTGCAGCATCCCGGTCTTGAGCAGCAGGCCGAGGCGGTGGCCGCGGTGGGCGCGGACGACCGAGGTGTCGTGCTGGTTGCCGAGGTGCGGCCGCTCCCGGTCGACGCCGATGACGGTCTGACCGGCCAGCTCGCCGGTCTCGCGATGCCGCGCGACGAGGCGGTGCAGGGTGATGCCGCGCCCGGCGTGCGCCTCCTCGTAGGCCCGCACCCGCTCGGCGTTGAACACCTCGTCCTCGATGTCGAGGTCGTCGATGGGGGCGTCGTTGATCGCGGAGACCATCTCGGCCATCACGGGCAGCTGGTCGTCGGGTGTGCGTGCCGGGCACCGCACCAGCTCGTACGACGCCGCCACGGCCGCCGCCTCCGCGTGCAGCCGGTCGACCAGCGCGGGGTCCACCTCCGCCAGCAGCTGGCGCCGGTTGACCTCGACGGCCTTCTGCTCGAAGCCGTGCCGGGCCGCGAACGACCGAGACAGCTCGTTGTCCCAACCGTCGCCGCCCACCGACGTCCGGCCGGCCGACCGGGTCCGGTCGACGAGCGCCTCGAGCAGCTCCGTCCCGTGTCCGCGCCGGCGGAACGCCGGATGGACGTCCACCGTCAGCCACGCGATGTGCAGGTTGTCGTAGTTGCCGACGTGCCACTCCCCCGCGGCCACGTCGTCACCGCCGTGCGTGGCGAGGAACGGAACGGCCGGCTCGCCGTCCCAGCCGTGGCGCAGCATCCCGGTCGCCGCGTGCACCGTCTGGAGGTGCTGCCAGGGCGCGTCGTGGCGGCGTACGGCGTTGCTCACGTCGACGAAGCGCGCCACCAGGCCACTGTCGTCCGAGCCGAACTCCACGATCTCCATGACGCGAGCATGGCACCGCACCTATCGTCTCGGCACGTGAGTTCTTTGGGGCGCAAGGCGCTGCTGCTGATGATCCCGCTCAACCTCCTGCTGACGGTGTGGGTCTGGATCGGCCGCCTCGTCTTCGGGGTGTTCGGCTGGTTCGGCCTCGTGCTCGCCCCGGTCGCCCTGGTGCTCCTGATCGCGCTGCTCGTCACCACGATCCTGGCCTTCACCCAGGAGGGCCGCCCGCGGGCGCTCACCGGCTTCCAGGCCGGCGCCCAGGTCGTCACCTGGCTCGGCATGCTCGTCTTCGGCACGTTCCTGCCCGACTTCGGCGACACCGAGGACAGCCACATCTCGCTGCTCACCCAGGCCTTCGGCCACGACGACGCGATGCTCAGCCTCAGCTACACCATCGCGCTCGTCGCGGCCCTGGTCACCGTCGTCGCCTACGTCGTGCTGCTGGTCTCGCTGACCGCGGCACGGCGCAAGGCGACGGCCGCCGTCCCCGCGTAGGGGACGACGGCCGTCGGGGGTGGTGCAGGTGCTCAGCTCAGGTTGAGCGCGGCGTCGTCCACGACGAAGCTGGTCTGGAGCGAGGCGTCCTCGACTCCGGAGAAGCTCAGCGTGAACGTGGTGCCGGCGAGCGACGAGACGTCGAACGAGCGGAGCTGGTAGCCCGCGGCCGCGTTGGCGTTGGAATACGTCGCCAGCGTGGTCGAGCCGGCCTTGACGGTCAGCTTGTCGTAGGCCGTCGAGCCGGACTCGGCGGTGTCGATGTGCAGGTAGAACGAGTACGTCCCCCGGCACCCGGCCGGGATGGTGACCGACTGGGACAGCGTGTCCGTGTGGGTCGCGCCGTAGCCGTTCATCCAGGCCTTCCAGCTGCCCGCGTGGGCGGCCTCACCGGTGCTGCTGTCCACGACGCCGGCCGAAGCGGTCCACGGGGTGGCCACGCCGGTCTCGAAGCCGGGGTTGCCGATGAGCTGGCCCGTGCAGCCGCCGCCGCCACCGGTGGAGCAGGTCGGGTCGCCGGCCTGCGCCGGCACGCTGACCGCGTCCCACGCCGCCTTGACGGTGTTGAACTCGGTGCAGGAGCCCGGGTAGAGGTTCTTGGCCGCGGTGAGCGTCCAGGTGCGGTACTTCAGGTACGACGACGTCGACGTCTTCATCAGCATCGCGTTGTACATGATCTTGGCGGCCTTCTGGATGCCCAGACCCGTGATCGAGCTGCTGTTGCAGGTCGGGCTGGTCGGCTGGCCGTCGGTGGGACTGGTGCCCTCGGCGAGCAGGTAGAACCAGTGGTTTCCCGGGCCGGCCGCGGCGTGCACCTCGGCGGTCGGGATCGTGGAGTCGTAGCAGTTCTTGTCGCCGGCCAGCGACGGGTTGTACATGTAGCGGATCGGGCCGGAGCCGACCAGGTTGACCTGCTCGCCGACGGTGTAGTCGGGCCGGTCGGTCGCGTTGTTGGCGTACCACTCGGTGGCGGCGCCGAACGTGTCGGCCACGAACTCCTGGGTGCCGTTGCCGGAGATGCCACCGGGGGTGGTGTCATCTACGCCGTGGCCGAACTCGTGGGCGACCACGTCGATCGAGCCGATCCACTTGCCGCCGGTCTGGGTGTGACCGACCTGGACCTGCGTGCCGTCGTAGTAGGCGTTGACGTCGGCGAGGCCAACGCGGATCGGGACCCAGCCGCCGGAGCCGTTCATGCCGCTGCGGCCGTCCCAGGCCGACAGCATCTGGCGCTCCTGCTCGGCGGCGTAGAACGCGTCGACGCAGCCGGTCTCGCGGCTGGTCGCGTTGCCGTTGCCCCACAGGTCGTCGGTGCCGGAGAACGTCACGTTGGTGGCGGCGTCCTGGCAGACCAGGGTGGCGGCGTTGCTGTTCTTCATCGAGTACGTCGATCCCGACAGCGTCGTCGGGATCGTGACGGTGCCGGCGTAGGCCGACGTGCCCGTCCCCTCGGCGACGTGCTCCTTGGTCGCGAGCACCGTGCCGGTGAGGGCGTCGACGTACACCGTGAGGCGCGAGACCTCGCCGTTGCGGGTGCCGTTGACGGTGGTCTCCCAGGCAAGGCGGGAGGTGTCCCGCTGGAGGACGACGAGGCGGGTGGCCTCGAGGGTGGCGTCCTTGACCTGGTGGGCCGAGGTGGCGCGGGCGGCGCCCTTGCCGATGGTGGGGGTCACGGAGGAGAGCTGGGTGGCGTGCGTCTGGGCGACGCTGGTGCCCAGCACCTTGCCGGCCGAGTCCGTCCGGACCACGAAGTCGCCGCCGACGACCGGGAGGCCGCGGTAGGAGCGCTCGTAGGGGACGTACTGCAGCCCGCTGGAGGACTGCACGGGCAGGGCCCGGAAGGTGTCGTACTTGCTGGCGTGCAGCGCGGGCGGGGTGCCCTTGACGAAGCTGCTCGCCGACTGTGCGGCCAGGGCCTTGGAGTCCTGGTGTGCTGCCTGGTTGAGGGTTGCTGCCTGGCCACCGGTTGGTGCCGACACCACCGCCACCGCCGAGATGAGGGCTGCTGTAAAGCCCCCAGCGACGCGTCTCTTCACTCGATCTCCTCAGTTCAGGGCTCACGAACGAGCCCACCTTCAATGGATGAGATTTGGCTCGGCTCGGAAACACACACAGAACTTCAACCCGAGAACGTGAACCGCGCGAACTCTTGCGCCGCGCGGTGGGCATGGTCAACGGATTCGACGTGCACGAAAGTGCACTGCAGGAACCTGCAGAAGTCGCGCCCGAACCTTTCGGCCGTATCGCGGCGTGTTGTGGGCGGGAGGACCATCAGGTCGGGAGGCGAGATGCGCAACGACGGCGAGGTGACCGAGTTCAGCGAGTTCGCCCACGCCTGCGCCCCGTCGCTGCTGCGCACGGCCTACCTCGTGGCGGGCGACCACCAGCTCGCCCAGGACCTCCTCCAGGAGGCGCTCGTGAAGACGCTGCTCGCGTGGCCACGGCTGCACGACCGGGACAACCTCGAGGCCTACACCCGGCGGATCATCGTCACCACCTCGATCTCGTGGCGTCGTCGCCGCTCCTTCCACGAGCGCCCCACAGAGGCGCTCCCCGAACGTCCCGGAACCGACCCGACCCAGGCTCTGGTCGACCACGAGGCCGTCATCGCGGCACTGCGCGCCCTGGCGCCGCGGCAGCGTGCGGCGATCGTGCTCCGCTACTACCAGGACCTCACCGAGGCCCAGACCGCCGAGGCCATGGGCTGCTCGATCGGCGCGGTCAAGAGCCAGGTCTCGGTGGGCCTGACCCGGCTCCGGGCCTCGCTCGGTCCGACCTTCGAGGCGGCCGGGACCACGGAAAGTGAGGCGACGGCATGAACCAGCCGCTGGGTGACCTGCTGCGTCGTGCCGCCGACGCCGCGTCCGACCCCCGGGTGGACGTGGGCGAGCTGGTGGCCCGGGCCCATCTCCACCGCCGCCGTCGTCGGGTCGCGGTGCTCGCCGGCACGGCCGCCCTGGTCGCGGTGGTCGCCTCGACCCCGTTCGTCCTCGGGGACGACTCCGCCGGGCACCCGTCGCCCGCCCCCTCCCCCTCTCCCACCGTGGTGGACCCGTCGCCCGGCCACGTCCGCCCGCTCGTGTACGCCGAGGGCTCGACGGTCCACGTGGGCGACAGATCGGTCGACGCCGGCGCGACCGTGTGGACGCTCGACGTCACCGACGACGGGGCCGTCTGGGTGACCGAGGACAGCGACGACGACCCGTGGAGCGACCCCGTGTGGTTCAGCGACGGCTCGACGCCGGTCGAGATCGGCCGGATCCCCACGGAGCACTACAGCCGGTACGACCTCCACACCGCGGGGTCCGGCTCGCTCGTGGTGTGGCCGGACGCGACCACGGGGTCGGTGGGCGACCAGACGCGCTTCGTCGTCTACGACTCCTCACGCCGCGAGGTCGTGGCCAGGATCCCGTTCGTCGGCCGGCACGACGTGTTCCTGCACGTCGACACGGACCACGTCTACTTCAACCCCGACCCGGGCCGACCGGGTTGCTGGGTCGTGGACCTCCAGGACCTCCACCCGTGCGCCGACCCGCACCTCTTCCGCCACGACGTCGCGGCGGGGCGGACCACGGAGATCACCCGGTCGGCGATGGACGCCGAGCTCGTCGCCGGGGGCCGGATCTTCACCGCGCGCACGCGGGACGGGGCGGTCGTGCTCGACGACAGCCCACAGCTCGCGCAGCATGGCCGACGACTCGTGGCCGACGGCGTGCGTCTCCGGCTGCGGGTGCCGCCGGGCTACCGGGTGCCCGGCGACGTACCGGAGCTCAACCAGGTGTCCTACTGGCTCGACGACGACACGGTCGTGGTCACGGCCGGCGACAGCGCCGGCGACGTCCCGCCCACGCGTGGCGACATGCTCGTGTGCCACCTCCCCGACGGGGACTGCCGGGTGGCCCAGCGCGACGTCACCCTGGTGGCTCGATGACCGTCACTGCTTGGCGGCGGCGACCTGCAGCAGCGTGGTGCCCGAGCACGTCTCGGAGCTCCTGATGGCCCACGTGCCCGCGTAACCGTTGCCGGACCAGGTGGCCTCGGCGTCGTCGTGCTCGGCCTCACCCTGCGTCGCCACGAACCCGGCGTCCTCGAGATCGTGCTGCATGAAGGGCAGCACCTCCTCGAAGTCCGAGCCCACCTGGGCGGTCACGGCCAGGCCACCACCCGGCACCTCCTCGGTCGCGGTGACCACCGTGCCCGGCGGGAAGGGCCAGTCCGTCGGGAAGGTGCCGTCACTGGGGACGGACGCCGGAGACAGGCTCTGCATGCACGCGGGTCCCGGGTCGGCCGCCCCCTCCGAGTCGCCACCGCACGCGGACAGGAGCGTCAGGCCCAGCGTCACCAGGACCCCGGCGACGCCGGGCCTGACGGTCCCCGTCATCGGTCGTACTTCGCGAACAGCGTCCTGCCCGACAGCTGCCGCAGGATCGCGCCGTGGTTGACCAGCCCGTTGTCCGACACCTTGTCGCTCGCGACGCAGTCGCTGGCCTTGTCCAGGGCCGGGCTCACGCAGCCGTCGGCGAATCCGACCATCACGTGGCCGGTCCGGTCGATGGTGATGCCCTCGAAGTCGAGCAGGTTGCGGCAGGGGTTGCTGCCGCCGGAGTTCCAGACGCAGCCGCGCTGCACCGGGTCGTGGGGCGTCGCGTTGACCATCGTCCACGTCGCGCCGCGGTCGTAGGTCGTGGCGACGTAGAGGTGCCAGGCGCCGCCGGTGAAGGTCTTGCCGTCGGCGGACTTGCCGAAGGACGCCGCCTGGGTCGAGCCCGGGGTCTTCGTGCCGAGGAACGCGACCGACGCGCGGTTGCCGTCGCCGGCCACCACCATCGCGAACTCGGTGTTGCGGATGCCGGCGAGGCTGCCGATGTTGAGGTTGCGCGTCCAGGTCTTGCCGTGGTCACGCGAGATTGCGACGCGCGCCTCACCCGTGCCGTCGGCGTAGGAGACGTAGAGCGTGTTGTCCTTGCCGATGCCGACGTAGGGGTCGGACTGACCCGCGATGCTGCCCGGGATGGTGCGGACCTTCCACGTCTGTCCTCCGTCGCGCGAGACCGAGACGCCCTGGCGGTTGCCGCAGATCGCGTTGGGGACGTACGCCGTGCCGTCGGGGCCGACCTGCACGTGGCCGTGGATGCCCGAGCACTCGGTGCTCCACAGCGCCACGGGCGAGCCGAAGCTGACACCGCCGTCGTCGCTGCGCGAGCAGTAGGCCTTGCCGAGCAGCAGGGCCCCGCCCTGGCTGCAGTAGTAGACCGCGTGCGGGTAGCTCCCGGACATGCCCTGCGGGTAGGGGCCGCCGCCGATGGTCTGGTGGTCGAAGCCGTTGATGCCGGTGCCGCAGCCCTCGGAGGGCGTGGCGGGCGTGGCGAAGTCGTCGTCGGAGTAGGCCGTCGCGGAGCAGGCCAGGTAGAGCTGGCTGACGATCGTGCGGCCGGTGGTGTGGTCGGTCCACCCGATCGGGTCGAGCGAGATCTTGTTCGACGGGTCGGTCGGGTCGGTGTTGACGTTCTCCCAGGCCGAGGTGCGCGCCTTGTCGTCGAACGTGACGACGTACTCGTCGGTGTTGGAGGTGAAGAGCGTGTTGCCCGACTTCCAGTTGCTGCCGATGCTGGGCTCGCCCGCGTTGTCGGCGACTCCGGCCGGGGCACTGAACTGGTGGTAGGTCGGCGCCGTGGCCTTCGAGGTCGCGACCTTGCCCGGCTTGATCGTGTACGCCGTCGCCGAGCCGGTGTAGACGGTGCCGGTCGGCGGGTTCTGGAAGGCGCAGACCAGCACGTTGTAGGTGCCGGGAGTGCGGGAGGTGACGTTGATGCCCTCGAGGTTCTGCGACCCGTCGGAGGCTGCGACCAGCTTGCCGTCGGGGCCGTAGAGGTACATCGCGAGGTCGTTGGTGGTGTTGGCGCCGGCGTCATCGGTCCACTTCACCGAGAAGCGCACGAGCGTCTCGTAGCCCTGCGGCAGGTTCTTCGGGAAGGACACGTGCACCTGGTGCTGGCTGTTGAGGCTGGGGTTCGCGGGGTCGCAGGCACCGGTCGGGTCGTCGATGCCGACCTGGCCCCACACCAGACCGGAGTTGCCGTTGTTGAACGGCGCGTTGCCGTGCCACGCGGTCCTGACGTGTCCCGGCGACGACGGCACCGTGATGGTGGAGGCGTCGATCGAGGCCGGGGCGGACGGGGCGATCGCCATGAAGCCTGCGGAGGCGGCGAGCGCCACACCCCCGACGAGCAAGCGGCGCTGAAGAAGAGACATGCGGAGGTCCTTCGCAAGGCGGGCGACGTCACCGACGGATGGGGTGAGCCACTGGATGCTGGCACAACGACGCCGTGGCCGCGGGGTTATCGCCGGCGTGGACCAGTGGTTCAGAGGCGCTCGATGATCGTCACGTTTGCCTGGCCGCCGCCCTCGCACATGGTCTGCAGTCCGTAGCGACCGCCGGTCCGCTCGAGCTCGCCCAGGAGCGTGGTCATCAGGCGGGTGCCGGTGGCGCCGATCGGGTGGCCCAGGGCGATGCCGCCGCCGTTGACGTTGACCTTCTCGTGGGGCACGTCGAGCTCCCGCATCCAGGCGAGCACGACGGACGCGAAGGCCTCGTTGCACTCGAAGAGGTCGATGTCGTCGACCGTGAGGCCGGTGCGCTCGAGGGCGTGACGGGTGGCGCGGATCGGCCCGGTGAGCATCCAGACCGGGTCGTCGGCGCGGACCGAGAGGTGGTGGATGCGCGCCCGCGGGGTCAGGCCGTGGTCGCGGACGGCCCGCTCGGACGCGATCAGCATCGCGGTCGAGGCGTCGCAGATCTGGCTGGCCACCGCCGCGGTGATCCGGCCGCCCTCGGCCAGTGGCTGGAGCATCGCCATCTTCTCCAGGCTCGTCTCGCGGGGGCACTGGTCGGTGGCGAACACGACGCCGTCGGGCAGAGGCACGGGCTCGATCTCGCGGACGAACCGGCCCTCGGCGATCGCCGTACGCGCCCGGTCGTGGGAGGCCAGCGCGAACGCCTCCATGTCCTCGCGGGAGATGTCCCACTTCTCCGCGATCATCTCCGCCGAGCGGAACTGGCTGACCTCCTGGGCGCCGTACCGCGCCCGCCAGCCGGGCGACTCCGCGAACGGCGTGGAGAAGCCGTAGGACTGGCCGGCCAGCATGGCGGCCGAGATCGGGATGGCCGACATGTTCTGCACTCCCCCGGCGACGACGAGGTCCTGCGTGCCGGACATGACGCCCTGCGCGGCGAAGTGCACGGCCTGCTGCGACGAGCCGCACTGCCGGTCGATGGTGACGCCGGGGACGTGGTCGGGCAGCCCGGCGACCAGCCAGGCCGTGCGGGCGACGTCGCCGGCCTGGGAGCCGATGGTGTCGCAGCACCCGAGGACGACGTCGTCGACGGCGCCCGGGTCGATGCCCGTACGGCGCACGAGCGCGCCGATCGTGTGGGCCGCGAGGTCGGCCGAGTGCATCCCGGCCAGCGCTCCCCCGCGCTTGCCGACCGGCGTGCGTACGGCGTCGACGATGTAGGCCTCAGGCACGGGTGCCCCCTTCGGTGATCGAGCTTGTCGAGATCCCGTCCAGGAGGATGCGGAGGTACTGGTCGGCGACGTCCTCGTGCGAGAGCGAGCCGCCCGGGCGGTACCACCGGACCGCGACCCAGACGGTGTCGCGGATGAAGCGGTAGGTCAGCTCGATGTCGAGGTCCGCGCGGAGCGCACCGGACTTGACGCCCTCGGTGAGCAGCGTGATCCAGACGTCGCGGGACTGGGCGTTGCGCTCGGCGAGGTAGGCGAACCGGTCGAAGCCGCCGAGGTAGTCGGCCTCGTTCTGGAAGATCGCGACCTCGTACCGGTGCTCGTGGATCGCCCGGAAGGACAGCCGCACCGCCTGCTCGATCTTGGTGCGCGCGTCGGCGTCGCTCTTGAGGACTGCGTCGTAGTCGGCGAAGAGCTGCTCCTGGAAGGACGACAGGATCTCGTCGACCATCGACTCCTTGGAGTCGAAGTGGTGGTAGAGGCTGCCGGACAGGATCCCCGACGCCTCGGCGATGTCGCGGACCGTCGTGTTCTTGAAGCCCTTCTCCGCGAACAGCCCGGCGGCGATCCCGAGCAGTTCGTCCCGCCTAGGCATGCTGACTGCTCACGGAGACGACCTCACCGGTGAGGTACGACGCATAGTTACTGGCCAGGAACACCATCACGTTGGCAACCTCCCACGGCTCGGCCGCGCGGCCGAACGCCTCCCGCTGCATGAGCTCGTCGAGCAGCTCGTCGGACGTGACCTTGGCCAGGAACGGGTGCATGGCCAGGCTCGGGCTGACCGCGTTGACCCGGATGCCGTGCGGCGCGAGGTCCAGGGCCGAGCAGCGGGTCAGCGCCATCACGCCGGCCTTCGCGGCCGCGTAGTGCGCCTGGCCCTCCTGGGCCCGCCAGCCGATCACCGAGGCGTTGTTGACGATCACGCCCCGCTTGCCCGCCGCGACCATCCGCTGCCCGGCCGCCCGCACGCAGCGGAACGTGCCGGTCAGCGTGATGTCGAGGACCCGCAGCCACTCCTCGTCGGTCATCTCCAGAACGTTGGCCGTGCCGCCGAGCCCGGCGTTGTTGACCATGATGTCGACCCCGCCGAGGTCGTCGGCCGCGTCGAGCAGCGCGCCCACCTGGGCCTCGTCGGTGACGTCGCAGACCAGCTGCCGCACGCGGTCCGCGCCGAACTCCGCGGCCAGGGTCCCCTCCGCCTCGGCCAGCCGGCGCTCGTGGGTGTCGCTGAAGACGACCGCCCGGGCGCCCTCCTCGAGCGCGCGGCGTACGACGGCGGCGCCGATGCCCGCGCCGGCCGCGGCGGTCACGACGACCACCTTGCCGGCGAGCAGGTCGTGGCCGGGCACGTACGGGGGTGCGTGCTGGGGTGCGTGCTGGGGTGCGGTCATCCGCGGGCCTCCCGGGGTAGGCCGAGCACGCGCTCGGCGAGGATGTTGCGCTGGACCTCGTCGCTGCCGCCGTAGATCGTGTCGGCGCGGGAGAAGAGATAGAGCCGCTGCCACTCGTCGAGCTCGTACGTCGCCCCCGGCCGCGCGGTCAGGCCGGCCGGACCCAGGACGTCCATCGCGAGCTCGCCGAGGCGCTGGTGCCAGCCCGCCCAGACCAGCTTGGCGATCGAGTCCGCTCCGGCCGGACGATCCGTGCCGCCGAGGGAGCGCAGGGCGTTGAGCCGGATCACCTCGAGCTCGACGGTGGCGCGGGCGAGACGGTCGCGGACCACCGGGTCGTCGAGGGTGCCGTTGCCGCGCGCGACCTCGACGAGCCCGCGGAGCTCGCGGGAGAACCCCACGATCTGGCCGAGCACGGACACGCCGCGCTCGTGGCCGAGCAGCGACATCGCCACCGCCCAGCCGCGGCCGGGTTCGCCGACGACGAGGTCGGCGCCGGTGCGGGCGCCGGTGAAGAAGACCTCGTTGAACTCCGAGCCGCCGGTCAGCTGCTCGATCGGCCGGACCTCGACGCCCTCCTGGTCGATCGGCACCAGCAGGAACGACAGCCCCTCGTGGCGCCGTGACCCCGGCTCGGTGCGTGCGAGCACGAAGATCCAGTCGGACTCGTGGGCATTGGACGTCCACACCTTCTGGCCGTCGAGGACCCACTGCCCTTCGGTGGTCGAGCTTGCCGAGACCAGACGCGCCTTCGTCTGCACGTTGGCCAGGTCCGACCCGGCGCCGGGCTCGGAGTAGCCCTGGCACCAGAGCTCCTCGACGGCGCGGATCCTCGGCAGGAACCGCTCCTGCTGGGCGGGCGTGCCGTGCTCGACCAGGGTCGGGCCGAGCAGCTCCTCACCGAGGTGGTTGACGCGCGCGGGCGCGTCGGCCCGGGCGTACTCCTCGTGGAAGATCACCTGCTGCCACAGGCTCAGCCCACGGCCCCCGTGCTCGGTCGGCCAGCCCAGGCAGGTCCAGCCGTGCGCGGCGAGGTGCCGGTTCCAGGCGAGCCGCTCGTCGTGCGCCTCGTGGTCGCGGCCGGCCCCGCCGAGGCCCCGGAGCGCGGCGTACTCCCCGCTCAGGTGCTCCTCGAGCCAGGCCCGCACCTCGGCGCGAAAAGCCTGGTCCGCCTCGGAGTAGGTCAGGTCCACGGGTGGTAGCCTACCAAGCAAATGCTTGGTACGCGCACGTTGCCCGCCCTGCTCCGCTCCGCCGCGGAGCGTTTCGGCGACCACCCGGCCTATGTCGAGGAGGGGCGCACGCTCTCCTACGCCGGGCTGCTCGAGCGGGTCGAGGCGACGGCCGCGGCGTACGTCGACGCCGGCGTCCGCGCCGGCGACCGCGTCGTTCTGTGGGGACCCAACAGCACCGCGTGGGCGATCGCCGCGCTCGCCGTCTCGTACGCCGGCGGGGTGCTGGTCCCGGTCAACTCCCGCTACGTCGGGCCAGAGGTCGCCGACGTCGTGGCCCGCACCCATGCTGCGCTCGTCGTCCTCCACGACGGCTTCCTCGGCCGCGACCAGCGACGGGAGCTCGCCGACGCGGGCACAAAGCCCCCCGTGGTCGACCTGCACGAGGTGACCGATCTCGACAGGCTCGATCACCGGCCTGGTGACAGGGACTTCCCGCAGCCCGGGCCCGACGACGTTGCCGACATCCTCTTCACCTCCGGCACGACCGGCCGGTCCAAGGGCGCGATGAGCGCCCACCGGCAGACGATCGGCGTGGCCGACGCGTGGGCGACGCTCGGTGGCGTGACGGCCGAGGACCGCTACCTCGTGGTCAACCCGTTCTTCCACTCCTTCGGCTACAAGATCGGGATCGTGGTCGGGCTGCTGACCGGCGCGACCCTCTACCCCGTGCCGGTCTTCGACGTCGAGGCCACGATGCGGCTGATCGAGTCCGAGCGGATCACGTTGCTGCCCGGCGCGCCCACGATCTACCAGTCCCTGCTGGCCGCGCCGGGCCGCGCCGACCACGACCTCTCCTCCCTGAGGCTGGCGGTGACGGGCGCCGCCGTCGTACCCGTGGTCCTGATCGAACGGATGAGACAGGAGCTCGGCATCGACCACGTGGTCACGGCGTTCGGGATGACCGAGGCCGTGGTCGTGACGATGTGCCGCGAGGACGACTCCGCCGAGACCGTGGCGACCACGTGTGGGCGTGCGATCCCCGGCATGGAGACGCGGATCGGCGACGAGGGCGAGCTGTTGGTCCGCGGCGACCACGTGATGCTCGGCTACCTCGACGACCCGGCCGCCACCGCCGCGGCGATCGACGCCGACGGCTGGCTGCACACCGGCGACGTCGGCACCCTCGACGAGGCCGGCAACCTGACCATCACCGACCGGCTCAAGGACATGTACATCTCCGGCGGCTTCAACGTCTATCCCGCCGAGGTCGAGCAGGTGCTGGCCCGGATGGACGGCGTGGCGGACGTCGCGGTCGTGGGCGTGCCCGACGACCGGCTCGGCGAGGTCGGCACGGCGTACGTGGTGGCCTCGGCGGGCTCGACCACCGAGGCGGACGTGCTCGCGTTCGCCCGGGAGCGGCTGGCCAACTTCAAGGTGCCGCGGCACGTCGAGGTGGTCGACGCGCTGCCGCGCAACCTGTCCGGCAAAGTGCTGAAGACCGAGCTGAGGAAGCGATGGACCTGACCCTCTCCGAGGCCGAGCTCGCGTTCCGCGAGGAGGCGCGCGCCTGGCTGGCGGCCAACGTGCCCCCCGAGCCGCTGCCCTCGATGGACACGGCCGACGGGTTCCGCGCCCACCAGGCGTGGGAGGCGCGCCTCGCCGAGGCACGGTGGTCGGTGGTGTCGTGGCCCGCGGCGTACTCCGGTCGCGAGGCCTCCCTCGTCGAGTGGGTGCTCTTCGAGGAGGAGTACTACCGCGCCGGTGCGCCCGGTCGGGTGTCGCAGAACGGCATCTTCCTGCTCGCCCCGATCCTGTTCGAGCACGGGACGCCGGATCAGCAGGAGCGGTTCCTGCCCACCATGGCCACCGGAGAACGGATCTGGGCGCAGGCGTGGTCCGAGCCCGAGGCCGGCTCCGACCTGGCGTCGCTGCGCTCGACCGCCAGTCGCGTGGAGGACGGCTGGCTGCTCAACGGGCAGAAGACGTGGTCGTCGCGGGCGGCCTTCGCCCACTGGGGATTCGGCCTGTTCCGCTCCGACCCCGAGGCCCAGCGGCACGCGGGACTGACGTACTTCCTCTTCCCGCTGGACGCCGACGGCGTGACGGTCCGTCCGATCGCGCAGCTCGACGGCGAGGCCGGCTTCGCCGAGATCTTCTTCGAGGACGTCTTCGTCCCCGACGGCGACGTGCTGGGGGCACCCGGCGACGGCTGGCGGGTCGCGATGAGCACCGCCGGCAACGAGCGCGGACTCTCCCTGCGCTCCCCCGGCCGGTTCTGCGCCGCCGCCGACCGGCTGGTCCATCTCCATCGATCGGTGGCTGAGGAGGTTGCGCAGCAACCGTCTCGAAGCCGCGTGGCCGACGCCTGGATCAGGGCGCAGGCCTACCGGCTCTACACGTGGGGCACGGTCACCCGGCTGGCCGAGGGTGGCGACATCGGCGCCGACGGGTCGGTCAACAAGGTCTTCTGGTCCGAGCTCGACATCGCGCTGCACGAGACCGCACTCGACCTGCTCGGGCCGGACGCCGAGGTGGAGTCGGCCTGGCTCGACGGCTACACGTTCGCCCTGTCCGGCCCGATCTACGCCGGCACCAACGAGATCCAGCGCAACATCGTGGCCGAGCGGATCCTCGGCCTGCCCAAGGAACCGCGGGGCGAGTCCAAGGGAGCGGGTCGATGAGGTTCGCGCTCACCGACGACCAGCGCGACTTCGCGGCCTCGCTGGAGGCGCTCCTCGCCTCCTCCGACACCGTCGCGGTCGCCCGCGCCTGGGCCGACGGTGACAGCGGACCCGGGCTCAAGCTCTGGGCCCGACTGGCCGAGCAGGGCGTGACGTCGCTGGCCACCGAGGCGAGCCCCGTCGAGCTGGTGATCGCCTTCGAGGCGCTCGGCCGCCACGCCGTGCCCGGCCCCTGGGTCGAGTCCGCGGCGTACCTCCCCCGGGCCCTCGGCCACGAGGTCGACGGAATCGGGACGGTCGCCGTGCCGCCGCACCTGCCCTGGGCGCTCGATGCCGACGTCGCCGACCAGGTGTACGTCGGCAGCACGCCGGCCGGGGCCGTCGGCCAGATGCGGGTCTCGGTCGACCGGACCCGGCGGCTGTTCGAGGTCGCTTCGTCGGTCGAGCCTGCCGAGACCAATCGGGACGCGTTCGACCTCGCCGTCCTGGCCACCTCGGCGCAGTTGCTGGGCTGTGGCGAGCGGCTGCTCGCCGACTCGGTGGTCTACGTGAAGCAGCGCCGGCAGTTCGGTCGCGAGATCGGCTCCTACCAGGTGATCAAGCACCGGCTGGCCGACGTGCACATCGCGCTGGCGTTCGCCCGCCCGCTCGTCTTCGGCGCCGCGCTCGGGGAGGTGCCGGCCTCGGCGGCCAAGGTGGCGTGCGCGGACGCGGCGTACCTCGCCTCGCGCACGGCGCTCCAGGTGCACGGCGCCGTCGGCTACACGCAGGAGCTCGACCTGAGCCTCTGGATCACCAAGGTCCGCGCGCTCGTGAGTGCGTGGGGGACGCCGGCCCACCACCGCGCGGCCGTGCTGGCGGGGCTCTGATGAAGTTCGCGCTGACACCGGAGCAGGCGGAGCTCGCGACGACCGTCCGGTCGTTGCTGGGCAAGCGCGGAGACGCCCGGGTGGCGACGTACGACGAAGCGTTGTGGCAGACCTTGTGCGAGCAGATCGGCGTGGCCGGGCTGGGGATCCCTGAGGAGTACGGCGGAGCGGGGTTCACGTTCTTCGAGTCGCTCGTCGCGCTCGAGGAGGTCGGCCGGTCGCTGGTGCCGTCGCCCCTGCTGTCGTCGCTCGTGACGTCCGAGGCGCTGCTGGCGGGTGGGTCGGAGGAGGCCCGGGCGCGGCTCCTCCCGCGGCTCGCCGCGGGCGAGGTGGGGACGTTCGTCGAGGGGGCGGACGCGCGGGACGTGCTCGACGGCGATCTCGCCTCCGTGCTGGTCGTGGCCTCCGGCGATGACCTGTTCGAGGTCGACCCCGCCGCCGCCGAGCGGACGTGGACGCCGACGATGGACGAGACGATCCGGCTGGCGACGGTGCACTGCGACCCTGCCACCGCCAACCCGATCGGTGACGGTGGCGCCGCGCGGTCGCGTGCTGCCCTGGTCGGCGCCGTGGGGGTCGCGGCCCTCCAGACCGGACTGGCCGCGCGCGCCCTCGACATGACGGTGGCCTACAGCAAGGAACGGGTGCAGTTCGGGCGCCCGATCGGGTCGTTCCAGGCGCTCAAGCACCGGATGGCCGACCTGCTCGTGCTCGTGGAGATGTCGCGGTCGGCGTCGTGGGCCGCGTCGTACGCCGTGGCCACGCATGCTCCCGACGCCGAGCGGCTGGCCCACGTCGCCAAGGCCTACTGCTCGGACGCGCTCGCCCGGGTCGCCGCCGAGACGGTCCAGATGCACGGCGGGATCGCGATCACGTGGGAGCACGACGCCCAGCTGGTCTTCAAGCGGGCGCACGCGCTCGGGCAGCTGTTCGGGTCGGCGGCCTCGCACCGGGCCCTCGTGGAGCTCTGACCTCCGGCAGTCATCGAGGGCCACGCAACGTCCACAGGCATCCCCCGGACAAGCCCTCGCCGCCGGCCTGTGGAGATCAAGCCAGCGCTCTCGACGCCCCCTGTTGTGCTCGAAGCTCCCAGCCGACAGGAGCCACCATGACCGCAACAACCCGGCACGAGCACAACCCGCACGAGCGCCCCACCTGGATCGTCCAGAGCGTGTTCTGCAACGAACGCCCGTGGACCGACTTCGCCTACACGATCGGGCTCGCCGACCGCGGCGTGGCCGAGCTGCACCTCCGCTGCCAACCCAGCCTGGGCGACGACCCCGCTCCCGACTGGCGGTTCAGCGCCCAGGACATGTGTCGCATCCTCAACGAGATCGCCTTCCGACTGCTCGAGGGTCGTGTTGCCGTGGGTGACTCATGGACCCATGAGTACGACGACGGCCTGGCCCGGGTCACCTTCCAGCTCGACCCGCCGGAGGATCGTGAAGACCTCGAGGCGTTCGGAACGGACGCCGGGGCGACCGTTCTGCCCGTGCGCTGGTCGCTCGAGCGCACACCGCGCGGCCCGCGCACGGCTCTGACGACTGAGGAGCGGGCACGCCTCCGAATCCAGCTCAAGCCTCTGCGTGACGGCTCGAGGTCCGCAAGGATCCCCGGGGTGTGGCGATCGACCGGACGCGCATCCTTCGACCCCTCCCAGCGCTACGGCCCCCGCACGCCCCTCGTGCTCGCGCGAGCTGGCCAGATCTGGTCCGCGGACGAAGAGACGCTGGCGGGCTTCCTCACCCTCGCGTTCGACGTCGAGATGGGCGGCAAGGCGATCTGGCCAGCGGTCGTGGCCGCCTCCGCCGGACGCCCCCTTGGCCTCGACGACGCGGTCGAGGAGCTTCGTCAGGACGTGATCCGCACGGTCGGGGCGTCGCACCCCGGGCGCACGACCGACACCTGGGCCCGCACCGTGGACCTGTTGCTCGGCGACGACGCCGCAGATCAGCTGGAGCGCGACCGCTTCAGCGATGCCCTGACCCGGCTGTTCGCCGATGCCTTCCTGTCGGCCCTGGCAGCTGAAGTGCTGGGCGAGGACGCCGGGACGAGGGTGCGGCTCGCGGGCCTCGGACCGTGGTTGTCCGCGACCTTGCCCGAGGGCACACCGCCGGGCACCGAGTGGCTGGCGAGCGGTGAGGTGATCGCGGCGGCCGAACGCCTTGTCGACGGATTGGCGCCGCTCCAGAGGATCGCAGTGGCAGCCCGCCACGCCATCTCCTACGAGGAGGACCCTGAGTACGCGCGCGTCGTGGACATGCTCATGGGTTGGGCCGTGACGTCCGCTGCCTGCGCACCGGTCATCTCAGGCACGTCGCGTTGGTGGTCGTCTTGCCTGACCTCGGCGCTCACGCACCGGATGCGGCTCTCGCCCGACGAGGTCGAGGTGTTCGCGCGTTCGGCCGCCGACCTCGCGCCCGAGCTCCTCGACCTCCTCCACAGCCCCATCTGAATGAGCGCGCGAGCAGGGGGTTTCACCGGAACTGGGTGAGGGACAGGACGTTCCCGTCGGGATCGGCGAACCACGCGACACGATCGCCGTTCGGGGTTGTCCACACGCCGTGGGCGTCCTGCCCCATGCCGTCGTAGCGAGCGAATGCGACCCCGCGGGATTCCAGTCGCGCGACGATCTCACTGATGTCCATCACCCGCCAGCCGAGCACGGTGTAGCCCGGGTGGGCGACCTCGGCGACGGCCGTGACGCGCAGCATCGTGCCATGGGCATCGAACACGCATGCGTACGCGCTCTCATCGACAACGGGGAGCCCCAGCGTGGCCTCGTAGAAGGAACGGGCCCTAGCCAGGTCCGTCGTCGAAGCGAAAGCAATCACGTCGCTGGCTGCTAACACGGTGGACCCCTCCGTCGGCACAGGCTGGCAATCGAGTGTGTCGCATCAACGCCTCGCTCGGCAGTCGACTCCCGGCAGGGAAGTTCGACGCACGAGAGTGCTTGTCGTTCGAACGTCTGTTCGATACAATGAGTCATGGCTCTCGGACCCGTCGACGCTCCCGGTGACATCCTCACTGCGGCCGAGCGCGCGCTCCGGGCCAAGCGCGCCGCCGAGGCCGAGATCCTGTGTCTGGCCGTCGCCTGGGCCGACCAGCACCCGGGCGAGACCATCGGACAGTTCGGTTACACGCCGCGCGGCGGCGAGCAGGCGGTCCGGATGGGTGGTGAGGGCACGCCCGAGGTCGCCGACCTCTGCCCCGCCGAGCTCGGCCTGAGCCTGGAGATCCATCCCATCGCCGCGCGCCACCTGATCGCGGACGCGCTCGACCTTCGGCATCGGCTACCCAGCTTCTGGACCGCCGTCGTCCACCACCTCGCGATGCCCGACTGGGTGGCCCGCAAGGTCGCGTCCCTCACGCGTGGCCTGACGTCGCTGCAAGTCGCCGAGGTCGACCGCGCCCTGGCCGACGTCGCCGCCACCCTGCCGCCGTCACGGCTGCTCCGCACCGTCGAGGCGATGGTGCTGGCCGCCGACAACGAGACGGCCGACCGCGAGCGCGAGGGAGCCACTGACACCCGCTTCGCCACCCTCGACCGCGAGCCGAAGGCCGGCAACCGTCACCTCTACGCCCGGCTCGAGGACACCGACGCGCTGGCCCTCGACGCGACGATCTCCCGCGTCGCCGAGCTGCTGGCCGCCGAGGGCGACGAGGCGGCGATCGACGTACGTCGCTCCAGAGCGCTGGGCATCCTTGCCAACCCCGAGCACGCGTCCGAGCTGCTCGCGGGTCGCCGCCCGTCGACACCACACGGTGCCCCGGCCGTCCTCTACCTCCACCTGACCGAGACCGACTTCACCCGCGACGCGGACGGGGTCGCCCGCTTCGAGCAGGACGGCCCGATCACGCTGGCCCACGCGCGCCACATCCTGGGTCACCGGCACGTCACCATCAAGCCGGTCATCGACCTCACCCAGGAGCTCTCGTCCGACGCCTACGAGTTCACCGGCTCCCTGCGTGAGGCGGTGCTGCTGCGCACGCCGGCCGACTGCTTCCCCTACGCCGTGGCCACCACCGGCCGCCGCGACGTCGACCACTCCGTCCCCTTCGACCCGCACGGCCCTCCCGGACAGACCAACACCGGCAACGGCGGCCCGTTGACCCGACATCACCACCGCATCAAGACCCATGGCCGGATGAGCGTGCGGCAACCCTGGCCCGGCCTCTACGTCTGGCGCACACCTCACCGCCGCTACCGCGTGACCGACCACCGCGGCACCCGCACGATCTCGACCCACATCGGCGACTGTCTCTTCGACGGCGACGACATCACGCAGGGACTCGCGCTGCTCGTCCTCGACGCGCTCTGATCACGCCACGGGTCAGCGCGCGCTCTCCTCGACCAGGAGGATCCGGTTGCCGTCGGGGTCGCGGAAGTACGCCATCGGCGGCACCGGGCCTTCACCACCCATCACGTCCTCGAACTCGACCCCGCGCGAGCCCAGCTCCGCCATCGCCGCCTCGAGGTCGGGCGTGTCGAAGCCGAACGGCGACCTGCCACCGGGCTGCGGGTCGTCCTCGCCCATCGGCGGGACGAGGGCTATCACGGTGTAGGCGCCCGCTGGAGCCACCTCGACCCACCGGAAGCCCTCGCCGAACTCCGTGTCCGTGCGCACCTCGAAGCCCAGCTTGTCGCGGTAGAACGCGAGTGCGCGATCCTGATCCGTCACCGCGAGATAGACGGTGCCCACACCGGGGATGTGCTGGCCGGAGGCGGTCATGCGGATGCTCCCATCGAGTCGGAGCTGTCCACCCTAGCCAGCCGAGACTGGGGCAGACTGGCCGCATGACGCAGCCGGTGCAGGTGTTCCGACTCGACGACCTCGTCGCCGCCGACCCGACGCCGGGGATGGAGCGCAAGCTCGCGTTCGAGCTCCCGATGCTCTGGGCCGGCCAGGTCGTCACCGCCCCCGGCGCGGTCTCCGGCTGGCACCACCACGACGTCAACGAGTCCAGCCTCTACGTCGTCTCGGGCATCCTGCGGCTCGAGTTCGAGGGGTACGAGGGTCACCTCGACGCCCACGCCGGCGACTTCGTCCACGTCCCGGCGTTCACGGTCCACCGCGAGAGCAACCCGACCGACCTGCCGTCGCTCGCCGTGATCGCACGCGTCGGCGGCGGGATCCCCACGGTCAACGTCGACCGCTGATTCGGTCCCTTGTCTCTGGTTCTCCTCAAGGGTCCCGCAGGCCTCCCCCAAGGTTCGCCCTAGTCCCTTGTTGAGGTGGGACCCGCTTGCAAGTCTTCTCTCGTGGGGGCCGGAACACCGGTTCTGGAGCCCGGACCAGGAAGTGAGCACCATGAAGACCGCAACCGACATGCACTCCGTCGCGAATCCACGTCGCGTGACCTGGTCCGGGCAACCCCGCAACACCCAGGGCTGATCGCCCACCCAGACCCCGAGCGCCCGGTGTTCGGCCCGGACATGACCCCCGTGCATGTCCGACCGACACCGGGCGTTCGGCATGTCCGGGCCGACCCTGTGTCACGCCAGGCGCTTGATCCTCGCCATCATGGGGATGCTCGGAAAGTTCTCCGATCGAACCCGCTCGAGCAACAGCTCGACATACACGGGTACGTCCTCCGGCGTGAGTAGCTCCTCGATCCAGTTGAGCATGGTGGACGACGGGAAACGCTCCTCGCCGACCTTGGCGAGGAGCGCCTCGAGCATCTCGGCGCGCACGTCGTAGTCGTTGTTGTTCGGCATGGGTTCCTCCAGGGTCGGTCGTGCGTCAGTCGAGCAGGGTCCCGAGGGGCCCCAGGTCGAGGTTGAGGTCGTCGGCGGTCAGGTCGAACTGTTCCTTCAGCTGGGTCATCGCCTCCTCGAGGCGCATCAGGCCCAGGCCGAGCTCCTCGACCTGGCCGTCGTCGAGGTCCCCCTCGTCGACCCGACGGATCGCCTGGCGTTCCATGAGCTGGCGGACCAGCTCGATGATGGTCAGCACGAGCTTCATCAGGTCCCGCTGCACCGACTCCGAGTCGGTCTCGAGACGACGCGGCAGGGAGTAGCCCTCGGTCATCGCGGGATCATCTCCGCCCGCACCGAGGCAATCAGTGCGTGCAGGCGCACCTGCACGAGGTCGACGCCGGCCAGCGAGATCACCAGGTCACCGGAGATGACGACGCCGGCACCGAGGAGCCGATCGAGCAGGTCGACCAGCGCCACGGGCTGCAGCGCCCTGTTGGCCGGGTTGTCCGACGGCCGCGAGACCAGTCCGCCGGTGAAGGTGTCGGTCACGGTGCGTCCAGGGAGGAGAAGGAGTACGGCGGCCAGGGGCCGCCCAGCTCGACCCGGACGTGCCCGTGCCGGCCGTCCAGCTCGGCGACGAGCTGCCGGAAGTCGTCGACCTGCGTGTCATCGAGGAGGTACGTGCCGTTGAGGATCATCTCGCCCGTGTGTCCCGTGAGCTGCCGGTCCTGGGGGGCGAGCCGGCGACTCAGGGTCGCGTGGTCGGCCAGGACCTCGTGGAGCTCCTGCGCCAGGTCGGCGTCCTCCTGCGCCGAGGCCGCCCGTCGCTGGGTCGCGGCGCGCCGCTGCAGCAGGTAGGCCCGCCCGGCCCCGACCCCCTCGGCCGGCGGTTGCTGCGCCTCCGGCTCGGCACGGACGGCGGGGTCGGCGTACGCCTTGACGCTCCACTCGCTGCGTCCCTCGATCCGGTCCAGCGCCCGCTCCGCGCTGTCGTGCCACTCGGCCAGCTGCGCGGCCAGCGACTCCTCGCCGAGGAAGACCGTCGCGAGTCGCAGCGGGGCGGTCGGTGCGCGGCCGGCGGCGTGCCGGGCGACATCGTCGTGGGCGATCGCGACCGACTCGAGCCAGCGCAGGTCCTCGAGGTTGCGACGCAGCCCCTCCTCGCCGAACTCCTCGAGGTCGACCTCGCTGACCACCGCCACGAGGCCCTCCAGCTGGACCAGCCGCAGCGGAGCACCGCCGATGCCCGGCTGCCCGGAGACGTCGGCGTCGGTCAGGCCGCGCGACAGCGCGTAGGCGTAGAGACCGGTGGTCACGAGCCCTGCTCCAGCTCCTTGAGCCGCTCGCGGAGCTGCTGGTTCTCGCTCTCGAGCTCGCGATCCTTGCTGCGGCTGCTGAGCATCGGATCGTTCTCCCACCAGTCGATCCCCATCTCCTTGGCCTTGTCGACCGAAGCGACGAGCAACCTGATCTTGATGGTGAGCAGCTCGATGTCGAGCAGGTTCACCTTGATGTCGCCGGCGATCACGATGCCCTTGTCCAGCACCCGCTCGAGGATGTCGGCCAGGTCGGCAGGCTGATGCCGCTCGGGAGTCCGGTCGTAGGGACCCTGCATCCTGGCCACGGAGCGCGGCTGCTCGGTCACCGGCCACCGCCCCCGTCGCCGTCGCCGCCCTTGCCCCGGACGTAGCGTCGGGCCCGGTGGTAGCCGGTGAGGTCGCCGTCGGCGTCCACCTGCACCCGGTACGTCGCGAGGATGTCGGTCGAGTCGGGGATCCGCCGGCTCTCGACGACCTCGATCTCGACCTCCCAGCCGTCCTCGGTGCGCTGGACCCCGGTGACGCACTCGGGCTCGCGACCGGTGAGCTCCGAGAGCTGCCGGGCCGCGGCGCGCGCCACGTCCATGGCCGACTGCTTGCGTGCCGCGGGCCGTGCGGCCGTCTTCCTGGGCGCGGACTTGCGCGCCGCGGCCTTCTTGGCCGGAGCCTTGGTGGCGGTGGTCTTCTGCGTCTCTGCCATCGATCATGGTCCCTTCGGGGCGGTGTCGCGGCGGCGGCTCTCCATGAGCCGTTCGACCAGCTCGTCCTCGAGCACTTCGGCCTCTTCCTCGGTGAGGTCACCCGAACGGCGAAGCTCGTCCACGTCCTCGAGCTCTCGGCGAATGCGCGCCGGGTCGTAGTACTGGCGCTCGGCCTCCCGGCGCACCTGCTCGGCGACCCAGACGGTGCCACGGACGGGCGCGAGCGGGAGCGTCAGCAGCCCGGTGATCAGTCCCATCGTGGCCTCACTGTTCCGGGACGAAGTCGTAGAGCGCCATCGGACCCACCAGGCTCAGCCTGGCCCGTCCGTCGAGCTCGGCGGCGAGCACCTCGGCCTCCTGCTCGAGCGCCTCCTGGCGCTCCACATCCACGAGGAATGCGAGCTCTGCCAGGCTGTCCATGCCCGAGACCTCGCGGACCACGTGGTCCAGCACCTGGGGCTGCAGGCGGACGAGGATCTCGTGCGCGTCGTCCCTGCGGCGTCGGTCGACGGCACGGGAGACGAGCTCCCCGAGCCGGATCCGCTCGTAGTGAGTGGCGTCCTCGGGGAGGTCGGCAGTACGCCGGCGCAGCTCGGCGATCTCGGGCTCGGCCGTGACCACCTCGGCGAGCACCGTGTCCAGGACGTAGCGCGCCCGGAGCGTGAACTGCACCTTGCCCTGCACCTGCTCCAGCAGGTCGACGAAGTGCTCGCGCTGCGGGATGAGGAGCTCGTCGACCAGGGTGGGCCGGTCCTGCACCACGGAGCCGAACCGCATGGGAAGGACGGGACCGTGCAGGGCCATGGTGTTGAGGACCGTGCTGTGCGCGACCAGGTCCCGGCGGCGTCCGAGCGGCCGGTCCGGGTCGACGAGCTCCACCAGGGCGGCGACGGGGCCGTCGGTGACCACCTCGACGGCTTGTCCCATGCCGGCCTCGCGGACCACGTCGGCGGGGGCGCCCGCCGACACGATGCCGTAGACGTAGTACGCCTCGGTCGTGCCGGCGGTCACCCCTGGAGCAGATGCCGTCATGCGTCAGTCACGACTCCTGTGTCCGGCGACGAGGCCGGGACGAGGTCGACTTCTTGGCGGGCTGGCGTCGCCGGCTCCCCTGCTTGTCGTCCTCGTCGTCATCGTCGTCCTCGTCGTCCGACGAGCCGAGCAGGGCGTCCTTGGCCGCGCCGAGCACGCCCGAGGTCTTGCCCTTGGCGCCGCCCTCGGCCATCCCCTCGACCATGTCGGGCAGGTCCTTGCCGCCCTTGCCCGACTCATAGAGGTTGAGCCGGTTGGTGGCCTCCGCGAAGCGGAGGTAGGTGTCCACGCTCGCGATCACGATGCGGGCGTCGATGGTCAACAGCTCGATGCCGACCAGCGAGACCCGGACGTAGGCGTCGATCACGAGACCCTTGTCGAGAATGACCTCGACGACGTCGGCGAGGCCGCTGGGTGCGGGTCGATCGAGGTAGCCGCCCTGGCGTTGTGTGGCAACAGTCATTCGTTCACCTTCTCTTCCGCGAAGTGGTCCGTCTGCTGGAGGACCGCTTCCGCGGCTGCTCCTCCGGTTCTTCCTCTTCTACGTCCTCCTCGTCCTCGAGGTCGGCCTCGTCCTCAGGCTCGTCATACTCCTCTTCGGGTTCCTCGGCGTCGACCCCGTCCTCGGCGTCGTCCTCGTACTCCTCGTCGGCCTCGTCCTCGGGCTCGTCGTCGTACTCCTCGTCGGCCTCGTCCTCGGCCTCGTCCTCGGTCTCGCCCTCGTACTCCTCGTCGGCCTCGTCCTCGGGCTCGTCCTCGGGCTCGTCGTCGTACTCCTCGTCGGCCTCGTCCTCGGGCTCGTCCTCGTCGTACTCCTCGTCGGCCTCGTCCTCCGGCTCGTCGTACTCCTCGTCGGCGTACTCGTCCTCGCGCTGCTGCTCTTCCTCCTCGACCACCTCGTCGTGGTCGCGGACGACCTCGCCGTCGTGGATCTCGCCGCGCCAGCCCTCGAGCTCGTCCTCCTCGAGGATCGAACGCGTCATGACGTGGCGCCGGAAGTGCCGGAGCTCTGCGCGGGCGCGGCGACCCTGGGCTCGCCAGATGTTGCCGGTCTTCTCGAACAGGCCCTGCGGGTAGTACTCGAGCACCACGAGGACGCGGGTCAAGTTGGGAGCCAGCTCGTGGAAGGTGACCGCGCCGTCGACGTGACCCTTCTCGCCCTTCGACTTCCAGATGATCCGGTCGTTGGGCACCTGGTCGATGATCGTCGCCTCCCAGGTCCGGTGCGACCAGAAGACCTGGGCCTTGAAGGTGACCTTGACGTCGTCCTGCTGGTCGACGCTCTCGACCTTCTTCATGAACCCGGAGAAGTCCTGGAACTGGGTCCACTGGTTGTAGGCAACGTCGATCGGCACACCGACGTCGATCGACTCGATGATGTTCGTGGACTTGGTGGCCTTGTCGCCACCGCCGCCCCCGAACGCCGACTTGACCTTGTCCTTGATCTCGCCGAGCCCACCCTTGAGGGCGCCGCCGACGGGGTTGTCCCCCTGGGCTGCAGCCTTGGAACCCTCCTTGGCAGCCTTGCCCATCACGCCGCCGTTGGCGGCGATATCGGTCAGCGAGCCGGTCGCGTCGCCGAGCCGCTGCGTGACGGTGCCGACGGCCTTCTCCCCGAGCGCCTTCGCGGCGTCCTGGAGCTCGTCCTTGAGCCGGTCCAGCGGAAGCTCACCCATCAGGGACTTCAGCCCCGAGGTGCTGCCCTTGTCCTCAGTCATCGTGGTCGCCCTCCTCAGCCGTTGCTGCGCGAGCGGCCGGAGCTGCTCGACTTCTTGGCGGTGGCCCTCTTGGCGGGGGCCTTCTTGGCGGCCGTCTTCTTGGCGGCGGTGGCCTTCGTGGCGGGGGCCTTCTTGGCGGCCGCCTTCTTGGCCGGAGCCTTGGTGGCCGCAGCCTTCTTCGCCGGAGCCTTGGTGGCGGCCTTCTTCGCCGGTGCCCTGGCGGCGGACGGCTTCTTGGTCGGCGTCTGCTTCGCAGCCCTCGTGGCCGTCTTCTTCGCCGGGGCCTTCGTGGCCTCCCGGGCAGACCTCGCGGGACGGCGCCGCCGCTGACGGGGGCGCTCCGGAGCTTCCTCCTCGGGCTCGTCCTCCGCCTCGGGCTCGTCCTCCGCCTCGGGCTCGTCGTCACCCTCGGGCTCGTCCTCGGCCTCGGGCTCCTCCGCCTCGTCCTGGTCCTCGTCGTCGTCCTCGGCCTCGTCGGCCGCCTCCTCGAGCTCGCCGGCCAGACCGCGGAGTGCGTCGGTGCGATCGCGCAGCGAGTCGCTCACCAGCTCCATGCGCGAGCTGAGCGTCGCCAACGCGGCCGCCCTCGCGGCCTCGAGGAACTTGCCGCGGATCTGATCCTCGATCTCGGCGAGGTTGGGGTTCTTGTCGACCAGCTCGCGTCCCTGCTTCATCAGGGCCCTCGGATTGGTCGCTACTCGTTGCCCGACCAGCATGCTGCCCAGCGATATCGCGAGCTTCATCTTCTTGTTGCGTCCGAGCAGGTATCCGCCTGCCACGGCCAGCGCAACACGTGCCTCGTTGCTCATAGCTCCCTCTCGTCGAATGGATGACGTTCATCCGTCTGTGCGACGTTCTCCCCCTTGGTCCGTGCCCCTCGAGGCCCGATGTAAACCCCGGGGTGGGCAAAGCCGACGAGGGCCGGGAGGGCTCAGCCCCGCAACGTGGCGCGGATCGAGGGTGCCGCCAGCGCGATCACCTCGTCGACGGACGCGGACGCCATCGGCTCGACCTTGATGACGTAGCGCAGCATCGCCAGCCCGATGAGCTGCGAGGCGAGCAGCTCCGTTCGCATGGCGGACGACTGGACACCGGTGGCGCGCGCGACGGGGTTGAGGACCGACCGGTTGATCATCCGGTAGAGCATCCGCCCCGCCCGGGCGCTGCCCGTCGAGCCCTGGATCAGCTTGACCATCCGGGCCCGCGTGCGGGGGCTCTCGCAGAGCCGGAGGAAGCGGGTGAGCAGTCGCACGGCGAAGTCCCGCTCGACCGGGTCGACGGGGACCAGCGTCACGACTCGGTCGTGGAGTAGTCACCCCGGTAGAACAGCAGCGGCTCCTCGACCCCGGACACGGCCATGTCGAGGACCCGTCCGATGACGACGAAGTGGTCGCCCGCCTCGTGGACGGCGTGGATCGTGCAGTCGACGTGGCCGAGCACCCCGGCGAGGAGCGGGGAGCCGGTGGCGGCCGACGGCGTCCACGGCACCTCGGCGAACTTGTCGATCCCGCGGCTGGCCATCCGGTTGGACAGCTCGGCCTGGTCGGCGGCCAGGAAGTTCACGCAGAACTTCCCCGATCGCTGGATCAGTGGCCAGGCCCGCGAGGTCTTCGCCGGCACGAACAGCACCAGCGGCGGGTCCAGCGAGACGCTCGAGAACGACTGGCAGGTCAGCCCGACCGGCTCCCCCGACGACGTCGAGGTCACCACCGTGACACCCGAGGCGAACCGCCCGAGCACGTCGCGGAACTGCCGGGCCGCGGCGATCGCGGCCGGGTCGTCGGCGTGGACACCGCCGTACTCCCCGGGGCGGAACTCGAAGTCGACGTCGACGTCGCCCAGCCAGGAGCTGATCAGCTCGGGACTCGGCCAGGTCTCGCGCGCGTCGGAGGTCATCCCCTCCGGGATCTCGCGGCCGGCCTCCGAGCTCATGCGCTCAACCGTAGTCACTGGTGACCGACGGAGAAGTCGTGCCCCCAGTACGAGACGGCGGTGCTCTCGCGAGCCACCCACGTGTGGTCGTCGACGGTCAGGCCCTCGGTGCCGTACTCGACGTCGAAGCCGCCCGGTGAGCGGACGTAGAACGACACCATCTGGTCGTTCATGTGCCGGCCGAGCGTCGCGGACAACGGCACGCCGTGCTTGCGGACCCGCTCCAGCGCGCGGCCGACGTCGTCGAGCTTCTCGACCTCGACCATGATGTGCACGCACTTCGAGGGGTTGGGCATCGGCAGGAACGCCAGCGAGTGGTGCCGCGGGTTGCAGCCGAGGAACCGCAGCCAGGCGGTCGAACCGGGCTCCTTGCCGACGAACTCCCCCGGCATCCGCATCGAGTCGCGCAGCCGGAAGCCGAGCACGTCGGCGTAGAACCGCAGCGCCTCCTCGTCGTCGCCGACGGGCACCACGATGTGCCCGAGCCCCTGCTCGCCGGTGACGAAGCGGTTGGCGTACGGCGTGACCAGCGGCCGCGCCTCGTACGTCGCGCCGTGGAAGAGCTCGAAGACGTTCTCGAAGGGGTCCTCGAACCGGATCATCCCCTCGACCCGCCGCTCGGCGAGCTCCTCGGCCGTCGCCTCGTGGATCTCGACCCCGTGGTCCTTGAGGTGGTCCACGGCCTGCGCGAGCGCCCGCCGGTCGGCCACCTCCCAGCCCATGCAGCCCATCCGGTCGTGCTCGGAGGGGACCACGACAATGCGTGCCGACAGCTCGTCCATCCGGAAGTAGAGGTGCCCCTCCGTCGGCCCACGCCCCTCGGCCAGCCCCAGGACCTTGCCGGCGAAGTGGCGCCACTGCTCGACGTCGGTGCTCTCGACGCGGACGTAGCCGAGGCTCTTGATGTCGATCATCGCGCCCTCTCGGTGTGCCGGGCCAGGAACGCCGTCGTGACCTCGGCGAACTCCTCCGCCGCCTCGATCTGCGCCCAGTGGCCGCAGTGCGGGAACACGTGCAGGGTCGCCCTCGGGATCAGCTTCAGTGCCGCGAAGGCCCCGTCGATCGGGTTGACCCGGTCCTCACGCCCCCAGGTGAGCAGCGTGTGCTTGCGCAGCCGGTGCGCCTCGCGCCAGAGCATGCCGTCCTCGGCGGTCTCGGGGTTCCAGAACGACATCCCCATCGAGCGCATCGCATCCTGCGCCCCGGGAGCGGTGGCGTCGGCGAACCGCTCCTCGACCAACTCATCGGTCACCAGCGACTGGTCGACGACCATCGTCGAGATGAAGGCGCGCAGCGCCTCACGGGTCGGGTTGGCGCCGAAGTCCATCAGCCGCTGGACGCCCTCGGTCGGGTCGGCGTGGAAGAGGTTGAGCGACAGCCCGCCCGGGCCCATCAGCACCAGCCGTCCGACCCGGTCGGGGTGGGTCAGCGCGAGTCGCATCGCGGTGCCGCCGCCGAGGCTGTTGCCCAGCAGGTGCACGCGATCCACGCCGATCTCGTCGAGCAGGGCGACGACGTGGTCGGCCGCGAAGCGGTAGTAGTTGCCGACCACCGGCGGCTTGTCGGACGCCCCGAAGCCGGGCTGGTCGACGAGCAGGGTGCGGTACGACGCGGCGAACCGCGACAGCGCCGGCCCGAAGTTGGACCAGGCGGACGCGCCCGGCCCGCCGCCGTGCAGCATCACGAGCGGCAGCCCGCCACCGGCATCGGTGGAGACCCCGGCCTCGTGGTAGCTCAGCGTGATGTCGCCGGCCTTGGCCGAGCGGCGTGTGGACTCGCGGGTCAGGTCGGCCACGGTCAGTACATCCCCGGGTCGACCTTGTGGCCGAACTCGTGGGCGCCGTACATCTGCAACGCCCGCTCGGGGTCGTTGGCGGCGTGCACCCGGCCGGCGTGCGCGTCGCGCCACGCCCGTTGGAGGTAGGTGCCCTCGGCGAGCGCACGACCCCCTGACGCCTCGAAGAGGTCGTCGATCGCGTCGATCGCGCGCTGGGTGCCGATGACCTGGTCGCGCCGCACCTTGAGCCGCAGCCCGAGCGGGATCTTCTCCCCCTTGTCGACGTGCGCCTGCTCCTCGCGGATGTTGCTGACCAGCAGCGCCCAGGCGGCGTCGATCTCCGAGGAGGCACGGGCGATCCGCACCGCGGCGAACGGGTCGAGCGACGCCTTCTCGCCGAGGTAGGCCGCGCGGGTGCGCTTCTGCTGCATCTCGACGTGCTCGGCGTAGGCGCCGCGCGCCATCCCGATGATCGGGGTGGTGATGGTGCCGGTGAAGATCGAGTGGAACGGCAGCTTGTAGAGGTCGGAGGTGTTCAGCGCCTGGCCCGGGCCCTTGCACCGCCCGGTCTCCCCCATCGAGAGCGTGAACGCCTCGGGCACGAACACCTCGTCGACCACGATGTCGTTGGAGCCGGTCCCCTTGAGGCCGACCATGTGCCACACGTCGACGATCTGGTACTTCTCGCGCGGCACCATGAAGGTCCGGAAGTCCACGACCTGCCCGTCGGCGTTGAAGACCAGCCCACCGAGCAGCACCCACTGGCAGTGGTCGCAGCCCGACGAGAAGCTCCACTTGCCCGACAGCGTGTAGCCGCCGTCGGTGAGGACCGCCTTGCCCGTGGGGGCGTACGACGAGCTCAGCCGGGTGGACGTGTCCTCGCCCCAGACCGCCTGCTGGGCCTCGTCGGCGAAGAGCGCGACCTGCCAGGGGTGCACGCCCACCACGCTGGAGACCCACCCCGTCGAGCCGCATGCCGACGCGATGTCCCGGACCGCGGTGTAGAAGTCGACCGGGTCCGCCTCGAGGCCGTCGAAGCGCCGCGGCTGGAGCAGCCGGAAGAAGCCGACCTCCTCGAGCTCCTTGACCGAGGCCTCGGGCACGACGCGCAGACGCTCCGCCTCGTCGGCCCGCTCCCGGATGCCGGGCAGCAGGTCGCGGACGCCGTCGAGCACAGCCTGGGACATGTGTGTTGCTCCTGTCGTGGTCGGACAGCAGCAATACTAGAACACGTTCTTGTTTTGGGTAACCCCCGACGCACCGCTCAGTCGTCGAGGTCCCCCATGCCCGGGGCGACCACGAGACCCGGCAGCAGCGGCCGGCACGAGCACGGCTCGCCACGCGCCCAGGCCCGCAAGGCCTCCTCCTTGAGGCCGCCGGCCGCCCGCAGCTCCGCGATGAGCGCCGGGGGCATCGGGACGCCCGGGTGCACCGACTCCCAGATCTGCGCCTCGAGCATCGGCCCGGCGACGTCGATGGAGCTCAGGTCGATGGGGACCGACGCGGCCGAGCCCGGCTTCGCGTCCGGGTTCTTCTTGTCCATCGGGTAGGTCGGGGTGTGGAAGGTGTAGGGCGCGAAGTCCGGCTTCGAGGTGAACAGGTCGTAGGGCACCGCGGAGTACTGCGTGTACGACGACAGCGGGTCCAGGCCGAGGATCAGCTCGATCGTGTGCAGCACCGATGCCTGGCTGATGTGCAGCGAGGAGAGCGCGCCCCGCTTCGCGTACGGCGACGCCACGGCGAGGATGTTGCGGTGGCCGTCGCGGTGGTCGAGGCCGTCCTGGCTGTCGTCCTCCACGATGAACACCGCGGTGCTCTTCCACTGCGGCGTGTGCGACAGGTAGTCCACGAACCGCCCGACCGCGAGGTCGTTGGTGGCCACGTGCGCCGCCGGCGTCTTCTTGCCCGCCGACGTCCCGTCGGTGTGGTCATTGCCGAGGACGGCGTACATGAACTGCGGCAGCTGGTCGGTCTGCACCAGCGGGTCCAGGGCCGCCTCGATCTCCTGCTCCTTGTCGACGTCGGAGACCGACGTCAGGGAGAGGTTGGCGCCGAGGTTGGGGTCGAAGCTCGCGGCCGACTGCTCGTCGTAGGCGCCTCCGGGGGTGCCGCACCGCGATCCCGGCGCGACCTTGGTCGTCGGCACCTGGGCGGTCGAGAGGCCCACCAGCTCGCCGAAGTTGCGGAAGGTCTTGCCCTGCCGGGCGAGCTGCTGGAACACCGCGCCACAGCGGGGGTAGACGATCGGCGCGGTCGGGTCGTAGGGGTGGTTGCGCGAGGAGTAGTAGTGCAGGTAGCTCATCTCGGTGTAGTCGCTCGAGACGCCCTCGGCGGTCCAGTGGTGGCCCTGGATGCTCGCCTCGCCGTCGCTGTAGAAGTTCTGCGACAGCGCGAACCGCTTCGCCAGCGCGTGGATGTTGGGCGTGACCGTCCTGGCGTGGTCGTCGACCCGACCGAACTCCGTGTACGACGGCTCCACGTCCGCGTCGCGCCGCGTGAGGTCGCCGAAGACCTGGTCGAAGGTCCGGTTCTCCCGCACGATCATCACGACGTGCTTGATCGGGCTGCGCCCCGCGTTCCTCAGCGTCGGGATCGGCGAGCCGGCGGGCCGCAGGCGCGAGGTCGTCGACGGGTAGCGCAGGTTGTGCTGCGCCTTCGCGGTCCACGCGGCGAGGGTGGCCGCAGAGGGACGCTCGACGGAGGTCAGCAGGCCGTGCCGGTGGTTGGCGATGTACTGCGCGTGGCTGCGGATCGGCGCCCCACCGAGGCCCTTGGCCGAGGCGACGAGGAGCTTGCCGTGGGTGGCGGTCGCCAGGGCCGAGGGGTACCAGCCGGTGGGGATCGCGCCGACGGTGTGCAGGTCCTTCCCGGCGCCGCGCAGCACCATCACCGCGTTGTCGCCGGCGTTGCCGACGTAGACGGTGTGGGTCGCGTCGTCGACGGCCACCGCGTCCGGGGTGGAGCCGTTGGCCTCGCCCTTGATGAGGTGCGTCGAGACCTGGGTGACCTCGCTGGGAGCGGGGCCGGTGACGTCGAGGACGGTGAGCGAGTCGTCGTTGGCGTTCGCGACGTAGAGGCTCTTCCCCGGGCCGTCGAGCGCCATCGAGACCGGGTGGTCGCCGACGGGGGTCGTCGAGGTGACCGCGCCGGTGGCCGTGTCGAGGCCGACGACGGCGTTGAGGCCCTGGGCGGCGACGTACGCCGTGGCGCCGTCCTTCGACACGGTGACGGCCTCGGGGTAGGCGCCGCCGGGCTGGCCCGGGCCACCGAGCGGCGTCTCCCAGAGCAGGGTGCCGTTCTCGGTGGAGAGGGCGGCGACCGTGGAGCCCTGCTCGTTGGTGACCAGGACCGCGCTGCCATCGGGCAGGACGTCGAGGCCGCGGCTGTAGGCGGCGGCGTCGCCGACGAGCGGGGCCGTGCCGGGGATGCCGCCGTTCTGGCTGCCGTCCACCGTCGGCGCACCGGCCCGCAGGGAGCTCTTCCAGCGCTGGACCATCATGATCTGGTGGCCGTCCCAGGCGTAGTCGTAGACCTGGTCGTTGCCGCCACCGGTGGCGTAGAGGTGCGTGCCGTCGGCGCTCCACGCCAGCCCGGACTCGTAGAACGTCGGCTGGTCGGTCTCGTGGTCGTGGACCGTCTGCAGCACCCGGCCGCTCGCGACGTCGACGATCTGGATCCCCTCGTCCGTCTGGGACGGGGCCCCCTCGCCCTGACCGCTGTTGGCGATCGCGGCGACGGTGCCGTCGGGCGAGAGCGCGATGGCGACCGGGAAGTCGCCCAGCTCGGTGCGCTCCCCCACCGGCGTGATGAGCCGGCCGGAGACGAGGCTGACGCCCTCGGCGTACTGGCCCGTGGTGCTGTAGGGGGTCACGTGCTCGGTGCCGTCGGCGCCGGCGACCTGCCAGACGAGCAGGCCGGCGACGAGGCCGGCGGCGAGGCCGGCGGCGGTGGTGGGGAGGGTGCGCATGGCCCTCCAACCGGCCTGCGCACCCGAGGTCACGGGTGTGCGGGCGTGTTCACCGACTGTTCAGCCACCGCGTGACCGGCGCCACGGGACGGGTCCTGGTCGCGCGTTGGTGGGTACGCCGCGTAGCCGACCGGCTCCAGCGGTGAGCCAGCAACCGAACCCGACCTGGATACGGTTCACCACCCACCGCCCGGCCGACCCGGCGGTGAGCCGTGAACCGACCCGGACAGGGAAACGGTTCACAGCTCACCGCTCCCGTTGACCAGCGCGCCCGCGCATGCGGGCGGCGCGGGCGAAGCCCGCGCCGACAAGCGCGCCGGGAGACGGTCGGCCACGCGCGCGGGCGCCCCAGCCAGCCACCGGCAGTTGCCCCGAGCCGACGGTCAGCGGAAGGCGTCCGCGGAGGCCTGCACCTGCGCGACGTGGGCCGCCCAGTCGTAGTCGTCGCCGGGCAGGTTGCTGCTGGTCCGCAGGAACCCGGCCGCGCCGTCGACGGTCTCGCGCAGGATGTCGGCGTGGCCGGCGTGGTGGTGGGTCTCGGTCGCGACGTGGACCAGCATCCGGTGGAGCGTCACGGCCTCGCCGCCCCAGTGGCGCACGTTCCCGACGGTCTCGAGGTCGCAGGCGGCGAAGGTCTCGTCCGCGTGCTTCCAGGCCCGGCGGTAGAGGTCCACGACCCAGTCGCGGCCCTCCTCGGGAGTCGCGAACATGTCGGCGTTGCGGTCGGCTCCCGGGGTGTACCACGGCAGGTCGATCCCGCTGGGTCGCCCGAAGGTCTCGCCGAAGTAGATGAGCTCCACACCGGCCGAGTGCTTCACGAGACCGAGCAGGTTGGTGCCGGTCGGGGTGAGCGGGCGGCGTACGTCGTACTCGCTCAGCCCCTCGAGCTTCCACACGAGCGCGTCGCGCGCGCCCTGGAGGTAGTGGCCGAGGGTCTCCTTCGCGTCCGTCATGGCGTCACCCTAGCCACGGCTCAGGCGTTGGCGGCCGCCTTGTCCTGCTCGGCCTTCAGCATCAGGGCGATGTCGATGAGCTGGTCCTCCTGGCCGCCGATCAGCTTGCGTCGTCCGGCCTCGAGCAGGATCTTGGCGCCGCTGACGCCGTAGCGGTCGGCGGCGTTGCCGGCGTGCTTGAGGAAGGAGCTGTAGACGCCGGCGTAGCCCATCATCAGCGTCATCCGGTCCAGCTGGCACTCCTCCGGCATCGCCGGGCGGATCACGTCCTCCGACGCGTCGACGATGGTCAGGAAGTCGATGCCGGTCCGCCAGCCGAGCTTGTCGCAGACCCCGACGAACGCCTCGAGGGGCGTGTTGCCCGCGCCGGCGCCGAAGCGCCGCACGGAGCCGTCGATCTGGGTCGCGCCGGCACGCGCGGCGATGACGGTGTTGGCGACGCCGAGGCCGAGGTTCTCGTGGCCGTGGAAGCCGACGGTGGCCTCATGGCCGATCTCGGCGACCAGCGCGGCGACCCGGTCGGCGGTCTGCTCCATGACCAGCGCGCCGGCCGAGTCGACGACGTAGACGCACTGGCAGCCCGCGTCGACCATGATCCGGGCCTGCTGCGCGAGCACCTCCGGCGGCTGGGTGTGGCTCATCATCAGGAAGCCGACGGTCTCCAGGCCGAGCTCGCGGGCCAGCGTGAAGTGCTGGCGGGACACGTCGGCCTCGGTGCAGTGCGTGGCGATCCGGCAGATCTGGCCGCCGTTGTCCTGCGCCGCGCGGATGTCGTCCTTGGTGCCGACGCCGGGCAGCATCAGGAAGGCGATCCGGGCGTGCTTCGCGGTCTCGGCCGCGATCCGGATCAGCTCCTGTTCGGGCGTGCGCGAGAAGCCGTAGTTGAAGCTCGACCCGCCCAGCCCGTCGCCGTGGGTCACCTCGATGACCGGCACGCCGCTGGCGTCGAGCGCCTCGACGATGTCGTGCACCTCGGTCGCGGTGAACTGGTGGCGCTTGTGGTGCGACCCGTCGCGCAGGCAGGTGTCGGTGAGGCGGAGGTCGAGGTCGTCGGACCAGGTCCGGGCCAGGTTGTTCACGCCATGCTCCTTGCTGCCAGGGATCGAGCAATGTTCTCGCCGACCTGCGTGGCGGCGGCGGTCATGATGTCGAGGTTCCCGGCGTACGGCGGGAGGTAGTCGCCGGCACCCTCGACCTCGACGAAGATGCTGACCTTCGTCTGGCCGCGGGTGGCCGGGGACGGGTCGTCGATCTGGGGCTCCTGGAGCAGCCGGTAGCCCGGGACGTAGGCCTGCACGGCCTTCTCCATCGCGAGCACGGACGTGACGATCGCGTCCCGGTCGGCGTCGGGCGGCACGGCGCAGAAGATCGTGTCGCGCATGATCATCGGCGGGTCGGCCGGGTTGAGGATGATGATCGCCTTGCCCTGCTGGGCTCCGCCGATCTCCTCGACGCCCCGGCTCGTCGTGCGGGTGAACTCGTCGATGTTGGCGCGCGTGCCCGGGCCGGCGCTGACGCTGGCGACGGACGCCACGATCTCGGCGTACGAGACCGTCGCCGCCCGCGAGACCGCCGCCACCATCGGGATCGTGGCCTGGCCGCCGCAGGTGATCATGTTGACGTTCATCGCGCCGACGTGGGCCTCGCCGTTGACCGGCGGGATGACGGCCGGGCCGACCGCCGCGGGCGTCAGGTCGACCGCGCGGATGCCCGCCTCCTCGTAGCGAGGGGCGTACTCCCGGTGCACGTAGGCCGACGTCGCCTCGAAGACCAGGTCGGGCAGCTCGTCCTGCTTGAGCAGCCAGTCGACGCCCTCGTGGGTCGCCTCCAGGCCGAGCGCGGAGGCGAGCCGGAGCCCCTCGCTGCTGGGGTCGACGCCGACCATCCAGCGTGGCTCGATCGAGTCGGACCTCAGCAGCTTGTACATCAGGTCGGTGCCGATGTTGCCGGGGCCGACGATGGCGGCGGTCAGCCGCTCGGTGGTCGAGCTTGTCGAGACCATGGGACTCCTAGTCCGTGAACGAGAGGCGGACGCTGCCGAGACCGTCGAAGACCGCCTCGAAGTCGTCGCCGGGACGTACGTCGATCGCGCGGTGCACGCTTCCCGGCAGGATCACGTGCCCCGCCTGGAGCGTCACGCCGAACGTCGCGACCTTGCGGGCCAGCCACGCAACGGCGGTGACCGGGTTGCCGAGGACGGCGTCGGAGCGGCCGGCCGCGACCTGCTCGCCGTTGCGGAGCAGCCGCGCCTGGATGGCGCGCAGGTCGAGGTCGGCGGGCCCGACCCGCTCCGGGCCGAGCACGTAGCCGGCCGAGCTGGCGTTGTCCGCGATGGTGTCGCAGATCCGGATGTCCCAGTCGGTGATGCGGCTGTCGATCAGCTCGATGGCCGGCGCGACGGCCTCGGTCGCGGCGAGGACGTCGTCCTCGGTGCAGCCCTCGCCGGGCAGGTCCGCGCCGAGGACGAAGCCGACCTCGACCTCGACCCGCGGGAAGCAGTAGTGGCCGGCGCTGACCGGGCGGTCCTGCGAGACGGCCATGTCGGAGAGCAGGTGGCCGTAGTCCGGCTCGTCGACGCCCATCATCTGCTGCATGGCCTCCGAGGAGAGACCGACCTTGTGGCCGCGCACCGTCGCCCCGGTCGCGAGCCGCCTGCGGATGTTGAGCAGCTGGATCTCGTAGGCGTCGACGACGTCGATCCCGGGGTGCGTCTCGCGCAGCGGCGGGATCGGCCGCCGGTCGCGTTCGGCGACGGCCAGGGCCGCGGCGACGTCTCGGCGTACCTCGTCGGAGAGCATGGCGACCATGCTAGAACCTGTTACAGTTTTGCGCCATGAGCACCCCCTCCCCCGGCCCTCTGCCAGCCGAGGTCGACGTGGTCGTGGTCGGTGCCGGCGGCGCCGGGATGACGGCCGCGCTGGCCGCCGCGTCGCACGGCCTGGAGACCGTGCTGCTGGAGAAGAGCGCGTGGTTCGGCGGGTCCACCGCCCGCAGTGGCGGCGGGGTCTGGATCCCCGGAAACTACGCGCTGCGCGAGGCCGGGCAGGCCGACGAGCCGGCCGAGTCCAAGCGCTATCTCGACGCGATCGTCGGCGACGTGGTGCCCAAGACCCGCCGCGACACCTACGTCGACCGCGGCCCCGAGGTCATGGACTTCATCCGGGACCGGACGCCGGTGCGGTTCGCCTGGGTGCCGGACTACGCCGACTACCATCCCGAGGCCCCCGGTGGGCGGCTCAAGGGCCGCAGCGTCGAGCCGGTCCCGATCGACGCGCGCTTCCTCGGCGACGAGCTGGAGCGGCTGCACCCGGCGTACACCAAGGCGCCGGCCAACCTGATCGTCACCCAGGCGGACTTCCGCAAGATCAGCCTCGGGCTGCGCACGCTCCGCGGGCCGCTGACGATGATCCGGGTGCTGGTGATGCGGCTGGTCAGCCTGCTGCGCGGCCAGAAGATGTACGCCATGGGCAACGCGCTCGCGATCGGGCTGCGGCAGGGGCTCGTCGACGCCGGGGTGCCTCTGCACTACGAGACCGAGCTCGACGACCTCGTGATCGAGGACGGCCGCGTCGTCGGCGTCCGGGTGACCGCTGGAGGCTCGACGCGGGTCGTCCGCGCCCGACGCGGGGTCATCCTCGGCAGCGGCGGCTTCGAGAAGAACCTCGAGATGCGCGAGAAGTGGCAGCCGCAGCCGACCTCGATCGACTGGACGACCGGCTCGGCCAACAACACCGGCGGCGGCATCCTCGCCGGGATCACGGCCGGCGCGGCGACCGACCTGCTCGACGACGCCTGGTGGGGGCCGACGATCCCGCTGCCGTCGGGGCCGTGGTTCTGCCTGGCCGAGCGCAACCTGCCGGGCTCGATCATCGTGAACTCCGCGGGCCGCCGCTACATGAACGAGGCGCTCCCCTACGTCGAGGCTGTCCACGAGATCTACCGCGGCGAGGCCACCGGCGTCCCGCACGTCCCGTCGTGGCTGGTGATGGACCAGCGCTACCGCAACCGCTACCTCTTCGCCGGGCTGTCGCCGCGGCAGCCCTTCCCCGGCCACTGGTACAAACACGGCGTGGTCCGCAGGGGCGCCACGCTCGAGGACCTGGCCGCGGAGATCTCGGTGCCGCCCGCGGCGCTGCGGGAGACCGTCGAGCGGTTCAACGGCTTCGCCGTCTCCGGCGTGGACGAGGACTTCCACCGCGGCGAGAGCGGCTACGACCAGTACTACTCCGACCCGAAGGTCACCCCGAACTCCTCGCTCCACGCCATCGACCAAGGCCCGTTCTACGCCGTCAAGATCGTGCCCGGCGACCTCGGCACCAAGGGCGGGCTGGTCACCGACGAGCGGGCTCGGGTGCTGCGGCCCGACGGGTCGGTGATCCCCGGCCTGTACGCCGCCGGCAACTGCTCCTCGGCCGTCATGGGCCACACCTACGCCGGTCCCGGCGCCACCATCGGCCCGGCCCTGACGTTCGGCTACCTCGCCGCCGAGGACATCGCGAAGGGAACCACCTGATGCCCATCGACCCCGCCGTGGCCGTCGGCGCCCAGTTCCCCGACCGCACGTTCGAGTGGACGGAGAGCGACGTCCTGCTCTACCACCTGGCGATCGGGGCGTCCGACCTCTCGTACACGCTCGAGGGCCCGGCGCTGCAGGTGCTGCCGTCGTTCGGGATCCTCGCGCCCACCTTCCACATGACCGACCCGCCGCCATTGGACCTGCCCGGCTGCGACATCAACCTCGCCCAGGTCGTGCACGGCTCGCAGTCGATCTCCGTCGCCGGCCCGCTGCCCACCTCCGGCTCGGCCACCCTCCGCACCCGGATCAGCGAGGTCTGGGACAAGGGCAAGGCGTCGGTCATCTGGCAGGAGGGCGTGGCCACCTCACCCACGGGCGAGGAGCTGTGGACCGTGCGGTCCTCGATCTTCGTGCGCGGCGAGGGCGGCTGGGGCGGGCCGCGCGGGGAGTCCACCGCGGTGGTGGTCCCCGACCACGCGCCCGACGCCGACACGACGTACGACGTCACGCCCACGCAGGCGCTGCTCTACCGTCTCTGCGGCGACCGCAACCCGCTCCACGCCGACCCGGACTTCGCGAAGGCGGCGGGCTTCCCCGCGCCGATCCTGCACGGCCTGTGCTCCTACGGGATCGTGCTGCGCACCGTCACCGACGCCCTGCTCGGCGGCGACGCGTCCCGGGTCGGGGCCTTCACCGCACGGTTCGCGGGCGTCGTGTTCCCCGGCGAGACGATCCGGGTCCGGGCCTGGCACACCGACGCCGGCATCGTGGTGACCGCGACCGTCGCCGGCGGCGAGCGCGACGGCTCGCCCGTCCTGGCCGACTGCGTGCTGACGCCGGTCTGACCGCGCCGGTCAGACGACCGGCTGCACCTCGGCGACCGGGTCGGGACGCAGGAACTCCAGCGCTCCCCCGTGCTCGCTGGTCAGCTCGAAGGGCGCGCCCCTGCGCGGCTCGACGCTCAGCCGCACGCGCGCGGTCTTGGAGTTGAGGCAGTAGGACCGCGGCCGGGCGGGGTTGTCGTAGCCCAGGCACACCATCGCGGCCGGGTCGGCGGTCATCTCCAGGCGGGCGCGACCCGCGCGACCACGCATCCCGAGCGTCCATCGGGGAAAGTCCAGGTCCGGTCGTTGGCGCCAGCGGTCGACGATCCGGTCGAATCGGTGCTCCACGTCGCCGACCCGGACGACCAGCATCGAGAACAGCGGCGAGGTCCGGGAGCCGAGCTCGATGCGGCCCGAGGCGGCCTCCACGACGGCACCCTGCTCGGGGAAGACGCACTGGCCCCAGGCGTACTCCGGGCTGTGCGCCGCACCCCAGTTGTGCCCTTCCATGCCGACCCAGCCGTCGAGGTCCCACGTCTCGGCGCCCCACCGCAGGCCGCCGGCGAACGTCGCGACCGGGAACGGCGAGAGCAGCTTGTTCTTCGGGAACGGCGCGTCGACCATCCGCGCGCTCGGCAGCAGGCTCATCGGCTCCCCCAGCGGCCCGGGGTCCCGCGTGAACGCCAGGTCCCAGGAGACGTCGCCCAGCGTCCCCGCACTCCGGCCGCCACCGGCGGTGAGGTCGAGGCCGAGCCGCTCCTCCCGGCGGTACGCCGCGGTGCGGGTGCCGTCGAAGACGCTGATCCACGCCTCGGTGACCGTCGTGCCGTCGCGCCGGCAGAGGACCGTCCGCTTGAGCCAGACCGCACGCGGCGAGGCGGGGTCGTTGGCGCGGACGAACCACGACTCGACGTGGTCGGTGTTCTCGCGGAAGCGGGGCGCGTTGTCGGCGACGGCCGTCATGGCACCAGCCTGTCAGAACCATCTGTCAGAGTGGCGCCCACCTACACGGACTGTTCAGAGGAGATGGCATGGACTGGAAGCTCGAGGTCGTCGTGGCCCCCGTCGCGGATGTGGAGCGCGCCCGCGAGTTCTACGTCGACAAGCTGGGCTTCCGCCTGGACAGCGACTACACCGCGGGCGAGTCGTTCCGCGTCGTCCAGGTGACGCCGCCCGGCTCGGCGTGCTCGATCGTCTTCGGCACCGGCCTCGGCGGCGGCCAGCCGCCGGGCACGCTCAAGGGCGCGCAGCTCGTCGTCAACGACATCGAGGCCGCGCACGCGTTCCTCGAGGAGCGCGGCGTCGAGAACACCGGCCCCCACCACTTCACCGAGACCGGGCAGACGCCGGGCCTGGACCCGACCCGGCGCGACTACGGCACGTTCGTCTGGTTCGACGACCCCGACGGCAACACCTGGGCGCTGCAGGAGGTCAAGAACCCCGCCCGCTGAGCCCGATGGCCGGCAGCCCCGGCGGCGGTCAGTGCAGGCCGCCCAGCCAGTCGCTGTAGAAGATCCCGAGCGCCGCGGCGACGGAGATGCCCGCGACGATCCAGAAGCGGATCACCACCGTCACCTGCTCCCAGCCGAGCAGCTCGAAGTGGTGGTGCAGCGGCGTCATCCGGAAGACCCGTCGGCCCGTCCCGGTCATGCGGCGGGTGAGCTTGAACCACGACACCTGGATCATCACCGAGCCCGTGACGGCGACGTACAGGCCGCCGAGCACGACCAGCAGCAGCTCGGTCCGCGTCACCAGTGCCAGCCCGGCCATGGCTGCGCCGAGGGCGAGGGAGCCGGTGTCACCCAGGATGATCTTCGCGGGCGAGGCGTTCCACCACAGGAAGCCGAAGCAGGCGCCGGTCATCGCGGCGGCGAGGGTGGCCAGGTCCAGCGCGGCCGGCACGTCGTAGCAGACGCCGATCGCGCCGCCCGCGGATCCGCAGGCGTGGTTGTTCTGCCAGATGCCGATGAAGACGTACGCCGAGAACACCATCGCGGCGCTGCCGGTGAGCAGGCCGTCGAGACCGTCGATGAGGTTCGTGGCGTTGCTCGCGCCGTTGACCATGAACCAGATCAGCACCATGACGAGCACCCACGGGAGGGCCGGGCCGACCTCGCGCACGAGCGAGATCCGGTGGGAGACAGCCGCCTGCCCGTCGCCCGACCCGTCCAGGAGGGCGAGGACGCCGAAGACGAGGCCGACCACCGTCTGCCCGATCAGCTTGGCCCGGCTCCGCAGGCCGAGGCTGCGCTGCATCCTGACCTTGATGAAGTCGTCGAGGAACCCCACCCCGGCCATGCCGACCAGCAGGAAGAGCACCAGGAGGGCGGACCGCGAGGGCTCCTCCGACGTCACCAGCTTGGACGTGGCGTAGCCGACCAGCACCGAGACCACGACCGCGGCGCCGCCCATCGTGGGGGTGCCGCGCTTCGTGTGGTGCGTCGTCGGGCCGTCGTCGCGGATCAGCTGCCCCAGCCCCCACTTGGCGAACTGGCCGATCGCCCAGCGCGTGAGGAACAACGACACCACGAGCGCGCACGTGCCGCTCAGCAGGATGGCCTTCAACCCGGGTCCGTTCTGTCGTGAGTGGGCAGAACGTCCAACCTAGGCCGCCCGACGGGTCGGTGGTCAGACCCACGCCGCCGAAGCCGCTTGTAACGCCGGGTGAGGGCTTGTTCCCACGGTGTTGCAACACCGTGGGAACAGTGAGTGACCCGGCGTTACAAGCGCGGCGCCGTCGACATCCGCGCGAGGGCTTCAGCCGGGATCAGCTCGGATGGCAGCGCCCAGAAGATGTGCTCCGAGAGCGCCACGATCACGCTGCACCCGTTCGTCGAGACGACCTTCTGCACGGCGGAGTAGGGGACCTCGCCCGACTGCGTCCAGGTCTTGTAGGCGAAGGCGTCCTCGCCGAATCCGAGCGCGATCGTCGTGCCCACAGGTTCTTGTGAGCTGGCATCGCGGGCGGTGGCTCGATAGCGGATGACCACGTCACCGGCCAGGGCCGCCGGGACGAGGAGGAGGACCGTACGGTCGGCCAGGACCCACGCGGCGACGACTCCCAGCAGGAGGTAGGCGCCGTACCGTCGCCAGGGTCGGAGCATGTGGTGCCACGCGATGAAGGCGGCCCGTGTGGCCCGGCGGACATGGGCATCGGTGACGACGAAGTGACGGTCGAGCGCGACCACGCAGATTCCTTCTGGTTCCTCGACGATCCGGGCCTCGGCCGAGGACCGTGCGCGCGGAGTTGGTGGGCGCCCCGAGGATCCCACGCGCGATGGCTCCGATCGTGCAGCGCCACACGCCTCGCCCTGAGGTCGTACGTCAGGTGGTGTCGACGCCCAGAGCTGCGAGGCGCCGCCGGGCGTCGTCGAGCCCCTTCTGGTTCTCGGCCACGTCGATGCCGCCGGTCAGGTCGTGGGCCGCCAGCCGCCCGGCGAAGTAGACGCCCTGGACCACCTGCCGCAAGCGCCGGAACGCGTCGAGGTGCCGCATCTCCTCGTCCGGCAGCGGTCCGTCGGCCCGGTAGGTGTCGAGGAACGCCGACGCGCTCTCGGGTCCGCCGAGGTACATCACGGCCGATGCGACGTCGTAGAGGACCGGGCCGCGCCGTGCGCCCGCCCAGTCGATCAGGCCGGTCACGCCCGTCCTGTCGTCGTGCACGAATGCCTCGGGCGCCGGATCGGTGTGCAGCACCGACCACGTGACGGTCAGCGGGTCGGTCTCGGCGCGCACGGTCTCGATGGCCGCGGCGAGCCACGGATGGCCCTCGACGCCGGGCGCGTCCGGCGAGACCCACTCCGGGGCGAAGGTGGCGGCGCCCGGCCCGATGCGGGGGCCTCCGGCCGCGTGGACACCGGCCAGGGTGCCGGCGATCCACCGCTGCTCGTCATCCGTCGCACCGTCCAGCTCGCGGCCGGGCACGTGCTCCAGCAGCGCAAGAGCAGGCTCGACCAGGACGAGGTCGCCCGCACGCGTCGGGACCGGACGCCCCGTGACGAACCCGGCCGCGGCCAGCATGGTGGCCACGTCGCACCCGGCCGCGAGGGCCGCAGCCCAGCCCGGCGCGACCGCCTTGGCGACGTACGTCGATCCCTCGTGGTCCACCAGCCACGTCTCGGAGTTCATGCCGCCACCCAACGGTCGCACGCGGGCGGCCGCCATCCCCCAGTGGTGCGCCAGGAGCTCGGCGAGGTCCGTCACGAGCACGGTCTCCTCACGGGAACGGGGTGACCGTCCCGTTGTCGGGGTCCCAGCGCCGCAGGCCGGTCAGCGAGAGCTCGACGTCGCGGTGGCCGAGCACCTCGATCGCGCGGCCGACCTCGGCGCGCGGCACCCGCCGGCCGAGCGAGATGTGCGGCAGCCAGCTGTCGTGCTGCGGGCCGTCGACCAGGGCCCGGAGGCGGAGCACGGCGTGCACCACCTCGTCGTCCACGTCCAGGGCCCGCGCCACGGTGACCCGCGGGCCGCCGAGGAGCAGCAGGCCCGACGTACGCGCCCGGACCGGGAGCAACGCACCGAGCAGGTCGCGCGCCTGGTCCAGGGCGTGCTCGGAGAGGGCGGGCGCGGCGACCAGCGTGACGTGCGGGGTGTTGGTCATCCCCTTGTGGTCGAGCTGGGAGGGCAGCCCGGCGTCGCGCAGCGCCTGCCAGTCACGCAGGACGGACTCGCGCCCGGCCTCGTCGGGGACGAGCTCGAGGGCGTGCAGGCGCGGCATCAGTGCGCGGGCCGTTCCGTCATGCCCCGAACGTATCCATACTCACCCCATGGGCTCCCGCCTTTTCGTGGCTCGGCTCGCAGCCGTGTGCGTGCTGCTGATCGGGCTTGCCGCCGGGTGCGCGTCCGACCCCCAGCCCCGGGACCCGGTCGTCCCGAGCACGCCGCTGCTGGGCCGCGTCGTCAGCGCGCCGTCGTGCCCGGTCGAGCGCGTCGGCCAGCGCTGCCCGCCCACGCCGGTGCCGGGCGCCTCGGTGGTGGCCACGCGTGGCAGCGAGCGCTACGAGGTCCGGACCGCGGCCGACGGGACCTTCCGGCTCGACCTGGCGCCCGGTCACTACACCGTGACCGCGACGAACGCCGGCGGCTACGCCTCGACCGCCACGGAGCGCGTCGTGCTCCGGCACGCGCCGGTGCGGGTCCGGCTCGTCGTCGACAGCGGGATCCGCTGAACCGGGGGCGGCGGCCATACTCGCCGCATGGACTTCGAGTTCGAGGGCCCCGTCATCGAGTGGCGCGGCCCGGCGCCCTACTACTTCGTGCGCATCCCCGAGGACGAGAGCGACGACATCAAGTTCGCCGCCAAGGGGCTCGAATACTGGGGCCAGGTGCCGGTCACCGTGCGCATCCACGACACGGAGTTCACGACCGCGCTGTTCCCCAAGGACGGCGTCTACCTCCTGCCGCTCCGGGACAAGGTCCGCAAGGAGGCCGGGATCGACCTCGGCGAGGAGCTGACCGTCGGCCTGGACGTCGGTCGCACCTAGGCCTCAGGCCAGCCGGGCGAGGTGCAGGTCGAGGTCGGCGACGATGGCCACGGTCTCCGGCAGCACCGCCAGGATCCGTTCGAACGCCTGAGCCCGGTCGTCGGCCGCCAGCTCGAGGTAGGCCGAGATCGTGGACAGGTGGCTGACGAAGTCCGCGGCCGACATGGTCATCCACCGCTCGATCCGAATCTGGCGTACGTCGGCGAACAGGTCCGTCTCCAGCAGCTCGGTGCCCGGCCACTGCATCGCGCTCGCGGGTGGCGAGCCGTCGGGTGGGGCGATCGAGTCATCGGCCAACCAGGGCTCGCGCGCCGCGCGGACCGCGTCCTCCAGCGCGTCGTCGGCGAGGCAGACCTGCCCGCCGAACGACGCGAACGTGCCGCCCGGACCGAGCAGCCCGGCCACCCGCTCCCACCGGCCCTCGGGCCGCGTCCAGTGCAGCGCGGCGGCCGCGAACACCAGGTCGTACGTCGCTCCCGGGTCGAGCTCCTCGAACGCGCCCCGCACCGTGCGGACGCTCGCCGGCACGTGCCTGCGCAGCTCGGCCAGCATCGCGGCATCGGGATCGGTGGCGGTCACGGCGATCCCGCGGGCGGCGAACGCCCGCGTCGCCTTGCCGGTGCCGGCGCCGATCTCGAGCGCGGTCCGGACCTCGCCGTCGGCGTACGCCAGCACCGCGTCGACCAGCTCGTCGGGATATCCCGGACGGAACCGCTCGTAGTCGGCCGCCACGGCCCCGAAGCTCAGCGCACGTCCCGTCATGCCCCGATCCTCACACCCGGCAATGCCTTACGTCGCTAGGCTTTCGGCCGTGTGGTCCCTCTGGTCGGAGAACTCCGTCCTCTCGATCCTGTCCCAGGACTCGGTCCTGTCGATCGGCAGCGCGGCGTCCGTCGCGTCGTTCGCCAGCATCGGCTCATTCGCGTCGGCCGGCTCGATCGGCTCGGCGATGTCGACGACCTCGCTCCTCTCCCACCAGTCCAACGGCTCGGCCCTGTCCCACCAGAGCAACGGGTCGGTGCTCTCCAGCCAGTGCAACCGGGCCCTCCTGGGCCACCGGACCCGCGGCACCGTCCCGCCCCGGCTCGTCAGCGCCGCCGTGATCGCGGTCCTGGCGGTCGCCGCCGTCCACCGGGCAAGCCGGCGACCGGTCTGATCCAGGCACGCAAACCCGCGTAACGGCGCCAGATCGGCGTCGTTGTTGCGGCATGAAGTCGCGTCGTGCCGTCGTGCCGCTGGTCGTGCTGGGTCTCGCGGTGCTGGGACTCGCCCCCGCCCAGGGCTCCCCGTCCGAGACCTACCTCCGCCCCCACTTCGGCAACGGCAGCGTGCCGGCCGGCTGCATCACCGATCGCGACCCGATCAACCCGGACAACCACTGCTACCACATGAAGGTCGGGCTGAACGCGCTCGATTCGCCCAAGGTCGACGTGGACGTCCTCATCCCGGTCTCGCCAGCCGCCGAACGCGACATGCGCGTCGCCTCGCAGGCCGTGCAGATGTGGGACGACGGGCTGCACTACCTCGCCCAGCAGATGGGCCTGCCGTGGCTGGTCAAGGGCTTCACCATGGACGTGCGCACCCACGAGGTCCCGGTGAACGACGACGGCACGCCGAAGGACCCGATCAACCTGGTCGACCCCGAGATCGTCGTGGTCGTCTCCAACCCGGCCGGCGGCATCGGCATCGGCATCGACCCCACGTCATTCGCGGGCCAGCTCGGCCTCGTCGACGACCAGGGCGTCCCGTGCACCCAGGTCAGCAACCCCTTCAGCATGGGCGCCTGGCAGTCCCGGCCCGGCTTCGAGCAGCACGACGGCGAGCCCGGCGGGACCTACGTCCAGGACTGCGGCGGCGTGGGTGGCAACGTCTGCTTCGCGGTCAACGGCGCGGTCGACCCGGCGACGGGCGCCAGCGACTTCTTCCCGCTCTTCGACCTGGTCAGCCACGAGTTCGGCCACTGCCTGACGCTCGGTCACGTGGGCGACGGCGCCGACGGTCCGTGGGGCCCGACGCCGACCAACGACATCATGGCCTACAGCACCGATCCGCCCCTGATCAACAAGTGCGTCTCCACGCTCGACGTCGAGGGCTTCGCACTGCGGATGAGCAACTACCTCGACGTCAACGGCGACCACAAGGTCGACGGCCACGACCACCTGGTCCCCAACGACAAGCGCGGCGACGGGGCCAACTCCTTCCAGGTCCAGAACCCCGCCGACCACCACTACGCGTCCCCGACCGGCGACCCCGCCGACTGCCCGCAGGCCGACCAGAGCCTCGTGCCGGGCGCCGAGGGCGACTTCATGCCCAAGCCGGTGGCCACCACCCGCCCGAAGCTCACCCTGGGCGACATCTCCACGACCGACGGGCGGGTCCGGGTCTCCGGCGTGGCGGCCCGCGTGCCGCTGGGCAAGCAGCCCACGGCGTACGACGGAGGGTCGGACGACCCGACGGGTGACTCCTACTCCCCCGTCACCGACCTCGAGGGCGTGCACGTCAAGGTCACCCGCACCGCCGTCGACGCGGTCATCAAGGCCAGCCATGTGTGGCCCGTGGTCGACGGCGCCTCGCCGGTCGCCTACAGCCTCACCATCGACGGACGGCGGCTCGACTCGTTCGTGCCCACCGGCGGCACCGACGACAAGCCGGTCGTGATGGACAACGGCACGGGCTACTACCTGCCGAAGGGCACCGCGACCTGGGACACCACCAAGAACACCGTGACCTTCCACGTGCGTCGCGACTACCTCGCCGACCAGGCCATCACCGCGCCGTACAACGTCTATGCCGTCACCGGCTACCACACGCGCTCCAACGACTGGGTCGCCAACGACGACCTCGCGCCGAACAAGCTCGACCTCGACCTGGCCGGCCCGAAGCAGGGCCCGGAGACGCGCGACGCCCCCGTGGCGGACCGGGTCACGACCAAGTCGTACAAGATCGGGTCGGGCTCGTTCCTGCCCGCCGACTCGACGCTCGGCGTCGGGCTGATCAGCACGGTCGACAGCCGCGACTACCTCAACGTCCCGATCGACCAGCAGGCGACGGTGCTGGCCACCCTCACCTGGACCGGCGACGCGTCGCTCGGCCTGGTCGTCGGCGGCGGCTCCTCGCAGGAGCAGGTCAAGACCGACGACCCCAACAAGATCCAGGTGCTCGTGCCCTGGGCCCGCCGCGACCTCACGGTCACGGTCGACCCGCAGGAGATCTACGACCCGACCGACTACACGCTGACGATCAAGCGCACCACCGTCGTCGCCGACCGCGACGACGACCACGTGCCCGACATCGCGGACAACTGCCCGTCGGCCAAGGGCCCGAGCGCCGGCGGCGGGTGCCCCGACAGCGACGACGACACGACCTTCGACAAGGACGACGCCTGCCCCAACGTCCCCGGCATCGGCGCGGACGGCTGCCCGGTCACCGGCGGCGAGCGCGTGGTCGCCTACCTCGACGGCAAGCAGGTCGACTCCGCCAGCGTGGTCACGCTCCACGACGGCATGCGCTTCGACCTCGCCGCGCCGGCCTCCCGGGGCAGCCACGAGCTGAAGGTGTGCTGGTACGACGGGGGCAAGCTCGTCGCGACCGCCCGACGCACCCTCGGCTGACCGGAGGAGATCCCCGAGCGGCTTTCGCCACCGCACGGGCCGACTCGTCCCTACGCTGGATGTGTGGAAGAGCCCGACTCCGGCGTCACCCTTGCGGAGCTGCTGGCTGCGTTCTCGTTGGCCACGGACCTCGGTCTGGGCCAGCCCATGGAACACCTGCTGCGGAGTTGGCAGATCGCGTCACGGCTCGGCCGCCGGGTCGGGCTCCCCGACAGCGAGCAGCCGGCGCTCTTCCACACCGCGATGCTCTCGTGGGTCGGCTGCGTGGCCGACGGTCCCGAGGTGACCGCCAGCTTCGGTGACGACATCGCGTTCCGGGCGGACAGCTACGAGGCGGACCTGGGCGGCCTTTCCGGGATGGCGTTCTTCCTCGGCCGTGCCGGCCGAGGACAGCCGCTGCCGGGACGCCTGCGGGCGGTCGCCACCCTGGCGGCCACCGGTGGCGGCCGGGTGATGCGAGGCATCCAGGGTCATTGTCTGGTCACCTCCACGCTGTCCGACCAGCTCGGTCTTCCCCCGGAGACCTCCGAGGCCGTCCGGCAGTTCTTCGCGCGCTGGGACGGCCAGGGAGTCCCGCGGGGCGTCCGCGGCGAGGAGATCGCGCTGGTCGTCCGGCTCTTCCACGTCGCCGACGTGGTCGAGGTGCACCACCGGCGCCGTGGTGTCGACGCGGCGGTCGAGGTCGCGAAGGCCCGCTCCGGCAGCCAGTTCGACCCGGCACTGGTCCAGGCGTTCTGCTCGGCCGCGGTCGACCTGTTGCCCGGCCCCGCCGACGAGTACGACGCCCATGAGCTCTTCCTGCGGGAGCCGGGTCTTGCCTGCCGGCTCAGCGACGACGACTTCGACGCAGCCCTGGTGGCCCTGGCCGACTTCACCGACCTGCGCTGCGCTGCCCGTGCCGGCCACTCACGCGGCGTGGCCGACCTGTCTGCGGGCGCAGCCCGGCTGCTGCGGCTGCCCGCCGGCGACGTGAGGATGGTCTACCGGGCGGGTCTGGCCCACGACGTCGGGCTGCACGGTGTTCCGAGTGCGATTCTGGACAAGCCGACCCCGCTCACGGCGACCGAGCAGGAGCGGCTGCGCGCTGCGTCGTACTTCACCGAGCGGGTGCTGGCGCGTCCCCCGGCGCTGGCCCGGCTGGGCGCCATCGCCGGACTCGCTCACGAGCGGATGGACGGCAGTGGCTACCACCGCGGCGTGAGTGGCCAGGCGATCCCCCTGCCGGCCCGGATCCTGGCGGCCGCCTGCGCCTTCCGCGAGCTGGTCGAGCCCCGGTCCCATCGCCCCGCCCGCACCCTCAAGGAGGCGACCGGCGTGATCCGCAGCGAGATCGCCGCAGGACGACTCGACCAGGCGGCCGCCGACGCCGTCCTGACCGCAGCGGGTGCGGGGACCCGGCGACGCGTGGTCGGACCCGCCGGCCTCACCCCGCGCGAGATCGAGGTGCTGGGCCTGATCGCCCGTGGCGCCGCCACCGGCGACGTCGCGGGCCGGCTCGGGATCTCGCGCAAGACCGCGGGCACCCACATCGAGCGCATCTATGCCAAGACCGGCGCGTCCAGCCGCTCCACCGCGACCCTCTTCGCGCTTCGACACGGCTTGCTCGGCGAGCTCGACGACAGTCCGGGCTCCTAGCCCCCGGAGGCCTCGGCCCGGATCTCCTCCGGATTCGTAGGGAGTTTGCCCGACGACGCGGCCTCGCCGCGCTCCTAGCGTGGCCGTTGGACGCCCGGACAGGCGTCAGATGCGATCCGAGGAGGCAAGCAGCGATGGGCAAAGCAGTGATCAGTCTCAGCACGGGGCTGGAGGATGCGGAGAAGGTGACGGTGGCCTTCCTGGTGGCCGTCGGGGCCGCCGAGACCGGCCGCGAGACCCTGTTCTTCCTGACCAAGGAGGCGGTGCGCCTGGCGCTGCCGGGCGTCGCCACGGGGACGGCCTGCGAGGGGTGCCCGCCGCTGAGCGAGCTGATGAAGCGGTTCGAGGCGGCCGGTGGCAGCTACTACGTCTGCCCGGTCTGCTTCAACGCCAAGCAGCTCCCGGCCGGCGAGCTCATCTCCGGTGCCGAGCTCAACGGAACCGTCCCGATGTGGAACTGGATCGGCGACGATCCAGCCGTCACGTTCAGCTACTGAGGGCCGGCGACCGATGCGCAGCCCGGCCACCCTCACCCGCGCGATCCACCCGGACTGCGGCGAGGCACCCTGGCCCGACCACGAGTACGTCCGCGGTTGGGGCGTCTTCGGCCTGCCGTTCGACTCGGGCCACGTGCTGGCGCTCCGGGTGTTCCCCCAGAGCTCCTTCGGTCCGTACCGGACGGTCTGGCACCGCGACCCTGAGGGTCGCTGGTCGATCCACGCCGACGCGCCGCGCGTCGAGCATGCGTGCCCGCGCTACTACGGGCCCGCCTGCGCCCACGTCGGGGCCAGCCGGATCGGCCTCGAGTGGACCGGACCGCGCACCCTGCGCGTCAGCATGGACGAGCCGACGCTGGACTGGACCTTGACCGTGGCACGGTCACCGCTGATGGCGCTGCTCAACCCGCTCAGCGCCGCGATGCCGGTCTCCAGCTGGCGACCACGTGCACTGGTGCGGACCCGTGAGCTGGTGGCGCAGGGGCTGGGGATGGGCCGGTTGCAGATGTCCGGGGTGATGCCGAGTGGGCACGCCGGTCTCCTGATGCCCCAGCGGATGTATCTCGTCCGCACGTCGAGCGCGGTCCTCGACGGCGTCGACCTGGGCAGCCCCACCCGCCTGGATGAGTGCCCCGAGATCGGCGGCGTGCCGCTGCCGGCGCGCGGGGTGCTGGCCATCGGGCAGGCGATGTGGCCGATCCGTGATCGCGACGAGTTCGACACCGCTCGGCAGGACGCCCGAGCGACCCCCGAGAGGAGCGCCCCATGACCGACCTGGCTCGCGGCGCCAGCGCGTCGTACCGGGTGACCAGCATCAGCCTGCTTGCCACGAAGCAGTGAGCCGCCGTCAGGCGGGCTGGGCCTCGACCAGGATCACCAGCGTCTCGGGCAGCACCCCGTCGTACTCCATCGCCTCGGCGGCACCCTCCGCCTCCATGGCGGCCTGGAAGGTCTCCATGTCGGGCACGTCCATGAGGACGGCGACGTGGGTGGGGTTCTGGGGATCGACGAAGGTGCGGATGTTGGTGATACCGAGGGGCCCGAAGAACTCCTCGCGCTTCGGGGACGCCAGCCAGTGGTCCTGGTCCTTCACGTCGTGGTGACCGAGCAACGTCGGCATCGCTCCTCCTCGGGCGTCCAGGGCCGACCGGGCGTCGAGCCCTGCGACTCGACGCTAGCCCCGGGGCCGCGCCCTGCCCATGGCCCAGATGCGCCACCGTGTCGCACGCCTGTGTCGCGCGCCTGTGTCGGCGCCGGGTGTCAGGGTGTCCCCATGACACGGGTCTGCCTCTCGCGCCTGCCCGGCGAGCGGGTGCGGGCCACCGACGCCGACGGCGAGCGGGAGCTGCCGCTGGCCGACCTCGCGGTGTACGTCGCCGAGCGCGAGTCGGCGGCCGTCGCACCGCGCTGGGTGTGGGACGACACCGCCCGGTGGTACCCACCCCTCCTGGCCGCCGGCATCCGCGTCGAGCGCTGCCACGACCTGCGGCTGGGCCACCACCTCCTGCGCCGGGCGCCGGCCGTGGACCGGCAGCTGCTGGTGGGTGAGCAGTCGGACCACTGGGACCGGCTCGGACCGAGCGTGGCGTCCGACCCCGCACTGTTCTCCATCGACGACACCGCCGAGCACCTCCGCGCCGACCTCGAGGACGCCCGCCAGCTCGCCGCGGTGGCCGCCTCGACCGAGGCGACACGGCTCGGGCTGCTGCTCGCCGCCGAGTCGTCGGGCGCCCTGGTCGCGGCCGAGATGACGCACGCGGGCGTGCCGTGGCGGGTCGACGTCCACGAGCGGCTGCTCACCGACCTCCTCGGGCCACGACCTCCGCGCGGCGCCCGGCCCGCGTTGCTCGAGGCGCAGGCCGCCGAGGTCCGGACGCTCCTCGACTCCCCCGGCCTCAACCCCGACTCCCGTCCCGAGCTGCTGGCGGCGCTGCGCCGGGCCGGGCTCGAGGTCACCGACACCCGGGCGTCGTCGCTGCGCGCCCTCGAGCACCCCGCCGTCGAGCCGCTGCTGCGCTACAAGAAGCTCGCCCACCTCTTCTCCACCAACGGCTGGGCGTGGATCGACGAGTGGGTGCGCGGCGGGCGCTTCCATCCGTCCTACCAACCCGCGGGTTCCTCGACCGGCCGCTGGTCCTCCAACGGCGGCGGCGCGCTGTCGTTCCCCGTCCAGGTCCGGCCGGCGGCGGTGGCCGACGAGGGCTGGGTGTTCGTGGTCGCCGACGTCGCGCAGCTCGAGCCGCGGGTGCTGGCCGGCATGAGCCGCGACCGGGCGCTGGCCCGGTCGGCCCGCGGCACCGACCTCTACCAGGGCATGGTCGACGACGGGGCGGTCGCGAGCCGCAAGGACGCCAAGCTCGGCCTGCTCGGCGCGATGTACGGCGCCACCAGCGGCGAGTCGGGCCGGATGGTCGCCGGCCTGACCCGGCGCTACCCCGCGGCGTTCGGCCTCGTCGAGGACGCGGCCCGTGCGGGCGAGCGCGGCCAGGTCGTGCGGACCCTGCTCGGCCGCGGCTCCCCGAGCCTGGGCGACGCCTGGGACCGCGACCCGGACGATCCGCCGGCCGACCCCGACAGCCAGGCCCGCTACCGCCGCGCCTACGGCCGCTTCACCCGCAACTTCGTCGTCCAGGGCACCGGCGCGGAGTGGGCGCTGTGCTGGATCGCCGACCTGCGCAACCGGCTCTGGCGACTGGGCGACAGTGGTCCCCTCGACGCCCGGCCGCACCTGGTGTTCTTCCTGCACGACGAGGTCGTCGTGCACACGCCGGTCAACCTCGCCGACCGGGTCGCCGCCGAGACCAACGCCGCGGCCGCGACCGCGGCGGGCCTGCTCTTCCGCGACCTGGCCATCGACTTCCCGCTCAACGTCTCGATCGTGCAGTCCTACGCCGACGCCGGCAAGCCGGGCGCCCCGGTCGAGGCGTGAGGCAGCCCTAGGCCGGATCGACCTGTCGGGCCACGACCCAGCGGTGCTTGCCGATCTTGCGCTCGCGCGTGAAGCCCGCCTGGTCGTAGGTCGACAGCGCCCCGTGGAAGAGGAAGCCGGCCGACACGTCCGCCGCGTCCTCGGGGTAGCCCTCGACCCGGCCACCGCCACGCGCCGCGATCAGCTCCAGCGCCCCGGCGAGGGCGGCCGTGGCGACCCCCTGTCGCCGGTGGCCCTTGCCGACGTAGCAGCAGGCGATCCGCCAGTCCGGGAGCTCGACCAGGTCCTTCTCGTAGGACGGCCGGTTCTTGATCTTGGGGACCTCGTCCGGCGCCCCGAACTGGGCCCACCCGACGCAGTCGTCGCCGTCGAAGACCAGCGCGGCGTGCGTGGTCCCGTCGAGGACCCGCTGCTTCTTGCGGTCGTGGTTGACCTGCGCCGACGGCGCACAGCCCTCGGGGTGGAAGCCGATGCACCAGCAGCCACCGAAGATCCCGTTGTTGGCCTCCACCAGGGCGGCGAAGGCGGGCCACGTCGACTCGTCGAGCGGCCTCACGTCAAAGCGTCCCTCACTCACGCCGCCGAGTCTGGCACCCGCCACGGACATCCGACGGGCGTTCGCCGCCTATCCCCCGTCGGCACCCTCGAGGGCCGCCGCGATGGGCTCGAGGTCGGCGACCAGCTGCTCGAGCTCGGCCGCGCCCAGGACGTCGTACGCCGGCGCGGCGAGCTCGTCAGTCAGCGCCTCGACCCGCTCCTTGGTCGCGCGGCCGGCGTCGGTGAGCCAGCCCTCGGCGTCGAGGATGCCCCGGGCGCGCATGCCTTCGATGACCGCGGCGATCTGCCCGGCGGGCAGGTGGTGGACCCGACCGAACTTCTCCCCCGGGATGCCCACGGACACCGCGTGCAGGACGTGGCACTCGAGCCCGCCGATGCCCTCGGTGACCAGGGCCGCGACGTGGCCGTCGCCGCGGTGCTCGCGGAGCAGGGTGGCGGCGTGCCAGAGCCGGGCGACGGGGTCGTCGGGGATCGGGAGCGTGCGGAGGGCGGCGTACAGCGCCCGGCCCTCGGTCGGCGCGCTGATTCCTGCCGTGGTCAGCAGGTCCGCGGCGCGCACGAGGCCCGGCCCGTCGGCGAGCTCGCCGAGGCCCTGCCGGAGTGCCCGAGCGCAGCCCCGCTCGCGCGCGGCCAGCGCGGCCTCGGGGGTGGTGATGTCCCAGACGCGCGGGATGTGGCGGGCCACCTCGCCCGGCGCGAAGTTGTAGAACAGCGCGTGCACCACCTCGGCCGGCACCCGGCCGAGCGGCGCGGCACGTCCGGCGAAGTAGCCGTCCCAGTAGTTCCGCAACCCGAGCGCCATGAGCTCCTCGTGCGGCGCGTCGGAGAACGTGACCATGCCGATCGGCTCCACGAGCCCGAACATGCGGCGGGCGAACGCTCCCCGCTCCGTCCCGGTCACTGGCCGGGGTCGGACAGGACCTCGCGGACCTCCTGCGAGCAGCGGCAGGCGGCGGCGATCTTCGCGGCCCACTCCAGGGCTTCCTCACGGGTGTCGACGTCGACCACCGCGAAGCCGCCGATGACCTCCTTGGTCTCCGGGAACGGCCCGTCGGTGACGGTCCCGTCGGTGGCCACGATGCTTGCCCGCTGGGCCTCCAGCCCGGCGCCGAACACCCACACGCCAGCAGCCTCGGCCTCCTTCACCACCGCGTTGGCCGCCGCGGCGATGTCGGGCAGCTCCTCCGGCGTGAAGTCCATCCAGCCGTCGTCGAACGAGATCAGGTACCGCGTCATCAGTAGTCGCCCTTGATGACGAAGTAGGAGCCGCGGATGGTGCCGGCCAGCTTCGACTTCTGGCGTGCGAACTTGAAGCGGGTCTCGAGCTCCTCCGGCACGTCCATCCCGTCGGAAAGCTTGAACCCTACGGCGCGCTTGCCGCCCTCCTCGAGCGTCCACAGGACGTTGATCGACAGGCCGGACTCGTAGAACACGTAGGCCCACCTGATGCCCTCGACCTCGAACTGCGTCGCCTCGAGCGGCTTCGACGCGATGACGAGGTCCCGCTCGTCGGCGAGGATCCGGTGCACCCAGTCGACGACCTCCGTGGCCTCGTCGGCGGGCTCGACGGTGAAGACGTGGGAGTACTTGTTCGTGAAGTAGCGCGCCTCGTTGGCCCGCAGTCCGGCCAGCGCGTCGGCCACGGGAGACGACTCCAGCCCGACGGTGGACACGTCCTGGAAGTCGACGACGTACGACATGGGAAACCTCCGGTTCAGGGTCTGTGCCGCCACGCTAGCGCTCGTCGTCCCAGGCGGCGGCGCTGATGCGCCAGCCCTGCGGCGTACGGACGAGCTGCAGGGACTTCATCCCCCGCCCGCCGAAGGACTGCCCGTCCTGCTCCCACTCCTTGGCGTAGCTGCCGAACCAGTGGGCGACGTCGCCGAACACGTCCGTGCGACCACCTACGGCCCACTCGCGGAAGCCGACCAGCGTGCCCCCGGAGAGCAACGCCTCCCGGGGAGCGATGAACGCGTCGACGTCCATCAGCGACGGTTCGCGGCCCCCGGTGCTGACGATCACCGCCCCCGGCAGGAAGAGGTCCCTCAACGTGTCGAGGCGGGCGGCAGTGTCGGGACCGGACGTGAACGCCGCGAAGAACGCGCGTACGACGTCCTCGATCTCGGCCTCGTCGGAACCGGCCATCCCACCCTCGTCAGCGCGCACGATCGCAGCCTAGGTTCCGGACCCGCCGCGGGCGGCCAGCAGCCCCTCCGTCACCGCCTCGATGGTGGGGCTCCGGTTCTGCCGGGTGAGGAGGAAGATCTCGCGCTCGACGCCCTGGGCGTCGAAGGGCCGGACGACGACCCCGGGGGCGTCGGCGTCGATCACGAGGTCGGGGAGCAGCGCTCCCGCGCCCGCCGTCCGGACCATCTCGAGCAGGATGAGGAGGTCGTCGGAGGTGTAGCGGAGGTCGGGTTCGAAGCCGCCGAGCTGCCGGCACGCGCGCAGGTGCATCTCGTGATGACCCGTGCCGGGTTGGCAAGCAGCCCACGGCAGGTCGGCCAGGCGGGCGAGCGTGATGTGCCGCGACGACGCCTCGGGATGGCCGGCCGGCAGGACGATGTTGACGGGCTCGCGCAGCACCGTGTCCCGCTGGAACTGCGAGTGCAGGACCCGCGGCTGGTCCTGGTACTCGTCCCCGAGCAGGACGTCGAGCTGGTGCAGGCGCAGCGCGGGCACGGACTGCTCGACGTCGGCCTCGGTCGCCTCCAGCCTGATGCCCGGGTGTTGCGCACTGAGGGCTCGGATGGTGGGCGCGACGATCTGCAGGAAGGCCGACTGAAACGCCGCGATCCGGACGGTCCCGGCGAGCCGGCCGGCGGCCACGGCCGCGACCTCGGCCTCGGCGGCCTCCACCCCCTCGAGGAGCGAGTCCGCGTGCCTGACCAGGACCTGGCCCGCCTCCGTGAGCCGTACGTTGCGACCGACACGGGTGAGGAGCACCGCTCCGGCCTCCCGCTCCAGCACCGCGAGCTGCTGGGAGACCGCGCTGGGTGAGTAGCCCAGCGAGCGGGCCGCGGCGTGCAGCGTGCCCCGCACGTGGACCTCCCGGAGGAGGCGCAGCCGGTGGAGGTCGATCATCCATGAAGAATAACTGAACAGATCGATGAAGAAAGCCGCGCTGGACCTGAACGTTCGTGGCGCCGAGGATGGTGACCATGGGACCGATCGCCTGCCTGCTCTCCGCCGTGGGCTTCGGGGTGATGGCCGTCTTCGCCAAGCTCGCGTACGACGACGGGGTCGACGTCGACGCCCTGCTCCTCGTCCGGTTCGGGCTCGCCGCCGCCGTACTGCTCACGATCGCCGCCCTCACCGGCCGGTTCCGTGGCCTGGGCCCGCGCGCGATCGTCACCGGCCTCCTGATGGGCGGGGTCGGGTACGTCGCCCAGGCCGGCCTCTACTTCGTCGCCCTCACCCGGATCGACGCCTCGCAGGTCGCCCTGCTCTTCTGCACCTATCCCCTCCTCGTCATGGTGATGGCCGTGGTGACGCGACGGGAGCGCGCGTCGCGCAGGCGGGGCGCGGCGCTGGTGATGGCGTTGACCGGTGTCGCGCTGGTCCTGGGCGGCGCGGCCTCGGGGAGCTTCGGCCTGGTCGGCTCGGCCTGCGCGTTCGGCTCGGCGGTCGTCTACACCGGCTACATCCTCGTCGGGGACCGCGTCGTGTCGACCGACCCGCTGGCCTTCGCCGCCCTGGTGTGCACGGGAGCGTTCGGCACGCTCCTCGGCTGGTCGGCGCTCCACGGCGCGCCCGACCTCGGGTTCGCGGCCCGCGGGTGGCTCTGGCTGGTCCTCATCGCGCTGGTGAGCACGGTCGCCGCGATCATCCTGTTCTTCCTCGGCCTCGCCCACGTGGGCCCGACCGTCACCTCGCTGCTGTCGATCGTCGAGCCGGTGGTCACGGTCGGCGGCGCCGCCCTGGTCTTCGGCGAGTCCCTGTCGCTGCTGCAGGCCGTCGGCGGCGCCCTGGTGCTGGGCACCGTGGCGCTCGTCCAGTGGCCGGCGCGCACCACGAGTCCCGGCACGAACGAACCATGGACGCCACCCGTCGCCGGTGTCACCGTGGAGCTGTGACCCGGACGATCGACGCCGACTACCTCGTCGTCGGGGCTGGCGCCATGGGGATGGCCTTCACCGACGCGCTCATCGACCACGCCGACGTACGCGTCGCCCTCATCGACCGGCGCCACGGCGTCAGCGGCCACTGGCTGGAGGCCTACCCCTTCGTCCGGCTGCACCAGGCCTCCGCCTTCTACGGCGTCGCCTCGACGTTGCTGGGCGGCGGCCAGCTGCAGCAGCGCGGGCCCGAGCAGGGCCTCCAGGAGCGCGCCTCCCAGGCCGAGATCTGCGTCTACTACGCGCGGATGCTCGAGCGGTTCGAGGAGTCGGGCAAGGTCGAGTTCTTCCCCAACACCGAGCACCTCGGCGACCGCACCTTCACCTCCCGCATCTCCGGTGAGCGCTTCGAGGTGCCCGAGACCTGCCGCGTCGTCGACGCCCGCTACCTGGCGCCCAGCATCCCGGCGGAGAAGCCGCCTCCCTTCGACGTCGCCGCCGACGCCCGCGTGCTGCCCGTCAACGGCCTCGCCCGCCTCGACGACGCCCCCAGCCAGTACGTCGTCGTCGGCTCCGGCAAGACCGCGACCGACGCCTGCATCTGGCTTCTCGCGCGCGGCGTCGACCCGGACGCGATCTGCTGGGTGCGGTCCCGCGAGCCCTGGATGATGAACCGCGCCGTGGTCCAGCCCGACCCCGCGATCTTCACCGCCATGGCCGCCGACACGATGCAGGCCGCCACCGAGGCCGCGTCGCTCGAGGACCTGTTCCTCCGGCTCGAGGACGCGGGGATCATGCTGCGCATCGACCGCACGGTGCTGCCCACGATGGCCAAGGCGCCCACGCTCGCCACGTGGGAGCTCGACCAGCTCCGGACGATCGAGAACGTCGTACGCCACGGGCACCTCGACGCCGTCGAGCGCGGCAAGCTCACGTTCGCGGACACCTCGGTCGGCGTCGCGCACGACGCCCTGGTCGTGCACTGCGCGGCGGACGGCCTGAAGTACCCCCCGCTCGTCCCGGTCTGGCGTCCGCAGGGCATCACGCTCCAGGCGATCCGGGCCGGCTTCCCGTGCTTCGGCGCGGCCCTAGTCGGGTACGTCGAGGCGACCCGCCACGACGACGACGAGAAGAACCGCCTGTGCCCGCCCACGGGCTACGGCAACTCGATGGCCGACTGGGCCCGGATGAACCTGCGGGGCACCCAGGCGGTGATGTCCTTCTCCTCCGAGCCCGACATCAAGGCGTGGGCCGACCGGGTGCCGCTCAACCCGGCGCGGACCCCGCCCGACCACCCGGGATCGCCGGCGCTGGACGACGCCCGGGCGCGCCTCGCCTCCCACGTGCGTCCCGCGCTGGCGCGACTGGCCGAGCTGTCCGCGTAATCAGTAGGTCACCTCGAAGGTGCAGGCGGCCACCTGGTCCTCGTCGACGTGCGGTGCCCGCCTGACCGGGACCGTGACGACGAGCGGCTGGTGCACGGTCCCCTCGACGTGCGCCGTGCCGCTGGCCGAGCCGACCGGTCGGGAGGTGTTCTCGTCGGCGTACGCCGTGACGGTGACGGTCACCGCCTGACTCCCGGACGCCGTGCCGCCGATCATGAGCGTGCACCGGACAGTCTGCTGCTGGTCGTCGTACGTGCACGTGGGGTGGCCCTCGCTGCCGCCCCAGGTGACCGACAGGCCGGCGGGTCGTGCGTCGCCGCCGTTGCGGTGCAGGGCGATCGCGCCCACGACGGCCGCGACCAGCACCACGCCGATGACGATGGCGATGGCGACGCGACGGGTCATGCCCATGAATGTAGGGGCGGTCAGTTGTGGATGGTGAGGTGACGCGTCGCGACCTTGTTCCCGCCCACGAACCAGTTGATGGTGTGCACGCCGATCTTGTTGGACGTGATCGTGTTGATCGCCACCTTGCCCTTCGGGGCATCCTGGTGGCTCGCGCAGAGCTTCTTGCCCTGGGGGAAGATGACGCAGACCTTGTAGGTCACGTGGGCGTCGACGCTCTTGAAGAAGAGACCCTTGACGCCCTCCTTGGGACAGCTGCTCGAGTGCTTGGAATCGGGGTGCTCGTCGCACGCGGTCCACGTGCGGTAGGTGTTGGCCTTCGCCAGATCGGCGGGCTGCGCGCCGGCCGACGTGGTGCCCGGAAGCGTGGCGAGCACGGCCAGGGCGACAACCGGGACGAACCGCCTCATCGACGTCACCTCCTCGATGTCGGATGACGAAATCAGGCTATGCCCGTCGCCGCCGTCGCTGATCCACCAGATTGATGAGTGCGTGGCGGCAGTGGGACCGCGTCATCAGGGCAGGGCTTCGCCGATCACGATGCGCCACCGGTCGGGTGCGCCCGCCGTGACGGCGACGTCACAGTGCCCATCGCTGAGCCGACACGTGATGATGTCGCGGTTCGGCAACTCCTCACCTTCTTGCGTGAGCGCGACGGTGTCATCGTCGAGCCACTCGAACGCCGTGAACACGGTGACGTAGCCCGCGACGTCGTTGCCATGGAATGTCGGGGTGGGGTCGGGGTGGTAGCCGCTGGGGAGGCGGAACTCCACTGGCCGCCCGGTGGCGATGTCGAATGCGCGGGTTCGTCGAGGCTCCGGGCCTGGCTGGGGGTCGGTGGGAACCAGCCGCGAGCCGACCACATCGAAGTCCAGCCCTGCCACAGGTGTGCCGGTGCGCCAGGAGTCGCCGAGGACGAAGGCGCGTGGGTGGCTGCGGAGATCCTCGTCGTACATCTGCGGAGTCGCCGCGACAACCGTGCCGGTCCTGACGTCGAGCCGAAGCAGGTCGTCCTTGACGTACACGTGCTCACCGATGATGGCGTCGACGGTGCAGGGCAGGGCCGCCGATCGACACGGCGGGATCGGTGCGCGCGCGACCTCCTGGCCGGCGCTGGTGTCGAAGACGACCAGGTCCCCCCGGTGCGTCGGTGTGCAGTCGAACCAGGCGGCCCACGGACCGGCGTCCCCGGTGGCGAGACCGCCCACGCTGGTCGGACTCGTCCCGGCACACGTCTGCGTGGCGATCCGGCGCGGCGAGCCGCCATCGGTGAACCACACGCTGCCGTCGTCGTGTGCATAGACGACACCAGCGTCGGTGACACCCAACGGCCAGCCCCGCACCGTCCACAGTGCCTGGTCGATCCGCACCTCGCGGTCGCCCACATGAAGGATCCCGATGCACCCGATCGGGTTCCCCCGACAGTGGTCGGACAGAACGTCGTCGCTGTAGACGATCGGACGGGTGCTGCTCGCACTGATGGTGGGCGTGGGAGTGCCCGAGTTCGCCGGTGGCGGTCCGTCGTTCGTGTTCGGAGACGTGGCGCCCGTCAATGCCGCGATACCGAAGGCCACCGCCAGGACCGCTGCCGTCGTCCCGCCGACCGCGCCGGCCACGCGCCGGCGGCGGGCCGAGCGGATCCCCACGTGCACCTCGTCGAGGCGCTGGTCGACCGGGCGGCCCCGGACAGAGTCCGCCCGGTGGGCCAGGATCCTCAGGTCTTCGCCGTTCATGACCGGCTTCCCTCCTCGACGTCCGAAGCGAGCGCCACGTCCGAGCGGAGCTTGACCAACGCCTTCGCGCACTGGCTCTTGACCGTGCCCACCGAGCAGCCCATCAACGAAGCGGTCTCCACCTCGCTGCGGTCCTCCAGGTAGCGCAGCACCACCACGGCACGCTGCCGCCGCGGGAGGTGACCGATCGCGTTCCACAGGTCCTGTGCGTTCTCGACCTCCTCACCCCCGGCCGCCACGTGCCGCTCACCGGGAACTTCGGTCGGCGTCTCGCGATGCCAACGCCGACGCCACCAGGACGCGGACGTGGTCACCATGATGCGGCGCACATACGCCTCGGGTTCCTGGATCCGCCCCCAGGCGAACCACGCCTTGACGAGCGCAGTCTGCAGCAGGTCTTCAGCCAGGCCCTCGTCCTGGACGAGCAGATATGCCGAGCGCAACAAGGCCGGGGAACGACCCTCCACGAATGCGTCGAAGTCCGACTCCTCCGCCATGCGATCACGACCTTCGGCCCTGACATGCCACTACACATCGAGATTCGCTACCAAGACGTGCTGGCCCACCAAAAACGTTGCCCGGCCATCAGCGTCCTCCCAACTTCGTTCCATTCGCCACGTCTGCTTGTTTTCGAATCTCTCTTCGAATACAATGAGGCATGGCTCAGCTCCCGGTGACCGACCTCGACGCAGGCGACACGCTCGCGCTGCTCGGGGACGTGGTCACGCGGCGGCGGCGGGCCGAGGTCGAGGACCTGCTCCTGGTGCTGCACTGGTGCGACCTTCACTCCAGTGATCCCCGCGACGACCCGCGGCCGGACCCGACGATCCCGTCGCCGCCGGGCTCGGACCGCCTGGTCGACCTCGGTGGGGAGGGCACCCCGCGGGTCCGGGAGCTGTCACTGTGCGAGCTCGGCATCGCCCGCGGCGTCCACACCCTCTCCGCCCGCGCAGCCGCCGCCGACGCGCTCGACCTGCGACACCGACTCCCCCAGACCTGGACTGTCACCCGCACCGGCCGCGCCGAGCCCTGGCTGGCCCGCAAGGTTGCCGTCCTGACCCGCGACCTGCCCCTGGCCGCGGTCGACGTGGTCGACCAGGCCGTCGCCCGGGCCATCGGCTCCCAGTCCCCCGCGAGAGTGATCGCCCTGGTCGAGGCCAAGATCATCGAGGCCGACCCCGACACCCACGCCACCCGCCTCGAAGAAGCCCGCCACCGCCGCTACGTGTCCCTCTCGCGGACCGACGCGGTCGGGCTGCGGCACGTCATCGCCCGCATCAACGCCGGCGACGCCGCCTACGTCGACGCCGTCGTGACCCGAGTCGCCGACATCCTCGCCACCCGCCCCGAGCACGCCGACGCGCCCCGCGACCTGCTCCGCTCCCTGGCCTTCGGCTGGCTCGCCCGACCCGCCGAGCTCCTCCAACTCCTCCTCGAACACACCGAGCAGCCAGAGGACGCCGAGCCTGTCGAGGACGAGACCGATTCGGTCCCGCGGGCGCTCGCGTTCCCCGCCGACCTCCTCGACGCCCTGAAGTCGGCCAAGCCCGACCGGTTCCGCCCCGACTCCGTGCTCTACGTCCACCTCCACGAAGCCGCCCTCACCGGCACCGTCAGCGGGACTGCCAGCGGCGTGGCCCGGGTCGAAGGCATCGGCCCGGTCGCCCTCGCCCAGCTGACCGAACTCCTCGCCCACACCCGAGTGAGCATCAAGCCGGTCATCGACCTCAAACAGCTCGTCTCCAGCTGCGCCTACGAGCACCCCGAGGCCATCAAGGAACGCATCCACCTCCGACAACCCCTCGACTCCTTCCCCCACGCCACCCGGGTCTCGCGGAAGGTCGACCTCGACCACCCCGTGCCCTACCGACCCACCGGCCCACCCGGCCAGACCACCAGCCACACCGGCCGACCACTCTCCCGGACCGCACACCGCGCCAAGACCCACCTCGGCTACCGGGTCGCCACCACCGAGACCGGCGAGACACTCTGGCGTACCCCCCACGGACTGCACCGCCTCGTCGACGCCGCCGGCACCCACGACATCACCGAGACCGACGCCCAGGCATGGCTCAGCCCCGACCCCCTCGACCGCGCCCTGGTCCGTCTCCAGCACCAGTTCGACACCGGACAGATCACACTGAGTGCGGATCGCGTCACGAACAGATGAACGATGGCCTCGACCGCGACGTGCGGTGGAAGACCACCTCTCCGGCCGAGGAGCTGAAGGTCGCCGTGGTCCGGGACTGGAACGTCAGCCGGCCCGCCTGACAGGGATTCCCCCAGCCCTGCGGTGGGTTGCCGTTGCCTGGTTCAGCTCTCGCTCGGCATGCCAGTAGGTGCCGCGGATCCTCGCCCAGGCGATGACACACAGAACGGTCAGCGGCTTCATGGCCTGTCGGACGATAGCGGCCTCCAGCGAGTTCCTAGTCGGAGCTGGGAAAGACCCAGTAGTCACCGATCGGATCGAGGGTGTCCGCGGTGAGGGCCACGACCTCAGTGCCCAGGTCCGGAGGGTGCGGACACAGGTCACCGCCGAAGCAGATTGCTGCCACGTTGCTGACGGCGACGAGCCACGCGTCGTCGGACCTGGCCGCATCCTCGTCCTGCGCGTAACGGAAGGCACCCCGCGACACGGCGAGCACCTGGTGCCGCTTCGGGTCACCCCGGACATGCGCAGCGGCCAGCAGCCTCGCAGCCATGGCCTCATCGACGGGTCCCCGGTCATGGTCGACCTCAATGATCACGCCCTGCTCCCGGGCAGCACTGATCTGGGCCTCCGACAGCTCAGGCAGCCCGTCGGCTCCGTCGTCGGTGATGCCGGCGGTCATCGCGGCCGCGACCAGGACGCCGAGCACGGAGAGGGGCAGGAAGCGGTGCACCTAGACCCCCAGCACCAGCCCGCTCGTGGGCACGCCGGTGCCGGCGGTGACGAGCACGTGCTCGACGTCGGGGACCTGGTTGACGGCCGTGCCGCGCACCTGCCGGACGCCCTCGGCGATGCCGTTCATGCCGTGGATGTAGGCCTCGCCGAGCTGCCCGCCGTGCGTGTTGACGGGCAGGCGGCCACCGATCTCGATGGCGCCGTCGGCGATGAAGCCGGGCGCCTCGCCGCGGCCGCAGAAGCCGAGCTCCTCCAGCTGCATGAGGACGTACGGCGTGAAGTGGTCGTAGAGCACCGCCGTCTGCATGTCGGCCGGGCCCATGCCGGACTGGCGCCACAGCTCGCGGCCGACCACGCCCATCTCGGGGATGCCGATGTCCTGGCGGTAGTACGACGTCATCACGAACTGGTCGGCGCCGCTCCCCTGCGCCGCGGCGGCGACGTACGCCGGCTTCTGCTTCAGGTCGCGCGCCCGCTCGGCCGAGACCACGACGAGGGCGACCGCGCCGTCGGACTCCTGGCAGCAGTCGAGGAGGTGCAGCGGCTCGACGATCATCCGCGAGGCCTGGTGGTCCTCGATCGTGATCGGCTTGCCGTAGAAGAACGCGTCCGGGTTGGTGGCGGCGTGCCGGCGGTCGGCGACGGCGACCCGGCCGAAGTCCTCGGAGGTGGCGCCGTAGTCGTGCAGGTAGCGCTGCGCCTGCATCGCCACCGTCGCGGCGGGCGTGCCGAGCCCCATCGGGTAGGTCCACGCGTTGTCGAGACCGTTGGTGTTGACCTGCTGGGCGGCCGCGACCGAGAACTGCCCGAACCGCGACCCCGACCGCTCGTTGAAGCCCCGGTAGGCCACCACCACGTCGGCCACGCCCGTCGCCACCGCCATCGCGGCCTGCTGGACCGTCGCGCACGCCGCCCCGCCGCCGTAGTTGATCCGGCTGAAGAACCGCAGCTCCCCGCAGCCCAGCTCGCGCGCCACCGCGATCTCCGAGGACGTGTCCATCGTGAACGTCGTGAAACCGTCGACGTCGGCCGGCGTCAGCCCGCAGTCGGCCAGCGCGTGCCGCACCGCCTCGACGCTCAGCTGGAGCTCCGACCGGCCCGACTCCTTGGAGAACTCCGTCGCGCCGATCCCGACGATCGCGGCCTTGCGGTAGAGGCTCATGCGCGCACCCGTACCGTCCCGGTCACGTGGTCGCCCAGCGACACGGCACCGCGTACGTCGATCGTCGCGACGCCGTCCTCGACCGACGCGACCGTGCCGGTGAACGTCAACGTGTCGTAGGGGTGGGCAGGCGCCCCGAGCCGGATCGCGATGCCCAGCACGTCGATGTCGTGGCCGAGCCGGTCGGTGACGTAGCGCTCCACGAGGCCGTTGGAGGTCAGGATGTTGAGGAAGATGTCCTTGCTCCCGTGCCCCTGCGCGAGGTCGCGGTCGTGGTGCACGTCCTGGAAGTCGCGGGTCGCGATGGCGGTGCTCACCACCAGCGTCGGCGTGATCGGCAGCTCCCACGGGGCCAGGACGTCTCCCACCCCAAGAACCAACGGCGTCACGAGGTCCTCCAGACCGGCAGGGTCAGGTCGTCGTCGATGCGGCGGAAGTCGACCGTCACCGGCATCCCGATCTTGATGTCGTCGGGCTCCACGTTCACCAGCTCGCCGACCATCCGGACGCCCTCCTCGAGGTCGACCACGGCGATCAGGATCGGCAGGTCGCGGCCCGGCACGGGCGGGTGACGGTGGACGACGTACGAGAAGACGGTGCCGCGCCCGGACGCCACCACGTGGCCGCGGTCCAGCGCTCCACAGTCCGGGCAGGCCGGGCCGGGCGGGAAGCGGAGCGCGCCGCAGGCGTTGCAGGACTGGATGCGCAGCTCCCCGGCCGCCGTGCCGTCCCAGAAGAACTCCGTGTCGCGGTTCTGCATCGGGCGCAGGACGAAGGTCTCGGGTTTCGAGACGCTCGCTGGCGCTCGCTCCTCAACCACCGAACGGGGCTTGTACTTCAGGACCCGGAACAACATCGTGGCGACGACCTCGCTGCCGACGTACCAGGTGCTGCGAGAGGTCACGAAGTAGCCCTCGCCCATCGCGGTCTGCTTGGGGCCCACGACGGAGTCGAGGGCGGTGGTGACGCGGACCTGCTCGCCGACGCGCAGGTAGCGGACGTACTCCTGCTCGCAGTTGGTGCCGAGGACGGCCGTGTAGCCGGCGTCGGTGAGGACGTTCATCATCCCGTGCAGCGGGTCGTCGGCCGGAGGTTTGCCACCGAGGCCGTACATCGTCCACACCTGCGCCATCGACGGCGGCGCCTCGCCCCGGCCCGACCCGGCTGCGAAGCGCGGGTTGGTGTTGCCCATCGCCTCGAGCCAGTTGTTGATCGTCGGCTGGTTGACCGGGTCGCGGGCCTCGCGCCCGGCCGTCTCCCCGAGCCCCTGGATGCGCGCGGCCTCGGCCATCACCTGGTCGTGGAGACTCATCGCGGCACCTTCGGCAGCCCCAGCCCGAACATCGCGATCAGCTCGCGCTGCACCTCGTTGACCCCGCCGCCGAACGTCAGCACGAGGTTCCGCTTGGCCTGCGCGTCGAGGTAGTCCATCAGCTGGCCGGTCTCCTCGTCGCTCGGGTCGCCGTAGCGGTGCACGACGCCGGCCAGGTCGGCGGCGAGGTGCTGCACCTGCTCGGAGGCGAAGACCTTCGACGACGACGCGTCACCCACCGAGATCTCGCCGCCCTCGGCGGCTCGCGCGACCTCCCAGTTGAGCAGCTCGTTGACGCGGAACACCGCGGTCACCCGCCCCAGCACCTGGACGACGTCCGGCCGTTCCAGGACACCCGCCTTGGCCGCCCACTCGGCCACCCGGTCCCGCAGCCCCTCGAGCCGCCCGGCCGGGCCGAGCATGACCCGCTCGTGGTTGAGCTGGGTGGTGATCAGCTTCCAGCCCTGGTTCTCCTCGCCGACCAGCATGTCGGCGGGCACCCGGACGTCGTTGAAGTACGTCGCGTTGACGTGGTGCGAACCGTCGGCGGTGATGATCGGTGTCCAGCTGTAGCCGGGGTCGGTGGTGTCCACGATCAGGATCGAGATGCCGCGGTGCTTGGGCGCGTCCGGGTCGGTCCGCACGGCCAGCCACAGGTAGTCGGCCTGGTGGCCACCGGTCGTCCAGAGCTTCTGCCCGTTGACGACGTAGTGGTCACCGTCGCGCCGCGCGGTGGTCCGCAGCGAGGCGAGGTCGGTGCCGGCGTCGGGCTCGCTGTAGCCGATCGCGAAGTGCACGTCCCCCTTGAGGATCCGGGGAAGGAACATCGCCTTCTGCTTCGGCGTCCCGTAGCGGATCAGGGTCGGACCGACCGTCTGCAGCGTGACGGCGGGGAGGTGGACGTCGGCCCGCTGCGCCTCGTTGGCGAAGATCGTCTGCTCGACCTCGCCGAGCCCGTGCCCGCCGTACTCCGTCGGCCAGCCGATCCCCATCCAGCCGTCGGCGCCCATCTGCCGGATCACCCGCTGGTAGGTCTCGCCATGCCGGTCGCGGCCCATGTCGACGTGCTCCTCGTGCGAGGCGAGGCCGGTGAAGTAGTCGCGCAGCTCCGCCTTGAGCGCCCGCTGCTCGGCCGTCAGCTCGAGGTTCTTCGCCGCCGGGTCCTCGACGTGGACGTCCTCGACGGCGCCGCCCAGCGCGTGCGCGATGTCGGCCATCCAGGAGAAGTAGTGGTGCAGCGGGTAGGTCTCGTCGACGCCCATCCCGCCGTGCAGGTGGTGGCAGGTGCGCAGCGCGGCCGGGCCCTCGGTGGCCGTCCAGTACGCCGCCACGGCGAGGTCGTCGGTCACGTCCAGGCCCGCGCCGATCCGCCACGCGGCGTTGGCGGCGGCCAGGTCGATCGTCCGCGAGGCGATGTACACGTCGGCGACCTGCTGGGCCACAGCCTGGAACTCCGCCAGCTTGCGGCCGAACTGCTCACGGCCCTTGACGTACGACGCGGTCAGGTCGCGTGCGCCCGCCACGACCCCCGCGGCGGTGAGGCACAGGCCGGCGATCGCGAGGTGGCGCAGCGTGGTCGCTGCGTCCCCCTCGAGCAGCTCGGCCGGTGCCCCGTCGAGCACGACGGTGTGCAGCGGCTGCCGGGCCGACGAGCCGCCGCTGGCCAGCAGGGTGACGCCGGGCCCCTGCGGGTCGACCATTGCGACGACCGTGCGTCCGTCCTCGTCCACGGCCGGGACCAGCAGCCGCTGGGCCCGTTGGGCGTACGTCACCGCGACCTTGCGTCCGGTCACCCGCCCACCGCTCACCCGGGCGGCCGGGCGCTCGGGGATCCCGGCGCCGGCCTCACGGACCGCCGGCGCCAGCAGCACCGAGCCGTCGGCGACACCGGGCAACCAGGCGGCACGCTGGTCGGGGGTGCCGTGCGCGGCCAGCGTCAGCGCGCCGCAGCAGAGCGTCTCCCAGACCGGCAGGTGCACCGCCCGGGCGCCGGTCTCGCGCAGCAATACGGCGACCTCGGCCAGCCCCAGTCCCTCGCCGCCCTGCTCGGTAGGCACGGCCAGGGCCAGCAGGCCGGCGGAGGCGAGTGCGGACCAGTCCGCGGACCGGTCCAGGGCATCGGTGACGACGCGCCGGACGGCCTCGACCGACTCGGACGGGTCCACGGCGACTCCTGACGCTGCGGGGTGGCTCACGAAAGAAACTGTAACCTGTTCTACTCTTGGGCGCATGACCTGCTTCTCACCCCGCGCGCTGCTGCGCCGGCAGGTGTACATGCCCTGGGCCCAGGTCCCGCGGGGCCGGATGGTCGAGCTGCCCGGCCGGGGGTCGACGTACGTCACCGACACGCCGGGCCCGCGCCCCGACTCCCCCACCGTGGTGCTGCTGCACGCGGTCGGCTGCACGGGGCTGCTGACGTGGTACCCCGCGATCCGGCCGCTCTCCGAGCGCTTCCGCGTCGTCACCCTGGACCAGCGCTGGCACGGCCGCGGTATCTCCTCCGACGCGTTCTCGCTCCACGACTGCGCCGACGACGTCGCCTCGCTCATCGAGGTCCTGGGGCTGCACCAGGTCGTCGTCGCGGGCTACTCCATGGGCTCGATCGTGGCCCAGCGCGTCTGGCGCCAGCACCCCGACCTGGTCGAGGGCCTGGTGCTGTGCGCGACCACCGACCGCTTCCGCTCCACCCCCTCCGAGCGCGCCTTCCACCAGGGCATGGAGCTGACCATGCTCGGCCTCCGCGGGTTCTCCCGGTCACGTACGGCGGCGCGCGCTGCCCGAGCGGCGACCAAGGCCCTCGTCGAGCCGAGCGACATCCACGAGTGGGCGATGGCGGAGTTCCGCAGCACCAGCCCGTGGGCGGTCGGCCAGGCCGTCGCCGCGCTCGGCCGGCACCACTCGCGTCCGTGGCTGCACCGCATCGACGTGCCGACCGCCGTCGTCGTCACGCTCCACGACAAGGTGCTGCCGCCCAGCAACCAGCTGGCCATCGCCCGCCGGATCCCCGGCGCCACCGTCCACGAGATCGACGCCGGCCACGCCGCCTGCGTGCTGGAGGCGGAGAAGTTCGTGCCGGCGCTGGTCGAGGCCTGCACGACCGTCCACGCCCGCCGCCGCGACTTCCGGCGGCGCCGGGCCTGACGTCGGCCGTCAGGACGACCGCAACCGCGCGCGAACCCGCATGATCGCGTCGACCGAGGCGTCCACGTCCTCCTGCGTGGTCGACCAGTTCGAGACCGAGATCCGCATCAGCCGCCGCCCGCGCCAGGTCGTGCCGCCCATCCAGCAGGTGCCCTCGCGCTGAACGCCGGCGATGACCGCGTCGGTGGTCGCGTCGGACCCGAACGACACCAGCACCTGGTTGAGCACCACGTCGTTGACCACCTCGACCCCGCGCGCCGACAGCGAGTCGGCGAACCGCCGGGCCAGCGCGCACGGCCGCTCGACGAGCTCCGCCACCCCGTCGCGGCCCAGCTCGCGCAGCCCGGCCCAGGCCGCGAAGCCCCGCGCGCGTCGCGAGGACGACAGCGTCAGGTCGGCTCCGCCCGGCTCGACCTCCCCCGACCCCGAGAGGTACGACGCGGTGTAGGACACCGCCGCCGCGTGCACCTGCGGGTGGGCACAGAAGGCGAAGCCGCTGTCGTAGGGCAGGTTCAGCCACTTGTGCCCGTCGCAGCCCCACGAGTCGGCTCGCTCGAGCCCGCGCACCAGGTGGCTGGTCGTGGGGCTGGCCGCGGCCCACAACCCGAACGCGCCGTCGACGTGCACCCATGCGTCGTACTGCCGGGCGACGTCGCAGCCGGCGACGAGGTCGTCGCAGGCACCCGTGTTCACGTTGCCGGCCTGCAGGCACAGGATCGTCGGCCCGTCGTCGCGGGCGCCCATCACCCGCGCGAGGTCGACCATGTCCATCGCGCCGTTGGCGTCGGTGGCGACCTCCTCGACGCAGTCGTCCCCGAGGCCCAACAGCCGCAGCGACCGGTCGATCGTGGCGTGCCGCTCGGCGCTCGCGACCACCCGCACGGCCGGGCCGCCCAGCAGGCCGCGCCGCGCGACATCCCAGCCGGCCACGGCCAGCACGTGGTGGCGCGCCGCAGCCAGGCCGACGGTGTTGGCCTCCTGGGCCCCGGTGACGAAGCCCACCGACGACCACGCCGGGATCCCGAGCAGGTCCTTGAGCCAGCTCCCGGCGGCCCGCTCGGCCGCGATCGCGGCCGGCGAGAGCACCGCGTTGAAGGCGCACTGGTCCCACGCGCTCGTGAGCATGTCGGCGGCGGTGGCCGCGGGCAGGCTGCCGCCGATCACGAAGCCGAAGAAGCGCGGCCCCGCCGTCGCCACCAGCCCCGGCTCGGCGGCCCTGACCAGCGCGTCGACCACCGCGACCGGGTTGCTGCCGGCGTCCGGCAACGGGTCGCCGAAGGCCTTCGCGAGCCGCGCGGCGTCGCCGTCGGGGGCGACACGGCGCTCGCGCAGGCCGGCGCGGAAGAGCGCAGCGTGCTGCGCGACTCGCGCGAAGATGTCGGGGGCATCCTGCACACCGACGACGCTACGCCGCGTCCCGCCGCAGCGGTCATCCCCGGTTTGGGGGTCGCTAGCGCAGTTGCTTGGCGGTCTGCTGGGCGATGACCGCGGCCTTGAGGGCCGCCAGCTCGGCCGGGAAGCGCTGCACCAGGTCGTCCACGTCCGGCAGCGACTCGCGGCAGGCGATGATCCCGACGTGCATGTGGCCGTGGTTGGACATCACGGTGATGTTCAGCCCGGCGCCGTGGAAGACCGGCCCCAGGGGGTAGAGCGCCAGGATCTGCGCCCCCATGAAGTAGAGCGGGATCGGCGGCCCGGGCACGTTGGAGATGACCAGGTTGTGCACGACCGGGTGCTTCTCGGCGAGCCGGAGGCCGGCGTACGCCCGGACGGCGAGGCCGAAGGTCCGCGGCGCGGCGAACTCCGCCCAGTCCTGCAGGGAGTCGGCGCTGATGGCCTGGTGGTGGTCCTTGGCGTTGCGGTTGTTGCGGGACATCTCCTCGAGGCGCTCGAGCGGGTCCTCGACGTCGGTGCCGAGCTTGGCGAAGAGCGCGGAGACCTTGTTGGCGCCGCCCTCGCGCTTGGACTGCTCGCGCACCGAGACCGGCACCGTGGCCAGCAGGGAGGTGTCGGGCAGCTCGCCGCGGGCGTCGAGGTAGGAGCGCAGGGCGCCGCCGGCGACGGCCAGCACCACGTCGTTGACGGTGGTGCCGGTGGCGGACTTGATCTCGCGGATGTCGTCGAGGCTGATGTCGGCCACGGCGATCGCCCGGTGGCCGGTGATGGTGCCGTTGAACGACGTACGCGGTGCGGTGAAGGGGGCCGCCATCGCGGTGCCGGTGCGAGCCCGGCCGACCGTCCTGGTGATCAGTTGCGCCGACGGCGTCAGCAGCTTGACCGCGGTCATCGGGCGGTGGGCCACGTTGCTGACGATGGCGCGGCTGAGCAGCTCGCGACGGCCCGGCTCCCGGCCGTACTCCTGCTTGGGCCCGAGCGCCAGCGGCTCGGCGTCGGCCTCGAGGCTGCACAGGTGGGAGATCAGGTTGGCGCCGGAGACGCCGTCGACCGTCGCGTGGTGCATCTTGGAGAAGACCGCGACCTTGTCGCCCTCGTAGCCCTCGATCACCCACATCTCCCACAGCGGCCGCGAGCGGTCCAGCGGCTGCCCGGCGAGGTGGCCCGCGAGCGTGACGAGCTCCTTGTAGCCGCCCGGCTCGGGCAGCGCGAGGCGGTGCACGTGGCGCTCGATGTCGAACTGCCGGTCGCGCACCCAGATCGGGTGGTCCAGGCCCAGCGGCACCCGGCGCAGCTTGCGGGTGAACGCCGGCACGTCGCTGACCCGGCGGTCGATCTCGGCCTGCATCGACTCGAAGGAGTAGCCGTCGGGCATCGTCGAGGGGTCCAGGACGATCAGCCCGCACACGTGCATGAGCTGCGCGGGCGTCTCGAGGTAGAGGAAGCTCGCGTCGAGCCCGGAGAGGCGGTCCATGGGCCGCATCCTAACCGCTTGTGGAACGTGTTCTAGAATTCGGACATGTCCTTCCTGCGCCGACGCCTCGTGGCGGCTGCCCTGACTGCCAACGCGATCCGCCCGGTGCCGGGCTACCGGGCCGGCATCCCGTCCTTCTTCGCCGGCTGGATGACCGGCGAGCTGGCCCCGCACCTGCTCGCGGTCACCGCGGCCGACACCGCCGTCCACCTCACGCGCGGGAAGAAGCGGAGCCGCACCGGCCTGGTCCTGGCCGGCGCCACCGCCGCCGGGCTGGGCTTCCTGATCGACCAGAGCCGCCGGGTGCGCACCACCGCCGAGGACGCACTCGTCGAGGGTCTGGGCCTCGACTACGTCGAGCAGCTCGACGCCAAGCCCACGCCGGCCGAGCTCGCGACCCCGTGGCGCAAGCTGGTCAACCCGTTCCGCTTCAAGGACCTCGCGGTCCGCGTCGACAAGGACATCGCCTACGCCCCCGACCACGGCCGGCGCGGGCTGCTCGACATCTACCGCCCGGCCGAGGGCGACCTGACCGACGCACCGGTGCTGCTGCAGGTGCACGGCGGCGGCTGGACGATCGGCAAGAAGGACGAGCAGGCGATCCCGCTCATGAAGCACCTCGCGGCCAAGGGCTGGGTGGTCGTGGCGATCAACTACCGTCTCTCCCCCCGCGACGCCTTCCCGGCGCACATCGTCGACGTCAAGCGCGCGATCGCCTGGGTCAAGGACAACATCGCGTCCTACGGCGGCGACCCGTCGTACGTCGCCATCACCGGCGGCTCCGCCGGAGGGCACCTCTCGGCGCTCGCCGCCGTGACCGCCAACGACCCGGAGTGGCAGCCCGGCTTCGAGGACGCCGACACCAGCGTGCAGTGCGCGGTGCCGCACTACGGCGTCTACGACTTCGCCGGCTCGACCGGGCTGCGCAACGCCGAGCAGATGCGCGACCGGTTCCTCGCGCCGCGGATCCTTCAGAAGCGCTGGAGCGACGACCCGGAGGCGTTCGAGGCGGCCTCCCCGATCCTGCGGGTCACCCGCGACGCCCCCGACTTCTTCGTCATCCACGGCACCGTCGACTCGCTCGTCGACGTCGGCCAGGCGCGACTGTTCGTCGAGCGGCTGCGCCAGGTGTCCAAGCGGACCGTCGTCTACGCCGAGCTGCCGGGCGCCCAGCACGCCTTCGACATCTTCCCCTCGATCCGCAGCGCCCACATGGTCCGCGCGATCGACCGCTACCTGCACTGGCACTGGAACATCTACCGCCGCGAGCAGGCGGGCTCCCCCGCTCCCGACTGATGCCCCCTCAGTGGTCGACGGCCACCCGCATCACCCCGCCGCTGAGCCCGGGCGCGGCCGAGCCGACGGTCACGTACATCGCGTCATCGGGACCCTGGGCGATGCCGCCGGGCAGCAGCAGCCGGCCGGCCCCGAAGTGCGTCTGGGTCGTGGGGTGCGCGAACGGAATCCGGACGACGTCCCCGGGCGGGGTCGCGTCGGCGCCTCCGGCGAACATCTCGGCGGCCCAGAAGTTGCCCTGCCGGTCGAAGGTGCACCCGGTGATGGTCGTCAGCCCGGTCGCCCACACCGTGGGCACCGTCGGGTAGTTGGCGTTCGGGTCCACCCGCCACACGCTGGAGAGGCCACCGGTGCCGGGAGGCACGAACAGGTTCGAGACGAAGTCGAGCGTGCCGACGTACAGGAAGCCGTCCGGGCCCTGCGCGATGCAGGTGGGCGTGGAGTCGCGGAACGCGCCGAAGTCCTCGTTCGGGGTGTAGGCCACGACTCGCGCCGTGCCGTCCCGCATGATCTCGCTGATCGTGTTGGCGCCGGCGTCGGCGACGAAGGTGCGGGTGCCGTGGCCTGCGCCCCTGGTGACGAGCACACCGAAGGGGTTGGAGTCCGGGAAGTCCTCGAAGAGGCTCGCGTGATCGCCGGTCCACTGGTACATCTGCGAGCCGACGTCCGACGTCGAGGTCGCGGCGCCGGTGGCTCCGTTGAGCCGGTAGAGGTGCCCGGCCTGCGGGTCGTTCACGGTCCCGCCGCTCGCCGCGAGCACACCAGGGGTCGACTCGCTGGCGATCATCAGCAGCTGGCACCCGTGGCGCTTGCCGTGGCCGTTCGTCATGCAGCCGCCGCCCAGCGAGCTGAGCCCCTCGGGTCCGAGCACGTCGGGGGGCGCGGACGGGTCCTCCGACGCGTACAGGGAGTTGAAGCCGGTCGTCCACGCCGGCGTGGTCGAACCCTGCTTGTACTTGCTCACCTTGCCGGTGGTGGTCATGCCGAAGGGGCCGGCGCCCGCGACGCCGGACTCCGAGACGTACATGGCGCCTCTGCCGTCGAACGTGATCCCGCGAGGCGCACCCAGCCCGGTGAGCACCGGGGTGATCGACACGGACGGATCGGCCTGCGCGGCCCCGGCATGCACCAGCCCGCTCGCTGCGAGCGTGGCGACAGCCACCATCGATGTCACTGCACGACTGCCCAGACGACGAAGGGTCATGACCTGCTCCTCCCCAAGGACGACAACCCATCACTCTTGTCGCGGCACCCCTGCCGGTCATCCCCAACGTTGGGGTACGGGTGGGCCGGCGTCGAGCCAGGGCGCCGGCCGAAACCCGGCCATTGTGCCGGTCCGACGAACCCGTCGAAAGAGCACCGTGGAGGAACCAGCCACCCACCACACCCAGGAGCTCGTCATGGCCGCCTACATCCCCGTTGAGCAGGAGTCAGGCACGTTCACGCGGTCCGCACACCGGCACAACGGCTACTACGCGGGCGACTTCTCCGGACGACCGGTCCGGGTGACGACCTACCCCGTCGTGGACAGGTTTGCCGCCGCGACGTCCCCGAACGCAGGCCGATGAGCCACGGAGGGGCATACTCGAGGTGATGACATCCTCACGCGCGAAACCCCGACATCTCGCCAGCAGTCCCTTCAAGCCTGACGTCGAGGCCCCGATCGAGCTGTTCGCGGTCGACGACCTCGTCTCCCACGACTCCTACGGGATGGGCAAGGTGGTCGGGGTCGAGCCCGGCGCCGTCACCGTCGACTTCGGCCGGCAGTCCGTCCGCGTCACGAGCCCCTACCGCAAGATGTCGAGGCTCTAGGCCCACTCGACGCCTACCGCGGCAACCCGAGGATCTGCTCGCCCGCGACGTTGCGCAGGATCTGCGTGGTGCCGCCGGCGATCGAGAGGCAGCGGGTGTTGAGCAGCTCCCACACGTCGGCCGCGACGTCGCGATCGCCGAGCGCGACCCGGTCGCCGTGCAGCTCGACGACGAGTTCGGCGGCGTCCTGGCGGTTGCGGACCCCGAGCAGCTTCGCGACCGACGACTCAGGGCCGGGAGACTGGCCGGCCAGCGAGCGCAGCGTGGACCGTACGCCGAGCAGCGAGCAGACCGTGGCCAGCGCGACGCAGCGGCCCACGGCGACCAGCTGCGCGCCGGTCGCCCCGTCCGAGACCAGCTCGACGGCGCGCTCGATGCTGGTGCCGAGCCGGCTGGTGGCCATCGCGACGCGCTCGTTGGCCAGCGTGGTGCGCGCCAGGCGCCACCCGTCGTCGACCTTCCCGACCAGGCAGTCCTCCGGCACGAACACGTCGTCGAGGAAGACCTCGTTGAACAGCGAGTCCCCGGTGATCTCGCGCAGTGGTCGTACGTCGATCCCCTCGGAGCGCATGTCCACGAGGAAGTAGCTGATCCCCCGGTGGGCCGGGGCGTCCGGGTTGGTCCGGGCCAGGCAGATGGCCCAGTCGGCGCGGTGGGCCAGCGAGGTCCACACCTTCTGCCCGCTCAGCTTCCAGCCGCCGTCGACCTTGACCGCGCGGGTGCGCAGCGAGGCGAGGTCGGACCCGGCCTCGGGCTCGGAGAACAGCTGGCACCACACCACCTCGCCGCGCAGCGAGGCCGTGACGAACTTCCGGCGCTGCGCCTCGGTGCCGTGCTCGAGGATCGTCGGGACGGCCCAGCCGGCGATGACCAGGTCGGGGCGGGTGACCCCGGCGGCCGCGAGCTCCTCGTCGATGACGATCTGGGTGACCGCGTCCGCGCCGAGGCCCCACGGCTCGGGCCAGTGCGGCATCAGCAGCCTGGCCGCGACCAGGGCGTCGCGCTGGTCCTCCGGCGCCGCCGCGGCCACCGTGGCCACGGACTCGCGCACCCCTCCGCGGATGTCGGCGTCGCGACCGTCGAGGTCGACCGCGACGGAGCGCCGCATCCCGGCGACTGCCCGGCCGGCCAGCCGTGCCGCGGCCTCGTCGGCACCCCCGACCAGGGCGCGCAGCGAGAGCGCCCGGCGCAGGTAGAGGTGGGCGTCGTGCTCGAAGGTGAAACCGATGCCGCCCAGGACCTGGATGCAGGTCTTGGCCACCGCGACGGCGCCCTCCAGCGCGACCACGGCCGCGACGTCGACCGCGAAGGCCCACTGCTCGTCCTCGGCCCCCGCCATCGCCTGCTGCCCCGCCGACGCCGCGTCCCAGGCGGCCGCCGTCACCGCCTCCACGGTCTCCAGCATCTCCGCGCACAGGTGCTTGACGGCCTGGAAGGACCCGATCCGGCGACCGAACTGCTCACGCGTCTTGGCGTGCTCGACCGCGGTCGCCAGGCACCACCGGACGATCCCCGACGCCTCGGCCGCGGCGAGGGTCACGGCGACACGACGGACCAGGTCGGTGGTCACCTCGGGCAGGGCGATGCACTCGGTGAGGTCGGCGGCCACGGTGCCGAACCGGCGCGACAGGTCCGGGCCGCGGGTCGGCTGCACGGTCACGGACGTCCCCGGCGCGACCACCCAGCCGTTCGGGCCCTCGATCAGCACGTGGGTCGCGCCGGGCGCGTCCCACACGGGACCGTCCGGTCCCGACAGGCCGATCGCCACGACGGCGCCCTCGGCGATGGCCTCACTCAGTCCGAAGTCGTTGCCGAGCACCGTCGCGGCGATCGACGTACCGAGGAGGGGGCCGGGGAGCATCTCGTGCGCGCAGGCCTCGAGCGCCACCGCGACGTCGAGCAACGTGCCGCCACCGCCGCCGACCCAGTCGGGCAGGCCGATCGCCGGGACGCCCATCGCCACGGCGCCCTTCCAGACCTCGTCGAAGGTCGCGGCCGGGTCGTCCTCGGCGGCGCGCACCGCGTCGACGCCGCGCATGCCGGCCGCCCACCGGCGCAGGCTCGCGGCCAGCTCGACGTGCTCGTCGGAGATACCGATCGACATGCGACCCCTCACGTGAGAACTAGAACGTGTTCCAATACTACTAGGCTCGGGCCGTGACCAACATGCCCGCCGACCTGCTCGAGCACGCCCGCGCCGCCAAGGGCTTCATGCCGCACGACGAGGGGCTCGCCCTGTTCCGGCACGCGTCGGCCAGCGTCGGGCTCGGCCCGGTGCTGGAGGTCGGCACCTACTGCGGCAAGTCCGCGATCTACCTCGGCGCGGCCGCGCGCGAGGCCGGCGGCCCGCAGGCGGTCGTGTTCACCGTCGACCACCACCGCGGCTCGGAGGAGAACCAGGCCGGCTGGGAGCACCACGACGCGACCCTCGTCGACGTCGAGCTGGGCCTGATGGACACGATGCCGGTCTTCCGCCGCACCATCGCCCTCGCCGGGCTCGAGGACCAGGTCGTGGCGGTGGTCGGGAGGAGCACGACCGTCAGCGCCCACTGGCGTACTCCCCTGTCGATGCTCTTCATCGACGGCGGGCACGCCGAGGTGCACGCGCAGAACGACTACACCGGCTGGGCGCCGTGGCTGATGTCCGACGGGCTGCTCGTCATCCACGACGTGTTCCCGGACCCGGCGAACGGCGGGCGGCCGCCGTACGACGTCTACCTGCGCGCGCTGGCCAGCGGCGACTTCGAGGAGGTCGACGTCGTCGGCTCGCTCCGGGTGCTGCGCCGGACCGGCGGCGACGCCGGCGACGCGGTCAGCTGAGCAGGTCGGCCGACTCGCAGCCGCACTCGAGCGCGAGCTCGGAGAAGTGCGGCGCGAGCGAGGTGCCGCGCATGATCCCGGACCCCTCGGTCGCGTGGCCGTGGGTCTCCCCCAGCGCGTCGACGGCCAGGATCACCGCGGCCGCGGTGTAGGTCGTCCACTCCGGCGGCCAGTTGACGTCGGCCTGCTCGCCGACGTTGGTGGCGTCGCGGTAGACCCAGCCGGTCCAGTACTTGCCCTCCTCGGAGCGCAGGTGCTGCATCTCCGCCAGCAGCGTGAGCGCACGGCGCTGGTCACCCAGCGCGTCGAGCGCCATCACGAGCTCGCAGGTCTCGGCACCGGTCACCCACGGGTTGGTGTCGACGCAGCGGATGCCGAGGCCGGGCACGACGAAGTCGTCCCAGCGCGGCGCGAGCAGCTCGAGGCCGTCCAGGCCGTCGGGGCCACGGACGGCGCCGCCGAGGACGGGGTAGTACCAGTCCATCGAGAACGTGGACTTGTCCATGAACAGGTCGCGGTGCTCGCGGATCGCGTGGCCGAGCCGGCCGCCGGCCAGCTCCCACTCGGGCTGCGGGTCGTCGAGCAGATCGGCCAGCGCCACGCCCGCACGCAGCGACTGGTAGATGCTGGAGGAACCGGCCAGCAGCGCGCCCTCCTCGGCCGGCCCCGGTCGCCCGTCGACCCACTGCTGGGACCAGGCGATGCCGCCGAACGGCAGCTGCAGCGACACGACCCAGTCGAGGCCGGCGCGCACCGAGGGCCAGTAGCGCTGCAGGAAGGTGATGTCACGGCGTACGAGCCAGTGGTGCCACAGGCCGACCGCGAAGTACGACGACATGTTGACCTCGCCGCGCTCGTCCTCGACCTCGCCGGCCACGATCTTCATCGGCCAGGAACCGTCGGCCCGCTGGAGCGTCGGGGCCCAGGCGTAGGCGCGCTCGGCGGCCTCGACCTGGCCGCCGACGAGCATCGCCATGGCGGCCTCGACGTGGTTCCAGATGTCGGTGTGCTCGCCGACGGTCCACGGGACGGCGCCGGACGGCTCCTGCATGGCCGCGATCGACGCGGCGGTCTCGGCGACCTGCTCGGCGCTCAGGATGCCGTCGACCCAGGGGACCTCAGGCATCGGGCTTCTTGAAGTAGAGGACCATGCTCTTGCCGATCACCGGGTCGAGCACCTTGCCGGCCACCTGCAGCGCCTTCGGCTGCTTCATGATCTCCCACACCAGGAGCTTGTGGTACGCCTTCGCGAGCGGGTGGTCGTCGTTCTTCACGCCGACCGCGCACTTGATCCACCAGTAGGGCGAGTGCAGGCCGTGGGCGTAGGACTTGCCCTCGAACTCCAGCCCGGCGTTGGCGAGCTTGCCGATCAGCTCCTTGTCGGAGTAGATCCGGATGTGGCCGCCGGGGGTGTTGTGGTAGTCCTCCGACAGCTTCCAGTTGATGATCTCGGGGAACCACCGCGGCACCGACACCGCGATCGTGCCGCCTGGGCGCAGCACCCGGACGAGCTCCTCGATCGCCTGGATGTCGGCGGGGATGTGCTCGAGCACCTCGGCCGCGACGATCCGGTCGAACTCCTCGTCGGCGAAGGGCAGCGCGAGGGCGTCGCCCTCCTTGACGTCGGCCTCGGCACCCTCGGGCACCTCGCCGGCCTCCTTCATCGCGACGAAGAGGTCGCGCACGCCGGACAGCTCGTCGGCGTCCTGGTCGAACGCGATCACGTCACCGCCGCGGCGGTACATCTCGAACGCGTGGCGCCCGGCGCCACAGCCCATGTCGAGGACACGGTCGCCCGGGCGCAGCCCCAGGCGGTCGAAGTCAACGGTCAGCACGGGTCTTCTCCTCGTTGGATTCGGCGTGGTAGTCGGCGATCACCTCGTCGTACGCCGCCGCGACGGTGGCGGCGACGGCGCGCCAGCTGAACATCTCCTGCACCCGGCGGCGGCCGGCCGCGCCCATGGCGGCCCGGCGCTCGGGGTCGTCGAGCAGGGCGGCGATGGCGGCCTCGAGCTCGAACACGTCGCCCGGCGTGACCAGGTCGGCGCACTCGCCGTCGGGGCCGACGACCTCGGGGATCGCGCCGGCGCGCGAGACGACCAGCGGGGTCTCGCAGGCCATCAGCTCGGCGGTCGGGAGCGAGAAGCCCTCGTAGAGGGACGGCACGCAGGCCACCTCGGCCGAGCCCATCAGGTCGACGAGGTCGGCGTCGCTGATGCCGTGCACGAAGCGGACCGAGTCGGCGATCGAGAGCTTGTCGATGAGCTTCTCGGTGCGGCCGCCGGGCGTCGGCTTGGTGACGAGCAGCAGCTCGACGTCGCGCTCGGTGCGGAGCTTGGCGAAGGCCTCCAGCAGCGTGGCGATGCCCTTCATCGGGGCGTCGGCGCTGGCCATGGCGAGGATCCGGCCCGGCACCCGCGGCACGGTCGGCGGGACGAACCCGTCGTCGACGCCGAGCAGGATGACCTGCATCCGCGCGGGGTCGACGCCGAAGTCCTTGGCGATGTCGCGCTTGGAGGCCTCCGAGGGCGTCATGATCTTGCGGGCCTTGCGGGCAACCTTGCCCTGCATGCGCAGGAATCCGTACCAGCGGCGTACGGACGGCTTCTTGCGCCACGGCGCCGCCTGGAGGTCGATCCGGCGGTCGAAGGTGATCGGGTGGTGCAGCGTCGTGATGAGCGGCAGCCCCATCTTCTCGATGTCGAGCATGCCGTAGCCGAGGACCTGGTTGTCGTGGACGATGTCGAAGTCGTCGACCCGGTCCCTGAGCAGCCGCGCGACGCGGGTGCTGAACGTCTTGGGCTCGGGGAAGCCGGCGGTGCACATGGTGAGGAACTCCTCCACGTCCACGAGGTCGCGGAACTCGCGCAGCTTGGGGACCCGGAAGGGGTCGGGCTCGCGGTAGAGGTCGAGGCTGGGCACCTTGGTGAGCGTCACGCCCGGGTCGAGCTCGGGGTAGGGCTGTCCGGAGAAGACCTCGACGGTGTGTCCGAGGTTGACCAGCTCACGGCTGAGGTGACGGACGTAGATGCCCTGTCCGCCGCAGTGCGGCTTGCTCCGGTAGGACAGGAGAGCGATACGCAATCGTCTCGACCTTTCTGTGGACACGCCCGGGTCGGACGAAGTGAAACGTGTTCCTATTATGGCCCACCGCTTGCTAGCCTAGTTCTCTTGGTCAACGGGCAGACATCCGCCCGCAGACACGACATGGGGACACAGGGAGACAACGTGAGCACCGTCAACTCGCTGACGGCCGAGGACCTCGGGTCCGCCGCCCAGCGCGACCGCCGCAAGCGCATCCTGGACGCGACCATCAGCCTGGCCTCCCAGGGCGGCTTCGACGCCGTCCAGATGCGGGCCGTGGCCGAGCAGGCCGACGTCGCGCTCGGCACGCTCTACCGCTACTTCCCCTCCAAGATCCACCTGCTCGTCTCCGCGCTCGGCCGCGAGTTCGAGCGCGCCGACGCCTCCTTCAAGGACAAGACGATCCCCGGCGACACCGCCGCCGAGCGGGTCATCTTCGTCATGCGCAAGACCACCCGCGGCCTGCAGGGCGACCAGCACCTCACCGAGGCGCTGACCCGGGCGTTCATGTTCGCCGACGCCTCGGTCCAGGCCGAGATCCACACCGTCGGCATGCTGCTCACCTCGATGCTGACCCGCGCCATGGACCCCGACCGCACCGAGGTCACCGACGACGACATCGCGATCGCCCGCGTCATCGGTGACGTCTGGCTCTCCGCCCTCGTCGGGTGGGTCACCGGCCGCACCTCCGCCGCCGAGACCGCCCAGCACATGGAGGTCGCCGTACGCCTCCTCCTCCGCGACTGAGCCCCGCTCGCTGGTTGAGGTGCGAAGGCGCGCTGGCGCCTGAGCCTCGAAACCCGGTGAGCTGAAGGTCGGCCTCAACCCCGCCGCTGCGGGCGACTGGCGAGCTCGGGCAGGTCGTCGAGCCGACCCTCGATCAGCGCGAGACGCTTGGCCCGGCTCCACCCCTGGACCTGCTTCTCGAACCGGTACGCCTCGTCGATCCTGGCGAACTCGGCTGCCCACGCCAGACGTACTGGTCGACGCCGCCGCGTGTAGGCCGCGCCCGTACCCGCGTCGTGCTCGGCCACTCGACGATCGAGGTCCCAGGTGCTGCCGACGTAGAACGAACCGTCAGCGCACTCGAGGATGTAGGTCCAGGGCATAGAGGATCCATGCCCGGCAGGCGAGTCCCCAACCTCGGCCGGTCCGCCCCTGTGGACAACTCACCGGGTTTCGAGGCTCGGTTGCTGCGCAACCTCGCACCTCAACCAGCGGAAGCGCTCAGCCCCCGAACGCGTGCGTCGCGGTGACCCCACCGTCGATCGCGATCTCGGCCCCGTTGACGTAGGCGCTCTCGTCGCTGGCGAGGTAGACGTAGAGCGGCGCGATGTCGACGGGGAGGCCGACGCGGCGGAGCGGGATCTTCGAGGCGCCGTACTCCATCGCGGCGTCGCCGCCGTGCACCCGCGTCATGGGGGTGTCGATCATGCCGGGGTGCACGGAGTTGACCCGGATGCCCTTGGGGCCGAGCTCCATCGCGGCCACCTTGGTCATGCCGCGGATCGCGAACTTCGTCGCGGAGTACGCCGCGCAGGCGGCCATGCCGCCCAGCCCCTCGATCGAGGAGGCGTTGATGATCGAGCCGCCGCCGTTCTTGCGCATCGTCCGGGCCACCGACTTCATCCCGAGGAAGCAGCCGAGCTGGTTGACCCGGAAGACGAGCTCGAACTCCTCGACCTCCATCCGCTCGATCTCGCCGAAGCGCAGGATGCCGGCGTTGTTGACCAGCACGTTGACCGGGCCGAACTTCTCCTCGACCTGTCCCACGAGCGCGATCCACGACGACTCGTCGCTCACGTCGTGGTCGGCGAAGAACGCCGCGTCACCCAGCTCGTCGGCGAGCGCCTGGCCGGGCTCCTTGGCGATGTCCGCGATGGCGACCTTCGCCCCCTCGGCCACGAAGGCGCGGCAGATCTCCGCGCCCTGCCCCTGCGAACCGCCGGTGACGATCGCGATCTTGTTGTCCAGACGACCCATGGGGTTCCCCTTCAGATGGTGAGCTGCATGATCGAGTCGGCCGCGAAGCCGCGGGAGGGGTCGCGCCCCTCGAACCAGCCGCCGAGCTGCTTGTCGAGGTCGGCCAGGCTCCACGTCGAGCCGGGCTTGTCGAAGCGCTGCTCCACGACCGGGGCGGCGACGACCGCGACCATCCCGCCGTAGACCACGAAGACCTGGCCGGTGATGTGGTCGGCGGCGGGCGAGGCGAGGTAGGCGACGAGCGGGGCCACGTGGTCGGGCGAGTAGGGGTCGACGTCGAGGCCGGACTCGTCCTCGCCGAAGACCTGCGCGGTCATCGCGGTGCGGGCGCGCGGGCAGATCGCGTTGGCGCGTACGCCGGCGGACCCGACGGCCCGCGAGGTCGAGACGGTGAGCGCGGCGATGCCGGCCTTGGCCGCGGCGTAGTTGGCCTGGCCGGGAGGGCCGCTCAGGAACGCCTCGGACGCAGTGTTGACCACGCGGCCGTAGACGGGCTGCCCGGTCTCCTTGAACCGCGCCCGCCAGTGGGCCGCGGCGTTGCGGGACAGCAGGAAGTGGCCGCGCAGGTGGACCCGGATGACGAGGTCCCACTCCTCGTCGGTCATGTTGAAGAGCATCTTGTCGCGGGTGATGCCGGCGTTGTTGACGACGATGTCGAGCCCGCCGAGGTCGAGCGCGGTTGTGACGAGCGCGTCCGCTGTGGCCCGCTCCCCCACGTCACCGGTGACGACCATGGCCGAGCCGCCGCGCGAGCGGATCTCCTCGGCGGCCTCGTCGGCGGCGCCGGGCAGGTCGCCCAGCACGACGCGCGCGCCGGCGTCCGCCAGCGCGAGCGCCTCGGCCCGGCCGAGCCCGGCGCCGGCCCCGGTCACGACGGCCACCTTGCCGTCCAGGGAGAGCAGGTCGGCCATCAGTCCTCCAGCGAGATCGCGGCCCGCGGGCACGCGGCGACCGCGCGACGCACGGCCTCGACGTTCTCGTCGGTCGTCTCCTCCGTCTTGAGCTGGAGGAAGTCGTCGTCATCGAGCTCGAAGACCTCCGGCGCCAGCCCCTCGCAGAGGGCGTTGGACTCGCAGAGGTCGAAGTCGACCTTGATCTTCATGGGTGCTCCTTCTCTCCGGGGATCTCTCACGCCATCTTGCGGTGGTCCCACGTCGCCACGTGGTCCGGACGGATCACCACCGCGACGCGCTTGGTGGCCTGCTTCTCGACCATGGACCGGCCCAGCTCGCCGAGGTCGTCGAGGCTCGTCGCGCCGACCATGCGGACCGCGACGGCCGAGCCGATCTCGAAGATCGAGTCGTGGTCGCGGAGGATCTCGGCCTTGCCGGTGATCGAGACGCCGCGGAGCTCGAAGTAGTCGGTGCCGTCCTCGACGAGGGCGCTGACGCGGGGGTCGCGCTCGAGGTTGCGGATCTTCTGGCTGGCGGCGTAGGTCCAGAAGGCGATGCAGCCGTCCCGGACGACGTAGAACAGCGTCGAGAGGTGCGGCGCACCGTCCCGGCCGATGCTGGCCACCTGCACCTTGAGGTTGTCCTCGAGCAGGTCGGCGACCTCCTGGTCGTCCATCCGCACGCCGTCGCGTCCCGACATGTCAGGTCCCCTCGCTGGAGTGGCCCGGGAAGACGTGGGCGCTGGGGTCGATGGCGACCGCCGCGTTGTTGACGGCGGTGGCGGCCTCCCCGAAGCCGACGGCGATGAGCCGCACCTTGCCGGGGTACTCCGTGATGTCGCCCGCCGCGAAGACCCGCTCCAGGCTGGTCCGCATCGACGGTCCGACGACCACGTGCCGCTTCTCGACCTCGATCCCCCACTGCTGGAGCGGCCCGAGGTCGGCGATGAAGCCGAGCGCGGCCACCACGGCCTGGGCGGGGTACGTCGTGGTCTCGTCGCCGACGGTGATGTCCACCGACTCCAGGACGCCGTTGCCGCGCAGCGCCGTGACCTCGGCCTTCGTCACGATCCGCACCGACGAGCTCGTCACCTGGTCGACCGTGCGCTGGTGCGCCCGGAACGCGTCGCGGCGGTGCACCAGCGTCACCGACTTGGCGACCGGCTCGAGGTGCAGCGCCCAGTCGAACGCGGAGTCGCCGCCGCCGACGATCACGACGTCCTTGCCGGCGTACGGCGCGAAGCTGGGCACGAAGAACTCCATGCCGCGGCCCAGCCATCCGTCGCCCGCGGGCAACGGTCGGGGGCTGAACTTGCCGATGCCGGCGGTGATCAGCACGGCCTTGGCGGTGATCTCGGTGCCGTCGTCGAGGCCCACGACCACGGTGTCGCCGTGGTGGGTGAGCGTGGTGGCGGTCCTGTCGAGGAAGTACTCCGGCGAGGCCGTCGCTGCCTGGCTCACCAGCCCCTCGACGAGGTCGCGGCCCTTGACGGTCGGGAAGCCGGCGACGTCGAGGATCTGCTTCTCGGGGTACATCGCGGTGATCTGGCCGCCCAGCTCGGGCAGCGAGTCGACGACCGCGACGCGGAACCCGCGGAAGCCGGCGTAGTAGGCGGCGAAGAGCCCCGTGGGGCCGGCGCCGATGATCAGGAGGTCGGTGTCAGGCACGCTGGCGATCCTTCCCCATGAACACGCCTCCACCATAGTGGAACGTGTTCTAGTTTTCTACTGCGTCTCGATGTTGTCCACGAGCCAGCCGTGCTCGGTGTGCACCACGGTCACCAGCGCGCGGTAGGGGGTGAACGCCGTCTTGGTGCCCGGCTTGGTGACGTACTGGTTGAGGAAGAGCAGCGCCTGCACCTGCTCGGAGGACGCCCGGACCACGCCCGCGGCCACGACCTTGACCTGCAGCTCGGTCTTGGCCGCCACGAAGTCGCCCTTGATCTGCCCGACGGTCTGCGTGTACTCCTTCGCGAACCCGTCGGTCATCTCGCTGGTGGCCTGGGCGACCTGCTCGTCGTAGTTCTTGTACGACGTGGACAGGATGTCCTCGGCGTCCTGCGACGCGGCCTCCACCGCAGCGCGGTGGGCCATCTCGCCGGTGATGACCGGGTGCGACGCCGACACGGTGGGCTCGCTGCGGCCCCAGAGGTACCACGACTCCCCCAGCACCACGGCGGCCAGCAGCACGATCGCCACGACCAGCGCCACGGTGGTGCGGAAGCCGCCGAGGAGGCCGGGCGTCGTCGACGGCGGAGCGGGAGCCGCGGTCGGCGCCGGGGTCGGGGCCGGTGCGGGAACGCGCGCGTCGGGCGGCGCGGGCACACCGGAGGCGACCTTGCGCGGCCGGGCGGTCGGGTTGCGCGACCCGACGACGGGACGCTTGCGGGGGTCGTTGGTGGGGGCCATGGCTCAGCCCACGAACTCGAGGTTGGAGGTGAGCCACTGGCCGTCCTGGAGGACCAGGTCGAGCTTGAGCCGGAAGTTCCGGGCGACCGGCTTGTTGCCGGTCTGCACGTTGGCGACCGTGCCCGAGGTCGCGGCGATCACGGTCGCGCTGTCCTGGTCGACGGCGACGACGCCGGCCCACAGGACCGAGCCGTCCATGACCGACTTGTTCTGCTGGAGCACCTGGATGACGCCCTTGGTCGAGGTGGCGTACTGCTTGCGGAAGGACCCGGTGGCTCCGGCGGCGACCTTGTCGATGCTGGCCTGCGCGTCGTCGTAGCGGATGTTGATGAACGCCTCCGCCTCCGCCCGCGCGGCGGCCATCACCGCGGCGTACCGCTCCTGCTCGGCGCTGTCGGTCACCGAGGTGTCGTGGGTCCGGTAGACCAGCACGCCGCCGACGACGGCCGCGCACGCGAGCACCAGCGCGAGGGCGTAGAGCCCGAGGTTCAGCCTCACGGACTGACCACGGGGCCGACGAGCAGCCACTTCCACGAATCCCCTCCCAGGACGGACAGGTTCCCCTGATCACGGAACCGGACGGGCCTGCCGTCCTTGTCCACCGCACCGTAGACGATGCCGGTGCTGGGGTCGTAGGAAGCCCGGTAGGCGCGCCCGACGGAGCTGTTGTTCGGGCCGCCGGGGGCGTACTTCCCGCCGCGCATGTTGTACGGCGCGGGGCTGTTGCACTGGGCCGGGTAGATCGGTGAGTCGCTGAGCTGGTCCCCGCGCCGCCACTGCGACTTGGGCTTGTAGCCGTCGGTGCAGGGCTGGACCTTGTTGGAGAACTGGAGGTTGACCCGGCCGTAGCCGTCGGGCGGCGTGCCGGTGAAGCCGCTGGAGATGGTGCGCGGGAAGGTAACCAGCAGCTGCTCGATGCCGGCGAGGTGCGAGACGACGACGGTGTTGATGCTGACCGCGTTGCCCAGCAGCACCGGCAGCGTCGGGCCGAGGTCCTTGAGGAGCGCGTCGATCTCGCGGGCCGTGCCGGGCGTGCCCTGCAGGACGGTGCGCAGGTCCCCGTCGCTGCGGCGCAGCGAGTCGGTGATCAGCCGCAGGTCCCGGGAGAAGGCTTTGATGTTCTCGCCCTCGTCGCGCTGGGTGCGCAGCACCGTCAGGCCGTGGTCGAGCAGCGAGATCGTCTCGTCCTCGTGGGCGGCGGCCTCGTCGACGAACTTCCCGCCGTTGTCGATGAGCTTCTGGAGCGGGCCGCCGGTGTCGCGGAACATGTCCCCGAGCTCCTTGACGGTCACCTGGAGGTTCTTCTTGTCGACCGACCCGACGAACTGGTCGAGCTCGACCAGCAGGTCGGCCTCGTCGACGGGCAGCGAGTCCTGGCTGCCGGCCAGCGTGTCGCCGTTCGCGGCGTACGGGCCCTCGTCGTCCGGCGGCTCGAAGTCGAGGTACTGCTCGCCGACCGCGGAGAGGTTGTGGACGTACATCGGCGAGTCCAGGGGCAGCCGGGTGCCGTCGTGGAGCGCGAGGTCGAGGCGTACGCCGTCGCGCGTGGTGTGCATCGCGCTGATCTTGCCGATCTTGACACCGCGGTAGGTCACCTCGCTGCCCTCGAACAGGCCGCCGGACGTCGGGAGCGTCGCGTGCACGCTCAGGCCGCGGCCGAGCACCTTGTCGACGAAGCCGAGGTAGGACGCGGTGACGTAGACGATGCCGACCGCGCTCAGCACGAGGAACGCCGCGATCCGGATGCGCACGCCGCGGGTCATGCCGCACCCCCGTAGAGGGCGCTGCCGGACTCGTCGGGCTGGTCGGCGCCGCTGGCGAGGGAGGCGGTGAAGCCGTCGAGGCCGGGCAACGTCGGGAGTCCGGGGAGGTCGGGCAGGTCACCGGCGTTGACGACCTGGCAGACCGCGTTGTCCTTGTTCTCGTCCCTCTGGCACGCCTTCTTGAGCTTCTTGAGCGCGTTGGCGTCGTCGAGCACCTTCAGGCAGGCCTTGCTGGTGATGTCGCCGCTGGCCAGGCACTTCTGCACCTGGTTGAGCACCTGCGACGGGTCGGGCACGTCGACCGGCGGCAGCGGGCCACCGCCCCCGTTGGGCACGAACGTCCCGAGGTTGATCTGGGCCCGGATGAAGGCGTTGGCGTAGTCGCCCTTGACCACCTCGGACGCCTCCTTGGGGAAGGGGAAGCTGATGGCCATGTTGAGGCCGGGCGCCAGGTGGTCGCCGGCCTCGTTGAGCTTGGTCAGCACGGGCTTGAGGTCGGCCAGCGTCTGGATGAGGTCGGCCTTGCTGGCGCCGATGACGCGGGTGCCGACGGCACCGAGGCGGTCCAGCGACTTGAGCATCGCGATCAGCTGGGCGTGCTGGTCGTCGAGCACCTTCACCGCAGGCCCGACCACGTCGAGGGCGTCGCCGATCGTGTCCTTCTCGCGGTTGAGCGTGGCGGTCAGGTTGTTCATCGACTCGAGCGCGTCGATGATGTCGGCCTTCTGGTCGTCGAGGGTGCCGACGACGTCCTTGAGCGACCCGAGCAGGTGGCGCAGCCGGTCGGTGCGACCGTCCATCACGTTGTTGAGCTCCTGCGTGATCGTGCCGAGCTGACCGACGCCGCCGCCGCTCAGCAGGAACGACAGCGCGCCGAGCACCTCCTCGACCTCCGGGTTGCGGCCGGTGGCGGACAGCGGGATGTTGTCGCCGTCCGAGAGCCGCCCGTGCGGCTGCTCGCCGGTGGGCGGGAGGAGGGCGACGTACTTCTCGCCGAGGAGGCTGACCTGGCGGATGTCGGCGATCGCGTTGTCGGGCAGCACGATGTCGTCGCGCACCAGCATGGTGATCTCGGCGTGCCAGCCTACGCGCTGCACGTCGGTGACCTCGCCGACCGTCACGTCGTCGACCATCACCGGCGACTTCGGCACGATGTTGAGGATGTCGGCGAAGTCCGCGGTCACCTCGTAGGCGTGGTCGGCGTCGACCGGACCGCCGGGCAGCGGCAGGTCGTAGGCACCGTCGAACTTGCAGCCGGACACGAGCAGCACGAGGCCGAGCGAGGCCAGGGCGAGGCGCTTCACCGGCCACCCCCGATCAGGGTGCTGAGCGACGAGCCGCTGCCGGCGACGTACTGCTGGGCGGCGGCCTGGTCGCGCTGCGTGGTGGACAGGACCGAGGGCCCGGAGGTCTGGCTCTTGCTCGTCTGGTCCTCGGCGGGCTCGATCTGCTTGAAGATCCGGCAGGCGAGGTCCTTGCTGGCCTTGGGCATGCCGGACTGCATGACGATCGAGCAGAGGAAGCCGTCGAGGTCGCCGAACGTGCCGTTGACGCCGATCCGGGACCCGATGGAGCCGCTGGAGTTGTTGAAGGCGACCGCGAGGTTGCCCAGCGCGAGCGGGGCGACCTGGAGGGCGTCGTCGATGCTGCCCTTCTCGGAGTTGATCGTCTGCATGACGCGGGTGAGCTTCTCCAGGTCGGTCACGAGCGCCTTGCGGTTGTCGTGGACGAAGCCCTTGACGGTGCCGACGGCGGTGGCGACCGACGACAGCGCCCGTTGGAGCTGGACGCGCTCGGTGACCAGCGACCCGGAGACGCCGGCGAGGTCGCGGATGAAGGCGCGCACGAGCCGGTCGTTGTTGCCGAGCACCTGGGAGAACTTCGCGAGCTGGGTGACGGTGGCGAACAGGTCACCGCTCCCCTGCCCGAAGGTGGTTGCGGCCGCCGCGAGGTTGCGCAGCATCTTGTTGCCGAGCCTCCCCTGGCCCGCGAGGTTCTTCGCGCCGGCCTCGAGCACGTGGTTGAGGGTGCCGTCCTTGTTGACGCCGTTGGGTCCCAGCGCCTCGGACAGGTCGCGCAGGCTGGCGTAGATCCGGTCCAGCTCGACCGGGACCCCGGTGTCGGGCAGCGCGATGTCGGCGCCGTCGGCCATCAGCCGGTCGCCCTCGGACCAGGCCGGGGTCAGCTGTACGAAGCGGTCGGCGACCAGGGTCGGGGTGACGATCACGGCCTTGGCGTCGGCCGGCAGCTTGTACGCCGCGTCGTACTGCATCTCGACGCGGACCGAGTTGCCCTCGGGGATCACGGCCGTGACCCGGCCGACGTTGACGCCGAGGATCCGCACGTCGGAGCCCTCGTAGATCGACACCGCGCGCGGGAAGTGCGCGGTGAGGGTCTTGGTCTCGTCGCCGCCGCGCAGGAGCAGCAGGCTCGCGGCGGCCAGCGCGACGACGACCGCCGCGACGAGGACGCGTGCGTTCCGACCCTTCATGGCGGCCACCTACTCCTGCTCCGGGACGAACTCGCCGGTCGGGATGGCGGCGAGGTTCACGACGTAGGCGTCGAACCACGGGCCGGTGCCGATGATGTTGCCGAGGATGGAGGCGTAGGGGCCGACCGCCGCGAGCGTCGCCTTCAGCTCCTTCTCCTTGCTGTTGAGCAGGTCGAGGAGGTCGTCGACCTGCTGGAGGGCCGGCCCGATCTCGCCCTGGTTGTCCCGGGCGACGCCGCGGAGCTCGTCGGCCAGGACCCGGGCGTTGACGAGGAGCTGGTGGATCGCGGCCTTGCGCCGCTGCACCTCCTGGAAGACCATGTCGCTGTTCTTCATCAGGTCGACGATGTCGCGGCTCCGGTCGGCCAGCACCTTGCTGACGTTCTTGGAGCTGGCCAGCAGCTTCTGGATCTGCTCGTCCCGCGACGCGACGGTCTGCGAGAGCCGGGCGATGCCGACGAAGCTGTCGTGGATCTGTGGCCCGGCCTGGTCGAGCGTCGTCGAGATCGTGGTGAGCGCCTGCTTGAGCTGGCCGGTGTCGATCCGCTCGGTGGTCGTCGTCAGGTCACCGAAGACCCCGACGATGTCGTAGGCCGACTGGGTCCGGTCGACCGGGATCGGGTCGTCGGTCGAGAGCTGGCCGGGCCCGGCGGGGACGAGGTCGAGGTACTTCTCGCCGAGCAGGTTGAGGACCTCGATCGAGGCCCGGCTGTCGGTGCCGAACTCCACGCCGTGGTCGACCTCGAAGGTGACCACGACCGTGTGGCTGTCCTCCAGGCTGATGTCCTTGACCCGGCCGGCCCGGATGCCGCCGACCTGGACCATGTTGCCCTTGTGCAGGCCGCTCGCGTCGGCGAACTCGGCCCGGTAGAGGTCGCCGCCGAAGCCGGGGAACTTCGAGAGGTTGAAGGCCGCCGTCATGATCAGCAGCATCACCACCAGGGTGATCGCGCCCAGGCGGAGGATCTGGGCCTCGGTGTAGCGCCTCATGGCGTCTGACACCTCGCGGCGGAGCTGTTGAAGGAGATGTGGTTGAGCTCCTTCTGCAGGTCCTTCAGGCCCGGCACGTCGCTGATGACGGGGAGCTTGATGTAGCCCTTGAAGCCGCAGAGGTAGTAGTTGTACCAGCTGCCGTAGGTGCCGGTCCGGGTCTGGTCGGTCATCGACTCGGGCAGCCGGTCGAGCATCTCCACGACCACCTTGCGGTTGACCGGCTTGTTCAGCGTGGCGGCCAGCCGGCGCAGCTGGACCACGTCGGACTTCACCAGCGGGCGGCTGCTGCTCACCAGGTCGGCGACGACCGCGGTCAGGTCCGAGATGTTCTGCAGGGACGACCCGATCGTGTTGCGGTCGCGGGCGAGGTCGGCCATCCAGCGCTTGAGCTGGACGACCAGCTCGGTCAGCTGCTGGTGGTGCTGGTCGACCGTGGTGAGGGTCTGGCCGAGGTTGGTGACGACCTCCCCGATCAGCTTGTCGCGGTCCGCGAGCGTGTTGGTCAGGGACGCCGTCTTCTGCAGCAGCCCGGCGACCGTGCCGCCCTCGCCCTGCAGCACCTGGACGAGGTTCATGCTGAGGTCGTTGACCTGCTTCGGGTTCAGCGCCTGGAAGAGCGGCTGGAAGCCGTTGAACAGCACAGTCAGGTCCAGCGCCGGGCTGGTGTTGCGGATCGGGATCGTCGCGTCGGCCGCGAGCGGCTCGGCGTGGGCGTCCGAGCCCTCCTCGAGGGCGAGGTAGCGGTCGCCGACCAGGTTGAGGAAGCGGATCTCCGCGCGGGAGGCGGTCGTCAGGGGCACGTCGGCCTTCACCCGGAACGTCACCAGCGCCTCGGTGCGGTCGTAGTGCTCGACCTTCTTGACCTCGCCGACGCTGACGCCGGCGATCCGGACGTCGTCGCCCTTCTCGAGCATCGAGGCGTTGGAGAAGACCGCCTGGTAGTTCTTGCCGGCCCCGAAGCCGATGTTGCCCATGATCGCGGCGAGCAGCCCGGTCACCAGGATCGAGCTGAGCGTGAAGATCCCGAGCTTGATCCCGGCCGAGATCGTGGTCGAGTTGCGGCTCATCGCGTCCCCCCGACCATCCCGCTGCCGGGGACCGTGCTCGTGGGCGGGTGGTCGTCCTGGTCCGTCCCGTCGTCGAGCGGCTGGAAGCCGATCGGGATGGCGGGGTCGGGCAGGCCCAGGCACCACGGCCCGTGGCCGACCTCGCCGTAGACCGGACGGTCGCGCGCGTCGTACTCGCGGTACTGCGGGGTGTTGAAGACGAAGTTCTGCCGGATCATGTTGCCCTGGAAGACCTTGGCCAGCAGCGGCTCGTAGCGGTCGAGGCCGGCCATCAGGCAGGGGTACTCCGGGCTGTACGCCGCGAGCAGGCCCGTGATCGGCTGGGTGACCTGCCCGACGCGGACGATGTCGGCGCCGTTGTCCTGCAGGATCCCGGTCGCGGTGTCGGAGACTCCGGCGAGGTCGCCGAAGAACGCCTTGAGGTCGTCCTTGCGCTCGATGACGGTCCTGCTCGTCACCGTCACGTTCCGCAGCACGCCGAGCAGGTCGGGCGCGGCGATGTCGTAGGTGTCGGCGACCTGGGCCAGCAGCCTGAGGTCCTCGCGCAGCGTGGGCAGGTGGTCGTCGATGACCCCGAGGTAGCTGTCGAGCTCGTCCATCGTCTCGCCGATCTGCTTGCCCCGGCCGCCGAGCGCGGTGGCGAGGGCGTTCAGCGTGGCGTTGAGGTCGGCGGGCCGCACCGAGCGGAGCAGCGGGAAGAGATTGGCCAGGATCCGGCTCAGCTCGACGTTGGTCTCGACCCGGTCGGCCGGGATGACGTCGCCGTCGGAGAGCGAGGCCGACGCCGGGTCGGCGGGGTCCTTGAAGGAGATGTACTTCTGGCCGAACAGCGTGGTCGGCAGGATCTGCACGTCGACGTTCTCGGGGATCTCGCGCGCGGCGTCCGGCTGGAGCGCGACCTTGATGACCGCCTGCTTGCCGTCGTCGGAGATGTCGCGGACCTGGCCGACCAGCACGCCGTGGAGGCGGACGTCGCCGAACTTCGCGAGCTGGAGGCCGGCGCGGTCGGCCTGGATCGTCACCATCGTCACCGACTGGAACGTCTTCTGGTAGACCGCGATCGCCAGCCCGATGAGCAGCGCGATGACGGTCAGGAAGACGACGCCGCTGACCAGCAGCCGCCGGTGCTCGGCCGGGGTGTCGTGGGTGATGTTGACGAGCATCCCCGTGATCCGGACGGTCGTCGTCGAGCCCCAGATCGCGAAGCTCAGGAAGAAGTCGGCGACCACCACGGTGACGATGCTGGTCCGGATGGCGCGCCCCACGGCCATGCCCACGCCGGCCGGTCCGCCGGAAGCGGTGTAGCCGTAGTAGCAGTGGATCAGGATGATCGCGGTCGCGAGGAACAGCAGCTTGCCGAAGGACCAGAGCATGTCGATGGGCGGCAGGAACTGGATGAAGTAGTGGTCGTAGGTGCCCGGAGACTGCCCGTAGACGAGGGTGGTGATCAGCCGCGGCGAGAGGTAGGACGCGCAGAGCGCCACGACGTACAGCGGGATCACCGCGATGAACGCAGCGATCATGCGCGTGGTCACCAGGAACGGCAGCGAGGGGATCGCCATCACCTCGAGAGCGTCGATCTCCTCCGAGATCCGCATCGCGCCGAGGCGGGCGGTGTAGCCGCAGCCGACGGTCGCGGCCAGCGCGATCGAGGAGACGAGCGGGGCGACCTCTCGGGTGTTGAAGTAGGCGGAGATGAAGGCCGAGAACTTCGCGACGCCGATCTGGCTGAGCGAGGCGTAGCCCTGGATGCCGACCTCGGTCCCAGCGAAGAACGCGAGGAACGCGATGACGCCGACCGTGCCGGCGATCAGGCTCAGGCCGCCCGCACCGAAGGTGACCTCGGCCAGGGTGTTGACGATTTCGCGCGGGTAGCGCTTGATCGCCCGCGGGGTCCACGCCAGCGCCTTGACGTAGAACATCAGCTGGTCGCCGTACTGCTCCAGGGAGGCGCGACGTCCCTGGATGATCGAGCTGCCGATCGCCGAGATGCTCGCCATCACAACCCCGGGGGTGGAACGACCTGGAAGTAGATCGCCGTGATCACCGCGTTGAGGAAGAACAGCAGCATGAACGCGATGATCACGGACTCGTTGACCGCCTTGCCGACGCCGCTGGGACCGCCCCCGGCGTTGAGGCCCTTGTAGGCGCCGACGATCGCGGCCAGCCAGCCGAAGACGACCGCCTTGACCATGGAGATGTAGAGGTCGGGCAGGCTGGCGAGCGCGGTGAAGCTGGAGAGGAACGCCCCGGCGGAGCCGCCCTGCACGATGACGGTGAAGAAGTAGCCGCCACCGATGCCGGCGCCGATCACGAGCCCGTTGATCATCAGCGCGACGAACATCGTGGCCACGACGCGCGGCGCCACCAGGCGGGCGAGCGGGTCGATGCCGAGCACCTCCATCGCGTCGATCTCCTCGCGGATCTTGCGCGCGCCCATGTCGGAGCAGATCGCGGAGCCTGCGGCTCCCGCGATGAGGAGGGCCGCCGCGATCGGCGCCGCCTCACGGACGACGGCGAGGACGGCGGTCGCACCCGCGAAGGACTGGGCGCCGAGCTGGCCGGTGAGGTTGCCGACCTGGAGGGAGATGACGGCGCCGAAGGGGATCGAGACCAGGATCGTGGGCATCAGCGTGACGCTGGTGATGAACCACGCCTGCTCGATGAACTCGCGGAACTGGAAGGGGGTGGTGAAGATCCGCTTGGTGACCTCGACGACCATCGCCGCGATCTCGCCGGGGCCCCGGATGACGGACACAGCGGAGAACGCCATCGGTCACCTCCCCTGTGGATCGATCGGACGCCGTGACAGACTAGAACGCGTTCTCATTTCCCACAACGGGCCCCCAGTACGTTCCAGCGACTGGTCAACGAACAACGCCATGCCGGGTAACGCGTCGCACACGGGCTGCGACGCGCGTCACATCTAGGATCGGGGCGTGCTGAGGCGAGACCGATGAGCGACGACCTGTGGGCCTCCTTTGCCCTCGATCCGCGCTCCCCCGCGAACGCCGGCCTCCGGGCCGCCGACCGCGACCGCGACCTGATCCACCAGCTGCTCGGCGAGGCGTACGCCGACGGGCGGCTCGACCGCGAGGAGCTCGACCTGCGGTCGGGCCAGACGTCCGCCGCGCGGACCCTGGGCGAGCTGCCGCCGATCGTGGCCGACCTGGTCGCGCCGACCGGATCGGTGCCGGCGCTGGTCGTCAGCGGCGACCTGCACGCCCGGGCGGTCGAGAAGTACCGCAGCGACCGCCGCGAGGCGTTCATGGGGTTCCTGGGGCCGTCGCTCATCTGCGTGGTGATCTGGTTCGTGCTCACCATGGGCTTCTTCTGGCCGGGGTTCGTCATCGCCGGCACCGGCATCAACCTGGTCCGCACGCTCGTGATGCGGCAGGACATCATCGCCGGGCACGAGCGCAAGCTGGAGAAGAAGCGCCTGCGGGCGCTCGAGGGTCCCGAGGAGCCCGGCATCCCGGAGTCGGACTGATCAGTCCAGGCAGAACTCGTTGCCCTCGGGGTCCTGCATCACGATGAACCCGCTGCCGAGCTCCTCGCCGGGCTCGAAGCGCTGGAACCGGCTCGCCCCGAGCGCCAGGAGCTGCTCGCAGGCCTCCTCGAGGACGGCCATCCGACCCTCGGGCGGCACGCCGGCCGCGGCGCGGACGTCGAGGTGGAGCTTGTTCTTGGCGACCTTGCCCTCGGGCACCTTCTGGAAGAACACGCGCGGCCCGGCGCCATCGGGGTCGACGATGGCGGACCGGTCGTTGCGCGCCTCCGGGGGCACGCCCCAAGCGTCGAGCGCGGCGTCCCAGGTGTCGAAGCCGTCGGGCGGCGGCTGGAGGACGTAGCGCAGGGCGACCGCCCAGAACTCCGCCTGGGCGCCCGGGTCGTGGGCGTCGAAGGTGATCTGGACCTCGCGTGCGCTCATGCGTCCCATCCTGCGGGTCGGTGCTTCCTGGGCAGCTTGGACACGACCAGCCGGTAGGACTCGTCGACGGCCTCGCACAGCTCGTCGTCGGGGATCTCCCCCGAGAACGACAGGTTGTTCCAGCCGGAGCGACCGATGTAGGCCATCACCGTGGCCGCCCCGGGGTAGCGGTCGAGCCACTCGTCGGCAGCCTCGCGGCTCGGGCCGCCCTTGATGCCGACGCCGTCACCGCCGAGGAAGGCGAAGATCTTGCCCGCCGCGCCCTCGCCCACCTTGATGACCGGGTGGTCGTGGTCCCACGGGTTGTCGGGCCAGGCGCCGGGCTTGGCCAGGCAGAACGCCTGCATCTCCGCCGCGTCCATCAGTCGGCGTCCATCAGTCGTCATCCTCGTCGTCGTCGAGCAGGCCCTCCTTGCGGGCGGCGGCGACGATCGAGCGGACGTGGGCGAGGGTGCCGCAGTTGTCGGCGATCCGGGCGTTGCGCTCGGCGGCGAAGGCCTCGCCGAGCTCGGCGCGGACCTTCTCCGAGACCTCGTCGCGGGCGGGGTTGAGGATCGTCAGCTCCTCCTCGGTGAGGTGGTGGTTGACGACCTTGGCGAGCTCCTCGACGGCGTCGTCGAAGGCCTGGGTGTCGGTGCCCTTGAGCTCCAGCACCGCGAGCAGTGCCTCGTGGCCCTCGGCGTGCTCCTCCTCGCCGTGCTCCGCCTCGTGGTCGGAGACCGCGTCCTTGCGGCGCAGCTGGGGGTAGACCTTCGTCTCCTCCGCGAGGGCGTGGGCAACGTGCAGCGTGGCGAAGGCCTGACGGACGGCGTCGCGGTCGGCGCTGCTGTCGCGCAGCTCCCTGAGCAGCGACTCGAAGCGTCGGTGGTCCTCGAGGATCAGCTCGACGACGTCGCCGCTGACCGGGTGTCCGAGATCGATGGTGGTCATGGCACGACCCTAGCCAGCCGCACGGACAGCCGACCTCACCCCATCGACGCGATGCTGGCGGCCAGCTCGTCCCGGCTGGTGTGCCGGCGGGCGCGCTTGCGGTAGCGCCAGACCTGGGTGAGGCCGACCGCCCAGAGGACGTACTGGGCGCTCATCGCCCAGCGGAACGCCTCGGGCGTGTAGTCGGTGCCGCCGCCGGGCGTGCGCCAGTCGAGGATCACGCCGATGCTGACGACGAGCAGCAGGCTGGCGGTGAAGCCGCCCTGGTTGATGATCCCGCTGGCGCTGGCCAGCCGGTGGGGCGGGTTGGAGGTGCGGGCCACGTCGAAGCCGATCATCGAGGCCGGCCCGCCGACCCCCACCACGAACACCAGCAGCACGAGCACCGGCAGCGGGGCGTCGCCGGGCCAGAGCAGCACCACCGTCCAGGCGACCACGATGGCGCCGACGATCGTCAGCGCCATGCTGGAGCGGTGCCAGGGGTGCAGCCCGATCAGCCAGCCGAGCGCCGGGCCGACGAGCATCACGGAGACGACCAGGCAGGTGAGCAGCCCGCCGGCGGCGTTGGGGCTGAGGCCCTCGCCGCGGACGAAGAACGGGTAGCCCCACAGCAGGGCCAGCGCGGTCGAGCTGAACTGGGTGGAGAAGTGGATCCAGAACCCCAGCCGGGTGCCGGGCAGCGCCCACGAGGCGGCCAGGCTCTTGCGGACGGCCGGCAGGGACAGCGCGGGCCCGCGCCGGCTGCGCTCGGCCGGGGAGTCGCGGAGCAGCAGGAGCACGGCGACCGCAAGGACGATGCCGAGCGAGGCGGTGGAGAGGTAGGCCCTGGTCCAGCCGACGTGGCCGAGCGCCCAGGTCATCGGCACGGCGGCGAGCACTCCGCCGAGCTGGCCGAGGGTGCCGGTGAGCTGGGTGATGAGCGGGATCCGGGTGACGGCGAACCAGGTCGCGATCAGGCGCAGCACGCAGATGAACGTCATCGCGTCGCCCATGCCGACGAAGAGGCGGGCCACGAGGGCCTCGGGGTAGGTCTCGGCGAGGGCGAACCCGGTCTGGGCGGCGGTCATCAGCAGCGTGCCGGTGAGCATCACCCGCCGCGGGCCGAAGCGGTCGACCATCAGGCCGACCGGGATCTGCATCGCGGCGTAGACCAGCAGCTGCAGCATCGTGAACGTCGCGAGCTGCGAGGCGGAGATGTCGAAGCGCTCGGTGGCGGCCAGGCCGGCCACCGCGAGCGAGCTGCGGTGGAAGACCGCGAGCAGGTAGACGAGCAGTCCGACCAGCCAGACGACAAAAGCTCCCTTGTAGGGAGGGGTCACTTCGCGCCCGCCGACATCATCTGGCGCAGCTCCTTCTTGAGGTCCCCGATCTCGTCGCGCAGCCGGGCCGCGACCTCGAAGTGCAGCTCGGCGGCCGCGCCCTTCATCTGGTCGGTGAGCTCCTGGATCAGCTGCGCGAGCTCGGCACTCGGCATCCCGGCCAGGTCGGCCGCGTGCTTGCCCGAGGTCTTGGCCGACAGGTTGGGCACCGGGGCCTTGCGGGCCTTCGGGTCCTGGTGCTGCCACGACTCGAGCAGCTCGTGGGTGCTCTCCTCCTCGCGGGCGAGCATCTCGGTGATGTCGGCGATCTTCTTGCGCAGCGGCTGCGGGTCGATGCCGTGGGCGGTGTTGTAGGCGACCTGCTTCTCGCGGCGCCGGTTGGTCTCGTCGATCGCCTTCTCCATGGAGGGCGTGATCTTGTCGGCGTACATGTGCACCTGGCCGGACACGTTGCGGGCCGCGCGGCCGATCGTCTGGATCAGCGACTTGTCGGAGCGCAGGAAGCCCTCCTTGTCGGCGTCGAGGATCGCCACCAGCGACACCTCGGGCAGGTCGAGGCCCTCGCGGAGGAGGTTGATGCCGACGAGGACGTCGTACTCGCCGAGGCGGAGGTCGCGCAGCAGCTCGATCCGCTTGAGGGTGTCGACCTCGGAGTGGAGGTAGCGGGTGCGGATGCCGGCGTCGAGGAGGTAGTCGGTGAGGTCCTCGGACATCTTCTTGGTCAGCGTGGTGACCAGGACCCGCTCGTTCTTCTCCGTGCGGGTGCGGATCTCGTGGATCAGATCGTCGATCTGGCCCTTGGTCGGCTTGACGACCACCTCGGGGTCGATCAGCCCGGTCGGGCGGATGATCTGCTCGACGGTGTCGCCGCCGACCTTGTCGAGCTCGTAGTTGCCGGGCGTCGCCGAGAGGTAGATCGTCTGGCCGATCCGGTCGAGGAACTCCTCCCAGCGCAGCGGCCGGTTGTCCATCGCGCTCGGCAGCCGGAAGCCGTGGTCGACCAGGTTGCGCTTGCGGGACATGTCGCCCTCGTACATGCCGCCGATCTGCGGCACCGCCACGTGGGACTCGTCGACGACGAGGAGGAAGTCCTCGGGGAAGTAGTCGAGGAGGCAGTTGGGTGCCGTGCCCCGCTCGCGGCCGTCGATGTGCATGGAGTAGTTCTCGATGCCCGAGCAGGAGCCGACCTGTCGCATCATCTCGACGTCGTAGGTCGTGCGCATCCGCAGCCGCTGGGCCTCCAGCAGCTTGCCCTGCTTCTCGAAGGTCGCGAGCTGCTGCTCGAGCTCGGTCTCGATGCCGCGGATGGCGCGCTCCATGCGCTCCGGGCCGGCGACGTAGTGGGTCGCGGGGAAGACGTAGAGCTCGGAGTCCTCGGTGACGACCTCGCCGGTGAGCGGGTGCAGCGTCATCAGCCGCTCGATCTCGTCGCCGAAGAACTCGATGCGGACGGCGTGCTCCTCGTAGACCGGGAAGATCTCGAGGGTGTCGCCGCGGACCCGGAAGGTGCCGCGGGTGAAGGTCATGTCGTTCCGCGTGTACTGGATCTCGACCAGTCGGCGCAGGATCGAGTCGCGGTCGTGCTCCTCGCCGACCTTGAGCCGGATCATCCGGTCGACGTACTCCTGCGGGGTGCCGAGGCCGTAGATGCAGGAGACCGTGCTGACCACGATCACGTCGCGCCGGGTCAGCAGCGAGTTGGTCGCGCTGTGGCGCAGCCGCTCGACCTCCTCGTTGATCGAGGAGTCCTTCTCGATGTAGGTGTCGGTCTGAGGCACGTAGGCCTCGGGCTGGTAGTAGTCGTAGTAGGAGACGAAGTACTCGACGGCGTTGTCGGGGAAGAGCTGGCGCAGCTCGTTGGCGAACTGCGCGGCCAGCGTCTTGTTGGGCTGGAGCACCAGCAGCGGGCGCTGCACCTGCTCGGCCACCCACGCCACCGTCGCCGTCTTGCCGGTGCCCGTGGCGCCCAGCAGCACCACGTCCTGGACCCCGGCGTCGATGCGCTTGCTGATCTCCTTGATGGCGGCGGGCTGGTCGCCGGCGGGCTGGTAGTCCGACACCACCTGGAAGGGGGCGACTTTCCGCTCGAGGTCGGTCACGGGGCGCATGCGGACAGCGTACGGCGGGCCGCCGACAGTACTCGCCGGGCCGTGCGACGCTGGGCTCGTGCGCACACGGGGGTGTCGTGGTCTCGCCGGGGCGGTCGCCCTGCTGGCGGTCCTGGGCCTGTCTGCCTGCGGCCACGCCGACGAGCCGGACGTCAGCCTCGAGGGGCGCTGGCGGTTGGAGAGGCTGGTCGACGCGGGGGACGAGACGGTGTTCGCCAAGGCCTCCGGGCCGCCGGTGCTGACCTACATCCTCGAGTACCAGGCGCTCTCCGGCTGTCAGGTGATCGAGTGGAAGACCCACACCGACGGCGAGGACGTGCGGTTCACGGACATGACGGTGGGCTCGATGATGTCGTGCCCGGTGAACTTCGTGGACCTGCTCGACGGCACCTACCCCGACCTGCTGCGTCGTGTCGACCATGCCCGGCGCGGCGACCGCACGCTCGTCCTGAGCGGCGACGACCTGGAGATGACCTTCGTGCCGCTGGACAGTCGTGACAGCTCGCCCGATTGATGTTCGGCAGATGGCGGGGAGACCAGGGCCGAACGCGGGCGGGCGGGTCACTTAGTCCACAGTCGAAGAGTTGTCCCCTTCGACTACGTAGACCTCCATCGGCAAGCGGTGTCGCTGGGCGAACGTCTCGATGGCGGCACGTTGGTCCTCCGTGGGAGGCGCACCCACCTGCACCATGAGCCCGGTTCCGGTGTAGCTGGCGCCCCACGTGCGGAAGTCCTCTGCGAAGCCGGGGACGATCTCACGGAGACGATCGGCGAGGCCGTTGATGTCCTGGTGGCTGTGCTCGGCCCGTTCGATCGCCACCGCGTCCCCGAAGTCGGCGAACCTCTCCTCCGCCAGCGCGACACCCCGGTGGTCAGTCGCCACCAGGACGACGACCGAGTCCGCCTCCCGGACGTACGTACCGGCGAAGTGCGCATCCTGCCGGTCGACCAGGTCCGCCGCCGACTGTCGGGCAGCCTGGTCGGCCGCGTCGAAGACGGAGCGGTCGGGCAGCGTCGGCATCCCCTGGTGGTAGGTCACCCAGTCCGAAGCCGCACGTGCCGCGGTCTCATTCTCCTGCGATGTCGCCGCGCCGCAGCCGAACACGAGCAGTCCGCAGAGCAGCAGGCCGGTCGTCCTCAGGAGCCTCATGCCCAGACGCTATGCCCGAGACCGGACGCCCCCGACCGTTTGTGACCGAACCGCAACGACTAGTAATTCGCGAGCCGGACCGCACTCAGGATGCTCGGCAGGCTGGCCGGGTGGGCCATCGTCAGGTCGGTGAGATCCTCGGGCCGGAACCACCGAAGATCGTCGTGCTCGTCGGGTGCGGCGTTGACCGGTTCCCCGTCCCAGCGCGTGACGAGGAAGGCGTGCATGTCGAGGGTGGCGTCGCTGATCGTCATCGGGACGGGTCGGGGGTCGTGGATGTGGACGCCGAGCTCTTCGAGGCATTCGCGACCCACGGCCTGGTGGGGCAGCTCGTCCGGCTCGACATGTCCGCCGACGAGGTCCCAGCAATCGGGATACCACCGGCGCGACGGGTGGCGATGCACCAGGAGCACGAGGCCGTCGCGCACCAGGGCGGCGACGGCGATCGGGGTCCGGGGAAGCATGGCGGCACCCTAGGCGCGCATGCGCCTGCGCGGAGAACGTGCGTCCACTGACTAGATTGATCCCGTGAGCACTCGCACCCGTTCCACACCCGAGCGCCTGGTGCGGACCATCCGGCGGACGCTGCTCACGGCCATCGGGGTCCAGCTCGCGGTGGCGATCGGGATGTCGGTCGTCGACTCCTACCGGCGCCGCGGCAAGAAGCCCCGGCCGTTCCCCACGACTCCCCCGCGGACGGTCGTGATCGGCGACGGCACCGTCACGACGTACACCTTCGGCAAGGACCTCTTCGACGACATGCTGGCCGCCATCGAGGGCGCGCGCCGGCAGATCCTCTTCGAGACCTACATCTGGAAGGGCGACGAGATCGGCGAGCGGTTCAAGGCCGCGCTGGCAGCCGCGGCCGACCGGGGCGTCGAGGTCTACTGCATCTACGACGGCTTCGCCAACCTCGTCGTCTCGCCGCGGTTCAAGCGCTTCCCGGCCACGATGAAGGTGCTGCGCTACCCCGTCTACACCGCCGGGCTGCGCTTCCTCGACCTGCGCCGCTACGGCCGCGACCACCGCAAGATCCTCGTCGTCGACGACGCGGTCGGCTTCGTCGGCGGCTACAACATCGGCACGCCCTACGAGACCGAGTGGCGCGACACCCACGTCCGGATCACCGGTCCCGGGGTCTGGGACCTCAAGCGGGCCTTCGCGGATTTCTGGAACCTCAACCGGCGTCGCCGGATCCGCACCAGCGAGCGGCCGCTGCTGCTCGAGACCGCCTCGACCTGGGAGCCGCGGATCCGGCTGCACCGCAACGTGCCGCGGCTGTGGATGTTCCCCATCCGCGGGATGTACCTCGAGGCGATCAACCGGGCCAGCCGCAACGTGTGGATGACGTGCGCCTACTTCATCCCCGACCAGGACTTCGTCGACGCCATGAAGGCGGCCGCGCGCCGCGGGGTCGACGTACGCCTGCTGGTGCCGCACAAGTCCAACCACATCGTGGCCGACTGGATCTCGCGCGGCTACTTCAGCCAGCTGCTCGACGCGGGCGTGCGGATCTTCCGCTTCCGCGACGCGATGGTGCACGCCAAGACCTCGACCGTCGACGGCACCTGGTCGACGGTCGGCACCGCCAACGTCGACCGGCTCAGCCTGCAGGGCAACTACGAGATCAACGTCGAGGTCATCGACGAGGAGCTCGCCAAGACGCTCGAGGAGATCTTCAGCGTCGACGAGTCCAACAGCCTCGAGCTCACCAGCGGTGAGTGGGAGGCGCGCGACCTGCACCGCAAGTTCACCGAGTTCGTGCTCGCGCCCTTGCGGCCCCTGCTGTAGCAGTCAGCGCGCGATCGACACCCGGAGGTCGCCCGCCTCACCGGGAACGACCCGCAGGTGCAGGCGGCCCCGCGCGTCGGCGACCACGCGGCCCGGGCCGGTGCCTCCGACGTACGTGACGCGGTAGGCGCGCCCCGGCCCGTACGACGCGGGCGTGCGGACCGTCGCCGGCGAGCCGGCGTAGCCGAAGCCGGCGACGGACGCGTCCTCGAGGCGAGACCACGCCTGGGCCTCCGCACGATGGGTGACCACGCGCCAGTGCCACTGGCTCCAGGTCCCGTCGACCGACCGGTAGTCGATGGCTTCCGGGCGCGACCGGTGCTCGGCGACCACGTCGGCGAGGTGCGGGAGGTAGGTGCGCAGGTCCCGTGCCCAGTAGGGCCAGCTGTGCGTGCCCGGACCGTAGTCGTCGTAGGCGTAGGCGACGCCGGCGGCATCCGCGGCCTGGACGAAGTAGCCCGTCGACTCGTGCACCGCCGCCTCGATCGCCGTGGCGCCGCTGTTGGGCGCGGCCGGGTCGTCGTAGGGCCCGGGCTGCCCGTTGCCGCACCAGAGCTGGAGGTCGGTGTCGGCGAGGTTGGTGACCAGGGACGCGGGGTTGTGGCCCTTCCAGTTGATGGCGCGCGCGACGGGGTCCCCGAAGATCGCGTCGGGCTGCACCCCGTCGAGGCCCACGGTGATGGCGCGCACAAGCGACTGGCCGAGGGCCTGGGCCCGCGGGTCCTCGGCGATGTCGGGAGCACCGGAGAACGACGCCGCCGACACGAACATGTCGGGGTGGCGGGCGGCGTAGGAGAACGACCCGAAGCCACCCTGGGAGAGCCCGGCGATCGCCCGGCCCCAGCGCGCCCGGACGGTGCGGAGGTTGGCATCCACCCACGGCACCAGCTGGTCGATGTGGAAGGTCTCCCAGTTGGCCCGGCCCAGGGCGGTGTGCTGGTCGGCCCAGTCGGCGAACCACGAGCCGCCGTTGGAGTCGTAGCCCATGTCCGGCATCACGACGACGAACGGTTGGTCGCGCGTCGCCTTGCGGGCCTCTCCCGAGTCGACCCAGTCGTTGGCTCCCCCGCTGGTGCCGTGGAAGAGGTAGAGGGACGGGTAGCGCCGCGACGTCGTGTCGTAGCCGCGCGGCAGCAGGATCGTGACGCGCACCGGCCGCTGCAGCTGCCGGGTCGCGACGACGAGGTGCCACTCGCGCGGGCTCGACGCCTCGGCCGAGACGACGTGCAGCCCGTGCCCGTCGGAGAACGGCGACGCGTGCGCCGCGACCGACGCAGCCGGAGCCGCGCTGGCCGCGGGCACTCCGGTCGAGGCGAGCGCCAGCAGGAGCAACGGAGCAGCCAGCCGGCGCGCGCGCATGGTCACCGCGCCCGCGGGATGTCGATGATCGAGCTCAGCTGCAGCGCCTTGGCCTTGTCGCCCTTGACCTTCAGCTGACCCTTGAGCACACCCGTGACCGGGTTGAGGTGACCGGTGGCGAGCCGCAGGTAGTCGTGGCCCTCGCACGTCACCGTCGCGTCGCGGCGCTCGCCCTCGTCACCCTGCTCAACGGTGGCGACGCCGCCCTGGACGCGGACGACGTAGCGCTCGACCTCGCCGGAGGGGTTGCCCAGCAGCCGGAACCCGATGGTCAGGTCAGCCTTGGCGGCCTTGCGCTCGTTGAGGAAGTCGGGCAGCCGGCGGAAGATCTCGCCCAGCACGATCGGCCGGAAGGCCGAGGCCATCACCCGCTTGAGGTGGTCGGGGCGTACGTCGGCGAGGGCCGTCGCCACGTCGACCGGGTCCAGCGTGGTGGGGTCGAGGGCGATCTCGCCGGTGCCGGGCAGCTTGAAGATCCCCCCGACGGCGAGCGCCAGCATCGCGTCGCCCTCGATGTCGAGCTTGCCGGAGAGGTATTCCAGGCCGGCGTTGCGCTCGCCCGACACGAGCCGCACGAAGCGGACCAGGCTGGTGGAGATGACCACGTCGACCGGGGTCTGTGCGTCCAGGTCGGGCACGAGGGTCATCGCGCCGGCGTCGAACCGGAGCGCCCGTCGCTCCAGCAGCGTGCCGCGACGCTCGAGGTCGAAGCGGACGATCCCGCGGAGCTCGGCGAGCCGCTCGGCGACGGCGTACTCGTGGAGGCGCGCGAGCAGGCCCCGGACCGCGGCGGGCCGGATGTCGTCGCGGGCGAGCAGCTCGAGGAGCTCGTCGTCGGACGTGGCGCGGATCGCGTCGACCAGCGCCTCGGGGTCCACCGTCGCGAAGAACGCGGTGGCCTCCTCCAGGCCGTCGGTGCGGAGGTGGCCGAGGTCGAGATGTACCTGTGTCATCGGGTCACAGATATCACGAGTGCGGCACCGACGAGGGCAGGTGGGTCGGCAGCGACATCCGCGCCCCGCGCCGGGGCCGGTGCAGTCCGGCGAGGCCCACCAGCGCCTGCACCCGGCCACGGTGCGGCCGCCAGGGCTCGAGGTAGGCCTCGAGCTCCTCGTCGGTGAACGGCGTACCGGTCAGCGCCCAGCCGATGTCCTTGGCCACGTGGTAGTCGAAGAAGGACACCGCGTCGGCGTCGCCGAGGGCTCGTTGGCGCACCTCGGCACTCGTCCATACCCCGACGCCGGGCTGGCTGCGGAGGCGGCGGTCGGCCTCCTCGACGGGTACGCCGGCGGCGCGCTCGAGCGCGTCCGCGACCCGGGCCACGGTGACGACCGTGCGGGAGCGGGCCGGGTCGATGTGGAGCCGGAGCCACTCCCACGACGGGATCTGGCGGAGCTGCTCGGGCGTCGGCTGCACCCACAGCTTGAGGTCGTGGCCCGGTCCGGGGGCGCGCTCGCCGAAGCGGTGCACCAGCGCGCGGAAGCCGGCGAAGGCCTCCTGGCCGGTCACCTTCTGCTCGATGATGGCCGGGACCAGCGCCTCCATGACCAGGCCGCTCCGGCCCAGCCGCCAGGTGGAGTGGTGGCGCCAGGCCTCGGCAAGCACGGGGTGACGGGGCTCGAAGCCGGACACGTCGTCCAGGGCACCGAGCAGGCCGGGCACCGACTCCAGCGCCCAGTCGGCCCCCTCGCCCCAGGCCGCGGCCTCGATCTCGCCGTCGGCAGGGCGCGGCGTGACCGCGAGCGTGGCGGTGCCCTCGGGGGTCCGGATGCCCCGCCAGATCCGGCCGGACTCGTCGGTGCGGTAGGTCGGGTCGCTCCCGCCGTGGCGCTGCTGCGCCATGATCCGACCGGCAGGGCAGGCCCAGTCCGGGCGCCAGGTGCGGGTGCGTCCGGAGCTCACCCGCACGACGCTAGCCGATCTGTCGGTGCGTCCCGCCACAATGGCTGCGTGCTCCTCTCCGACCTCGTCGCCACCTCCGGCGCCGTGGCGGCCACCCGGTCCCGCAAGGCCAAGGTCGCCGCGATCGCCACGCTGCTCGCGGCCGCCTCGTCCGAGGAGGTCGAGACCGTCACGTCCTACCTCGGTGGCGCGCTGCGCCAGCGGCGCACGGGCCTGGGCTGGCGCAGCGTCAGCGACTTGCCGGCGCCGGCGGACGAGCCGTCGCTCACCGTCCTCGGCGTGCACGACGCCTTCGAGGCGATCGCGTCCATCGGCGGCGCCGGCTCGCAGGCCGCCCGCGCGGCCGCGGTGGTCGACCTGTTCGGCCGCGCGACCGCCGACGAGCAGGCCTGGCTGCGCGGCGTCGTGACCGGCGCGCTCCGCCAAGGGGCGCTGGACGCGCTGGCCCAGGAGGCCGTGGCGGTCGCGGCCGGCGTGCCGCTCCCCACCGTTCGTCGGGCAGCAATGCTGGCGGGCTCGACCACCCAGGTCGTGGTGGCGGCGATGACCGGCGGCGAGGAGGCACTCGCCGCCTTCGGCCTCGAGGTCGGGCGTCCGGTCCTGCCGATGCTGGCCTCCAGCGCCCCCGACGTGGGCGCCGCGATCACCAAGGCCGGCGGCTCGCCCGACCTCCCGGTGGCCGTCGACGTGAAGCTCGACGGCATCCGCATCCAGGTGCACCGCGAGGGCGACGACGTCCGCATCGCCACGCGCACCCTCGACGACATCACCGGCCGCCTCCCCGAGGTCGTCGCCGTCGCCCGGGCCCTGCCCGCGGAGCGGTTCGTGCTCGACGGCGAGGCGATCGCGCTCGACGACGACGGCCGGCCACGCCCCTTCCAGGAGACCGCCTCCCGCACGGCGATGGAGTCCGGCGTCGAGGTCACGCCCTACTTCTTCGACGTCCTGCACCTCGACGGCGAGGACCTCCTCGACTCCCCCGGCACCGACCGGCTCGCGGCCCTCGAGCGGCTCGTCCCCGAGCGCCACCGGGTGCCGCGTCTCGTCACCGGCGACCCCGATGCCGCGTCGGACTTCCTGGCCGACGCGATCCGCGCGGGCCACGAGGGCGTCGTGGTCAAGGACCTCGCCGCGGCCTACGAGGCCGGCCGACGCGGCTCGTCGTGGGTCAAGGTCAAGCCGGTGCACACCCTCGACCTCGTGGTGCTCGCCGTCGAGTGGGGCTCGGGCCGGCGCCAGGGCTGGCTGTCCAACATCCACCTCGGCGCCCGGGCCGACGACGGCGACGGCTTCGTGATGCTCGGCAAGACCTTCAAGGGGATGACCGACGAGATGCTCGCCTGGCAGACCGAGCGGTTCACCGACCTGGCCCTCGATCCGCCCACGGTCAAGGACCACTACGTCGTCCCGGTCCGGCCCGAGCAGGTGGTCGAGATCGCCCTCGACGGCATCCAGCGCTCCACCCGCTATCCCGGCGGGATCGCCCTGCGCTTCGCCCGCGTCGTGCGCTACCGCGACGACAAGACGCCCGCCGAGGCCGACACCCTCGCAGGCGTGCGGGAGATGTTCGGACACTGAGACGCCCGTCCCTCCCCCGCGGGGCCGGGCAGCCTCGGGTCGGGCGCCATCCTCACCAGGCACGGCGCTGGCGTCACGCCGGTTGCAGGATCCTGCAAGCCGGGCCCGTCACTCCTCGGTGTCGGCCACCTGCTGGAGCCGGAGACCCGCCGAGAAGCGGGACCGGACCCCCAGCGCCTCCATCAGGGCGGCGATGTCGGACCGCACGGTCCGGACGCTCACGCCCAGCGTCGCGGCGACCACCTCGTCCCGCGCGTCGGTCGCCAGCATCGCCACGATCTGCTGCTGCCGCGGAGTCAGGCCGTCGACCTGGCCGGGCTCCTCCGAGGTCGAGAAGGAGGACGCGACCACGGCCTCCCAGTAGCCACGGGCGGCCGCCAGGCACGCGGGCGACTGCACGGCCATCACGGTCGGCTCGCCGTCGACGAACGGCCCCTGGAGCAGGACGGTGCGTCGGTCCACGATCTTCATCTGCACCGTGGCGAAGGCGAAGCGGTAGCACTCGCTCCCCTCGCCGGCCAGCAGCAGGCGGGCTCCGCGGTCGAGGCGGTCGTAGTCGAAGAGGCTGACCATCCGCAGCCCGCGCTCGAGCAGGGCGCGGTTGTTGGGCAGGCTGACGCGGAGCTGGGCCACGGTCGCCGCCGGCCGCACCGAGCAGAGCTCACGCCAGTCGTACGCCGCCCGCATCATCCAGTCGTTGGTGCCGTCGATGCCGCGGGCCATGACCTGCGCCTCGACGTCCTCGCCCCGGGACAGGGCCGCGGCCACCTGGCTGCGGCGCACCTGCAGCAGCGCAGCGGCGTCGAGCACCGCCTGGCGAGCCGCCTCATCGATCCGGTTGCGGGGACCGAGTCCCTCGCCGACGTCCGATGTCATCGCTTCCCCCACGTTCCCGGAATCCTCGGGCCGCATGCTAGCCGGGACACCCCGTCACTCTCGTGGCACGGACGTGTCACACACCGTTGCAACATCGCTACGATGGATCCATGTCCAGTCCGACCCCCGAGACCGACGGACGCCGCTCGGCGGCCGCGGTGCGACGGCGGGCCCGGGAGCGCGAGATCCTCGCCGCGACCCGCGCCCTCTTCGACGAGCGCGGTGTGCGTGACGCCCAGATCGAGGACGTCGCGAAGGCCGTCGGCATCAACCGGGCCATCGTCTACCGCCACTTCACCGGCAAGGAGGAGCTGTTCGCGCTCACCCTGGTCGGCTACCTCGACGAGCTGCGGGAGGCGCTGACCCGGGCCACCGAGGCCCACGAGGACGTGCGCGAGCGGTTGCAGGCGATCGTCGGCGCGTTCGTCGACTACGGCCTGCAGTACCCCGCCTTCATCGACTGCGCCCAGACCCTGATGCGCCGCAGCGGCCCCGAGCTGCTCGACGAGATGAGCGAGAGCGCGCTCTTCCGGCTGGGCCGCGGCATCTCCGGGTGCCTCGCGACGCTCACCGCGGCCCTCCAGGCGGGCGTGGACTCCGGCGAGTTCACCGTCGCCGACCCGACGCTGCTCGCCAACACGCTCTACGCCAGCGGCCTCGGTGCGCTGCAGCTCGCCCGCGTGGGCATCCTCGTCACCGAAGTCGCGCCCGGCATCCCGACCGTCGGCGAGATCTCGCCGCAGCAGGTCAAGGAGTACCTCGTCGCCTCCGCGCTCGCGCTCGCCGAGAAGCGCTGACGCGGAGGGCGACGGAGGAGCGACGGCGCTCAGCGCTCCAGGATGGCGACGACGCCCTGGCCGCCGGCGGCGCACACGGAGATCAGGCCGCGGCCCGAGCCCTTCTGCGCGAGGAGCTTGCCCAGCACGTTGACGATCCGGCCGCCGGTCGCGGCGAACGGGTGGCCCGCGGCGAGCGAGGAGCCGTTGACGTTGAGCTTGCTGCGGTCGATCGAGCCGAGCGGGGCGTCGAGGCCGAGGCGCTCCTTGCAGAACACCGGGTCCTCCCAGGCCTTCAGCGTGGAGAGCACCTGCGAGGCGAACGCCTCGTGGATCTCGTAGAAGTCGAAGTCCTGCAGGGTCAGGCCCTCGCGCTCGAGCATCCGCGCCACGGCGTACGCCGGAGCCATGAGCAGGCCCTCGCCGCCGTGCACGTAGTCGACGGCGGCCGTCTCGTAGGCGGTGAGGTAGGCGAGCGGCTCGTGGCCGTGGGCCTTGGCCCACTCCTCCGAGGCGAGCAGCACCACGGACGCGCCATCGGTGAGCGGCGTGGAGTTGCCGGCGGTCATGGTGGCGGCCTCGCCCTTGCCGAAGACCGGCTTGAGCTTGGCGAGCTTCTCGACGGTGGAGTCGGCGCGGAGGTTCTGGTCGCGCTCGAGGCCGCGGAACGGCGTGATCTGGTCGTCGAGGAAGCCGGCGTCGTACGCCGCGGCGAGGTGCTGGTGCGACAGCGCCGCGAGCTCATCCTGCTCCTCGCGGCCGATCTGCCACTCCAGGGCGGTCAGGGCGGCGTGGTCGCCCATGGCGAGGCCGGTGCGGGGCTCGCCGTTCTGCGGGATGGCCGGGACGATGTCACCGGGGCGCACCTTGGCCAGCGCCGCGAGGCGGCCCTTGAGGTCCTTGGCGCGGTTGAGCTCGAGCAGGATCTTGCGCAGGCCCTCGCCCACGGCGATCGGGGCGTCGGACGTGGTGTCGGTGCCACCGGCGATGCCGACCTCGATCTGGCCGAGCGCGATCTTGTTGGCGACCTGGATCGCGGCCTGGAGGCCGGTGCCGCAGGCCTGCTGGATGTCGGTCGCGGGCGACTCCGGCGAGAGCTTCGAGCCGAGCACCGACTCGCGGGTCAGGTTGAAGTCGCGCGAGTGCTTGAGCACGGCGCCGGCGACGACCTCGCCGACCCGCTCACCCTCGAGGCCGAACCGGGTGACCAGGCCGTCGATCGCGGCAGTCAGCATGTCCTGGTTGGAGGCGGTCGCGTAGACAGTGTTGGACCGGGCGAACGGGATGCGGTTGCCACCGATCACGGCGACGCGGCGAGTGCTGGAGTTCATGGGCCACATCCTTGCCCTCGCGGCCTCGCGCGTGAAGGCTATGAGGGCCATCTCACGAAATGTGGACTCTGAGTTACACCTCTAGTTACATGATGGCGGACCCGACCGAGTCTCGACGGGCTCGACCACCGACCTGCGGAGGAACGCACACCCATGAGCGACCGTTACCAGGGCTTCACCCAGTCGCCGATCGGCAAGCTGCTGGTCAAGAACCTCGGCCTGCCCGCCCCCACGAAGCTCGAGCGGTACGTCGCCGGCGCCCCGCTCGTGGACGGCACCGTTGTCGTCGGCGGCAAGGGCCGCCTCGCCGAGTCGCTGACCGGCCTCCTCGACCTGCTCGGGATCGCCTCGACCGAGGCGACCGAGGACGGCCAGCGCTACAAGGCGCTCGTCTTCGACGCGACCGGGCTGACCTCCTCCTCAGACCTCGTCGCCCTCCGCGACTTCTTCACCCCGCTGCTGCGCAGCCTCGAGTCCTGCCCGCGCGTGGTCGTGCTCGGCACCCCGCCGGAGCAGGTCAGCGGCGGCGAGCGCGTCGCCCAGCGCGCCCTCGAGGGCTTCACCCGCAGCCTCGGCAAGGAGATCGGCAAGGGCGGCACCGTCCAGCTCGTCTACGTCGCCGACGGCGCCGAGGCGGCGGTCGCCTCGACCCTGGCGTTCCTGCTCTCCCCCAAGTCGGCCTACGTCTCCGGCCAGGTCGTGCGGATCGGCGCCACCGGCACCAAGAAGGCCGTCGAGGTCGCCGACTGGCAGCGCCCGCTCGAGGGCAAGATCGCCCTGGTCACCGGCGCCAGCCGCGGCATCGGCGAGCAGATCGCCCGGGTGCTTCACCGCGACGGCGCGACCGTCGTCGGGGTCGACGTACCGCAGGCGGCCGACGACCTCGTGCACCTGATGAAGGAGCTCGACGGCGACCACCTCGCCCTCGACATCACCGCCAAGGACGCCCCGCAGCGGATCGCCCACCACCTGACCGAGAAGCACGGCGGGGTCGACGTGGTCGTCCACAACGCCGGCATCACCCGCGACAAGAAGCTCGCCAACATGGACGAGGCCCGCTGGGAGTCGGTGATCGGGGTCAACCTCACCGCCCCCGAGCGGATCACCCGCGAGCTGCTGGACCAGAAGGTCATCAACAAGAACGGCCGGATCATCGGTGTCGCGTCGATCGCCGGCATCGCGGGCAACGTCGGCCAGACCAACTACGCCGCCTCCAAGGCCGGCGTCATCGGCTTCGTCGACTCCCTCGCCGACGAGCTGAAGGACGGCATCACGATCAACGCCGTGGCCCCCGGCTTCATCATCACCGCGATGACCGCCGCCGTGCCGTTCGCGACCCGCGAGGTCGGCCAGCGGCTCAACGCGATGTCGCAGGGCGGCCTGCCGGTCGACGTCGCCGAGACGATCGCGTGGTACGCCTCCCCCGGGTCCACCGCCGTCAACGGCAACGTGGTCCGCGTCTGCGGCCAGATGATGCTGGGCGCCTGAGATGGCCGAGATCGGCCTGTTGCTCAAGGCCGCGCTGCCGTCGCTGCCCGTGGTCGGCCAGCTCCCCGGCGTACGCAAGGCGCCCCTGGAAGGCTTCACGGGCCTGACCCGGGAGCGCCCGCCGGTGACGGTCGAGCGCGACCACGTCGACGCGTACGCCGCGGTGTGCGGCTTCCCGGCCAAGGACACCGTGCCGCTGCCCTACCCGCACATGCTGGCGTTCCCGCTGCACATGGCGATCATGACCGACGCGGCGTTCCCCGCCCCGGCCATCGGCACCGTGCACCTGGAGAACTCCATCACCGGTCACCGCCCGATCGGGATCGGCGAGGAGCTCGCGGTCAGCGCATCGGTCGGCGCGCCGCTGCCGCACCCCAAGGGCACGGTCTTCGAGTTCGTGACCACCGTCCGCGCCGCGGACGAGGTGGTCTGGGAGAGCACGTCGACCTACCTGCGCCGGGGCCGCGGTGACGCATCCGCCTCGGCGGGCTCGTCGTTCCCGGACGCCCGCCCCACCGGCACGGTCTGGCGGCTGCCGGCCGACCTCGGGCGCCAGTACGCCGCGGTGTCGGGCGACCACAACCCGATCCACCTCTACCCGCTGACCGCGAAGGCGCTGGGCTTCCCGCGCCAGATCGCGCACGGCATGTGGAGCAAGGCGCGCTGCATCGCGGCCCTGGAGAACCGGCTCCCCGACGCCGTCCGCGTGGACGTGGCGTTCAAGAAGCCGATCCTCCTGCCTGGCAAGGTCGAGCTCGGGTCGTCGCCGGTCGAGGGCGGCTACGCCTTCGCGCTCACGAACCCGTCGTCGGGAGCTCCGCACCTCGCGGGGCGGACGACGGCGCTGTAGCGCGACCGGCCACCGCGATCACCGCGGCTCCGGCCAGGGTGAGCGCGGTGGCGACCAGGACGGCGGCGTTCCAGCCGTCGACCAGCGAGCCGCCGACGTGGGTCGCGACGGTGACGAAGAGCGTGATGCCGACCGCTGCGCCGAGGTAGCGGGCGGTGTTGTTGGCGCCGCTGCCCATGGCCGCGCGGTCCGGCGGCACGCTGGCGACGGCCTCGCGGCCGAGGACGGCGTTGAGGAGCCCCGTGGCGACGCCGCTCACGACCATCGGCAGCACCAGCCGCGCGGGGCTCGAGCCCTCGTGCAGCCCGTATCCGAGCGCCTGCCCGACCGCGACGAGCACGAGCAGGACGGCCACCGGGTAGGGGCCCTCGAGCGGGTGCGGGAGGTGCCGCACCAGTATCGAGGCGACCACGCTGGCGCCGGCCCACGCCACCACGAGCAGGCTCGCCACCCACAGGCTCGAGCCCAGCCCCAGCTGGGCCATCGTCGGCACGAACGACGCCATCCCGATGATGCCGGCCCCCAGCACCAGCGACCCCGTCGTGGCGGCGCGGAACCGCGGGGCGCGGAGCAGGTCGGGATCGACCAGCGGCGCCGCGACCCTGGACTCGACGACCCCGAACGCGACGAGCGCGACCAGCGCCAGCACGCCGAGGACCGTGGTGACGCCGTCGATCCCGTTGCGGCCCTGGGTCAGCGCGGCCACGAGCAGGGTGATGCCGCTGACCAGCAGCCCCAGACCCGGTACGTCGATCCCGCGGGGCCGGTCGGCGGCCGAGTCGGCGATCCCGCGGCGGCTCGGGACCAGCAGCAGCAGCCCGAGCAGGCCGGTCACCGCGTAGCTCTCGCGCCAGCCGGTCCCGAAGTCCAGCGCTGCGGACAGGACGGCGCCGCCGGCGATGCCGAGCCCCACGCTCGCGCCCCAGACCGAGGTCGCGTGCACGCGCTCCGGGCCCGGCGGGAACGTGTGGGCCAGGACGGCCAGCCCGCAGGCGAGAACGGCCGCGCCACCGACTCCCTCGACCACCCGACCGGCGACGAACAGCACCGGCTCCTGGGCGACGGCGCAGACGAGGGCGCCGACGGCCAGTGCGGCCAGCCCGGCGGCGTACGCACGACGGCGGCCGAACGCGTCGCCGAGCACGCCGGTGGCGAGCAGCGCGGCGGCGAGCCCGACGCTCATCGAGCTCAGGATCCAGGCCCGCGCCACGGGTCCGGCCGCGAGGTCGGCGGCGGTGCGGGGGACGGTGGCCATCGGCGTCACGTAGGTGACCAGGACCAGCGCCGTGCCGAGCGAGACGAGCGGGAGCGTTGTCAGTTTGACTTTCAAACTCATGCTGGGAGACTAGCACCGTGAGCACACGCCACCAGCCCGGCAGCCAGCCCGGGCCCCTGGCCGCCCTCCCCGGCCGGCCCTGCCCGATCGCGGCCTCCCTCGAGGTCGTCGGCGAGCGCTGGTCGCTGCTCGTGATCCGCGAGATCGCGATGGGCAGCCGCCGCTTCACCGACATCGTCCGCGGCACCGGCGCGCCCCGCGACCGGATCTCGGTCCGGCTCAAGGCGCTGGAGGATGCCGGGGTCGTGGCGCGCGAGGAGTACCAGCCCTCCCCCGCCCGCCACGAGTACGTCCTCACCGAGGCGGGCCGCGAGCTCGTTCCGATCCTGGACAGCCTGCTGGCCTGGGGCCTCCGGCACGCCGTGGCCGAGGACGACCCGGACCGCATGACCCACTACAAGCCCGTCACCCAGAGACTCGAGGAGCACCCGTGAAGGACGCCTGGAGCGAGGCCCGGGCCCGCACCGTCACCTGGCACGACCCGCTGCAGGCGGCGTCGTACGGCCTGAAGCTGCCCGGCCTGGAGCACCTGCGCGCCATCGTCGACGGCGAGCTGCCCCCGCCCCCGATCGCCGGCCTCGTGCAGATGCAGATCGTCGAGGCCGAGCCCGGCCGCGCGGTCTTCACCTGCCGCCCCGACGAGTCGGCCTACAACCCGATCGGCGCCGTGCACGGCGGCCTGGTCTGCACACTGCTCGACTCGGTGTGCGGCTGCGCGCTGCACACGACGCTGCCGCAGGGGCGCGGCTACACGTCGGTCGAGATCAAGGTGAACTACCTCAAGGCGGTCCGCGCCGACAGCGGCCTGCTGACCGCGACCGGCACGGTCACCAAGGCCGGCTCCCGCGTCGGCTTCACCGAGGGCGTCGTCACCGACGAGTCGGGTGCGGTCGTGGCGACCGCGTCGAGCACGCTGCTGGTCTTCGACCTGCCCTGACCAGACCCCGTACGTCGCTCACCGCGGCCGGATCAGCCCCTCCTGGGCGACGGTGGCGACCAGCAGGCCGTCCTGGGTGAACACCCGGGCGTGGGCGAGGCCGCGGCCGCCCTGGGCCGACGGCGAGACCTGGTCGTAGAGCCACCACTCGTCGGCGCGGAACGGCCGGTGGAACCAGATCGTGTGGTCCAGCGAGGCCATCTGCACCTTCGCCGGGTTGGTCCTGTGCGCCGACAGGGTGGCGCCGAGCAGGCTCATGTCGCTCGCGAACGTGAACGCCGCGAGGTGGTCGACCGGGTCGTCCGAGAGCCGCTCGTTGATCCGGATCCACATCCGCGCGCGGGCGGGGTGGGCCTTGTCCTCGGGCAGGCCGCGCAGGGACGTGCCGAGGTGGCGGGCGTCGAGGGCCGACCACTCCTTGGCCAGCGCGTCGGCCTCGGGCGCTCCCCCGGCGACCATCAGCGCGATCATGTCGACGCCCTCCTCGGGCGACGGCACCTCGGGCATCACGTCCTGGTGGTCGAAGCCCTCCTCGGGGCGCTGGAAGCTCGCGGTGAGGTAGTAGATCGGGCGGCCGTGCTGGCGCGCCACGACCCGACGGGTCGCGAACGACCGTCCGTCACGGAGCCGCTCCACGTCGTAGATGATCGGCACCGCCGTGTCCCCGGGCAGCAGGAAGTAGGAGTGCAGCGAGTGGGTGACGTAGTCGGGGTCGACGGTGCGCACCGCCGCCATCAGCGCCTGGGCGGCGACCTGGCCGCCGTAGACGCGGGGTCGCGAGGTGTCGGCGGGCCGGCCGCGGAACAGGTCGGCGTCGAGGTCCTCGAGGTCGAGCAGGTCGGTCAGCGAGTCAGTCACGGCGGCGGATCAGGCCTTCCTGGGCGACGGAGGCGGCGAGGACGCCGTCCTGGGTGAAGACCCGGGCGATGGCCAGCCCGCGACCGCCGGAGGCCGAGGGGCTCTCCTGGTCGTAGAGCCACCACTGGTCGGCCCGGAACGGCCGGTGGAACCACACGGTGTGGTCGAGCGAGGCGACCTGCATGCCGGGCGTCGAGATGTGCACGCCGTGCGGCACCAGCGTGGAGCCGAGCAGGGTCATGTCGCTGGCGTAGGTGAACGCCGCGAGGTGCTGCAGCGGGTCGTCGGACAGCTCGCCGTTGACCCGGATCCACAGCCGCGCCCGGGCCGGCCGGGACGGGTCCTCGGGCAGCCCCTGCTGGGAGTTGCCGACGTAGCGCACGTCCAGCGCGGCCCACTCGCGCTCCCACTCCGCGGTGTTGCCGGAGCCCCGCGCGCGGAACATCGCCCCGAGGTCGATGCCCTCCTCCGGCGCCGGGACGTCGGGCATGACGTCCTGGTGCTCGAAGCCCTCCTCGGGCCGCTGGAAGTTGGCGGTCAGGTAGTAGATCGCGCGGCCGTGCTGGCGCGCGACGACCCGGCGGGTCGCGAACGAGCGCCCGTCCCGGAGCCGCTCCACGTCGTAGATGATCGGCACCGCCGTGTCGCCCGGCAGCAGGAAGTAGGAGTGCAGCGAGTGGGCGACGTACGCCGGGTCGGTGGTCCGGGCCGCGGCGAGCAGCGCCTGCGCGGCCACCTGCCCGCCGAACACGCGCTGGAGGGCGGTGTCGGGCTGGCGGCCGCGGAACAGGTTGAGGTCGAGGTCCTCGAGGTCGAGCAGGGCGACCAGGTCGTCGGCGGAGGCGGGCACGTCAGGACTCGTCGGGCCCGTCGAGCCCGGCCAGGAACTGCTCGAACTGCTCGCCGATCTCCTCGCCCGTGGGCAGCGGCTGGTTCTCGGCGAGCAGGCTGCTGCCGGATTCCTCGGCGCGCTCGAAGGCGTCGTACTGCTGCTCGAGCGCGCGCACGACGTCCTCGACCTCGTCGTTGGCGGCGAGGTAGCGAGCGATCTCGGCCTCACGGTCCTCGGCCTCGGCGGCCAGGCCGGAGAGGTCGATGGTCAGTCGGCCGGCGATCTCGACGTTCTCCAGCAGGGCGCCGGATGCCTTGGGGTAGTCCAGCTGGGCGAGGTAGTGCGGGATGTGCGCGACGAAGCCCATCGCGTCGTGGCCCCACTCGGCCAGCCGGACCTCCAGCAACGCCTGGGCGGAGCTGGGGATGCGCAGCTCGCCGCGCCACGGGCTCTCGCCCGTGAGGAGGTCGGGGTTGTTGGCGTGGTGGGTGATCGCGATCGGCCTGGTGTGCGGCACCGCCATCGGCACCGAGCCCATGCTGACCACGCGGGTGACGCCGAAGCGCTCGACGACGGAGCGGACGGCGCGAGCGAAGGCCTCCCAGCGGTTGTCCGGCTCGGGGCCGCTCAGCAGGAGGTACGGCGTCCCGCCGCTGTCCTTGAGCAGCCGCACGAGCAGGCGCGGGGCGTCGTACTGCTCGTAGTGGTCGCGGTTGAAGGTCATCGCGGGCCGGCGGGCGCGGTAGTCGTGGAACTGGTCGACGTCGAACGTCGCGACCACCGAGCCGCCCCCGTCGGTGAGGTCGATGAGGTGCTGCGCGGCGCGGGCCGCGGCGTTGCCGGCGTCGAGGAAGCCGTCGAGCACGAGCACCATGGTGAGGTGCCCCTCGGCACGGGCGGCGTCGAGCTCGGGCACCTCGTCGACGATGTGCACGAGCCGGTTGTCCTGGGACACGGGGGTCCTTCCAGTCTGGGGCGGGCTGCGCCGGGGCAGCGCCGGGACTGCCCACGATATTCCCCCGGCGCGCCAGGCCCGGGAGGCCGCCCCGGACGGGTGACGACACCCACATCGCGGAGCCTGTCCTCCGATTGTTACTGCGGGGTAACCTGACGGCGGAATCCCCGATCCCCCGAACACAACCAAGGAGTCAGCCGTGTCCAGAGCGCCCCGGCAGCTGCGGGAGGTCGTCTTCGTCGACGGCGTCCGCACCCCCTTCGGTGTCGGCAAGGCCAACGGCCAGTACGCCGAGACCCGCGCCGATGACCTGGTCATCAAGTGCATCTCCGAGCTCATGCGCCGCAACCCCTCGCTCCCCCCCGAGCGGGTCGACGAGGTGGCCGTCGCCGCCACCACCCAGATCGGCGACCAGGGCCTGACCATCGGCCGCACCGCCGCCCTGCTGGCCGGCCTGCCGCAGTCGGTGCCCGGCTTCGCGATCGACCGCATGTGCGCCGGCGCGATGACCGCCGTGACCACCACCGCCTCGGGCATCGCCTTCGGCTCCTACGACGTGGCCATCGCCGGCGGCGTCGAGCACATGGGCCGCCACCCGATGGGTGAGGGCGTCGACCCCAACCCGCGGATCCTCTCCGAGCGCATCGTGAACCCCGACGCCCTGGTGATGGGCAAGACGGCCGAGAACCTGCACGACCGCTACCCGACGATCACCAAGGAGCGCGTCGACGCCTACGCGGTCCGCTCCCAGGACAAGACGGTCGCGGCCTACGAGGCCGGCAAGATCCAGCCCGACCTCGTCCCGGTCGCCACCCGCTCCGCCGAGCAGGGCTGGGGCCTGGCCACCACCGACGAGCCGATGCGCCCCGGCACCACCATGGAGTCGCTGGCCGGCCTGAAGACGCCGTTCCGCGCCCACGGCAAGGTGACCGCCGGCAACGCGGCGGGCATCAACGACGGCGCGACCGCGGCCCTGCTGGCCGACGAGGAGACCGCCAAGGAGCTCGGCCTCCCGATCCGGATGCGCCTGGTGTCCTACTCCTTCGTCGGTGTCGAGCCCGAGGTCATGGGCGCCGGCCCGATCCCGGCGACAGAGAAGGCCCTCAAGCAGGCCGGCCTGACCATCGACGACATCCAGGCCTTCGAGGTCAACGAGGCCTTCGCCGTGCAGGTGCTCGCCTTCCTCGAGCACTTCGGCATCGCCGACGACGACGCCCGCGTGAACCCCTACGGCGGCGCGATCGCCATGGGCCACCCGCTCGCCTCCTCTGGCGTGCGGTTGATGAACCAGCTCGCTCGCCAGTTCGAGGAGCGCCCCGAGGTCCGCTACGGCCTCACGACCATGTGCATCGGCATCGGCATGGGCGGCACCGTCATCTGGGAGAACCCCCACTGGACCGGAGAGGCGGCCTGACATGACTGCTGACATCACCACGCTCCTCGCGCGTGCGCAGGAGATCTCCACGGACGCCGAGCGCGTCACCGAGGCCAAGCTCCGCAAGGTCACCCTCCCCGGCGGTGCCGGCGTCCTCGGCCTGATCACCCTCGACAACGGCGAGGACCACACCAAGCCCAACACGTTCGGCCCGCGCGGCCTGCTGTCGCTCAACGCCGCCATCGACGCGGCGCTGGCCGACGACGAGGTGACCGCGCTCGGCGTGACCGGCAAGCCGTTCATCCTGGCGGCCGGCGCCGACCTGACGAGCATCGCGGGTGGCGGCGAGGACGGCGTACGCATCGTCGCCGAGCTCGGCCACGCGGTCTTCCGCAAGCTGCAGGACGGCGGCAAGCCGTCCTTCGGCTTCATCAACGGCCTCGCCCTCGGCGGCGGCCTCGAGGTGGCGCTGCACTGCACCTACCGCACCGTCATGGACTCCGCGCCGGCCCTGGGCCTGCCCGAGGTCATGCTCGGCCTCATCCCCGGCTGGGGCGGCGCGTTCCTCGTGCCCAACCTGGTCGGTGCCGACACGGCCGTGACGCTGATCGTGGAGAACCCGCTCAACCAGGGCAAGACCCTGGGTGGCAAGGCGGCGTACGACGCCGGGCTGGCCGACGCGGTGTTCGGCGGCGTCGACTACCTCGAGCGCTCGCTGCTCTGGGCCGCGGACGTGCTGACCGGCAAGGTCACCGTCGAGCGTCCCGAGGTCGACCGCGGCGAGGCCTGGGACGCGGCGGTCTCCCGCGGCGCCAAGGTCGCCAAGGCCAAGACCGGCGGCGCCAGCCCGGCCGCCCTCAAGGCCGTCGAGCTGATCGACAAGGCGCGCGACAACGACCGCGACGCCGGCTTCGCGCGCGAGGACGAGGCCCTCGAGGCCATGTCCCGTACGCCGGAGCTGCTCGCCTCCCTCTACGCCTTCGACCTGGTCCAGAAGCGCGCCAAGCGCCCGGCGGGTGCCCCCGACCGGTCGCTGGCCCGCCCGGTGACCAAGGTCGGCATCGTGGGTGCGGGCCTGATGGCCTCGCAGCTCGCACTGCTCTTCGTGCGCCGCCTCGAGGTGCCGGTGGTCCTCACCGACCTCGACCAGGAGCGCGTCGACAAGGGCGTGGCCTACGTCCACGAGGAGATCGACAAGCTCCTCGCCAAGGGCCGGATCAACGCCGACAAGGCCAACCGCCACAAGGGCCTGGTCACCGGCGCGGTCGACAAGGGCGAGGTCTTCGCCGACGCCGACTTCGTCATCGAGGCCGTCTTCGAGGAGATGTCGGTCAAGAAGTCGGTCTTCGCCGACGTCGAGAAGGCCGTGTCGCCGGAGTGCATCCTGGCGACCAACACCTCCTCGCTGTCGATCAGCGAGATGGCGGCCGACCTCGAGCACCCCGAGCGGGTCGTGGGCTTCCACTTCTTCAACCCGGTCGCGGTCATGCCACTGCTGGAGATCGTCAAGGGCGAGCAGACCGACGACGCGACGCTGGCGACGGCGTTCGCGACCGGCAAGGCGCTGAAGAAGACCACCATCCTGGTCAAGGACAGCCCGTCCTTCATCGTCAACCGGCTCCTCGGCCGCTTCATGGGCGAGGTCGGCCGGATCGTCGACGAGGGCACCCCGGTGCCGGTGGTCGACAGCGCGTTCGCCGGTGTCGCGCCGATGCCGCCCTTCATGCTGCTCTCGCTCGTGGGTCCGGCCATCGCGCTGCACAACAACGAGACGCTCAAGGGCGCCTTCCCCGACCGGTTCTACGTCTCCCCCGCGCTCGAGCGCGTGGTGGCGGCGCGGAAGCCGTCGTACTACGGCCCCGACGGCGCGATCGACCCCGAGGTCGAGGCGCTGCTGGAGAAGCCGGAGAACCCGGTCGTCCTCGAGCCGGCGGAGGTCCGCACGCGGGCGCTCACCGGGCTCGCCGAGGAGGTGCGCCTGATGCTCGACGAGGGCGTCGTCGTCGGCCCCGAGGACCTCGACCTCGCCATGATCACGGGCGCGGGCTTCTCGTTCTGGAACGGCGGCCTCACGATGCTGCTCGAGCGCGAGGGCCTCGGCAAGTTCCACTGAACCTTGCAATGATGCTGACCCGCCGGGATCTCCGGCGGGTCAGTGTCCTTTTCGGGAGGAATCGTGCGACGTCTGCTCGTGGTGCTCGCCCTGGTCCTTGCGGCCGTGCTGCCGGCCTCGCCCGCGCACGCCGGTGAGGCCTGGGTCGAGAAGGCGCAGAAGCGGCTCAACTCCCTCGGCTGCCACGCCGGGCCGGTCAACGGCGACCTGGGGCGCTGGACCCGCTCGGCCGTGCTCCGCTTCCAGTCGGCGCGGCACGTCGCGCAGAACGGTCGGCTGGACCCGATCACCCGCAAGCGGCTCTACGCCAGGACCGCTCCGCGGTGCGACGTGCGCCCCGTCCCGGCCGGCTCGGGCCGAGGCCGCCGGATCGTGATCAGCCAGCGGCAGAACTGGGTCTGGCTGGTCGGCCCGAAGGGCGGGGTGGTCGCCCAGGAGGGCATGGTCGACAACACCTCGGTGCTGCGGCCGGGCAGCCACGGCACCGGCTCCTACTGCGGCCGGAACGCGCGGATCAAGAAGAACTCGTCGGTCGGCGGCTCGGAGTGGCTGTGGAACTTCGTGCGGTTCGCGCCGTGCGGCGTGGGCTTCCACCGGATCCCGACCTACAAGTCCAACGGCCACCAGATCCACGCCGACTGGCTGCTCGGCACCAACCTGGCGCAGTCGCACGGCTGCATCCGGCTGTCGCGCGAGATGTCGCTGAAGGTCTGGAACTTCACGACCCGGCACACGCCGGTGCGGGTGCTCTAGACGCCCCAGAGCGCGGCGACATGGGTCGCGTCGGTGCCGCAGCACCCACCCAGGACGCTGAGGTTGGGCAGCGAGCGGCGCAGGGCGACGTACGACGAGGCGAGCTCGGCCAGGTCACCCGCGTCGAGCTCCTCGGCCTCGTCGAGCTCGGCGTGCGTGAGCGTCGACGCGTTGGGCCGGAAGCCGATGATCCGCTCGGCCCACGCCCCGCCGTCCAGGCCGGGCGCGACGTGCGTCGGGTGGGCGCAGTTGACGACGAAGTAGTCGGGGGCGGCCTCGGCATCGACCCGCTCGATCGCCGCGCCCAGCGGCGTCCCGTCGGGCAGCCGCCCGTCGGTCTCGACGGTGAACCCGATGGCGACGTGCAGCCCCGCCGCACGGGCGGCTCGGACCACGCCGATGGCCTCCTCGGTGCCCGTGAGGGTGAGCGCCGTGACGATGTCGGCACCGGCCGCGGCGAAGGACCGCATCTGGGCGGAGTGGTAGTCCGCGGCCTCGTCGGGGTCGATCCCGTCGGCCGCGACGTAGCCGTCGCCGCGCGGTCCGACGACCCCACCGACGAGGACGTCCGGCAGGTCGGCGTGGGCCTCGCGGAGGCTGTTCATCAGGTCGATGGAGGCGCGGTTGACGCGGTCGAGCGCGGTCGCGTCGTAGCCCACCAGCGCCGCCCAGTCGGGGTTGGCCCGCCACGTCGGCGCCTCGAGCAGGAGCCCGGCGCCGGCCCGCCGGGCGATCCCGGCGTACGCGTCGTAGTAGGCGGTCAGCAGCTCACGCCCGCGGTCGTCCTCGACCAGCGGGAAGGCGGCGAACTCGGGGAGGTCGACGCCGTGGTGGAAGATCAGGTCGGTCTCGAGGCCACCGTCGGTGACGAAGGCGGTCCCGGCCAGCTGCGGCAGGGCGTGGGTCATGGCTCACTGTACGTCGCGACGATCAGCTTGCCGGCCTTGCGCGCGAGCTCGCGGGTGGTGATGCCGACCTGGTCGCGCAGCACCCGGTCGGGGTCGGCGCCGGGCTCGTCCATGAGGTCGAGCAGCGACCAGAGAGTGTCCTCGCCGTAGGTGCCGGCGAGGTAGTCGCAGGCCCACCACGCGGTGGCGTAGTGCACGGCCGAGTCGTCGTCGTTGAAGCTGTCGTCGTCCGGCAGGTCGGTGAGGCCCGCCTCGGCGGCGTCGACGGCCTCCGGTGCGATCCGGCGCTCCTCGGGCGCGAGCGCCTGCACCGAGACCCACTCGGCCAGGCCCTCGCTGAGCCAGACCGGCGCGTGGTCGTCGTGCTCCCCCACCGCGACGTGGGTCAGCTCGTGTCGGACGAGGCGGTCGCGGGCCGGGCCGGCGGCGTCGAGCAGGCGGGGGTTGAGCGCGAAGCGGGTCGAGGCGATCGGGCCCCCGTCGGGGCGCGCCCGTACGGGGAACGCGACGCCGTCGAGGGTCTCGGGGTCACCGCCCGGCAGGTCCTCGATCCCGGTCAGGAACGCGTCGTCGGAGAGCGCGTAGACCACGACGTCGTGCGGCCAGTCGTAGGGCACGTGCGCGGCCACCTCGCCGAGGCCGGTCTCGACCGAGGCGAGCAGGGCCGGGGCGGCGTCGACACTGGTGTCGTCGAAGATGCCGAGCACGCCGTCGGCGGTGCGGACCTGGACCGGGCCGACGTCCCACGGCTCGGGCCGCACGTGGTTGCGCTGCTCCCAGGCGGCATCGGTCACGGACGCCAGCGCGAACCGTCCGGGATGGCGGCGGACCGGCGCGAAGAGGTAGCGGTCGGGCGAGGTGACCGGCACCGCGTCGTACCCCTCGAGCTGGAGGCGTACGTCGACCGTCGCCCAGTAGTCGTGGCCGTCACGGACGACGCTGGCCGGGTCGAGGACGTAGTCGAACCGCTCGAGCGGGAGCTGCTGAAGGTTGGCGAAGTAGGCCTGCTGCTGCCCGGTGTCCTGACCCGCGGCCAGGCCAGCCAGGAAGGCCGCCTCGTCGCCGTCGCGGATCGCGTCCGCGCGCCGGTGCAGGGCGCGGGTGATGCCCCGCACGACGTCTGGCGCGGAGTGCGCGGTGGGGCCGCCGGCCCCCGGGGCCGACGTCGGCGCGTCCTGGCTGCACCCGCTCAGGGCGCCCAGGAGCAGCGCGACGGCGAGGAGCGTCCTAGGGCTGCCGGTCGGCATCGACCAGCGTGCGGCCCTCGCTGAGGGCGGTCATGTCCTCGACGATGCCGAGGGCGAGCGCCTGCGGGGTCAGGCCGATGCGTTCGAGGATCGCGGCGCGCTTGGCGTGGTCGAGGAACTCCTGCGGGATGCCGTGCAGGCGGAAGGGCGTGTGGACGCCGGCGTCGTTGAGGGTCTGGAGCAGGACCGAGCCGCAGCCGCCGATGCGGCCGTTGTCCTCGACGCTGACGACCAGCTGGTGCTCGCGGGCCAGGTCGACCAGGGCGGGGTCGACCGGCATCACCCAGCGGGGGTCGACGACGGTGACGCCGATGCCCTGGGCGACGAGGCGGTCGGCGACGTCGACGGCCACCGAGGCCATCGAGCCGACCGCGACGACGAGGACGTCCTTGGTGCCCTTGCGGACGAGCACGTCGGCGCCGCCGGCCTTGCCGACGGCCGGGATGTTCTCGGGCGGCGGGCCCTTGGGGAAGCGGACGACGGTCGGGGCGTCGTCGACGTCGACCGCCTCGTTCAGCACCTCGCGCAGGGTCGCGGCGTCGCGGGGCGCGGCCAGCCGCAGCCCGGGCACGACCTGGAGGATCGACATGTCCCACATGCCGTTGTGGCTGGCGCCGTCGTCACCGGTGACCCCGGCCCGGTCGAGCACGAACGTGACGCCGCACTTGTGCAGCGCGCAGTCCATGAGGACCTGGTCGAAGGCACGGTTGAGGAACGTCGCGTAGACCGCGACGACCGGGTGCAGCCCGCCGATCGCGAGGCCCGCGGCCGAGGTGGCGGCGTGCTGCTCGGCGATGCCGACGTCGAAGGTGCGCTCGGGGAAGCGGGCCTGGAACTTGTCGAGGCCGACCGGGTGCATCATCGCGGCGGTGATGGCCACGATGTCGGGTCGGCGCTCACCGATCTCGACGATGGCCTCGGAGAAGTGGTCGGTCCAGATCCGGCCCTTGGGCTTCTCGGCGCCGGTCTGCACGTCGAACGGCCCGGGGGCGTGGAACTGGTCGGCCTCGTGCTGCTCGGCCGGGTCGTAGCCGTAGCCCTTGCGGGTGAGGGCATGCACGATCACCGGACCGTTGAAGCGCTTGGCCTGGGCCAGGACGTGCTCCATCGCGGCGCGGTCGTGGCCGTCGACGGGGCCGACGTACTTCAGGCCGAGGTCCTCGAAGAGGCCCTGCGGCGCCAATGCGTCCTTGAGGCCCTTCTTCATGGCGTGGAGGGCGTCGTACGCCGCGGGGCCGACGCCCGGCACCGCGTTGAGGCGCTTCTTGACCATGTCGAGGACGTGCTCGTAGCGCGGGTTGGTGCGCAGGCCGGTGAGGGCGTTGGCGAGGCCGCCGATGGTCGGGGTGTAGGAGCGGCCGTTGTCGTTGACGACGATGACCAGCCGGCTCCGTGGGTTGATCGCGATGTTGTTGAGCGCCTCCCAGGCCATGCCGCCGGTGAGCGCCCCGTCGCCGATGACGGCCACGACGTGGCGGTCCTCACCGCGGATGGCGTAGGCCTTGGCGATGCCGTCGGCGTAGCTGAGCGAGGTGGAGGCGTGGGAGTTCTCGACGATGTCGTGGTCGGACTCGGCCTGGCTCGGGTAGCCGCTGACCCCGCCCTCCTTGCGGAGGGTGCCGAACGTCGCGTTGCGGCCCGTGACGAGCTTGTGGACGTAGGCCTGGTGGCCGGTGTCGAACACGACCCGGTCGCGCGGGCTGTCGAAGACCCGGTGGATCGCCAGCGTGAGCTCGACGACGCCGAGGTTGGGGCCGAGGTGGCCGGTGTTGGTGGCCACCGTGGTGATCAGGACGTCACGGATCTCTGCTGCAAGCGTTTCCAGCTGGTCGTCGCTGAGCGCGCGCAGGTCCTGCGGACACGTGATCGACTCGAGGATGGCCATGCCGGCGAGTTTACGGGTTCAGGGCGTGAGGACCGCGACGGCGGGTTCCTCGATGCTGCCCACCCAGACCCGTCCGTCGTGCTCCCGCACGCCGGTGGCCATGTGGTAGCCGGAGGCGTCGGCGTCGAGGTCGTGCACGAGCGCGCCGGCGTCGTCGTACGCCTGGACGCGAACGGTGCGGGCGGGCTGCGGCTGGAGGCGCTCGGGGATGCGGGTCACCGACTTCCTCACCCACAGGGGGCCCTGCCAGAGGCGCTCGACGAGGGCGTTGCGGGGGCTGGCGATGGTGACCCAGATCAGCCCGTCGGAGCCGCGTGCGATGTTGTCGGGGTAGCCCGGCAGGTCGTCCCCGAACGTCTCGGTCGTGCCCTGGTGCGGGCCGGCCAGCCAGTGCCGCAGCAGCCTGCGTCCGGCGGTCTCGGCGACCACCACGAACGTCTCGTCGACCGGCAGGGCCACGCCGTTGGCGAAGCGCAGGTCGTCGAGGACCGTCTCGACGGTGCCGTCCGTCGTCAGCCGCAGGAGGCGGCCGGTGGTGGTGTTCTCGACGAAGTCGGCGCGCCAGTGCTCGACCGGGTGGACCCGGGTGGAGTCGGAGAACCACACGGTGCCGTCCGAGGCGATGGCCGCGTTGTTGCAGAAGACCATCCTGGCGCCGTCGACGCTGTCCGTGACGGGCTCGACGGCGCCGCTCGCGGTGTCGACGCGCAGCACGCCGAGGTGGGCGTCGCAGACCAGGAGCCGGCCGTCCGGGTCGAGCTCGAGGCCGAGCGGGCGGCCCCCGGTCCGGGCGATCCGGTCGATGCGACGCGCGTCGTGACTGATCCGGAAGATGCTGCCGTCGGCGGTGCCGGTGAAGACGGCGCCCTCGTCGCGGCCCGTCGTACCGATCACGACGTCCTCGGCGCCCTCGCCGGGGACGGGGACGACGATGAGGGGGCGGGTCATGCGCGCTTGCGCGTGATCGCGGCGTAGCGGCTCGAGGTGAGGAAGTGCGGGAGCACCATCCCGGCCGCGGTCGTCAGCGGCAGGTTGACCGCCTCGTGGGGGTCGACGAAGACGATCTGGCGACCCTCGTTGCACTCGATCTCGGCGTCGGTCAGCGTCGTGGGGGCGGTCCAGAGCTCGAACTCGTCGAACCCGCCGCACGACTCGCTGTAGAAGGTCACCCGGTCGAAGAGCTCGAGCCCGTCGGTCAGTTTCACCCCGGTCTCCTCCGCGAGCTCGCGGTAGGCCGCCTCCTCGTAGCTCTCCCCCTCCTCGACTCCCCCGCCCGGGAACCCCCACTTCTCGGGGTCGATCAGCGGGTGCTCGTCGCGCTCCTGCAGGAGGATCCAGCCACGCTGGTCGACCAGGGCGATGCTGCTGAAACGATGCATGCCGTCCAACCTAACCACTGTCGACTCGGCGCAACTGCCGGAGCTTGGTGCGCGCTGTCGGGTGCGGGACCTCGCGCCTTCGGCGCGTATTTCCAGAAATTCGTGGTCGCCGCAGGGTTCGCACGAGGTGGCTCCGGGCCCTGCTTTGTGGCTTTCGGTCGCCTGGCTCGACCGCTGTGATCAAGGTCCAAAATTCTTTACTTCCAGAGTCTGTGGAACGGGCTCATGCGGCCTCGGATTGTCGGTGGTCGCTGCTGGAATGGACCCATGCTGGTGGAGACCATGAACGGCGGGATGGGGATCCAGGTCGACGACCTGGACGACGACTTCCTGCTCTCCCTGGTCTCCGATGCGGAGGTCCAGGACCGCCAGGCCCAGCGCCGCAAGCTGCGCTACGCCGTGCAGTGGGCCCACCGCCACCCCGCCACCGGCGAGTCGGATGCTGCGACCTGGGCCGAGGTCGGCCGCGGTGGCGGTGGGTTGGACTGCGACGAGGCCATCGCGGGCGATGGCGCACCGCTGGTCGCGGCGTTCGCCGCCGAGCCGTTTGCGGCCGCGATGGGCATCTCCACCGCCGCCGGGATCGCACTCATCGCCGACGGGCTCAACCTGCACCACCGGCACCCGCGGATCTGGGCCAAGGTCGAAGCCCTCGAGGTGCCTGCGTGGCGGGCCCGGCGGGTCGCGCAGATGTGCGCCTCCCAGTCCGCGGCGGTCGCAGCCCACGTCGATGCCGCCCTGGCGGACCGGATGGGTGCGTGGGGTGTGACCACGATCGAGAACGCCATCGCCGCGGCGCTGGCCGACCTCGACCCCGAGAACGTCTCGGACGCCGAGGACGAGGCCAAGGCCGCGTGGGGTGTGCACCTGACCCACCGGTCCCCGCACGCCCTCGGGGTGTGGGCGGGCACCTCGACGTTGGAGATCACCGGCGACACCGCCGAGGTGACCGCGTTGCACGACCTGATCTGCGCCACCGCCCACCAGCTCCTCACCGACGACAGCCCGTTCAACCAGGAGTCGTTGGAGGTCCGCAAGGCCCGCGCGGTCGGCGTCATCGCCACACAATCCGGCGGGCACGGCGTGAAGCCGGTGACCCGGATGTACGTCCACATCGACGTCGATGACCTGGCCGACCCGACCGCGACCGGCTGGGCCGAACGCCTCGGCCCGGCCACCCTGTCCAAGATCCGCGACTGGCTCGCCGGGACTAGGGCCACGATCCTCCCCGTGCTGGACATGCGCCGCACCGACGCGGTGGACCGGCACGACCCGCCGGCCTGGATGGCCGAGCAGGTGCGGCTCCGCGACGCCCACTGCGTGTTCCCCTGGTGCCAGAAGGACTCGAGGGGCTGCGACCTCGACCACATCGAGCCCTACATCCCCCTCGACGAGGGTGGCCCGCCGGGTCAGACGAACCCACGGAATCTCGGTCCGTTGTGTCGGCGGCATCACCGCTGCAAGACCAGCCGACGATGGCACTACCGTCGCAACACCGACGGCACCTACACCTGGACCGGACCCCACGGCCGGACCTACACGGTCACGTCACGGGGGACGTTCTCCGAGAACTGACCGTCCCGCCGGACACGGCAGGGAGCGCCGCCCCGGACCGAACCACGCCTACAGTGCACGCCATGGTGCACCCGTGAAGCGTCCGTTGCGTTTGGCGATCGTAGACGACTACGCAGTGGTGGTCGCAGGAGTCGCGGCGATCCTCGCCCACGAGCACATCGACGTGGTCGAGACCGGTGCCTCGACGCCGGTCATCTCCGACGTCGACATCGTTCTCTTCGACACCTTCGCCCAGACGCAGGGCAGCGGGATCGACCTGGAGGACTTCATCCGCGACAGCGGCGCCAAGGTGGTCGTGTACAGCTGGAACCTCAACCCGCAGCTCATCGAGGAGGCGATGGCCGGGGGCGCACACGGCTACGTCTCCAAGGTGCTCACCGGGCCGCAGATCGTGGCGGCCCTCCATCGGGTCATGGACGGCGAGAAGGTCATCATCACCGGCGACGACGAGACCAGCGTGGGCGGAGCCGGAGACTGGCCCGGACGCTCGGCCGGACTGTCCCCGCGTGAGGCCGAGGTCATCGCCCTCATCACGCAGGGACTCAGCAACCAGGACATCGCTGACCGCGCGTTCATCAGCATCAACTCGGTCAAGACCTACATCCGCACCGCCTACCGCAAGATCGGCGTCGACCGGCGAGCACAAGCAGTGTTGTGGGGCGTGCAGAACGGCTTCGAGCCCGACACGCTGCGCATGATCGACCCCACCCTCTACGTGCGCTGGATGTCCGAGGCGCGCCGCCGCCGCTGACCCGCCCACGCCCCGAAGGCCCAGGGGTCAGTGCTTCTCGCAGGCGATGTGGTCCTTGTCGGCGTCACTCTCGTCGTTGAGGTTGTAGACCTTCGGCGCGCGGGTGAAGTTGGTGACCGGGGACTACCCTGCCGCGCATGGAGCAGGGGGACGTCGACGCGCGCATCCAGACGTACTACGCGCAGCAGTTCACCGAGGCCGATCGCCTCACGGTGCGCTCGGCGCAGGGACGCCTGGAGTTCGAGCGGGTCCAGGAGTTGATCGCCGCCCGGATCGAGGCCGGGTCACGGATCCTCGACATCGGTGGGGCGACGGGCGTGCACGCGGCGCCGTTGGCGGCACTGGGCCACGAGGTGGTGCTCGTCGACCCGGTCCCTGAGCAGGTGCAGGAGGCGAAGCGGCACGGGAGCTTCGCGGCGATGGTGGGCGACGCGCGGGAGTTGGACTTCGGGGATGACGTGTTCGACGTGGCGCTGGCCTTCGGCCCGATGTACCACCTGGCAACGCGGGAGGACCGACTCCTGGCCCTGCGTGAGGCGGGGCGGGTGGTGCGTCCCGGCGGCTGGGTCTTCGTCGCGGCGATCCCCCGCTTCGCGCGCCACACGCAGATGACGATGGTCGCGGGCGTGCCGCGCCCCTACCCGGCGGACTGGATTGCCCTGCTCGAGCACGGGGACGCGCCGGACTGGGGACGCTTCCCGGGTGCGCACTTCCACACCGCCGAGGAGCTCGAGGACGAGATGCGCGAGGCCGGCCTGGGCGACGTCGGCGTGTGCGCGATCGAGGGCCCCGACGGCCTCGCTTTCGAGCAGCTCGCCGAGGCCGACGAGGCGCTGCACGAGGCGGCGCTCCGGATGGTCCGAGCGGTCGGCCACCTGCCCGGCGTCCGGGACATGTCCAACCACATGATGGGGATCGCGCGAGTCACAGCCGGGCGATGAACCGCCGCCCGCGCAGCGCCTCCTCGACGAGGCCGGCCGAGCGGCGTACGCCGGAGAGCCGGGCGTCCTCCGCCTGCCAGGTCGCGACGGCGGCGTCGACGACGTCGAGCTGGGCGACCTCGCGGAGGTCGGCGCGCGCTTCGCTGAGCCCGCGGCGGACGGCGGCCTGCTGGGCCTCGACGTGGAGCACGGCGAAGCGCGCCAGGACGACGAGGTGGTTGCGGAGCGCCGGGTAGGAGCGGTACTCCGGGGGGCAGATGTCGAGCAGCCAGTTCTGGGCGGTGCGCTCCCAGTCGGGGGCGTCGGGCGGCCGGACGAGACCGGGCCAGCCGGGCGGGGCGACGTAGGTGGGCATGGCCCCACGATACGCCGAGTTCGAACAATTGTTCGAACTAGCCCTCGGCGAACTTCTCCTCCAGCGTGGCCAGCAGCGGGTCGCGCAGCCCCACGCAGTCGAGCGCCCAGAAGGGGTCGCAGTAGACGAGCCGACCAGTCATCCACTCCTCGCGCGCGGCGAACGTGACGACCTGGAAGGCCGGGTCGGGGATCCGCACGGAGGGCCGCTCGAAGCCGAGCGCGCTCCCCCGCTGCCACCCACGGGCGGAGTAGTAGTCCGGCGACCCCTCGAGGAAGACGGCGGGAGCACCCGAGTCGCGGGCAGCCTCGACGGCCGCCACCAGCAGCCGGGTGCCGATGCCCGCCCCTTGGTGGGCGGGCAGGACGCCGAGCGGGGAGAGCACGAGCACGTCGACCAGGCGCTGCCGCGCGTCCAGCCACGAGTGCGAGAGCTGCACGTGGCCGACCACCTCGCCGTCGAGCTCGGCGACCAGGCTCGCGCGCCGGTGTCCGGCGGACTCCAGCGCCTCGACCATGGCGGCGACGTCCTCGCCGTGGTCCTCGAAGGCCGCGACCACCACCCGGCGCACGGCGGCAGCATCCCCCGGTCGGGCGGAGCGGACCAGGACCGTCGGGGTGCTCACGCGCCCGCCAGGAAGCTCAGCCGGACCTCGCGGACGGCGTTGTCGACGTTCAGGTCGACCAGGCAGATGCTCTGCCACGTGCCGAGCGCCAGGCGCCCACCCAGCACCGGGACGGTGGCGTACGGCGGCACGAGCGCCGGCATCACGTGCGACCGGCCGTGCCCCGGGCTCCCGTGCGCGTGCCGCCAGCGATCGTCGGCGGGCAGCAGGTCGGCGAGCGCGGCGAGGAGGTCGTCGTCGCTCCCCGCGCCGGTCTCGAGGATCGCAATGCCGGCCGTCGCGTGCGGCACGAAGACGTGCAGCAGGCCGTCGCCGCGTCCCTCCACCCACGCGGCGCAGTCGCGGGTCAGGTCGAGCACGGTCTCGCGGTCGCCGGTGCGGTAGGTCCTGGTCTCGCTGTCCACGGCGCGATCGTGCCACGCGGACCCCACGCCTTGACGTTCCGGCGCCACGTCTCTAACGTACCCATACCGCTCTTTTAGAAAGCACGAGGCGTCCCGTGACCCACTTGGCGAAGTCCGAGCACCCCCGCGACCGTTGGCGGCAGCGCATCGCCCAGCCCGCCCCCGACGTCGACCTCGAGGCCGCCGAGGCCGCGGCCGACACCATGCTGCGGGCGCTGGGCCTGCCGATCGACGGCGACGACATGCGCGAGACCCCACGCCGACTGGTGGCGGCGTACGCCGAGATGCTCACGGTCCCCGACTTCGACCTGACGACCTTCGAGAACAGCGCCGGCTACGACGAGCTCGTCCTCGTCCACGACATCCCCGTCCGGTCGCTCTGCGAGCACCACCTGCTCCCCTTCGTCGGGGTCGCCCACGTCGGCTACCTGCCCGACGACCGGATCCTGGGCCTGTCGAAGTTCGCCCGGCTCGTGGAGTTCTTCGCACGCCGCGCGCAGACCCAGGAGCGCCTCACCACGCAGATCGCCGACCACCTCCTCGAGCGACTCGCCCCGGCCGGGGTCGGCGTCGTCATCGAGGCTGAGCACTCCTGCATGTCCCTGCGCGGCGCCCGCGCCGAGGGCGCCCGCACGGTCACCTCGACCCTGCGCGGCACGCTCCGCGAGGACCCCGCCTCCCGCGCCGAGTTCCTCGCGCTCACCCGAGGAGGTGTGCGATGACCAACCGCATCGTGGTGATCGGCGGCGGCCTCGCCGCCGCCACGGCCGTCCACGAGCTGCGCACCACCCACGGCTTCACCGGACCGGTCACCGTGCTCGCCGACGAGGCGCACCCGCCGTACGAGCGCCCGCCGCTGTCCAAGGCCGTGCTGCTCGGCGAGAAGGAGGCGACCACCGCGATCGTCCGGCCCGCCGAGTGGTACGCCGACCACGACGTCGGCCTGCGCACCGGCACCCGCGCCGAGCGGATCGACCGCGACGCCAGGACCGTGCACGCGGCCGGCGAGGACATCGGCTACGGGCAGCTCCTGATCGCGACCGGAGCCCGGGCCCGACGGCTGCCCCTCGTCGACGAGAGCGGGGTGCCCGCGACCTACCTCCGGACGATCGGCGACTCCGTGGCGCTCCGGGGACTGCTGCGGCCGGGGCTGCGTCTCGGCATCATCGGCGGCGGCTGGATCGGCCTCGAGGCCGCCGCGGCCGCCCGCATCGCCGGGGCCGAGGTCACCGTCCTCGAGGCGCTCGAGCTGCCGCTGGTGCGCGTGCTCGGCAGCGAGGTCGCGGGGATCATGACCGCGATGCACCGAGAGCACGGCGTCGACGTGCGCACGAGCACCCAGGTCACCGCGGTCGAGGCCACCTCGGAGGGCACCCGCCTCGCCCTCGACGACGGGGACGACCTCGTCGTCGACCACGTGCTCGTCGGCATCGGCGCCCAGCCCAACACCGAGCTGGCCGAGGCGGCCGGGTTGACCGTCGACAACGGCATCCGCACCGACGCCCACCTGCGGACCGACGACGCGACCGTCCTGGCCGCGGGCGACGTCGCCAACGTCGACCACCCACTGCTCGGCAGGCCGCTGCGGGTGGAGCACTGGGACACCGCCATCCAGCACGGCAAGGTCGCCGCGGCCACCCTCGCCGGCGTCGATGCCGTCGCCGACCAGCAGCCCTACTTCTTCACCGACCAGTACGACTTCGGCATGGAGTACGTCGGCAACGCCGGCCCGGGCGACTACGACCGCGTGCTCGTCCGCGGCGACGCCGCGGGCCGGGTGTTCACGGCCTGGTGGCTCGCCGGCGACCGCATCGTGGCGGGCATGCACGCCAACGACTGGGACGCCATCGACGAGGTACGCAGCCGGGTCGGCACCACCGTCGACCCCGCGTGGCTGGAGTCGTAGGGGTCAGACGCCGACGGTGCCGGGGTCGCGCTCGCCGCCGGCGCACGACGCGAACGGCTCCGGCGCCGTGTGGCCGTCGCTGAACCCCGCGAGGAACATCGGCAACCGCGGGTCGTCGGCGCCGGTCAGGTCCAGCTGGCGCTCCCAGACGGTGACGACCACGGGCGAGGGCAGGCCGACGTACGGCGCCATGATGCCGTTCTGAGGCAGCTGCTCGGCCAGCTTCGCGACGTCGTCCGCCGACAGGTCGGGCGAGTAGGAGATCCAGACGGCGCCGTGCTCCAGGTCGTGCACGGCGTTCTCGTCACGGACCGGAGCGTCGTAGACGCCGCAGTCCAGCCAGACCGGGTCGTGCGGGCCGCCGACGGGCGGGGTCTGGTCGTAGTCCACGTCGCCCTCGACGTGGTCGCGCGGCAGGTTCTCGAAGACCTGGACGTCGTCGAGCGTCGCGGTCGAGGCGTCGACCTTCTGGGTGCTGCCCGCCCGCTCCTTCTGGACCACGAGCGGCACGGCGACAGCGAGGAGCAGCACGACCACGGAGGCGACGACGGCGATCACGAGCGGCAGCCGACTGCGACCTGGCCGCTCGTGGCCCTCCGGCGCGTCGGGCGTCTCGGGCGTCTCGGGCGTCGATTGGCCGGTCGAGAACTGGGACATCAGGCCTCGAGCGCGCGCTCGACCCGCTCGACCTTGGCGGTCAGCTGGCCGGTGAACCCGGGACGGATGTCGGCCTTGAGCACGAGGCCGACGCGCGGCGAGACCGCCGCGACGACGTCGACGGCCTGCTTGACCACGGCCATCACCTCGTCCCACTCCCCCTCGATGTTCGTGAACATGGCGTTGGTCTCGTTGGGGAGGCCGGACTCGCGGACGACCCGGACGGCCGCCGCGACGGCCTCGGAGACGCCGCCGGTCTCGTCGCCGGTCGTCGGGGAGATGCTGAACGCAACGATCATGTGGCAACGCTATCCGGGCGCGGCAGGAGGAGCCGCGCCAGGACCAGCAGGAACACGCTGGCGTAGCAGACGCTCGTCGCCACGTCGGTGAGGTGGTGGGCGCCCTGGTAGAGCCGGGCGAGCAGGGTGAAGGCGGGGAGCAGGAGCAGCACGACCGCCCACCGGGCGGCCGCGGCCGCGTAGGCGCGCAGCAGGACCACGATGCCGGCGTACGCGACGATCGCGGTGGCGACGTGACCGGAGGGGAAGCTGTGGTCCGGGACCAGGCCGGCGTCGAGGATCTTGACCGGGGGCCGGTCCCGCGAGATCAGGTGGGTGGCCACGAAGTAGAGGCCGCCGATGCAGGCCTCGGCGAGCGCGACGAAGAGGGCCGGGCGGATCGAGCGCTGCCACAGCGAGAACACCAGCGCGGTGACGGCGGCGACGGACAGTCCGGTGATCGTCTCGCCGAGGAGGGTGCCCACGTCGGCCAGGCTGTCGAGGGAGCCGGTGCGCTGGTCGGCGAACCATCGGCTGATCGGGTTGTCGAAGCCGTCGAGGCCGCTGGCGAGCGGGTGGGTGATCAGCCAGCCGAGGCCCACCACCACGGCGGTGACCGCCACCCAGAGGCCCACGATCCGAGCGAGCGTGGGCAGGACCTCGTGACGTGGGGTGTTCATGCCGAAGACATACCCACCCTGCGACCGCGGCATGTGTGATCCCCCGCACCCGTCGGGTCGGGGAAACCAGTTGACCCGCGCCGCCCGAGGGCAGCCAATGGTCACCGTGGACGCGCCCCGCATCGCCCTCCTCGTCGAGGGCAACAGCGACCGCGCCGCGCTGCACGCGCTCGCGGCCCGCGAGCAGCGCGACCTGGCGTCCGACGCCGTGGACGTCGTGCCCATGGGCGGGATCACCAACATCCGCGCCTTCGCCCTGCACTTCGGCCCCCGCGGGCTGGGATTGGCGCTGGCCGGGCTCTACGACGCCGGCGAGGAGGGGTTCGTACGTCGCGGCCTGGTCGCCGCCGGGCTCCCCGCCGCGGCCGAGCCGGGCGGGCTCGAGCACCTGGGCTTCTTCCGCTGCGAGGCCGACCTCGAGGAGGAGCTGATCCGGGCACTGGGCGTCGACGGGGTCGAGGCCGTGATCGACGCCGCCGGTGAGCGCCGTTCCTTGGAGAGGCTGCGGCAGATGCCGGCCCAGCAGGGCTGGACGCCGGCGATGGTGCTGCGGCGCTTCCTCGGCTCGAGGTCGGGACGCAAGGCGAAGTACGCCGCCCTCATGGTCGAGGCCCTCGCTCCCGACCGGGTCCCGGCCCCGCTGCGGGCGGTCCTCGACCAGTCGAATCGGGACTTCTGACCAGTTCAATCGGGGGTTGTGACCACGCCAATCGGGACCTTCGGTCACGACCGCCGACCCCGATGACGGGAAGTCCCGATTGAAGTGACCGGAACTACCGACTCAACTGTCCAGAAGTCCCGATTCGAGTGGTCACAGGTACCGATTCGACGTCAGAGGGACTTCAGCAGGAGCGCGACCGCAGAGGCGGCGCAGACGAGGAGCACGACGCGGCGAAAACGCTCCCGAGGGAGGTGGTCGCGGGTGTGGTGGCCCAGCCACAGGCCGAGCCCGACGAGCGGGGCGCACAGGACCGCCAGGCCGATCGACGCGGTGCTGAAGTGGCCGACGACGGCCAGCGCTCCCAGCGACATCAGGACGCCTCCGGCGAAGAACACCGCGAGCGTGGCACGCACCTCCGAGGGCCGGCCGTGCTGGAAGAGCAGCGCCACGGCGGGGCCGGCGATGGACGTCGCGGTCCCGCCCACTCCTCCGATGAAGCCGGCGGCGACCATGGTGGCGGGGTTCACCGGGACGGTGATGGTGCGCCAGGAGACGAGCACGGCGACCAGCACCATGGTGGCCACGGCGATGCCGATCTGCGCGTTCGTGAAGACGACCACCAGCCACACGCCGGGGACGGTGCCCAGCGCGCGGGCCGGGAGCGTCCAGCCGACGGCGCGCCAGTCGACGTGGCGACGGTCCAGGACGAGCACGCTCGTGCTCACCATCAGGCCGAAGAAGAGCGGCAGCTCCGGCATCAGCTCAGGGGCGACGACGGCCACGACCGGCGCCGCGACCAGGCCCATCCCGAGGCCCGCGACGGACTGGATCCAGGCCCCGACGAGAACGGCGAGCGCGACCAGGACGGTCGCGCTCGCCGTGAGCCCGGAGAACAGCTCGGTCAGGAGATCAGCCCTGCTTGCGCAGGTTGCGCAGGACGTACTGCATGATCCCGCCGTTGCGGTAGTAGTTCGCCTCGCCCGGGGTGTCGATGCGGACGACGGCGTCGAACTCGACGTCGCCGGCCCTGACCTTCACGGTCTTCGGCGTGCGGCCCTCGTTGAGCTCCGTGATGCCGGTGATCGAGAACGTCTCCTCACCCGTCAGCCCCAGCGACTCGGCGGTCTCGCCCTGCGGGAACTGCAGCGGGATGACGCCCATGCCGATGAGGTTGGAGCGGTGGATCCGCTCGTAGGACTCGGCGATGACGGCCTTCACGCCGAGCAGCGAGGTGCCCTTGGCCGCCCAGTCGCGCGACGAACCGGAGCCGTACTCCTTGCCGCAGAGGACGACGAGGGGCGTGCCGGCGTCGGCGTACGACTCGGAGGCCTCGTAGATGGTGGTGACCGGGGCGTCGTCCTTCGTGAAGTCCCGGGTGAAGCCACCCTCGGTGCCCGGCGCGAGCTGGTTGCGGAGGCGGATGTTGGCGAACGTGCCGCGGATCATGACCTCGTGGTTGCCACGGCGCGAGCCGTAGGAGTTGAAGTCACGCTGCTCGACGCCGTGGGCCGCGAGGTACTTGCCCGCGGGCGAGTCCTTCTTGATCGCACCGGCCGGGCTGATGTGGTCGGTGGTGACCGAGTCGCCCAGCTTCAGCAGGACGCGAGCGCCCTCGATGTCGGTGACGGCCACCGGCTCCGCGGGCATCCCGTCGAAGTAGGGAGGCTTGCGGACGTAGGTGGACTCGGGGTCCCACTCGAAGGTCTTGCCCTCGGGAGTGGGCAGCGACTGCCACTGGGCGTCACCGGCGAAGACGTCGGCGTAGTCGGTGGCGAACATCTCGGAGGTGATCGCGGTGGCGATCACGTCCTCGACCTCCTGGGCCGACGGCCAGATGTCGCGGAGGAACACGTCGTTGCCCTCGGTGTCCTGGCCGAGCGCGTCGTTGAACAGGTCGACGTCCATCGACCCGGCGAGCGCGTAGGCGACGACGAGCGGCGGGGACGCGAGGTAGTTCATCTTCACGTCCGGGTTGATCCGGCCCTCGAAGTTGCGGTTGCCCGACAGCACCGAGGTGACCGCGAGGTCGGCCTCGTTGACCGCGGCCGAGACCTCGGGGATGAGCGGGCCGGAGTTGCCGATGCAGGTCGTGCAGCCGTAGCCGACGAGGTTGAAGCCGAGCTTGTCGAGGTACGGCGTGAGGCCGGACTTCTCGTAGTAGTCGGAGACGACCTTGGAGCCGGGCGCGAGCGTGGTCTTGACCCACGGCTTGCGGGACAGGCCCTTCTCGACGGCGTTCTTGGCCAGCAGCGCGGCCCCGATCATCACCGACGGGTTGGACGTGTTGGTGCAGGACGTGATCGCGGCGATCGCGACGGCACCGTGGCCGATGGTGGCCTTCTGGCCGTCGATCTCGACGTCGGCCGTGGCGTCCACGTTGTCGGTGTAGTCGGCCAGCGCGGTGCGGAACGACTCACCGGCGGAGGTGACCGACACGCGGTCCTGAGGGCGCTTGGGACCGGCGAGCGACGGGACGACCGTCGAGACGTCGAGCTCGAGCTTCTCCGAGTAGCGCGGCTCGGCGGACGGGTCGTGCCAGAGGCCCTGGGCCTTGGCGTAGGCCTCGACCAGCGCGAGCTGCTCGTCGGAGCGGCCGGTGAGCTTGAGGTACTTGGTGGTCTCCTCGTCGATCGGGAAGACCGCGATCGTCGAGCCGAACTCCGGGCTCATGTTGCCGATGGTGGCGCGGTTGGCCAGCGGCAGCGCGGAGACACCCGGGCCGTAGAACTCGACGAACTTGCCGACGACACCGTGCTTGCGCAGCATCTCGGTGATCGTGAGCACCAGGTCGGTGGCGGTCGCGCCCTCGGGCAGGTCGCCGTTGAGCTTGAAGCCGACGACGCGCGGGATCAGCATCGACACGGGCTGGCCGAGCATGGCCGCCTCGGCCTCGATGCCGCCGACGCCCCAGCCGACCACGCCGATGCCGTTGACCATCGTGGTGTGGGAGTCGGTGCCGACACAGGTGTCGGGGTAGGCCTGCAGCTCGCCGTCGACCTCACGGGTGAAGATCGTGCGGGCGAGGTGCTCGATGTTGACCTGGTGGACGATGCCGGTGCCCGGCGGGACGACCTTGAAGTCGTCGAAGGCGCCCTGGCCCCAGCGCAGGAACTGGTAGCGCTCGCGGTTGCGCTCGTACTCGATCTCGACGTTGCGCTCGAACGCCTCGGGGGTGCCGAAGACGTCGGCGATGACGGAGTGGTCGATGACCATCTCGGCCGGCGCGAGCGGGTTGATCTTCGAGGGGTCGCCGCCGAGGTCGGCCATCGCCTCGCGCATGGTGGCGAGGTCGACGACGCACGGCACACCGGTGAAGTCCTGCATGATCACGCGGGCCGGCGTGAACTGGATCTCCTTGTCGGGCTCGGCGTCGGCGTCCCAGCCGGCGAGCGCCTTGATGTCGTCGGCGGTGATGTCCGCGCCGTCCTCGGTGCGGAGGAGGTTCTCCAGCAGGACCTTGAGGCTGAAGGGCAGCGACGCCACGTCGAGCCCCTCGCCGGTCACCGCGTCGAGACGGAAGATCTCGTAGGACTTGCCGTCCACGTCCAGGGTGCTCTTGGCACCGAAGCTGTCCTGACTGGCCATCAGCCGCATCTCCTCGAAGGCTTGTGGGGGTCTGGGGTCATACTGCCGTGGCTCGCTCCCCCACAACAACGGGGGTGGCCTCGGCGGAATGTCTTGACGTCAAGATACACGAAGTCGAGACACGCCTCAATCCCCGTGCGCTCAGCCGTGGGCCAGGAGCGCGACGTCCTGCCAGTCCTCCCAGCCCTTGATCCGGGACTCGTAGTCGGCCTTCGCGATGCCCAGCGGCGCGGCGCCGAAGAACACGCGCAGCGGCGGCTCCTCGGCGTCGACGACCTTGAGGACTGCGCGGGCCGAGGCCTGCGGGTCGCCCGGTCCGGAGCCGGCCGAGCGCGCCTTGCGGAGCTCGGCGACCTGCTCGCGGACCTCGTCGTACGCCGCCAACGGCTCGCTCCGCACGGCCGACGGTCCCGACCAGTCGGTCGCGAACCCGCCCGGCTCGATCAGGGTCACGTGGATCCCGAAGCCGGCGACCTCGGCGGCCAGCGACTGCGAGAACGCCTCGAGCGCCCACTTGGAGGCGTGGTAGGCGCCGAGCATCGGGAACGCCGAGATGCCGCCGATCGAGGACACCTGGAGGATGTGGCCGCTCCCCTGCTCGCGCAGGAACGGCAGCGCGGCCTGGGTGACCCACATCGCGCCGAAGACGTTGGTCTCCAGCTGGTCGCGGAACTCCTGCTCGCCGAGCTCCTCGACGAAGCCGAAGTGCCCGTAGCCGGCGTTGTTGACGACCACGTCGAGGCGGCCGAAGTGCGCGTGCGCCTGCGCGACGGCGGCGAAGTCGGCCGCGCGGTCGGTGACGTCGAGCTGGAGGGGCAGGACGGCGTCGCCGTACTTCTGGACGAGCTCGTCGAGGGTGGCGGTGTCCCGGGCGGTGGCCGCGACGCGGTCGCCGCGCTCGAGGGCGGCGATCGCCCACTCGCGGCCGAAGCCGCGGGAGGCACCGGTGATGAACCAGGTCTTCTCAGTCATGTCCGCGACGCTAGGCCTTGGAGCGCGCTCGAGGACAACCGGAGGGTGTGCTCAGCGGTCCCGGGTGAGGAGCGCCACGCACTCGACATGGTGGGTCATCGGGAAGAGGTCGAAGGCCCGGATCCGCTCGAGGCGGTAGCCGTGCTCGGCGAAGAACGCGACGTCCCGGGCCAGCGCGGCCGGGTCGCACGCGACGTACGCCACGGCGCGCGGGGCACGGTCCACGACCTGCTCGACGACCTCGCGGCGCGCGCCCTCGCGGGGTGGGTCGAGGACGACGAGGTCGAAGGGCTCGTCGAACGAGGTCGCGAGGACCTTGTCGACGCTGCCGCATTCGACGCGCACGCCCGGGATGCCCGCGAGGTTGCCCTGCGCGTGCTTCGCTGCGTCGCGATCGCCCTCCACCGCGGCGATCCGGCCGGTGGGGCCGACGGCGTCGGCCAGGAAGCGGGCGAACAGCCCGACCCCGGCATAGAGGTCCATGACCCGCTCGCCCGGCTGGGCGTCGAGGAAGTCGAGCACGGTCTCGACGAGGACGCGCGGCGCCCCCGGGTGGACCTGCCAGAAGCCGTCGGCGTCGACGGCGAAGCTGTGGGTGCCGGCAGCGGTGACGACCTGCTCGGTCACGACCCCGGCCGGACCCGGCACCTCGCGGGCGTCGGTGCGCGCGATCAGGCAGTCCTCGACCGGGATGACGGTGGTGGAGCGGTGCGCCCGCATACCGCGGGTGCCGCCCGGGCCGGACGCCCACTGGACGCGGGTGCGCCAGCGCAGCCCGTCCTCGTCACCGGCGACCTGCTCCACGGTGACGGGTACGTCGATCTTCGCGAGCCGGGCGAGCTGCTCGCGGACCACGGCCGCCTTGAGCTCGCGCTGGTGCGCAATGGTCACGTGCTGGAAGTCGCAGCCGCCGCAGAGCCCGGGCCCGGGGCCGGCGTACGGGCAGGGCGGCTCGACGCGCTCGGACGAGGCCTGGAGGACCTCCACGGCGTCACCGCGCCAGAAGCGGTCGCCCTCGGTGCCCTCGGTGATCTCCACGACCACCCGCTCCCCCGGGATCGCGTGCCGGACGAAGACCACCCGGGTCTCGGCAGGCTCGACCTCCGAACCGGTCGGGACGCGGACGATGCAGTGCCCGCCGTGGGCGACCGGGCCGACCTCGGCCTCGAAGCGGCGGCCGACCATCGAGGCGCCCCGCGCCTGGCGCTGCCGCGGCCGGCGGCCGGGACGGGTGTTGCGGTTGCTCATCGCTGGATCTGCCCCTTGTGGCTCTCGCCGCCGCTGACCTGGCCCCGCCGCAGGTCGCCGGGGCGGACCCGGGCGAGCTCGCGCTCCTCGCGCTCGCGGGCGATCTGGGAGGACCGCAGCTGGTAGGGCACCGAGGTGACCATGACGCCGGGGGCGAACAGCAGCCGGCCCTTGAGGCGCAGCGCGGTCTGGTTGTGGAGCAGCTGCTCCCACCAGCGGCCGACGACGTACTCCGGGATGTAGACCGCGACCACCCCGCGCGGGTTGGCCTTCTTGATCTCCATCGCGTAGTCGACGATCGGCTTGATCAGCTCGCGGTAGGGCGAGTGCAGCACCTTGAGCGGGACGCCGAGGTTGCGCTCGTCCCACTCCTCCAGCAGCCGGCTCGTGGCCGCGGGGTCGGACGCGACGTACACGCCCTCGAGGACGTTGGGGCGGGTCGCCTTGGCGAACGCCAGCGCCCGCAGGGTGGGCTTGTGGAGCTTGGAGACCAGCACGATCGCGTGGACCCGCGTCGGCATGATCTTGTCCTCCTCGTCGGCGGCGAGCTCGGCCTGAACGTTGTCGTAGTGCCTCCGGATGCCGCGCATGATCAGGAAGAAGATGATCATCGCCAGGATCGTGATCCAGGCGCCGGCGAGGAACTTGGTGATCAGCACGATCACGAGCACGACTGCGGTGAACGTCAGGCCCACGGTGTTGATCGCCCGCGAGCGGACCATCCGGCGCCGCTCCGAGGGCTCCGTCTCGGTCTTCAGGTGGCGCGTCCAGTGCCGGATCATCCCGAGCTGGCTGAGGTTGAAGGAGACGAAGACGCCGACGATGTAGAGCTGGATCAGCTTGGTGGTCTCGGCGTTGAACATCTCGATCAGGATGATCGCCATGAACGCGAGGAAGACGATGCCGTTGCTGTAGGCCAGCCGGTCGCCACGCGAGCCGAGCGCCCGCGGCGCGTAGCCGTCCTGGGCGAGGATCGAGCCGAGCACGGGGAAGCCGTTGAAGGCGGTGTTGGCGGCCAGCACCAGGATGATGCCGGTCACCGTGACGACGGCATAGAAGCCGGGCGAGAAGTCGGAGAAGACCGCACGGGCGATCTGGGCGATCACGGCGTGCTGGTCGTAGCCGGCCGGCAGCGGCTTGCCGTCGAGGGTGAGCCGGTCCATCTGGTTGGGGTCGACGTACTTGAGGCCCATCTTCTTGGCCAGCACGATGACGCTGATCATCATCGTGATCGCGATCATGCCGAGCAGCAGCAGCGTGGTCGCGGCGTTCTTGCTCTTGGGCTTCTTGAAGGCGGGCACGCCGTTGGAGATCGCCTCGACACCGGTCAGCGCGGCACAGCCGGACGAGAACGCCCGCGCCAGCAGGAAGAGCAGCGCGAACGTCGACATCGAGGAGCCGTAGCCCGGATCGGGCTGGATGTGCAGCCCGGCGCTCTCGACGTGGGGCAGGTCGCCGGTCGCGAGGCGGAGCAGCCCGAAGCCGCACATGCCGAGGATCGCGACCATGAAGGCGTAGGTCGGGAAGGCGAAGAAGGTCCCGGACTCGCGGATGCCGCGCAGGTTGATGGCCATCAGGACCAGCACCATGATCGAGGCGAACGTCGCCTCGTGCCCGCTGAGCGCGCCGATGGCCGAGGCGGCGTACTGCGCCCCGGAGGAGATCGACACCGCCACGGTCAGGACGTAGTCGACGAGCAGCGCACTGGCCACGGTGGTGCCGGCCATGGCGCCGAGGTTGACGGTGGCGACCTCGTAGTCACCGCCGCCGCTGGGGTAGGCGTGCACGGTCTGCCGGTAGGACATGACGACCGCGCTCATCACCAGGGCGACCGCGATGCCGATCTTCCAGGACCAGACGTACGCCGAGGCCCCGGCGAGCGACAGCATGATGAAGACCTCGTCCGGGGCGTAGGCCACCGAGGAGAGCGCGTCGCTGGCGAACACCGGGAGCGCGATGCGCTTGGGGAGCAGCGTCTCCCCCAGCTGGGAGCTCCGCAGCTTGCGGCCCAACAGGATGCGTTTAGATACGTCGCCGACTCCCACGAGCGGCAAGGCTAGACCACAAACCTGCTGCGGTAGCGTCTGCGTCGTGCACGTCGTGATCATGGGCTGTGGCCGCGTCGGTTCGACGCTCGCCCGCAGCCTCGAGGACCGCAACCACACCGTCTCCGTCATCGACAGCGAGCCGGACGCGTTCCGGCGTCTGGGCCCGGGTTTCAACGGGGACAAGGTGACCGGCTACGGCTTCGACCAGGAGGTCCTCGAGAAGGCCGGCATCCGCCGCGCCGATGCCTTCGCGGCCGTCTCCAGCGGTGACAACTCCAACATCATCGCGGCCCGCGTGGCCCGCGAGACGTTCGGGATCCAGCAGGTCGTCGCCCGCATCTACGACCCCGGTCGCGCCGAGGTCTACCAGCGCCTCGGCATCACCACGGTCGCCACGGTCAAGTGGACGGCCGACCAGGTGCTACGCCGGCTGCTGCCCGCCGGCGCCGAGCCGGACTTCCGCGACCCCTCCGGCACGATCCGCCTCGACCAGATTCCCGCGAGCGACGCGTGGATCGGCCACCGCACGGTGGACTTTCAGATGCAGTCGCACAGCCGCATCGCCTGGATCGACCGGCTGGGCGAGGGCATGCTGCCCACCCGGGAGTCGGTCATCCAGGAGGGCGACCTGCTGCACCTGGTGATGCGCGAGGAGAACGCCGCGCACGCCTACTCCGTGATCGAACAAGGCCCCGAGGAGCACTGATGCGCGTCGCCATCGCCGGAGCCGGCGCGGTCGGGCGGTCCATCGCCCGCGAGCTGATCACCAACGGCCACGAGGTCCTGCTCATCGACAAGGAGCCGGGCTCGATCAAGCCCGAGCGCGTCCCGGACGCCGAGTGGCTGCTCGCCGACTCGTGCGAGATGTCCTCCCTGGAGGAGGCCCGCCTCGACCAGTGCGACGTGGTCATCGCCGCGACCGGTGACGACAAGGCCAACCTGGTCACCTCGCTGCTGGCCAAGACCGAGTTCGGCGTGCCCCGCACCGTCGGCCGCGTCAACCACCCCAACAACGAGTGGCTGTTCACCGAGGCCTGGGGCGTCGACGTCAACGTGTCGACCCCGCGGATCATGTCGGCGCTCGTCGAGGAGGCCGTGACCGTCGGCGACCTGGTCCGACTGTTCACCTTCCGCCAGGGCAACGCCAACCTCGTCGAGATGACGCTGCCCACCGACTCGCCGTACGTCGGGAAGCCGATCGGGCTCATCCCCTTCCCGGAGAACTGTGCCCTCGTCACGATCCTGCGCGACGGCCAGGTCTACGTCCCCGAGGCCGAGCAGCCCATCGAGAGCGGTGACGAGCTGCTCTTCGTCGTCCCCGCCGACGTCGAGGACCAGCTCGAGCGGCTGCTCGCCCCGCAGAACCACGGCGGCTGAGCCACCGGGCGGGTCAGACAGCCGACTCCACCGGCGTGTGGTTGCGACCGAGCACCCACGCCATGCCGGCGAGGGCGGCGAGCTGGAGCGGCCAGCCGAGCACGACCTTGAGGACGCCGAGGGCGGCGACGGCCGCGTCGGCGTCCATGGCGCCGTGGGAGCCGGCCAGCCAGAGCGGGCCCTGGACGAGGACGCGCAGCAGGCACGGCAGGACGAGGAACCACGTGAGTAGCGTGCACAGCCGCACGACCTGGCGGTCCTTGTGCCAGGCGGTGGGGTCGCCGGTGACGCTGCCGACCATGAAGCCGATGATCGGCCAGCGGATCAGGCAGGTCGTCGCCAGCACCACGGTGTACGCCGTGTTGTAGATGATCCCCGGCAGGAAGTAGGCCAGCGCCTGGTCGTCGGCGCTGCCGCCGCGGTGCGCCGACATCGAGACGAACAGCCAGCCGATGCCGATGCCGACGAGGGCGTTGACGACGAACTGGACCGTCGAGCGCTGGACCAGCCGGACCGCGAGCATGACCAGTGCGGCCGCGACGCTCACGCCCAGGGCGAGGTTGAGCTCGCGGGTGGTGAGCCACATCAGGGTGAACAGGATGGTCGGCACGGCGGCCTCGACCATGCCGCGGCGGCCGCCGAGTGCCTTGGCGAGCTGGGCGCGGACGACGGACTCGACGGTCTCGACGGAGGCCTGGGCGGGCGCCTGCTCCGACGACCGGGGTGCGGGATCGGTCACGGCATGAGCTCGTAACGCGGGTTGTACATGATCCGGACGCCCTCGTGGGCGCCGATCCGGCCCTGGATCTCCATGGCCCGACCGGGGGTGATGCCGGCGATCTGGCGCCGACCCAGCCACACGACCGTGATCACCCCGGAGCCGTCGTACAGCTCGGCCTCGAGCGCGGGGACACCGCCGCGGGGCCGCAGGGTGACCGTGCGGATGGTGCCGCGCACGCGGACCCGCTCGCGGTCCGGGGCCTCGGCGATCGTGGCCAGCCCGGACTCGCCGTAGGTCTTGCGCAGGTCACGCGCGTGCTGGTCGGTGCTGTTGGCCCACTTGCTGAGGTTCCGCCGCAGGCGGCTCTTCTCGCCCATGGTCAGGCGTTCGGATCGAGCCGGCGTGCGTCGTCGGGGAGGGCGACGGGCAGGACGTCGCCGACGGGCATCGCCCCGTTGCCGCGGCGGACCGCGACCTTCTCGATGGTGTCCTCCCAGTCGCCGGACCCCTCGAGGTCCATCGCCGGGCGGCCGAGCAGGGTGGCGCGCAGCATCCAGCGCGACCCGTTGATGCCGATGATCCGCGAGGGCTGGGTGCCGGTGGTGCCGTCGCCGCGCTGCACGGTCATCTGGCAGACGAGCTCGGTGCCGAAGCGGCCCTCGCGCTCGCTGGCGATGCCGCCGTGCTGGGCCATGTCGGCGGCGATCTGCGGGCGCACCTCGCCCCACAGGTCGCCGTGGCGGGGGGCGGCGAACGCGCGCAGCTCGAGGGCGCCGTCGGCGCCGGCCAGCACCACCGACTGGACCTCCCCGGTCGACTCGTCGACCTGGAGACGCAGCTCGCGGCCCGGCTGGGGCTCGATGAGGAGTGAGCCGAGGTCGACGCGCTGGACGCCGTCCTGGGGCAGGTCGTCGGCGTCGAAGGGACCCGTCGCCGCCACCGCCGGCTCGGCGACGGCGTCGCTCGCCCCCGCGGTCTCGACGGCCTCGCCCGGGGCGGGCTCGGTGGACTTTCGGCGGAACTTCACGACGACTCCTCGGTTGGCGGGCGCAGGGTGGTCACGACCGACCGAACCCTCCGGTAGAACCGTAACCCCCGTCGCCACGCGCCGAGTCGGGGAGTTCCCCCACCTCGACGAAGCGCGCCCGCTCGAAGCGCTGGATGACCAGCTGGGCGATCCGGTCGCCCCGTCGCAGCTCGATCGGCTCGCGCGGGTCGTGGTTGATCAGCATCACCTTCACCTCGCCGCGGTAGCCCGCGTCGATGGTGCCGGGCGTGTTGACGATCGACAGGCCGTGCCGGGCCGCGAGGCCGGAGCGCGGGTGCACGAGGGCGACGTACCCGTCGGGCAGCGCCAGCGCGATCCCGGTGGGGACCATGGCCCGCTCCCCCGGCGCCAGCGTCACGTCGACGGTCGTCAGCAGGTCGGCCCCGGCGTCGCCGGGGTGGGCGTACGACGGCAGCGGCAGGTCGGTGTCGAGGCGGACGACGTCCACGGTCAGGTGGGGCAAGTCGGGGGTCACGGCGGGTGACCCTACCGGTCATGGAAGTCTTCTCCCCGTGGAGTCACGGCCGGAGTACGACGAGCGCCTCGGCGTGCCCCTGCGCTGGTGGGTCCAGGGCACGATGCTGGTCGCCACCCTGTGGCTGGCGGTCGTCGTGGCCCTGCCCGGCAGCGTCGCCTGGGCCGTGACCGCGGTCGCGATGGCCCTGCTCGCCGGGGTGTTCCTCTCCTACGGCAGCGCCCGGGTGAGCGTCCGTGACGGCGTGCTCACCGCCGGTCGGGCCCGGATCGAGGCCGCCCACCTGGGTGCGGCCGAGGCCCTCGACGCCGACGCGACCCGGCGGACCGCCGGCCGCGAGGCCGACGCGCGGGCGTTCCTGCTGCTGCGGCCCTACCTCAAGCGCGCCGTCAAGGTCGCGATCAGCGACCCGGCCGACCCCACGCCGTACTGGCTGGTCAGCACCCGCCACCCCGAGGAGCTGGCCGCCGCCCTGAATGCCCGGCCCACGGCTGGGTAAGGTCGTCCCATGGCATCTGGCTCGAAGGTCTGGTCCGTCTTCTCCCTCGGTGCGGCGCTCGGCGCCGCCGCCGTCGCGAAGAAGACCCTCAACACCGGCTGGAGGGCGGCGACGGGCAAGAACCCTCCCGCCAACCCGGCCGACCCCGACGTGGCCCTGTGGGAGGCCGTGGCGTGGGCGAGCGTGAGCGGCACGTTCATCGCGCTGGCCCGCATGCTGGCCACCCGCCGGGCCGCGGAGTACTACGCGAAGTCCACCGGCCACCTGCCGCCCGACCTCCAGAAGGACGGCCAGGACGCCTCGAAGGCCCCGGCCCCCACCAGCTGACCCACCCACGCTCCAGCAACGCGAAAGGCCGCAACCCCGAGGGGTTGCGGCCTTTGCTGTCGGTCCGTGCGGCCTGCGCTCAGGCGCAGTCCTTGCAGATCATCTTCTTGGCATCCGCCAGCTGCGAACGGTGGTGCACCAGGAAGCAGCTCATGCACGTGAACTCGTCGTCCTGCTTGGGCTTCACCTCGACGGCGAGCTCCTCGTGCGACAGGTCGGCACCCGGCAGCTCGAACGACTCGGCGGCCTCCGCCTCGTCCTCGTCGACCTTGCCGGAGTTCTTGTCGTGGCGACGTGCCTTGAGCTCCTCGATGCTCTCCTCGGACTGCTCGTCCTCGTTCTTGCGCGGTGCGTCGTAGTCAGTCGCCATCCGTCACTCCCCTCAAAACCCTGCATCCCATGTGGCTGCCGTGTGGCTGGCCATGTGTACGACCGTTGTCCTCGCGTCGGCGCCAGATTGTGCACCATCCGGAGGGATGTGTGCACGCCGGTCTCGCCGTGCGACGCATGAACATCTGGTGGTGTCCGGCTATTCCCCCACAACGCCCGCGGATTCGTGGGAGTTCCGGGGTCATTTGACCCTTGAGCGGGCGAGGAACCCCGCTGTGCGGACGGCCTCCCGGAACTCCTCGAAGCCGTGTGTCGGAGCACACAGCAGCAGGTCTCGACCACCGGCGCCCGTGGTGAGCTCCGTGGTGGCCCCCGCGGCCCTGGCGACCAGCCCGCCGGCGGCGTGGTCCCAGAGGTTGACACCCTCCTCGACGTAGCCGTCGAGGCTGCCCTCGGCGACCCCGCACAGGTCGAGGGCGCAGGCGCCCAGCCGGCGGATGTCGCGGATCCGCGGCAGCAGGTCGACCAGGGCGCGGGCCTGGATCTCGCGCAGCCCGGCGTCGTAGGAGAAGCCGGTCCCGACCAGGCGCTGGGCCAGCGGCGCCGGACCCCGTACGCCGATCGCCGCGCCGTCCCGGGTCGCGGTGGCGGACCCGTCGGGGCGGATGTGGGCGACGTACTCGGTGCCGGTGGCGGCGTTGAGCACGACTCCGGCCACGACCTCGACCCCGTCGGGGGTGGTCAGCTCGGCGGCGATCGAGACGGCGTACTGCGGGATGCCGTAGAGGAAGTTCACGGTCCCGTCGATCGGGTCGACGACCCAGCGGACACCGGTGGTGCCCGGGCGGTCGCTGCCCTCCTCGCCGAGGATCGCGTCGTCGGGACGGTGCTCGAGCAGGCGGCGGCGGATCAGCTCCTCGCTGGCACGGTCGGCCTCGGTCACGACGTCGACGACGCTGGTCTTGGTGTCGGCGACCGTGACGCCGCCGGCCTTGCGGCCCCGGACCAGGGCGGCCGCCTCCCGGGCGACCTCCAGGGCGATCCGGGCCAGGTCCGCCGCGTCGAGGTCCGCCGGCCCGGACGTCATGAGCCGCACAGGGCCGGGCGTTCACCGCGCGGGTTGGCGCAACAGCCCACCGGGCAGCGGTCCCAGAGTGCCGGCATGCTGCCGACCGCCCGGCGCGACACCTCCGCACCGCGCTCGACGGCGGCCCGCTCGAGGAGCAGGTCGCGGACGACCGCGACGAACCGCGGGTCGATGCCCGCCGTCGCCGCCCGGGTGGCGGGCAGGCCGAGCTTCTCGGCGGTGGCCATCGCCTCGGTGTCGAGGTCGTAGATGACCTCCATGTGGTCGGAGACGAAGCCGATCGGCACCATCACCACGGCGGACGTGCCGAGGTCGTGCAGCTCGCGCAGGTGGTCGTTGACGTCCGGCTCGAGCCACGGGACGTGGGGGGCGCCGGAGCGCGAGCAGAAGACGAGCTCGTGCTGGTGGCGGCGACCGGTCTCCTGGCGGACCCGCTCGACGACCTCCTCGGCGACGCTGAGGTGCTGGGCGGTGTAGGCGCCACCGTCGGGGCCGCTCGCCTCGTCCATCGTCTCGGGCACGGAGTGGGTGACGAAGGCGAGGTGGGCGCCCTCGCGGACGGCCGCCGGGAGGTCGGCCAGCGCGGCCAGGGTCGCGTCGACCACGGACTCCACGAAGCCGGGGTGGTTGAAGTAGTGGCGCAGCTTGTCGAGCTGCGGCGCGCCCTCCACGTCGGCCACGGCGTCGGCGAGGTTCTCGCGGTACTGGCGGCAGCTGGAGTAGGAGGAGTAGGCGCTCGTGACGAAGCAGGCCGCGCGCGTGATGCCGTCGGCGGCCATCTGGCGCAGCGTGTCGGCGAGGTAGGGGTCCCAGTTGCGGTTGCCCCAGTAGATGGGCACGTCGATGCCCGCGGCGGACAGGTCGTCGCGCAGCGCGGCGATGAACTCGCGGTTCTGGTCGTTGATCGGCGAGCGGCCGCCGAACTGGAAGTAGTGCTCCCCGACCTGCTCCAGCCGCTCCCGGGGGATGCCGCGGCCGCGGGTGACGTTCTCCAGGAACGGCACCACGTCGTCGGGGCCCTCCGGTCCACCGAACGAGACGAGCAGGAGGGCGTCGTACGGCGCCCAGGGCTGGGCGGGGTCGGGCGTCGGCATGGCCCCATCGTAGGGAGGGGGTCCGCACGCCTAGAGTCGCCCGGTGCTCACGTCCTACCGCCGGGTGCTCACGCGGCCCGGCACGCTGCTGTTCAGCGCCACCGGGCTGGTGGCGCGGCTGCCGATCTCGATGGTGGGCCTGGGCATCGTCCTGCTGATCTCCACGGCCACCGGCTCCTACGGCGTCGCCGGTGCCGTCTCCGCGGCCTACATGCTCACCAACGCGGTGCTGGCGATCCTCCAGGGCCGGATGGTGGACCGCCTCGGACAGGCCCGGGTCCTGTCGGTGGCGGCCGCGGCCTTCGGCGTCACCATGGTGCTGCTCGTCGTCTCGGTGCGGGCCGACTGGCCGACTGCCGCCTCCTTCCTCTTCGCCGCGACGGCCGGCGGCACCCTGCCCCAGGTCGGGTCGTGCGTCCGCGCCCGGTGGTCGCACGCCCTGGACGACCCGCGCGAGGTGCAGACGGCCTTCGCGATCGAGGCGGTCGCCGACGAGGTGGTCTTCATGGTGGGGCCGATCGTCATCACGGTCCTGGCCACCGCATGGGATCCCGCGGCCGGGCTCGCCGTGGCCGTCGTCGCCTGCGTGGGCGGGACGCTGGCCTTCTGCGCGCAGCGCGCCACCGAGCCGCCGGCCCACCCGCACCACGAGACCAGCGGACCGCGACCGCCGATGCCGTGGGCCACCGTCGCCCCGCTCACCGTCGTGGCGGCCTCGCTCGGCGTGCTCTTCGGGGCGGCGGAGGTGACCACCGTGGCGTTCTCGGCCGAGCAGGGAAGCCCCGGCTGGGCGGGCGGCCTGCTCGCCCTGTGGGCGCTCGGCAGCATGGTCGCGGGGCTGCTCAGCGGCGCCGTGTCCTGGCGACGCGGCCCCACGATCCGGGTCCGCTGGGGTGCGGTCGGCATGCTCGCCGCGATGGTGCCGCTGCACTTCGTCGGGACGATCTGGCTGATGGGCGTGGTCCTGCTCGTCGGCGGCTTCGCCATCGCCCCGACCCTGATCGCCTCGCTGTCGCTCACGGAGGGCACCGTGCCGTCCGGCCGGCTGACCGAGGGGATGGCGATCCTGCAGACCGGCCTGGTCGCCGGCGTGGCGCCCGGGGCGACCGTCGCGGGCCTGGTGATCGATGCGCACGGCGCCTCCGCGGCGTACCTCGTCTGCGTCGCGGCCGGACTCGTCGGCGCGCTGGCCGCGCAGACGCTGCCGCGCGACCGGCCCCCGACCTAGGCTGGCGACGTGAGCGAGTGGCGCAACTGGTCGGGGCTGGAGTCGGCGACGCCCGTGGTGGTCGAGGAGCCGCGTGACACCGCGGAGATCGTGGCCCTGGTCGAGAAGGCGCGGGCCAACGGGACAACGGTCAAGATGGCCGGCACCGGGCACAGCTTCACCTCGATCGCGGCGCCCGAGCACACGCTGCTCTCCCCCACCGCCCTCACCGGCATCGTCGCCGTCGACCGGGACACGATGACCGTGACGGCGCTGGCAGGCACCCCGCTCAAGGTCCTCAACGCCGGGCTGGAGCGGCTCGGGCTGAGCCTGCACAACATGGGCGACATCGCCGAGCAGACGCTCGCCGGCGCCATCTCGACCGGCACCCACGGCACCGGCGGGGTCGCCGCCGGGCTGGCCGCGCAGGTCGCGGGCCTCGAGATGGTCACCGGCACGGGCGAGGTGCTGCGGGCCACGCCGACCGAGAATCCCGACGTCCTCGACGTCGCCCGGGTCGGCCTCGGGGCGCTGGGCATCCTGACGACGGTGACGTTCCGCGTGGAGCCGCTGTTCCTGCTCGAGGCGCACGAGCAGCCGATGGGCTGGGACGAGGCGCTGGCCACCTTCGACGAGATGGTGGCCGGCAGCCACCACGTCGACATGTACTGGTTCCCGCACACCGACCGGATGCTCACCAAGCGCAACGACCGGCTCGACGCCGACCCGGGCGAGGCGCGGCCGCTCCCCCGCTGGCGGTCCTGGCTGGACGACGACTTCCTGTCCAACACCTTCTTCGGCGCCCTGTGCCGGGCCACCAACCGGGTGCCGGCGGCGATCCCGCGGGTCAACCAGGTCTCGTCGCGGGTGCTGTCGGCGCGCACCTACAGCGACGTGGCGCACCGTGTGTTCACCGCCCGGCGGGACGTGGTCTTCCGCGAGATGGAGTACGCCCTGCCGCGCGAGGCCGGCCTCGACGCCCTGCGGGAGGTACGCCGCGCGGTGGAGGCCTCGCCGTGGCGGATCAGCTTCCCCGTCGAGATCCGGGTCGCCCCGGCTGAGGACGTGCCGCTGTCCACCGCCTACGGCCGGGACTCCCTCTACCTGGCGTTCCACACCCACCGGGACGCCGACCACACGGCGTACTTCGCGGGGGTGGAGGCGATCATGCGCGACGTCGACGGCCGCCCCCACTGGGGCAAGGTGCACACCCGCACCGCCGCGGACCTCGCTCCGGCCTACCCGCGGTTCGCCGACTTCCTCGCCCTGCGCGACCGGCTCGACCCCGACCGGGTCTTCGCCAACGGCCACCTCCGCAAGGTTCTCGGCGACTGAGCGACGCTCACACGCTGGCGGACCCCGTCGGCACCGGGGCCTGCCAGTGCCGCCAGATGGCGAGCAGTCGCCACACGGTGCACAGGCCACCGCCGACCGCGGCCGTGACGAACAGCGGCGCGTCGAGATGGTCGCCCAGGACGGCGAGGAAGGCCCCGGCGAGGGCGGGGGTGGCGTAGAGCTCACCCCGGAAGATCGTCGGCACGCGCCCCGCCAGGACGTCGCGGACCATGCCGCCGCCGATCCCGGTCACCATGCCCATCAGGGCCGCGGGCACCGGGCCGAGCCCGTAGTCGAGCGCCTTGAGGGCCCCGGTCACGCAGAAGAGCCCCAGCCCGAAGGCGTCCAGGACGTTGACGCTGCGCTCCATCCGGCCCAGGGCGGGGTGGAACCAGAACGTCAGCAGCCCGGCACCCACCGGCACGAGCAGGTAGCGCCAGTCGGCCAGGGCCGCCGGCGGGGTCGCCCCGATCAGCACGTCACGCAGGAAGCCGCCGCCGAGGCCCGTCGTACCGGCCAGCACGAGGACGCCGAACACATCGAGCTCCTTGCGGACCGCCACGAGCGCGCCGGAGATGGCGAAGACGAAGATGCCGGCCAGGTCGAGGACGACCAGGGTGGCGGCGGGTTCGTTGATCGGGGCAGACACGTGACGAGGCTAGCGTCGGCCGCCGCTCCCGACCCGGCAAGGCAACCCGACGGAGCGGGGTCGCTGGCGTAGGCTCGGCGCACCGAAGACGCGGAGACCCCGCACCGACCCGATACGGAGCCCGACACCCATGGCGCACCTGACGCTCGCTGGAGTGAGCGACGACGGGAAGCGCCTGCTCCTGGTCAACGAGGAGGGGGTCGAGTTCACCCTCGACATCGACACCCGTCTCCGGTCCGCCCTACGCGGTGATCACGGTCGCACCGGCAAGTTGGAGATTGAGATGGACAGCACCCTTCGCCCCCGTGACATCCAGGCGCGGATCCGCGCCGGCGAGACCCCGGACGCGGTCGCCGAGGCCGCGCACACGACGGTCGACAAGATCATGGCGTTCGCCGCGCCCGTGCTGGCCGAGCGCCAGCACGTCGCCGACCGCGCCCAGCGCTCCTCGGTGCGGCGCAAGAACGCCGACTCGGCGGGCGGCGCGCGCACGCTCGGCGACGTCGTGGCCCACCACCTGCGCTCCATCAACGTCGACCCCGCCAGCGTCGAGTGGGACGCCTGGCGGCGCGAGGACGGCCGCTGGGCGCTGACCGGCGAGTACGCCACCAGCAAGCGCAAGGGCTCGGGACACTTCACCTTCGACGCCCCGGGCAACTACGTCACGGCCGAGAACGAGGACGCCCGCTGGCTGCTCGGCGAGGTCCCGAGCGTCGCGGCCCCGACCCCGCGCGACGACCTCCGCCAGGCCCGGCAGCGCCGGCTCACCTCGGTCCCCGAGGACGAGCTGCCCCTGGGCGACGACGCGATCGACCTGGTCAGCGACACGCCGCTCGAGGCGTTCCTCACCGAGGAGCCCCCGGCCGACGACCTGCCGCAGGAGGTCGTCGAGGAGCAGGCCGAGCTCGCCGAGGAGGCCGCCGACGCGGCCGCCCTCGACGAGCACGAGCCGGAGCCCGAGCCGGCGCAGCCCGCCGACGAGGAGCCCCCGAGCCGCCGTCCGGTCAAGAAGAGCCGGGGCCGCGCGTCGGTCCCGAGCTGGGACGAGATCATGTTCGGCGGCGGCAAGAACGACTGACCGTGTGACGTACGCCGTCACAGTTTGGGCCCTGACGCCGGAGGTTACTTACGGGTAGTCTCGCGTGCCATGTCGTACTTCGTCACCGGCGCCACCGGATTCATCGGCCGACACCTCGTCCAGGAGCTCATCGACCACCGCGAGGGCGAGATCTTCGTCCTGGTGCGCGAGGGCTCGCTGCCACGCATGCAGAAGCTCATCAAGCGCTGGGGCTCCGACCGGGTGACCCCGGTCACCGGCGACCTCTCCGAGTCCGGGCTCGGCGTCGCCAAGAAGTGGGTCACCGAGCACGCCGGCTCGATCGACCACTTCTTCCACCTCGCCGCGATCTACGACATGACCGCGGACGACGCCACCAACCAGACGATGAACGTCGGCGGCACCCGCAACGCCCTGGAGCTCGCCGACGCCCTGAAGGCCGGCTGTTTCCACCAGGTCTCCTCGGTCGCCGCGGCGGGCGAGTACCACGGCACCTTCGACGAGACGATGTTCGAGGAGGGCCAGCACCTCCCCTCGCCGTACCACCGCACGAAGTACGAGTCGGAGAAGATCGTCCGCGACGAGGCCACCGTGCCGTGGCGCGTCTACCGGCCCGCGATCGTGGTCGGCGACTCGCAGACCGGGGCCATGGACAAGGTCGACGGCCCCTACTACTTCTTCCCGCTCATGAAGCTCATGCGCGACAACCTGCCGGCCTGGCTGCCGCTGGTCGGCGTCGACCTCGGCGACACCAACGTGGTGCCCGTCGACTACGTCGCCAAGGCGATGGACCACCTGGCCCACGTGCCCGGCCACGACGGCGAGGCCTTCCACCTGGTCAACCCGGAGCCGCAGCCGGTCGTGGAGATGATCAACGCGTTCTGCGCGGCCGCGGGTGCCCCGCAGTTCGCGACGCCCGTCGACCGCCGCCTCACCCGCGCGCTGCCGTTCTCGCTCGTCCCCCGTGCCCTGCGCCCCTCCTCGATCGTCTCCGGCCTGGTCCGCAACGGCCTCGTCCAGTCGGCGCTCGACCAGGTCACCGGCCGCATCGGTGTGCCTGCCGAGGTCCTGGGCCACGTCAACTTCTCCGCCGTCTTCGACTCCCGCCGCACCGAGAAGGCGCTGGCCGGCTCCGGCATCGGTGTGCCCGACCTGGAGTCCTACGCCCGGACCCTGTGGGGCTACTGGGAGGAGAACCTCGACGAGTCCACCGGCCGCGACTCCACCATCCGGGCCGCGCTCGCCGGCAAGTACGTCGTCATCACCGGCGCCTCGTCCGGCATCGGCCAGGTCACCGCGCTGAAGGTCGCCCAAGCGGGCGGCATCCCGGTGCTCGTGGCCCGCGGCAAGGACAAGCTGGAGGACACCAAGTCGCTGATCGAGCTGCGCGGCGGCCAGGCCCACGTCTTCCCCTGCGACCTGTCCGACCTCGAGGCGATCGACGCGCTGTGCGAGCAGATCACCGCCGAGCTGCCCTCGGTCGACTTCGTGGTCAACAACGCCGGTCGCTCCATCCGCCGGTCCCTGAAGCTCTCGCACGACCGCTTCCACGACTTCGAGCGCACCATGCAGCTCAACTACTTCGGCGCGATCCGCCTCGTGATGGGCCTGCTGCCGACGATGCGCGAGCAGAAGCGCGGCCACGTCGTGAACATCAGCTCCATCGGCGTCCAGACCAACCCGCCGCGCTTCTCGGCGTACGTCGCCTCCAAGTCGGCGCTCGACTCGTGGAGCAACGTCGTCGCCTCCGAGCTCGTCGGCGACGGGATCACCTTCACCGGCATCCACATGCCGCTCGTGCGGACGCCGATGATCGCGCCGACCAAGATCTACGACAAGTTCCCCACGATCTCGCCCGCACAGGCGGCCGACCTGGTCATCAAGGCGATGGTCGAGCGTCCCCACGAGATCAACACCATGCTCGGCAACGCCGGCGCGATCGCCCACACCGTCGCCCCCAAGCTCGCCTTCCGGGTCCTCAACATGGCCTACCACGTGTTCCCCGACTCGGCCGCCGCCAAGGGCGACGTCTCCGGCGGCACACGGGAGTCGGAGCAGATCATGCTCGCGAAGGTCTTCAAGGGCATTCACTGGTGAGCGCAGCGAGCCAGTGAATGGAAGCCGACCCGTCGCAAACGCACCGGAGGAGCGAAGCGGAGGAGGGCGGCTTGCGACGGGTCGGCGCCCTCGGAGCGATCCGCAAGATCGAAGCAATCACCGATCCCCGACCGTGTCGCCGAACACGTCCGGCTCCGCGACGCGACTGCGTCTTCCCCTGACGCAGTCAATCCGGCCGCAACACCCGGGGTGGCTCGGGCCGCCGCAAACTCCGACCACATCGTCCCGAACTACGAACACGACCCACCCGGTCAGACCAACACTCTCAACGTCGCAAGTTGCTGATAGCCCCCAGCGAGTTCTGCTACAACAGCATTCGTCGACAACTAGACTCCGCCGAAAGACGGCCGTTCCCGGGGGGTTACATGCGATTTCTGGAACTCGAGGTTCGAAACCTCCGTGCGATCGAAAGATTCTTCGTCTCGGACCTAACTGACTTCATCATGATTGCCGGACCGAATGGTTGCGGGAAGTCCTGCGTCTTTGATGGTATCCGGCTCCTGAAAAGCCTCTATGGTGGCTATCAAGCCGACGAGCACATGCAGTGGTTTGGCGAGTTTGCTGTCAACGTTCAAGATCGCCAGGCAATGCAGCAACTCTTCCGCAACCCGGCGGAGCCAATGCTCATACGCGCAGAAATGGCCTTCGCTCCGAGCGAGAAGAAGTACCTACTGGATAACATCAGTGATTTAGCATGGCCACTGGCGTGGCAGCGGGTAACTGGTCAGCGAATGGATCCATGGTCTTTCAATCGGATGGCCGTTGCGAGCGTCTTGCAACAGTATCGAGCACAGCTCGAAGTCCAGTTGGCCTCCATAAAGCAAGATGTCGAGGCGGCTTTAAGTCACGATACGATCACTCTTGCAGCCGAGATCGAGACCGACGGAATGCTGCGCCTCAGCGATTGTCGCCCTGCTGAGGTCGCATTCCAGTCCTATCGGCCAGAAAACCTTGGGATTATCGAATATCACAGCGCATCGCGGACCTACTCGAGGCAGCAGGTCGGCGGCATCACTCTTGATACGCGCCAGTTTGCCGACCAGCGGCGCCAGCAGACGCTGTACAACTCGCAGGGCAAGTATCAGAACGTCAAGACCGAACTGGCTTCTGCATATGTGCATAACTTGATCGAAGCCGCAGGAGGGACCGAAGACCCAAACCGAGAAGACCTAAATGAGACGCTGAAGCAGCTGTTTCAGACGTTCTTCCCCGATAAGGAGTATCTCGGCGTTCGTCCGGTAGCCGGTGGCGGTCTGGAGTTCCCCGTTCGCCTGCCTAACGGGCATACACATGACATCGATGACCTGAGCTCTGGGGAAAAGGAAATCCTCTACGGCTACCTTCGATTGCGAAACGCAACTCCAAAGCATTCCATCGTACTTTTAGACGAACCAGAACTGCACCTGAACCCGAGTCTCCTGCAGGGTTTTACCGACTTCTACCATGACCATCTGGGCAGGGCCCAGGGCAACCAATTGTGGCTTGTCACGCACTCGGACACCCTACTTCGACAAACTGTAGGGAACGGAAACTACCGCGTTTATCACATGGTTTCATCATCCGCGTCGACAGGCGGTTTGGAGAACCAGGCGGCGGAAGTCGTTCTAGACGATGATGTGGAGCGGGCCGCCATAGACCTAGTTGGAGATCTGGCGTCGTATCGTCCTCATGCGAAAGTAGTGATCCTAGAGGGCGAGAGTCCGTCCGAATTTGACGTCAACATGGTGCGACGACTCTTCCCTGATGTCGCGAAACGTGTCAATCTTGTGAGTGGAGGACCCAAGCGACGCGTACGTGACCTTTACCGCGTCTTAGCCGAAGCGGTCGAGAAGACAGGAATTACCAACCGATTCTTCGCCATCGTCGACCGGGACAGTGGGCCTTCGCCCACCCAAGAGTCCGGGGCACAAGAGTTCGCCTGGGACGTATATCATATCGAGAATTATCTGCTCGATGCCGAAAGTATCAGATTGGCCGTAGTTTCCCTGACTGGACGAGAGGTATTTTCGTCACACGAGGATGTTTCGGTGGCACTTAAGGAATGCGCGCGACTGATAGTCGATCGGTTGGTCCTTGAGCAAGTGCAGACTGCCATCAACGACGAGTTCAGACGCGAACTTAATATTGGTGCGCCGAGAGACGCTACCTCGATTGCGCACGCGCTTCAGCCTTCGATTCGTGCGTCGGTTGAGCGCCTGACGACGCTAGCGGCCCGACTGGATGTTGACGAGATCGAGGCGCGAGTGGCTGAGATCACCCGGGACTTGAATGTGTCGCTGGAAGACGGGACCTGGTGGTCTCGATTTCCGGGACGCCTCATACTGCACAGGTTCGCGGAGATACACGTTAACGGGGTGAAGTATGAGGCACTCGCCAACGTCATCCTCGACAAGATGGTCGAACATGATGTCCAACCATCCGGCATGTCGGACGTCCTTGAACGCATCCTTACCGCGTGATCCGCCTCTTGACTTGCGGAAGCAACGAAATCGCAGCCTCCGCGGGGAGGGTTTGGTAAGCCGGCGGCGATGGGGAATCTCGCGCGTCCCGGGCCCCGTGGGTTGCGATGCAGGCCCCCCGCCTGCTTCGGGGTCCCGCCTCCCATGGAGTCGCACCACAAGGTGGAGTGCTACCTCGACCAGGCGGATCCTCGCGCGGTGCAGACCGCCATCAAGCTCGCCTGGGAGATGCAGCGCCGGTGACGGCTACCGCTCGACGGGTCGCGCGGGATCGCTGATCCACCCCGACCACGAGCCGGGGTAGAGCGCGGCCCGGATGCCGGCGAGCTCCATGGCGATGATGTCGTGGACGGCGGTGACGCCGGACCCGCAGTAAGCCGCCACCTCGCCGCGCTCCCCCGCCTCGGGCGTGGCGCCGACGGCGGCGTAGAGCTCCCGCAGCTCCTCGGCCGGCCGGAAGCGGCCGTCGGAGGCGAGGTTGGACGCGGTGGGCACGTTGACGGCGCCGGGGATGTGCCCCGCCACCGGGTCGATGGGCTCGGTCTCCCCGCGATAGCGCTCGGCGGCGCGTGCGTCGACCAGCACCGCGACGCCGGGGACGTCGTCTGCCTCCACCATCGGCAGGTGGCCGGGACGCGCGACGAAGTCGGAGGTCTCGACGTCGCCGCCCTCGGAAACCCAGGCGGCCCAGCCGCCGTCCAGCACGCGCACGTCGGGGTGGCCGTGGAAGCGCAGCAGCCACCAGGCACGGCCGGCGGCGTGGCCCGCCCAGTCGTCGTACACGACCACAGGCCGCGAGCCGGAGACCCCGGCGCGGCGCATCGCGGCCTCGAAGACGGCGACGTCGGGCAGCGGGTGGCGACCGCCCGGACCCGGGGGCGCGGCGAGCTCGCTGTCCATGTCGACGTACGCCGCGCCGGGGACGTGGCCGGTGGCGAACTCGTCCGGTCCGGACGGTCCGCCCATCCGGTAGCGGACGTCGAGGACGGTGGGGCGGGGCGAGCCGGACGCCAGGAGAGTGGCCAGCTCGGACGCCGAGATCAACGGACCGGTCATGCGGACATCCTCACGCACACGGGTCTGTGAAAGGATCGTGACCCGTGGCTGAACTGCACTTCTTCACCGGGACCATGGACTCGGGCAAGAGCACCCTCGCGCTCCAGACGAACCACAACCACGCGGCGCGTGGGCGGGTGGGCCGCATCTTCACCACGCACGACCGGGCCGGCGAGGCGACGCTGTCCAGCCGGCTGGGCCTGACGCTGGAGGCGACCGAGGTGGCCTCCGACTTCGACTTCTGGAACTACGTCGTGCGCAGCCTGACCGCGGGCAGCCGGATCGACTACATGATCTGCGACGAGGCCCAGTTCTACACCCGCGAGCAGATCGACCAGCTCGCCAAGGTCGTCGACGAGCTGCAGATCGACGTGTTCGCGTTCGGCATCCTCACCGACTTCCGCAGCAACCTGTTCGCCGGCAGCGCCCGGCTCGTCGAGCTCGCCGACCGGATGAACGTGCTGCAGGTCGAGGCGCTGTGCTGGTGCGGCAAACGGGCCACCCACAACGCCCGCACCGAGAACGGCGTGATGGTCGTCGAGGGCGACGTGATCGTGGTCGGTGACGTCGACGAGATGGACGCGGTGCCCGCGGACGTCGCCTACGAGGTCCTGTGCCGCCAGCACCACCGCCGTCGGCTCACGGCCGCCCGGGCCAAGGCTGTCTCACTGGCGCCCGAGCCCCTTCCCTTCGGCTGATCCGCGCCACTACGTTTCCCGAGGCGTCACCCCCGTCGCCGCTCCGCACGTATCCTTCTCGGGAGACCACGTGTCGACATTCCGTCCTGCCCGTTCCGGGTTCCTCCTCGGCCTCGTCCTCACCCTGGGCGCCGGCTTCCTCGTCGCCCTGACCGCGGCCGCCCCCGCCCAGGCCGACGGCCCCGGCGTGGGCTCGCCCTGGGTGGTCACCGTCGGTGACTCCTACATCTCCGGCGAGGCCGGCCGCTGGGCCGGCAGCTCCAACACCTCCAGCGCGTACGCCGATGCCCTCGGCTCGACCGCGTACTACGACAACGGCACCAGCGAGACCATCGAGCGCTGCCACCGCAGCAAGTCCGCCGAGGCCTACATCGGTGGCGGCGTCAGCGGCATGAACCTCGCCTGCTCGGGCTCGCAGACCAACACCACCACCGGCAGCTACTTCAAGCCCGGTCTCGACTTCTACGACGACGGCGCGGGACACCTCGGCCAGGCCAAGCTGCTGCAGAACTTCGCCGGCACCCACAACGTGAAGATGGTCGCGGTCTCGATCGGCGGCAACGACTTCAACTTCGGCTCGATCGTCCAGACCTGCGTGAGCGACTTCCTGACCTCGCCCACCTGGGCCAAGGACTACTGCAAGGACGACAGCTCGGTCACGTCCAACTTCACCACCGCCAACGTCGCCGCCGTCCGCGCGCGCATTGCCGCGGCGTACACCAACATCCGCACGGCCATGCGCAACGCCGGCTACGCCGACACCTCGTGGACGCTGCTGGTGCAGAACTACGCCTCGCCGCTCCCCCGCGGCGCCGGGATCCGGTACGGCGAGTCCGGCTTCAGCCGGCAGGACACCGGCGGCTGCGGCTTCTGGAACTCCGACGCCGACTGGGCCAACGACGTGGCGCTGCCGACGATCAACACCGCGGTGACCGGTGCCGCGACCGACGCCGGCCTGACCAACGTGAAGACCCTCAACCTGGTCTCGGCGTTCAACGGCCGCCGGCTGTGCGAGAACACCGTGGGCCTCTACGAGGAGAAGGGCCTGACCAGCTGGACCCAGGCCGGCGCGGTCGACAAGACCGAGTGGGTCAACCAGATCCGCACCGTCTCGACCTGCTGCTCGGGCTCGCCGTACTACGTCCAGGAGTCGCTGCACCCGAACTACTGGGCGCAGTTGGCCACCCGCTCCTGCGTGCGACAGGCCTACAACGCCGGCGCCCCGCGCAGCGGGACCTGCACCATCTCCGGCACCGGGCTACTCAACGGCGAGCCCCGGATGGCGCTCAACTGACGCTGGTCGGACGCGCCCCGGAGGGGATGCTCAGTCCACGACCATCGGGATGAGCATCTCCTCCGGCGTCAGCGACCCGTGCAGGCCGACGAGCGTGGCCTCGTAGGGGAAGTCGGTCGTCGAGAGGATCGCGGTGTCCGCGCGGCACGCGACGACGACGTCGCCGAGGCGCGGCAGCACGCCGGGGTGCACCACACCGAACCACCCGCGCTCGACCGCCGCCTGCCGGGTCATCACGTCGGCGCGGTCACCGAGGTGCTCGCGCCAGGTCGCGACGACGTCGTCGACGGCGCCGCGCTGACAGTAGAGGTGCCGGAAGCGGGCCTCGCCGCCCAGCAGCGCCACCCCGTCGCGGAGCTCGTGGACCTCGTCGACGTCGACGCGCGACTCCGGCGCGGAGTCGATCATCCCGTGGTCGGCGACGACGAGCAGCCGGGTCGCGGGCGGCAGCGTCTCGCGCAGCTGCTCGGCCTCGGAGTCGATCATCGACAGCTGCAGCAGCCACTGGCTCGACGCGACGCCGTAGCGGTGCCCGGTCCAGTCGAGGTCGCCGTCGTAGAGGTAGGTCAGCGAGGGACGCTCCGACGACGCCTCCAGCACCGCCGCGATCCGCTCCCCCACCTTGTCGGCGCCGACGAAGTCGGCACCGCGGTGGGCTGCGACGGTCAGGCCGGAGCCCGCGAAGGACCGCTTGTTCACCACGGTGACGGTCGCGCCACGGCTGCGCAGCCGGGAGAAGGCGGTGGTGTGCGGCTGCCACTCGGTGGGGTCGACGTCCTTGTCCCACAACAGGGCGTTGAGCAGCTTGCCGGTGCCAGGCACGCGTGAGGTGAAGCCGACGAGGCCGTGCGCACCGGGCGTCAGGCCGGTCCCGAGCGAGGTCAGGCTGGTCGCCGTCGTGGACGGGACGCCCGCGGTCGCGGGCTCCTGGCCGACCAGCAGGCTCGAGAGGTACGGCGCGGCGTGGGCGTAGCGCTCGAGCAGCCGGGCGCCGAGCCCGTCGATGAGGAAGACGACGTACGCCGGAGCGGGCGGCAGCACCAGGGTGCTCGGCTCCGGGTCGACCCCGGGGAGCAGCGGGGTGCCCAGCGCGTCGGCGACGGCCGGGACGACGTCGCCGAGCGAGCGCTGGTGGTACGCCGGCTCGACGAAGCCGACGTCCGGGACCCCGGGGCTCACGCCTGGTGGGTCCGCGCGGACAGCGACTCGGCGAAGGAGAGCAGCCCGGCGACGGCGTCCTTGCCGTCGGCGGCGGCCGAGACCCGCAGGGAGAAGTCGTCGGAGGCGAGCACGCCGGTGTAGCCGTGGTCGGCGTCGCACTCGGGGTCGTTGCAGGCGGCCGGCTCGAGGTCGATCCGGCTGACGCCGCCCCAGCCGATGGTCATGACCGCCTCGGCCGCGGGCTGCGGGCCGGACGTCGGGTTGGCGATCATCCGGGTGACCACCACGGACTTCACGGCGCTCAGCCGCACCGCCTCGGTCGAGGTGGAGGTGTAGGGCTCGGGCAGCAGGTCGTCGCCGGTGTGCTCGTCGGTGTGCGCCAGCACCAGCCGGGTCGGCGTCAGCACGACGACGCTCAGGTGGCGGCGCACCTCGTCGCGCTCGAAGGTCGGCTCGTGGTGGACGTAGAACGACACCACCTGCTCGCCGCCGACCGCGGCCTCCACCCCGTCGGCCACGACCTCCGGGTAGTAGCCGGTGCGGTCGATGGCCTCCCTCAGCTCGAGGGCACGGTCGGAGTCGTCGGTCGTCCTGCTACGCATGCGTGCAGTCTGTCACGCGGATCAGTTCGGGATGGTGTCGCCGGGGTGGTCGGGCATCCGGCGCACGAACCAGTCCGAGCGCGGGTCCGCCACCGGGTCGACCCGCGCGGCGGCGGTCAGCACCGTCGCACCGTTGGCGCCGGCCAGCACGAGCGAGAGCTCCAGCGAGCTGATCTGGGGTACGTCGTTCTGGAGCTGCGCCACCCGCCGGATCAGCCGCTCCACCTCGGCGACGTCGACGACCTCGCTGCCGCGGTAGCCGAAGAGCATCGGCGACGACTTGATCTCGCGGACCATGGCGGCGGCGTCGCGCTCCCCCAGCGGCGGGATCCGGTAGGCCTTGTCGGCGACCAGCTCGATGAGCGGACCGGAGATGCCGAAGGAGACGACCGGGCCGAACAGCGGGTCCTCGATGCTGCGGACTGCGATCGGGACTCCCGGCTGGGCGTTCTTCTGCACCACGAACCCGGCCTTGTCGGCGTCGGTGATCCGCATGTTGAGCGACTCCCAGGCGTCGTCCATCTCCTCGGGGGTGTCGATGTTGCGCCACACGTGGGCCTGGTCGGGCCGCTCGCGGAGGTGATCGGCGGTGGCCTTGAGCACGACGTCCCAGCCGAAGGCCGCACCGGCCTCGCGGGCCTCGTCGGCGTTGGCGACGGGGCGCGCCGACCACAGCTCGATCCCGTAGGCGGCGAGCAGCTCGGTCAGCACGTCGTCGGCGAGCTCGGTCCCGTCGGGGTGCTCGGCCAGCAGCTTGTTGACGATCCGCTTGGCCGTGGCGTGGTCGACCTCGTCGGGGCCGGGCGGCGGGCCGTCGGGGGTGCGCAGCCACACGGCGTACTCGACCACGCGGGCGAGCGCGCGCACCGCGGCCTCGACGGCGGGGTAGGACGGCACCGAGCCGCGGCCGGCGGTGGAGCCGGCGACGTCGGGGACACGGAGCAGCTCGGGGACGCCCTCGGCGCCGAGGAAGGAGGAGACCAGCGGCTTGTCGGACTGCTCGCCCACCGCGGCCAGCACGTTGGCGACGTCCTCGCCGGAGACGTTGAGCGGCGGGATGTAGACGGCGACGACCGAGTCGACCTCCGGGTCGTCGATGGCCGCGTCGAGCGCGTCCTCGAAGTCCTCGGCGGTCGCGTCGGCGCCCAGCGGCACCGACTTGTTGACGACGAGGCCGACCGCCGCGGCGGCGTCGGCGGCCAGCAGGCCGAGCGCGTCGGAGTTGCCGACGATGGCGACCCGGCGTCCACGCGGCAGCGGCTGGTGGGCCAGCAGCTGCGCGACGTCGAACATCTCCTCGAGGGTGTCGACCTGGATCACGCCGGCCTGGCGGAACATCGCGTCGACGGCCTGCGGCGGCGCGGCGATCCGGCGGACCGCGTGGCCCATGGGCACGCCCTGGGTGGTGCGGCCGGACCGGACGGCGATGATCGGCTTGCGCAGCGAGACCCGGCGGGCGATGCGGGAGAACTTGCGCGGGTTGCCGATGGACTCGAGGTAGAGCAGCACGACCTCGGTGGAGTCGTCCTCCTCCCAGTACTGCAGGAGGTCGTTGCCCGAGACGTCGGCACGGTTGCCGGCGCTGACGAACGTCGACAGTCCCAGGCCCCGGTTGTTGACCTTCTCCAGGATCGCCGAGCCGAGCGCGCCGGACTGGCAGAAGAAGCCGGCGCGGCCACGCGGCGGCATCAGCGAGGACAGCGAGGCGTTGAGGCCGACCTGCGGGTCGGTGTTGATGATGCCCAGGCAGTTGGGGCCGATCAGGCGCAGCCCGTAGGAGCGGGACAGCCCCACGAGGCGGCGCTGCCGCTGACGGCCCTCCTCGCCGGTCTCGGCGAAGCCGGAGGAGATGACGACCAGTCCGTGCACGCCCTTGGCGGCGCAGTCCAGGACCACGTCCTGCACGGCCTCGGCCGGCACGGCCACGATCGCCACGTCGACCTCGTCCGGGATCTCGGCCACGGACTTGTACGCCGGCATGCCGGACACCGCGGCCGCCGCCGGGTTGACGGCGTAGACGCGGCCGGTGAAGTCGCCCATCACCAGGTTGCGCACCAGCGCCTGGCCGATCGTGTCCTGCCGGCGGCTGGCGCCGATCACCGCGACCGAGCGCGGGTTGAAGAACTTGTGGATCGAGGCCGACTCCGCCTGGTGCTCGCGGTTGATCATCACGCCGATCGCGGTGTCGGTCGGATCGATCGGGAACTCCAGCATGAGGACGCCGTCCTCGTACTCGCTGGCCACCCGGTAGCCGGCGTCCCGGAAGGTCTGGATCATCCGGCTGTTGTCCGGCAGCACCTCGGCGACGAAGCGGTCGACCCCCCGCTCGCGGCCGGCCTGGGCGAGGTGCTCCAGCAGCAGCTGGGCGATGCCGCGGCCCTGGTGCTGGTCCTCCACGAGGAAGGCCACCTCGGCCTCGCGCGGGCGGACCACGTCGTACCGTCCGACGGCGATCATCTTGCCCGACAGCGTGAGCACGAAGGCCACGCGGTTGACGTGGTCGACCTGGGTGAAGCGGGCGACGTCGCGCTCGGAGAGGTGCGGCATCGGGGAGAAGAAGCGGTAGTACTTCGACTGGTCCGACACCCGGGCGTAGAACTCCACGAGCAGCTCGGCGTCGGCGGACGTGATCGGCCGGATGTGGGCCGTGCGTCCGTCCCGCAGCAGGACGTCGGCCTCCCAGTGCCTCGGGGGGGCCTCGTCGGAGGAAGTCACGCCAGTCACACGGGGAAATCTAGCGTGCAGGGGCCAACGCGGCGTGCCCGTGCGGAATCCCGGAACATCAGCAAGGACAATGGACCCATGGCGCGGCGTACGACGAAGCAGGACCTGCCCGACGACTTCGAGGAGCACATCCTCGACATCGACGTGGGCGACGAGATGCGTTCCTCCTTCCTGGAGTACGCCTACTCCGTCATCTACTCGCGCGCGCTCCCGGATGCTCGCGACGGCCTCAAGCCCGTGCAGCGCCGGATCCTCTACACGATGAACGACATGGGCCTGCGGCCCGACCGCGGCCACGTCAAGAGCGCGCGCGTCGTCGGTGAGGTCATGGGTCGGCTGCACCCCCACGGCGACAGCGCGATCTACGACGCGATGGTGCGGATGGCCCAGCCCTGGTCGATGCGGGTGCCGTTCATCGACGGGCACGGCAACTTCGGCTCGCCGGACGACTCCCCCGCCGCCATGCGTTACACCGAGGCGCGGATGGCCCCGGCCGCCGTGGCGATGACGGCCTCGATCGACGAGGACACGGTCGACTTCAAGCCCAACTACGACAGCCGGGAGTTCGAGCCGTCGGTGCTGCCGGCCGCGATCCCCAACCTGATCGTCAACGGCACGACCGGCATCGCGGTCGGCATGGCCACCAACATCGCGCCGCACAACCTGGTCGAGGTCGTCCAGGCCCTGCGCCACCTGATCCTGCACCCCGGGACCGACGTCGACGGGCTGATGCGCTTCATCCCGGGCCCCGACCTGCCGACCGGCGGCAAGATCGTCGGCCTCGAGGGCATCCGCGACGCCTACCTGACCGGCCGGGGCGTGTTCAAGATGCGCGCCACCGCCCGGATCGAGACGATCGGTCGCCGCAAGGGCATCGTGATCACCGAGCTCCCCTACGGCGTGGGCACCGAGAAGGTCGTCGAGCGGATCAAGGTCCTCGTCCAGGGCAAGAAGATCCAGGGCATCTCCGACATCAAGGACCTCACCGATCGCAGCAACGGTCTGCGGCTCGTCATCGAGGTCAAGAACGGCTTCCACCCCGAGGCGCTCCTCGAGCAGCTCTACCGGCAGACGCCGATGGAGGACTCGTTCGGCATCAACACCGTCGCGCTCGTCGACGGCCAGCCGCGCACGCTGGGCCTCAAGGAGATGCTCGAGGTCTTCCTCGGGCACCGGTACGACGTCGTGCGCCGCCGCTCGCAGTTCCGGCGTACCAAGGCCGCCGACCGGCTGCACCTGGTCGAGGGGCTGCTCATCGCGATCCTGGACATCGACGAGGTCATCCAGCTGATCCGGACCAGCGACAACTCCGAGATGGCGCGCGGGCGGCTGATGTCGGTCTTCGACCTGACCGAGCCGCAGGCGACGTACATCCTCGACATGCAGCTGCGCCGGCTGACGAAGTTCAGCAAGATCGAGCTGGAGAAGGAGCAGTCCGAGCTCCAGCGCACCATCGAGGAGCTCGACGCGATCCTCGGCGACGAGGCGCTGCTGCGGAAGGTCGTCTCCGACGAGCTGGCCGAGGTCGCCAAGACCTACGGCACGCCCCGACGCACCGTGCTGCTGGAGTCGGCAGGCACCACCGTGACCGCCACGGCCGTGCCGCTCGAGGTGGCCGACGACCCGTGCTTCGCCTTCCTGTCCTCCAGCGGCCTGCTGGCCCGCTCGTCCTCCGACGAGGCGCTGGGGTCGGGAGGCGGCCGCACCAACCACGACGTGATCGTCTCGGCGGTCCGCACCACCGTGCGCGGCGAGATCGGGGCGGTCACCTCGCGCGGCCGGGTGCTCAAGCTGGGCGTGCTCGACCTGCCCTCGATCCCGGGCTCGGCCAACGACCCCAACCTCCAGGGCGGGGTGCCGCTGAGCGAGGTGCTCCTCCTCGAGCCCGGCGAGCGCGCCCTCGCGCTGACCTCGCTGCCCACCGACGGCCCGGGCCTCGCGCTCGGCACCCGCCAGGGCGTCGTCAAGCGGGTCAACCCCGAGGTCCTCGGCAAGGACGAGTGGGAGGTGATCGGGCTCAAGGACGGTGACGAGGTCGTCGGCGCGCTCGACCTGGTCACGGGCCAGGAGACCCTCTGCTTCATCAGCACCGACGCCCAGCTGCTGCACTTCGGCGCCGACGGCGTCCGCCCGCAGGGCCGCTCCGGCGGCGGCATCGCCGGCATCCGGCTCTCGCCCGGCGAGCACGTCCGGTGGTTCGGCGCCGTCGACCCGGCCACGGCCGTGGTCGTCACCTCGTCCGGCTCCTCGACCGCGCTGCCCGGCACCGAGCCCGGCCTGGTCAAGGTGACCCCGTTCACCGAGTACCCACCCAAGGGCCGCGCGACCGGCGGCGTCCGCTGCCACCGCTTCCTCAAGGGCGAGGACGCCCTGGTGTTCGCCTGGGCGGGCGACGCTCCTGCGCGGGCGGCCGCCTCCAGCGGCGCGCCGGTCGACCTGCCCGAGGCCAACGGGCGGCGGGACGGCTCCGGCGTGCCGCTGAGCCAGGCCCTGCACGCCTGTGCCGGCCCCGTCGGCCTGCGGCTGCCCGCAGCCACCTCTGTGGAAGGGTGACGCCATGCTCCCTCCCACGACGCGACTCGCTGCCCTCCTGCTCGCCGGCGCCGTGACCCTCTCCGGCGCCCTGAGCGGCTGCAGCGGCGCTGACTCCCACGCCTCGGACGGCAAGTCGCCCGAGCAGGTGCTGGCGCAGGCGAAGTCGACGCTCGACGACACCACCGGCGTCAACATCTCGCTGTCCACCAAGGACCTGCCCGCCGGCGTCCAGGGCATCCAGGACGCCTCCGGCATCGGCACCCACGCACCCGCCTTCGACGGCAGCATCACCGTCGTGCTCGCCGGCCAGCCCTTCGACGTACCGGTGATCGCGGTCGACGGCAAGGTCTATGCCCAGATCCCGCTGACCCCGGGCTGGCAGGACGTCGACCCGGCCGACTACGGCGCTCCGGACCCGGCCCAGCTGATGAGCCCGGACCAGGGCTTCTCCTCGCTGCTCGCGGCCACCACGGACCTCAAGGAGGGCGACAGCGTCCGCGGCGGCGCCGACAACTCCGAGATCCTCACCGAGTACACCGGCACCGTCCCCGACACCGCGGTCAAGAACGTCATCCCGAGCGCGTCGGGCGACTTCGACGCGACCTACACGGTCACCAGCGACGGCGAGCTCCGCGAGGCCACCCTCACGGGCGTGTTCTACGCCGACTCCGACTCGATGACCTACACGATCGGCTTCGACGACTACGGGACCGACAAGGACATCACGGCCCCATGAGGTCGGCCCGGCTCCTGCTGGGCCTCGCGGCGGTCGCCGTCGCGTTCGCCGCGGCCGACACCTACGTCGTGGTGCTGGCCCTGCCGGACATGATGGGCAGCGTCGGCATCCCGATCGACCAGCTCCAGCGCGCGGCCCCGATCGTCTCGGGGTTCCTGCTCGGGTACGTCGCGATGCTCCCGCTGATCGGCCGGATCGCCGACCTGCGCGGCCGGGTGCCGGTGCTGGTCGCCGCGCTGGTGCTCTTCGCCGCCGGCTCGCTGGTCACCACGCTGGCCTACGACATGCCGACCCTGGTGGGCGGCCGGTTCCTCCAGGGCGTCGGCGGCGGCGGGCTCGTCCCGGCCACGCTGGCGCTCGTCGCGGACCTCTACCCCACCGAGCGCCGCGGCGTGCCCCTCGGCGTCGTCTCCGCCGTCCAGGAGCTCGGCAGCGTGATCGGGCCGCTGTTCGGCGCGCTCGTCCTCGCCGTCGCCGACTGGCGGGCGATCTTCCTGGTCAACCTCGCGGTCGGGCTCGTCCTCGCCGCCGCGATCCGCGGTCTCTCGGTGGCCGAGGAGAGAGCGCCAGCGAGCGTCTCGAGGCCCGCACGCCCGGACCTGGTCGGCGCGGTCCTCCTCGCCCTCACGCTCGTCACCGGAGCGCTCGCCTTCACCCGGCCCAGCCAGCTCATGCGCGACCTGACGTGGGGCCAGCTCTTCATCCCGTGGGCCGGCGACGGACGCTGGCTGACCCCGCTCGGCACGGTCGCGATCATGACCGCCGTCCTGTTCGTGGCCCGCTGCCTGACTGCCCGGCGCCCGCTGGTCGACCTGCGCGGCTGGGGCCGGAGCATGCGCGAGGCCGACCTGGTCGGCGCCCTCTTCCTGGCCGCCGCGCTGGCGGGCGTGATCCTCGCCTTCGCGACCGCCGACCCGAAGGTGCAGGTCTTCTCCGACCAGGGGCTCTGGTACCTCCTCGGCGCCGCGGTCGCCGCCGTCGGCTTCGCCGTCCACCTGCGCCGGGCCGAGGCGCCGCTGGTGCCGCGCGGTGCCCTGCGCCGCGCCCCGGCCTGGGGCGCGATGCTCGTCAGCTTCTTCATCGGGGCGGCGCTGATCGCGGCCCTCATCGACATCCCCATCTTCGCCCGGACCACCGTCTACCCCGACTCGCAGCTGTCTGCCGCGCTGGTCCTCGTCCGCTTCCTCGTCGCCCTGCCCGTGGGCGCGGTCCTCGGCGGATACCTCACCCGGACCCTCCCGGCCGGCGTCGTGACGGCCGTGGGCATGGTCCTGGCGGCGATCGGCTTCACGCTGATGAGCCACTGGGGCCTCTCCAGCCTGGACGACCTGTCCGCGAACGTCCCCCTCCTGCTGGGCGGCTTCGGCTTCGGACTGGCCCTGGCGCCGGTCAACGCCGCCGTCCTGGCCAGCACCGACGACGAGGTGCACGGCCTGTCCGCCGCGCTGGTCGTGGTGAGCAGGATGGTCGGGATGCTGGTCGGGATCTCGGCACTGACCACGATCGGGCTGCGGCGCTACTACGCCGAGCAGGCCGATCTGCCCACCGCCCGCGAGGTCTGCCACGGCTCCAGCCGCTGCCAGGAGTTCAGCGACCTGCTGCGTGTCGCAGGCATCGCGCAGGAGCACACCGTCTTCGCCGGTGCCGCCGTCTGTGCCGTGCTCGCCGCTGTGCTCGCCCTCGCCCTGTTCCGTACGGCGCGCACGCGGGCTGTCCACACTGCGCAGGTGCTCCGCGCCGGCGGCTGAGGATTCGCTAGCGTCACCCCCGTGAACGACTTCGACGACCTCCTCCAGGCCAACCGCTCCTTCGCCGCCGACTTCGCGCTCGGCGGCTTCGACGGCGTGGCGCACGCCGGTGTCGCGCTCGTGACCTGCATGGACTCGCGCATCGACCCGCTCAACATGCTCGGGCTCAAGCCGGGCGACGCCAAGATCTTCCGCAACCCCGGTGGCCGCGTCACCGAGGCCGCGCTCGAGGCCCTCGTGCTGGGCGTGCACCTCCTGGGCGTCGAGCGGATCCTCGTGGTCCCCCACACCCGGTGCGCGATGGCCTCCAACACCGAGGCCGAGCTGCGCGAGCGGGTCGGTGCCTCGGCCGGGCAGGACGCCTCGTGGCAGCACTTCCACGTCGTCGAGGACCAGCTCGCCTCCCTCCAGGAGGACGTGCGCCGGGTGCGCTCACACCCGCTGATCCCCGACACCGTGCTGGTCGGTGGGTTCGTCTACGACGTCGACACGGGCCTGCTCGACCCGAAGTTCTGACGCCGGTGGGGGTGTCCCCGAGCGTTCAGGTTCGCTGCAGGAAGGCGTTCCTACCGTCGCCCGGGTGACTTCCTCCCCCATCACGTCCCTGTCCGAGGACCGCCCGGTCGAGACCCAGCGACCCCAGGGCCCGAGCGAGCCGCTGGCGGCGAAGGTGTCCGCGATCACGGCGCTCTTCTGGGTGATCAAGATCCTCACCACCGGCATGGGCGAGGCGGCCTCCGACGGCCTCGGCGAGACCAGCCTGGCGCTCGGCGGCATCGTCGGTGTCGGCGGCTTCGTCCTGGCCCTGTGGCTGCAGCTGCGCAGCGATCGCTACCACGCCCCGACGTACTGGTTCTGCGTCTCGATGGTCGCGGTCTTCGGCACGATCATGGCCGACATCCTGCACGTGGCTACCGGGCTGTCCTACTACGTCACCTCGGCGTTCTACGCCGCTGCGGTGGCCGTGCTGTTCAGGTGGTGGCACCGCTCCGAGGGCACCCTGTCGATCCACCACGTCGACACCCGCCGCCGTGAGCGCTTCTACTGGGCCACGGTCCTGGCGACGTTCGCGCTGGGCACCGCGGTCGGCGACCTGACCGGCCTGACCATGCACCTGGGCTTCCTGCCGTCGGGCTTCCTGTTCCTGGCCGCGATCCTCGTGCCGCTCGCCGCCTGGCGCCTCGGCGTCAACGCGACGCTGGCGTTCTGGGCCGCCTACGTGCTGACCCGCCCGCTGGGCGCGTCGTTCGCCGACTGGATCGGCAAGGACCACGCGATCGGCAACGGCCTGGGCTTCGGCGACCTGCGCCTCACGGCGATCCTGTGCGTGGCGATCGCCGCGCTGGTGACCTGGGCGCACCGCTCCGGTCACGACATCCAGGAGCCGATCCCGGTCGACGCCTGAACCCCATGACCACCGTGCCGGGCCCGGTGCCCGGGCCGATCACGGACCACCCGGCCGCGGCGTAGAGGCGCCGCGCCGGTTCGTCGGGATCGGCGGTCGTCTGGAGCAGCCACCGCTCGTGCGGAAGACCCGCGGTCAGGATGTCGAGCAGCCGGCGTCCGACCCCCGCGCCCCGGTGCTGCTCCAGCACACCCAGGGTGACGACCTCGAAGTGGCCACCGACCCAGATGCGTGACACCTCGTCGTCGAGGACCTCGGTGAGCCGGTCGGAGAACCACTGACCGCGCTCGCCCGTGTGCCCGTAGGCGAAACCGACCAGCACCTCACCGGCGTACGCCGTCGCGACCCGGAATCCCTCACGCGCCGCGTGCCGGTCCCACACGTTCCCACGCCACGACGCCTCGTCGTCCTGGTCTCCGAAGACGGCGTCGTGCACGGCCCAGACGTCGGAGCCGACCGCGGGATCGCTGGTCAGCCCGACCCGCGGTACGACGTCTTCCACAGTGATCCCCCGATCGATCGACTTGGTGGGCCGCAGTCTCAGGCGTCGAGGGCCTCGACGTCGACCTCGTAGGCCCCCTGCACGATGAACTCCTTGCGCGGCGCGACCTCGGAGCCCATCAGCAGCTCGAAGACGCCGGCCGCGACCTCGGCGTCGTCGACCGTGATCCGGCGCAGCGTGCGGTGGCGCGGGTCCATGGTGGTCTCGGCCAGCTGGTCGGCGTCCATCTCACCGAGACCCTTGTAGCGCTGGACCGGATCCTTCCACCGGACGTTCTTCTTCTTCAGCTCGGCGAGCTTCCGCTGCAGGTCGGCGTCGGAGTAGGTGTAGACGTACTTGTCCATCCCCTTCTTGGGGTTGGACAGCTCGATCCGGTGCAGCGGCGGGACCGCCGTGTAGACGCGGCCCTCGGTGATCAGGTCGGGCATGTACTTGAAGAACAGCGTCGCCAGCAGGCACCGGATGTGCGCGCCGTCGGAGTCGGCGTCGGCCATGAAGATGATCCGGCCGTAGCGGCGGGCCTCGAGGTCGAACGTGCGGCCCGAGCCCGCGCCGACGACCTGGATGATCGAGGCGCACTCGGTGTTCTTCAGCATGTCGCCGACCGAGGCCTTCTGGACGTTCAGGATCTTGCCCCGGATCGGCAGCAGCGCCTGGAACTCCGAGTCGCGGGCCAGCTTGGCCGTGCCGAGCGCAGAGTCACCCTCGACGATGAACAGCTCGGTGCGGTCGTTGTCGGACGCCCGGCAGTCGGCGAGCTTGGAGGGCAGCGCCGAGGACTCCAGGGCGTTCTTCCGGCGCTGGGTCTCCTTGTGCTGGCGGGCCGCGATGCGCGTCTTGGACGCTCCGACGACCTTCTCCATGACCAGCTTGGCCTGGGCCTTCTCCAGCCGCTTGCTCGAGGTCAGGAACGCCTTGAGCTCGGCGGAGACGACCTTGCGCACGGCGGTGCGGACCGCCGGGGTGCCCAGGATCTCCTTGGTCTGGCCCTCGAACTGCGGCTCGGCGAGCCGCACGGTCACGACCGCGGTCATGCCCTCGAGCACGTCGTCCTTGATGACGTCGGGGTCGTTGACCTTGAGCGCCTTGGTGGAGCGCATCACGTCGTTGAACGTCTTGGTGATGGCCTGCTCGAAGCCGCTGACGTGGGTGCCGCCCTTGGGGGTGGCGATCACGTTGACGAAGGAGCGCAGCTCGGTGTCGTAGCCCGTGCCCCAACGGACGGCCACGTCCACGCCCAGCTCGCGCTCGACCTCCTGCGGGGTCATGTGGCCCTTCTCGTCGAGCAGCGGCACCGTCTCGGTGAACGTGTCGGTGCCCTGCAGGCGCAGGATGTCGGTGACGGCCTCGTCCTTGGCCAGGAACTCCGCGAACTCCGCGATGCCGCCGTCGTGGCGGAACTTCTCCTCGACCAGCTGGTCGCCGCGCAGGTCGCGGATGACCAGCTCCAGGCCGGGGACGATGAACGACGTCTGGCGGGCCCGGCCGAGCAGCCCCTCGAACTCGAAGCGGGCGTCCTTGGTGAAGATCTGGCGGTCGGGCCAGAAGCGGATGCGGGTGCCGCTCCTGCCCTTGGCGACCCGACCACCCTTGCGGGTCAGCCCGGAGCGGGGCTCGAACGGCGCGTCGGGGGCGTCGCCGTCGAAGACGCCGGGGGTGCCACGGCGGAACGAGAGGCCCTGCTGGGACGGCGAACGGTCGACGTCGATGTCCATGCGCGACGAGAGGGCGTTGACCACGGAGAGGCCGACGCCGTGCAGGCCACCGGTGGCGACGTAGGAGCCGCCGCCGAACTTGCCGCCGGCGTGCAGCTTGGTCGCCACGACCTCGACACCGGGGAGGCCCGTCTTGGGCTCCTTGTCGGTCGGGATGCCGCGCCCGTCGTCGTGGACCTCGGCCGAGCCGTCGGCGTGCAGGGTGACCTCGACGCGGTGGGCAGCGCCCGCGAGGGCCTCGTCCACGCCGTTGTCGATGATCTCCCACAGGCAGTGCATGAGGCCGCGTGTGTCGGTGGAGCCGATGTACATGCCGGGACGCTTGCGAACCGCCTCGAGGCCTTCGAGGACCAGGAGATGGGCGGCGTTGTACGTGTTGTCGATCGTGGGGCTCCTGCAGCGCAACGGGGTCCGGCGGGTCGGGAAATCCGGCCGGGTGAACGGCTACGAATCTACCTGCGACACGCCGGAGCTCGTAGAAGGCTCGCCTGCCGGGGGTGGGCCGGGCACAGGTCTAGCGTTGGACGCAGGTGGACTTGTCACGATGTGGACACGATGGGCTCGGGTTTTTCGAACCGCAACCAGCCAGGTCGCACTCGCGTCACACTTGCAAGGGCTAGGCGTCTTCATCACAGAAGTGGATTTCGAGGCTTGAAACCCATGACGGCGGGGAAGACAGACCATGATGAGATGACGTGTCCGGTGACACAGCCCGACGGGAATCAACCACCCGGCGGTTACGTTGATCCAGACACCGATCAAGAAATGAGGCCGATGTGACCACTGCAGTTGCCCCCAGCTCCGCCGCGCTCACCGCTGCGGACCGCTGCGACCGTTGCGGAGCCCAGGCCTACCTTCGCGTGGAGCTTCAGACCGGCGGAGAACTCCTGTTCTGCGCCCACCACGCTCGTGAGCACGGCGACAAGCTCCGCGAGATCGCGGCCAACGTCGTCGACGAGACCCACAAGCTGGTTGACACTCCCGCGGCGGCGCCTGACGCCGAGCACTGAACACCCACTCCCTAGACACCCACGAAGGCCCCGGACCACGGTCCGGGGCCTTCGTCGTCCCCGTGAGAGGCTCTCGACCGTGACCGGCACCGAAGTCCTCGTCGCCCTGGTGATCGCCGTGGGGCTCGTCGGGATCCTCGTCCCGGTGCTCCCCGGCTCGGTGCTGGTCCTGCTGGCGATCCTGGCGTGGGCGGTCTCCCTCGGCACGGCCACCGCCTGGACCGTCGCCGGCCTGGCCTCCGTCCTGCTGGTGGGCGGCACCGTCGTGAAGTACGTCGTCCCCGGCCGCCGGCTGAAGGCGTCCGGCATCCCGGCCTCGACGCAGTGGATGGGGGCAGCGCTCGGTCTCGTCGGGTTCTTCGTCGTCCCCGTCGTCGGGCTCTTCCTCGGCTTCGTCCTGGGCGTCTACCTCGCCGAGGTCGGCCGGGTCGGCCAGGAACGGGCCTGGCCCTCCACGATGGCCGCGCTCCGGGTCGTGGGCCTCTCGATCCTCATCGAGCTCGTCGCGGCCGTCGCCGCCACGTGGGTCTGGATCATCGGGGTCGTGGTCACCTGATGGCGATCGCGCTCGCCCTGCTCGCGGCGGTTGCCTACGGGCTGTCCGACTTCGTGGGCGGCTTCTTCTCCCAGCGGGTAAGCCCCTGGGCCGTCGCGCTGCTCTCCCAGTTCGGCGGTGGGCTGCTCGTGCTGACGCTGACCCTCGTGACCTCCGGGTCCCCCACCCGCACCGACCTGGCCTGGTGCGTGGTGGCCGGGCTGGGCAACGGGTTCGGCACGGCGTTCCTCTACCGGGGCCTCGCCTCGGGCCGGATGGGCGTGGTCGCCCCGGTGTCCGGCGTCGGCGCCGCTCTCCTGCCGGTGCTGACCGGCCTGCTCGGCGGCGAGCGCCCCGCGGTGCTCGTGTGGATCGGGATCGCGCTCGCCCTGCCGGGGATCTGGCTGGTGTCCCGCGAGCCGGTCGACGGGCACGCCTCGGCCGGAGGGCTGGGCGCAGGGCTGGCCGACGGCGTCCTGGCCGGCCTCGGCTTCGGCACGCTCTTCGCCGCGCTCGCCCAGGTCCCCGAGCGGGCCGGCTTCCTGCCGCTCGCACTCAACCAGGTCGTCGCCGCGCTCACGGTCGTCGCGATCGCTTCCCTTCTGCGTACCCCGTGGCTGCCGCGGGAGCCCCTCGCGCTCACCGGCCTCGTCAGCGGTGCCCTCGGCGGCCTCGCGATGGGGGCCTTCCTCGTCGCGACCCACCACGGCTACCTCTCGGTGACGGCGGTGATCGCCTCGCTCTACCCCGCCTTCACCGTGCTGCTGGCCGCCACCGTCCTGCGCGAGCACGTCCACCGTGCCCAAGCGGTCGGCCTGGGCCTGTGCGCGGTCGCCGTGGCGATGGTCGCGGCGGGCTGAGGACCCTCAGGCGCGCTGACACACCATCAGGGGATTGCCGTCCGGATCCTCGAACTGCACGAAGAAGACACTCCCGATGTCCTCGACATCCGACGTGATCCTGACCCCGAGACGGCGCAGGTGGCCCACCGTTGCGGCCATGTCGTGGGTCCAGAAGAAGAACCGGGGCGGCCCCGAGGTCTCGAAGTCCGGTCGGTTCGCGTCGAGGGCCAGTCGCGTCTCGCCCTCGGTGGGGATGTCGAAGATCGTCCCCTCGTGCGACACCTCGCCGGGGTCGAACCCCAGCAGCCGGGCGTACCACTCCACCGCTCGATCCATCTCCCGAACGGGGATGAAGACCTGGCCGATGGACCGCTGGATCGGGCTGCTCATGGCGGTCAACCTAGAGCCGCGTGGATCAGCGCTCTCAGGCGGGCTCGGACAGCGACAGCGCGAAGTCGCCGGCCGGATCGGTCCACCAGTGGGTGAGCCGCAGGCCGGCCGCCGCGAGCTCCGCGGCGACCCGTTCGCGGCGGAACTTGGCGGAGATCTCGGTGCGCACCTCCTCGCCCTCGGCGAAGGACACCTCGAGGTCGAGGGCCGCGATCCGGACGGTCTGGTCACGCAGCGAGCGGAGCCGCATCTCGATCCATTCCTGCTCGTCGTCCCAGACCGCGACGTGCTCGAACGCGTCGGGGTCGAGGTCGGCGCCGAGGTCGCGATCGAGGACGGCGAGGACGTTCTTGTTGAAGGCGGCGGTGACGCCCGCGGCGTCGTCGTACGCCGCCACGAGCCGGTCGGGCGCCTTGACCAGGTCGGTCCCGAGCAGGAAGGAGTCCCCCGCGGCGAGCGTGCCACGCACGTCCGCGAGGAACCGGGCGCGCTGGCCGGGGTCGAGGTTGCCGATCGTCGAGCCGAGGAAGGCCAGCATCCGGCGGCCGCCGCGGGGCAGCTCGCCGAGGTGGTGCTCGAAGTCGCCGACGACGGGTGAGACCACGACGCCGGGGAACTCCTCCGCGACGGCGGCGCTGGCGTCCTTGAGGACCGCCGGGTCCACGTCGAAGGGCACGAAGCGGCGCAGGGTGCCGGCGTCGGAGAGCGCCCGGAGCAGCAGGCGGGTCTTCTCCGACGTGCCGCTGCCGAGCTCGATGAGCGTCTCGGCGCGGGTGGTCCGCGCGATCTCGGCGACCCGCTCGTCGAGGATCAGTCGCTCGGTCCGGGTCGGGTAGTACTCCGGGAGGCGGGTGATCTCGTCGAACAGCTCGCTGCCGCGGGCGTCGTAGAAGTACTTCGGCGGCAGGGTCTTCGGGGTCGAGCCGAGGCCGGCCCGGACGTCGCGGGCCATCTGGTCGGCCAGGGCGCCGGGGTCGAGGTGGACGTCGAAGTCGGAGACGGACATCAGGGCTCCAGTGCGGTCACGGCGACCCCCGACGGGGTCGCGCTCAACAGGTGGTGGTCGGGTACGTCGACCCAGCGCGGGTCGTCGTCCCAGGGCTCGCTGGCGACGACGACCCCGTCGGGCTCGACGAGGTAGCTGAGGGGGTCGCCCCAGGTCACGGCGAGGACCTGCCGCCCGTCGGCGAGCAGCAGGTTGAGGAAGGCGCCGGGGTCCAGGGCGGCGACGGCACGGACCGTGTCGCCCACGCGCTCGGGCCCCTCGGCGAAGACGTGGGCGGCCAGGATCGCCGAGTCGCAGACCGACTCGGCGTCGTTGCGGGCCGGCAGCACCGAGCGGTCCACCCGGCCGTTGTGCGAGAGCAGCCAGCGGCCGTCGGTGAAGGGCGCCGCGGCCGTCTCGTCGGGCGGCATGCCCACCGTGGCGGACCGGACAGCCGCGAGCACGGCCCCCGAGGCCAGCACCGGCGCGACCGAGGCGAACGACGCGTCGCTCCACAGCGGCCGCGAGGACCGCCAGCGGACCGGCTCCGGGCGGCCCTCGACGTAGAGGCCGACACCCCAGCCGTCGGCGTTGAGGAGGCCGCGCCGCTGGCGACGCGGCGCCCAGGACTGCTGGAGCAACCCGTGAGGGTTCTCGAGGACCAGCGAGGACACGCTGCGTGGGGCGCCCAGCCAGGCCAGGTGCCTACACATGCGGCGCCTCCACGTCCCACGCGAGCCGCAGCCCCGAGAAGATCTGCCGCCGGACCGGGTGGTCCCAGTTGCGGAAGGACGGTCGGATCGAGGCGCCACCGACGGCCCACGACCCGCCCCGCAGGACGCGGTAGTCGCCGCCGAAGAACGGGGCGCTGTAGTCGGAGTAGAGCATCGGGGTGAAGCCCGGCCACGGCTCGAAGCCGGACGAGGTCCACTCCCAGACGTCGCCGATCATCTGCTCCACGCCGTAGGCGGAGGCGCCGCCCCCGTAGGCGCCGATGGGCGCCGGACGCAGCGCGTCACCTCCGAGGTTGGCCAGGGCGGGCGTCCACTCCGAGTCGCCCCAGGGCCACCGCCGGCGCCGCCCCGCGACCGGGTCCCAGGCACAGGCCTTCTCCCACTCCTGCTCGGTGGGCAGCCGGGCACCCGCCCAGGCGGCATAGGCCTCGGCCTCGAAGAAGCAGACGTGCTGGACGGGCTCGTCGGGCGGCGGGTCCTCGACGATCCCGAACCTGCGGCGCGAGCCGTCGGCGGCCCAGAAGAGCGGACGCTCGAGGCCCGCGGCGACCCGGTGCTCCCACCCGCGCGCGGACCACCACCGGGGCTCGTCGTAGCCGCCGGCGTCGATGAACCGCTGCCACTCGGCGTTGGTGACCGGCACCCGGGCGATCCGGAAGGCGGGCAGGTCGACGGTGTGGGACGGACGCTCGTTGTCGAGCGACCACGGCTCCCGGTCGCCGTCGACGCCCAGCGTGAACGGGCCGGCGGGGACGAGCACGCTGTCGGCCGGCACCGGACGCCCCGGGGGCAGGGCTGCACCTCGGCCGAGGAGGGGCTCGCCGTCGCGCAGCTGGTGGGTGGCGAGCATCGTCTCGACGTGCTGCTGCTCGTGCTGCTCGACCATGACGTAGGGGAACAGCCGCTCCTCGTCGGCTTGCTCGAGGCCGTCGAGGACGCGACCCCGGACGTCGGTCAGGTAGCGGCGGGCCTCCCCCGGCGTCAGCAGCGGCAGGGTCACCCTGCTGGCGCGGGGGTGCTCGAAGGCGTCGTACAGCTTCTCGACCTGGGCCGACAGGAGCCCCTGGGCCGCGGCGTTGCCGCCGCGGAGCAGCCAGAGGTCCTCCTGCTGGCCGATGTGGGCGAGGTCCCAGACGAGCGGACTCATCAGCACGCTGTGCTGGGCGGTGAGCTCGCCGTCGTCGAAGTCGGTGAGGCGCAGGGTGCGGGTGCGGGCATCCTCGAGGCCGCGCGCGGCGGTCTCACGCACGGGCTTCCTCCTCGAGCAGGTGCAGCGGTCCCCGGGTCTCGGCGACGTGCCGGAGCTCGTCGCCGGGCGTCCGCCCGGCAGCCAGGAGCTCGGCGAGCCGCTCGACGTCGGCCTTCAGGGAGGGCGGGCAGTGGGCGGCGGCGACCTCCGCGCATGCCGCGGCGGCCGCTCGCAGTGCCGGGTCGGCCAGGCCGCTGCGGGCCGCCTCGTCGAGCGACCCGGCGACCGGCTCGCACAGCTCGGCTGCCGCGTCGGCGGCGACGGGGTCGTCGAGGAGCGTGACGGTCAGGGCGGCCAGCGCCGGCCACCACCGGTCGGGCAGGGCGTCAAGACAGCGGATCTCGACGTAGCCGCGGGGTCGGACGGGCGGGAACAGGGTCGTGAGGTGGTAGTCGAGGTCGGCGACCGTCGCGGGCCGCCCGATCGCACGCGGGTCGGCGACCCACTCGCCGAAGGAGACTCGGCGCGTGACCGGGGTCAGCACGGAGGCGTCGCGGACCAGCATCACCGGTGCGGCGAGGGCGTAGTCGGCCCACCGCTCCGGCGGGGCGCCCGCGGTGATCGGGTCGGTGCGGCCGTGGTCGATGCCGTACCAGGTCTCCTGGCGCATGGAGTGCCAGCCGGAGGAACGTCCCGCGAGGTACGGCGAGCTCGCCGAGGTCGCCACCAGCACCGGGACCAGCGAGCGGATGAGCGCCAGCCGGTCGGGCCACCCGGCGACGGGGCCGGCGTCGACGTTGACCTGGAGGGCGGCCGTCGCGGTCATCATCTCGAGGCCCGGGCCGGCGCAGCCGATTGCCGAGAAGTGGCCCTCCATGGCCGCATAGCGCGGGTGCGGGTTGACCCGCCGCACGGGTCGCGCCGGGTCCGCCCCGAGGGGTGCCGCCCCGAAGCCGGCCTCGGCCAGGGCGGTGCGCAGCTCCTCCCGGTCGGCGGCCAGCGCCTGGACCGCACCGCCCACGTCGGCCCGCGGGGGTGTCGACAGCTCGATCTGGGCACCGGGCTCGAGCGTCACCGAGCTGCCGGAGGGCATCGGCGGGAGCTCGGCGAGGAGGGCCTGGACGGCCGGCCAGTCGGGGCGCCGCGCGGGCTCGGCGTGGTCGACGAGGTGGAACTCCAGCTCGAGGCCGACCCGGTGGTCGGTGTCGGGCCGCAGGGCGTCGGCGGCGATGCGCGTGCGGGCGTCGTCGATGTCGTCGAGGACGAGATCGAGCGGGTCGTCGGGGATCGTGCTGGTGATGCTCTGAGCGGTCATTCCGCCCCCTCCAGGTCCGGACCGGCCACCCTTGCGGGCAGCCGCGGGTCGGTGCGGGGGCGGCCCCGGGGGACCGTCCTCGTTGAAAGTTGTCGTGCTGTCCCATGCCTACCGCATGGCACCGACAATCCCAACCACCCGAGCGGACTGTTCGGCGAACCTTCGACGGGGCGTTGCCCGCCCAGAGCTCCTCCGGCCGGCCCTAGATGCCGGCTCCGGCTGCGGGGACGATGTTGTTGTTGAGGCGGAACAGGTTCTGGGGGTCGTACTTCGCCTTGATCTCGGCCAGCCGGACGAGGTTCTGGCCGAACGCGCTCTCCACGCCCGCCGTCACCCCCTCGCCCTCGACGCCGGTGAAGTTGAGGTACTGGGTGCCCGTGCCGTGCGCGTGCACCTCGGCCCACGCGTCGCGGACCCACGAAATCACCCGGTCGTCGTCCGCTTCGTCGGCCCAGTTGCCGTCGATCGAGATCATCCAGTTCGCCGACCGCTCGCTGTAGGCCGTCTCCCCCGCGCCCACCCGGTTGATGGCACCACCCATCTGGAAGGCGATCACGAAGACGCGGTCGCTCGGGCGGCTGCGCGCCTTGTCCATGATGATGTCGAGGATCGGGTCGGTCAGCTCCTCCACGAACGTCGACTTCCAGTAGCTGCGCAGGGTGCCGCGCCGGAAGAACTCGTCGAAGGCCGCCTGGACGGCGGCAAACGGCAGCGGGCCCGAGATGTCCGCGAGGGGCGTGCCGATCTCGCGCAGGGGCTGGATGATCTTCTGGCCCTCCAGGGAGTCACCGGAGTAGAGCGCACCCGTCACGATGAACGGCCTGTTGTGGATCTCCGGCGGCGTGTTCTCGCTGGCCGGGAGCGTGGTGCACCCGATCATCGCCGAGATCTCCTCGGGCACCGTCGCCGCCCACTCCCGGAACTTCCGGTAGACGTTCTCGGCGTCCTCGACCGGGTGGAACACACCGGCGAAGGCCACGATCGGGCCCACGGGGTGGCACCGGAAGGTGAACGAGGTGACGACACCGAAGTTGCCGCCACCGCCGCGCAGCGCCCAGAACAGGTCGGGGTTCGTGTCCGCCGAGGCGGTCCGCAGCTCGCCGTCGGCACAGACCACCTGCGCCGACAGCAGGTTGTCGATCGCGAGCCCGTGCTTGCGCCGCAGCCAGCCCTCCCCACCACCGAGGGTCAGCCCGGCGACGCCGGTGTCCGAGACGATGCCGGACGGGGCCACGAGCCCGAACGCCTGCGTCTCGTGGTCCACGTCGCCGATCAGGGCCCCGCCCTGGACACGGACCGTCCGAGCCTCCGGATCGACCACGACGCCGTTCATCCGCGCGAGGTCGATGAGGAGGCCGCCGTCCACGCTCGAGAGTCCGGCCACCGAGTGCCCACCGCCGCGGACGGCGACGACCAGCCCGTTGGCCCGGGCGAAGTTGATCGCGACGATCACGTCGGCGGCTCCCGTAGGCCGGACCACCAGCGCGGGACGTCCCGGATGCATCGCGTTGTAGGCAGGCCGCACCGCGGCGTACCCGGGATCCTCCCGGGTCAGCACGTCGCCGCGGACGATCATCCTGAGCTCGCCGAGGCTCTCGTCACTGATCTGTGTCTGGGGTCCCGAGAGGGTCGCCATGGAGACTGTCATTGCTCTGCCCTTCGCCCGGTTGTCGGTGGTTCACCAACTTCCGAACCTAGGCCGCGCGGACAGCCGAAGAATCCCCACTATTGGGCACGTGCGGAGCCCGTCCAGCAGGTAGGGCGCGAGGGATCAGTCCAGGTAGTCGCGCAGGACCTGCGAGCGCGAGGGGTGCCGCAGCTTCGACATCGTCTTGGACTCGATCTGACGGATCCGCTCGCGGGTCACGCCGTAGACCTTGCCGATCTCGTCGAGGGTCTTGGGCTGGCCGTCGGTGAGGCCGAAGCGCATGCTGACCACACCTGCCTCGCGCTCGGAGAGCGTGTCGAGGACGGCGTGCAGCTGCTCCTGGAGCAGCGTGAACGACACGGCGTCGGCCGGGACGATCGCCTCGGAGTCCTCGATCAGGTCGCCGAACTCGGAGTCGCCGTCCTCACCCAGCGGGGTGTGCAGCGAGATGGGCTCGCGGCCGTACTTCTGGACCTCGATGACCTTCTCGGGGGTCATGTCGAGCTCCTTGGCCAGCTCCTCCGGGGTGGGCTCGCGGCCCAGGTCCTGGAGCATCTGGCGCTGGACGCGCGCGAGCTTGTTGATGACCTCGACCATGTGCACCGGGATGCGGATGGTGCGGGCCTGGTCGGCCATGGCGCGGGTGATGGCCTGACGGATCCACCACGTGGCGTAGGTCGAGAACTTGTAGCCCTTGGTGTAGTCGAACTTCTCGACCGCGCGGATCAGACCGAGGTTGCCCTCCTGGATCAGGTCCAGGAAGAGCATGCCGCGGCCGGTGTAGCGCTTGGCCAGCGAGACGACGAGGCGCAGGTTGGCCTCGAGGAGGTGGTTCTTGGCGCGACGGCCGTCCTCGGCGATCCACTCGAGCTCCTCGAGGACCTTCGGGGTGATCTTGCCGCCCTTGCTGAGCTTCTCCTCCGAGAACAGGCCGGCCTCGATGCGCTTGGCGAGCTCGACCTCCATCTCGGCGTTGAGCAGCGGGACCTTGCCGATCTGCTTGAGGTAGTCCTTGACCGGGTCGGCGGTCGCGCCGGCGACCATGACCTGCTGCTCGGGCTCGCCGGTGTCGTCAGCGTCGGAGACGACGAAGGAGCCTTCCTTCTCGTCCTCCTTGATCGTCGGGTCGGTCGCGACGTCCTTCTCGAACTGCTCGTCAGGGACGTCGGGGAGGATCTTCTTGCCGTCGGGTCCGACGACGGGGACCTCGACCTCGACGGTCTCGGCGTCGACCACGGTCGCCTTGCGGGTCGTGGTCTTCTTCGCCGCGGCCTTCTTGGCCGGCGCGGCCGTGGTCGCGGACGCCGTGGTGGCGGCCGCGGTCTTCTTGGCGGGCGCCTTCTTGGCGGCAGTCTTGGCCGTGGTCGTCTTGCGGGCCGAGGTGGCCGCGACGGCACGCGTGCTGGACGCGGTCACGTGCACGGAGATGCCCAGGGAGCTGAGGTGACCCAGCAGGCCCTTCAGGTGCTTGGGCTCGATGCGGGCGTCCTCACTGGCCTGACGCACCTCCTCCGGAGTCAGGCTGCCGGTGGGGGTCCCTCGATCGATCAGGGCCACGACGGCAGGGTGCGTGAGCACCTCGGCAGGCAGGAGCATCTTGCGCGCGTTCGAGGACACGAACACCTCTCGTCAACTGACAGTCAAAACAAGGTCGCGGGCCACATGGGGGCGCGGCAAGGCCCGCTATCGTCAAGAGCCGCGGGGTTCATTCTGCCACGGCGCACCTGAGGTCCGGGCATTCCCCCGGATGTGCGCCGCGTCATCCACGCCCAGCGGCGGAGAAAGAGGTCAGGCCTGGGCCTTCGCCGCGGCCTTCTTCTCCTTCTTGAAGTCCCGCACCTTCTGCAGCGAGGCCGGGTCCACCACGTCGGCGACCGAGCGGTGTCCCTCCAGCGCGTAGTCCCCGACGACGGCCTCCCAGCCCTCGGGGCGTACGTCGAGCTGCTTGGCCAGCAGGGCCACGAAGATCTGGGCCTTCTGCTTGCCGAAGCCCGGCAGCTCCATGACCCGCTTGAGCAGGTCCTTGCCGCTGGTGGCCTCCGACCACAGCCGCGAGGTGTCACCGTCGTACTTCTCCTCGACGAGGCCCGCCAGCTCCTGGAGCCGGGCGGCCATCGAGCCCGGGAACCGGTGGATCGCCGGCGGCGTGGAGCAGAGCGCCTTGAACTCCTCGGGGTCGGCCTGGGCGATCCGTGCCGGTTCGAGGGTGCCGAACCGGTCGAGCACCTTGGCCGGGCCGCGGAAGGCGTGCTCCATGGGGTACTGCTGGTCCAGCATCATGCCGACGAGCAGCGCGAACGCGTCGTCGGTCAGGACCTGGTCGGCGTGGTCGTCGCCGGTGATGTGGATGGCCATGGATGAATTCTGCACGAGCGGGGAGAACCCGCGTCATGGACGTGGTGGAGCCCCGTCCTCATGACGCCCACTCTCGGCAACTTGGGTTGCCACGTCTCGAAAAAGGTCCCATGAAGTCGCGCTCCACTCTCCGGCTGGTCCTTGCCGCCGCACTCCTCCCCCTGATCTCGTGGACGGGCTCGGCCCACGCCGATGAGCCTGGCGTCCACGTAAGCGGGATCCTGACGACCGACACCACGTGGACGGCGGCCGAGGGTCCGTACTACGTCGACGGGGTGGTGCAGATCGCCTCCGGCGTCACCCTGCACGTGGCACCAGGGACGCGAGTCGTCCTTGCGTACAACCCCAACAACTACGCCCCGATCTTCCAGGTCGCCGGCACGCTCGACGTTGAAGGCTCGAGCGAAGAGCCCGTCTCCCTGGTCGGCCAGGGGTATGCGGGCCTCGCCGGCCCGGTCAGCAGCGCGACTCACGCCGTTCTCACGCTCAAGCACGTCAACGTCTCAAGATTCGCCTCCGTCTTCCCGCCGACCGGCGGTTCCGGGCACGCCGACTACGAGCTCGCCGACTCGGTAGTGACGGGCACCACCTACATGAGCTACTTCTGGTACCCGGTGAACTACGCACGAGTCGAGCGCAACGTCTTCGTCAACGCCGCCTCGATGACCTTCGGCACGACCAATGCCGTCGCCACCGTGGCCAGCAACCGCTTCCGCGGCTACTCGACCTCCAGCTCTTACCGCCACTACCTGGAGTCGTGGGCTGCCTACCAGCAGCCCCTTCAGGTCCATGGGAACAGCTTCGAGCCGGGACCGAACCCCGTCATGACCGTACGATCCGCGGGCAAGATCGACGCCAGCAGCAACGACTGGGGCACGACCAGCGTCAGTGCCGCGAAGGCACGCGTCGTCGACCAGGAGGACGACCTCAACCTGCCGAGCGTCGTGACGGTCGAACCATTGCTGGCAGCGCCCACGGCCGAGACGCCTGCCACGGCACCAGCCCAGCCATCAAGCGTCATCGGCATTGGCGGGGACCGGCAAGCGACGATCTCGTGGACGGCACCGACGGACGGGGGTTCCCCCATCACCACCTACCGGGTCACCGTGAGTCCCGGAGACCGGACGATCGACCTCCCGGGCGATGTCACGTCCGGGGTGGTCGACGGGCTGACCAACGGCACGTCCTACACCTTCACGGTCACCGCAACAAATGCTGTCGGTACCTCCCCCGCCTCGTCGTCCACAGCTGCGATCACCCCTGCCGCCGTCCCGTCGGCCCCGGAGCACGTGCTCGCGCAACAGGGCGACGGATTCGTCCGCGTCGTGTGGTCGACGTCGGAGTCCAACGGCGCTCCGGTAACGGGCTACACGGTCGCAGCGTCACCCGGTGGTCGGACCATGGCCGTGCCGGGTGGAACGACCGAGACCACCTTCTCCGACCTCCAGCTCGGCACCGCCTATTCGTTCACTGTCTCGGCAACGAACTCGGTCGGCACGTCGCTTCCGTCCGGCACGTCCAACGAGGTGGTCGCAGCGCGCGCTCCCGATGCCCCCGCCACGGTGACGGCGACGCCCGGCGACGGTTCCGCACTCGTCACGTGGACGGCATCGAAGGCCAACGGTGCCGAGGTCCTCGGTTACGTCCTGACCGCGTATCCCGGTGGCCGGCAGATCCAGGTCTTCGGGGGCGACGCGTCCTCATACCTCGTCACTGGACTTCGCAACGGTGTGACCTACTCGTTCACGGTCGCGGCCGCGAGCATGGCGGGAACAAGCCAGGCAGTGTGGAGCGACGCGGTGGTCCCGGCGGGCAAGCCTGGCCAGGTTGCACGGCCTGCTGCCTCGGTCGCGGGTCGCTCCGTGACCCTTCGGTGGGCCGCTCCGGTGGCGAACGGCTCCGCCCTCACGCAGTACGTCGTGCACTGCAGCAGCGGCCGCACGCTGAGGGTGGCGGCGACTACCCGCAAGGCCGTCTTCTCCAGGCTCCCTCCCGGCACCTACCGATTCACCGTCGCCGCCCGCAACGTCGTAGGAGTCGGATCGGCGAGCGCCCCCGTCAACGCACGCGTTCGCTGACTCCGAGTCAGTCGCCGGCCTTGACCGCCAGGACCGGGCAGTGCGCGTCGAGCAGGATGCGCTGGGCGTTGCTGCCGAGGATGAGCTTGCCGACGGGCGAGCGCCGGCGCAGGCCGATCACGATCAGCTGGGCGGAGTTGGCCTCGGCGATGCTGATCAGGTCCTCGGCGGGCTCGAAGCCGCGCACGAGCTGGCGCAGGTCGTAGGGCACTCCGGCCTCGTCGAGGCGGGCCCGCACGGCGTCCATCTCGGTCTCGGCCTGCTTGGCGGCGTCGGCGTCGAACTCCTGGCCACCCCGGTGGGAGTTGACCACCACCAGCTTGGTGCCGCGCAGCTTCGCTTCCTCGATCGCCTTGACCAGTGCTGCCTCGCCCTCCGGCTTGGCCACGTAGCCCACCACGACGGTCATCGTCGCTCCTCCCGATGCTGTGCCGGCCTTGCGGCCCGTGCGGGCAACCTACCGAACTCCGCCCCCGAGGGGGAGCCTGTGGAGAGGCGCGCCCACGATGCGTCGCCGTGCGGCACGCTGGCCGGATGGACGGGACGGGCGGGACCGACGAGCGCGGCGAAGGGATCGCGGCGCCGGTCGAGCCCGCCCTCCGGTCACTGCTGCGCCTCGCGGTGGTCGACCACGCGCGCTCCGAGCCGCGGCGCGTGCACCCCGCCCTGCTGCACGTCGGGCAGCCGGGCGGCGCCCAGGCGGTCTTCGCGTTCGGCCCCGACGAGCCGCAGGACCACACGCTGCGGACCGACGTGGTCGCCGCGATGCTGCGCCGCTGCGCCCGGACGGGTGACGACTCCCCCGTCGTCTGGCTGACCCGCACCGGCGGGCTGGAGCTCCAGGACGCCGACGCCGCGTGGCTGGCCGCCGCGCGGGCGGCCACCGCGGAGGCAAAAAGGCCGCTGACCATGGTGGTGGTGACCCGTCGCGGCTGGCGGGACCCGCGCAGCGGCGTCGGCCGGGTCTGGAAGCGGGTCCGTCCGGCCGACCGGTGAGCCGTCAGGACCAGGTGTGCACCGGCTCGTTGCTGTGCATGGCTTCGCGGTAGTCCAGCAGCGTGGCGCGCAGGGCGTCGAAGCGCTCCATGCCGGACCGCTCCTCCATCCGCCGGACGAACCAGTCGGCGCCGGTGGTGCCGGTCAGGCAGCGCTGTTCGATGATGCCCAGCAGCCGGTCGCGGACCTCGGGCTCGACGCCCCACTCGTCGAGGCCGGCGTGGGCCATCGGCAGCAGGCGGCGCAGGATCAGCTCGGTCGCGCGGACCTGGCCGACTCCCGGCCAGTAGATCTGGGCGTCGACGCCCTGCTGGGCGGCGATCTGGAAGTTCTCCTCGGCGGCGCTGAACGACATCTGCGACCACAGCGGCCGCTCGCTCTCGGCGACCGTGCGGACCAGGCCGAAGTAGAAGGCCGCGTTCGCCATCGTGTCGGCCACGGTCGGGCCGGCGGCGAGGAGGCGGTTCTCGACGCGGAGGTGCGGCACCCCGGCGGCGATGTCGTAGACCGGGCGGTTCCAGCGGTAGACCGTGCCGTTGTGGAGGCGCAGCTCGGCCAGCGTCGGAGTGCCGCCGGCCTCGAGCACCTCGAGCGGCTCCTCCTCCTCCGTGACGGGCAGCAGGGCCGGGAAGTAGCGGACGTTCTCCTCGAACAGGTCGAAGACCGAGGTCACCCAGCGCTCGCCGAACCACACGCGGGGCCGGACCCCCTGGGCCTTGAGCTCCTCGCTGCGGGTGTCGGCGGCCTGCTCGAACAACGGGATCCGGGTCTCGCGCCACAGCTGCTTGCCGAGCAGGTAGGGCGAGTTGGAGCCCACGGCGAGCTGGACGGCCGCGATCGCCTGGGAGGCGTTCCAGTAGGCGGCGAACTGGTCCGGCGATGTCTGCACGTGGAACTGCGTGCTGGTGCAGGCCGCCTCGGGCACGATCGAGTCGGCGGTGGTCTCGAGGCGCTCCGGCCCCGAGATCGAGATCGTGATGTCCTCGCCGCGCGCGTTGAGAATCTGCTCGCTGAGCAGCCGGTAGCGCGGGTTGGCGCTCAGGCTGCCGAGGGACATGTGGCCCTCGGCCAGCGTCGGAAGGATGCCGATCATGACCATGTGGGCGCCCACCGCGGCGGACTTGGTCTCGGCGTCGTTGAGGCTGCGGCGCAGGGACTCCTCGAACGTCGTCAGCCCGCCCTCGCGGAGCTTGGCCGGGGCGCCGTTGATCTCGATGTTGAACTGGCCGAGCTCGGTCTGGAACGCCGGGTCGGCGATCGCCTCGAGGACCTCGGCGTTCTTGAGGGCCGGGTCGCCGCGCTCGTCGATGAGGTTGAGCTCGACCTCGAGCCCGGTCATCGGGTCGTCGGTGTCGAAGCGCTCCTCACGCAGCATCCGGGCGAAGACGTCGAGGCAGCGCCGGACCTTCTCCCGGTGCCGTGTGCGGTCGGCGCGGGAGAACTCCTGTGCTTCGACTTCTTCGCCCATGCGCGCACCCTAGGCGACATCGGGGCTCTCGTGAGCGTGTGAATCCGTGTCCGTCCCGGGCGTGTGGAGGTCGCCCCAGACCTGGGGCGGGACCGCCTGCTCGAGCAGGCGGGTCACCAGACCGACCAGTGCATGGTCGCGGCCGCCCGCGGGGACCCGGTCCAGCGCGCACCACGCGAGGGCCCCGTGCCCGGCCAGCCAGGCCGCGAAGGCCAGCAGGACGGCCGGCCCCGTGAGCAGCTCGTCGGGCGCGCGGCGCACCACGTCGGTCCAGAACGCGACGTCGGCGCGGGCGGTCTCGCGGTCGAGCAGGCCGAGGGCGCAATCGAGGACGGGGCGGTCGGCCAGGTCGGCCACCAGCTGAGCCAGCTCATCGTCGGTGGCGACGGTGCCGAGACCCGTGTGGGTGGTGACCAGCCGGATCATCCGCAGTGCGGCGTCCCGCCAGCTCCCGGACGAGGTGTCCACCCCCGCCAGTGCCGCCTCCAGCGCGGCGACCCGGGCGGGGTCGGCGGCGATCGAGCGCGCCAGGTCGTCACGACTGGCGTGGGTCACGAAGCCCTCGACCACGGCCTCGGCCGCGAAGCGGTGGCCGGTCACGTCGTAGGGGACTCCGTGGGCCGGCACTCCGGGGTGGCGCCCCAGCAGCGGGAACCACCGCTTGCCGTCCGAGCGCAGGCAGTCGACCACGGCGATGCCGGACCGCTCCAGCGACCTCGCGAGCGCGTTGGCGACGCGCCGCGCCGGCTGGTCGCCACCGGAGTAGAGGACCAGCACGACCCGCCCGACGCGGTGCCGCACGGCCGGGTCCACGAGGGCCCCGACGACCTCCGCGACGTCATCCGGGTCGTGGGGCAGGTCGACGCGGGCGTGGAAGGGCCGGGCGCCGCCGAAGGTGAGCATCACGACGGAGTCGGTCGGGGCGAAGCCGAGGACCACGGGCACGACGGCCAGGAGGTCCTCGGGGGTGCGGGCGACGAACGTGGGGGCATGGCGGCTGGTCTCTCGTGTCATGGGCAGAGGCTCCCCACCGCTGCCGACCGTGCCGGGGTGGCCGGGGCGCGGTTGTGCACACGGCGTACGCGGGAGCGGCCTGTGGACGACTCGTGGCGCTGGGCGGGACCGTCGGTGGCTCGCGGTACGTTGCGCCCGTGCGCGCGCACGCCTCCCTCCTCCACCTCGACCTCGACGCCTTCTTCGCGGCCGTCGAGCAGCGTGACAAACCCTCGTTGCGGGGCAAGCCGGTCGTGGTGGGCGGTGTCGGGAGTCGGGGCGTGGTGGCCACGGCGTCCTATGAGGCCCGCAAGTACGGCGTCCGCTCGGCCATGTCGACCCGCGAGGCACGGTCGCGGTGCCCGCACGCCGCCTTCCTCACCGGCCGCTTCCACGCCTACCGCGAGGCCAGCACCGCGGTGATGACGCTGCTCCGGTCGGTGTCCCCCCTGGTGGAGCCGCTGTCGCTGGACGAGGCGTTCATCGACCTCGAGCAGGCCGGGCTCCCCGACCTCGAGGTGCCGACGGTGACCGCGTTCGCCGAGGAGCTGCGCGGCCGGGTCAGCGAGGTGACGCGCGGCCTCACCGCCTCGGTCGGCCTGGGCACCTCGAAGTTCATCGCCAAGGTCGCCAGCGACCTCGACAAGCCCGACGGCCTGGTCGTGGTGCCGCCCGGCACCGAGGCCGAGCTGCTGCGCCCCATGCACGTCACGGTGATCCCCGGCGTCGGCCCGGCCACCGCCGAGCGGCTGCGCCGCGCCGGCATCCACACGGTGCTCGACCTCGAGGCGGTCGGCCTCGACGAGCTGGTGCGCCTGGTGGGCAAGGCCCACGGCACCGGCCTCTTCCACCTCGCCCGCGCCGAGGACGACCGGGCCGTGGTGCCCGAGCGCGAGGCCAAGTCGGTCAGCGTCGAGGGCACCTACGACACCGACCTGACCGACCGGCGGCTCATGGAGGGCCTGCTGACGCGGCAGGCGGGCGAGGTCGCCGAGCGGCTGCGCAAGCACGGGCTCTCCGGACGCACGGTCTCGATCAAGGTGCGGCTCCACGACTTCACCACGCTGAGCCGCTCCTCCACCCTGCACTCCCCCACCGACTCGACGGCGACCATCGCGCGCCTGGCCCGCGGCCTGCTCACCGACCTCGACACCTCCGGTGGCGTCCGGCTGCTGGGGGTGGGCGTCTCCGGCCTCGCCGACTGGATCCAGGAGGACCTCTTCGGGGAGACGACCGACGAGGCGGAGGAGCCTCCCGAGGTCGTGGAGCCGCCCTCGATCCGGCGCAGCACCTGGGCGCCGGGCATGGACGTCGAGCACGCCGAGATGGGCCGCGGGTGGGTCTGGGGCGCCGGGCGCGGCGTGGTCACCGTGCGGTTCGAGACGGCCGAGTCCCCCGCCGGGCCGGTCCGGTCCTACCCCGAGGACGACCCGCAGCTCAGCGCGTGGCGGCCGCCCGTCACCGAGGACGAGCAAGCAGGCTGAACCCCACCTCGTCGCCGGGGCGCAGCTGCGCGCACTGCCACAGGTCGGCCTCGTCCACGACCGCGACCACCGGGTAGCCCCCGGTCGGCGGATGGTCGGCGAGGAACACCACGGGCTGCCCGTCCGGCGGGACCTGCACCGCCCCCAGCACCATCCCCTCGCTGGCCAGCTCGCCGTCGCGGACCCGCTCAAGGGCGGGCCCGTCGAGGCGCAGCCCGATCCGGTTGGACTCCGTCCGAACCGTGTACGTCGCTCCCGCGAGCCGCTCGAGGGCCCGCGGCGCGAACCAGTCCGCGCGCGGCCCCGCGTGCAGCCGCAGCCGGCCCGGCCGGGGCGGCCGCGGCGTGTCGTGGGAGCGCGGGTCGCCGGTCGGCTCCCCGACCGGCAGGACCGTGCCGTCGGTGACCCGCGGCGGCCCGACCCAGGCCAGCGTGTCGGTGGACCGCGAGCCCAGCACGGGCTCGACCGCGACGCCACCCCCCACCGCCAGGCAGGACCGCACCCCGGCGGACGGGGTGCCGAGGGCGAGCGTGGCCCCGGCGGGGACCCACACGGGTGCGCCGTGCGCCCGGGCCTCGCCGTCGACCGCCACCGGGACCGGAGCACCCGTCACGGCGACCCAGCGCCCCGACCCGGCCCGCACCACCAGCCCACCCATCGTCACCTCGAGCACCGCGGCCCCGGGCCGGTTGCCGACGAGCCGGTTGGCCAGGGCGGCGGCCGGCGGATCGAGCGCACCCGCCCGCGGCACGCCGAGGTGGGCCTGTCCGAGCCGCCCCCGGTCCTGCACGGTGGTCAGCGTCCCGGCGGCCAGCACGGTCCAGTCGGCGTTCACACGGCCTCGAAGCGCACGCGCGTGCCGGGCGGCAGCAGCGCCGGCGACGGGCGCTCCTGGTCCCACAGCGGCGCGTCGGTGGTCCCGAGCAGCCGCCAGCCGCCGGGTGAGGACGTGGGGTAGGCGCCGCACCACGAGCCGGCCAGGCCGACCGACCCGGCGGGCACGCTCGGGCGCGGGGTCTCCAGCCGCGGCACGGCGAGCTCCTGGGGCAGACCCGTGAGGTAGGAGAAGCCGGGCGCGAAGCCGCAGAAGGCCGCCACGAACTCCAGGGACGTGTGCCGGGCGACGACCCCGGCCTCGTCGGTCCCCCACCGCTCGGCGACGAAGGCCAGGTCGGGCCCGTCGTAGCGGACCGGGACGGTGACCGACGGTCCCGAGGGCACCGACCCGGACGGCGACCACGCCGCCAGGGCGGCGACCAGGCCGGCGGGGTCCGGCACGCCGTCGAACAGCACGGTCGCGGCGGCGGGGACGACCTCGACCGCATCGACCGGGAGCGCCCGCGCCCACGTGGCCAGCGACAGCGCCTCGGCCGCGTCGGGGACCTCCACGAGGAGGGCGTGGGGTCCGGCGGTCCTGGTCAGCACGGGACCAGTGAACACCGCGTGGACCCGGGGTGCGCGAGGGTGGGAAAATGGGGTGAGGGGTTCGGCGATGGTATGAGCATCACCGAACCCCTCGGCTTTGACCGGAAACGGTGACGCCCGGTCCACCGACCTCTCGCTCCGACCCCGCCGCCCCCGTCACCGGGCCGACGCGGCGAGTTGCCTCGCCGTCTGGATCCTTGCTCCTGGTCGATCCCCAGCTCTTCGCCGGCTGGGCCGGTGTCGATCTGGTAGGGAGAGTTCTATGCCCCGTGGCGTCGGCCCGCAAGGCTTTCGGGGAACATTTCCCGACATTCCTGCGGTCCCACAACGCCCTCCACAGAAGGGCCCCGCGAGTGCACAGGTCGAGCCCGTTCCTCCACAGGATTGGCTCAGTCCTGTGGAGGATTCCCGAGCCCCGACAGGACCAGACCAGCCGCCTCCAGCGCCCGTCGTACGGCGCGGGCGTGGTCGACCGCGCCGCGGTTGTCGCCGTGCACGCACAGCGAGTCGAGGCGCGGCTCGGTCCAGCCCGCCAGCTCGACCGCACGGGCGGCGATCACCTCCCCGTCGGAGAGCACCGCACCCGGCTCGGTGCGCGGCAGCAGCAGCCCGTCGTCCCCGTAGGCCCGGTCGGGGAAGCCCTCGCGGAGCACGCGTCGCCCGGCCTCGGCAGCCTGGTCGAGCAGCAGGCCGCCTGGCATCCCGAGCACCGGCAGCGTGCCGGAGCCGGCGAGCACCGCGGCCGCCTGCTCGGCATCGCGCACCACCCGGTGGTAGAGCGCGCCGTGCGGCTTGACGTAGTCGACCGTGGTCCCGCACGACACCGCGATCGCGGTCAGCACCCCCACCTGGTCGAGCACCTGCTCGCGTAGGCGGTCGAACGGGACGTCCCGGGCGACCCGCCCGAAGCTCTCCCGGTCGGCGTAGGAGACCTGGGCCCCCACCGCCACGCCCAGCCTCACGGCCTCCTCGCAGACCCGGCGCATGATCACCGGGTTGCCGGCGTGGTAGCCGCAGGCGACGTTCGCGCTGGTCACCACCGCGAGCAGCGCCGCGTCGTCGGTCACCTCCTCGCCGAGGTCGGCGTTGAGGTCGATGGAGGATCGGTGCACCCCCCGACGCTAGCGTTCTCGGCATGTCCCCCGAAGCAACACCCGACGTCGTCCCGCACCCGCCCGTCGCGGACCGTCGCCCCACCACCCGCGAGATCCACGGCGAGACGCGCACCGACGACTACGAGTGGCTGCGCGAGAAGGACTCCGAGGACGTGGTGGCCCACCTCGAGGCCGAGAACGCCTACACCGAGGCGCGCACCGCCCACCTCGCCGACCTGCGCGCCGCGATCTTCGACGAGATCAAGGCCCGCACCCTCGAGACCGACCTGTCGGTGCCGACCCGCAACCGCGGCTACTGGTACTACGGCCGCTCCTTCGAGGGCAAGGAGTACGGCGTCTCCTGCCGCGTGCCGGTCAGCGACCCGGATGACTGGACTCCCCCGCAGCCGGCCCAGGACTGCGCGCCCGACGAGCCGGCCCTGCCCGGCGAGGAGCTGCTGCTCGACCTCAACGCGCTCGCGGAGGGCCACGAGTTCTTCTCCCTCGGCGGCTCCGCGGTGAGCCCCGACGGTCACCTGCTGGCCTACTCCACCGACGTGGTCGGCGACGAGCGCTACACCGTGCGCGTCCTGGACCTGCGGACCCGCGAGCTGCTCGGCGACGAGATCACCGGCGTGCTCGGCGGCGCGACCTGGGACCGCGACGGCGGGGAGCTCTACTACACGACCACCGACGAGGCGTGGCGCGCCGACAAGATCTGGCGGCACCGGCTCGGCACGCCCCAGACCGACGACGAGCTGGTCTTCCACGAGACCGACGAGCGCTTCTGGGTCGGCACCGGACGGACCCGCAGCGACCGCTTCCTCATGGTCGCCTCGGGCTCCAAGACCACGTCGGAGTACCACTTCCTCGACGCCGAGGCGCCCGAGAAGGGCCTGCAGGTCTTCGCGCCGCGCGTCGAGGGACTGGAGTACAACCTCGACCACGCCGTCCTCGGCGGCCAGGACCGGTTCCTGGTGCTGCACAACCACACCGGCGACGACTTCGAGCTGGCCACGGCCCCCTGCGCCACCACCGCACCGGACGCCTGGTTGCCGCTGATCGCGCACGACAGCGCCGTACGCCTCGAGGACGTCGACGCCTTCGCCGGCCACCTCGTCGTGCACCAGCGCAGTCAGGGGCTGACCCAGCTCCGCGTGCTCGAGCTCGGCGACGACCCGGCGGCGCCGGTCACCGACGACTACCTCGTGGAGTTCGACGAGGAGGTCTACACGGTCGGCTCGGGCGGCAACCCCGGCTTCCACCAGCCGACGGTCCGGCTGGGCTACACCTCGATGGCCATCCCGTCCTCGGTCTACGACTACGACGTCCGCACCCGCGAGCTCACCCTGCTCCGCCGCACCCCCGTCCTCGGCGGCTACGACCCCGCCGACTACGAGGAGCACCGGCTCTGGGCGCCCACCGAGGACGGCGAGCAGGTGCCGATCTCGATCGTGTGCCGCCGCGGTGCCCGGGCCGACGGCCCGATCCCGGTCCTGCTCTACGGCTACGGCGCCTACGAGGCCTCCATCGACCCCTACTTCTCCGTGGCCCGGCTCTCCCTGCTCGACCGCGGCGCCGGCTTCGCGATCGCGCACGTGCGCGGTGGCGGCGAGATGGGCCGCCGGTGGTACGACGGCGGCAAGATGCTCAACAAGCAGAACACCTTCTCCGACTTCATCGCCTGCGCCCGCCACCTCGTCGACACCGGCTGGACCACCCCCGAGCGCCTCGTCGCCGAGGGCGCCAGTGCCGGCGGCCTGCTCATGGGCGCGGTCGCCAACCAGGCGCCGCAGCTCTTCGGCGGCATCGTCGCCGGGGTGCCGTTCGTGGACGCGCTGACCACGATGCTCGACGCGAGCCTGCCGCTGACTGTCACGGAGTACGACGAGTGGGGCAACCCCGAGGACGACCCCACCGTCTACGCGACGATGCGCGGCTACGCGCCGTACGAGAACGTGATCGCCACCGACTACCCGCCGATCCTGGCCGAGACGTCCCTCAACGACACCAGGGTGCTCTACGTCGAGCCGGCCAAGTGGGTCGCCAAGCTCCGCGCGACGGCGGTCGGGCGGCGCGACGTGCTGCTCCGCACCGAGATGTCGGCCGGGCACGGGGGCGTCTCGGGGCGCTACAAGTCATGGCACGACCGGGCCTTCTCGCTGGCCTGGATCCTGGACCGGATGGGCCTCGCCGACCCTGCCGCCGACTGAGAAGTCCCTGAGAGTTGCCGTTGCGTGCAACTCTGACCAATCCCCACGCGTCCTTTGCAACGAAGGCCCAACACAACCCCACATGCCCCGGGAATCTCCGGGTACGCCGGGACGTTGGACAAATCGCGAGGCACTCCGGTGAGAGTGCCCATCAGCTGAGGAGGGCGTCCCATGGCGACACGGACCGCAACTGCCGGGACCCGGGAGATCGAAGGCCGCGACAGCGTCGGCCTCTACCTCGACGAGATCGCACGCAACCCCCTCCTCGACGCCGCCACCGAGGTCGAGCTCTCCAAGACCATCGAGGCCGGCCTGATGGCCGAGGCGCTCCTGGCCGAGGGTCGCGTGGGCCGCCGCAAGGGCGGTGCGCCGCTCGCGGCGACGGAGGAGGAGCTCGAGTGGCTCGCCGAGGAGGGCCGCAAGGCCGTCGACACGTTCATCACCGCCAACCTGCGCCTGGTCGTCTCGATCGCGCGCAAGTACGGCCGGGCCCAGATGCCGATGCTCGACCTGATCCAGGAGGGCAACACCGGCCTGATCCGGGCGGTCGAGAAGTTCGACTACACCAAGGGCTACAAGTTCTCGACCTACGCCACGTGGTGGGTGCGGCAGGCGATCACCCGCGGCATCGCCCAGCAGGCGCGGGTCGTGCGGCTCCCCGTGCACGTCGTCGAGGAGCTCAACCAGGTCGGCGGCGCCCGCCGCACGCTCGAGCGCCAGCTCGGCCGTGACCCCGACCCGCAGGAGATCGCCACCGAGCTCGGCATGGACGTCGACCGTGTCCTCGACCTGATGGCGTGGGGCCGCGAGCACGTCAGCCTCGACTCCCCCGTCGACGAGGACGGCGACACGTCGCTGGGCGACCTGATGGCCCAGGAGACCGCCCCGGGTCCCGACCTGAACTTCATCGACGTCGAGTCCCGCGACCGGCTCAACAGCCTGGTCGGGCAGCTCGACGACCGGGCCGCGGACATCATCCGCTCGCGCTACGGCCTCGTCGACGGTCGCCAGCACAAGCTGGCCGACATCGGGCTCAAGCACGGCATCTCCGCCGAGCGGGTCCGCCAGCTCGAGCGGGAGGCGCTGCAGAAGCTGCGCCGGTTCGCCGACCCGGACCTCGCCGCCTGACCCGCGCCGCCTAGCCCGCCCGCAGCTCCTCGAAGACCTCCGTCACACGCTGGCGGAGGTCTTCGAGCGTCCCGGTGTTCTCGATGACGTGGGTGGCGATCGCCAACCGGTCCGCGCGGGTCGCCTGGGCCGCGATCCGCGACTCGGCGTCCTCCCGGGTCCAGCCGCGGTCACGCAGCATCCGCTCCACCTGCACCTCGACGGGTACGTCGACCACCACCACCGCGTCGAAGACGCGCGCGCCCCCGGTCTCGGCGAGCAGCGGAATGTCGTGCACGACGAGGTCGTCGGGGCCGGCCGTCGCCTCGATCTCGGCGCTCCGGGCCCGGACCCGCGGGTGGATGATCCCCTCGAGGACGCGCCGCTTCGCCTCGTCGGCGAAGACGATCGCCCCCACCGCCGGCCGGTCCATCTCGCCGTCGGCGGTCAGCACCTCCGGCCCGAAGGCGGCCACGACCTCGGTCAGCCCGTCGGTGCCCTTCGCGACGACCTCGCGGGCCAGCCGGTCCGCATCGATGACGATCGCGCCCAGCTCGGCCAGCATCGCCGAGACCGTGCTCTTGCCCGAGGCCACGCCGCCGGTCAGTCCCACTCGCATGCGCGCATGCTCCCAGACCAGGGCGACGCGCGGTCGCATAGCCCATCGGGGGGATGGCGCGGTAGCCCGTTGGTGCCTAGGTTCGAGCATGGCGCCGAGGCGGCGCCGTACGACCTCACACTCCGGGGGCACCGCCGTGATCCATGCCAAGAAGACCTGGGTGGCCTCGGCCGCCGTCGCCAGCACCGCGCTGGCCGTGACCATGCTGGGCCTGCCGAGCCAGGCGGCCATCCAGCAGCCCACGTCCCGGCTCGCCTCCAGCAGCGTGCGCCACGATGCCGCCCGGACCCCGGGCTACCTCGACGCCCGGCGCCTGGGCAACAAGGCCATGGTCCGCGCCGAGCGCCAGCGCCTCGCCGGCCTGAGCAAGGCCGACCGGGCCTGGCAGCGCTCGCTGGGCAGCCAGGCGCTCCTCGACTTCGACCCGCTGACCGGCACGGTCCGCAACGTCGGCCGCCTCGACGGCTTCCTCACCGGGCGGTCCACGGCCCCGGCGCGCTCGATCGCGCTGGCCTACGTCCGCCAGCACGCCTCGGCGCTCGGCCTCGACGCCGCCGACCTGCAGACCCTGCGGTTCCGCAAGGACTACGTCGACGACATGGGCCTGCACCACCTCTCCTGGCAGCAATACGCCGCCGGGCGGCCCGTCTTCGGCAACGGGCTCAAGGTGCAGGTCACCCGGGACGGCCGCGTGTTGGCCGTCCAGGGCAGCCCGGTCCACGGACTTCAGGCGCTCGCCGCCGCGGCCGGCACCGGCTCGCTGGACGCGGCCGCGGCCCGATCGGCGGCCGCCCGCAACGTCGGCGGCACCACCGCCGCGGCCGGTGACCAGGCCAGCCCGGTGTGGTTCCTGACCCGGAGCGGCCTGCGCGCCGGATGGTCGACGTACGTCCACGCGGGCGGCGGCGCCTACCAGCACGTCGTCGACGCGACGTCGGGCGCGGTGCTCTTCCGCCGCTCGACCACCGACTCCGCCGACGGGGACTCCTACGTCTACGACAACTACCCCGGCGCCGCCAAGGGCGGGAAGCCCAAGGTCGTCAACTTCATCAGTCGCGGCTGGCTGAAGAAGAGCGCGACCACGCTGGCCGGCAACAGCGTGGTGGCGTGGGCCGACGTCAACGACAACAACCAGCGCGACAACGCCGAGAAGACGCCGGTGCCGGGCACCAGCAGCGGCGCGCAGTTCAGCCTCGTGCACTTCGGCTCGACCGCCTCGAAGTTCTGCTCGTCGCACTACGTCTGCACCTGGAACCCGAAGAAGAAGGACTCCTGGCGCACCAACATGAAGGCCGACGTCGCCCAGGCGTTCTACCTGGCGAGCAACTTCCACGACTACCTCAAGAAGGCGCCGATCAGCTTCACGAGCGCGGCGGGCAACTTCGAGACGTCCGACCACGACCCGGTGAAGCTCAACGCGCTCGACGGCGCCGACACCGCGGGCGGCTTCCCCGACGGCAACCACATCGACAACGCCAACATGGACACCCCGCCGGACGGCCAGTCTCCGACCATGCAGATGTACCTCTTCCACTTCCCCGGCACGACGGACAACCAGGAGCCGTTCCTGCCGACAAGCTCGTCCTTCGAGGCCGACGTGCTCTACCACGAGTACACCCACGGCCTGTCCAACCGGCTGGTGGTCGACGCCGGCGGTGTCTCCACGCTCAACGACATCCAGCCCGGCTCGATGGGCGAGGCGTGGAGCGACTACTACGCCATGGACTACCTCGTGAAGAAGGGCTTCCAGCCCGACACCAGCAAGTCCGGCGAGCTGCTCGTCGGGAAGTACGTCTCCGTCGGCCAGCCGCTGATCCGCACGATGGACCTCGACTGCGCCGTCGGCTCCACCGCCAAGGGCTGCACCCGGATCGACGGGTCGCGCGGCGGCTACACCTACGGCGACTTCGCCACGGTCATCCCCGGCGCGGAGGTGCACGCCAGCGGTGAGATCTGGGGCCAGACCCTCTGGGACCTCCGCAAGAAGCTGGGCGCGGCCGTCGCCGACCGCCTGATCACCCGCGCGATGTCGATCTCGGCCGACGACCCGTCGTTCCTCGACATGCGCAACGCGATCGTGCAGGCCGACAACGTGGCCTACGGCGGCAGCCACAACACCGCGATCTGGGGTGTCTTCGCACACCGCGGCATGGGCTTCTTCGCGGGCGCCATCAACGGCGGCGACGACGATCCGGCCGAGGACTTCAACACCCCGCCGAGCGGGCCCGCCGACCAGACGATCAGCGGCGTCGTGACCGACCCGACCACCGGCAACCCCGTCGCGGGTGCGCTCGTGGCGGTGGCCGGCCAGGGTGACGCGGCGACCGACACCACGGCGCTCGACGGCAGCTACTCCATCGGCGGCCTCTACGCCGGCACCTACAAGAAGGTCGTGGCCTACGGCCCGGGCTACTTCCCCCAGGCCAAGCCCGTCGACAGCACGTCCAGTGCGCCGACGGACTTCTCGATCATCCGGGACTTCGCGTCCACCAGCGGTGGCGCCGAGATCGTCGACTTCACCGGTGGTGACTACACGGCCTACGGCTGTGGTCCGAACGAGCTGATCGACCTCAGCCTCGGCACCGGCTGGGGCAGCACGGCGGGCAACGACCAGGGTGACCCGGCCAGCACCTTCGTGCCGAAGTTCGCCGTCGTCGACATGCACGCCAACGTCAACATCACGAAGTTCGGGGTCGACCCCAACGCGACGTGTGGTGACGACCCGACGGCCGCGACCAAGGGCTACCGGATCGAGACCTCGGTCGACGGCGTCACCTGGACGACCGCCGCCCAGGGCACCTTCACCGCCGCGGACAACGGGACGCTCAACGACGTCACGCCGACCGCCGGCACGACCGGCGTCCGCTACGTGAAGTTCTGGATCCTGAGCAACCAGACGCCGAGCTTCGGGAGCAACTGCCCCAGCGGCCCCTACTCCGGCTGCAGCTTCGCGGACGTCTCGGAGATGGCGGTCTTCGGGACCGAGGCGCCCTAGGCCCGGGAACGACCCGTAGGGTCCCTCGCGTGGATCGAGTCGAGCTGCGCGAGGGATCCCGGGTCGCCCTGCTCGTCCCCGGCTCGGTGGCGTACGTCGAGCTGGTGATGGCCCTGCTGGCCGCCGGGATCTTCCCGATCCCGCTGGACCCTAGGCTCACGCCGTACGAACGCGAGCGGATCCTGGCCGGGCTGGAGCCCGACCTGGTCGTGGAGTCCGACGAGGCCGTTGCCGCGTTGCGTGCGACCGTCCCGTCGTCGGGCTCGCGGCTCCCCCGCGGCCGGCCCATGCACGTGACCAGCGGGACGACCGGCGTGCCGAAGGGCGTCTTCAGCGGGCTGCTGTCCGACGAGCAGGCGTCCGCGCTCGTGGCCGAGGAGCGCGAGCTCTGGGGCTTCACCTCCACCGACGTGAACCTCGTGCTCAGCCCGCTCTACCACTCCGCGCCGCTGCGGTTCGGGATGGGGACGCGGCTCGCGGGCGGGCGGATGGTCGTGCCCGGACCGTTCGACCCCGCCGCGGTCACGGCCGCGATCGAGCGCGAGCGGCCGACCACGATGTTCTGCGTGCCGACGCACCTGCAGCGGCTGTTCGCGCACTGGGACGAGGCCGGCGTACCCGATCTCTCGTCGTTCCGCCTCGTCGCCCACGCCGGGGCGCCGTGCCCAGCGAGCGTGAAGGAGCGGCTGATCGAGCTGTTCCCGGCGGGCTCGACGTGGGAGTTCTACGGCTCGACCGAGGGGCAGTTCACGGCGTGCCGCAGCGAGGAGTGGCTGGAGCGTCCCGGGACCGTCGGCCGTGCCCGGCCCGGGCGCACGCTGCACCTCGACGAGGACGGGACGATCTGGTGCAGCGTGCCCGAGCACGCCCGCTTCACCTACTACGGCGATCCCGCGAAGACGGCGGAGGCCTGGCGCGGTGACCGGTTCAGCGTCGGCGACCTCGGCCGTCTCGACGACGACGGCTACCTCTACCTCGACGGCCGCCGTGAGGACCTGATCATCAGCGGCGGAGTCAACGTCTATCCGCTCGAGGTCGAGCACGCCCTCCGCGAGCACCCCTCGGTCGTGGACGTGGCCGTCTACGGCGTCCCCGACGACCGCTGGGGACAGCGGGTGTGCGCGGCGGTGGTCGGCACCGCGTCCTCCGCCTCGCTCGACGCCTTCGCGCGGGAGCGGCTCGCGCCCCCGAAGCGCCCGAAGACGTGGACGTTCCTCGACGAGCTGCCGCGCACGCTCACCGGGAAGGTGCGCCGAGACCAGCTGCCCCGCACCTAGGGTGGCGGCCGTGCAGACGCAGACCCACGACCTGACCTTCACCGAGCACGAGGTCCACAAGCGCTACGTCCGCTGGGAGCGGGGCGAGGCCGACCGCGAGTGGGCCTGCCTGACGCTCCTCGCCGAGCACGCACCCGGGGTCGCTCCGCGGCCGCTGCGGCGGGAGAGCGCCGACGGCGCCCCGGTGGTCGTCATGGAGAGGTTGCCCGGCGAGCCGCTCGGTGGGGCGCCGCTGACTCCGTCGCAGACGGCATCGCTCGGGCAGGCGCTGCGCCGGATGTACGCCGTGCCCCTCGAGTCGGTGCACGCCGCCCAGGTCCCCGAGCGGCTCTACGGACCGTCCGGGCACCAACGGCTCCTTGTGGAGTGGTTTGCCGACCCCTATGACCTCGATGCGTGCCGCGACCCGGCGCTCGTGGCGCAGGCGGTCTCGGTGGCCCGCGCGTGGCTGGCGAGGAACGACGTGCTGCCGGAGCCGCGGCAGGTGGTCCTCGGCATCTCGGACCTCAACCCCGCCAACATCCTGTGGGACGGCGAGACCTGCCGGCTCGTCGACTTCGAGGACGGCGGCATCAGCGACCCGGCGTACGAGCTGGCCGACCACGTCGAGCACATCGCCGGTCGGCTGTCCGGTGTCTTCGACACCGACGCGCTGGTCGACGCGGTGGGGCTGACGCCCGACGAGACCCGGCGCATGGACGCCTACCGGCCGCTGTGGGCGGCGTTCTGGCTGGCCATGCTGCTCCCCGGCAACGGCGGCTTCCACCGCAACCCGCCCGGCTCCACCGAGGCGCAGGCCGCCCACCTGCTGGTCCTCCTGTCCGCTGGTTGAGGCCTTCCGCTGGTTGGGGTGCGAGGCCGCGCTAGCGGGTGAGCCTCGAAACCCAGTGGGCCGAGAGTCGGCCTCGTGTCGGAGAACTACTCGTGCCGGGACGGTGCGCCCGCGCGCGTAGCCAACCGTCTCCCGGCGTCAAGGGTTCCCTTCGGCGGCTTCGCCGCCCTTGACCCCGGGTCCCGGACGGTCGGCTGGGCGGCGCGCTTGTCGGCACGGGCTTCGCCCGCGCCGCCCGCATGCGCGGGCGCACCACCTGGGGTTGACGCGCCGGGAGCATAGGATTTCTTTACCAAAGAATCTCGCCAGACCCTGTGGAAAAAGGGCTCTGACCTGCAGAAATGTCGGTGGCCCCTGCTGGAATGAACCCATGACAGCGACGCTGACCGCACCCGAGACCCGGCCGGAGACCCCGGCCGAGGTGCTCGCCGCGGCCCGCGCCGAGAAGCAGGTCGCCCAGGCCGCCGAGTGCCGGCTCCTCGAGCTCGCCGCCGAATGGGCCGCCATGCACTCGACCGCCTCGATCGACGACGCCGCCACCCACTGGGCCGCCGGGTTCGGTGACACCGGCATCGCCGTCGCCGGGCCGGGGGCGCCGCTGGTCGCGGAGTTCTGCGTCGCCGAGTTCGCCGCCGCGGTCGGGCTCCCCACCGACGTCGGCTCGGCCTATATCGGCGAGGCCGTCGAGCTCCGCCACCGCCTGGCCGGTCTGTGGGGTCGGGTCCGGCGTGGCGAGATCCCCGCCTGGCGCGCCCGCCGCATCGCCCGCCAGACCATGGCCCTCTCCGCCGATGCCGCGGCGTACGTCGACCGCCACATCACCCATGTCGCCCACAAGATCGGCCCCGTCACCACCGACCGCCTCATCGACGAGGCGATTGCCCGCCACGACCCCGAGGTGGCCGAGCGCAAGCGCCAGGAGGCCGCCGAGCGCCGCCACTTCGTCATCGACAACCGCCGCGTCTCCTTCGACGGGACCAGCCGGTGCTGGGGCGAGCTCGACCTCCGGGACGCCCTCGACCTCGAGGACGCCGTCGCCGCCGGCGCCCAGCGCCTCAAGGAGGCGGGCTGCGAGGAGTCCCTGGACGTACGCCGCTCCATGGCCCTCGGGGATCTCGCCCGCAACCAGACCAGCAAGGCCGGCCAGCAGCTCGTCCTCTACGTCCACCTCGCCGAGCAGGAACTCACCGGTGAGGGGGCCGGCATCGCGCGGTTGGAGAACACCGCCACGATCATCACCATCGACCAGATCCGCGAGTGGACCGGCAACCCCGACCTCGCGGTGGTCGTGAAGCCGGTCATCGACCTCGCCGACCACGACCGCGTGGACGCCTACGAGGTCCCCGACCGTATCGCCGAGCGCGTCCGCCTTCGCGATGGCCACTGCGTCTTCCCCTGGTGCACCCGACCGGCCCGCACGTGCGACTGCGACCACGTCGTCCCCTGGGACGACGACGGCGTCACCTGCCCGTGCAACGTGGCCCCGCTCTGCCGGCGCCATCACCGACTGAAGACCCATGGCGGCTGGCGCTACACCCAGCTCGAGCCCGGCACCTTCCTGTGGACCAGCCCCCACCAGCACAGATACCTCGTCGACCACGAGGGCACCCTCGACGTGACCCGCCACCCGGCGCACCGCCGACGAGCCTGACCGCCCTGCATCCCGCCATCGGCGGGGTCACTGGCGTGCCTCGCCCAGGCGGACCCGCTGCGCCGCGCATCGCGACCCGCAGTTCGGCAGTCCCGCCGCTGGCCGGGGCCTTAGGGTGACGCCATGCAGTGGCGTCCCGGGGTTCTCGTCGCGGCTGTGGCCGTCACCGCTCTCGAGCTGCTCGCACTGACCGCTCCCACCCAGGCCGCCGACGCCCCGGCCCACAGCGTCACGATCGAGGGTGCCGGCGTGAGCACCTGGCCGTCGTACGACGCGGGCATCGACCGCTACGCCGTGCACACCGACGACACCACCGACGGCGCCCTGACCGTCACGGCCGGCACCACCGACCTCGATGGCACGGTCACCGTCAACGGCATCCCCGCGACCAACGGCCAGCCGCTGACGCTGACCGACCTCGTCCCCGGCGACGAGGTCGCCGTCGCGATCGCCGACTCCGCCGGCACGAGCCACCAGTCCTGGATCTACTTGCCCCCGGGCTTCCCGACGATCACGAGCGCCGGCACCGGCTCCGCCGGTCACGTGCTGGTGGGCCTGAGCAGCTTCCTGTCGACGCACTCCTTCCAGACCGTGCTCGACGACAACGGCGTGCCGACCTACGTGCGTGAGGCGCCCGAGCCCAACGACTTCACCGCCCATGCCCACGGTCCGGCGTACACCGTCTTCGAGCCGGTCAAGGACAGCCCCGAGGACACCGAGTACGGCTACCGCGTCCTCGAGCTCGACGACCAGCTCCAGACGACCGGCACCCGTCGGCTCGACCCGGTGCCGTCGATGGGCATCCTGGCCGACGACACCGACTTCCACGACGTGGAGTACCTCCCCGACGGCCGAGTGATCCTCGTCGGCTACCACCGCGAGTACTACGAGCCCGGGCACGTCCCGTGGCTCGACGCGGTCATCCAGGTCCAGGACGCGGCGGGCGCCGCGCTCTTCACCTGGACGACCAAGAGCCACACGGACCCGTCCGAGGGCTACGTCTGGGGCGGCAAGGGGCAGGACTACGCCCACATCAACTCCGTCGAGATGGAGCCCAACGGCGACCTGCTCGCGTCGTTCCGCAACCTGGGTCAGGTCATGCGGATCGCCACCACCGCCCACGACGGCTTCGCCCCCGGCGACGTGATCTGGCGGATGGGAGGCAAGCGCAACGACTTCACCTTCCTCGACGACCCGTACGCCGGCTTCTGCGCCCAGCACGACGCGCGGATCTTGCCCGACGGACACCTGACGCTCTTCGACAACGGCTCGCGCAAGGACACCACCGGCCCGGTCGCGCCGCAGACGGCCGACATGTGCCCCGACCCGGCCAACCCAGGTGCCAGGAAGGCCCGGCCGCAGACGCGGGTCGTGGAGTACGCGCTGGACGAGGTCAACCACACCGCCCGCCTGGTCCGGAGCTTCGTGCCGACCGGCCGCTACGCACCCTTCGCCGGCAACGCCCAGCGCCTCGACGACGGCACCACGCTGGTCGGCTGGTCCGCCAGCCAGGACAGCACCGGGGCGACCCCGCCGTTCGTCAGCGAGGTCCCGCAGGCCGGCCCCGAGTCCTGGTCGCTGACCGCGCCCGGGTGGTTCTCCTACCGCGCCTTCCGCGCCCCGGCCCCGGACAAGCAGGCGCCCGAGATCACCATCAACGGGGTCGAGGACGGGCAGCACTACGTAGGCCAGGACCTCATGATCAGCTACACCTGCACGGACCGCGGTGGGTCGACCCTGCAGTCCTGCGAGGGCAGCGTGCCCAACGGCGCCACCATCGGCTCAGGATCCACGCGCTCGGTGACCGTCACGGCCACCGACGGCGCCGGCAACACCACGACCAAGACGGTCTCCTGGACCTGCTGCGTCGTCAGCGACCCGGCCTGGACCCCCGACTTGAAGATCCGCAAGCCCGGCGGCGCCTGGACGGACAGGGGCGTCAAGCTCCGCCTGCACGACGCCGGGGACGAGGCCGTCCTCAAGGTCCGGCTCAAGAACCGCAGCTCCACCTACGCCTACCCCGTGGCCGCGGGGGCCGGCAACGACGCCTTCACCGTGCGCTACTTCCACGGTGGTCACGACATCACCCGACGCCTCGTGCGCGGTGACGTCACCACACCCGAGCTCGACCAGGGCGAGATCTGGAACCTCCGGCTAGTGGTCCACCGGACCAGGGCAGCCGCCAAGGGCGACAAGATCATCGCCGTCGTGTACGCCGAGGGCGGCGGTCTCTCCGGAGGCGACCAGGTCTACGCCCTGGTACGAGCCCGCTGACCGACGTACTCCCCCGCACATGCCACGAGGGCCCGGTCACCGTGTGGTGACCGGGCCCTCGCGTGTGTTCAGCGGGTGCTGAGGCAGTTACCTGCGGATCAGCTGGCGCCGCCCGTGAGCTTCTCGCGGAGCGCCTGCAGCGCCTCGTCGGACGCGAGCGAACCGCCGCCCTCGGACTCCGACTCGGTGGACTCGGTGCCACCGCTGGAGTACGAGGTGGCCTCGCCGGCCTCGACCTCGGCCTTGGCGGCCTCGGCCTGCTGCTTGACGTGCTGCTCCCAGCGAGCGTGCGCCTTGGCGTACTGCTCCTCCCAGACCGCACGCTGCTCGTCGAAGCCCTCGAGCCACTCGCCGGTCTCCGGGTCGAAGCCCTCGGGGTAGACGTAGTTGCCCTGCTCGTCGTAGGTCGCCGTCATGCCGTAGAGCGTCGGGTCGAACTCCTCGACGTCCGTCGCGGTGGCGGTGTCGTTGGCCTGCTTGAGCGACAGCGAGATCCGGCGACGCTCGAGGTCGATGTCGATGATCTTGACCATGACGTCGTCGTTGACCTGGACGACCTGCTCGGGGATCTCGACGTGACGCTCGGCGAGCTCGGAGATGTGCACCAGGCCCTCGATGCCCTCCTCGACGCGGACGAACGAACCGAAGGGCACCAGCTTGGTGACCTTGCCCGGCACGATCTGGCCGATCTGGTGGGTGCGGGCGAAGTGCTGCCACGGGTCCTCCTGCGTCGCCTTCAGCGACAGGGAGACACGCTCGCGGTCCATGTCCACGTCGAGGACCTCGACGGTGACCTCGTCGCCCACGGCGACGACCTCGGACGGGTGGTCGATGTGCTTCCAGGACAGCTCCGAGACGTGGACGAGACCGTCGACGCCGCCGAGGTCCACGAACGCACCGAAGTTGACGATCGAGGAGACGACACCCTTGCGGATCTGGCCCTTCTGGAGCTGGGTCAGGAAGCCGTGGCGAACCTCGGACTGGGTCTGCTCGAGCCACGCACGACGCGACAGGACCACGTTGTTGCGGTTCTTGTCGAGCTCGATGATCTTCGCCTCGAGGGTCTGGCCCACGTAGGGCTGCAGGTCGCGCACGCGGCGCATCTCGACGAGCGAGGCGGGCAGGAAGCCACGCAGGCCGATGTCCAGGATGAGACCACCCTTGACGACCTCGATGACCGTGCCCTCGACGACACCGTCCTCTTCCTTGACCTGCTCGATCGTGCCCCAGGCGCGCTCGTACTGGGCGCGCTTCTTGGACAGGATCAGACGGCCTTCCTTGTCCTCCTTCTGGAGAACCAGGGCCTCGACCTTGTCGCCCACGGAAACGACCTCGGAGGGGTCGACGTCGTGCTTGATCGAGAGCTCACGGGAAGGGATGACACCTTCGGTCTTGTAACCGATGTCGAGGAGGACCTCGTCACGGTCGACCTTGACGATGGTGCCCTCGACGATGTCGCCGTCGTTGAAGTACTTGATGGTCGCGTCAATGGCCGCGAGGAAGTCTGCTTCAGAACCGATGTCGTTGACCGCAACCTGCGGCGCGTCGTAATCGGGAAGGATCGAGATGGTGCTCGTCATAAGGGAGTTGGGTCCTTGGATGGATGAAGTCGTGCGGGCACGCCGGAAGTCCGGTTTCACTACCGATGAGACGCTCCACCGACGGTGGGGCTGATAGCGAGCCAGTGTCCACTCGGTCTGGGACCCAGGCAGACTGCAGGCGCAGTGTCCAAGACTACGCCGCGGCGCACGCGGGAGTCCAACCGCGGGCGCCCCTGACGGCAGGCGTGGCCCAGGCGGTGGCTCAGGCGGGGACCGCCCCCGGATCACGCCTGCGGGCCACCTCGCGGAGCAGGACGTCGGCCGCGGCCGCGACCGGGTTGGCGCTGCGTCGGGTCGCGAGGTCCACGAGCGCCCACAGGTCGGCCGCCCGGGCGAGGGCCAGGGCGTCGGCCGGCGGCGTCCCGCGGCGGTCGGCGTAGGCGGCCAGGACGGCCCCGGTGAAGTCCTCGTCACGCTCGAAGCGGAGCAGGTTGCCCAGGTCGGTGAAGGGGTGCCCGGCATGGGCGAACTCCCAGTCCAGGACCCCGGTGACCTCGAGGGTCTGGGGGTCGACGAGGAGGTTCTTGGGGTTGAAGTCACTGTGTACGAGGCAGACGCGGCCGACCGTGTCGAGCAGCGCCTGGGCGTCGACGGCCACCTCCCGGAGCCCGTCGAGCTCGTCGGGGGTCCACCAGCCCAGCTGCGGTGTCGCGAGGTCGACGTACGCCGGGAGCCCGTCGACGTCCTGCCCGTCCGGCCAGAAGCTGCCGATCCGCAGGTCGCCGTCGACGAAGGGCCCCGAGCGCAGGAAGGGCATCCCGCCCAGGTCGGCCAGGATCCCGGCGAGCCGGGCGCCGAGCTCGGCACGGGCGGGGGCGTCGAGGGTGGGCAGCAGCAGGTCGCCGCGCTCCCCCGGCAGGTGCGAGGTGACCAGGAGGGCGGGCATCCCGGTGGCCGGGTCGGCCCGGCGGACCTCGAGGACCTCGGCGACCGGGACCAGCCCGCGCACCAGCCGCAGCAGCGCCGCGTCGACCTCGTGCGCCGCGGCGCCACGCAGGCCCGGGTCGGCGTAGATGCGCACCACCGACTGCTCACCGGCGACGCCGGCCAGGAAGGTCTGCCCCGACCAGCCACCGGCGAGCGGCGTGAGGGAGGCGAGGTCGGTGCCGGCGGGGTCCATGGCAGTAGTCTGCCGGTCGTGGACGCCGACGCAGCACCCGCACATCCGCCCGTCCGCGTCGAGCGGCGGCCGGTGGACGAGGCCGAGTCGCGGCACGCCAACGGCCCCGACTGGGACCGCTACGCCGACGAGTACCAGGCGACGCACGGCGAGTTCCTCGGCGACGCCGGCTTCGTGTGGGGTCCCGAGGGGCTGACCGAGGCCGAGGCCGGGATCCTGGGCGACGTCACGGGCAGGGACGTGCTCGAGGTGGGCTCCGGCGCCGGGCAGTGCTCGCGCTGGGTGCGCGACCGCGGCGGCCGGTCCTACGGCCTCGACCTCAGCCACCGCCAGCTCCAGCACTCGCGCCGGATCGACCTGGACACCGGCATCGCCGTGCCGTCGGTGCTCGGCACCGCCACGCACCTGCCGTTCGCCGACGACAGCTTCGACGTCGTCTTCTCGTCCTTCGGCGCGCTCCAGTTCGTCGCCGACATCGAGCGGGCCGTCGCGGAGACCGCACGCGTGCTACGGCCGGGCGGCCGCTACGCCTTCTCGATCACCCACCCGACGCGGTGGATGTTCCCCGACGACCCGGGCGAGCCGGGCCTGGTGGCGAGCCAGTCCTACTGGGACCGCACGCCGTACGTCGAGATCGACGACCTCACCGGCGTGGTGTCCTACGTCGAGCACCACCGCACCCTGGGCGACTGGGTCGCCCTGCTGGCCGGGGCCGGCTTCCGGATCACCGACCTGCTGGAGCCGGAGTGGCCCGAGGGCCACGACCGGGTCTGGGGCGGCTGGTCAGGGACGCGCGGACGCTACACGCCCGGCACCGCGATCTTCGGTGCCGAGCTGCGCGACTGACGTTCGGGGCCGGTGGCTACTTGCTGCCCGCGGCGACCGGCTGGCGGCTGGGCGCACCCGGCGCGGAACCGTTGCGGCCGAGGAACAGCAGGGCCAGCCCGATGAGCAGCATCGGGATGCCGACGGCGTAGCCCACGACCGGGACGGTCTTGGTGAGCGTGTTGAGCTGGTCGGCCTGGCCGCCGATGTCGTCGGCGAACGTCTGGACCTGGTCCTTGGTGAAGGCCAGCGTCAGGTCGAGCAGGACGTCGCCGTCGTCGGTGAAGCGCTGCTGGTGCTCGCGCTGGTCGACGATGCCGCCGGTCAGGGGCTCGATGAAGAACTCCTTCTCGTCGGTGTAGGTGCCCTGGATGCCGTCGGACACCTCGGCCGGGGCGTCGGAGACCGTCGCGACGTAGACGTAGCACTCGACACCGTCGAGGGTCTCGGTCCGGTCGTACGTCGCGTCGACCGTCGTCTGCAGGACCGTGTCCCAGTAGGGGTAGGTCGTCTTCTTCGAGTGGAACGGCCACTTGTTGACCAGGCCCTCGTGCGGCACGGCGTCGGCGGGGAGGTACTTCGGGTCGTTGACGGCCAGCGCGTCGACGCGGTCCGCGGCGAAGTTGTCCTCGGACGCGTTGATCAGGCGGTCCTGCGGGTCGTCGGCGGAGACACACGTCGTGACGTCACCTTCGTCCTTGACCAGGCAGGCGAAGTTCTGGAAGACCGCGACGTTGTCGTCGGACTTCTCCGAGTCGGTGTGCGTGATGCTGTAGGCCTTGACGGGCGTCTCCTGCAGGTCGCCCGAGGCGTCCGGCAGCGAGGCAGTGCCCTCGAGCTCCGTCGTGGTGTTGACGTCGATCGGCGTCTTCTCCAGGGCACCGGGCGCATACGCCTGGGCGAGGATGGCGAGGACGACGAGGAAGCCGCCCACGAAGGCGAGCACCGCTCCTACTTTTCTACGCACAGAATCCCCTCCCAGAGCACGTGCAGAACGGCCGAACTGTAACAGCACTGACCGGCGGGTAACTGTCTTCACTAGAGTTCGTGCCGTGTCCACCGACCTCCCCACCGCGCCCGCGCGCCGCGTCGACGTCTTCGACGGCATCCGGGGCATCGCGATCCTGCTGGTGGTGGTCTCCCACGGCTGGGCGCTCTGGCCGGTCACGTGGATCTCCGACCACGCCGTGCCGTCGGCGATCTTCCGCAGCGGCAACTACGGCGTCTCGATCTTCTTCGTGGTGGGCGCCTTCGTCTCGACGCGCGCGCTGCTCCGCGGCCTGGACTCCCCCGTCGGCCTCAACCCCGCCGTCGCGTTCGTACGCCGCTTCCTGCGACTCTCCGGACAGCTCTACCTGCTGCTCGGCGTCGTCGTGCTGGTCTCGGTCTTCGACCTCGGCGACCCGTTCTCCGACAAGGTGACCCGGGCGTCGGTCCTGCACATCGGCACCTACACCTGGAACTGGTACCTCCAGGGGCACTCGGTCGCGGCCCGGTCCGACCTGGGCCACCTGTGGTACCTCTCGGTCGACCTCCAGGTCTTCGTCGTGATCCTGCTGCTGGTGCACCTGCTGCGCCGCCACCGGGCCTGGCTGGTCGTCGCGCTCGGCGCCCTGCTCGTGCTGTGCGCGTGGTGGCGCTTCCACGTCTCGGGCACCGAGCTGCTCTACGTCTCGCTGCTGCGCTCCACCGTCCGGATGGACGCACCCGTCGCCGGCGCCCTCGCCGCGGCCGCCCTGCCCTACCTCGGGTCGCTGCGGCCCTACGCGCGCCCGGCCGCGACCGTGAGCCTGGTCGCGCTGGTGCCGCTGCTGCACCTCAACGTCAGCAACGCGTCGTACTTCTCCTGGTGGGGCCTGCTCCTGGACGCCGCCCTGGTGACGTTCGTGGTCAGCTGCTCGCTGGCCGTGCCGCCGCCCGCCGTGACGCGCGCGGTCGGCAACAGGGTGCTGACCTGGCTGGGCCGCTGGTCCCTGGGCATCTACCTGTGGCACTACCCCGTCTTCTACTTCGTCTCCCGGCACACCCACGAGTGGCGCTGGCAGGCGCGGACCGTCCTCGCCGTGCTGGTGTGCGCGGCGATGGTGTGGTTCGGCCACCGGGTCGCCGAGCGACGGGTGACCACGCTGCTGCGCTCGCCCGTCTGGGAGGAGCTGTCCGCGGGGGTGTGGCCCTACGTGCGGCGGCGGAGCCGGTCGATGCGGGTCAACAGGCGGTTGACCGACTCGTCCTTGATGCCCAAGCGGCGCTTCACCCGGTCGTAGACGTCGAGCGCGATCCGGTCGGCGCCGATGGCGGCCTTCTTGAGCCCGGACTCCTCCGGGCGCGCCCGGTAGTTGGTGGAGCGACGCTCCACGTCGGTGCCCTGCGTGAAGTAGTAGAGCGCCATCGACCGGCGCGCGACGTCCGGCGGGCAGGTGAGGCCGTCGGGGTGCCCGTGGAACGTGTCGTACGCCGTGGTGAACACCAGCATCCGGTTGCCGGCGGGGGTGACCTTCGCCTGGCAGGCGGTCATGTCCTTGTCCCAGAGCTCGAGCTTGCCGCCCCACTCGTCGCGCCACTCGGTGTTGAGGTAGAGCAGGATGTTGACCCGCCGCGCCCAGTCCTCGTGGGTGTGGTGGGTGGTGAAGTCGGCGTGGATGTTGAGGTGGCCGCCGGTCAGCGTCTGGTGCAGGCCGCCGCCGTCCATCGACCAGTCGGGGATCAGGTTGTCGATGCCGGTCAGCTTCTCGAGGTAGGCCACGAACGCCGGCGAGCAGAACTCCTTCGCCACGTCGTGGAGGGTCGGACCCCACGAGTCGGGCTGGGTGTTGGAGTACTTCGTCTCGTTGACGTGGAGGTAGCCCTTCCAGAACTCGTCGGTGATACCGGGGAACTCGCCGGCCGCCTTGTCGAAGACCTCCGGCAGCAGCACGCCGTCGATCACGACGTGCGGGAACGGCGCGGCCGCGGCGTAGGCGGCCGCCTTGCCGTCGAGGTCCTGCTCGAGGCGGGCGTAGTCGATGAGCGAGCTGTCCGGCATGGCCGGAAGTGTGCCACGAAGCGGCGGTCGCGACCCCGCGGAGCGGATAGAATCCCGTCCCGGTCCCTCATGGGAGGCAGTCGCGACCGGCGGCTGGGTTGGGGACCGTCAGGGAGAAATCAATGCAGCACCCCACGCAGTCCGGCCCCACGCGGCCGGGCCCCGCGAAGCAGGCTCCGCGCGTCGGCGTCCTCGTCGTCGCCTACAACGCCGCCGGCACGCTGGCCGAGACGTTGTCGCGGCTGCCCGCGTCGTTCGCCGAGACCGTCGACCACGTGCTCGTGTGCGACGACGCCAGCTCCGACGACACCTACGAGGTCGGCCTGCGGTTCCAGAGCGGCTCGACGCTGCCGCTGACCGTCGTCCGCCACCAGGAGAACCTCGGCTACGGCGGCAACCAGAAGGCCGGCTACGCCTGGGCGATCGAGCACGGACTCGACATCGTGGTGCTGCTGCACGGCGACGGCCAGTACGCCCCCGAGCGGATCGAGGACCTGGTCGCGCCCCTGGCCAACGGTGACGCCGACGCGGTCTTCGGCTCCCGGATGATGGAGCGCGGCCGCGCCCTCGAGGGCGGCATGCCGATGTACAAGTTCGTCGGCAACAAGATCCTCACGAGCTTCCAGAACAAGCTGACCGGCCTGCAGCTGACCGAGTGGCACAGCGGCTACCGCGCCTACCGCGTCGACGCGCTCGCCGACCTCGACCTCGCGTCGTACACCGACGCCTTCGACTTCGACACCGAGATCATCCTGGGCCTGCACGCCCAGGGGAAGCGCATCGTCGAGGTGCCGATCCCGACCTACTACGGCGACGAGATCTGCTACGTCAACGGCATGAAGTACGCCAAGGACGTCAGCGTCGACGTGGTGAAGTTCCGGATGCGGCGGATGGGCTTCGGCGAGACCGCGACGGCCGGTCCGGACCTCGACGCCTACGAGCTCAAGCCCTCCGAGCACTCCTCCCACGGCGTGCTGCTGCGCTGGCTCTCGGCGGTCGCGCCGTCGCGGGTGCTGGACGTCGGTTGCTCCGACGGCCAGTTCGCCGCGCTCGCCGGCGCCTATGGGCACCGCGTCACCGGCGTCGACCTGGTCAAGCACGAGGGCGTCGCGGGGCGCGTCGAGCACTTCGTGGAGGCCGACCTCAACGCCGGCCTGCCCGCCGACGCCGGCACCGGCTACCGCGTCGTGGTCGCGGGCGACGTGCTCGAGCACGTCGTCGACCCGCAGCGGCTGCTCACCGACATCGCCGGCCGGCTGGCCGACGACGGCGAGGTGCTGGTCTCGGTGCCCAACTTCGGCCACTGGTACCCCCGCGCCCGCGCGGCGACCGGCACCTTCGACTACGACCAGCGCGGCCCGCTCGACCACGGCCACGTCCGGTTCTTCACCCGCAAGAGCTTCGAGCGGCTGATCGCCCAGTGCGGCCTGCGGATCGTCGAGCGCGAGACCGTCGGGTCGCCGTTCGACATCCTCGAGCGCGGCGCCGCCAGCGACCGCGCGGCCCGGATCGCCGGTAGGGTCGCGGTCGCCGACCGGGCGGCCACGCGCATGTGGCCGACCCTGTTCGGCTACCAGTTCCTCTACCGCCTGGAGCGCGCTTGAGCCCTGACGTGGCTGCCCGGCGGCGCACGGTCGCGACCGCCTCGGGTGTCACCGTCGGTGCCGCTGCCTACCTCCTGACGCTGCTCGACTGGGGCACCAGCCTCACCCGCCGGGCGAGCGGGCTGGGCTACGCCTCGAACTTCTTCGACATCCAGGCGCGGGCGCTGATGGCAGGCCACCTCTGGGTGCCCGACGACAGCCTGTCGATCGAGGGCTTCGTGCTGCGCGGCCACGAGTACATGTACTTCGGGCCCTGGCCGGCGATCCTGCGGATGCCGGTGCTCGCGACCACCCACGAGTACGACGGCCGGCTGACGCTGCTGTCGATGGCGCTCGCCTTCGTGGTGCTCGCGGTCGTGACCACCCGGCTGGTCTGGCTGGTGCGCGACCTGATGTGCGGCCAGGAGGATCTCACCCGGCTGGAGGCCGGGTCGATCGCGGTCTTCCTCGCGCTGGCCCTGGGCGGCACCACCCTGACCTACGACGCCTCGCTGCCCTGGGTCTACCACGAGGTCTACGCGTGGGCCGTGCCGTTCGTGCTCGGCGCGATGTACTGGATGCTCCGGGTGTTGCGCTCCCCCGACCCCGCCGCGATCGGCTGGCTGCTCGCCTTCGACCTCGGCGCTGTCATGACCCGCACAACGGGCGGCTTCGCGGTCTGCCTCGCCACGGCCGGGGTCGGCGCCTGGCTGCTGTCCGGCCGGGTGCACCGGCTGCGGCGCCGGTCCGGCTGGGCCGTCGTGGTCGCGGGCGTGCTGCCGGTCCTGGCCGGTGTGGCCCTCAACTACGCGAAGTTCCGCAACCCCTACCTCTTCCCGCTCGAGGACCAGGTGTGGACCTCGCTCAACGCGCACCGCCGCGAGGCGCTCGCGGTCAACGGCGGGACGATCACGGGGCTGCAGTTCTTCCCGACCGCGTTCATGGCCTACTTCCGCCTCGACGGCATCCGCTTCACCGACTACTTCCCCTTCGTCACCACGCCGCCCCACCCGGCCCGCGCCTACGACGGGGCCTTCCTCGACCAGAGCTACCGCACCGGCAGCGTCACCGCCTTCATGCCGTGGCTGCTCGCCCTGACGGTGCTGTCGGTGCCGGTGCTGTTCCGCCCGGGGGTCGACCTGCCGCGCCGGATGCTCCGGCTCCCCCTCGTCGCCGGCGTGCTCGTCACCGGCGGCGTCATGGCCTACGGCTACTTCGCCTTCCGCTACACCTGCGAGTTCGTGCCCGCGCTGGTGCTGGGCGGCGCCGTCGGCACGGTCGCGCTCACCCACTGGCTGCGGGGGCGGCGCCTGCTGCTCGGCACGTTTGTCGGGCTGGCTGCGCTGGCCACGCTGTTCTCCACCGGGGCGGCGATGCTGACCGGCTACGCCGCGGCCGCGACGACGTACGGCGGACCGCGGCTCGCGTCGTACCTCGACCTCCAGCACCGGCTCACCCCCGAAGCCCAGCGGGCGCTGGTCACCCACGGCACGGGGCTGCCCGAGCAGGGACGGACCGACGAGATCTACGTGCAGGGCGACTGCGACGCGCTCTACCTCGCCACGGGCGAGGACGCGACGCCGTGGCTGCTCGTCGAGCGGCGCAGCCTCGTCGTCTCGGTCACGGTCAGCCGGTCCGCCGACGCCACCCGCGTGCTGCTGGCGCGGGTGGGCACCCAGATCCCCAGCACCGTGTGGATCCAGACCGACGGCGACGGCCGGGCGCGGCTGCTGCTCGTCACCCGCTACGGCAGCCAGCCCGGGCAGTGGTTCGACATCCTCAACCCCGGCAGCATCCGGGTCGGCATCCTCGACCGCGCCGAGCTCGGCTACGCCGAGGTCAGCTCGACGCCCGGCGGCCAGGTCGGCTACGTGCCGTCCTCGGAGTACGACGAGGACTGGATCACCCACCCCATCGACATCACCCCGGTGGTCGACACCGCCGCCGCAGCCGCCCGGGGCATCGGCGTCAGCGTCGAGCGCGGGCTCGCGCCGCCGGTGTGCACCGAGCTGACGGGCGGCTGAGGTGCGCGTCGCGTTCCTGACCTGGCGGGACTCCACCCACCCCGACGGCGGCGGGTCGGAGGTCTTCGTCGAGGAGGTCGCCCGCGAGCTGGTCCGGCGCGGGCACGCGGTGACGATGCTGTGCGCCCGGCACCCCGGCTCCGCGGCCCGGTCCTCGCTCGACGGCGTCCAGATCGTGCGGCTCGGCGGCCGGCTCACCGTCTACCTCCGCGGGCTGCTGTGGCTGGCGACCCGCGGCCGGTCCTGCGACGTGGTCGTCGACGTCATCAACGGGCTCCCCTTCGGCGCGCCGCTCGTCCGGCGGCGCGGCCTGGTGGCGCTGGTCCACCACGTCCACCGCGAGCAGTGGCACATCATCTACCCCGGCTTCTGGGGCAACCTCGGCTGGTTCGTGGAGCGTCGCGTCACGCCGTGGCTCTACCGCCGGCACCCGCACCTGACCGTCTCGCAGGCCTCCCTGGACGACCTCGCCTCGATCGGCATCCCGCGGTCGTCCCTGACCGTGGTCCGCAACGGGATCTCGGCCGCCCCGGCCGGCGCCACCCGGTCGGCCACGCCCCGCGTGTCGGTGCTGGCGCGGCTGGTGCCGCACAAGCAGGTCGAGCACGCCTTCGCGGCGATCGACGTACTGCGCCCGGAGGTGGAGGGCCTGCACCTCGACGTGATCGGCGAGGGCTGGTGGCACGAGGAGCTCCTCGCGGAGGTGCGCCGGCTCGGACTGGAGGACGCCGTCACGTTCCACGGCCACGTCGACGCGGCGACCCGCGACCGGCTGCTCGGGGAGTCGTGGCTGATGGTGCTGCCCTCGGTCAAGGAGGGTTGGGGGCTGGCGGTCCTGGAGGCCGCCGTGCAGGGCACGCCCACCGTCGCCTACCGGTACGCCGGCGGCACGGCCGAGTCGGTCGTGGACGGGTGCACGGGACTGCTGGCCGACGACCTCGACGGCCTGGTGGCGCACGTGCGGACGCTGCTCACCGACGCGGAGCTGCGGGAGCGGCTGGGGCGCCGGGCGGCCGAGCGCGCGGCGGAGTTCTCGTGGTCAGGGACGACCGACGTGGTGGAGAAGGTGCTGCGCGAGGCGCAGCGGACCTGATCAGTCCGGCGTCAGGACTGGTCGCCGTAGACCATGATCGGCTGGCTGGCCGGGTTGGTGGAGGGCGCCTTGGTCTGCGAGTACACCACGCCGTACATCGTCACGGACGCGGTCAAGCCACCCGCGATGGCGGGCAACAGGAACTTCAGCAGCAGCGGCACGGTGCCTCCCTCTCTCTGGCGTGGCAGAGCGTATCAGGGCAACCCGCGTTCCACGGGTTCTTCGTGACCCACCCGACGACGCGCCAGGGCAGCGCCGAGACCGACGAGGACCGCCAGGAGCGCGAGGGCGTCGACGAGCCCGACGAGCACCCGGTCCTCGACCGAGGCACCGGGCGGTGCGACGGCGCCGTGGACGCGGTAGAGCGCGACCTGCTCGTCCCGGTAGACCGCGTCCAGCCCGCCGAGCTCGAGCCGGCTCGACTCGGGGTCGTCGAGGTAGACCAGCACCCAGGTGACGTCGTGGGCGGTCGTGAGGTCGGGCTGGTCCGGACCCTCCCCGTCGATGCGTGTGTCGCCGACCTGGAGGTCGGTCGAGACCAGGACGGGACGGTCGAACCAGCGCAGCGCGGGGTCGGAGGAGCTCAGCCCGTTGCCCCAGGCGAAGACGCGGTAGGAGCGCCACGGGAGCGTGACGACGCTGGCACCGGGCGGTCCGGCATCCATGAGCGCGCCCACCTCGTCGAAGCCCGCGGGGTAGTCGACGGGCCGCACGGTGTCCCAGGTCAGGCCCGGGCCGTCGGGCACCAGCGCGACGGGCAGGGGCACCGCGAGCAGGGCGACGGCGAGCACCACCTCGGGCCCGTGGGCGCGCACGGCGGCGACGGCGCGGTCGACCGCGACGCCGAAGGCCGCGGCGACGAGGACGACGAAGGGCGCGAGGAACTTCTGGCTGTCCCGCAGCAGCCCGGCTCCGGGCACGGTGTCGACGAGCCAGCGGACGACGTCGTCGCCCCCGGGGACGCTCGAGGCGAACGCCAGCAGCAGCCCCACGCCGCCGAGCGCGGCCAGGCGATGCACGTCGGGCACCCGGCGCGCACCGATGGCGAGGACGGCCACCACCAGCACCGCCGTGACGGTCGACCACCACGAGTCGCGGGTGGCCGGCACGCTCAGTGCGTCCCAGATGCCGCCGAGGCCCACCAGCGCGGTCAGCACTCCCCCGGGACCCTCCGCCCCGGCGGAGAACGCGTCGACCCCGGCCGGGTCGGACGTGCCGCCACCCGGACCGAGCAGCGACGGGACGAGCCAGGTCAGGTTGAGGAGCACGCCGACGCCGACCAGCCACCAGGTGCGGCGGGCACGACGGGCGCCGGCCACCAGGGCGACCACGGCGCCGAGGGCGCCGCCGGTCGGGGTGAGGGCGGCGAGGCCCAGCCAGGCGGTCACGGCGCCCAGGTCGCGCGGGCCGCCGCCCTCGCGGAAGCGCCGGGCCGCCATCACCAGCCACGGGAGGGCGGCGTACGCCGCGAGCAGGGCCCACTGCCCCAGCGCGAGCCGCTCCACGACGTACGGGTTCCAGACGGCGAAGCCGCCCGCGGCGAGCCGGCCGACGGTGCCGAGCTCGCGGACCAGGCGATGCGTGCCCCAGCCCGCGGTCGCGAGGACGAGCGGCAGGACGAGCCGGGCCAGCACTCCCCCGTCGACGACCTTCGTCAGCAGCGAGACCACCGCGTCGAGCGGCACCGCCCGCGGCGCCGCGTGGCCGAGGCCCACCGAGGCGTCGGTCCACGGCTGGTGCGGGACGAACACCAGGTCGCGCGCCAGCGGATAGCCGCCGTGGGTGAGCAGCGGCAGGGTGAGCACGACGGCGAGCAGCAGGGGCCACGCGTCGAGCGCGAGATCCCGGGGCCGTCGACGCATAGGCTCACCCTATGGCCGTCACTCCCCGCCCCGTCGGCGACTTCGAGGCGATCCCCGGCTGGCTGACACCCGACCAGGCGGCGCTCCTGCGCGAGGCCGCGTCGCAGGTGCCCGCGGGCGGCGTCGCCGTCGAGATCGGCAGCCACCACGGCCGGTCGGCGGTCGTGCTCGCCGCCGCGCTCCCCGTGGGAGCGCGGCTGGTCGCGGTCGACCCGTTCCCCTCCGACTGGCGGTACGGCGCCCCCGGCACCGAGCAGTCCTTCCGCGCCAACCTGGCCCGGGCCGGGGTGGCCGGCCGGGTCGACGTCCGGGTCGCCACGAGCGCCGACGTCCGCCGGGACTGGACCGGGCCCCTCGACCTCGTCTACGTCGACGGCAAGCACGACCACTGGACGGTCCGCGACGACCTGCACTGGGCCCACCACGTCACCCCCGGGGGCTGGGTGCTGGTCCACGACGCGTTCTCCTCCCTCGGCGTCACGACCGCGTTGCTGCGTGACGTCCTGCCGTCGCGGTCGCTGCGCTACGCCGGGCGCGTCGGGTCCCTGGCCCGACTGCAGGTCGCGCCGCCCTCGCGCCGCGACCGGCTCCGGATGCTGGCCGAGCTGCCGTGGTGGGTGCGCAACCTCGTGGTGAAGGTCCTCCTCAGGCTCCGGCTGCGCCCGCTGGCGCGCCTGCTCGGCCACGACGGCGCCGCCGACCCCTTCTGAGGCATTGCAGGGTCTCCGGTCAGGTTCCGGACAGGGTGACCATCTAGGCTCGAGTCGTGAGCACCATGACGGGGGAAGCACCCAGCCGTCTGCGCGGACTCCTCCGCGGCAGCGCCGGCATCGCGGTCGCGATGGCGGTGATGAACGTCGCCACCTACGGCTTCCAGATGGTCGCGGCCCGGCTGATGGGGCCGAGCAACTACGGCGCCATCGCCGGCCTGATGGCCCTGCTCATGGTGATCGCCGTGCTCCAGCTCGGCCTGCAGGCCACCGCCGCCCGCCGCATCTCGGCGACGCCGGGCCACGTCGCCCAGATCGAGCAGGTCATCCTCGCGGTGACCTACAAGGCCGCCTTCGTGCTCGGCGGCGTCATGCTGCTCGTCTCCCCCGCCGTGTGGGTGCTGCTCCGGCTCGACAGCATCGTCCCCGCGATCCTGCTCGCCGTCGCCGCCGTCCCGCTGACGATCATGGGCGGCCAGGCCGGCATCCTCCAGGGCGAGCGCCGCTGGCTGCCGCTGGCTGGCGTCTACATGGCCGTCGGAGTCCCGCGTCTGCTCATCGGCACGGCCTTCATCCTCTGGCGGCCGAGCGAGACCTCGGCGATGTTCGGCGTGATGGTCGGCCTGTTCGTGCCCGCCGTCATCGGCTGGTGGGCGCTGCGCCACGGCCGCGACGAGGGCGAGACGAGCGAGGACCACCTCGCCCGGCCGATCGTCCGCGAGACGCTGATCAGCTCCCAGGCCCTGCTCGCCTTCTTCGTGCTGTCCAACCTCGACATCGTGGTCGCCCGCAACATCCTCGACGACCACAACGCCGGCCTCTACGCCGGCGGCCTGATCCTCACCAAGGCCGTGCTGTTCCTGCCGCAGTTCGTGGTCGTGGTCGCCTTCCCGTCGATGTCGACGGTCGAGGAGCGGCGCCGGGCGCTCGTGCGCAGCCTCGCGGCAGTCGCGGTCATCGGTGTCGTCTGCACCCTCGGCGCCTGGCTGCTCTCGGGCATCGCCATGGTCTTCGTCGGCGGCGACGGCTACCTCGACATCGAGTCCGACCTGTGGCGGTTCGCGGTCATCGGCACGCTGCTCTCGATGCTGCAGCTGCTCGTCTACAGCGTGCTGGCGCGTCAGGGCACCCGGTCGGCGTACGTCGTGTGGCTGGCCGTGCTGGGCCTGGTCGGCGCCAGCGCGTGGATCCACTCCCTGACCGGACTGATCCTGGCCGTCACCGTGGTCGACGGCGCGCTGTTCGTGCTGCTGCTGGCGCTCAGCCTGTGGCGGATGCGGCTGCCCGCCCCCGCCGCCCCGGCCGCTCCGCCCGTCTGACCTGTCTGACCTGCCTAGTGGGCGGCCTCGTGCCAGCTGCGGCCGGTGCCGACGGAGACGTCGAGCGGGACGGCCAGGTCGGCCGCGCCGCCCATCTGCGCGCGCACCAGCGCGTCGAGCGCCTCCCGCTCCCCCTCGGCGACCTCGAACACGAGCTCGTCGTGGACCTGGAGCAGCATCCGTGAGCGCAGCCCGGACTCGGCGAGCGCACTCTCGACGTTGAGCATCGCGACCTTGATCAGGTCGGCGGCCGAGCCCTGGATCGGGGCGTTGAGGGCCATCCGCTCGGCCATCTCGCGGCGCTGCCGGTTGTCGCTGGTCAGGTCGGGCAGGTAGCGGCGGCGGCCGCGGATCGTCTCGGTGAAGCCGCTGCGGCGGGCCTCGTCGACGACCCCGGCGAGGTAGTCGCGGACCCCGCCGAAGGTCTGGAAGTACTCGTCCATCAGGCCCCGCGCCTCGCCGGGCTCGATGCGGAGCTGCTGGCTGAGGCCGAACGCCGACAGGCCGTAGGCGAGGCCGTAGTTCATCGCCTTGATCTTGGCCCGCATCTCGGAGGTGACGTCCTCGGCCGGGACGCCGAAGACCCGGGCCGCGGTGATCGAGTGGAAGTCCTGGCCGGACTTGAACGCCTCGATGAGCAGGGCGTCCTCGGACAGGTGCGCCATGATCCGCATCTCGATCTGGCTGTAGTCGGCCGTCATCAGGCACTCGTAGCCGGCCCCGACGACGAAGCCCTCACGGATCCGTCGCCCCTCCTCGGTGCGGACCGGGATGTTCTGGAGGTTGGGGTCGGTGCTGGAGAGCCGGCCGGTGGCCGCGATCAGCTGGTTGAACGTGGTGTGGATGCGGCCGTCGCTGGCCACGGTCTTGAGCAGGCCCTCGAGGGTCTGGCGCAGGCGGGTCACGTCGCGGTGCCGCAGCAGCGCGAGCAGGAAGGGGTGCTCGGTCTTCTCGTAGAGCTGCTGCAGGGCGTCGGCGTCGGTGGTCCAGCCCGTCTTGGTGCGCTTGGTCTTGGGCATGTCGAGCTCGTCGAAGAGCACCACCTGGAGCTGCTTGGGCGAGCCGAGGTTGATCTCCTTGCCGATCACGCCGAAGGCCTCCTCGGCGGCCTTCTTCACCTCACCGGCGAAGTGGCCCTCGAGCGACTCGAGGTGGTCGGTGTCGACGGCGATGCCGATCTGCTCCATGCGGGCCAGCAGGTTGACCAGCGGCAGCTCGATCTCGGCGAGCAGCTGGGCTCCCCCGTGCTGGTCGATGGCGGTGTCGAGGGCCTCGGCGAGGTCGAGGACCGCGCGCGCGTGCAGCATCGCGGTGTCGGCCGCGCCGGTGTCGGCACCCTCCAGGCTGTCGAAGGTGAGCTGGCCGCTGTCGGCGGTCTCCTGCTTGAGCTCGCGCTTGAGGTAGCGCAGCGTGAGGTCGGCCAGGTCGTAGGAGCGCTGGTCCGGGCGGACGAGGTAGGCGGCGAGGGCGGTGTCGCTGACCAGTCCGGCGAGCGGCCACCCCCGCGCGGCGAGCGCCAGCATCGGGCCCTTGGCGTCGTGGAGGACCTTGGCGCTGGCGGGGTCGGCGAACCAGGCGGCCACCGCCGCGTCGTCCTCGGGGCTGATCTCGGTGGCGTCGAACCACGCGGCACTGCCGTCGGGCGCCGCGAGCGCCACCGACCAGACCTCGCCGGTGCCGGCCCGCCAGGTGCCGGTCAGGGAGACGCCGGTGCGGACGCCGGACGCGGGGGCGGCGTGCTCGGCCAGCCAGCCGGCGACCTCGCCCCGGGCGAGGCGCTGCCCGGCCATCTCGAAGCCGGAGTCGTCGATCTCCTCCTCGGACTGCAGCGTCTCGAAGAGCCGGTCGCGCAGCACCCGGAACTCCAGGCTGTCGAAGAGCGTGTGCACCTCCTGCCGGTCCCAGGCGCGGACGGCCAGCTCGGCGGGGGTCAGCTCGAGGTCGAGGTCGCGCACCAGCGCGTTGAGGCGGCGGTTGCGCATCACGTCGCCGAGGTGGGCGCGCAGGTTGTCGCCGGCCTTGCCGGTGATCTTGTCGACGTGGGTGATGACGTTGTCGAGGCCGTCGTACTGGTTGATCCACTTGGCCGCCGTCTTGGGGCCGACGCCGGGCACGCCCGGCAGGTTGTCGGAGTCCTCCCCGACCAGCGCCGCGATCTCGGGGTAGCGGTGGGGCGGCACGCCGTACTTGGCCTCGACCGCCTCCGGCGTCATCCGGGCGAGGTCGGAGACCCCACGCATGGGGTAGAGCACCGTGGAGTGGTCGGTGACCAGCTGCAGGGAGTCGCGGTCGCCGGTGAGGATCAGGACGTCGAGGTCGTCGGCGAGCGCCTGGGTGACCAGGGTGGCGATGATGTCGTCGGCCTCGTAGCCGTCCTTCTTCAGGAACGGGATGCGCAGCGCGTCGAGGACCTCCTCGATCAGCGGCAGCTGGCTCTTGAACTCGTCGGGGGTCTTGTTGCGCTTGGCCTTGTATTCGGCGTATTCCTCCATGCGGAACGTCTGGCGCGAGACGTCGAACGCGACCGCGACGTGGGTCGGCTGCTCGTCGCGGAGCACGTTGATGAGCATCGAGGTGAAGCCGTAGACCGCGTTGGTGTGCTGGCCGGTCGTCGTCGAGAAGTTGTCCACCGGGAGCGCGAAGAACGCGCGGTAGGCCAGGGAGTGGCCGTCCAGCAGGAGCAGACGGGGGCGGGCGGTGTCGACAGGAGTGGCAGCGAGCTCAGGCACCCCGCGACTCTATCCGTCGCCGTGGACAGCCGGACGGTCGGCAACAATGGCAGCATGAGCGCCGATTCCGCACACCGTCCGCACGACCAGATGACGATCGAGGAGTACGTCGCCGCGATGCCGCAGGGCATGGGCGCGCTCAACGACCGCATGGGCATCCAGCTGCACGAGGTGTCGGCCGAGCGCGTCGTCGGCACGATGCCCGTCGAGGGCAACACCCAGCCCTTCGGGCTCCTGCACGGTGGCGCGTCGGTGGTGCTGGCCGAGACGCTCGGCTCGGTCGGTTCCTACGCCCACGCCGCGCCCGACAAGGTCGCCGTGGGCGTCGACATCAACGCCACCCACCACCGCGCCGCCACCTCCGGCACGGTCACCGGCGTCGCCACCGCGATCCACCTCGGCCGCACCTCGGCGTGCTACGAGGTCGTGATCACCGACGAGCGCGGCAAGAGGGTCTGCACGTCACGGATCACCTGCGCGCTGATCCCCGCGGAGCGGGTGGGCTGAGCTTTTCGCCCGCTTCGCGGGCGGATTTCCGCTGCGCGGGGCTGCCTCCCCGGGACATCTCGGCGCGGGGTGGTGGGGCCGGACGGTCGCTCCCACGTCGACGATGCGAGTCCCTATGCTCGCCGCGTCGCTCGCCACGGCGTGGGTTTCCTGCCGGGCCGCCGCCGGGCGGCGCCGCGCCTCCCTTTGACGGGACCTCGCATCGTCGCCGCGTGCGCGCCCGCCCGTCCCCACGGCTCGCCGCCCGGCTCCCGGGCGGGCGGGGAACAAGATCCGGTCGACCAACCAGTCTGCGCTGCCGCAAGACACGGGACATTCCGCGTCAGCGCGGAACGGGTCAGGTGGCGACCCTTGACCCCCGCCCGCCCGGTGGCCGGGAAGCAGGCCGGGACGGTGGGGCGAGCACGCGGGCCCCTCGCGAGGTCCCGTAAAAGGTCGGCGTGGCGCCGCCGACGGCGAACACGGAAGGAAACCGCCTGTAGCGGCGACACGGCGACCCCAGGGACTCGCGAGGGGACCGTGGGATCGTCCCGCCGGCCCTGCCCGGGTGGAGGAACCCCCGGGGAGGCAGCCCCGCGCAGCGGCAACCCGCCCGCGAAGCGGGCGACAACCGTTACGACGAAGTGCTCTGGGCTCGCCGCAACGACCGTCGCGCGGCGAGGACGTGGGTCAGCTGACGGCCGCTCGTGCGCTGCAGCGCAGGCCTCTGGGCGGTGAGCTTGGAGCGGACCGCGTGGGTGGTGGCGACACGGAAGACTGCCTGCGGGCCCAGCGCCAGGCGGGCCATGAAGCGGTTGGCGTCGCGGGAGGCGGAGGCCGCGGCGGTGGCGAGATGGCCGACGCCGTTCTCCTCGGCGTAGGACACCGCGGCGTCCATCAGCGAGCGACCGACGCCCTTGCGGCGGTACTGCGGGAGGACGTGCGGCGAGATGGCCTGCACGGTGGGCTCGAGGTTGATGGGGCTGAGCGGGGTGATGCGGAGGTAGACCGCGCCGGCCAGCTCGCCGTCGTACTCGGCGACCACGAGGCGCTCGGTGTCGGAGATGGCGGCCGACTCGATGACCGAGACGAGGTCGGCGACCTGCTCGTCGTGCTCGACGCGTCGGATGACGTCGCTCCACAGCACAGCCAGCTGGGGTGCGTCGGACGGCAGCGCACAACGCAAGGACACCAGCGAACGACTCATCGTCCCGCCTTCCGGAGTTGAGTGGGCAGCGCGTCTTGGTCCCCCGATCTGCGACCCACGGGCGCGAGACTACGCTCAGCCTCCCCGGATTGTCAGAGGAGACCCCGTGATCGCCGGAATCGGCACCCTCGTCAACGTGGCGACCGTGCTTCTCGGAGCCACCATCGGTGTCCTCCTGGGCAACCGCCTGCCCGTCCGCACCCGCGACGTGGTCACCGACGCGCTCGGCCTGGTGACGCTGCTGATCGCCGCCACGTCGGCGATGGCCGTGCTCGACAGCGGACTGGCCGACGCCGTCGGCTCGAGCGCGCCGATGCTGATCGTGCTCGGCTCGCTGCTGATCGGCGGCATCGCCGGGTCGCTGCTCCGGCTCGAGCAGCGGGTCGAGTCGTTCGGCGGCTGGCTGCAGACCCGACTGTCCGGCGACCACGGCACCGTCGAGCGGCACCGCTTCATCGAGGGCTTCGTGACGGCCTCACTGCTGTTCTGCACGGGCCCGCTGACGATCCTGGGATCGCTCAACGACGGCCTCGGCAATAGTGCAGACCAGTTGTTCCTCAAGTCCGTGCTCGACGGCTTCGCGGCCATCGCCTTCGCGGCGTCGTTCGGCTGGGGCGTCGCCGCCAGCGCGCTCACCGTGGTCGTGATCCAGGGCAGCCTGACGGTGTTCGGATTCCTGCTGGGTGACGTGCTGCCCGATCCGCACCTCTCGGCGCTGACGGCCACGGGCGGGTTGCTCCTGGTCGGCGTGGCTCTGCGCCTGCTCCGGATCCGGGAGATCCCGGTCGCCGACCTGCTCCCAGCGCTGCTCGTGGCCCCGGTCCTGGTCGAGATCGTCTCGTCGTACACCTGAGACCCGCGGTCGGCGGTTCGCCCGACCACACCGGCCGGGACAGGCCTAAAATTGGCCGCATGCAGAATCGACCCTCGCGCGCCCTCGTGGCCGCCACCCTGTCGGCCCTCGCGCTCGGCATGACCGCGTGCTCCTCCGGCGGCTCCTCCACGTCCAGCTCCGGCAACGACCTCGGCCTGATCAGTGACGGCACCCTGACCGTCTGCTCGGACGTCCCCTACCCGCCGTTCGAGGACTTCGACAAGTCCTCCGACACCGGGTTCAAGGGCTTCGACGTCGACGTCGTGAACTCCATCGCGGCCAAGCTCGACGTCAAGGTCGAGATCAAGGACTCCTCCTTCGACGCCCTCAAGAGCGGGCTCGCGATCAACTCCAACCAGTGCGACCTGGTAGCCAGCGCCATGACCATCACGCCGGAGCGCGAGCAGGCGATGGGCTTCAGCGACGGTTACTACGACTCCGAGCAGTCGTTGCTCGTCGGCGCCGACTCCGGCATCGCCAGCATCTCCGACCTCTCCGGCGTCAAGGTGGGCGTCCAGAAGGGCACCACCGGCGAGGCCTACGCCAACGACCACGCCTCGGGCGCGGACATCGTGGTCTTCCCCAGCGACGGTGAGATGTACGCCGCCCTCAAGGCCGGCCAGGTCGACGCCCTGCTCCAGGACCTCCCGGTCAACATCGACCACCAGAACGACCCCAGCCAGAGCGGCGCGTTCAAGGTCGTCGAGACCTACGACACCGGTGAGAAGTACGGCTTCGCCATGAAGAAGACCAACACCGGTCTCATCGACGCAGTCGACAAGGCGCTCGGCGACATGAAGTCCGACGGCAGCTACCAGAAGATCTACGACTCCTACTTCGCGACAGCCAAGTGACCCTCAAGCGTTCCACCCGCCGCCGCCTCCGGGACGGCACGCTGTACGCCGTCCTGGCGGCGGTGGTCCTGCTCGTCGTCCTCCGGGCCAACCGGGACGCGATCTCGGCCAACTTCCTCGACAAGGACACGTGGAAGGAGCTGTGGCCGGACATCATCCTGACCGCGGCGAAGAACACGGTGAAGTACACCGTGACCGCTTTCGCCGGCGGCATCCTGCTGGCGCTGGTGCTGGCACTGATGAAGCTGTCCCCGCTGCGGCTCTACCGCTGGCTGGCCACGGCGTACATCGAGTTCTTCCGCGGACTGCCGGCCCTGGTCGTCATCATCTTCATGGCGCTCGGCGTGCCCCTGGCGTTCGGCTGGATCCCTCCGGGCGGCACGATCGGCGCCGGCATCATCGCGCTGATCCTGGTGTCGGGGGCCTACATGGCCGAGACCCTGCGGGCCGGCATCCAGGCGGTGCCCAAGGGCCAGCACGAGGCGGCCCGCTCGCTGGGCATGAACGGCCTCTGGACGATGGTCACCGTGATCCTGCCGCAGGCGGTCCGGATCGTGATCCCGCCCCTGACCAACGAGTTCATCCTCCTGGTCAAGGACACCTCGCTCCTCGCGATCGTGGGCATGCAGGCCAACCAGGTCGAGCTGACGTCCTTCGGCCAGAACGGCCTGACGACGTACGCCAACGCCAGCCCCCTGCTCGCGATCGCCCTGGTGTACCTCGTGATCTCCATCCCGGCCACCCAGCTGGTCGCCCATCTCGAACGCCGACAGCAGAGGGCATCTCGATGACGACGACCGCCAGCGCCACCCCCGCGATCCAGGTCTCCGACCTGCACAAGTACTTCGGGGACAACGAGGTGCTCAAGGGCATCGACTTCCGGGTCGACCAGGGCCAGGTCGTGTGCGTCATCGGGCCGTCCGGCTCGGGCAAGTCGACCCTCCTGCGGTGCGTCAACCGCCTCGAGGAGCCGACCTCGGGCCGGATCCTCGTGGAGGGCATCGACATCACCGACCCGGAGACCGATCTCGACGCGGTCCGCAGCCGGATCGGGATGGTCTTCCAGCAGTTCAACCTCTTCCCGCACATGGACGTCCTGGCCAACCTGTGCGTGGCCCAGCGTCGCGTCAAGAAGCGCTCGCGCGACGAGGCGGTCCAGGTGGCCCGGGCCAACCTGGCCAAGGTCGGTCTCTCGGAGAAGGAGAAGGCCTACCCAGCACACCTCTCCGGCGGCCAGCAGCAGCGCGTGGCGATCGCCCGTGCCCTGTCGATGGACCCCGACATGATGCTCTTCGACGAGCCCACGTCGGCCCTGGACCCCGAGCTGGTCGGCGACGTCCTGTCGATCATGAAGGACCTGGCCGCCGAGGGCATGACGATGATGGTCGTCACCCACGAGATGGGCTTCGCCCGTGAGGTCGGCGACCGACTCGCCTTCATGGACGGCGGCGTGATCGTCGAGGAGGGCGACCCGCGTCAGGTCCTCGCCGACCCCCAGCACGACCGCACCAAGGCGTTCCTGTCCAAGGTCCTCTGAGCGGTCCCTGACCGGCCCCTTCGGGGGTCGGTCAGGTCAGAGGTCGCCGCCGAGGTACGCCGCCTTGACGGCGTCGTCGCCGGCCAGCTCGGCCCCGGTGCCCGAGCGCTTGATCTCGCCGGTCTCGAGCACGTGGGCCGTGTGGGCCCGCTTGAGGGCCTGGGCGGCGTTCTGCTCGACGAGCAGCACGGTGGTGCCCTGCTCGTTGATCTCGGTGATGATCGAGAAGATCTGCTGGATCAGCTTGGGGGCCAGACCCATCGACGGCTCGTCGAGCAGGACCAGGCGCGGGCGCGCCATCAGCGCGCGCCCGATCGCGAGCATCTGCTGCTCGCCACCGGACATCGTCCCGGCGACCTGGTCGAAGCGCTCCTGGAGCCGCGGAAAGAGCCCGAAGACCCGCTCCAGGTCGGCCGCCAGGCCGGCCTTGTCCTTGCGGACGTAGCCGCCCATGTCGAGGTTCTCGCGCACCGTCATGCCCGGGAAGATGCCGCGTCCCTCGGGCGACTGGCTCAGGCCCATCTTGACCCGCTCGAAGGGCGGCAGGTGGGTGATGTCCTTGCCCGCGAAGACCACCTTGCCCTCACGGACCTTGCGCAGGCCGGAGAGCGTCTTCATCGTGGTGGTCTTGCCGGCGCCGTTGGCGCCGATCAGGGTCGCGATCGTGCCTTCCTCGACGGAGAAGCTGATGTTGCGGATCGCCTCGATGTGTCCGTAGTTGACGCACAGGCCCTCGACCTCAAGAAGCATCTTCTTCGTCCACTCCCAGGTAGGCGGCGATGACGGCAGGATTGTCGCGGATCTCCGCGGGCGTGCCCTCGGCGATCTTGCGCCCGAACTCCAGGACGACGATGCGATCGGTGACGCCCATGACCAGGCGCATGTCGTGCTCAATGAGCAGCACGGTGATGCCCTGGTCGCGCACCTTCCGGATCAGCTCCATCAGCCGCTGCTTCTCGGCCGGGTTGAAGCCTGCGGCCGGCTCGTCGAGACAGAGCAGCTTGGGGTTGGTGGCCATGGCGCGGGCGATCTCGAGCCGCCGCTGGTCGCCGTAGGACAGGTTGGTGGCGAGCTCGTCGTGACGGGCCTTGATCCCGACCAGGTCCAGCAGTTCCTTGGCCCGGGCGAGCGATGCGGCCTCGGTGCGCCGGTGTCGGGGCATCCGGAAGAGCGCCTCGAAGAAGCTCACCTTGCTGTGGGCGTCGGCCCCGACCATGACGTTCTCGAGCACCGTCATCGCCTTGAACAGGCGGATGTTCTGGAAGGTCCGGGCCATGCCGAGCTTGGTGATCGAGTGGCGCTTGCGGCCGGCCAGCGAGTCACCGTCGAACCGGATCTGGCCCGACGTCAGCTGGTAGACACCCGTCATCGCGTTGAAGCAGGTGGTCTTGCCGGCGCCGTTGGGCCCGATCAGCCCCAGGATCTCGCCCTCGCGGATGTCGAAGGTGACCTGGTCCAGGGCGGTCAGGCCACCGAAGCGCAGGGTCGCGTTGTCGACCTCGAGCAGTGCGCGTGCCTCAGGCATGGTCCACCTCGTCCAGCTCTCCCTCTTCGAGGGCCTCGATCTCCGCCTCGGCCTTCTTGGCCCGCCGTGTCCGGCGTGGTGGCAGCAGCCCCTCCGGCCGCCAGACCGCCAGGACGGTGAGCGCGAGGCCGAAGACCAGCAGGCGATAGTCGGCGAAGTCACGGAACCGCTCGGGCAGGTAGGCCACGAGCGCACCACCGGCGATGGCTCCCCAGCGGTTGCCGGCGCCACCGACGATGACGGAGGCCACGAAGAGCATCGACAGCAGGAGCGGGAAGCTCAAGGGGTTGATGTAGCCGCTCTGGCTGCTGGCGTAGAACGAGCCGGAGAGGCCGCCGATCGCCGCGCCGAGCGCGAAGGCCATGAGCTTGTACTTGAAGGTCTGCACGCCCATCAACTCGGCGGCGTCCTCGTCCTCGCGCGTGGCCTCCCACGCCCGGCCGACCCGGCTCGCCTTGATCAGGCGGTCGCCGATGAGGACCAGGATCAGCACCGTGAGGACGAGCCAGTAGTACGGGATCGCGTCGAGCGCGCCGAAGATCAGCACGTGCGTCTCGTGCTTGTGGTCGACTGAGGGGACGAAGCCCTCCCACGTCAGGCGCGGGATGGCGAACATGCCACCCGGGTCGAAGGGCGGGGTGGGCGCCTTGCCGATGTTGTTCGGGTGGGCGATGTCCTTGATGCCCGCCGCAGCGCCGAGCCACTCCACGTTGGTGACCGTGATCCGGATGATCTCTCCGAACCCGAGCGTGACGATGGCGAGGTAGTCGCCGCGCACGCGCAGGGTGGGCGCCCCGAGGACGACGCCGGTGACCATCGTGACCAGGATCGCGACCGGCAGCGCCAGGAAGAACGGCCAGTGCCAGTGGTAGGTCGTGAGCACGGCCGTGGTGTAGGCGCCGCACGCGTAGAAGCCGACGTAGCCGAGGTCGAGGAGGCCGGCGTACCCGATGACGATGTTGAGGCCCAGCGCGACGAGCGCGAAGGCGATGACGCGGAACATCACGCCACCGAAGTCGATGCTCTGGGTGGTGATGATGGGCGGCCGCAGCAGCGGCAGCGCGTAGGCGAAGACGAGCACCAGCGTGACGGCCACGATCTTCACCGGCCGGGACGAGGCCTGGTAGCGGTCGACGACGCGGTCCCAACGGCGGGCGATGCCCAGGTCGCGGCCCATCATGCGCGTGCCTTTCCGAGCGACTCACCGAGCAGGCCCGACGGCCTGACCAGCAGGATCAGGACCAGGAGGATGAAGGCCACGACGTCCTTCCACTCCGAGCCGAAGACGGCCGAGCCCCAGTTCTCCATGACGCCCAGGATCAGGCCGCCGAGGAGTGCGCCGCGCAGGTTGCCGATGCCGCCCATGACGGCGGCGGTGAACGCCTTGACGCCCAGCAGGAAGCCGGCGTTCTGGCGGGTCGAGCCGATCTTCATCATGTAGAGGGTGGCGGCCGCGCCGGCCATCAGGCCACCGATCAGGAAGGTCAGCTGCACGACGCGGGTCGAGTTGACGCCCATGAGGGCCGCAGACTCCGGGTCCTGGGCCACGGCACGGATGCCGCGACCGAAGCGGGTGCGGCGGACGAACTGATCGAGCGCGACCATCATCACGAGCGCCGCGACGACGATGACCAGGTCGACGTCGGTGACCTTGTAGCCGCCGATCTCGAAGAGGCCGTGCGGCTGGATGGAGACCGGGTTGGAGAAGACGTCGCGCGCCTTGTTGGGCGCGACGTAGTTGGCGAGCTTGCCGTCGAGGCCGACCCAGCTCGCGATCCGGTCGCGGAGCCCCATCGCCTCGGCGAGCGCGAACGAGGCACCGATGGCCGAGATCAGGGCGATGAGCTTCGGCGCCCCCTTGTTGATCAGGGGGCGGTAGGCCAGGCGTTCGAGGAGCAACGCCACGCCGGCCGAGAGGAGCATGGCCGCTATGAGGGCGACCAGGAGGTAGGGGATCGCATGGCCGAGGCTCCACGTCGCCGAGCCGGTGCCGTGCAACGCGATGAAGACCCATGCGACGGCAAACGTGCCGTACATGAAGACCTCGGAGTGGGCGAAGTTGATGAGCTGGAGAACGCCGTACACCATCGTGTAGCCGAGCGCGATGAGGGCGTAGATCGCCCCGAACACCAGCCCACCCATGGTGAAGCTGAGGAAGTTGTCCAAGCTGCCGAACAGGGCGCCGAAATCCACAGAAAGTTCTCCTCAGCCGATCTGAGTGGCTGCGGCCGGGGAGAAGGTCTCCCCGGCCGCAGCCCGGGTCAGTGCGTCAGATCAACGGATCACGAGATCGCCTGGGGGTTCTCGACGTCGAGCTCCCCGTTCTTGACGAAGTACGCGTAGATCTTGGACTGCGTGATGTCGCCGTTCTCGTCGAACTCGATCGGGCCGCTGACGCCGTCAGCGGTGTAGCTGCCGATGAACGTGTTGATCTCCTCACCCGTGCTGGCACCGTCGTCCAGCGCAGCCAGGAAGATGTTCGCGGCGTCGTAGGACTGCGTGGCGTAGAGACCCGTGGCACCGAAGTCGGCCGGCGGCGGACCCGCGGGAGCGGACAGGACCGCACCCTCGGCGGCCTGCGCACCGGCGACCTTGACGAAGTTCGGGTCCTCGGAGCCGTCACCCGACATGAACGTGCCCTTGAAGCCGCCCTGGCGAAGCGCCTTGGCGAGCAGGCCGGCCTCGGTGTAGTAGCCACCGTAGAAGACCGCGTCCGCCTTGGCGGCGTTGACCTTGGTGACCACGGCGGACATGTCCGTCTGGCCGACCGAGATCTGGTCGGTGCCGACCACGGCGTCGCCGAGGGTGTCGGTGACCTTGCCGGCGAGGCCCTTGGAGTAGTCCTGGCCGTCGTCGACGACGTAGACCTTGGCGGCGCCGTTGTCGGTGAGGTACTGCGCGTCCGCCGCGCCCTGGGCGTCGTCGTTGCCGATGACCCGGTGCCACGTGGTCCAGCCCTGCTGGGTGATGGTCACGTTGGTGGCCGAGGGGGAGATCGACGGGAGGCCAGCCTCGAAGAAGGTCTTGCCGGTCGCGAGCGACTCACCGGAGAAGCCGGGACCGATGAGGCCGAAGATGGTGTCGTCGTTGACGATCTGCGTCGCCAGACCCGGAGCGGTGTCCGGGCTGCCCTGCGAGTCGAACTTCTTCAGACCGATCTGGCAGTCGGCGTGCTTGTCGTTGTACTCCTTGAGCGCCAGCTCGATACCGCCGACCATGTTCTGGCCGAGGGCACCGGCGTCGCCCGTCAGCGCGCCGAGGAAGGCGAGGTTCTTGCCGCAGAGCTCGCTGCCGCCAGAGCTGCCACTGGAGGCGTTGTCGCTCTTGTTGTCGCTGCCGCAGGAACTGAGCGCCAGACCGGCGGCGGCCACCACGGCCAACATCCGGGCTGACTTGGAGAAGCGAATCATGGAAGTCCCTCCATCGGGCTCACGGACCCCGCGCCTCAGGGCGCGAAGCATGTCGATGGCCGTCAAACTAGTGCTTGGCGAGCGGCGACGGTGGAATTTCTTCGGCAAGTTCGCCTGCGTTGTCGATTTGTGATCTGGACGACATCTGCCCGCCGGGCACCGATCGGACGTGGACGGCGCGTCAGCCGGCGATGCCGGGGCCGTGGGTCACGACGCCCTCGGCGACCTGGCGCATCGAGAGACGCAGGTCCATGGCGGTCTTCTGGATCCACCGGAAGGCGTCCGGCTCGGAGAGCTGGAGCTGCTGCTGGAGGATGCTCTTGGCGCGGTCGACGGCCTTGCGGGTCTCGAGCCGCTCCTGGAGGTCGGCCACCTCGCCCTCCAGCATCGTCAGCTCGGAGAAGCGACTCACGGCCATCTCGATGGCCGGCACCAGGTCGCCCTTGCTGAACGGCTTGACGAGGTAGGCCATGGCCCCGGCATCACGGGCCCGCTCGACCAGGTCGCGCTGGGAGAAGGCCGTCAGGATGACGACGGGGGCGATGCGGTTGCTGGCGATCCGCTCGGCGGCCGCGATGCCGTCGAGGACCGGCATCTTCACGTCGAGGATGACCAGGTCGGGGCGGAGGGACTCGGCGAGCTCGATCGCCTTGGCCCCGTCGGCCGCCTGGCCCACCACGTCGTACCCCTCCTCGGTGAGCATCTCCGCGAGGTCCATGCGGATCAGCGCCTCGTCCTCGGCGATCACGACGCGGCGCGTGCCGGACGGCGTGGGGGCGTTCTCCTGCTGGGTCACGCCGCACAGATTATCGGCAGGCGGCCCGCTCAGGCGGGCTGGGTCGCCGCGGTGTGCCGCTCGGCGACCTCGGCGAGGAACAGCTCGACGTCCTCCCGCTCCACCCGGAGGCGGCTCAGCTCGGTCGCGGCGGCCCGGGCGTTGTCGACCGCCCGCTGGTTGCTGGCGCGACTCCACTGCGTGGGACTGAACATGGGGAACTCCCGGTGTGCTTGCGCGGCCTCTTCTTGTTTACCTGTAGTTGATTAGTATTGTTTGGCCAAGGGGTGGCCGGCCGCCCCGATCGGATAGGGTTTCGCCCGCGCAGGCCCCGGTAGCCCAACGGCAGAGGCAGTGGTCTCAAACACCATCCAGTGTGGGTTCGAATCCCACCCGGGGCACCAGTGCGGTTGCGCCGCGTAGGCGATCGCGAGCCCTCGGCGCACCCCCTGCGAAGGTCGGAATCACCGGTTAACCGGTGATTCCGACCGCAGGAGTGCGCAGGATCATCACCGAAAGCACAGGAATGATGATCCTGCGCACACAGGACCCCAGCGCCAGACCGAGGCGCCCGCGCATGCGGGCGGCGCGGGCGCCAGGGAACAGTCCGCGGTCGGTCAGGGGGTCTGCTTGCGGCGGTAGGCCGGGGCCGCCTCGTTGATGGCGTCGCCCATCCGGTGGATCCGCAGGGCGTTGGTCGAGCCGGGGATGCCCGGAGGGCTGCCGGCGATGATGACCACGAGGTCGCCCTCCTCGACGCGGCCGATCTGGAGGAGCTGCTCGTCGACTTGGCGCACCATCTCGTCGGTGTGCTCGACCTCGAGGGTCTTGAACGTCTCGACGCCCCACGACAGCGACAGTTGCGAGCGCACGGACGCCTCGGGCGTGAACGCCAGCACCGGGATCGGGCCACGCAGGCGCGACATCCGGCGGGCGGAGTCACCCGACTTGGTGAACGCGACCACGTACTTCGCCTCGACCCGCTCGGCGACCTCCTCGGCCGCCTTGGCGATGACGCCGGAGCGCGTGTGCGGGTCCCAGTCGATCTCCTTGACCTGGCCCAAGACGCCCTCCATCGCGTGCTTCTCGGTGGAGGTGATGATGCGGGCCATGGTCTCGACCGTGTGGACGGGGTACTCCCCCACGCTGGTCTCGCCCGACAGCATCACCGCGTCGGCGCCGTCAAGGACGGCATTGGCGACGTCGGAGGCCTCGGCGCGCGTCGGCGCGGGGTTGGAGATCATCGACTCGAGCATCTGGGTGGCCACGATGACCGGCTTGGCGTTGAGCCGTGCCTTCTCGATGATCTGCTTCTGGAGGAACGGCACGTCCTCGAGCGGGCACTCCACCCCGAGGTCACCGCGCGCGACCATGAAGCCGTCGAAGGCCGCAATCACCTCGTCGAGGTTCTCCACCGCCTGCGGCTTCTCGATCTTGGCGATGACGGGCAGCATCACGCCCTCCTCGCGCATGATGCGGCGCACGTCCTCGGCGTCCTGGGCGTTGCGGACGAAGCTCAGCGCGATGAAGTCGACCGTGAGGTGCAGCGCGAAGCGCAGGTCCTCGATGTCCTTCTCCGACAGCGCGGGCACCGACACCGCGACGCCGGGCAGGTTGATGCCCTTGTTGTTGCTGACCTTGCCGCCGACCAGCACGTCGCACGTCACGTCGGTGTCGTCGACCCCGGTCACCCGCAGCCGGACCTTGCCGTCGTCGATGAGGATCGGGTCGCCGACGTTCACGTCGCCCGGCAGTCCCTTGTACGTCGTCCCGCAGATCTCGGCGTCGCCCTCGACGTCACGCGTCGTGATCGTCCACTGCTGGCCACGGCGCAGCTGGACCGGACCGTCGGCGAACGTCTCGAGCCGGATCTTCGGGCCCTGGAGGTCGGCGAAGATGCCGACGCCGTGGCCGCTGGAGTCCGAGGCCTCGCGCACCAGGCGGTAGGACTCGGCGTGGTCCTCGTGGGACCCGTGGCTCATGTTCAGACGGGCCACGTCCATGCCGGCGTACACCAGCTCCTTGATGCGTCGCGGGGACGCGGTGGCCGGGCCGAGGGTGCAGACGATCTTGGCTCTACGCACCCGAGAACCCTAGCCGGATTAGATCGTTCCAACAACCACGCCGCGCCCCCGCCGAGACGGCGGGGGTGCGGTGCTGGTGTGGGGCTGGTGTGTCAGACGACGAGGGGCCGTGCGGTCGGCGGAATCGGCGCCGGCAGCGTGGTCGACCCGGTCAGGAACGTGTCGACGGCGGCCGCCGCGGCACGGCCCTCGGCGATCGCCCAGACGATGAGCGACTGCCCGCGGCCCACGTCGCCGGCGACGAAGACGCCGGGGACCGAGGACATGTAGCCGTTGTCGCGCGCGACGTTGCCGCGCTCGTCGAGGTCGACCTCGAGCTGCTCGACCAGACCCGGCTTCTCGGGGCCGGTGAAGCCCATCGCGAAGAGGACGAGCTCGGCCGGGATCTCCCGCTCGGTGCCCTCGTGCTCGACGAGCTTGCCGCCCTCGAAGGAGACCTCGACCAGGCGCAGGGCCCGGACGTTGCCGTCCTCGTCGCCGAGGAACTCCTGGGTGGACACGGCGTAGACCCGCTCCCCCGCCTCCTCGTGGGCCGAGGAGACCCGGAAGGTCATGGGGTACGTCGGCCACGGCTGGCCCGCGGGGCGCTCGGTCGGCGGCTCGGGCATGATCTCGAGCTGCGTGATCGAGGCCGCGCCCTGGCGGGTGGAGGTGCCGAGGCAGTCCGCGCCCGTGTCGCCGCCGCCGATGATGACGACGTGCTTGCCGGTCGCGGTGATCTGGCCCTCGACCTCCTCGCCAAGCGAGACCCGGTTGGCCTGCGGGAGGAACTCCATGGCCTGGTGGATGCCGCCGAGCTCACGCCCGGGGACCGGCAGGTCACGGGCCTCGGTGGCGCCCATGGCCAGCACCACGGCGTCGTACCGCTCGCGCAGCTTGGCGCCGGTCAGCTCCTCGCCGACGTTGACGCCGGCCCGGAAGACGGTGCCCTCGCGGCGCATCTGGTCCAGGCGCTTGTCGAGGTGCTTCTTCTCCATCTTGAACTCGGGGATGCCGTAGCGCAGCAGGCCACCGATCTTGTCGGCGCGCTCGTAGACCGCGACGGTGTGGCCGGCCCGGGTGAGCTGCTGGGCGGCGGCCAGGCCGGCGGGGCCCGAGCCGATCACGGCGACCGTGCGGCCCGAGAGCCACTCCGGCGGCTGGGGCCGGACGTAGCCGGACTCCCATGCCTTGTCGATGATCGAGACCTCGACGTTCTTGATGGTCACCGGGTCCTGGTTGATGCCCAGGACGCAGGCGGTCTCGCAGGGAGCCGGGCAGAGGCGACCGGTGAACTCCGGGAAGTTGTTGGTCGCGTGCAGGCGCTCGATCGCGCCCTCCCAGTCGTCACGCCAGACCAGGTCGTTCCACTCGGGGATGATGTTGCCGAGCGGGCAGCCCTGGTGGCAGAACGGGATGCCGCAGTCCATGCAGCGTCCGGCCTGCTTGCTGATGATCGGCAGCAGGGCCCGGCCGATGCCGTCCGGGTAGACCTCGTTCCAGTCCTTGACGCGCTCGTCCACCGGACGGCGCGTGGCAACCTCGCGGCCCTCCTTCAGAAAACCCTTCGGATCAGCCATTGCACGCCTCCTCCGTCGGCGAGCAACGGCCCACCATGCTGTGCTGAATTTCCATGTCTTCGCTGCGCTCAGCCATGGAGGACCTCCATGATCCGGGCCGCTGCCTGCTCCTCGTCGAGGCCCTCCTCGAGGGCCTCGGCACGAGCGTCGAGGACCCGCTTGTAGTCACTGGGCATGACCTCGGTGAACCGGGCGAGGGCGGCGGGCCAGTCGGCCAGCAGCTCCTCCGCGACGGTCGACCCGGTCTCCTCGAAGTGGGCGCTGACCAGGGCGTGCAGCTCGTCGGCGGCGTCGCCCTCGACCTTGCCGAGGTCGACCAGCTCGTGGTTGACCCGGCCCTCGTCGAGGTCGAGCACGAACGCGTAGCCGCCGGACATACCGGCCGCGAAGTTGCGCCCGGTCTGGCCGAGGATGACCACGATGCCGCCGGTCATGTACTCGCAGCCGTGGTCACCGACGCCCTCGACGACCGCGTGGACGCCGGAGTTGCGGACGCAGAAGCGCTCGCCGACGACACCGCGGAGGAAGATCTGGCCCGAGGTGGCGCCGTAGCCGATGACGTTGCCGGCGATGATCTGCTGCGAGGCGTCAAACGTCGCCGCCCGGTCGGGACGTACGACGATCCGGCCGCCGGAGAGGCCCTTGCCGACGTAGTCGTTGGCGTCGCCCTCGAGGCGCAGCGTCACGCCCCTCGGGACGAACGCGCCGAACGACTGGCCCGCGGACCCGGTGAAGGTGATGTCGATCGTGCCGTCGGGCAGGCCCTCGCCGCGGTAGCGCTTGGTCACCTCGTGGCCCAGGATCGTCCCGACGGTGCGGTTGACGTTGCGCACCTCGAGCTGGGCGCGGACGGGCTCGCCCCGCTCCAGGGCGGGCTCGGCGATCCGGACCAGCTCGTTGTCCAGGGCCTTGTCGAGGCCGTGGTCCTGGCCGGTCGTGTTGTGCAGCGCCGCGCCCTCGGGGAGCTCGGGCATGTGCAGGATCGGCGAGAGGTCGAGCCCCGCAGCCTTCCAGTGGTCGACCGCGTCGGCGACGTCGAGGGTCTCGACGTGGCCGATCGCCTCCTCGAGGCTGCGGAAGCCGAGCTCGGCGAGCAGCTCGCGGACCTCCTCGGCGACGTACTCGAAGAACGTCACCACGAACTCCGGCTTGCCGGAGAAGCGCTCGCGCAGGACGGGGTTCTGGGTGGCGACGCCCACCGGGCAGGTGTCGAGGTGACAGACGCGCATCATGATGCAGCCCGAGACGACCAGCGGTGCGGTCGCGAAGCCGAACTCCTCGGCGCCGAGCAGCGCCGCCACGACGACGTCGCGGCCGGTCTTGAGCTGGCCGTCGGTCTGCACGACGATCCGGTCGCGCAGGCCGTTGAGCAGCAGCGTCTGCTGGGTCTCGGCCAGGCCGAGCTCCCACGGACCACCGGCGTGCTTGAGGGAGGTCAGCGGGCTCGCGCCCGTGCCGCCGTCGTGGCCGGAGATCAGCACGACGTCCGCGTGGGCCTTGGACACCCCGGTCGCGACCGTGCCGACGCCGACCTCGGAGACCAGCTTGACGTGCACGCGGGCCGACGGGTTGGCGTTCTTGAGGTCGTGGATCAGCTGCGCCAGGTCCTCGATGGAGTAGATGTCGTGGTGCGGCGGCGGGCTGATCAGCCCGACACCCGGCGTGGAGTGCCGGGTCTTGGCCACCCAGGGGTAGACCTTGTGGCCGGGCAGCTGGCCGCCCTCGCCGGGCTTGGCGCCCTGCGCCATCTTGATCTGGATGTCGTCGGCGTTGGTGAGGTACTCCGACGTGACGCCGAAGCGGCCCGACGCGACCTGCTTGATCGAGCTGCGGCGCTCGGGGTCGTAGAGCCGGTCGGCGTCCTCGCCGCCCTCACCGGTGTTGGACTTCGCGCCCAGCCGGTTCATCGCGATCGCGAGGGTCTCGTGCGCCTCCTGGCTGATCGACCCGTAGGACATCGCACCGGTCGAGAAGCGCTTGACGATCTCGGAGACCGGCTCGACCTCCTCGATCGGGATCGGGGTGCGCCCGGTGGCCGCGCCGTCCTTGAAGCGGAACAGGCCGCGCAGCGTCATCAGCCGCTCGGACTGCTCGTCCACGCGCTGGGTGTACTGCTTGAACACGTCGTAGCGACCGGCGCGCGTGGCGTGCTGGAGGCGGAAGACCGTGTCCGGGTCGAACAGGTGCGGCTCGCCCTCGCGGCGCCATTGGTACTCGCCGCCGATCTCGAGCTCGCGGTGGGCCGGCGCGATGCCGCCACGGGGGTACGCCGCGGCGTGGCGCCGGGCGACCTCCTCGGCGATCGTGTCGAGCTCGATGCCGCCGAGCTTGGAGGTGGTGCCGGTGAAGTAGCGGTCCACGACGGACTGCGACAGGCCGACGGCCTCGAAGATCTGGGCGCCGGTGTAGGACGCGACGGTGGAGACGCCCATCTTGGACATCACCTTGAGCACGCCCTTGCCGAGCGCCTTCACGAGGTTGGCGACGGCCGCCTCGGGATCGGTCTTGACGTAGTAGCCCTCCCGCGCGAGGTCCTCGACGGACTCCATGGCGAGGTAGGGGTTGACCGCGGCGGCGCCGTAGCCGACGAGCAGCGCGACGTGGTGGGTCTCGCGGACGTCGCCGGCCTCGACCAGCAGGCCGACCTGGGTGCGGGTCTTCTCGCGCACCAGGTGGTGGTGGACCGCTCCGGTCAGCAACAGGGACGGGATCGGCGCGAGCTCGGCGGTGGAGTGCCGGTCGGAGAGCACGATGATGCGTGCGCCGTCCGCGATCGCGCCGGACACCTCCTGGCAGATCTCCTCGATCCGCTCGGCCATCGCGGTGCCGCCGCCCTCGACGTCGTACAGGCCCCGGGCGACGTGCGTGATGAAGCCGGGCATGTCGCCGTCACGGTTGATGTGGCGGATCTTGGCGAGGTCGTCGTTGGAGATCACCGGGAACGGCAGCACGACCTGGCGACAGGACGCGGGCTGCGGCTCGAGCAGGTTGGCCTCCGGGCCGATGGTGCCGTTGAGCGAGGTGACGAGCTCCTCGCGGATGGCGTCCAGCGGCGGGTTGGTGACCTGGGCGAACAGCTGGGCGAAGTAGTCGAACAGCAGTCGCGGCTTGGCGCTGAGCGCCGCGATGGGGGTGTCGGTGCCCATCGAGCCGATCGGCTCGGCGCCGGTGTTGGCCATCGGGGTGAGGAGGACCCGGAGCTCCTCCTCGGTGTAGCCGAAGACCTGCTGGCGACGGGTGACCGAGGCGTGGGTGTGCACGACGTGCTCGCGCTCGGTGACGTCGTCGAGGTGGATCAGGCCGGCGTGCAGCCACTCGTCGTAGGGGTGCTCCCCCGCGAGCTCGGACTTGATCTCCTCGTCCTCGATGATGCGGTGCTCGTCGGTGTCGACGAGGAACATCCGGCCCGGCTGGAGGCGGCCCTTGCGGACCACGGTCGCGGGGTCGATGTCGAGCACGCCGACCTCGGAGGCCAGCACGACCAGGCCGTCGTCGGTGACCCAGTAGCGCGAGGGGCGCAGGCCGTTGCGGTCCAGGACCGCACCGATCTGGGAGCCGTCGGTGAACACCACGCACGCCGGGCCGTCCCACGGCTCCATGAGCGCGGAGTGGAACTCGTAGAAGCTGCGGCGCTTCTGGTCCATCTCGGTGTGGTTCTCCCACGCCTCGGGGATCATCATCAGCACCGAGTGGGGCAGCGAGCGGCCGCCCATGTGCAGCAGCTCGAGGACCTCGTCGAACGACGCGGAGTCCGACGCACCGGGGGTGCAGATCGGGTAGAGCCGCTCGAGGTCGCCCGGGATGAGGTCGGAGGCCAGCAGCGCCTCGCGGGCCCGCATCCAGTTGCGGTTGCCCATGACGGTGTTGATCTCGCCGTTGTGGGCGATGAACCGGAACGGGTGGGCCAGCGGCCAGCTCGGGAAGGTGTTGGTGGAGAACCGCGAGTGGACCACGGCCATCGCCGACGCGACCCGCGGGTCGGTCAGGTCGGGGAAGAACTTGTCGAGCTGGTCGGTCGTCAGCATGCCCTTGTAGGCGAGCGTGCGCGAGGACAGCGACGGGAAGTAGACGTCGGTCTCGTGCTCCGCGCGCTTGCGCAGCACGAACGCCAGCCGCTCCAGCGCCATCCCGGACAGCCGCGAGGCAGCACCGGAGACGAACACCTGGCTGAAGGCCGGCATCACGCCGAGCGCGGTCGCGCCCAGGATGTCGGGGTCGGTCGGGACGTCACGCCACCCGAGGACCGCGAGGCCCTCCTCCGTGGCGATCTCCTCGATCCGGCGACGGGTCTTGGCGACCTCCTCCTCGTCACCGGGGAGGAAGGCGGTGCCGACGGCGTAGGCGAACTGCGCCGGGAGGTCGAAGTCGACGACGTCGCGCAGGAACGCGTCGGGCACCTGCATGAGGATGCCGGCACCGTCGCCGGAGTTGGGCTCGGCACCCGCGGCGCCGCGGTGCTCGAGGTTGCGCAGCGCGGTGAGCGCCTTGGCAACGATGTCGTGGCTGGCAACGCCGGTCAGGGTCGCGACGAACGCCACGCCACACGCATCGTGCTCGTGGCGGGGGTCGTAGAGCCCTTGGGGCGGCGGGAATGCGTGCTGGAAAGGCACCGGGCATTCTCCCGTCGTCGTCTGTGCCGTGCGGCCCGGCTGGTGCCGAGCTCACATCAGGCAGATTCGGCCGTGCAAGAGGAACTGCAGATCGTGCATTGCAGGGGACGACATTGGCCCTAGCGGAGGACTCAGGCTACCACCGGATCAGCGGGCCGAGCAGGGCCCGACCGCGGCGCGGACGCGTGACGAGCGCCCTAGTTTGAGGTCTCCACGGACGCCACGGTCTCGTCGGGGCGATCGACGTACACCTGCTCCTCGCGACCGGGGCGGCGACGGCTGGAGACGACGAAGTAGACGGCGGCGGCGACGAACAGCACGATCGAGGTCCACACGTTGAAGCGCAGCCCACCGACGTCCTTGAGCTCGACGTCGTCGATGCGGAGCATCTCGATCCAGCCGCGGCCCGCGGTGTAGGCCATGACGTAGAGCGCCATCACCCGGCCGTGGCCGAGGCGGAACCGGCGGTCGGCCCAGACCACGAAACCGAAGGCGCCGAGGTCCCACAGGAACTCGTAGAGGAACGTCGGGTGGAACGTGGAGTACTGCTCGTAGCCCAGCGGCCGGTTCTCCGGCGCGATCTCCAGGCCCCAGGGCAGGTCGGTGGGCTTGCCGAAGAGCTCCTGGTTGAACCAGTTGCCCCAGCGGCCGAGCGCCTGCGCCACCAGCACCGACGGCGCCATCGCGTCGAGCACCGGCAGCAGCCGGATGCCCTTGCGCCGCGCGCCGATCACCACGCCCAGCGCCCCGAGCGCGATCGCGCCCCAGATCCCGAGGCCGCCGCGCCACACGTAGAGCGCCTCGATGGGGTGCTTGCCCTCGCCGAAGTAGAGCGCGTGGTCGGTCATCACGTGGTAGATCCGGCCGCCGACGAGGCCGAAGGGCACCGCCCAGATCGCCAGGTCGCTGACGTCGCCGTCCTTGCCGCCGCGCGCGACCCAGCGCTTCTCCGCGATCCAGATCGCCACGACGATGCCGAGGATGATCGCGAGGGCGTAGCCCCGGATGGGGACCGGGCCGAGGTACCAGACACCCTGGGACGGGCTCGGGATCGACAGGGAGGTGATCATGACTTCTCCAGCAGCAGGTGTACGTCGGAGGCGATCGTGGCGGCGGACGTGTCCTGCGTCCAGAGGATGTGGACCTTGTCGTCGCCCCCGATCGCGCTGACCTGGGTGTTGTGCACGACCTCGTAGCCGCCGCTGGGCAGCTTCTTGCCCTGCTCGACCGCGACCGCCATCGGCCTGCCGATCGCCGCGATCGTGTCGAGGTCGCCGGTCAGCCCGATGAACGTCGGGTCGAAGTGCGAGAGGTAGCGGGTCAGCACCGGTCCGGTGTCGCGCGCCGGGTCGGTGGTGACCAGGACGACGTCGACCTGGGCGCGGTCACTGGCGTCGAGGCGGGTCATCGCGCTGGCCAGCGTGGACATCACGACCTGGCAGATGTCGGGGCAGTTGGTGTAGCCGAAGAACACCAGCGTGAGCGGCTTGTCGGTGTCCTTCGTGAGCGAGTAGCTGGCACCGGAGGTGTCGGTCAGCGGCGTCGACGGGACGACGTAGGGCTGGTCCAGGGTGATGCCCTGGAGCGTCGCCGCCTTGCCGTCGGCCGAGCTGTTGCACCCGGCGAGCAGGACGAGCGAGAGGACGGCGAGCAGGGTCCTGGTCGTCAGGCTCCTACGCACGCCGCACCCCACCGGCCAGGTCCTCGGTGAGCGCGGCCAGCGCCCGGAGGCCGGCGGCCCGGTCGTGGGGGTGGTCCAGGAGGGTGCGCACGAACGCCGAGCCGACGATCACGCCGTCGGCGTACGACGCCACCTCGGCCGCCTGGTCGCCGTTGCTGACGCCGAGGCCGACGCCCACCGGCAGGTCGGTGGCCGCGCGGGTGCGGGCGACGAGCGGGCCGGCCAGGTCGCTGGTGGTGGTGCGAGCGCCGGTGACGCCCATGACGGCGGTGGCGTAGACGAAGCCGCGGCACGCCGCGGTGGTCATCGCGATCCGCTCGTCGGTCGAGGAGGGGGCGACGAGGAAGATCTTGTCGAGGTCGTGCGCGTCGGCCGCCGCGATCCACTCGGGGCCGCTGTCGGGCGTCAGGTCGGGCGTGATCAGGCCCGCTCCCCCGGCGCTCGCCAGGTCGGCGGCGAACCGCTCGACCCCGTAGCGCTCGACGGGGTTCCAGTAGGTCATCACGACCGTGGGCGTGCCGGTGGCGGCGACCGCCTCGACGGTGCGCAGCACGTCGGTGGTGCGGATGCCGCCCTCGAGCGCCTGCTGTGCGGCGGCCTGGATGGTCGGACCGTCCATGACCGGGTCGCTGTAGGGCAGGCCGACCTCGATGACGTCGCAGCCCGCCTCGACCATGGCCCTGAGCGCGTCGATGCCGCCGGCCACGTCGGGGAAGCCGGCCGGCAGGTACCCGACCAGGGCGGCGCGGCCGTCGGCCTTCGCCTTCTCGAACGCGATGCGCGTGCTGGTCACGGTCATCCCACGGGCTCCTCGGTGACCTCGTCGGGGTTGCCCAGCCCGAAGTACTCGATGGCGGTGCCCATGTCCTTGTCACCGCGGCCGCTCAGGTTGACCAGGATCGTCTGGCCCGGACGCTCGGCGGCGAGGCGCAGCGCGCCGGCCACCGCGTGGGCGGACTCGACCGCGGGGATGATCCCCTCGGTGCGGCTGAGCAGCGCGAGCGCCTGCATGGCCTCGTCGTCGGTGACGGGCAGGTAGGTCGCCCGGCCGGTGGCGGCCAGGTGGGCGTGCTGCGGGCCGACGCCGGGGTAGTCCAGGCCGGCCGAGATCGAGTGCGACTCGACGGTCTGGCCGTCCTCGTCCTGCATCACGTAGGTGCGGGCGCCGTGCAGGACACCGGACTGGCCGGCGTGGATCGTGGCGGCGTGGCGGGGCGTGTCGACGCCCTCTCCCCCGGCCTCGAAGCCGAAGATCTCGACGCCCTCGTCCTCGAGGAACGCCGTGAACAGCCCGATGGCGTTGGAGCCGCCGCCGACGCACGCGGCGATGGCGTCCGGCAGGGCGCCGTACTGCTCGAGGCACTGGGCGCGTGCCTCGTCGCCGATGCCGCGGGTGAAGTCGCGGACCATGCTGGGGAAGGGGTGCGGCCCGGCGGCGGTGCCGAAGAGGTACGCCGTGTGGTCGACGCTGGCGACCCAGTCGCGGAGCGCCTCGTTGATGGCGTCCTTGAGGGTCGCGCTGCCGGACTCGACCGGCACCACCTTGGCGCCGAGGAGGTTCATCCGGGCGACGTTGAGCGCCTGGCGGCGGGTGTCGACGGCGCCCATGTAGACGGTGCAGTCGAGGCCGAAGTAGGCGGCGGCCGTCGCGCTGGCGACGCCGTGCTGGCCGGCGCCCGTCTCGGCGATGACGCGGGTCTTGCCCATCCGCTTGGTCAGGAGGGCCTGGCCCAGGACGTTGCGGATCTTGTGGGCGCCGGTGTGGTTGAGGTCCTCGCGCTTGAGCAGGATCCGGGCGCCGACCTTGTCCGAGAGCCGCTCGGCGAAGTAGAGCGGGCTCGGGAGGCCGGCGTAGTCGCGCAGGATCGCCTCGAACTCCGCGACGAACGACGGGTCGGCCATGGCGTCCTGCCAGGCGACGGTCAGCTCGTCGAGCGCGGCCACGAGCGCCTCGGGCATGAACCGGCCGCCCCAACCGTGCTCGGGCCCCCCGAACCAGCCACGCTCGTCGGCGTCCCAGGTGGTGGTGGTCATGCCTCGACTCCCGTCATCGCGGCGACCGCTCCACGCGGGTCGCCGTCCTTCACGAGCGCCTCGCCGACGAGGACCGCGCGGGCCCCCTCCCCGACGAAGCGCTGCACGTCCTGGGGACCGAAGATGCCGGACTCCGCCACCTTCACGCGGTCGTCGGGCACCAGCGGCGCCAGCCGCCCGAAGACGTCGCTGTCGATCTCCAGCGTCTTGAGGTTGCGCGCGTTCACGCCGATCAGCTCGGCACCGAGGGCCACGGCCCGCTCGGTCTCGGCCTCGTCGTGGACCTCGACGAGCACGGTCAGGCCGAGCTCGCGGGCCATGTCGTGCAGGCGGGTCAGCTCGCTGTCGTCGAGGGCGGCGACGATCAGCAGCGCGAGGTCGGCGCCGGCCGCGCGCGCCTCGACCAGCTGGTAGCCGGTGACGATGAAGTCCTTGCGCAGGATCGGGGTGTCGACCGCCTCGCGCACCGCCCGCAGGTCGGCCAGGCTGCCGCCGAAGCGGCGCTCCTCGGTCAGCACGCTGATCGCGGCGGCCCCGCCCGCGGCGTACGCCGTGGCGAGCTCCGCGGGGTCGGGGATGTCGGCGAGTGCGCCCTTGGAGGGGCTGCGGCGCTTGACCTCGGCGATCACGCTCGAGCCGGCTGCCCGGAAGTGCGGCATCGGGTCACGCGGCGGGTCGACGTCGGCCAGCGCGGCGCGCAGGTCCGCGATCGGCGTGGCGGCCTCCCGGGCGGCGAGGTCGATGCGTACGCCGGCGACGATGTCGTCGAGCACGGACATCGGGTCCTCCATCTCAGGGAATCGTGGGTGCGGGTGGCCGGTCCCTAGCCTCTCACCCGCGCGGTTGCCCGACCGAGACGGGATCAGGGAGCGAGCCAGGAGCCCGGGACGTTGCGGGCCAGGGTGAACGCCGTGACGACGACCGCCAGCGTCCACCAGACGGCCGGCGGGACGGCGACGGGCGCCAGGGCCGGGCCGCCGCGCCAGCACGCAACGAGGCGGTGGACCCACAGCACCAGGACGACCGGGAGGGCCACGACGAGGAGCAGGTTGCTCGACGCGGCGGCGCCGAGGTCGAGGTGGGTCAGGTCGTTGACCGCCCGGAGGCTCCCGCACAGCGGGCACCAGAAGCCGAGCAGCGCCGTGGGGCAGTGCCCCCAGGAGCCGTCGGTGTGCGGGTCGCGCACGTGCAGGGCGACCGCCCCGGCGGCCGCGGCCGCGCCGACGGCGAGCGGGGAGGCCAGTCGCTGCAGGCGGCCGGTGCCCGAGCGCGGGAGGGTGTCCGTCAGTGGCTCTCGGTGTTGTAGCCGAGCTTGGCCATCACGACGTAGAGCACGATGGCGCCGACTCCGATGGCCACGCCGATCCAGAAGATCGTCATCGAGACCGGGTCGAGCATGAGGCCGATGCCACCGACCAGGAAGGCGAGGAGGCCGACCGCGACGGCACTCCAGGCTGCCGGGGTGTTGCCGTGGTTGTCAGACATGCGTGCTCCTCGGGGCGGGATCGGTCGTGCGGGGCACAGTCTATTCAGCCGGTGCCGGCGCCGGGTCAGGCGGTGGGGTCGTGGCCCTCGTCCATCGCCTTCCAGAGGTCGATGTTGGTCTGCTCCTCCAGCGGCGTGGCCGGCGGCGTCGGGTCGTCGCCGCCGGTGGGTGCGTCGTAGCGGCTGCCCATCTCGGGCCACTGGGGCGTGAGCAGGACGGCCAGGACGCTGCTGAGGACCGACAGCACGGCGCCCACGGCGGCTGCCCAGAACCAGCCGGTGTGGCTCGTGCTGGCGTCCAGGACGCCGACCCCGGACAGGTCGGCGCGGAGCGAGTCGCCGACCTGGGACCAGCCCACGACGACGGCCGCGAGGGTGCCGATCGCCGCCAGCGCACCGAGGACGGCCACCCCGCGGCGTACGCGTCCCCGGGTGACCAGGACGACGCCCCAGGCGGCGAGCACGACGAGGGCCAGGGCGGTGGTGACGGGCATCTTGCCGGCGTCGACGCTGCCGCCGAAGCCCATGTACCAGTCGGCGCCCAGGCGGGTGGACCGCGCCGAGACGTCGACGGTGGCCCAGGTCTTGTTGCCGGCGACGGCCGTGAGGGTGCCGGCCGCGAGGCCGAGCAGGACGACCGGCCCGAAGGTGCGGCGGCGGGACCGCTCAGCCATCGGCGGATCCGAGCAGGTCGGCGTCGAAGCAGGTGCGGTCGCCGGTGTGGCAGGCCGCGCCCTCCTGGTCGACCTTGACGAGCAGCGTGTCGCCGTCGCAGTCGAGCCGGACCTCCTTGACCCACTGGACGTGGCCGGAGGTGTCGCCCTTGACCCAGTACTCCTGGCGGGACCGGCTCCAGTAGGTCGCCCGCCCCGTCGTGAGCGTGCGGGCCAGGGCCTCGTCGTCCATCCAGCCGAGCATCAGCACCTCGCCGGTGTCGTGCTGCTGGACCACCGCCGGCACCAGTCCGGTGTCGGTGCGCTTGAGGCGGTCGGCGATCGCGGGGTCGAGGGTGGTCACGGGCTCCAGTATCGCGGGTGGGTCACGAGCCCTGTTGACTGACCCAGCTGGCGTGCAGGCCGGCGTAGACGCCGTCCTCGGCGACCAGCTGGCGGTGAGGACCGCGCTGGACGATCCGGCCCTTGTCGACCACGACGACCTCGTCGGCGCTCTCGGCGGTGGAGAGGCGGTGGGCGATCGTGACCGAGGTGCGGCCGCTCATGAGGGTCTCGAGGGCGCGGCCGATGCGCATCTCCAGGGCGGGGTCGACCGCGCTGGTGGCCTCGTCGAGCACGAGCAGGTCGGGGTCGGCGAGGTGGGCACGCAGCAGCGCGACGAGCTGGCGCTCGCCGGCCGACAACGACTCGCCACGCTGGCCCACGCGGGTCTCCAGCCCCCGCGGCAGCCCGGCGACCCAGTCGCCGAGACCGAGCTGGTCGGCGCTGGCGAGGATCTCGGCCTCGGTGGCGCCCAGCCGGCCGTAGCGGACGTTGGCGGCGATGGTGTCGTCGAAGAGGAACCCCTCCTGCGGCACCAGCACCACGCTGCGCCGCAGCGAGACCTGCGCGATCTCGCGGACGTCGACGCCGTCGAGCAGCACGGCACCCTCGGCCGGGTCCATCAGCCGGGTGAGGAGCTTGGCGAAGGTCGACTTGCCCGAGCCGGTCTCCCCCACGATCGCGACGCGGCGGCCCGCGGCGATCTCCATCGTCACGTCGCGCAGCACCGGCGGCCCGCCGGGGTAGGAGAACGTGACGTCCTCGAAGTGCACGTCGATGGGGCCCCGCGGCAGCACCTGGCCGTCGCTGCCGGGGTCGACCAGGTCGGCCGGGGTGTCGAGGATGCCGATCACGCGGCGCCAGCCGGCGATGGCGTTCTGGGCGTCGGTGAGGATCTGGGTGCCCATCTGGACGGGACCGACGAACAGCGAGACGAGGAACGCGAAGGCGAGCACCTTGCCGGCGGTGATGTCGCCGGCGAAGCCGAGCCAGATGCCGACGATGAGAACCCCGGCGTTGGCCAGGCCGGCCGAGATGCCGCCGAGGGAGAACGAGAACGCCGTGAAGCCCTGGGCGCGGGTGCTGGCGGCCTGGTAGGTGCTGATCGCGGTGTCGATGCGGCGCTGGGTGCGGTCCTCGACGGCGTACGAGCGGACGACCGCGGCGCCGACGACGGGCTCGGAGATCGCGGACAGCATCACGCCGACCTGGCGGCGGACCGTGCCGTAGGCGTCGGACAGCTTGCGCTGGAAGTAGCGCAGCGAGAGGAACAGCGGCGCGAAGCAGACCCACACGACGATCGCGAGCTGCCAGCTGTAGATCACCATCAGGACCGTCGCGACCAGGATCTGGCCGACGCTGACCACGAAGATCAGGCCGCCGAAGACCAGGAACTGGCTGACCTGGTCGACGTCGCTGGTGACGCGCGAGACCAGGGCGCCGCGGCGCTCGGTGTTCTGGGTGAGGAGCGGCAGGTCGTGGACGTGGCGGAACGCCTTGATCCGCAGCGTGGCCAGGCCGCGCTCGGAGCTGGTGAACAGCCGGCTGGTCATGGCGTACGACGCCCAGCTGGTCACCGCCAGCGCGACCGCGGCCCCGATCCCCATCAGGACCGTGAAGCGCAGGTTGGGGCCGCCGGCGGCGTCGAGGCCGTGGTCGAGGGTCTGCTGGACGGCGATCGGCACGACCACCTGCCCGATGCTGGCGAGCACGGCCAGCAGCAGGGTGATCCCGATGCCCTCGCGCAGCTCGGGCGAGTGGTGGACGCCGCGGCGGATCGTCTCGAGGGCCGGCAGGTCCTCGCCGGTCTCCATGCGGGTGCCGTCGGGGGCGAGCGTGGTCATGAGGCGTCCCCCGCCATCTCGGTCTCGCCGGCGTGCCCGGCCAGCCCGGCGTGCTCCGCGTGCTGCTCGTAGGCGTTGACGAGGTGGGCGTAGGAGCTGCTGCGGCGCAGCAGCTCGGCATGGGTGCCGCGGTCGGCGATCCGGCCGTCCTCGAGGTGGACCACCTCGTCGGCCAGCCCGATGGTCGCCTTGCGGTAGGCCACGACGACGAGGGTGGTGCCGCGGTCGCCGTCGCGCAGGGCGGCCAGGATCCGGGCCTCGACCTCGGGGTCGACCGCGGACGTGGCGTCGTCGAGGATCAGCACCCGCGGCCGGCGGACCAGCGCGCGGGCCAGCGAGATGCGCTGCCGCTGGCCACCGGAGAGCGACGTACCGCGCTCGCCGAGGCGGGTGTCGAGCCCGTGGGGCAGGGCCGCGACGAAGCCGTCGGCCTGCGCCGCGCGCAGCGCCGCCCAGACCTCGTCGTCGGAGATGGTCGCATCGTCGTCGTGGGCGAGGGTGACGTTGCCGCGCACGGTGTCGTCGAAGAGGAAGGCCGTCTGCGGGACCACGGCCATCGCGGCGGCGAGCTCGCCCCGCGCCAGGTCGCGGAGGTCCACCCCGTCGACGAGGATGCGGCCGCCGTCGGGGTCGACGAGACGGGTCATCAGGGTGGTCAGGGTGCTCTTGCCGGACGCCGTGGCGCCGACGATGGCGACCGTCCGGCCGGGCTGCACCTCGAAGCTCACGTCGGACAGCAGCGACTGGTCGGGGACGTAGGAGTAGCTGAGGTGGTCGACGACCAGGTGGGCGCCGGCCGGGTCGTCGCCCGACGGGGCGGGGGTCTCGCCGAAGGGCATCTCGCCGGTCGCGTCCAGCACCTGGCGCACCCGGCGGTAGCCCACGACGCTGCGCGGGAACTCGCCGAGCAGCCAGCCGATCGAGCGGATCGGGAAGGACACGATGGTGAGCAGGTAGGCGACGGTGACGACGTCGCCGGCCGCGGTGGCACCGCTCATCACCCGGTCGACGCCCACGGCCAGCACGACGAGGACGCCGAAGCTCGGCAGGGCGGCCAGGACAGGGTCGAAGGCGGCGCGGATCCGGCCGGCGCGGATGTTGACGTCGCGCAGCTCGTGGGCCTTCTCCGCGAAGCGTGCGGTCTCCTCGCCCTCGCGGCCCAGGGTCTTGACGACCATCGCGCCGTCGAAGGACTCGTGGGCGACCTCGCTGACCTCGGCGCGCAGCTGCTGCGCCCGGGTCATCAGCGGCGACGCGACCCGCTGGTAGACGATGTTGGCGGCGATGACGAGCGGGAAGACGAGCAGGCCGACGAACGCCAGGACCAGGTCGGCGGCGAACATCTGGACGACCGCGATCACCATCATCGCGACCGTGCCGACCGCCATCGGCAGCGGCGCGATCGGGCCCCAGGCCGCCTCGACGTCGGAGTTGGCGTTGGAGAGCAGCTGCCCGGTGGGGTGCCGCTGGTGCCACTCCATGGGGAGGGAGAGGTACTGACGCGTCACGGCGCGGCGGGTGTGGGCCTGCATGCGGTACTGCATGACGCCGGCGCCCAGGCGGCGCGCCACGATGCCGATCGCCCGCAGGATGGCCACGCCGACGAAGAGCGCGAGGATCGCGACGAGCAGGCCGTTGCCGATCTCGCCGTTCTTGAAAGCCGGCAGCACGACGTGGTCGGTGGACCAGCCGAGCACCCAGGCGTCGGCCACGGTCAACGCGCCGAAGAGCAGGCTCCCGACCGCGGACAGGGTGAAGATCCAGGGCTCGCGACGGATCGCCACCAGGAGCACCGAGAAGCCCTGACGCGTCGTCGCGGCGCGACGCTCCACCCGTTCATCTGCCACTGGCTCAGGGTAGTCGGCGACACCGACGGCACCCCATTCCCGGGGGTTGCGTCCTGCTTCCTCCCGCGCGGCCCGGCATCGGCCCTACGATCACCGCCATGACCCTCTCCCTGAGCGCGCTCACGGGCAGTACGTCGCTCGCACGGCGGGAGCGGGTCGCGATGTGCGACACCGCGCTGGCCGTCGGCGAGGACGCCCCGACGCTGTGCGGCGACTGGACGGCCAAGCAGCTGGTCGAGCACTGCCTGGTGCGCGAGCACAGCCCGCTGGGGGCGACCGGCATCGCGGTCCCCGGGCTGGAGGTGCTGACCGAGAAGGCGATGGAGCGTGTCGGCCGCCGCGACTTCGCGGTGCTCGTGGAGCGGTTGCGCCGGCCCGGCCTCACGCCGTACGCCCTGCCGCCGGTGGACGTCGCGTTCAACACCCTGGAGTACTTCGTCCACCACGAGGACCTGCGCCGGGCGCAGCCCGGGTGGGAGCCGCGGGACCTCAGCGAGAGCGACCGCTCTCGGCTGTGGCGCGCGATCCGCCTCGGCGGCCGGGGCCTGGTGCGGCCGGCCGGTGTGCCGGTGCGCATCGAGCGGTCCGACACCGACGCGCACGCGACCCTGCGGCGCGGCGACGATCCGGTCGTGGTGCGCGGGCTCCCGTCGGAGCTGGTGATGTTCCTCTTCGGTCGCGCCGAGTTCCGCGACGTGGAGTTCTCCGGACCGCCCGACCGGATCGCGGCGCTGCGGCGCGCCGAGCTGGGTTTCTGACGTGCGGGCCCTGCTGGCGGTCGCCGCGCTGTCGGGCCTCCTGCTCGCGGGCTGCACGTCGACCGACGCCGACCCGGGGGTCGCCGAGCCGGGCTCCCCCGCCGGCTCCTCCGACGTGGTCTCCGACGAGCCCACCTTCGCTCCCCCGGCCGGCGTCACCGTCACCGACGTCCCCGACCGGCCGGTCGGCGTCGAGGCCGTCGGCTCCCATGCCTGGGCAGCCCTGCCCGACTCTGGCAGCCTCCTGACCGAGCACGGCCACGAGGTCCCGGTGGGCAGCGCACCGCTCCGGCTGGTCGCGACGCCCGCCGGTGTCTGGGTGAGCGTGATCCGCGACGGCACCCTCGTCCGGATCGACCCGGACACCGAAGAGGTGGACCTGACCGTGCACCTCAAGCCGACCGGCAGTGAGCCGGAGGGGCTGGCCTGGGACGGCACCTCCCTCTGGGTGGTCGACCAGGCCCACGACCGGGTCCTGCGCGTCGACCCCGCGTCCGGCGCCGTCGTCGAGGCCGTCCCCACGGGCGCCGGTCCCCGGCTCGTCGCGCTCGGCGACCAGGGCGCGTGGGTCGCCGACTACGTCGACGCGTCCCTCACCCGGCTGCTGCTCGTCCACGACTGCGCGGCCCACCTCCCCGAGTGCAGCGACTACGAGCCCCGCACGATCCCGCTCGACAACCAGTGCCTCACGCCGCAAGGACTTGCCTGGGTAGACCACGTCGTCTGGGTGACCTGCACGGTCCAGTCGCGGGTGATCGGCGTGGACGAGGTCACCGGCAAGGTGATCGCGCGCTTCCCCGTCGACCACGCCGACGCCGTGGTCGCCGACGGCAACGACGTCTACGTCGTGGGCCAGGTCGGGCCCACGGTGCGCCGCATCGACACGACCACCCGGACGATCGGCGACCCGCTCGTCCTCGACGAGGCCGGACCCACCACCGAGAACGTCGCCGCGGCCATCGTCGGCGACACCCTCGTGGTGTCACATCCCGAGGTCCGTCGGCTCTATTCCGTCCCGCTGGGGCTGCTGCGCCGCTAGCATTTTCGGGTGCTCCCCAACCCCCCTTCGGGTGCGCTGTCCCGGGTCCTGCGTCGCATCGGCGTGGCGGTTCTGGGCGTTGCGCTGCCGCTGACCCTCACCCCGCCGGACCACACCTCGGCCGCGGCGGGGCCGATCATCCCCCTCCCCGGCAACCCACTCGCCGCCCACCCGTGGGGCGTCTACCTCGGCCCGCAGGACATGGCCTGGGAGCCGTGGACGAAGGCGACCGGGCGCAAGAAGGAGCTGCTCGACAAGATCGTGCTGCAGCCCAAGGCGCAGTGGTACGGCAAGTGGGTCCCCGACCGGGACATCGCCGACCGCATCCACAAGCTCGTCGCCAGCGCCACAGGCGGCGACCCGGACGTGATGGTGCAGATGGCGATCTTCCGGATGGTCCCGTGGGAGGGCAACGACCGGGTCTGCAACCGGCTGCCCACCACCGCGGAGGTCGCGAGCTACAAGAAGTGGGTGCGCAACGCGGCGGCCGCCATCGGATCGACGTACGTCGCGATGATCCTTCAGCCCGACGGTCCCTTCGCGCTCTGCGCCAAGAACGGCTCGAAGCTGCCGTCGCGCATGATCCGCTACGCCGCGAAGACCTTCAGCGCCAACCCGAACACCACGATCTACATCGACGCCGGCGCCGCCGACTGGAACCGCAGCAACCCCAAGACCGCCCTGAAGATCCTGATGCCCGCGGGGATCAGCATGGTCCGCGGCTTCGCCTTCAACTCCACCCACTACGACTCGGTCGCCGAGGAGGTGGAGTACGGCGCCGCCGTGGCGCAGGCCCTCGCGGAGAAGGGCATCCTCGACAAGCACTTCGTCGTCAACACCTCCTCCAACGGCCAGCCCTTCCGCGGCTACACCTACAAGGGCCCCGACTTCGACAACGCCTACGCCTGCCAGGACAAGACCCAGCACCACTGCGTCACCCTCGGCATCCCGCCGACGACCGACGTCGCCAACCCGGCCTGGGGCCTGACCCTCGGGCAACGCCTCAAGGCGGCGGCGTACGCCGACGGCTACCTGTGGTTCGGCCGGCCCTGGCTCTTCGAGCAGGCGAGCCCGTTCGTGATGAAGCGGGCGCTGACGCTGGCGCGGACGACTCCTTGGCAGTAGGCCGCTGACGCGGCTTGGTTGCTTGTCGCCCGCTTCGCGGGCGGATTTCCGCTGCGCGGGGCTGCCTTCCCGGGAGGTCGGGCTTCGGGGTGTGGCCGACGGGGCGCTCCCACGGTCCCCTCGCGAGTCCCTGGGGTCGCCGTGTCGCCGCTACAGGCGGTTTCCTTCCGTGTTCGCCGTCGGCGGCGCCACGCCGACCTTTTACGGGACCTCGCGAGGGGCCCGCGTGCTCGCCCCGCCGTCCCCGGGCCGTCCCCGGGCTCTCGGGCGGGCGGGGAACAAGGTCCGGTCGACCACCGTGGCTGCGCTGCCGCAAGACAGGGGACATTCCGCGTCAGCGCGGAACGGGTCAGGTGGCGACCCTTGACCCCCGCCCGCCCGGGAGCCGGGCGGCGAGCCGTGGGGACGGGCGGGCGCGCACGCGGCGACGATGCGAGGTCCCGTCAAAGGGAGGCGCGGCGCCGCCCAGCGGCGGCCCGGCAGGAAACCACGCCGTGGCGAGCGACGCGGCGAGCATAGGGACTCGCGTCGTCGACGTGGGAGCGAACGCCCGGCCCCACCACCCCGCGCCGAGACTGTCCCGGGAAGGCAGCCCCGCGCAGCGGCAACCCGCGAAGCGGGCGACACCCGTCAGCGAACGGGATGTCCCGCAGAGGCGAGCGCTGACTTCACGTCAGCGATCCGGAGCGTGCCGAAGTGGAAGACCGTGGCCGCGAGGACCGCGTCGGCTCCGGCGTCGACGGCCGGGGCGAAGTGCTCGGCACGGCCGGCGCCGCCGGAGGCGATGACCGGGATGGTGACTTCGCGGCGGACGGCGCGGATCAGGTCGAGGTCGAAGCCGTCCTGGGTGCCGTCGGCGTCCATCGCGTTGAGCAGGATCTCGCCCGCGCCCAGCTCGGTGGCGCGGACGGCCCAGGCGATGGCGTCGAGGCCGGCGGACTCGCGGCCACCGTGGGTGGTGACCTCGAAGCCGGAGTCGGTGCCCGGCGCCCGGCGGGCATCCACGGACAGCACGAGGACCTGGTTGCCGAACCGGTCGGCGATCTCAGCGACCAGCTCGGGGCGCCGGATCGCCGCGGTGTTGACCGCGACCTTGTCGGCGCCGGCGCGCAGCAGCCGGTCGACGTCCTCGACCGAGGACACGCCCCCGCCGACGGTCAACGGGATGAAGACCTCCTCGGCGGTGCGCGAGACGATCTCCATCGTGGTGGCCCGTCCCTCGTGGGAGGCGGAGATGTCGAGGAAGGTCAGCTCGTCGGCGCCCTCGGCGTCGTAGGTGCGGGCCAGCTCGACCGGGTCACCGGCGTCGCGGAGCTCCTTGAAGTTGATCCCCTTCACCACGCGCCCGGCGTCGACGTCGAGGCACGGGATCACCCGGACGGCCAGGCTCATGCGGTGCCCTTGGTGAGGGCCAGCGCGTCCTCGAGGGTGAAGCGACCCTCGTAGAGCGCCGTGCCGGCGATCGCGCCCTCGACGCCCTCGGGCACCAGCTCCATCAGGGCGCGGATGTCGTCGAGGGTGGTGACGCCGCCCGAGGCGATGACCGGCGCGGAGGTCACCGCGCAGACGTCGCGCAGCAGCTGGAGGTTGGGGCCGGCGAGCATGCCGTCCTTGTTGACGTCGGTGACGACGTAGCGCGCGCAGCCCTCGGCGTCGAGGCGGGCCAACGTCTCGTAGAGGTCGCCGCCCTCCTGGGTCCAGCCGCGGGCGGCGAGGGTGCGACCGCGTACGTCGAGCCCGATGGCGATCCGGTCGCCGTGCTCGGCGATCACCTTGGCGCACCACTCCGGCTGCTCGAGCGCGGCGGTGCCGATGTTGACCCGGCGGCAGCCGGTGGCCAGCGCGGCCGCGAGCGACTCGTCGTCACGGATGCCGCCGCTCATCTCCACCTGGATGTCGAGGGCGCCGACGATCTCGGCCTGCAGCTCGCGGTTGGTGCCGCGGCCGAACGCCGCGTCGAGGTCGACGAGGTGCAGCCACTCGGCGCCGGCGTCCTGCCACCGGCGGGCGGCGGCCACGGGGTCGCCGTACACGCGCTCGGAGCCGGCGACGCCCTGGGCGAGCTGGACGGCCCGGCCCTCGGTGATGTCGACGGCGGGGAGGAGCTGGAGGTAGGACATGGGGCTTCTTCCTAGGTGCGGCGGAACAGCATGGTGTACAGGACGGGGGCGGCCAGGATCGAGACGATCAGCGCACCGACGCGGGCGGACCACTCGGGGACGAAGAGCCAGACCAGGATGTTGAGCAGCAGGAGCAGCGCGATCGTCGCGCCGGTCTGGCGGCGACGCCGCTGGGCGAGGATGCCGGTCTGCCGGGGGCGGCGCCGGGGCAGTCTGGAGGTCAGGACGGCGCGGCGCGCGTCGCGGCGCTCACGCCGCTCGGCCTCGGCGGCCCGGGCGGCGGCGAGCACGGCGGCCTCCCGCTCGCGCTCCTCGCGGCGTCGGGCGCGCTCCTTGCTCACAGGGTCCCCACCCAGTTGTGCAGGAGGGCGGCACCGGCGTCCCCGGACTTCTCCGGGTGGAACTGGGTGGCCGTGAGCGGGCCGTTCTCGACCGCGGCGACGAAGCGGTCGCCACCGTGCTCGGCCCAGGTCACCAGTGGCGCGCGCGTGCGGTCGTTGGTGACAAGGGTCCAGTCGCGGACGCCGTAGGAGTGCACGAAGTAGAACCGCTCGTCCTCGACGCCGGCGAACAGCGTCGACCCCTCGGGGACCTCGACGGTGTTCCAGCCCATGTGGGGCACGACGGGGGCCTGGAGGCGCTCCACGACGCCGGGCCACTCGTCGCAGCCCTCGGTCTCCACGCCGTGCTCGACCCCGCGCTCGAACAGCACCTGCATGCCGACGCAGATGCCGAGCACCGGACGACCGCCGGCGAGGCGGCGGCCGATCAGCCGGTCCCCCTTGATGGCACGCAACCCGGCCATGCACGCGGCGTAGGCGCCCACACCCGGCACGAGCAGGCCGTCGGCGTCCAGGCAGGTCTGGAAGTCCGAGGTCAGCACGGCCGTGGCGCCGGCGCGCTCGACCGCGCGGACGGCCGAGCGGAGGTTGCCCGAGCCGTAGTCCAGGACGGCGACCGTGCTCAGAGCGCGCCCTTGGTCGAGGGGATGCCGGTCTCGCGCGGGTCGAGCGCGACCGCGTCGCGGAACGCCCGGGCGAACGCCTTGAACTGCGTCTCCACGATGTGGTGCGGCTCGCGGCCGGCCAGGACCCGCACGTGCAGGGCGATGTGGGCGTGGAAGGCCAGCGTCTCGAAGACGTGACGGGTCAGCGAGCCGAGATAGTCGCCGCCGAGGACGACGTACTGCTGGCCCTCGGGCTCCCCCGTGTGCACGCAGTAGGGACGACCCGACACGTCGACGACGGCCTGGACGAGCGCCTCGTCGAGCGGCACGGTCGCGTCGCCGAAGCGGCGGATGCCGACCTTGTCGCCGAGCGCCTCGCGCAGCGCCTGGCCGAGCACGATCGCGGTGTCCTCGACGGTGTGGTGCGCGTCGATGTGCAGGTCGCCCTCGGTCTGGACCGTCAGGTCGAGCAGGGCGTGCCGGGCGAAGGCGGTGAGCATGTGGTCGTAGAAGCCGACACCGGTCGAGATGTCGTGGCGGCCGGAGCCGTCCAGGTCGACCTCGACGAGCACCTTCGACTCGCTGGTCTGCCGCTCGAGGCGGGCGGTCCTGCTCATGTGAGTCCCTCTTCCGTGACTGCTGTGAGTGCCTGCTTGAACGCGGTCATCTCCGCGGGGGTGCCGATCGAGACGCGGAGCCAGCCATCGGGTCCGACCTCGCGGATCAGCACACCCCGGTCGACCAGACCCTTCCAGACAGCATGACGGTCCGCGAACGTCCCGAACAACGCGAAGTTGGCGTCGCTGTCGGCGACGGTGTGCCCCTGCTCGCGCAGCCAGGCCACGGTCGCGTCCCGCTCGGTGCGCAGGTCGTCGACCCGGCCGAGCAGCTCGGGGGCGTGCCGCAGGGCCGCGAGCGCGACCGCCTGGGTGACGGCGGAGAGGTGGTACGGCAGGCGTACGACGCGGATCGCGTCGCAGATCTCCGGGGCCGCGGCGAGGTAGCCGAGCCGGGCGCCGGCCAGCGCGAACGCCTTGGACATCGTGCGCGACACGACCAGGTTGCGGTGGTCCGGCAGCAGCTCGAGGGCGCTGGGGGTGCCGCTGCGGCGGAACTCGCCGTACGCCTCGTCGACGACCAGCACGCCGCCGTCGCCGACGGCCTCACACAGGCCCGCCACCGCCTCGGGCGGCAGGGCCGTGCCCGTCGGGTTGTTCGGTGACGGGAGCAGCACGACGCTCGGCCGGACCTCCTCGACCAGGGCGTGCGCCTTGTCGAGGTCGAGGGAGAAGTCGCTCTCGCGGTGGCCGGTGACCCACTCGGTCATCGTGTCCCGGGCGTACTCGGGATACATGGAGTACGTCGGCGCGAAGCTCAGCGCCGTGCGCCCCGGGCCGCCGAACGCCTGGAGCAGCTGGAGCATGACCTCGTTGGAGCCGTTGGCGGCCCACACCTGCTCGGGCGCGATGCCGTGCGGGGTGTCGCGCGAGAGGTAGCCGGCCAGCGCGGTCCGGAGCTCGGTGAACTCGCGGTCGGGGTAGCGGTTGAGCGACCCCGCGGCCTCGGCGACCGCGGTCGCGATGTCCGCGACGCAGGCCGGCGAGGGGCCGTAGGGGTTCTCGTTGACGTTGAGCTGCACGGGCAGGTCGAGCTGCGGGGCGCCGTAGGGCGCCAGGCCGCGCAGCTCCTCGCGGAGCGGCGGGAAGTCGGTCATGACGTCTCGACAGGCTCGACGACCGAGGGGAACCGGACGCGGACCGCGGCACCGTGACCCGGCAGGTCCTCGGCCTCGGCGAGGGTGATGACGTGGTCAGCCACCTCGGCGAGGGCCTCGCGGGAGTAGTCCACGACGTGCACCGACTTGGTGAACGCGCGCACCGACAGACCCGAGGAGTGGCACGCGCAGCCACCCGTGGGCAGGACGTGGTTGGACCCGGCGCAGTAGTCACCCAGCGACACCGGCGCGTGCGGGCCGACGAAGATCGCGCCCGCGTTGCGGACCCGGGCCGCCCAGCCGGCAGCGTCCTCGGTGTGGATCTCGAGGTGCTCCGCGGCATACGCGTTGACCACGTCGAGGCCCTGCTCGAGGTCGTCGACCAGGACGATGCCCGACTGCGCCCCGGACAGGGCCGTGGTGATCCGGTCGGTGTGCTTGGTCGCGAAGACCTGCTTGTCCAGCTCGGCCTCGACCTCGCCCGCCAGCCGCTCGGAGGGCGTGACGAGCACGGCGCCGGCCAGCGGGTCGTGCTCGGCCTGGCTGACCAGGTCGGCGGCGACGTACGACGCATCGGCGCTGTCGTCGGCCAGGATCGCGATCTCGGTGGGGCCGGCCTCGGAGTCGATGCCGACCTCGCCCTTGAGCAGCCGCTTGGCCGTGACGGTGTAGATGTTGCCCGGACCGGTGACCAGGTCGACGCGACGGCACGGACCGGTGCCGAGCGCGAACATCGCGATCGACTGGGCACCGCCCACGGCGTAGACCTCCTCGACGCCGAGCAGCGCGCACGCAGCCAGGATCGTCGGGTGCGGCAGCCCCCCGAACTCCTTCTGGGGAGGCGAGGCCAGCGCGATCGAGGTGACCCCCGCGGTCTGGGCGGGGACGACGTTCATGAGCACGCTGGAGACCAGTGGTGCGAGGCCACCTGGGACGTAGAGGCCGACGCGGTCGACCGGCACCTTGCGGTGGGTCACCCGGGCGCCGTCGCCCAGCTCGGTGGTGACGTCGTGCTCGAGCTCGGCCTCGCAGGTGGCGCGGAGCCGGCGGACCGACTCCTCGAGGCCGGCGCGGATCGCCGGGTCGAGCTCGGCGAGGGCGGAGTCGAGCGCGGCCTGAGGCACGCGGATGTCCTCGACGACGACGCCGTCGAACTTCTCGGTCAGCTCGCGGATCGCGTCGAGCCCGCGCGTGCGTACCGCCTCGATGATCGGGAGGACGGCATGGGTCGCGGCCTCGACGTCGAACTCGGCGCGCGGCACGGCGGCGCGGTAGTCGACGGGAGCCGCGCCCTCGGCGGCGGCTCCACGCAGGTCGATCCGGCGAATCATGCCCTGATTCTACGGACGCGGCTCGCCGCGCCCGAACCGGCGACGACGCATGGACGGGCCGCTGCGCGGGTTGGTTGCTTGTCGCCCGCTTCGCGGGCGGGTTGCCGCTGCGCGGGGCTGCCTTCCCGGGACATCTCGGCGCGGGGTGGTGGGGCCGGACGGTCGCTCCCACGTCGACGATGCGAGTCCCTATGCTCGCCGCGTCGCTCGCCACGGCGTGGGTTTCCTGCCGGGCCGCCGCTGGGCGGCGCCGCGCCTCCCTTTGACGGGACCTCGCATCGTCGCCGCGTGCGCGCCCGCCCGTCCCCACGGCTCGCCGCCCGGCTCCCGGGCGGGCGGGGGTCAAGGGTCGCCACCTGACTCGTCTTGGGCTGACGCGGCATGTCCCCTGTCCTGCGGCAGCGCAGCCACGGTGGTCGACCGGACCTTGTTCCCCGCCCGCCCGAGAGCCCGGGGACGGCCCGGGGACGGCGGGGCGAGCACGCGGGCCCCTCGCGAGGTCCCGTAAAAGGTCGGCGTGGCGCCGCCGACGGCGAACACGGAAGGAAACCACCTGTAGCGGCGACACGGCGACCCAAGGGACTCGCGAGGGGACCGTGGGAGCGCCCCGTCGGCCCCACCCCGTAGCCCGACCTCCCGGGAAGGCAACCCCGCGCAGCGGCAACCGGCCCGCGAAGCGGGCGACAAGCGAGCCGCGCCAGCGAAGCTGGCGCGATCGCCTAGGTTGGTCGTGTGAGCACGACTCTCCCGATGTTCCCGCTCAACGCGGTGCTGTTCCCGGGGGTCAGTGTGCCGCTGACGGTCTTCGAGGACCGCTACCGCGCGATGGTGCACCACCTGCTGCGCGTCGACGACCCGGCCGAGCGGGTCTTCGGGTCGGTCGGGATCCGTGAGGGCTACGAGGTCGGCGACCACGGGGCGCAGTCGTTGTTCCGGGTGGGCTGCAAGGTCCAGCTGACCGAGGTCGAGTCGCACGCCGACGGGACCTTCGACATCGTCGCCGTCGGGCTGGAGCGGATCGAGCTGGAGCGCCTGGACACGACGGGCACGTTCCCGGTCGGGCATGTCCTCCCCCGCCCCGAGCCGGAGTACCTCCCGGTCGCCGAGGAGATCCTCGAGCGGGCGCGCGCCACGTTCACCGCCTACCGGGCGGCGCTGACCGACATCCGCAGCGACCCCTACACCGGCAGCCTGCCCAAGGACCCGACGTACCTCTCCTGGACCCTGGCGGCGGTCGCCCCGCTGCCCATGTCGGAGCGCCAGGCGCTGCTCGAGGCCGAGGACGCCTCGCTGCGGCTGGTGATGGTCACCGACCTGCTCCGCTCGGAGCTGCGGGCCATGAACGTCATCCCGTCGCTGCCGGCCACCGAGGTGGCCCGCACGCGGTGGTCCCCCAACTAGGACGCCCATGGCGAAGAAGTCCTCAGGCGGCACCCCGGCCACCGTCGCCCTGACGCGGGCCGGTGTCGCGTTCACCCTGCACGACTACGCGCACGACCCGCGGGCCCAGTCCTACGGTCTCGAGGCGGCCGAGGCGCTGGGGCTCGACCCCGCCTGCGTCTTCAAGACCCTGCTGGCCACGGTCCACCCTTCGACAGGCTCAGGACAACGCGCCCGCCTCGCGGTCGGGATCGTCCCGGTGTCGGCGCAGCTGGACCTCAAGGCGCTCGCCCGTGCCCTGGGCGGCAGCAGGGCCGAGATGGCTGACAAGACCGCGGCCGAGCGCGCCACCGGGTACGTCGTCGGGGGCATCTCTCCCCTCGGCCAGAAGCGGGCGCACCCGACCGTGGTCGACGCGACCGCGCTCGACCACGCGGTCGTCTACGTGTCGGCCGGCCGGCGTGGCCTCGACCTGGGGCTCTCGCCGGCCGACCTGGTGTCGGTGACGTCCGCGACGGTGGCCGCGATCAGTCGGTGGTGAGGCGCAGCACCGCGTGCGAGGTGTCGCCGTCGCGCCACGCGCTCATGCCCAGCCCACCCAGCGGCTCGAGGTTGTCGGCAGTCTCCTGGTCGTCGCCAACGGCCTTGACCAGCCAGCCGTCGCCCGCGTCGAAGTTGACGAAGATGATCAGCGAGGCCTTGCCGGCATCGGGGACGACGTCCTTGAAGACCGCCGAGTCGCCCAGGCTGCCCCCGTCGAGCACCTGCTTCCGGTAGTCGGCGTCGGGACCGATCGCGATCCAGTCGCCGTCGCTGTCAGACCCGACGAAGGCGCCCTCCTCGGTGCCCATCTGGCCCTGCAGCTTGGCCAGCACGTCCTCGATCGCGGCCGGGTCGCCCTTGACCTTGGCCGCGACCGGCACCCCGTCGCCGTTGGTGGAGTTGAAGAACGTCTCGGGGTCGAAGTCGCTGCCGATCGAGACGGCGATCGAGTCGCCCACGAGCGTCTCCACGTCATCGGGCAGGTCGAGACCGGACTGCTGGGACATGTCGTCGAGGAACTCCTGCGCACTCATGTCGCTGCCGGAGTACGCCGCCAGCTGGTCCGCGATGCCGGAGAACCAGCCCTTGCCGAACGAGGCGCCGATCGCCGCGGCCGTGTCCTCGGGCAGGCTCGCGATCGCGTCGTCGCCCTGGTCGCCGCCGAGGAACTGCCCCTGGTCGACGCCCGGGTCGCCGGCGACCTCGAACTCCAGCGCACCCCCGTCGAAGCGCAGCGTCGCGGCCATCCCCTTGAAGTTCTTGAGAGCGCCGGTCGCCTCGGACGGAGCGGTGCCGCCCATCGGCCCGAAGCCGCCCAGGTTGTCGGCGAGGTAGCTGCCTGCCGCGGGGGCGGCGTACAGGTTGATGATGCCGGCGTCGCCGACCTCGTCCATCCAGTGCTGGTAGTCCTCGTCGTCGGCGAGCGAGGCCTTGGCCGCCTCGTCCGCGACCTGCTGCGCGAGGTCCTCGGTCTCGGCCACCACGGCCCAGTCGCCGTCGATCGACCAGCCGCCGGCACCCTCGGTGTCGCCGGAGCTGCTGTCGGTGGTGCAGGCCTGGATCTTCTTCAGGGCCGCGTCGGCCGCGTCGGCGTCGCTGACCTGGAGGACGAAGACGGGGCTCGGCTGGTCCTCGCCGAGGTCGACAGCGGCCACCGCCGCCCGGTCACCGATCCAGGGCTCGATGTCGTCGTCGTAGTCGAGGCCCTCGCACGGCGACTCCTTCTGGATCTCGTCGAAGATCGCCCGACGGATGTCGTCCTTGATGCCGAGGTCCACGTGGTCGGTGAACGCCGGGAACTTCCGCAGCATCTTCACCGCCTCGATCTTCTGCGATCCCGAGGGATCGAGGTCGATCGAGGCGTAGCCGATGGTGCCGGCGGGCAGGGCCTCGGCCGGCTGGGGGCCGCTGGAGAAGAACGAGGTGGCGGCCCAGATCCCGCCGGCGACCACGAGCAGGCCCGCAACGGCGCCACCCGCCACGAGCGCGGTGCGGCCGGCCGGACGACGGCCCGGACCCTGGGGGTCGGAACCCTGCTGGAGGTACTCGGGAGTGCCGGGACCCGTGGGCCCGTCGGGCGGAAGCGTGCTGGACATGGCGGACCCCCGTCGTCGAGCGGGCGCCGAGCCCGCACTGGTCGATGGGCCCAGATCCTAGCGGTGAACCTCAGGCCCCGGGGCGGTGTCGGCGGCGTCGGGTGAGACCGAAGAAGACCACCAGGAGACCGGCCACCGCACCGCCCGGGAAGGCACGGAAGGGGCTGTCCCCGGAGACGGTGAGCGCGCCGGGCAGCTTGGTGCCGTCCTTGGCCGAGCGGGCGAGGTCGACCGGGTCCGCGGGACCGAAGTGGCTCCCCACACGGTGCATCAGCACGCCCGCGAGGACCGAGGCCCCGAGCACGACCACGAGGGTCAGCACCTCGTGGCGGTCGAAGAGGATGCCGACCAGCAGGGCCGAGACGAAGCCGGCCACGACGGCGACCGCGACGTAGGTGCCGGTGCCGGAGAAGTCGCCGCGCAGGCCCGCCTCGTCCTGGAGCCACTGGTGGTGCACGACCACGCCGGTCGGCGGCGACCAGATCCACTGCCACACCACGCCGGCCAGGGCGCCGGTCACCGCGAAGACCGCGACGATGCCGAGGACCTGCACCACCAGCCGCACGACGACGCCCCGCCACACGGGCGGGGCGTCCACGGGGGCGGCGGGCGGTGGTGTGGTCACGGTCAGCTGGTCAGGCATCCAGGTCCCAGGAGGTGCTTCAGGTCTGCGAAGAGCGCGGAGCTCGGGGTCACCCGGAGCCTATCGTCCAGCCGCATGACGGTCGTCGAGCTGCGGGTCAGCAGCCGCAGCTGCACCTCGGTCATGCCGGGGTGGGAGCCGAGCACGTCGCGCAACTGCTCGACCACCGGACCGGTGCAGCGGGTCGAGGGCAGGCTGATGACGACCGGCCCGGACGGCCCCTCGGAGATGTCGGGAAGGGTGACCTCCTGGCCCATGATCTCGGGCTGGTCCTTGCTCCGCGAGAGCCGGCCCTTGACGGTGATGATGGCGTCCTCGGCCACGAGGTGGCCGGCCAGCTGCCACGAGCTCGGGAAGAGCAGCACGTCGATGGCGCCGTCGAGGTCCTCGAGGGTGACCATCCCCCACGCGTCGCCGCGCTTGGTGATCTTGCGCTGCACCGAGGTGACCAGGCCGCTGATCGTGATCGGCGACCCGTCGGCGCGCTCCTCGTCGAGCATGAGCTGGCCGATGGTGCAGTCGGTGCCGTTGGACAGCACGTGCTCGAGCCCGAGCAACGGGTGGTCGGAGACGTAGAGGCCGAGCATGTCGCGCTCGTGGCCGAGCAGCGTCGTCTTGTCCCACTCGTCGATCTCGGGGATGGTCACCGAGATGCCGAACCCGCCGCCGGCGTCGTCGTCGAGGCCACCGAAGAGGGAGTCCTGGCCGATCGCCTCGTTGCGCTTGATGTCGACGTACTGGTCGACGGCCGTCTCGTGGATCGCGACCAGCGCCCGGCGCTTGTGCTTCATGTCGTCGAACGCGCCGGCCTTGACCAGCGACTCGATCACCCGCTTGTTGCAGACGTGGGCGGGGACCTTCTCCATGAAGTCGTTGAAGTCGACGTAGCGGCCCTTCTCCTCACGGCCCGAGACGATGCCGTCGACGACGTTGCCGCCGACGTTGCGGATCGCGGTCAGGCCGAAGCGCACGTCGTTGCCGACCGGGGTGAAGTTGGCGGACGACTCGTTGACGTCGGGCGGGAGCACCTGGATCTTCATCCGGCGGCACTCGTTGAGGTAGATCGCCGACTTGTCCTTGTCGTCGCGGACCGAGGTGAGCAGCGCCGCCATGTATTCGGCCGGGTAGTTGGCCTTGAGGTAGGCGGTCCAGTAGGACACGAGACCGTAGGCGGCCGAGTGGGCCTTGTTGAAGGCGTAGTCGGAGAACGGGAGCAGGATCTCCCAGAGCGTCTTCACGGCGTGCATGGAGTAGCCGCGCTCGGTCATGCCGGCGGAGAAGCCGGCGAACTGCTTGTCCAGCTCCTCCTTCTTCTTCTTGCCCATGGCGCGACGCAGGATGTCGGCCTGGCCCAGGGTGTAGCCCGCGAGCTTCTGCGCGATGGCCATGACCTGCTCCTGGTAGACGATCAGGCCGTAGGTCTCGCCGAGGATCTCCGCGAGCGGCTCGGCCAGCTCGGGGTGGATCGCCTCGACCGGCTCGCGGCCGGTCTTGCGGCGGGCGTACTTGTTGTGGGAGTCGGCACCCATCGGGCCGGGGCGGTAGAGCGCGCCGACGGCGGAGATGTCCTCGAAGGTGTCGGGGCGCATGGAGCGCAGCAGCGCCCGCATCGGGCCGCCGTCGAGCTGGAAGACGCCGAGGGTGTCGCCGCGCTGGAGGAGCTTGTAGGTCGCCTCGTCGTCGAGCGTGAGCTCCTCGAGGACGACCGTCTCGCCGCGGTTGGCCTGGATGTTCTTGACCGCGTCGTCGAGGACGGTGAGGTTGCGCAGCCCCAGGAAGTCCATCTTGATCAGGCCGAGGGTCTCGCAGGTCGGGTAGTCGAACTGCGTGATCATCACGCCGTCGGCGGGCCGCTTGAGCATCGGGATGATGTCGAGCAGCGGCTCGCTGGACATGATGACGCCGGCCGCGTGCACGCCCCACTGGCGCTTGAGGCCCTCGATGCCGATGGCGGTGTCGACCACGCGCTTGACGTCGTTGTCGGAGTCGTAGAGCTGGCGGAACTCGCCGCCCTCGCCGAACCGCTTGTGCTGCGGGTCGAAGATCTCCTGGAGCGGGACGTCCTTGCCCATCACCGCCGCGGGCATGGCCTTGGTGATCCGGTCGCCCATGGCGAAGGGGTAGCCCAGGATCCGGGAGGAGTCCTTGACGGCCTGCTTGGCCTTGATGGTGCCGTAGGTGACGATCATCGAGACCCGGTCGTCGCCGTACTTCTCGGTGACGTAGCGGATCACCTCGCCGCGCCGACGCTCGTCGAAGTCGATGTCGAAGTCGGGCATCGAGACGCGGTCGGGGTTGAGGAAGCGCTCGAAGATCAGGCCGTGCTCGAGCGGGTCGAGGTCGGTGATCCGCATGGCGTAGGCGACCATCGAGCCCGCACCGGAGCCACGGCCCGGGCCGACGCGGATGCCGTTGTCCTTGGCCCAGTTGATGAAGTCGGCGACGACGAGGAAGTAGCCCGGGAAGCCCATCTGGGTGATGACGCCGACCTCGAAGTCGGCCTGCTTGCGGACCTTCTCGGGGATGCCGCCGGGGTAGCGGAAGTGCAGCCCCTTCTCGACCTCCTTGACCAGCCAGGAGTCCTCGTTCTCCCCCGGCGGGCAGGGGAAGCGCGGCATGAACGTGCCGTTGCCCTCGGTGAAGGAGACGTCGCAGCGCTCGGCGATCAACAGGGTGTTGTCGCAGGCCTCGGGGAAGTCGCGCCACAGCTCGCGCATCTCGGCCGCGGACTTGAGGTAGTAGCCGTCGCCGCTGAAGGCGAACCGCTGCCCCGGTCCGTCGCCGGCGGGGATGTCCATCGTGCTGCCGGAGTTGATGCAGAGCAGGTGCTCCTGGGAGGGCGCGTCCTCGCGGTTGACGTAGTGGGAGTCGTTGGTCGCGAGCAGCGGGATGTTGAGGTCCTTGGACAGCTTGAGCAGGCCGTCGCGGACCCGCCGCTCGATGTCGAGGCCGTGGTCCATCAGCTCGAGGAAGTAGTTGTCCCGGCCGAGGATGTCCTGGAAGTCGCCGGCGGCCTTGCGGGCGGCGTCGTACTGGCCGTAGCGGAGGTGGACCTGCACCTCGCCCGAGGGGCAGCCGGTCGTGCCGATGATGCCCTTGCCGTGCTGCTGGAGCAGCTCGCGGTCCATGCGGGGGTGCTTGAAGAAGCCGTCGCGCCAGGCGCCGGTGGAGAGCCGGAAGAGGTTGTGCATGCCCTCGGTGGTCTCCGAGAGCAGCGTCATGTGGGTGTAGGCACCGCGGGCCGAGACGTCGTCGGGACCGCCGTCGTAGAAGTTGACGCCCTTGCGCTCGAAGCGGGAGATGTTGGGCGCGAAGTAGGCCTCGATGCCGACGATCGGCTTGACCCCGGCCGCCTTGGCCTTCTTGTAGAACTCGTAGGCGCCGAAGACGTTGCCGTGGTCGGTCATCGCGACCGCGGGCATCCCGAGCTCGGCGGCGCGGCTGGTCAGCGCGCCGAGGCGGGCGGCACCGTCGAGCATGGAGTACTCGGTGTGCACGTGGAGATGGACGAAGGAGTCCTGGGCACCGGTGGCCATCGTCGCGTGGGGCTCCTCGAGGTCGTCTGGTGGTGCGTGTGGTGGCGCGTGTGGTGGCGCGTTGGGGCGTGCAGCATCGGCCACGGCCGGAGGCATGGCGGCGATCCTGGGGGAAGGACGTCAGCCTACGCGAACCGTTGGGACGATGGTGGCACCCACCGCCGACAGTCCCGGAGCGCCGCGGCAGTTGCGCCGACTCGGTCAGTCTCGGGCGGAGTCGAGGCTCTCGGTGATGATCGTGGACACGATCCGCGCGAGGCGGTCGGGGCCGAGGGCGGGGGCGCGCAGTGCCAGGGCCTCGGCGATCGCGCGCTCGCGTGCGGGGTCGCGGCCGGGCTCGGGCTTGTGGGGCTGGACGGCCCGGGTCAGGGCGGCGCGGCGGGCGAGGAGGTCGCCGAGCTGCTCGTCCACCTCGTCGATGAGGCCGCGGAAGAAGCTGAGGGGCTCCTCCCCCGGCCAGGCCATCTTGATGTCCGGCGACTTCTCCTCGTTGCCCTCGCCGTCGGTGCGCTCGAGGGCGACCAGGCCGCGGTGCTCGTAGAAGGCGCGAGCGGGGGTGTTGCTCTCGAAGACCCAGAGGCAGAAGCCGGCGGGGCGGAGGCCCTTGACCAGGTCGAGCAGCGCTCCCCCGACGCCGTGACCGGCGGCGTCGGGCACGACGTACAGGTCGTCGAGCCAGGTGGCGGTGGCGCGGGCGTAGCCCACGGGGCGACCGTCGAGCTCGGCCAGCCAGACGTCCTGCTGGGAGAGGTCCCAGGACAGCACCCACCGGCGTACGTCGAGGTCGTCGTGGATGCCCGGCGGCATCGCGCCACTGCGCTCGGCACCGGCGCGGCTGGCCAGATTGACCGCGAGAACGGCCTCGAGGTCCTCGACGCCGGCGGGACGCAGCTGCAGGTCAGTCATCAGCGGGCCCTCAGTGGGCGTCGCGGACGACCTCGAGGGCGTGCGCGAGGTCGTCGGGGTAGGTGGACTCGTACTCGACGTAGTCGCCGCTGTCGGGGTGCAGGAAGCCGAGGCGTACGGCGTGGAGCCACTGCCGCTCGAGGCCGACCCGGCGCGCGAGCGTGGGGTCGGCGCCGTAGGTGATGTCGCCGACGCAGGGGTGCTTGAGCGCCGACATGTGCACCCGGATCTGGTGGGTGCGGCCGGTCTCGAGGTGGATCTCCAGCAGCGAGGCGAAGCGGTGCGCCTCGAGGGTGGAGTAGTGCGTGACGCTGTGGCGCCCGTCGGCCATCACCGCGAACTTGTAGTCGTGCTTGGGATGCCGGCCGATGGGGGCGTCGACGGTGCCCTCGAACGGGTCGGGGTGGCCCTGCACCAGCGCGTGGTAGGTCTTGTCGACCGTGCGGTTGCGGAAGGCGTTCTTGAGCAGGGAGTAGCCGTGCTCGGACTTGGTGATCACCATGACGCCGGACGTGCCGACGTCGAGCCGCTGCACGATGCCCTGGCGCTCGGAGGCGCCACTGGTGGCGATCCGGAACCCGGCCGCGACCAGGTGGCCGACGACCGTCGGGCCGCTCCAGCCGGGCGAGGGGTGGACGGCGACGCCGACCGGCTTGTCGATCACCACGATGGAGTCGTCGTCGTGGATGATCTTGATGCCCTCGACGATCTGGGGGACGACCTCGAGCGGGTCGAGCAGCGACGGGATCGTGACATCGAGGGTGGCGCCCGGCATCACCCGGTCGCTCTTGCCGACGCCCGAGCCGTCGACCAGCACGTGGCCGCTGGCGATCAGCTCGGCCGCGCGCGTGCGCGACAGTCCGAACATCCGGGCCAGGGCGGCGTCGACACGCTCGCCCGCCAGGCCCTCGGGGACGGACAGGACCCGGTGGTCTGCTCCCGCGGTCACTCCCCCGGCTCCTGCGAGGACTCGTGGCCGGACTCAGGGGACGTGCGGGTGCCGTTGATCCGGATCCCGCGGAAGGCCTGCAGCAGGATCAGCCCGGCGGCGACGTTGATGCACATGTCGGCGACGTTGAAGACCGGCCAGTGCGGGAGCATCAGGAAGTCGATGACGTGGCCGCGCAGCGGGCCCGGCGACCGGAAGATCCGGTCGGTCAGGTTGCCCGAGACCCCGGCGAGCAGCAGGCCCAGCGCGATCGCCCAGCCGACGCTGCCGACCTTGCGGGAGAGCGCCAGCACGACGAGGACCGCCACGATCGCCACGCACGTCAGCGCGACGGTGTAGCTGGTGCCGGTGCTGAACGCGGCCCCGGGGTTGCGGGTCAGGTGCAGGACCAGCAGGTTGCCCACCACGGGGACGTCGGGGTGGCCGGTCAGCTTGTCGACGGCGAGCAGCTTGCTGCCCAGGTCGAGGGCGTACGCCGCGAGTGCGACGAACGCGAACAGCCCGGTCAGGCGCGCACCGGGACCGGTGCTGCTGGACGGGTGGGGGGTGGTGGTGGCGTCGCTCAGCGACGTTCCTCGCGCTGCTTGCATGTCATGCACAGTGTGGCACGCGGGAAGGCCATGAGCCGCATCTTGCCGATAGGGTTGCCACACGACTCGCACACGCCGTAGGTGCCGTCCTCGATGCGCTGCAGGGCCCGCTCGATCTGGGCCAGCTTGTCGCGCTCGTTGCTCAGCACGGTCAGCTCGTGGTCGCGCTCGAAGCTGGTCGCGCCCATGTCGGCCTGGTCGTGGCCGGCGCCGTCGCCGGCGTCGCGCATGAGACCGGTCAGCTCCGACTCCTGCTTCTCGATCAGGCCGGCGCTGTGGGTCTGCTGCTCGTGGAGCTCGTCGAGGACCTCCTTGAGCTCGGCCTTCGTCCAGGCGCCTTCGCCCTCCTTGACCACCAGTGCACTCATCGGGGCCTTCCTGGTCGACGCCTTGGCCGCTGCGGCCTTCGTGGGAGCAGTCTTCTTGGCCGCAGCCGCCTTGGTGGCGGGGGCCTTCTTCGCGGGAGCGGCCTTCTTGGCCGGTGCGGCCTTCTTGGCGGCCGGTGCAGCCTTCTTGGCGGGAGCGGCCTTCTTGGCGGCCGGTGCAGCCTTCTTGACCGGGGCGGCCTTCTTCGCGGCCGGCGCAGCCTTCTTGGCCGGAGCCGCCTTCTTCGCGGCCGGCGCTGCCTTCTTGACCGGGGCTGCCTTCTTGACCGGGGCTGCCTTCTTGGCGGCGGGCGGAGCCTTCTTGGCGGGGGCCTTCTTGGCCGGTGCGGCCGGAGCCTCGGCGGTCTTGGCGGAGCGTCGCGAGATCACCTTGCGGGCGGCCTTGGCGGCCTGGCCGGCGAGCGACGTACGAGTGGTGCTTGCCATGGGAACTCAAGGCCTCCTCGGGCCGGGCCACGTGTGGCGGGAGCCACAGTGTGGAGGGAGGGTAGCGCTCGCGGGGAGCGTCTCAAAGTCGGCACACCGTGCGCGACACGCCGAGAGACACCGAACGGCCGACCCCGGTGGGGCCGGCCGTGCCGGTGATCGTGTCGTGCGTCCTCCGGAGAGGGACGCTCAGCCCTCGTCCTCGCCGAGGATCGAACGCAGGCGCTTGGGCGCGTGCTGCTCGTCGCTCGAGGGGGCGGCGGTCTCGGAGGAGCCGTTGAGCGCCTCCAGCTGCTGGCTGAAGTAGCTCTTCAGGCGGGAGCGGTACTCGCGCTCGAAGGAGCGGAGGTTCTCCACCTCGGCGGAGAGCTTGTCGCGCTCCTTCTCCAGGTCGCCGAACATCTGCTGGCGGCGCTCCGCGGTCTCGCTGTCGAGCATCTGCGAACGGGTGCGGGCGTCGGCCTCGAGACGGTCGGCCTTGTTCTTGGACTCGGCCTCCAGGCGCTCGGCCTTGGTGCGGGCCTCGCCGACGATCTTGTCGGCGTCGTTCTTGGCCTCCTCGACGAGCTCGTCCGCGTTGCGCGTGGCGATCTCGAGCAGGCGGGCCGCGGCGTTGGACGCCTGCGGGACCGTCTCGACACGGATCGTCTCCACGGGGCTCGCTGCGACGACGGGGGCCGGCACCGGGGCGGGGACCGGCTCGGGAGCCTTGGTCTCGACCTTCGCGGGCTCGGGTGCCTTCTCGGTGACGACCGGGGCACCACCCTGGGCCGAGGACAACTTCGACCTGAGGTCGTCGTTCTCCTTCGTGAGCCGCGCCAGCTCGGCCTCCACCTCATCGAGGAACTGGTCGACCTCCCCCATGTCGTAGCCCTCGCGGAGCCGGACCGGAGTAAAGCGCTTGTTGCTCACGTCCTCAGGCGTCAGCGGCATGACCTCACCCATTCAATAGATCGTCAAAAGTTACTGTCGGTCGAACAATAGCGCCTGCCCAGAGGCAGGGGTTACTCACGGCGTCACCCGCGCGCCGCACGGCCGGGGCTCACGTGAAGAAGATCTCCCGGTTGATCCGGAGCAGCACGTAGGCGCTGATCATCACGATCAGGAAGCTCAGGTCGAGCGCCACGCTGCCCAGCCGGAGCGGCGGGATGACCCGGCGCAACGCCTTGATCGGCGGGTCCGTGAGGGAGTAGACGACCTCCAGGATCACCAGCAGCGGCCCGGTCGGCGACCAGGACCGGGCGAAGACCTGGACCCAGTCCACGACGAACCGGACCCAGAGCAGGGCAATGAAGAACCACAGCAGGCCCTCGATGACCTGCCCCACGACGTGCAAGAGGATTCCTAGCTCTGGTTGAAGAAGCCGCCCTCGGCGATCCGCTGCTTGTCCTCGGCGGCGACCGTGACATTGGGCGGGGAGAGCAGGAAGACCTTGTTGGTCACGCGCTCGATCGTGCCACGCGTGGCAAAGACCAGACCGGCCGCGAAGTCGACCAGGCGCTTGGCGTCGTTGTCGTCCATCTCGGAGAGGTTCATGATCACCGGGACGCCGTCGCGGAAGTTCTCGCCCACCGTGCGCGCCTCGTTGTAGGTGCGCGGGTGCAGCGTCGTGATGCGGGACAACTCGGCAACCACTCCCGTGGGGGCGGGCGTCGGGCGACGACGCTCGGACAGGTCGGACACGGGGGCGGGACGGGGCTCGCGGGCCTTGGCGGCACGCGCCGGCGCCACGGTGGGCACGTCCTGCGTCTCGTACTCGTCGTACTCGTTGTCGTACCGGCCGGTGTCCTCGAGCAGTCCGAGGTACTCGCCGATCTTGCGCATCGAGCCGCTCATGAGTGTGATCCTCCGGTGGTGACGCACCCCTGGTGAGGGTGCTGATCTGGTGTGTTGACCCTACTTGACACGCGGCCTCGAACCGAGGATCGCGCTGCCGACACGCACGTGTGTCGCACCGTGCCGGACGGCGTGCTCGAGGTCGCCGCTCATCCCCGCGGAGAGCCAGTCCGCGCGGGGGTGGTCGGCGAGGAACCCGGCACGGATGGCGGACAGCCGGGCGAAGGCCCGGGCGGGGTCCTCGCCGAGCGGCGCCACGGCCATCAGCCCGCGCAGCTCGAGCGTCTCCTCCTCCTCGACCCGCGCCGCGAGCGCGGGCAACAGGTCGGCGTCGCAGCCCGAGCGCCCGTCGGCGTCCGGCGGGTCCAGGCTGACCTGGAGGAGCACCTGGAGCGGGTGGGACTGCGCGCCGCGCGCGAGCGGCCCGACGAGCTTGACCCGGTCGACGGACTCCACCACGCGGGCCCAGTCGGCGACCGCGGCGGCCTTGTTGCTCTGGAGCCCGCCGATGAAGTGCCAGCGCAGCCCGAGGTCGGCGCACTCGGCGGCCTTCTCCTGGGCCTCCTGGTGGCGGTTCTCCCCCACGTCGGTGACCCCCAGCTCCGCCAGGAGGCGTACGTCGCCCGCCGGGAAGAACTTCGTCACGACGACGAGCTGGACCGCGGCCGGGTCGCGGCCGGCGTCGGTCGCCGCCCGGTCGATCCGCTCGCGGACGGAGGCGAGGCCGGCGGCGATCTCGTCGCGGCGGCTCATGACATCCACACGAGGCCGGCGAACCGGCCGGCGTCGGCGCCGTCGCGCCGGTAGGAGTGCAGCCCGGCGTCCTCGCGCGTGCAGCGCCCCACCTCGGTGACGCGGACGCCGGCCGCGACGAGCTGGGACCGGACGCCGGCGCCGAGGTCGAGCGAGGGCGTGCCCCAGGTGGTCTGCGCCCAGGTCGAGGGGACGAGCGCGGCGACCTCGGTGCGGAGCGCGTCGGGGACCTCGTAGCAGCCGCCGCAGACGTGCGGGCCGATCCAGCCGACGATGGCGGTGGCGCCGGCGTCGCGCATCCGGTCGACCGCGTGGCCCACGACGTCGAGGGCGACGCCCTGCCGGCCGGCGTGCACGGCGCCGATGACGCCGGCACCGGGGTCGGCGAGGAGGACCGGGACGCAGTCGGCGACCCGGATCATCAGCCCGACGCCGCGGGTGGCCGTGACCAGCGCGTCGCCGGTGGGGACGTCCTCCAGCGGCGGAGGCCCTGGCTCGTCGACCGGGACCACGTCGGCGCCGTGGACCTGGTGGAGCCGGGCGAACCGGACACCGCAGGCCTCCTCGACCCGGGGCAGCTCGGTGGCGAGGCCGGGCCGGAGCTCCTGCAGGTCGACGGTGGAGTCCGTGAAGGCGACGTCCACGTGGACGTCGCCCTCACAGGAGTCGCGGTAGGAGAACACGTGCCTACTTCAGGAAGTCGGGCACGTCCAGGTCGTCGTCGTCGAACTGGACCTGGCGGGGCTGCTGACGCGGCGGCTGGGCGGCCGGCTCGGTGCGCGGCGTGGACGGGTGGAACGTGGGGGCAGCCGGGGCGGCAGGAGCGGACGCCGTCGACGGGGCCGGTCGGGAGGCGGCCCCGGCGGGGACGCGCTCCTCGGGGCGACGCGTGGCCAGCTGCTGGGCAGCGGCCCGGGTCTCCTCCTGGGTCTGCTGCGGCTTGGGCTCGCGCCGCAGGACCGTGCCCTCGTCGCGCTTCTTGGGCTGGCCGCCGTCGAAGCCGGCGGCGATGACGGTCACGCGGACCTCGTCGCCGAGCGCGTCGTCGATGGTGGCGCCGAAGATGATGTTGGCCTCGGGGTGCGCGGCCTGGGCGACCAGCGCGGCGGCCTCGTTGATCTCGAACAGGCCGAGGTCGGAGCCACCGGCGATCGAGAGCAGCACGCCGTAGGCGCCGTCGATGGAGGCCTCGAGCAGCGGGCTGGACACGGCCATCTCGGCGGCGGCGACCGCGCGGTCCTCGCCGCGGGCCGAGCCGATGCCCATGAGGGCCGAGCCGGCGTTGGCCATGACGGACTTCACGTCGGCGAAGTCGAGGTTGATCAGGCCGGGGGTGGTGATCAGGTCGGTGATGCCCGAGACACCCTGCAGCAGCACCTGGTCGGCCTGCTTGAAGGCGTCGAGGACCGAGACGCTGCGGTCGCTGATCGACAGGAGCCGGTCGTTGGGGATCACGATGAGGGTGTCGACCTCGTCGCGCAGCTGGGAGATCCCCTCCTCGGCGGAGTTGGCGCGGCGGCGACCCTCGAAGGCGAAGGGGCGGGTCACGACGCCGATCGTCAGGGCCCCGAGCGAGCGGGCGATGCGGGCCACGACGGGCGCGCCGCCGGTGCCGGTGCCGCCACCCTCGCCGGCGGTCACGAAGACCATGTCGGCGCCCTTGATGACCTCTTCGATCTCGTCGGCGTGGTCCTCGGCGGCCCGGGCCCCGACCTCGGGGTTGGCGCCGGCGCCCAGGCCGCGGGTGAGCTCGCGGCCGATGTCGAGCTTGACGTCCGCGTCGGACATGAGGAGGGCCTGCGCGTCGGTGTTGATCGCGATGAACTCGACGCCCTTGAGCCCGACCTCGATCATCCGGTTGACGGCGTTGACACCACCACCACCGATGCCCACGACCTTGATGATGGCCAGGTAGTTCTGTGCTGCTGCCACGGGCTTTCGCCTCTCGCTGATCGTGTCCGGGACCCGGACGGAATGTCTGTGCTGGAGTTGAACTCTTACCCTCAGGCTGAGGGTTATAGTTATGTCAACCTCGCCGTGGTCACGAGAGTAGGCAGCCGGCTGCGCGGATCGACGCAGACACGCCGCGTGTCTCGGCTTCTTGCGACTTTTCCCTGCCGTGGCAGGGCTGGGGCCCCGTCCGGCCTCAGGGAGCGGGCGTGCCCGCGGTGGTCGGCTGGCCGGGGACGGAGACGTCGTACGTCCGCGCGGGGTGCTGCAGCAGGGCGCTGAGGACCTCCGCCTTCTGGGCGGACTCGTCCGCGCTCCCCCACACGACCTCGCGGCCGTCGCGGAGGACCAGCTTGATCTGGTCGACCGTCTCGACCTCGACGTGGTCGACGATGCCGGCGATGTCCGAGGGCAGCGCCGAGATCACGCGCGCGGCCTCCTGCAGCGCGTCGCTGCGGGTGTCGGCACTGGTGCGCACGTGGGGCAGTCCGGGTGGCGCGGTGGCGTAGTCGCGGAAGACGACGCCGTCCTCGTCCATGCCCCGGATCCGGCCACCGATCTCCACGACCGCGACCGCGACCCGCTCCTCGACGGTGATCTTCACCTGGTCGGGCCACTCGCGGGTGACGTCGGCGGACTTCACGACGGCGAGCGCCTCCACCCGACGGCGTACGGCGTCCAGGTCGACGCGGGCGAGCGGCTCGCCGGTGGGGACGGCGGCCGCGTCGCGGACCTGGCCGGCGCGGACGGTCGTCGCGCCGGTGACGTCGACACCCCGGACGGCCAGCAGCGAGGAGAAGAACACCGCCCACAGCCCGCCGACGACGACCAGCAGGACGAGCACGAACGCCAGGACCGGCTTCCAGGTCAGCCAGCGGCGCGCCCACTGCCGGCGCGCGAAGCGCTTGCGGCTGCGGATCGTGGTCCGGTCGACCGAGGGCTCGGTCGGGGCGGGGCTACGCACCCGACGCCCGCTGCTCGAGGATCTCGAGGACCCGGGGGCCGATCTGGGTGATGCTGCCGGCGCCGAGGGTGAGCACGAGGTCGCCGGCGCGGGCGCGGGAGGCGAGCTCGGCCGGGGCCTCGTCGAAGTCGGCGACGAACGCGACCCGGTCGGCCGGGAGCGGCACGTGCCCGGCCACCAGCGCGCCGGTCACCTCGGGGTCGAAGTCCTCGCGGGCGAGGTAGACGTCGAGGACGACGACCTCGTCGGCCGCGCCGAGCGCCTCGCCCATGGCGGCGCCGAAGATGCGGGTGCGGGAGACCAGGTGGGGCTGGAAGGCCACGACGAGGCGGCCCTCCCCCGCGACCGCGCGACCGGCCTGGAGGTCGCCGGCGATCTCGACCGGGTGGTGGGCGTAGCTGTCGTAGACCCGGACGCCCGCGGCCTCGCCCTTGCGCTCCATCCGGCGGCGGGTGCCGGTGAAGCCCTCGAGGCCGGCGCGCAGGCCGTCGAAGTCGTGGCCCAGGCGCAGGCCGACGGTGAGTGCGGCCAGGGCGTCGAGGACGTAGTGGCGGCCGGGTATCTGCAGGGTGACCCTGCCGAGCTCGACGTCGCCGTCGTGGACGGTGAACGACGAGGTGGTGCCCTCGAAGCGGAGGTCGCTCGCCCGTACGTCGGCGGCCGCCGACTCCCCGACGCCGACGACGGCGAGCCCGCGCGAGCGCGCGAGCGCGGCCAGGTCGGCTGCGCCCTCGTCGTCGACGATGCAGACGAGGAATCCAGCCGGGTCGATGCGGTCCACGAACTCGCCGAAGGCGGCCCGGTAGGCCTCCTCGGTCCCCCAGTTGTCGAGGTGGTCGGCCTCGACGTTGGTGACGATGGCGGCGTGGGGGCGGTAGACGAGGAACGCGCCGTCGCTCTCGTCGGCCTCGGCGACGAACAGGTCGGAGCTGCCCTCGGCGGCGTTGCGGCCGGTCTGGGCGAGGTCGCCACCGACGGCGTACGTCGGGTCGGCGCCCGCGGCCTGCAGGGCGACCGTGAGCAGCGAGGTCGTGGTGGTCTTGCCGTGGGTGCCGGCGACGGCCAGCACCCGCCGGTCGGCCATCACGGCGGCCAGGGCGGCCGAGCGGGGCAGGACGCGCAGGCCCTGGCGGACGGCCTCCTGGTACTCGGGGTTGTCCTCGCGGACCGCGGTCGAGACGACGAGGGTGTCCACGTCGTGGACCTGCGCAGCGTCGTGACCGAGGTCGACCCGGGCGCCGAGCTCGCGCAGCGCCTCGAGGGTGGGGCTGTCGGCACCGTCGCTGCCGCTGACCGCCATGCCGCGCGCCAGCATGATCCGGGCGATGCCGGACAGGCCGGCTCCCCCGATGCCGACGAAGTGGACGCGGCCGAGCCGGTCCGCGGGGAGGATCTCGTCGGGGACCGGGACCTTCATCGCGCGGCCTCCACGATGATCCGCGCCAGCTTGTCGTCGGCGTCGCGCGGGATCAGCGCGGCCGCCGCGGCGCCCATGGCGGCGAGCCGCTCGGTGTCGGCGGCCAGGGCCGGCACGGTCGCGATGACCCACTCGGGCGTGACCGCCGAGTCGGCGACGAGCAGGGCGCCGCCGGCCTCGACGATGGGCCGGGCGTTGTGGTCCTGCTCGCCGTTGCCGATCGGCAGCGGCACGAAGATCGCCGGCAGCCCGGTGGCGGCGGCCTCGGTGGCGGTGTTGGCGCCGGAGCGGCACACGACCAGGTCGGCGGCGGCGTAGGCGAGGTCCATGCGGTCGACGTAGTCGAGGACGACGTAGGGGACGTCGGTGAGCTCGGGCTCGGCACCGCCGTGCTTGCCCTGCACGTGGAGGACCTGGACACCGGCCTCCGCCAGGGCCCGCGCCGCCGCGGACACCGACTGGTTGAGCTTGCGGGACCCCTGCGAGCCGCCGGTGACCATCAGGGTCGGCCGGTCCGGGTCGAGCCCGAAGAACGCGCGCGCCTCCGCGCGGACGGCCGCCCGGTCGAGCCCGGAGATCATGGTGCGGATCGGCAGGCCGACGTACTCGGCCCTGGGCAGAGGGGTGTCGGGGAAGCTGACCGCGACGCGGGTGGCGAGGCGGGCGCCGAGCTTGTTGGCCATGCCGGGCAGGGCGTTCTGCTCGTGGACGACCAGCGGCAGCTTGCGGCGCCGGGCCGCGAGGTAGGCCGGCACCGAGACGTAACCGCCGTAGCCGACGATCACGTCGGGCCGGATCCGGTCGACGATCGCGAGCGTCTCCTTGACCGTGCGGCGCAGCCGGAACGGGACCTTCAGGAGCTCGACGCCGGGCCGGCGCGGCATCGGGACCGGCGGGACCAGCTCGAGGGGGTAGCCAGCCTCGGGCACCACGCGGGTCTCGAGGCCGCGGGGGGTGCCGAGGCAGGTGATCTCGACGTCGGGGTCGAGCCGGCGCAGGGCGTCGGCGGTGGCGAGCAGGGGCGAGGTGTGGCCGGCGGTACCGCCGCCGGCAAGGAGAACGCGCATCGACGTCAGCCTAGAGGGGGGTCAGAGCGACCGGCCCGACACCTTGCCGGCCGACAGCCCCGCGGAGCGGTCCCGGCGGCGCTGGGCCAGGGCCCGGGCGGCGTCGGGCTCGCGGCGGGCGAACCCGACCAGCAGGCCGAGGGCGACGAGGGTGGGCACGAGGGACGAGCCGCCGTAGGACACGAGCGGCAGCGGGATGCCGATGACGGGCAGGAGCGCGAGCACCATGCCCACGTTGATGATCATCTGGCCGAGCAGCCACACGACGATGCCGAAGCTGGCGTAGCGGACGAACGGGTCGGCGGTCTCCCGGGCCACGCGGAGGGCGGCGTAGGCGATGGTGAGGAACAGGCCGATGACGAGCAGCGTGCCGACCAGTCCGAGCTCCTCGCCGAGCACGGCGAAGATGAAGTCGGTGTGCGCCTCCGGCAGGTCGCCCCACTTCTGCTGGCTGGCGCCGATGCCCTGGCCGAACCAGCCGCCCGTCGAGAGCGCGTAGAGGCCGTGGGCAGGCTGCCAGCCGGTGTCGTGGAAGTCCTTGAACGGGTCGGCGAAGTTGGTGATGCGGGCCAGCCGCTCGGGGCTGGCAGCGGCGAGGAAGACCGCCACGACGCCGACGATCGAGATCGCCAGCACGAAGAAGCGGCCCGGCGCGCCGACCACCCAGAGCATGCCGAGCAGGATCGCGAAGAGAACCAGCGCGGTGCCGAGGTCGTGGCCGAAGACGACCAGCCCGGTCGCCAGGAGCATGCCCGGCACGACCGGCATCATCACCTGGTGGAGGCTGCCCAGTCGGCGGTCCTTGTGGGCGTAGACGTGGGCGGCCCACAGGATCAGCGCCATCTTGGCGATCTCGGACGGCTGGATCACGATCGGGCCGAGGGGCAGCCAGTTCTGGTTGCCGTTGATCGTCACGCCGACGAAGGCGGTCAGCAGCAGCAGCACGAGCGAGATGACGTAGCCGGGCCAGGTCAGGCCGCGGATCAGGCGGTGCGGGAGCCGGCTGGCGACCCAGGCGGCCGGGAGTCCGATGCTCACCCACATCAGCTGGCGCTCGACGACGGCGTAGCTGTTGCCGTCGTTCTGCTCGTAGCTGTAGACGCTCGAGGCGGACAGCACCATGATCAGGCCGATCACGAGCAGCAGCCCGGACGCGCCGAGCAGCAGGTAGTAGGACGTGAGCGGCCGGTCGAGGGCGTCGCGGAGGGCGACGTACCAGGAGAGCGGGCCGGAGGTCCGACGGCGGGTGTCCTCGGGGTTGGCGGTGGTCATCGCGGCTCCCCTCCCTGTCGTGCTCCGGCCGTCCCGGTCAGTCGATCCTGCGGTGCACGGCGGCGGCGAAGGCGTCGCCCCGCTCGGCGTAGTTGGTGAACATGTCCATGGAGGCGCATCCCGGAGCCAGGAGGACCGTGTCGCCGGGTCGGGCCAACGCGGCCGCCGCCTCCACGACGCGCTCCATGGAGCCATGTTCGCCCCTAGTCTCGCCCCCCTCGACGGTCGTCACGGGGACATCCGGCGCGTGTCGCGCCAACGCCTCGGCGATGACGTCGCGGTCGCGGCCGAGGAGCACGACGCCCCGCAGCCGGTCGCGCACGGCGAGGACGAGGTCCTCGAAGCGGGCCCCCTTGGCGAGGCCCCCCGCGATCCACACGACCGACTCGTAGGCCTGCAGCGAGGACTGGGCGGCGTGCGGGTTGGTGGCCTTGGAGTCGTCGACCCAGGTGATGCCGTCGCGCTCCCCCACGACCGCGATCCGATGGCCGTCGGGGCGGAAGGCGCGCAGGCCGTCGCGTACGGCGGCCTGGCTGACCCCGTGCGCCCGCGCGAGCGCCGCGGCGGCCAGCGCGTTGGCGACGTTGTGCGGCGCCTGGGAGGCCAGGTCGGAGAGGGTGCAGAGCTCGGCGGCGCTGGAGTCGCGCTGCTCGATGAAGGCGCGGTCGGCGAGGATGTCCTCGACCACGCCGAGCATCCCGACCGACGGCATGCCGAGGGTGAACCCGATCGCGCGGGCACCGTCCTGCACGTCGGCCTCGCGGACCAGCCGCTCGGTCTCCGGGTCGGCCACGTTGTAGATGCAGGCCCGCTCGACGCGCTCGTAGATGCGGCCCTTGTCGGCGGCGTAGTCGTGCATGGCGCTGGGGCCGGCGTACCAGTCGAGGTGGTCCTCGGCGACGTTGAGGACCGCGGCGGCCTGCGCGGCCATCGAGTCGGTGTAGTGCAGCTGGAAGCTGGAGAGCTCGACGGCGAAGACGTCGTACGGCTCGGGGTCCATGACCGCCTCGACGATCGGGAGCCCGACGTTGCCGACGGCGACGCTGCGCAGACCGGCGGCGCGCAGGATCGAGTCGAGCATCTGGACGGTCGTGGTCTTGCCGTTGGTGCCGGTGACGCACAGCCAGGGGGTGTCGTGGTTCGGGTCGCGGAGCCGCCACGCGAGCTCCACCTCGCCCCAGACGGGGATGCCGCGGGCGCGGGCCTGGGCGAGCAGCGGCGCGTCCGGACGCCAGCCCGGCGAGGTGACGAGCAGGTCGACGTCGTCGGGCAGCGTCGCGGTGGCGCCGGCGCCGAGCCGGATGTCCGCGCCCAGCACCTCGAGGAGCTCGGCCTTCTCGGCGCGCTCGGTGGAGGCGTCGGCGGGCTGCTCGTCGAGGGCGGAGACCGTCGCACCGAGGTGGAGCAGGTTGTCGGTGGCGGCGAAGCCGGAGACGCCGAAGCCCGCGACGACGGCGCGGACGCCGTCCCACGAGTCGTGGCGGCCGAGGTGGAGCGGGGCGGTCATATCCCGGCGACCCACTCGGCGTAGAAGACTCCGAGACCGGCGGCGACGCAGATGCCCGTGATGATCCAGAACCGGATCGTCACGGTGACCTGCTCCCAGCCGAGGTTCTCGAAGTGGTGGTGGATGGGGGCGATCCGGAACAGCCGGTAGCCGGTGCCGGTCAGCCTCTTGGTGACCTTGAAGCAGGTGACCTGGAGCATCACCGAGACCGTCTCCATCACGAAGAGCCCGCCCAGGATGATGAGCAGCAGCTCGGTGCGCGTCAGGATCGCGAATCCGGCCAGGGCGCCACCGAGCGCGAGCGAGCCGGTGTCGCCCATGAAGATCGCGGCCGGCGAGGCGTTCCACCACAGGAAGCCGAAGCAGGCGCCCGTGATCGCCGCCGCCACGACCGCGAGGTCGAGCGGGTCGCGCACGTCGTAGCAGTTGGCGCCGGGCGAGATCCGGCAGTTCTGGTTGTTCTGCCAGATGTTGACCAGCGTGTAGGCGCCGAAGACCATCACGCTGGCGCCCGTCGCGAGCCCGTCGAGGCCGTCGGCGAGGTTCACGGCATTGGACGTGCCCGTGACCATCAGCCAGATCAGCAGGACCACCAGCACCGCGGGCAGCGCCCAGCTGTCGAAGTCGCGGATGAAGGAGACGTGCAGCGAGGCCGGCATCTTGCCGCGGTCGTCCTTGAGGGCCGGGCTGATCGCCAGGATGCCGAAGACGACGCCGACGATCGTCTGGCCGATCATCTTGGCCTTGCTGCGCAGGCCCAGGCTGCGCTGCTTGGAGATCTTGATGAAGTCGTCGACGAAGCCGACCAGGCCCATGCCGACGAAGAGGAAGAGCAGCAGCAGGGACGAGGCCGAGGGGACCGTCCACGTGATCAGCTCGGCGGCGAAGTAGGCGATGACCGTGGCCGAGATGATGACCACGCCACCCATCGTGGGGGTGCCGCGCTTGGTGTGGTGGCTGGTGGGTCCGTCGTCGCGGATCTCCTGCCCGTAGCCCCACTGGGTGAAGTAGTGGATCGCCACCCGGGTGCCGAGCAGCGAGATGAGGAGCGCCAGGCCGCCGCCCAGCAGGATCGCCTTCATCGAGCGCTTCCCTCTCCGTCGATGTCGTCAGTGCTTCCGTCGGCGAGCAGTCCGTCCGCGATGAGCTCGAGGGCGGCGCCGCGCGACGCCTTCACGAGGACGACGTCGGTGACCGCGACATTCTCGCGCACCCACGCCAGCGCCTCGTCACGCCCCGCCGTCCGGACCACCGTGCCGCCCCAGCCGGGGGTCTCCTCGGCGCCCACCGCGATGCCGTCGGCCGGGTCGCCGACGGCCACGACGACATCGGCACCGACGTCCGCGGCGTGCCGCCCCACCTCGAGGTGGGCCTCGGTCGCGTCGTCCCCGAGCTCCTTCATCTCCCCCAGCACGGCCACCGTGCGGCCGCCGCGGCGGCTGCCGATCGCGACCAGGGCGTCGAGGGCGGCCACCATCGAGGCCGGGTTGGCGTTGTAGGCGTCGTTGACCACGACCAGGCCGTCCGCGCGCTCGTGGACCTCCATCCGCCAGCGCGAGAAGTCGGTGGCGTCGGTCAGCGCGCGGGCGACGTCGGCGAGGGGCAGCCCGACGGCGATCGCCATGGCCGCAGCGGCGGCGGCGTTGGCGGCCTGGTGGGCGCCGACCTGGCCGAGCCGGACCGGGTGCCACTCCCCGCCGTGCCCGAGCTCGAAGGACGGGCGCCCGAGCTCGTCGAGCTCGAGGTGGCGCCAGGCCACGTCGCCGGTCGTGCCGAAGGTCAGCACGCGCGCGTGCGTGCGCGCGGACATGGCGGAGACCAGCTCGTCGTCGGCCGCGAGCACCGCGATCCCGCCGTCGGGCAGCGCCTCGACGATCTCGCCCTTGGCCTGCGCGATCGCCTCACGGCTGCCGAACTCGCCGATGTGGGCGGTGCCGACGTTGAGCACGGCCGCGACGTGGGGCGGCGCGATCCCGCAGAGGTAGGCGATGTGGCCGACCCCGCGCGCACCCATCTCGACCACGAGGTGGGCGGTGCCCGCGTCGGCGCGCAGCACGGTGAGCGGGACGCCGATCTCGTTGTTGTTGTTGCCCGTGGTCGCGACGGTCGGGCCGGCAGCGGCCAGCACCTGCGCGAGGTAGTCCTTGGTGCCCGTCTTGCCCTGCGACCCGGTCAGCGCGACGACGGTCGTGTCGATCCGGCCCAGCACGTGGCGGGCCAGGCGACCCAGCGCGGCGACGGGGTCGCCGACGAGCACGGACGGGGCGCCGGTGGAGCGGCTGCCGAGCACGGCGTGGGCGCCCTCGACGTAGTCGTGGCCGTCGACGTGCTCCCCCACCACGGCCACGAACAGCCCGCCCTGGATCGGGTTGCGGCTGTCGACGTACGCCGGGGCGTGCACGAGCAGGTCGGGGTCACCGGAGACGCTGCCGTCGACGACGGCGGCGATCTCGGCGAGGGTCATGGGGATCATCGGGTGGCCTCCCGGATGGCCTCGCGGACCACCTCGCGGTCATCGAAGGGGTGCACGACGCCCTGGACCTCCTGGCCCGTCTCGTGGCCCTTGCCGGCCACCAGCACGATGTCGCCGGGGCGGGCGCGGCGGACCGCCTCCCGCACGGCGCTACGTCGATCGCCGATCTCGACGACGTCCGCCGGCCCGGCGGTGGTGCCGGCCAGCACCGCGGCCCGGATCGCGGCGGGGTCCTCGGTGCGCGGGTTGTCGTCGGTCACGACCAGCACATCGGCCAGGCGGGCCGCGATCTCGCCCATGATCGGCCGCTTGCCGGGATCGCGGTCGCCGCCGGCGCCGATCACGACGATGACCTGTCCCTCGGTGAGCGGCCGGAGGGCGCCGATCGCGGCCTCCACGGCGTCGGGCTTGTGGGCGTAGTCGACGACCACGACGTAGTCCTGGCCCTCGTCGATCCGCTCGAGCCGGCCGGGGACGCCGCCCCCCGTGGCGATGCCCTCGGCGACCCGGCGAGTGTCGAACCCGGCCTCCGAGGCCGCCGCGATCGCGGCGAGGCCGTTGGCGACGTTGAAGTCGCCGGGCAGCCCGACGGCCGCGTCGACGGCGATCCCGTCGGGGCCGAGCACGGTGAAGCGGGAGCCGGTGGCGCTGAGGTAGACGTCGACCGCCTGCCAGTGCGCCTCGCGGCCGGTCAGCGAGAAGGTGCGCACCGGAATGGTGGCCTCCTCGACCAGGCGCCGACCGTGCTCGTCGTCGACGTTGACCAGGCCGAGCCGGGCGCGCTGCGGGGTGAAGAGCGAGGCCTTGGCTCGGAAGTAGTCCTCCACGTCGGTGTGGAAGTCGAGGTGGTCGCGACCGAAGTTGGTGAAGACCGCGACGTCGAAGACGACCCCGTCGACGCGGCCCATGACCAGGGCGTGGCTGGAGACCTCCATGGCGCAGGCGGCGACGTGGCGCTCGCGCATCATCGCGAAGAGGCCGTGCAGGTCCGGGGCCTCCGGAGTGGTCAGCGACGTCTTCACGTCCGCACCGCCGACGCGCGTGCCGACCGTGCCGATCACGGCGGCGGGCACGCCGGCCTGCTGCAGGCCGCTCTCGAGCAGCCGCGTGGTGGTGGTCTTGCCCTGGGTGCCGGTCACACCGATCATCCGGAGCGAGGTCGCGGGGTCGCCGTAGACGCGGGCGGAGAGACGGCCGAGGAGGGCTCGGGGCGAGCCGACGACGACGAGCGGCAGGTCGGTCACCGGGTCGCTGGCTGCCCCGTCCTGGTCGGTCAGGATCGCGACGGCACCGGCCTCGGCGGCCGCGGCGGCGAACTCGATGCCGTGGACGCGGGTGCCCGGCAGGGCGGCGTACAGGTCGCCGGGCCGGATGCGCTGGGAGCTCAGGGAGATGCCGGTGACCACCACGCTGTCGAGGTCACCCCGCGTGGACACGTCGGCGTCGTGGGTCTCGAGCCAGGCGACGAGGTCGCCGAGCGGGGTGCTCAACGGGCGTCGCGGCCGGGTCGGGGTCTCCTCGCTCACCACGCCGCGAGGCTATCGCCCCGGAAGGGGGCCCCGGGCCACCGGCTGGCGGGGCCCGTGAGGATCACCACTCGACCGGGAGGTGGCTCGGCGTGGTCTCGGTCGGCGGCACCGCGTAGCGGCGCAGCGCGTAGCTCATGATCTTCGCGAACGCCGGGCCGGCGACCGAGCCGCCACCGCCGCCGTTGCGCGGGTTCTTGACCACGACGTAGACGGTGAAGCGGGGCTTGTCGGCCGGCGCGAAGCCGGCGAACGACACGTTGAAGGTGCCGTCGTAGCAGCCGCAGGCCTCGCCGACGGCCTGCGCGGTGCCGGTCTTGCCGGCGACCCGGTAGCCCGGGACGGCCGCGCCGGGGGCGACGCCGTCCTCGGGGTCGAGGACGCGCTCCATCATCAGCATCATCTGGTGGGCGGCCCGCTCGCTGACCACGCGGTGCGTCCTGGTGTGGTCGGTGCCGACGACCTGGCCGTCGTCGGTGGTGGCCGAGCCCCGGACGAGGCTGGGCGAGACGCGGACGCCGCCGTTGGCGATGGTGTTGACCGCGGCGGCCATCTGCACGGCGTTGACCGACAGCGACTGGCCGAACGCGATGCGGTCCTGGGTCTGGTGGGTCCACAGCGCCTTGGCGGGCAGGATGCCCGGCGACTCGCCGCGCATCCCGACGTCGGTGCGCTCACCGAGGCCGAAGGAGCGCAGGTAGTCGTAGAGCTGCCCGGTCCTGAACTTGTCGGCGGCGAGCACCGTGCCGATGTTGGACGACTTGGCGATGACGCCGGCGAGGGTCAGCCGGATCAGGTCGTGCGGGAACCAGTCGTGGATCGCGCGGTCCTCGCGGTCGAGCTCGCCGGGCACCTTCAGGCGGGTCCTGTCGGTCACCTTGCCGGCATCGATGAGCGAGCTGAGGGTCAGCACCTTCTCGACCGAGCCGGGCTCGTAGACGTCGCTGGTGGAACGGGAGCCCAGGTCGGCCTTGGGCGACTCCTGCGGGCTGTTGGCGTCGAACGTCGGGTAGTCGGCGACCGAGAGCAGCTCACCGGTGAGGGTGTCCATCACCACGGCCATGCCGGAGTCGCCGCGGGCGTCCTCGACGGTCTGACGCAGGACGCGCTGGGTGTACCACTGCAGGTCGCGGTCGATGGTGGTGTGCAGGTCCCGACCCTCGACGGGCGCGGTGATGGTGCTCTCCCCGAGCGGGATCCGGTTGCCACCGCCGACCTCGTAGCGGGCCGAGCCGTCCTTGCCGGCGAGCTGGGCGTTGAACGTGCGCTCCAGGCCGGCCAGCGGCTCGTCGGTGCCGAGGAAGCCGATGATGTTGGCGGCCACGTCGCCGGCCGGGTAGTCCCGGACCGGGTCGCGCCGGATGTCGAGGCCCTCGAAGCCCTCGTGGCGGGCGGCAGTGAGCACGTCGGTGGCCAGGGTCGCCGGGACCCGGCGGGCGATGTACTCGAAGCGGCTGCCCTCGGCACGCAGCTTCTTGAGGGTGGAGAAGTAGTCGACGTGCAGGCGGTTGGTGAGGAACTTCGCCATCTCGGGCGCCTGGTCGGTCGTCATGTGGGGGTCGGCCACCAGCATGTAGCCGGCCACGGAGTCGGCCAGCGGCTCGCCGTTGCGGTCCAGGATGTCACCGCGCTGCGCGGGCAGGTCGACGTTGACCAGGCCCTCGGCCGCCGCCATCGCGGCGTAGGAGTTGGGGTCGATCCCCTGCAGCTGCACCAGGCGGGCGCCGAACACCGAGAGCACCATCGCGATGACGATGAAGCCGAACCGCAGCCGCAGCTGCGGCGCTCCACGCCGGCTGCCCCGGGGGCGGCGCGGCTGGGGGCTGCGGGACTGGCGCACGGACGACTCCGGTCTCAGTGGTGGGTGTGCTTGCTGGTGTGCGTATTGGTGTGCTTGGAGGGGCTCTTGTGGTCCTTGTGACTGTTGTGGCCATTCTGGTGGCTGGAGGTGGCCCCGGCGTTGTCCGACGCGCCGGTCGTGGCGTCAGCCGGCGGGTCGACGTACGTCGGGGTCGGCGTGAGCACCGGCGGCTTCGGCGGGACGGCGGGCCAGATCGGCTGGCCGTCGGCCGGGCTGGAGACGAACGGTGCGCCGCTGACCTTGCCGCTGCGCAGGTCGAGGAAGAGCGGGTTGTGCGGGTAGACCATGCCCATCCGGCGGGCCTGGTCGGCCACGCGCTGCGGGGAGCGGAGCTCGTCGAGCTCCATCTTCAGCGTGAGCTGGCGAGCCGACAGGGTGCTGGCCTGGTTCTCCAGCGCGGTCGTGGCGAACGCCGCCTGCTGCATGGAGGTGTTGAAGAGGAGCAGGCCGATGACGCCACCGAGCAGCACCAGGCTGACCAGGGCGACGAAGGGCATGCGGGGGGCGCGGACGCGTCGTCGCGGCACCACCGTGAGCCGGGCGCGCTCGACGGCCGCCTCGGCGATGCGCGGCATGCGCTGGCGGAACTGAACGGCGGGACTGCTCATCACGCTTCTCCTCTTCTGCGGGTCGGGCCGCTGGTGGGGCCGTCGGGTCGGACACGTTCGATGGCGCGCAGCCGGACGCTGGCCGCGCGGGGGTTCTCCTCGATCTCGCCGGCGTCGGCCTTCTCGCTGCCGCGGGTGACCAGGCGCAGGGCCGGCTCGCTCCCCTCGGGCACGAACGGCAGGTCCAGCGGCACGTCGCTCTTCGTGGCGGCGGTGAACGCCTGCTTGACCAGGCGGTCCTCCAGCGAGTGGTAGGACTCCACGACGACCCGGCCACCGACGGCGATCGCCTCGATCGCGGCCGGCATCGCGCGGCGGAGCACGGCCAGCTCGTCGTTGACCTCCATGCGAAGGGCCTGGAAGGTGCGCTTGGCGGGGTGTCCCCCGGTGCGTCGCGCCGGCGCCGGGATCTCGGCGTACAGCAGCTCGACGAGGCGGCCCGACCGGCTCCACGGCTCGGCCTCGCGCTCGCGGACGATCGCGCGAGCGATCTTGGCGGCGAACTTCTCCTCGCCGTAGTCGCGCAGGATGCGGGTCAGGTCGCCGACGGCGTAGGTGTTCAGGACGTCCGCGGCGGTCTGGCCGACGGTGCTGTCCATGCGCATGTCCAGCGGCGCGTCCTCGGCGTAGGCGAAGCCGCGCTCGCGGAGGTCGAGCTGCATGGAGGAGACGCCGAGGTCGAACAGGACCGCGTCCACGCTGGACCGGTTCAGGTCCGCAAGGACGTTCGGGATCTCGTCGTAGACGGCGTGGACGGGGGTGAACCGGTCACCAAAGGGCGCGAGGCGCTCGCCGGCCAGGGCCAGCGCGGCCGGGTCGCGGTCGACCCCGATCACGCGGGAGCCGGGGATCCGGGTCAGCACGGCCTCGCTGTGGCCGCCGAGGCCGAGCGTGGCGTCGATCATCGTCGCTCCGTCGTGCCCGAGTGCGGGCGCCAGAAGAGCGACGACCCGGTCGAGGAGGACCGGGACGTGGCGGGGGCTGCTCATGGTCGCGCCCTACCGGCCCAGGCTCGTCAGGACGAGGAACGCCGTGGCCAGGCCGAGCGAGGTCGCCGCCGAGAAGGCCATCACCGCGGCCGCCTCCCGGGCCTGGTGACGCACCCGGCGTACCGGTGCCACTGGCGTGATGCTCATGAGTTCGACCCCGTTGTCTGCTGCTGCGCGAAACTGCGTGAAATGTGGTGATCCGCCGGACCAGGTCCCTGCCCGCTCCCTCGTGGGAAGTCGTCGTCTGGGGCCGGGGAAGGTGTCCCAGAAGACGGTCGGGGAGCGGGCCCGAGACCTCGTCCTGCGGATCGCTGTGCTGTTGTCCTCGGTGCTGCTGGCTGGGGTGTTCAGACCCCCGGGAAGACCTCTTCGCTGAGCTCGGAGAACTTCGTCTCCTGCTCCGCGCTGTACTGCTGCCACCTGGCCGGGTCCCAGATCTCGACCCGGTTCATCACCCCGATCACCACCACGTCCCGCTCGAGCGAGGCGTACTCGCGGAGCATCGGCGTGATCGTGATGCGGCCCTGCTTGTCCGGCTTCTCCTCCGAGGCTCCGGCGAACAGGAAGCGGGTGTAGTCCCGCGCCCCCTTCACCGTCACCGGCGCTTCCTGGGCCTTGCGGGTGAGCTCCATGAAATCGGCCATCGGCCAGACCGTGAGGCAGAACTCCTGCCCCCTGGTCACCACGAGCCCCTCCGCAAGCTGGTCCCTGAACTTCGCCGGGAGGAACAGCCGCCCCTTCTCGTCGAGCTTGGGGGTGTAGGTGCCCATGAAGAACATCGAGCACCTCCACTCCCCCACCCTGAAACGGGCTGATCCTCCACTGCGCACCACTTTACTCCACTTCCCTCCACCGTCAACCACATTCGCCCATGTCGTGAGCGTGTTTCCGGTGTTTCTCGCGGCCCTCTCCCCCGGACGCCGCGGGCCGTGGCTGGCCGCCTGCATCACGCGTTTGCGCAGGTCAGGGGCGGTACGGCGGTCGCCGTACCGCGGCCAGGGAGGGAAAGTGGAGCGCCGGTGGGGAGAACGGGCGCCGGCGGTGGGGGGAAGTGGAGCGAAAAGTGGGGAATCGAATTCGTCGTCCGGGCCACGGGCCAAGAAACCGGGCAGCATCCGCAACCAAACCGTGATGGCGGGAGTCAGATGCAGTACGGCCAGGGGGCGCGTATGTTTCGCGCACGCCCTACCGTTGGATGCGTAGGGGTGGAGGCAGTTCTCGGGTGGCAGGGGAAGGATCGGGCGTGGATTCTGGGAGCACTGGCGGCGCGGACCTGGAGACGCTGGCACGCGTCGTCGGCAGGGTGCGGGCCAACATCGAGCGGGTCATCGAGGGGAAGCCGGACGTGGTCTCCTCGACACTGGTCGTGCTGCTCGCCGAGGGGCACCTGCTGATCGAGGACGTGCCAGGCGTCGGCAAGACGATGCTGAGCAAGGCGCTGGCGCGGAGCATCGACTGCTCGGTGCGGCGGATCCAGTTCACGCCGGACCTGCTGCCCTCCGACGTCACGGGTGTCTCGATCTTCAACCAGAACAGCCGGGAGTTCGAGTTCCGCCCGGGCGGCGTCTTCGCCAACATCGTGGTCGGCGACGAGATCAACCGCGCCTCGCCCAAGACCCAGTCGGCGCTGCTGGAGTGCATGGAGGAGCGGCAGGTCACCGTCGACAACGCGACCTACCAGCTCGACACGCCCTTCATGGTGATCGCGACCCAGAACCCCATCGAGATGGAGGGCACCTACGCCCTCCCCGAGGCGCAGCGCGACCGCTTCATGGCGCGCGTCTCGGTCGGCTATCCGGTCGAGGCCGCCGAGATCGCGATGCTCAACTCCCACACGGGCAGCAACCCGCTCGACGACCTCGAGCCGGTCACCGACGCCGCCGAGGTGCGCAAGCTCTCCCAGATCGTCGGCCAGGTCTACGTCTCCGAGGCCGTGCAGCGCTACGTCGTGCACCTGACCGCGGCCACCCGCCGGTCCGAGGAGCTCACGCTGGGCGCCTCGCCGCGGGCGACGCTGCACCTGGTCCGGGCCGCCAAGGCGATGGCGGCCATGCACGGGCGCGACTACGTCCTGCCCGATGACGTGCACACCCTCGCCCGCCCCGTCCTCGCGCACCGGCTGCTGCCGAGCGTCGAGGCCGCCATGAGCGGCCGCTCGACCTCGCAGATCCTCGACGGCATCGTCGCGGGCGTCCCGGTGCCCGAGGGGACCCGTGCGTGAGGCGCTTGCCGGGCTGACCGTCCGCGGACGGGCGTTCATCGCTGCGGGGATCACCGCGATCGTGTGCGCGATCGTCCTCGGCCAGCCCGCGCTGACCCGGGTCGGCGTGCTGGTGCTGGCCCTCCCGCTGGTCACGGCCGTCGTGCTGTCACGCAGCCGCTACAAGCTCGCGCTGGTCCGCACCGTCACCCCCCAGCTGGTCGCCGCCGGCCAGCCGGCCCGGGTCAACCTCGCCCTCACCAACGAGGGCCGCACGCCCAGTGGCGTGCTGCTGCTCGAGGACCACGTGCCCTACGTGCTGGGCACCCGCCCGCGCTTCGTGCTGGAGGGCATCGGCCACGGCTGGCGCCGGCACGTGACCTACCAGGTGCGCTCCGACGTCCGCGGCCGCTTCGACATCGGCCCGATGTCGGTGCGCGTCAGCGACCCCTTCGGGCTGATCGAGCTCGGGCGCGCCTTCCGCACCACCGTGCCGCTCACCGTCACGCCCCGCACCGTGCCGCTGCCCAACATCCCGCTCGGCGGCGCCTGGACCGGCTCCGGCGACAACCGCCCGCGGGCCTTCGCCACCGGCTCGGCCGAGGACGTCACCGTGCGCGAGTACCGCCGTGGCGACGACCTGCGGCGCGTGCACTGGCGCAGCTCGGCCCGGGTCGGCGAGCTGATGGTGCGCCGCGAGGAGCAGCCCTGGCAGTCGCGGGCCACGCTCTTCCTCGACAACCGGCTGCGCTCCCACCGTGGCCAGGGCATCGCCTCCTCCCTCGAGGCCGCGGTCTCCGCCGCCGCATCCATCGCGGTCCACCTCTCGCACCGCGGCTTCACCGTCCGACTCGTCACGGCAACGGGCGAGGACCCCAGCTCCGCCTGGCACTTCCGCGACGCGGACCTCAACACCGGCCCACTGCTCGAGGCGCTCGCCGTCGTCCAGGCCGTCCACCAGCCGCAGCTCGACACGGCCTGGCTCGCCGAGGGCACCCACGGGGGCCTGACCGTCGCGGTGTTCGGTGCCGTCGAGGCGATCGACGTACCCGTGATCAGGCGGATGCAGCTGCACGCCGGCTCCGCGATGGCCATCGCCCTCGACGTCGACGCCTGGGTCTCCCCGAACGCCGCGCCGGGCGACGCCTCCGGTGCGCTGGCCCAGCAGGGCTGGCGGGTCACGCCCCTGCGTCCCCGTGACCGGCTCGACTCCGTCTGGCAGGACCTCGGCCGCAGCGGGCCCACCTCCTCGATGGTCGGAGGGCTCGGCGCCCCGCCCGCACCCCAGGCGGCCCGATGAGCAGGATGCGCGGGGGCCTGGGCTCCCAGCTCTCGCTGGCCGGGGCCGCCGCCCTGACGACGTGGGTGGCGATGTGGTCGTGGCGCGGCTTCACGCAGATGCCCGGCCGCTTCCTCGGCCCGCTCTTCGTGCTCGCCGCACTCGTGGCCGGCGTCGGCGCCCTCGCCCGGTGGTGGCGGGCGCCCTGGTCGGCCGTCCTGGGCCTCCAGGCGCTCGTCGGCGGGATGGTCGCCTCCGCGATGCTGTGCGGCTCGCCGGTGCCCGTCGGCCCCGCGTACCCACGGCTCTTCGACGCCTTCCGGGCCGCCGTCGACTCCTCGCAGACCTACGCCGCCCCGGTGCCGGCGCACGCGCCGGGCGTCCACCCCCTGCTGATCGCGGGCGGCCTCCTCTGCCTGCTGCTGGTCGACGCGCTCGCCTGCACGCTCCGCCGGGTGCCCCTGGCCGGGCTGCCGCTGCTGATGGTCTACAGCATCCCGGTGAGCCTGCTCGGAGGTGGCGTGACCTGGTGGGTCTTCGCCGCGACCGCCGCCGGCTTCCTCGGCCTGCTGTTCCTGCAGGAGAACGAGGCGGTGGCCCGCTGGGGCCGGCCGCTCGGCGAGGACCCCGCCACCGCGGACCCCACCGGCTTCGGGGTGCGCACCGGCGCGATCAAGACGAGCGCGACGACCATCGGTGGCGTGGCCACGGCCCTGGCGGTCTTCGTGCCGTTCCTGGTCCCGACCTTCGGCGTGCACCTGTTCAACCTCGGGCAGGGCCCCGGCGGGAACGACGAGATCAGCATCGAGAACCCCATGACCGACCTGCGCCGCGACCTGGTGCGCGGCGCCGACTTCCCGGTCGTGCGGGTCACGACCGACGACCCGAACCCGTCGTACCTCCGCATCTCGGTGCTCGACCGCTTCAACGACAACGAGTGGACGTCCGGCGACCGCACCGTCCCGACCAACAACCTGCCCGACGGCGACATGCCGCCGCTGCAGGGGGTCTCGTCCTCCGTAGCCCGCACGACCTACGACTACGACGTCACGATCGAGGACGCCTTCGACTCGACCTGGCTGCCCACGCAGTTCCCCATCAGCCGCATCCAGGCCGACGGCGACTGGCGCTACGACACGGCGACGATGGACTTCATCGCCGGCGACAAGGACCTGACCACGGCAGGCATGCACTACACGATGACCGCGGTGAAGCTGAACGTCGACGCCTCCGCGCTGGCGCTCGCGCCGTCGTCGGCCGGCCAGGTCAGCAAGGACTTCGTCCAGCTCCCCACCGGCATCCCGGTGCTGGTGCGCCAGCTGGCGCAGGAGGTCACGCGGGAGGCGCCGAGCCGCTTCGAGAAGGGCGTCGCGCTGCAGCGCTGGTTCCGCGAGACCGGCGGCTTCACCTACGACCTGCACTCCGCCGTCGGCAACGGCACCGACGAGCTGGTCGCCTTCCTCAGCACCGGCGACGGCGGCCGCACCGGCTACTGCGAGCAGTTCGCCTCCGCCATGGCCGTGATGGCGCGGGAGCTCGGCATCCCCGCGCGGGTGGCCGTCGGCTTCCTGCTGCCGCACCAGGTCGGCCCGCAGACCTACGAGTACTCCTCCTACGACCTGCACGCCTGGCCCGAGCTGTTCTTCCCGGGCTCCGGCTGGGTGCGCTTCGAGCCGACCCCGTCCGAGCGGGCGCGGACCGTGCCGTCGTACACCACCCAGGACGTGCCGGCCCTGGACCCGACCATCGGGTCGACGGCGGTCCCCCAGAACGACCAGCCGAGCCGCGGCTCCAGCACCGAGGCGTCGGCGAGCCCCTCGGCCGACAAGGCGTCCGCCCAGGGCGACACGGCCGCCGCGTTCCCGTGGGCTCCCGTGGTCGGCGGCCTGGCCGCACTGGCGCTGGTCGCCGCGCTGCTGGTGCTGCCCCGCTTCCTGCGCCGTCGGCGCCGGCAGCTCCGGCTGGCCGGCGGGCCGGAAGAAGCCTGGGCCGAGCTGCGGGCGACCGCCCTGGACCTCGGCGTGCCCTGGCCCGAGGCCCGGTCCCCGCGCGAGACGCGGGACGTGCTGGTGGAGTTCCTCGGCGCCCCCGTCGGGTCCGGCGGCGACGAGCGGCCCGCCCACGGCCCGGCGGTCGCGCCGGGAGCGGTGCAGTGCCTGGACCGGATCGTGCGTGCCCTGGAGCTGCTGCGCTACGCCCGCGGGCGCGACGACGCCGGGTCAGCCGCGCTGCGGACCGAGGCCGAGACCTGCGTCGCCGCGCTCGAGGGTGGCGCGTCGCGGGGCGCCCGGCGCCGGGCCGAGTGGTGGCCGCGGTCGGTGCTCACCAAGGACGCACGTCGCGCGGTCGGCGTGGCACCGCGGCCGGAGCAGGCGAGGTACGGCGGGGTCGTCGACCACGTCGGCTGAGGTCGGCTGAGGTCGGCCCAGGTCGGCTGGGGTCGGTCAGAAGCCGTTGTTCTCGTCGCGGCGACGACGCCAGCGCTGCTCCATGCGCTCCATGAAGGGAGCGTGGGAGGGGCGGCGGTTGCGACGGCCACGGCCGGAGCGGCCGCCGTCGATGACGGTGAACCCGTGGGTCGCGTGACCGGCCGCGCGCGGATCGGGGTGGCCGTGCTGGACGGCCTGCTGGCTGCGGAGCGAGGTGACCGCGACGGTGGCGGAACCCAGCATGATCACGAAGCCGGCGATGCCGAGAGCCCAGAACTTGGGGTTGTCGCCGGACAGCACCGCACCGGCCATCAGGACCGCGACGCCGATCGCGAACACGACCCCCGCCACGATCGCGCGCCGACGGGCGGACCGTCGGAGCGAGGTGCCGCGCAGGGTGGAGGCGAGCTTGGGGTCCTCTTCGACGAGAGCGCGCTCCATCTGCTCGAGCAGTCGGAGCTCCTCTTCGGAGAGCGGCACCGGTCCTCCCTGGGTAGATGCGGGAAAGCCCGTCGACAGGTGTCGAAGTGGCTACCGTGCAGTCAAGTCTAGGCAGGGGCCGGGCATCTCGGTAGGCGGGTTGTGGAATTTCACCACCGAAGTGATGGACGAGTCTCGTCGCCCGGTGCTGGGGCGGGGTCAGGGCCGGGGTCCGGCACCGTCAGGACAGCAGGCTGGCCGGCCGGACGGCCGCGGAACCGAAGCGCAGGGTCACCCGGTCGACGGCCCGGTCGGCGTCGGACCAGCCCCGCTCGCGCTCGCCCAGCACCAGCTGGCGGTGGACCGTCCCGCGCGGGACCAGGCCCTCGACCCGCACCCCGACCAGTCGCAGCCGGGCGCGCTGGAGGCCGAGGGCGTCGTACAGGCCGGTGGCGGTGCGGTAGATCTCCTGGGTCACGTCGGTCGCCTCGGGCAGGGTCCGGGAGCGGGTGATGGTGGTGAAGTCGGCGAAGCGGACCGTGATCGCGACGGTGCGGCCGGCCACGCCGGCGACCCGCATCCGGCTGGTGACCTTGGCGGTGAGCCGGAGCATCTCGCGCAGGATCACCTCGCGGTCGTCGGTGTCGCGACCGAAGGTCTCCTGGGCGCCCATCGACTTGTCGGGGTCGCCCCCGCCGAAGGCCGAGACGTTGCGCGCGACGATCGCGCGCCGGTCGGTGCCCCAGGCCAGCGCGTGGAGGTGGGCGCCCAGGCCCTCGCCGACCGCGCGCTGGAGGGTGCGCAGCGGGGTGTGGGCGACGTCGCCGACGGTGATCAGCCCCAGCCGGTGCAGCATCGCCTGGGTCTTCTCCCCCACGCCGTAGAGCTCGCCCACGTCGAGGGGGTGCAGGAAGGAGGTGACCTCCTCGGGCGGCACGACCACCACGCCGTCGGGCTTCGCCCGGCGACTGGCCAGCTTGGCGACCGAGACCGAGGAGGCCACCCCGACCGAGCAGGTCACGCCCTGTTCGTCGTGGACGGTGGCGCGCAGCTGCTCGGCGATCTGCAGGGGCGTGCCGAGTCGCCGGACCGAGCCGCGGACGTCGAGGAACGCCTCGTCCATCGAGAGCACCTCGACCAGCGGGGTGACCCGGCGGAAGTTCTCCATCACCGAGGACGACACCTGGCCGAACAGGTCGTAGTCGGGCGGCACGACCACCGCCTGCGGGCACAGCCTCCGGGCCCGGGTGTTGGGCATCGCCGAGCGGACGCCGTACTGGCGGGCGAGGTAGTTGGCCGAGAGCACGACGCCGCGGTGACCGCCGCCCACGATCACGGGGACGTCCTGCAGGTCGGGACGGTCGCGGGTCGCCACGGACGCGTAGAAGGCGTCCATGTCGACGTGGAGGATCGAGCAGGCCGAGGACCGGTCACCCATGGTGACCCCCTCGGTGACCGGCCCTACTGCGCGATGAGGTGCAGCTGCGCGGCGAGGGGGTGGAACTCGGGGCGGGTGGCCACGGCGTGCTCGAGCTCGACCAGGGACGCGGTGGCACCGGGCTCGAGGTCGAGCAGCGAGCCGGGGACCAGGTCGGCGAAGACCCGGATGCCGTGCACCGAGGCCGGGGCGAAGCCGGCGCCGGCGAGCAGCCCGACGATCTCGTCGTGGGTGAACCGGCGACCCGCCCGGCCCGTGGGCGCGGTCGCGTCGAGGAGGCCGAGGGCCTGCTGGAAGTGGCCGGCCATGGCGCGCGCGATGACGGCGGCGTGCCGCTGGGCGACCAGCAGGCTGAGGGTGCCGCCGGGGCGGAGCACCTCGCGGATCGTGGCCAGCGCGGCGGCGGGGTCCTCGACCACCTCGAGGACGCCGTGGCAGAGCACCACGTCGGCACTGTCGGGTCCGGTGACATCGAGCAGGGTCGACAGGTCGCCCTGCTGGCCGCGGACCTCGACGCCGAGCTCGCGGGCCCGGCGGTCGAGCGCGGCGAGCGCGTCGGGGCTGGGGTCGACGACGGTGACCCGGTGGCCGAGCTCGGCGACCCGGGCGGCGAAGCCGCCGGTGCCGCCGCCGATGTCGAGCACGTCGCGGGCGGCGACGTCCTCGAGGACCGGGCGCAGGCCCTCCCACACCACGGCGGTGCGGGCGGCGCCCCGACGTTCGCTGGGCCGGTCGCTGGGCCGGTCGCTGGGACGGTCGCTGGGCCGGTCGCTGGCTGGCATGCGTCACACCCTAGTGGCGGGTGGGGGGCGGTCGTCCGGTGAGTCATCCTGCGCTCCCGGGGCTGCGGTGCCACAGCTTGCGGGCCACGTCCTTCGTCTCCTCACCGGCGGGCTTGATGTCGGAGTAGGGCGACATCCGGAAGCCGCTGGAGTGCACCAGCACCCGGCGGTGCTCGGGCTCCTCGACCCCGAAGCCCGCGGGCAGGACGGCCATCGCGGCGCGGACCGCCTCGATGCCGGCATCGCCGGCACCGTGGGACTGCCACAGGGCGAACAGCTCGGGCAGCGCCCAGCAGCCGGTGGCGCGCAGGGAGACGCCCCGGTGGCCGGTGCGGCGCAGCTCGCCGCGGACCACGAGCAGCCAGGAGTGGAAGACGGTGGCGGCGTAGGGACCCTGGGCGTCCTCGAAGAACGTCGCGTCGACCGGCCCCGTGGAGTCGTCGAGGGTCAGGAAGATGACCCGCCGGCCGGAGCGGATCGGCGGGGTCTGGGTGGCGACCTTGACCCCCGCGACCAGGAGCTCGGACTTGCTGCGGCGCTGGAGCAGCTCGCTGCTGCGGGTGGTGCCCAGCTGGCGCAGGAAGGTCGCGTAGGTCTCGACGACGTGCCGGCTCGCGTCGAGCCCGAGGATCTCCAGCTCGGCGTTCATCCGCTCCTGGGGGGACAGCTCGGGGAGCCCGGAGACCTCACCCTCCCCGGGCTCGTCGCCGAGGTCGAGGGCGAGCTGGACCGAGGTGACCGGCCGCGGGGCTGCGGTGGCGCGCGACTGCGCGGCGGCCCGCGCCCACACGCCCTGGTCGGCCAGGGCGTGCCGCTCGGTGCTGGGCGCGGCCTCACGCTCCAGCGGGTCGGAGCTGTTGCGGACCGCGGCCTGGTCGGCGACGGTCCGGGCCCGGGAGCCGGGGGCGCTGCCCGCCGCAGCGGCGGGCCGGCGGCCGGCCAGCCCGCGGCCGCGACCGGCGCGCTCGACGGCCCGGGCGTGGCGGTCGAGCTCGGCCACCTGCAGGAGCAGGTCGCGGCGGGTGACCCGGCCGCGCCGGCCGACCCCGTCGGAGGTGGTGCCGATGCCGTAGACGGAGTCGAACCCGCCGGCCAGCACCAGCCGCTCGGCGATCGGCCGGGAGACCCGCGCGCGGTGCCAGAAGTCGGTGAGCGAGTGGTAGGGCCGGGCCGCGACGATCCGCTGCACCTCCCCCTCGTTGATCCCCTTGACCTCGGACAGGGCCAGCCGGATGCCGTAGGGGGTCTCGGCAGGCTCGCCCACCGGGGACGGAAGCTTCTCCACGACGTAGGTCTGCTCGCTGGTGTTGACGTCGAGGCCGAGGACGGCGATGCCGAGCTGGCGGGCGTCGTCGAGGATCAGGCGCTTGGGATACATGCCGGGGTCGTGGGTGAGGAGGCCGGCGATGAAGTGGGCCGGCCAGTGCGCCTTGAGCCAGGCGGACTGGTAGGTCGGCAGCGCGAACGCCGCTGCGTGGGCCTTGCAGAACCCGAACGATGCGAACGCCTCGAGGACCTTCCAGACGTCCTCGACCACCCGGAGGGCGTAGCCGTGAGCGAGCGCGCGCGGGAAGAACCAGAGCCTGGTCTCGGCCATCCCCTCGACGTCGCCGAGCGCGCGGCGGCGCTCGTCGGCCTCGGCGTAGGAGACCCGCGCGAACCGCGCGATCATCTCGATGACCTGCTCGTGGAAGACCACCACGCCCCGGGTCTGCCCCAGGATCGGGCGCAGGTCGTCGTGGAGGTAGACCGGCGCCTTCCAGCCCTGCTTGGCCTCGAGGTAGGGGGTGATCATGTCGCTCTTGACCGGCCCGGGCCGGAACAGCGAGATGTCGGTGATGATGTCCTCGAAGCTCTCGATGCCGGACTTGCCGACCAGCTCGCGCTGCCCCGGCGACTCGATCTGGAAGACGCCCAGGGTCTTGGCGGCCGAGATCATCGCGTAGGTCGCGGGGTCGTCGAAGGGCACCTGCTCCTCGTCGTCGAGGTCGACCACGACGTCGTCGACCCGCTGGATCTCGGCGAGCGCGTGCGCCATCGAGGACTGCATCCGGATGCCGAGCACGTCGAACTTGAGCAGCCCGAGGTCCTCCACGTCGTCCTTGTCGAACTGGCTCATCGGGAAGCCGGCGTACGACGCCTCGACGGGGGTGCGGTCGAGCAGGGTGGCGTCGGAGAGCAGCACCCCGCACGGGTGCACGGCGATGTGGCGCGGCAGCCCGTCGAGCCGCTCCACCAGCCCGAACATCAGGTCGAGGCGCTCCTCCCCCAGGCCGCTGGCGCGCAGCTCGGGCAGCTCGCGCAGCGCGGCCCGGGCGTCGCGGGCGCGGATGTGCGGGAAGGCCTTGGCGATCGCGTCGGTCTCGCCCGGGGGCATGCCGAGCGCGGCGCCGACGTCGCGGACGGCGTGGCGGACCCGGTAGGTGTCCATCATCGAGACGCAGACGCAGCGCTCGCCGCCGTACTGGTCGAGGATCGCGGTGTAGACCTCGAGCCGGCGTGCGGACTCCACGTCGACGTCGATGTCGGGCAGCGCCCGCCGCAGCGGGGAGAGGAAGCGCTCCATGAGCAGGCCGTGGCGGATCGGGTCGACGCCGGAGATGCCGAGCAGGTAGTTGACCAGGCTGCCGGCGCCCGACCCGCGGGCCGCGCACCGCACCCCCATCTCCCGGATCAGGTCGGTGACGTCGCCGACGGTGAGGAAGTAGGAGGCGTAGCCCAGGGTGCGGATCGTCTCCAGCTCGTCGTCGAGCCGCTTCCAGATGCGCTGGCGCGGGGCCGAGCCATAGCGGTCGCCGATCGCACCCTCGCAGCGGGCGCGGAGCAGGACGTCGGCGCTCGCCCCTTCCCCGGACAGGGTGAACTCGGGGAAGTGCACCTCACCCAGGCCCAGGTCGGCCCGCGGGTCCAGGGCGCACCGGTCGGCGACCGCGCGGGTGCGGGCCAGCAGCTGCCGGGCCTCGCGGGCGGGGTCGCCCAGGCCGGCCATCCGGGCGATCTCCTCGGCGACCTCCTGCATCTGCTTGCCGGACTTGAGGAAGCCCTCGGCGTTGCCGCGGAACGCGTCGGGGCCGACGTGGCGCAGGTCGGCGGAGCCGAGCGCGACCAGCCGGCGGGCCGCGTCGAGGACGTCGATGGTGGGGGCGTCGCGGCGGTCGGCGTAGCGAACCGCGTTGGACAGGATCGTGCCGAGGCCGGCCCGGCGGGCCAGGCCGGCCATCCGGGCGGCGTGTGGGGTGGTGCCGGGCCCCCAGTCGCCGCCGGACCGGCTGCCGGGGAGCCGGTGGGAGACCAGCTCGACGAGGAGGTTCTCGGCGGGGACCAGCTCGCGCCAGCGCGCCAGGGCGGCCTCGGCCAGGTCGTCGCGGCGCCGGGTCGCGGCCGCGCCCACCTCCGAGCCGGGACCGAGCAGCACCACCAGCTGCCCCGCGCCCAGCGGCCCGGCGAGCTCGCGGGCGAGCAGGTCGAGGTCGAGGACGGGGGTGCCGCGCTCGCCGGAGAGGTGGGTGGCCGAGACCAGCCGGCACACCGCCGCCCACCCGGCCCGGCCGCCGCCCGGCCCGCCGGCCGCGGCCAGGAAGGTGACCCGGGGCAGCCGCGGGTCGCGGAACGCCCCGCCCCGGACGGGGGTGCGGGGCCGCCGGACGTCCGTTGCGTGGGTCGGGAGGTGGGCGAGGTCGACCCCGAGCACCGGCCGCACTCCCCCGGACAGGCAGGCCTTGGCGAACTTCACCGCGCCGTAGGTGCCGTCGCGATCGGTGAGCGCAAGGGTGTCCATCTCCTGCTCCACCGCCCGCTCGACGAGCGTGTGCGGGTGCGAGGCGCCGTATTGCAGCGAGTAGCCGGAGGCCACGTGGAGATGGGGGAACGGGTCGGGCACGGGGTGGGACCGCCTCTCAGCCGGCTCGACCCCTGCTGGATGCGTTCGAACAGTTGTTCGAACGCATCCAGCCTAACACCGTTTCAGGACCGGATCACCAGATCGAGTCGGCCCACTCCGGGTGGTCGACGAAGGGGTTCCGGTTGAACTGGTAGTCGGTGTAGATCACGTCGTTGCGGTGCATCTCGAACGAGGAGGGCGGGTCCTGGGCGTTCCACTGGAGCAGCACCGAGATCCGGCCGAGGTAGGGCGCGGTGCCGTTGTTGACCACGTCGTCGACCTGGAGGTCGGGCCAGCCGTCGCCGCCGTCGTAGCGGACCGCCATGTAGAAGATCATCCGGGCCACGTCGCCCTTGACGGCGTCGCGCGGCTCCCACGAGTCGGCGTCGGCGTAGTTGCCCGGCGCCTCGGCGTTCTGGGTGCCGCCGTTGTCGAAGTCGAGGTTGCCGCGGGCGGAGTTGACGGTGACGTCCTCGGGACGCAGGTGGTGCAGGTCGGTGCCGGGACCGGTGGCGGTGCCGAAGTCGCCGTGGGACTTGGCCCAGACGTGCTCGCGGTTCCACTGGTCGACGCCGCCGCCGTTGTCGCTGGCCGGCAGCGAGAAGCCGCTGTAGATGCAGAGCACGTGGGCGGCGTTGGCCGGGTCGCGGTCGGTGACCTTGAGGGCGTTCCAGACCTGGTCGTAGGTCAGCTTGGTGACGCCCGTGGAGATGATCGTGTGCAGCGAGGACTCCAGGGTCGTGCCGGTCTTGCCGACGGCGTTCTTCCAGTACGTCGTGTCGTAGGCGGTCGTACCGCCACCGGCACCGCCTCCCCCGCCACCCGAGCCGCCGCCCGCGAGGGCGAAGGCCGTGCCGGAGGTCAGGCCCGGCCGGGAGAAGTAGGCGGCGAGCGTGCCGGTGACATCGATCTGCTTGCCGAGCAGCGACGGGTTGCTCCGGAGCCCCCAGGCTGCCCGGAAGGCGCTGGGAATCTGGACGTAGAGCATCTGGCTGGTGTCGGTGACACCGGGCGCGTCGGCCAGCGCCAGCGCGTAGTCGTTGGGGAAGCCGCTGGTGACCACGGTGGTCGAGGACGTCGGCTGGCCCACGACGTAGCCGCGGACGGTGGCGGACGAGCCGTTCTGGGTGGCCCGCGCAGTGGCGACCGTGATCGGCGCGGCCGCCTGGGCGGGAGCGCCGACCGCGGCCGACAGCGGGATGAGGAGGAGCAGGGACAGCACCAGCGACGCGCGACGGCGACGCAACCCGAGAATGAGGTGCATGGAGGACGACTCCGATTCGTGAGGCCCGCGACGCGGGCACGGAGCCCCAACCCAGGGTCAGCCGACGGCCCGCGTCACCACCGAACTTCGGTGGGCCTGGGCGTGCGGGACCAGCCCCAGCGAGGCCTCCACGACGGCCAGGAACCGGTCGGCGTCGCGGACCAGGTCGTCGGCCTCGCGCTCGCTGACGGCCCGCGTCGAGCCGGCCTCGGCCGCGGCCCGCTTGCCGGCGCCGGCGGCGAAGAACCGGGCCCACTCCTCCAGCTCGGGAGCCACCTCGGCCAGCAGCACCCAGGCGTTCTTCTGGGGGCGTCGCCGCTGGGGCGCCGGATGGGCGCGGGCGGCCAGCAGGGCCGCCGCGGCCCGGAGCGCGGCGACGTGGGCGCAGGCGTAGCGGGTCGGCACCTCGTGGGCTCCGATCGCCTCGCTCAGCGACTCCGCCGCCCGGGCGAGGTAGGAGTGGGTGGTCGCGGGCAGGGCGTAGGGGTTGGGAGCGTAGGGGTTGGGAGCATTCACCACGGTCACCTCTCAGTCCTCGCAGCCGACGAGCTGCCAGTGGCCGTCGCTCCAGTCGAAGGAGAGGTCGAAGACGCCGCCCCCGTCGGAGCCGCGGCCGGCCTCCACCCGCCACAGCTCGCGCTCGACGAGCAGGTCGGCGGCCAGCGCCGAGCTGCCGTGCGTGGCCGGGCCCGGTCCCCCGGGCTGCCCCGACCGCCCCGGCCGGTCCGGCCGGTCCGGCTCGTCGGAGCCGATCACCGCCCGGACGCCCGAGGACTGCCACCACGGCGCCGTCTCCACCCAGTGGGCGAGCACCGCCCGCACCTTCCACAACCGTCCGTGCCACAGGAACTGCTCGGGCGCCTCCACGCCGGTCACCCAGCCCTTGCGCACCTCGACAGGGTCGTCGTACCGCCTCACCTGGTCGTCCTCTCTCCACAGCAGGCACCGCACTGCACCGGTCGACCCCCGGACCCGGCAGGGACGGGGGTCGAGGTCGCCCCTGCCGAGTGATGTTCGAACGCGTGTTCGAACACCACGAACGGTACACCCCGCCACGGACAGTCCGTCAAGGAATGAAAATGCGTGATGTCATTGCGACATCATTCAGACGTCACTACGGTGTCACCATGACATCACCTCAGCGTCCGCCCCGGGACCTCCGGGCGCCCTACCTGCTCCTGCGCACCCACCGCGACCTGCGGCTCCTGCTCGGGGCCAACGTGGTCTCGCAGGGCGGCGACTGGATCCTGGGCGTCGGCCTCGCCTACGCCGTCTACGACCTCACAGGCTCCACGATGGCCTCGGCGGTGACGCTGCTGGCGGCCTTCCTGCCCCAGGTCGTGGCGGGGCCGCTGGCCGGCGTGCTCGTGGACCGCTGGGACCGCCGCCGGACCATGCTGGTCGCCAACCTGGTGATGGCCGCCGGGCTCACCCCGCTGCTGCTGGTCACCGACGCCGAGCGGGTGTGGCTGGTCTACCTGGTGCTGGTCGGACAGTCGGTCGTCGAGGTGTTCTTCGCCCCCGCCGAGCAGGCCTTCCTCCCCCGCCTCGTCGCCGACGGCGACCTGGTGACCGCCAACGTCCTCAACGGCCAGGCCCGGCAGGTCGCCCGGCTGCTCGGCGGCGGGCTCGGCGGCGTCGCGGCCGCGGTGGGCGGCGTCCCGGCGGTCGCCGCCGCCGACGCGGTCACGTTCGTGGTGGCCGCGCTCCTGGTCGCGGCGATCCGCACCAGCGGCCGCACCACCCCCGGGACCGAGACCGAGGACGAGCCGGCCACGGGCCCCGTCACTGGCGCGGTCACCGGCCTGCTCAGCGGCTTCGGCACCGACCTCCGCGGCGGGCTGCGGGCGGCCGCCCGGGAGCGGACGATCCGGGTGCTGATGGTCTACCTGCTCATCACCCAGACCGGCGAGGGGGTCATGGGCACGCTCTTCGCGCCCTTCGTCCGCGACGAGCTGCACGGCAGCGGCCAGGTGTACGGCGTGATCAGCGGCGTGCAGGCCGTCGGCGGTCTCCTCGGCGGCCTGGTGGTGGCGAGCCTGGCCAGCCGGTGGTCACCGGCCCTGCTGCTGGGCGTCGGTTCGGTGCTGTTCGGTTGCGTCGACCTGGCGATCTTCGTCTACCCCACGACGTACGACGCGGTGTGGCCGGCGGTCCTCGGCATGGTCCTGGTCGGCATCCCCGGGGCCGCCTGCGGAGCCGGGCTGATGACCCTGGTGCAGCGGCACACCACCGACGCGGAGCGCGGCCGGGTCTTCAGCCTGGTCACGCTGGCGGGGACCGTCGCGGTCGTGGCCGGGACGGCGACCGCCGGGTTCCTCGGCGAGCGCGTCGGGATCATCCCGGTGCTGGCCTGCCAGGGCGTGGGCTACGTGCTCGCCGGCGGCCTGGTGCTGGTGTCGCTGCGGGCCCGGGAGAGTCAGGAGCGGGTGGAGGACTCCGGGGAGTGGGTGGCCAGCCAGGCGCCGCGGATGTAGCGGCTGGTGTCGCGGTGCCACATGAAGAACAGCAGCGCCGCGTCGAGCACCACCGCGACCAGCGAGAGCACCAGGAACAGGGTCGGCGGGCTCGTCCGGAGGCCGGCCAGGGTGGCCATCGCCATGAAGGCGACGAGGGCGGTGAGCGAGAGGCGGGCCCAGTTGTGGCCCTCGCGGAAGAACGCGATCAGCACCCCCGCCAGCCCGGCGAACACGAAGAACAGCACGATCGCGACCGGCACGAACGCCGGCGGCTGGACGGTGGTGCTGAGCTCGTCGCGCCCGGAGGCCCAGGAGTCCACCAGCTCGTCCTTGAACACCACGGTCAGGACGGCGGTCAGGCCGCTCAGGGCGACCTGTCCGAGCAGGACCCGGACCGCGTTGGTCACCGACTGCGGCTGCTGCCGACTCATGCGAACTCCTTCCGGGCGATCCCCCGATCTGCCCCACCAGTCTCGCTGCCCAGGGGCACAACGGTCTCGCTAGGGTCGCTCCATGACCAGCGAGCACCCGACGATCACGCTATTTCGAGACGAGCACCGCCGCCGGGACGGCGCCGGTGAGGTGGTCATTCTGCCCGACTCGGTCCACACGGCCGCACTCGCGGCGCAGGCCCTCGGCTGCGAGGTCGGCGCGATCGCCAACAGCCTCCTCTTCGATGCCGGCGGCGCGCCGGTGCTGATCCTGACCTCCGGCGCCCACCGGGTCGACACGGCCAAGGTGGCGGAGCGGATCGGGGTCGCGGCACTCACCCGGGCCACGCCGGAGTTCGTCCGGGAGCACACCGGGCAGGTCATCGGCGGGGTCTCCCCCATCGGCCACCCGGCGCCGGTGCCGACGTACCTCGACCCGTGGCTCCAGCGGTACGACGTGGTGTGGGCCGCCGCGGGCCACCCCGCGGCCGTGTTCTCGACCACCTTCGACGAGCTGCTCGCGATGACCGGCGCGACCGTGACGGAGGTGGAGTGATGGAGATCTGGCTCAACCCCGCCTGCTCCAAGTGCCGCACCGCGGTCTCCGAGCTGGAGGCGGCCGGCGTGGACTTCACCGTGCGCCGCTACCTCGACGAGCCGCCGACGGCGGCCGAGCTCGGCGAGGTCGTGGCCCGCATGGGGCTCGAGCCCTGGGACGTGGCCCGCGACAAGGAGGCCGCCGAGGAGGGGATCGACCTCCCCCGCGACGCCTCCCACCGCGACGAGTGGCTGGCCGCGCTGGCCGCCCACCCGCGCGCCATCCAGCGGCCGATCATCACCGCCGCCGACGGCACCACCGTGATCGGCCGGGACGCGGACTCGCTCGACCGCGTCGTCACCGCGGAGGCCTGAGCGGTGGACTCGCTGCCCCTGGTGTTCTCGAGCGGCTGGGCCAGCGGCGTCAACACCTACCTCGTCGTCCTCGTGCTCGGGATCGGCGACCGGGTCAGCGACTCCCCGCAGATCCCCGACGCGCTCGGCCGGTGGGACGTGCTCGGTGTTGCGTTCTTCCTCTACGCGTTCGAGTTCGTGGCCGACAAGATCCCCTACGTCGACTCGACGTGGGACGTCGTGTCGACCGCGATCCGGCCGACCGCGGGCGCAGTGATCGGCGTGCTGCTCGCGGGGGACGCCGACACGCTGCAGCAGGCCGTCGCGGGCTCGGTCGGCGGCGGCACCGCCCTGGCCTCCCACCTGGTCAAGGCGGGCGGCCGGCTCGCGATCAACTCCTCCCCCGAGCCGGTCACCAACATCACCGCCAGCGTCCTGGAGGACGTCGCGGTGCTGGGCGTGGTCTGGTTCGCCATCGACCACCCGCGGGCCGCGGCCGCCGTCGCCGGGGTGCTGCTCGCCCTCGGGCTGCTGATGCTGTGGTTCGTCGCCAAGCTCGTCCGCCGCGGCTGGCGGCGATGGCAGGCCAGGCGGTCGCGGGTGACCCACTAGGGTCCACCGCATGCGCGTGGTGGTGGTCGGCGGTGGCTTCGGCGGCCTGGCATCGGCGGTGCGGCTGGCCAAGACCGGCCACGAGGTCACGCTCGTGGAGCGCTCGCCGCAGGTGGGCGGCGCGCTCGCCGAGGTGACCTCGGAAGGCTTCGCCTGGGACGCCGGCCCGACGGCCACGGTGATGCCGGCGGTGGTGCGCGACCTGTTCCGCAAGTCCGGCCGGCCGCTGGAGCGCGAGCTGGAGCTGGTGCAGCACCAGGTCGTGCGCGAGCACCGCTTCGACGACGGCACGTCCGTCCGGCTGCCGGGCGGGTCCCGGGCCGCGCAGATCGCGGCGTTCGACGAGCTCGAGCCGGGCCTGGGGCTGCGCTGGGCCGACCACGTGGCGTCGTACGCCGATGACTGGGAGGTGCTGCGCCGCGGCTACTTCGAGCAGCCGTGGACGCCGGACGCGCTCCCCCGCGACGTGGCCGCGCGCCTGGACAGCCGCGAGGTGCTGCACAAGAGGCTGCGCAAGACGTTCAAGGACGAGCGGCTGCGGCTGGTGGCCGGGCACCCCTTCGTCGCCGAGGGGCACGACCTGCGCAACGTCCCGGCCTGGGCCGGGCTGGTGTCCTACCTCGAGCAACGCTTCGGCTGCTGGACCGTCGAGGGCGGCATGCCGCGACTCGGTACGGCGCTCGCCGAGCGGCTCGTGACCCGCCAGGTGACCGTGCTGACCGGGACCGACGTGCGCGACATCGTGCTGCGCGGCGGGCGGGCCGTGGCCGTCGCGACCGACGCGGGCGAGATCGCGGCCGACGCCGTCGTGTGTGCGGTCGACCCGCGGCGACTGCCGGCGCTCGCCCCGCACGTGGTCCGCACGATGCCGGCCATCCCGCCGGTGGTCTCCTACCTCGGGCTCGAGGGCGACGTGCCCGACCTGCCGCACGAGGTCGTGGTGCACGGCGACCCGCTGCTGGTCGTGCGCACTGGCGGCCGGGCTCCCGACGGCTGCGCGGCCTGGACCGTGCACGGCCGCGGCCGGCTGGCCGAGGACCTGCTGCGGGCCCTCGCGCGCGAGGAGATCGACGTACGCAAGAACGTCGTGGTGCGCCTCGACCGCACGCCGCGGCAGCTGGTCGAGGAGTGGGGCGGCTCACCGCACGGCGTGCTGTGGCAGGGCCGCGCGACCGTCCGGCAGCGGCTGGGGCCGACGACGCCGGTGCCCGGCGTCTATGCGGCCGGCGCGCACGCGACCCCGGGCGGCGGGCTGCCCTACGTGGGGCTGTCGGCGGCGCTGGTGGCGCAGGCGATCGGGCCGGCGTGAGTCACTGCCGACGCCGCTTCAGCAGGTGACGTTGAGCGCCGCGAAGATCTCCAGCGTCGCCTTGGAGAAGTTGAGCGTGTAGAAGTGCAGCCCGGGCGCCCCGCCCTCGAGCAGCTCCTCGCACAGCTCGGCGGCGACGGCGATGCCCTCGGCGCGGACCGCGGCGGCGTCGCCGTCGTGCGCGGAGATCCGCTCGACGACCTCGGCCGGCACCTCGGCGCCGATCAGCTCGCCCTGGCGGCGGATGGCGCTGAGGTTCAGGATCGGCATGATGCCCGGCACGATCGGGATGTCGACGCCGCGGTCGCGCACCCGCTCGACGAGGGCGAAGTAGTCCGCGGCGCGGAAGAACATCTGGGTCACCGCGAACTCCGCACCCGCTCGCGCCTTGGCGACCAGCACGTCGGCGTCGTGGTCCAGCGACTTCGCCGAGGGGTGCCCCTCGGGGAACGCCGCGACGCCGATGCGGAAGTCACCGCGCCGGTGCGCGAGCGCGACCAGCTCGTCGGCGTGGGTCAGTCCGCCGGGGGTCGGCGTCCACTCCCCCCGCGGGCCGCCCTCCGGGTCGCCGCGCAGGGCCATGACGTGGTGCACCCCCGCCTCGGCGTAGGTGTCGAGGATGCACTCGAGCTCCTCGCGGGTGTGACCGACGCAGGTGAGGTGCGCCATCGGGGTCAGGGAGGTCTCGTGCGCGATCCGGCTCGTGATCCGCACGGTCGAGTCGCGGGTCGACCCGCCCGCGCCGTACGTCACCGAGACGAACGTCGGCTGGTAAGGCTCCAGGGCGGCGATCGCGCGCCACAGCCGCTCCTCGCCCTCGGCGTCCTTGGGCGGGAAGAACTCGAAGGAGAACGACCGCTCCCCGCCGCCGATGAGCTCGGCCATGCTGCGTCCACGTCCGGTTCCCATGGCCGGAAGTCTAGGGACGGGGGTGGGCGGGGACGGGCGTTGTCCACTGACTAGTCTCGTCGGCGTGACGCAGACGGGGAGTGGTTGGGACAGCGCCGGGTTCCGCGAGCGCGTCCAGTCCGCCCTCGACTCCTTCCTCGACGAGCAGGCCGCCCGGCTCGCCGCGCTCGGCGACGACGCGGCCCGGCTGATCGAGGAGGCCCGGGTCTCGGTGCGCGGGGGCAAGCGCTTCCGGGCGGCCTTCTGCTACTGGGGATTCCACGCGATCGACCCCTCGCCCGCGGACGAGGACGCCCTGGTCCGCGCCTGCGCGGCGCTCGAGCTGCTGCACGCCAGCGCCCTGGTCCACGACGACCTCATGGACGCCTCCGACACCCGCCGCGGCCGGCCCGCGACGCACCGGAAGTTCGAGTCCGACCACGGTGCGGCCGGCTGGCGCGGCGACCCCGAGCAGTACGGCGGGGCCGCGGCGATCCTGCTCGGCGACCTGCTGCTGAGCTGGTCCGACGAGCTGCTGCGCAACTGCGGCCTGCCGCTCACCCAGGTGGCACCCGCGCTCGACGTCTTCGACCGCTGCCGCTCCGAGGTGATCGCCGGGCAGTTCCTCGACGTGTCCGTGCAGGCCCGCGGGCGCGCCGATGTCGGCACTGCCATGACGGTGCTGCGCTACAAGTCCGCCAAGTACTCCATCGAGCGCCCCCTCCACATCGGCGCCGCGCTCGCCGGCGCGGGTCCCGACGAGATGGCCGCGCTCACCGCGTTCGGCCTCCCGCTGGGCGAGGCGTTCCAGCTGCGCGACGACCTGCTCGGCGTGTTCGGCGACCCGGAGACCACCGGCAAGCCCGCCGGCGACGACCTGATCGAGGGCAAGCGCACCGTCCTGGTCGCGCTCGCGCTCGACGCCGCCGACGCCGAGGACGCGGCGCTCCTCGACCGCTCCCTCGGTACGTCGCTCGACGCGGCCACCGTCGCCCGGCTGCGCTCGGTCATCGACGGCTCCGGCGCGCACGCCTCCGTCGAGGCCGTCATCACCGAGCTCGCCGGCCACGCGGTGGCCGCGCTCGACAAGGCCGACGTCGACGAACACGCCCGCGCGGTGCTGCGCGAGCTCGCCTCGGCCGCGACCGACCGGGTGGTCTGACCGGCTGGTCTGACCGGCTGGTCCGGGCGCCCTCCGGGGGTGACACTCGAAGCATGGACGCGGTGTCCTCCGCCTTCGAGGCCGTCCCGCGGGCCGGGTTCCTCCCGCCGGCCTCGCAGTGGCGCGCCGACCTCGACGCACCGATCCTGATCGGCCACGGGCAGACCAACTCCCAGCCCCGGACCGTCGAGGCGATGCTGCGGCTCCTCGACGTCCGGCCCGGCCAGCGGGTCCTCGACGTCGGGTCCGGCTCCGGCTGGACCACCGCCCTGCTCGGGCACCTCGTCGGCCCCACCGGGACCGTCATCGGCGTCGAGCTCGAGCCGGCCCTGGTGCTCTGGGGCCGGGCGAACCTGCGCCGGACGCGGTTCACGTGGGCCGACATCCACCAGGCCGAGCCCGGGACGCTCGGCCGGCCCGCGGAGGCGCCGTACGACCGGGTGCTGGTGTCGGCCGAGGCCCGGGAGGTGCCGCAGGCGCTGCTCGACCAGCTCGGCGAGGAGGGCCGGATGGTGCTCCCGGTGGCCGGCCTGATGACGCTGGTGGTGCGGGTGGGCGAGGAGGTCGTCACGAGCTGGCACGGGCACTACCGGTTCGTGCCGCTGCGCTGACCCACCCGACGGTCAGTCGAGGCTGGGCACGCCCGGGAGGTCCGGCCCGGCCCCGCGCAGCAGCACCGCGAACGACCCGCCGCGCTCGGCGTTGACGCGGGTGCCGAGGACGGTCAGGGCGACCGAGAACGCCCGCTCGTCGGCCCGGGCGAACGGGCCCCAGCCGTCCCAGAGCAGGACGGTGTCGCCGGCGACGTCGAGCAGGCAGTCCGCCAGCGCGTCGAAGTTCTGGCCGTAGTGGTCCGGGAACGCCAGGGCCGCGCCGATCCCGCGCAGGAACTCGGCCTTGGACTCGTCGCCCCAGCCGTCGTAGTGCGCGAACCGCCAGCCGGCCACCTCGACGGTGTGCCGCACGTCGTCGACCTCGAAGGCACCGTGCCAGCGTGCGATGCCGGGCGGGACGTGGCGGGCCAGGACGGCGGCCAGGCCGCTCATCGCCGGATCCTGGCGAACGACGCGTAGTGGTCGGCGGTCCAGTAGAGCTCTCCCCCGTCGCCGGCCACGATCCGGCGGGCGCCGCGGTCGTCGGAGCCGGGGGTGTCGACGGTGTACTCCGCGTAGTAGCCGCCGTCGTGGTCGGGCAGCAGGCCCTCGAAGTTGCCGAAGGTGCCGCCGTCCTCGTCGTAGGCGAACGGGCCGCCCGCGTCGATCCGGCGCAACACGTCGCGCGCCTCGGGCGGGAGGTCGGCGGCAGCGACGTACGGCAGTCCGCTGGCGGGGTCGGTGCCGGGGTCGCTGGTGGCGCCCGCCGACGGGGTCGGGTCCGGCGAGGTCGCCGTCGAGGTGCCGGGGTCGCGCCCGGAGACCAGCCAGATGCCGACCGCGAGGAGCAGCGCGAGGCCGAGCGCGGCGGCTCCGGTCGTGCGGCCCCGCTCGTCGCTCCTCATCGCTCCCTCAGCTCAGAGGCTCATGGCCTGCGCACGCCGCTTGACCTCCGAGCCGCGGTTCTCCCGCAGCGCGTCGATCGGGCGACCCGGCAGGTCGAGGTCGGTGAAGAGCCACGCGATGCACTCTCGGTCGTCGTAGTGGCCGTCGTGGAGCATCGTGAGCAGCCCCGGGAGGCCCTTGACGACCAGGCCGTCCTGGATGAAGTCGGCAGGGATCTGCTGGCCCGCACCGGGCGTCGGCACCGCGGCGGCGAGCTCGTGCTCGCGGATCATGGTGCGCACCTTGGCCACGGTGACGCCCAGCTCCTGCGCGGCGGCCGCCCAGTCGATCCAGTCGGGGACCAGGGTCGCGAGGTCGGTGTCGGCAGGGCGTGGCTCGGTCATGGGGCCATGGTTCCACCTGCCGGGTGTCCCGCGAAACCGGCGACACGCCACGCCCCGTGCGTCCCTTGAGTCACAGCAGCCGGCGCGGGTAGCGTCGACGACTCCGTCGGCGGACTTCCCCGCCGGACCACTCGGGGTCCGGCCCCGCCCCGGTGTCAGGAGTCGCATGACCTCCGACCACATGTCCCTCTGCCGCCAGCTCGTCGCGTCGGTCCTCACCGGCGTGCTGGGCGCCGGTGCGCTGGCCGCCCTGCTGCTGTCCACCACAGCCCTGGCCCTCGCGCACTCCTCGGCAGGGTCGGGCAGCGACGCGCGCCGCCTCGTCGAGCACCGGGTCCGGCCCGGCGAGACCGCCACCGGGCTGGCCGTCCGCTTCCACGCCTGGACCGACGAGGTGATCGCCCGCAACCACCTGGGCCGCGATGCCCACCTCGACGTCGGGCAGCGGCTCGTCATCCCGGTCGTCGTGGCGGCGGTCCCCCGCCACCACCACGCTCACCACGCCCACCACGCCCACCACGCCCAGCGGACGCACCACCACGCCCGCTCCGCCGTACGCCGCGTGGTGGCCCGCACCGCCGCCGCCCAGGGAGTCGACCCGCAGCTCGCCCTGGCCGTGGCCTGGCAGGAATCGGGCTGGCGGATGGGCCTGCGGTCCGAGGCAGGAGCGATCGGCGCCATGCAGGTGCTGCCGGGCACCGGCGCGTGGATGTCGCTCTACGAGGGCCGCCCGCTCCGGCTGCACCGCCTGCGCGACAACGTCACGGCCGGGGTGCGGCTGCTGGACGTCCTGCTCGACGAGACGACCCGGACGCGTCGAGCGGTGGCGGCGTACTACCAGGGCCTCGGTGCCGTCCGGGCGCACGGCATCTACGCCGAGAGCCGCCCCTACGTCCGCAACGTGCTCGCGATCCGCGACCGTCTCGAGGCGGGTCGCCCGCCCGTCTGACGCGCCACCTGACACGCCGGGGGCGCCTCCGCGCACGGCTGGGATCGCGGTGTCCGTACGATTGGGGCTCCGGATCCTTCCCCGTCCGGCCGCAGGAGGGTCGCTGTGCAGTCAGATCGGCACGCCCGCTCGGGCACCGAGGCTGCCGGTGGCGACCCCACGACCGGGCGGCTCCTGGACGGCAGATATCGCATCGGGCCGCGCATCGCGCGCGGCGGCATGGCCAGCGTCTACGAGGCCACCGACATCCGCCTGGACCGCACGGTCGCGGTCAAGATCATGCACCCGGGGATGGGTGACGACGAGGAGTTCGCGGCCCGGTTCGTCCGGGAGGCGCGTGCCGCGGCCCGGCTCTCCCACCCCCACGTCGTGGCGGTCTACGACCAGGGCGAGGAGGACGGCACCGTCTACCTCGCGATGGAGCTGATCCCCGGCCACACCCTGCGCGACGTCATCCGCAAGGAGGCGCCGATGACGCCGTCGCGGGCCCTGGCGCTGATGGAGCCGGTCCTCTCCGCGCTCGCCGCGGCCCACCGCGCCGGCCTGATCCACCGCGACGTGAAGCCCGAGAACGTCCTGATCGCCGACGACGGCCGGGTCAAGGTCGCCGACTTCGGGCTGGCCAAGGCCGTCAGCGCCGACACTCAGCACACCGCCACGGGCGGCGTCCTGATCGGCACGGTCTCCTACCTCGCCCCCGAGCTGGTGGTCGACGGCCGCGCCGACGCGCGCGCCGACGTCTACGCCGCGGGCGTCGTCCTCTACGAGCTCCTCACCGGCAGCAAGCCCCACGCCGGCGACTCCCCCATCCAGGTCGCCTACAAGCACGTCCACGAGGACGTCCCGCCGCCCAGCGCCGTCGCACCCGGCATCCCGGCGTACGTCGACGCGCTGGTCGCCCGGGCCACCGCCCGGGACCGCAGCCTGCGCCCCGCCGACGCCGCGGTGCTGCTGCACCAGGTCCACCGGGTCGGGCAGGCGCTCGCCGACGGCGTCCAGGACGACCCCGAGCTGACCGCCGACCTCGCGCCGATGCTGCTCCACCCCGACACCGGCGAGCTGGTGGCCGTCGACGACGAGGTCTACGACGGGTCCCACGACGGCGAGGTCACCAGCCCGATCGGGATCCTTCCGGGCCGCACCGTGGAGCGGATGCCGGCGGCACCCGCTCGCACCCCGGCCCCGGTGCCCTCGCGCCCCGGCCCGCCGCCGGCCCGCCCGCCCGCGCGTCGGCGTCGCTGGCGCGGCCCCGTCACGCTCCTGCTGCTGCTCGCGCTGGTCCTCGGCGTCGCCGTCGGGGCCTGGTGGTTCGGCTGGGCGCGCTACACGTCCACCCCGGCCGTGCTCGACCTGACCCGGACCGCCGCCGAGAAGAAGCTGGACGCCGCCGGTCTGCAGATGGAGCTCGGCGGGCCGGACCACAAGAGGCTGCGCATCGACGGCAAGGTCCAGGACATGGTCGGGCAGTTCTCCGAGACGGTCCCGGTCGGCCGGGTCGCCGACTCCGACCCCGACCCGGGCGCCCGGATCCTCGACGGCGGCACCGTCACGGTCGTCCTCTCCCTCGGCCCCGAGCGCTACAAGGTGCCGTCCGTGAAGGGCCTCACCGAGGACCAGGCCCAGGACGCGATCACCGGCAAGCACCTCGACTTCGGTGAGTCGATCGGCCGGTGGTCCGACAGCATCCCCGCCGGCACCGTGCTGGGCAGCGACCCCAGGGCCGGCACCGTCCTGCGCCCCGGCACGGCCGTCAACATCTTCATCAGCAAGGGCCCCAAGCCCGTCGAGGTGAGGGACTGGACCGGCCGCGACGCCGACAAGGCGCAGGCGTGGTTCGAGGACCGCGGCCTCGTCGTGGACCGCGGCACCGAGGAGTACGACGACAACGTCGCCGAGGGCCACGTCATCTCCCAGACCCCCGCCAGCGGCACCCTGCACCGCGGCGACACGGTCAAGCTCGTCGTGTCCAAGGGGCCCGAGCTGGTCGAGGTGCCCGGCGGGATCATCGCCTCGGGCGTCGACGCGGCCCGGGCCAAGCTCGAGGCCCTGGGCTTCCGGGTCGACGTCCAGAACAGCGACCACTACCTCGGCCTGGGCTACGTCTACGAGATGGACCCGCACTCCGGTGACATGGTGCCCCGGGGCTCCACGATCACGCTCTTCCAGATCTGACCGTCTCGGGCATTCACCCGATCGTCGCGAGCCCCGATAGCGTTGGCTGGTGATCGACGAGCCGGCCCTGCGCAACCCCATCGGCACCCACGTCCCCGTCGGCAAGGGCCTCACGGCCGGCGCCCTCGCGACCGCCCTCGAGCTGGGCTGTGAGACGTTCCAGGTCTTCGTCGGCAACCCGCGCGGCTGGGCCCTCTCGGCCGGCACGCCCACGGAGGACGCGCGGTTCCGCGACGCCGCCGGCGAGGCCGGGATGCGCGTCTTCATCCACGCGCCGTACCTCGTCAACCTCGGCTCCCCGACCGCCGCGACGTACGAGAAGTCCGTCGCCGTCGTGGCCCACAACCTCAAGCGGGCCGCCGAGATCGGCGCCGAGGGCGTCGTGGTGCACACCGGCTCCTACGTCGACCCGACGGGCAGCGAGGAGCAGTACGCCGCCGCGATGCGGCAGGTCCGCGAGGGCCTGCTGCCTGTGCTCGAGGCCCTGGGCGAGGACGGGCCGTCCCTGCTGCTCGAGCCGACCGCCGGCCAGGGACGGTCGCTGTGCGCCGGCGTCGACGACCTCGAGCCCTACCTCGCCGCGCTCGACCTGCACCCGAAGGCCGGGATCTGCCTGGACACCTGCCACGTGTTCGCGGCCGGCGCCCCGCTCGACGAGCCCGGCGGCACCGCCGCGACCGTCGACCGGATCGTCGAGATCGGCGGTCCCGGGCGGCTGCGGCTGATCCACGCCAACGACTCGATGGACGTGCGCGGCGCGTTCAAGGACCGCCACCAGAAGATCGGCGAGGGACACATCGGGACCGACGCGTTCGTCGACCTCTTCGCCCACGAGGCGACCGCGGGCGTGCCGTTCGTGCTGGAGACGCCCGGCTCGCGTGACCCCGGCAACGCCGACATCCCGCTGCTCAAGCAGCTCCGCAAGGTGGCGCACGCGTGACGGAGGCCCGTCGTACGACGCTCCTGGCCACCTCGGCGCTGCTGGCGATGACGGCGTGCTGGGGCTCGACGTTCTTCCTGATCCACGACCTGCTCGACCGGGTGCCGACCCTGGACTTCCTGGCGGTGCGGTTCACCATCGCGAGCGTCGCACTGCTGCTCGTCGCGCCGCGCGCGGTGGGCCGTCTCTCCCCCGAGGTCCGGCGGCACGCGGTCGTGCTCGGCCTGCTCTACGGGGTCGCGCAGATCCTGCAGACCGCCGGGCTGGCGCACACCCCGGCGAGCGTGTCCGGCTTCATCACGGGGATGTACGTCGTGTGCACGCCGCTGTTCGCCGCGGTCCTGCTCCGGTCGCGGATCACCCTCCTGACGTGGGCGGCCGTGGCGCTGGCGACAGCGGGGCTCGCGGTGCTGACCCTCGACGGCCTCTCGGTCGGCTTCGGCGAGGCGATCACCCTGGTCTCCGCCCTGCTCTACGCCCTGCACATCGTCGGGCTGGGCGCGTGGTCGACGGCCCGGGACGCCCTCGGCATGTCGATCCTGCAGATCATCGTGATCGCGGTGGTCTGCCTCGTCGCGACCGCACCCGACGGCGTCACGCTGCCGGACAACACCCGCGACTGGCTGTCGATCACCTACATGGCGCTGTTCGCCGGCGCGCTCGCGCTGGTCGGCCAGACGTGGGCGCAGGCGCACCTCGCCCCGACTCGCAGCGCGATCATCATGAGCATGGAGCCGGTCTTCGCGGCGTTCTTCGCGGTGCTGCTGGGTGGCGAGGCGACCACGCTGCGGATGGTGGGCGGCGGGCTGATGGTGCTGACCGCGATGGTGCTCGTCGAGCTGGTGCCGCGCCGCAAGGTCGAGGCCGAGGTCCAGCACATCGCGGTGTGAGCCCGGTCCGGATCACGGACAGCCCGGGGCCGGCGCCGGCCCGCGACCTACGCTCGTCCGCATGACGTCGACCTATTTCTTTGGACACTCGCCGGGAGCTCCCGTGCGGGCCGTCCTCTAGGTCGCGTCCCCACCACCACCATCGCCCCCGGCCGTGCCGCGGGGCGATCGCATTCTCTGGCCCCGACGACGTGGCCGCCCGTCACTCGGGGCACCACCCAGAGAAGAGGAACCATCATGGTCGTCGTCATGTCGCCGGATGCCACCGACGAGGACATCGCCCACGTCGTCGAGAAGGTCGAGGGGGTCGGCGGGGAGGCGTTCGTCTCCAAGGGCGTCGTCCGCACCATCATCGGGCTGGTCGGCGACATCGACTCCTTCCACCACCTCAACCTGCGCACCCTCAAGGGCGTCGCGGACGTGCACCGGATCTCCGACCCCTACAAGCTCGTCAGCCGCCAGCACCACCCCGACCGCTCGACGGTGTGGGTCGGGCAGCCCGGCCACCAGGTGCCGATCGGTCCCGACACCTTCACGTTCATCGCCGGCCCCTGCGCCGTCGAGACGCCCGAGCAGACCCTCGAGGCGGCCCGGATGGCCAAGTCGGCGGGCGCCACAATCCTGCGCGGCGGGGCGTTCAAGCCGCGGACGTCGCCGTACGCCTTCCAGGGGCTGGGCCTCGCGGGCCTGGAGATCCTCGTCGACGTGCGCCGGGTCACGGGCCTGCCGATCGTCACGGAGGTCGTGGACGCGCGCGACGTCCCGGTCGTGGCCGAGCACGCCGACATGCTGCAGATCGGCACCCGCAACATGGCCAACTTCGGCCTGCTGCAGGCGGTCGGCGACGCCGGCAAGCCGGTGCTGCTCAAGCGCGGCATGACCGCCACGATCGAGGAGTGGCTGATGGCGGCGGAGTACATCGCCCAGCGCGGCAACCTCGACGTCGTCCTGTGCGAGCGCGGGATCCGCACGTTCGAGCCGGCCACCCGCAACACCCTCGACATCTCCGCCGTCCCGGTCGTCCAGGCGACCAGCCACCTGCCGGTGATCGTCGACCCGTCGCACGCCGCGGGCCGCAAGGACCTCGTGGTCCCGCTCTCCCGGGCTGCCATCGCGGTCGGCGCCGACGGGGTCATCGTCGACGTCCACCCCGACCCCGAGACGGCGCTGTGCGACGGGCCCCAGGCCCTGCTCGGGACCGAGCTGCGCGAGCTCGCCCAGGCCGTACGCCGGCTCCCGCCGATGGTCGGGCGGGCCGACTCCGGTGAGCGGGTGCGCACCGCCTGAGACGTGCGGCCCGTTGGGCCGTTCGCCTACTGTGGCGCTCGATCAGGAGGAGTTCTTCGATGGAGACGTGTGCGAGCTGCGGGACCGCGCTCGGTGCCGGACGGTTCTGCACCCACTGCGGACAGCGCGTGGACGCGCCGGCCGCCCCGGCGGGCGGCGGCCCCGAGCAGACCGCGGTGCTGGAGCTCGACGACTGGCGCACCGGCACCGCCGAGCGGCCAGCCGTCCCGGGGGCGGCCGCGCCGCGGGGCGTCGGGGCGGTCCCGCCGCCGCTGCCGCCCGTGCCGTCGTACGACCCCGCCGGCGTCGACGCCCCGCGCTTCCCGCTCTTCGCCGACCAGGTGGAGCCCGGCACGCTGGCGCCTCCCCCACCCGACCGCGGTCGGCCGGCCTGGCTGCCGTGGGCGGTCGGCGGTGCCGTGCTGCTGCTCGTCGCCGTGCTCGGCGGGGTGCTGCTCGGCGGTGGGGACGACGACCCGCAGGCCAAGGACACCGCCCCGTCGAGCACCGACGGCTCGACGCAGTCCAGGCCGAAGGGCAAGCCCACCCCCTCTCACAGCGCCGCGCCGGGTGAGTCCGGGGACGTCGCCCGCTACGCCACCGTGCAGGTCCCGGCGACCGCGCCGCCCAACCAGGACGTGAGCGGCAACATGGTCCGCTACGAGGGCCGCAACATGCTCGACGGCGTGGCCGACACCTGCTGGCGGATGACCGGCGACGGCACCGGCCGCGAGATCACCGTCACGCTCGACGGCCCCACCACGCTGACGCAGGTCGGCATGATCAACGGCTACGCCAAGTCCGCGGTCGGCGCCGGGGGCGGCACGCTCGACTGGTACCACGGCAACCGCCGGATCATGGCGGTCGAGTGGTCCTTCGACGACGGCTCGTCCTACAGCCAGACGTTCGAGGACACCAAGGCCATGCAGACGATCGACATCGACCCGGTGACGACCCGCACGGTCACGATCCGGCTGGTCTCGGTCAGCGCCCCCGGCACCGGCCGGGCGGCCCGCAACAACACCGCCATCAGCGACCTGACGCTCGTCGGCACTCCTGCCTGAGGCTGACTCGGCGGGCTGGTCGGGTGCTGACTGGGGTGCGCCGCGCTCCGCCGCCGCCCCGCCCCAGGCGCACCCCCGAACAGCTGGAGCGGTGAGCCATGAACCGAACCCGACCTGGAAACGGTTCACCACCCACCGCCCGGCCGACCCGACGGTGAGCCATGAACCGAACCGGACAGGCAAAGGGGTCACAGCTCACCGCTCCCGCCGCCAGGGCGCCCGCGCATGCGGGCGGCGCGGCGAAGCCGTGCCGACAAGCGCGCCGCCGGGCCGACCGTCCGGGTCCCGGAGTCAAGGACGCCGCAGGCGCCGCGCAGCGGACCGAGCGAAGCGAGGGTCCTTGACGCCGGGAGACGGTTGGCCACGCGCGCGGGCGCCGAGCCACCGGCGGACAGACGCGCCGACTCGACGGGGGTCTCAGGCCAGCTTGGCGAACACCGACGCTGCCTTCTCGGCGTCGTCGCGGGTGATGTCGAGGTGCGTCACGAGGCGTACGGCGGTGGGCCCGACCGGGGCGACGAGCACGCCGCCCTCGCGGGCCGCGGCCACGAACGCCGCCGCGTCGCTGCGCTCGACGACCACGATGTTGGTGTCGACGGTGGCCGGGTCGGTGCCGGCCGCCTCGGCCAGCAGCCGGGCATGGGCGTGGTCGTCGGCGAGCCGCTCGACGTGGTGGTCGAGGGCGTGCAGCCCGGCCGCGGCGAGGATGCCGGTCTGGCGCATGCCGCCGCCCATCCGCTTGCGCCAGATGCGGGCCTCGGCGATCGCGTCGGCCGAGCCGACCATCAGCGAGCCGACCGGGGCGCCCAGGCCCTTGGACAGGCAGACCGCCAGGACGTCGGCGACCGCGCCGTACTCGGAGAGCGGGACGCCGGTCGCGACGTGGGCGTTCCAGATCCGGGCGCCGTCCATGTGGACGGCCGCGCCGACGCCGGTGGCGAACTCGCGGAGGTCCTGCAGGTCGGCCAGCGGGAGGACCGCGCCGCCGGCGAAGTTGTGGGTGTTCTCGACGGAGATCGCCGCGGTCGGCACGAAGAAGGGGCCCATGTCGGGGGCGAAGAGGTCCCGGATGACCGGCAGGTCGACCTGGCCCCGAGCGTTGATCCAGGTGCGCATCGTGATGCCGGAGTAGGCGCCGTGGGCACCGAGCTCGGCGCGCGCGATGTGGGCGCGCGACTCGCAGAGCACCTCCTGGCCGGGGGCGACCAGCGAGCGGACGGCCAGCACGTTGGCCATCGAGCCGGTGGGCATGAACAGCGCCGCCTCGTGGCCGAACAGGCCGGCGACCCGCTCCTCGAGCACGCGGACCGTCGGGTCCTCGCCGTAGACGTCGTCACCGACCTCGGCGTGCGCCATCGCGGCGCGCATCGACTCGGTCGGGCGGGTCAGGGTGTCGCTGCGGAGGTCGATCATGCCTTGCGGAGCATCTCGGCCACGAGGAACGCCAGCTCGAGGGACTGGACCCGGTTGAGCCGCGGGTCGCAGACCGACTCGTAGCGGCCGCCGAGGTCGGCCTCGAGCAGCTCCTCGCCGCCGCCGACGCACTCGGTGACGTCGTCGCCCGTGAGCTCGACGTGCACACCGCCGGGCCAGGTGCCGAGCGCGCGGTGCACGTCGAAGAAGCCCTGGACCTCCTCGATCACGTCGTCGAAGCGGCGCGTCTTGTAGCCGGACGAGGCCTCGAAGGTGTTGCCGTGCATCGGGTCGCAGACCCACGCGACCTCGACGCCGGCGGCGTTGACCTTCTCCACCAGGTGCGGGAGGCCCTCGCGGATCTTGCCGGCACCGAAGCGGGTGATGAAGGTCAGGCGGCCGGGCTCGTTGTGCGGGTTGAGCTTGGCGGCGAGCGCCAGCGCGTCGTCCGGCGTGGTGGTCGGCCCGAGCTTCACCCCGATGGGGTTCTTGATGTGACTGAGCAGCTCGACGTGGGCGTTGTCGAGCTGGCGGGTCCGCTCCCCGATCCACACGAAGTGGCCGGAGACGTCGTACGGCGTGTTGGTGCGCGAGTCGACGCGCGTCATGGCGTGCTCGTACTCCAGGACGAGCGCCTCGTGGCTGGAGTGGAAGTCGACCCGGTGGAACTCGTCGGGGTCGGCGCCGATCGCCTGCATGAAGGTGAGCGCCCGCTCGATCTCGGAGGCCATCTCCTCGTAGCGCTGGCCGACCGGGGACTCGCGCACGAAGTCGGTGTTCCAGGTGTGCACCTGGCGCAGGTCGGCGTAGCCGCCGGTGACGAAGGCGCGCACGAGGTTGAGGGTCGCGGCGGAGGAGTTGTAGACGTCGACGAGGCGCTGCGGGTCGGGGATCCGCGCGGCCTCGGTGAAGTCGAAGCCGTTGACGGCGTCGCCGCGGTAGGCCGGCAGGGTCACGCCGTCGCGGGTCTCGAGGTCGCTGGAGCGGGGCTTGGCGTACTGGCCGGCGATCCGGCCCACCTTCACGACCGGCACGGACGCGGCGTAGGTCAGCACGACCGCCATCTGGAGCAGCACCCGCAGCTTGTTGCGGACGTTGTCGGCGGTGACGCCGGCGAAGGTCTCGGCGCAGTCGCCGCCCTGGAGCAGGAACGCCTCGCCGCGAGTCACCGCCGCGATCTTGGCCTTGAGGTCGTCGCACTCGCCGGCGAAGACGAGCGGCGGGGCCGTGCGGAGGCGGGCCACGGCGGCGTCGACGGCCCCCTGGTCGGGGTACGTCGGCTGCTGGGCCGGGCCGAGGGCGTGCAGGCTCGCGAGGTCAGGGATGCTCACCGAGCCAGCCTACGCGTCGGTCGCGGCCGCCCGGACCCGGGCGACCGCGACCGAGACGATCACTCCTCCGTCAGTCTTCGAGGTGCTCGATGTCGCGGAAGCCGGTCTTCTGCGCGCGGACGCCGCGGTTGGTGGCCCAGGTCAGCGCCCACAGCACGATGCCGACCAGCAGCATGCCGCCGGCGATCTTGTACTGCACCCAGTCCTCGCTGTCGCGGGCCCACGGGCCGGCGAGGTAGAGGCAGCACACGGCCGCCGCGAACGGCGCCCAGGCCGGGGCCCGGAACTTGCTCTCCGTCGCGGTGTCCCGACGCAGGATGATGCACGCGACGTTGACCACCGCGAAGACGCACAGCAGCAGCAGCGCAGTGGTGCCCGACAGGGCGCCGATCACGGTGGTGTCGGCCTGGTAGGTCACGACCACGATCAGCACCAGTGCGAGGACGGTGGAGAAGAGGATGCCCGCCCACGGCGTACGCCGTCCGGGGAGCACCTTGCCGAGCGAGCGAGGCAGCACGTCCTGGTTGGCCATGCCGTAGAGCAGCCGCGAGGCCATCAGCATGTTGATCAGCGCGGTGTTGGCGACGGCCACCACCGTGAGGAACGGGAAGACCTTGTCGATCGGGATGCCGGGGGCGCCGAGCTGGACGACGTTGAGCAGCACCTTGCCCTCGTCGGCCACGACGCTCTCGACCTGCCCCTCGGGGATCACCGCGATCACCGAGACGGCGACCAGCACGTAGAAGATCACCGCGATGCCGAGGCCGGTGAGCATGATCCGCGGGAAGACCTTCTCGGGGTCCTGGGTCTCCTCGACCATGTTGACCGAGTCCTCGAAGCCGACCATCGCGAAGAACGCGATCGCGGTCGCGACGGTGACGGCGAGGAAGACACCGCGGTCCGAGCCGGACTGGAAGGCCACGATCCGGCCCATGTCGGCGTCGCCCTTGGCCATCACGGAGAAGCCGATCCCGATGACGATGACCAGCGCGGCCATCTCGACGAGGGTCAGCACGACGTTGAACTTCACGCTCTCGCCGACGCCGCGCAGGTTGATCGCGGCGAGGAGCAGCATGAACAGCAGGGCCACCACGGTGATGGCGTTGTTGCCCTGCGGCACGTGCCAGCCGATCGCGTCGAAGCCCGCCAGCAGGTTGGTCGCGAGCAGGTTGGACGACGTGGAGGCGCTGGTGATGCCCGAGCAGACGACGGCGAACGCCACGAGGAACGTGACGAAGTGCAGGCCGAAGGCCTTGTGGGTGTAGAGCGCCGCGCCCGCGGCCTGGGGGTACTTGGTGACGAGCTCGAGGTAGGACAGGGCGGTCAGGGTGGCCACGCCGAAGGCCACGAGGAACGGCACCCAGACGATCCCGCCGACCTCCAGCGCCATCTCGCCGGTGACGGCGTAGACGCCCGCACCGAGGATGTCGCCGACGATGAACAGGAGCAGGAGCTTGGGTCCCATCACCCGCTTGAGGTCGGGTTGGGGTCCGTTGACGTCGAGCGCTTCGGTCGTGCTGCTGGCCATCGATGGCCTCCGTGTCCGAGGGGTCAGGTCCGCGTCATCGTGCCAGACAACCTGCCAACAGCCTGCCTCCGGCGGTGCGGGACGGTCGCCGAAACCGACGACAAGGGCCCAGAACGGGACCACACTGGGAGCCGGAGTCCCATGACTTCGGGACCGCACGCGCACGACGCTGGACGTGTCCGGCACCGGGCCGGACCCGAACCCAGGAGGTATCCCATGCTCCGCCAGCACCCCGCCCGCGTCCTCGGCGTCGTCGCCGCCGTCGCGATCGCCCTGTTCCTGCTCTCCGCGCCCGGCGCCGACGACACCAGCGGCGCCTGGTACTACATCAGCGCCTTCGGCTGGTTCGGGTTCCTGATCACCGCGCTGCTCTTCATCGTGCTCGGCCTGGTGGTGGCCGTCCAGGCGGTCGGACGTCGCCGGGCCGCCCACTGACGCCCCTCCGCCGCCACCGATGATCGTCGCCCGCCGCCTGCTCGAGGCCTCGCTGCACCGCATCGTCTACACGATCCTGTACGCGCTGGTCGCGCTGGCGGCGGTCAACTTCGCCGTGCCGGTGCTGCGGGAGTACTCCGGCACCAACGAGCAGGTCATCGGCCTGGGCGTCCTGCTGGTGCTGGTCATCGAGGCCCTCGGCACCCGCCTGCACCGGCTTGTCGACTGGCTGCTCTACGGGAGCCGTGCCGACCCCACCGCCGTCACGGCCAGGCTCGCCCGGCCGCTGGAGGACACCGACGGCGCCACGGCGCCCCTGGCCCTCCTCGAGGCGCTCGCCGACACCCTGCGGCTCACCCACGTCGCGGCCGTCGTCCCCGACGTCACCGGCGCGGGCGGCGACGACGTGCTGCTCGAGATCGGCACGTCGTACGGCGGTGCCCGCACGTTCCCGATCCGGCACGCCGGCACCGACCTGGGCGAGCTCCGCGCCGCCCGTCGTGGTGAGCCGCTCGACTCGCGCGACGAGCGCCTCTTGGGCGCGGCCGCCGCCCAGCTCGGCCTCGTGCTGCACGCGGCCCGCCTCACCGAGGAGCTGCGCGCCGCGCGGGAGACCCTGGTGGCCGCGGGCGAGGACGAGCGTCGGCGGCTGCGGCGCGAGATCCACGACGGCGTGGGCCCGACCCTGGCCGGCATCGCCCTCGGCCTGGAGTCGGCCGAGCGCGCGGTGACCCGCGACCCGGCCCGGGCGCAGGCGCTGCTGCACGACGTCCGGGCCGACCTGACCGACCTGCTCGACGAGGTGCGCCGCGTGGTCGAGGGACTGCGCCCGCCGCTGCTCGACGAGGTCGGCCTGGTCGGCGCGCTCGAGCAGCTGGCGTCGTCGTTCCAGCAGCGGACGGGCTGCCCGGTCGCGGTGCACGGCGACGTGTCCCGGCCGCTGCCGGCCGCGGTCGAGGTGGCGGCCTTCCGGATCGGGGCGGAGGCGCTGACCAACGTGGCCCGGCACGCGCGGGCGACCCACACCCGCGTGGACGTGGGGCTGGACGGGCCCGAGCTGGTGCTGCGCGTCGACGACGACGGCCGCGGTGGGGTCGCGGACCGTCCCGGCGGCAACGGCCTGGGCTCGATGCGGACCCGGGCCGAGGAGGTCGGCGGGTCCCTCACGTTGACCAGCACCCCCGCCGGGACGACGCTCACCGCCCGGTTGCCGGTGCCCCTCGCCGCCAGGACGGCCTCGTGAACGGCCGACCGATGCGCGTCGTGGCGGTCGACGACCACCCGGTGTTCCTGCGCGGGATCGTGGCCTGCCTCGAGGACGCGCCCGACGTCGAGGTCTGCGGCACCGCGACGAGCGCGGCCGACGCGCTCGCGACCATCGCCGCCACCGCCCCCGACGTGGTCCTGCTCGACCTGAACCTCGGCGACGGCAACGGGATCGCCGTGACCCGGTCGCTGCGCGCGGACGGGTTCCGGGGCGCGGTGCTGGTGCTGACGATGTACGAGGACGAGCTGGCCTTGCGGGCCGCCTTCGAGGCGGGCGCCCGCGGCTACCTGCTCAAGGGCGCCGACCAGGACGAGATCCTCGGCGCGCTGCGCACCGTCGTCGCCGGCGGTCTCGTCGTCGGCGCCCAGCTCGCCGACCGCCTCGCCGACCTCCTGGGCAGCACCCGTCCCGAGGCACCCCGCCGCGTGGCCGGGCTCAGTGACCGGGAGACCGAGGTGCTGTCGCTGATCGTGGCCGGCCGCACCAACACCGAGATCACCCGGGAGCTCGTGGTGAGCGCCAAGACGGTGCGCAACCACATCACCAACATCTTCGCCAAGCTCGGCGTCACCGACCGCGAGCAGGCGGTCGAACGGGCCCGGGAGCTGGGGCTGTCACACCGGCTCGGCGACCCGCGCTGGCAGTGAGGGTGCTCAGCCGAAGTCCGGTTCGGCATCAGGTCGTGGTTGATGGGTGAAAGTGTCGGTGCGTCACGGCACAGTGCCTGGCATGCCGAAGTCCCGCCCCCAGTTGCCCACCCGTGTGGTGGCCCCGGGCAATGGCGTCTCGGTGCGGACCCGGCTGCGGCTCGACTCCGACGAACGGGTGCTGCTCGAGGCGATCGGGGCCCACCTCACCAGGGCACGAAACAGCGACCTGGCCGCCGCGCGGCGTGGCGAGAAGGCGAACCACCGCTACAAGGCCCTGGTCGAGCAGTTCGGGATCCACTCGCGGTACGCGGGCACGATCTGCCTCGACAACGACGCTGCGACCAAGGCCGCCAAGGAGCACCTGCGGCGGCACCTCGCCGGCCTGCGGCGCGCGGTCGCGACCCTCGAACACCGCATCAGCGCACCCACACGGTCCAGTTGCGGATGCGGTGAGCGCCGAGGTTGCTCGTCCTGTCGGGGTGGGTACGCGACGGCGAACGAGCGGTGGCAGAAGCTAAGGCGGCTCGATGCTCGGCGCGCGGAGCTGGCCCGGGTCGAGACACGGCTGGCGGCCAAGGACTACCCGGTCGTGTACGGCGGCCGGCGACTTGCCGGCACCCGCCACCACTTGGGCAAGGCCGGACTCACTGAGACTCAGTGGCGCCGAGCCTGGTCCGAGGCGAGGCACTGGTTCGGGTGCGCGGGAAACGCCGGCAAGTCGGGCGGGAACCCGTGCCTGACCCTCACCCGCGGCGACGGCGGCCGCTGGCACCTCACCGTCTCGGTCCCCAAGCCCATCGCCGAGCAGTTCGGTACGTCCACACGCGTGCAGCTGCGGCATCCCATCGCACTGCATCACCGCAGCCGCGAGCTCGAGGAACGACTCAATGCCCGCTCCGCGGTGCGGGTCGACCTCCAGCCAGACACCGACACCAAGGGCCGGGCGCGGACCTACCTGCGGCTCTCCTGGGTGCGCCCCGCACCCGAGGCCGTCGACCTGGCCGCGGCGCGGGCCGGTGGTGTGGTCGGGGTCGACCTGAACGCCGACCACCTCGCCGCCACCCATGTCGACGGATCAGGAAACCCGGTCGGCAGGCCCGTGCGGATCCCCCTGGATCTGGCCGATGCCTCCACACGCACACGGGACGGTCGACTTCGTGCCGCAGTCACCGCCGTTCTGGAGCACGCGAAGACCACCGGGGCGACCGCTGTCGCGGTCGAGGACCTCGACTTCACCGACTCCAAGACCCGCGAGAAATTCGGTCGTCGCAGGACGTTCCGCCACCTGATCGCCGGGTTCCCCACCGCCCAGTTCAAGGACCGGGTCGTCGCGATGGCGGCCACCCAGGGGCTCGCGGTCATCGCGGTCGATCCGCGCTACACCAGCCGGTACGGCGGCGCGTCGTGGCAGCGTGCCCTGTCCACCCCCACAGTTGTCGCGACCAGGCACGAGGGTGCCTCGGTCGCGATCGGACGCCGAGCCCTCGGGCACGGCCTCACCACCCGAGCCGGCCGCAAGACCGGTCCCGGGAAGCCGCGCCAGCGGCCCGTTCCCCACCAGTGCGATGGAAGCGATGCCCGCCCCAGTGCGGGCCAGGAACGGGCAACCACTGACACGACTGAGGCCACCATCCGAACCGGCGCCCACACACCACCCGTTCACACACGACAGCCCTCCCGGCACCCACCCCAAGCATCGGGAGTGGCGACGCCTGGAGGGCTGACGGAACAGGTGCACGCCGGGCATAGGTTCCCCGGGTCCCCACACACAGGGTGAGGAAGAACGGCCAGCGGGAGGTCCCATCGGAACACACCCCGCTGCCGAACCTAGCCGAAGAAGACCTGCGCCTCGGCGTACTCCTCGTCGCTGACGAGCTTGAGCTCGCCGGTGCCCTCGATGAGCGGGACGCGCACGATGCGGGTGCCGCGCAGCGCCATCATCGTGCCGAAGTCGCCCTCGGCGACGGCGTCGATCGCCTGGAGGCCGAAGCGGGTGGCCAGCCAGCGGTCGAACGCCGTGGGCGTGCCGCCGCGCTGGATGTGGCCCAGGACGACCGCCCGGGCCTCCTTGCCGGTGCGGTTCTCGATCTCGTGGGCGAGCCGGTCGCCGATGCCGCCGAGGCGGACGTGGCCGAAGGCGTCCTTCTCCCCCGACACCAGCGTCATGTCGCCGCCCTCGGCGGGGACCGCGCCCTCGGAGACCACGATGATCGGGGCGTACTTGGTCTTGAAGCGGGTCTCGACGTGCGCGCAGAGCGCGTCGATGTCGAAGGGCTGCTCGGGGATCAGGACGGCGCTGGCGCCCCCGGCGATCCCGGAGTGCAGCGCGATCCAGCCGGCATGGCGGCCCATCACCTCCACGACGAGGACGCGGTGGTGGGACTCGGCGGTGGTGTGCAGCCGGTCGATGGCCTCGGTCGCGATGTTGACCGCGGTGTCGAAGCCGAAGGTGAAGTCGGTGCCGGAGAGGTCGTTGTCGATCGTCTTGGGCACGCCGACGACGTTGACGCCGAGGTCGGCCAGCTTGGTCGCGACGCCGAGGGTGTCCTCGCCGCCGATCGCGACGAGCGCCTCCACGCCGTCCTTGGCGAGGTTCTCCTCGATCCGCTCGACGCCCCCGTCGATCTTGAAGGGGTTGGTGCGGCTGGATCCCAGGATCGTGCCACCGCGGGGCAGGATGCCGCGGCACTGCTCGACGCCGAGCTCCATCGTCGCGCCCTCGAGCGGGCCCCGCCAGCCGTCGCGGTAGCCCACGAACTCGAAGCCGTGCTGGCGCACGCCCTTGCGGACCACGGCCCGGATGACGGCGTTCAGGCCGGGGCAGTCCCCGCCTCCGGTGAGTACTCCGACGCGCATGCCAGCTCCTGGGAAGTGGTTCGGGAATTGGATCGTTCAAGGGCGGACTCGACTGTAGTGCGCGTCACCCGACGTGGCCAGAGAGGACCACGCCGTGGTCGGGACCGGGCGGTCAGGCGGCGACCGGCTCCTCGGCCCTGTTGGTGACCCGCGCGGCCGCCGCCGGCAGCGCCGTACCGAGGCGTACGGCGAGGAGCGCCCCGGCCACCGAGACGACGAGCAGCCCCAGCCAGAGGGTGCTCGGCCCGCGCTCGAGCAGCCAGGCGAACGCCAGCGGCGCGATGGTCCCGGCGAGGTTCCAGGCGAGCTGGATCAGCGAGAGGTAGCGACCGCGCAGGTGCTCGGGCGCGGCCTCGGCCGAGAGCGCGCCGTGCACCGGCCCGCCGAAGAGCTCACCGAGCGTGTAGACCGCCGAGCCGACGAGGACCACCGCGACGGCCAGGACGACGCCGACCCGCGAGGCCCCGAGCATCAGCAGGAAGGACGCCGCGAAGACCGCGTTGGCCAGCAGCAGCACCCGCCAGCGCACGGCCCCGGTCATCGCGCGGACCGCGAAGCCCTGGCCGAAGCCGACCATCACCGTGTTGAGCGTGAATACGGCGCCGGTGACCCAGCCCGGGAGGCCGAGCACGGTCGTGGCGTAGACCGGCATCGCGAAGTTGAGCACCATCATCGACGTCGAGAACACCAGCTGGGTCATCCACAGCAGCCGGTAGGGGCCGTCGCGCAGCACCGTCCCCCACGCGCCGGCCTGCGAGCGGTGGCCGCTGCGCGCGGTGGGCGGCACCGCGAGCAGCAGGCCGAACGCGACGGCGTACGACACCGCGTTGGCGACCACGACCGCGGCGAACGCGCTCTGCGTGCCGATCGTGATGGCCAGGCCAGAAAGCAGGCCGCCGATGGCGAAGCCGACGTTGCGCAGCGCCCCGAGGAAACCGAACCACTTCTCCCGCTCCCCCGGCACCGAGATCGCCGCGACGATGTTGCCGTAGGAGCCCCAGAAGGCCGTGCGGCCGATCGTGATCACGACGGTCCAGGCGGTGACGGTCCAGAAGGAGTCGGTGACGAGGTACGCCGCGTAGCCGATGCCCTGCAGCGCGTTGCCCGCCAGCAGCAGGTGCTTGGCGCCCCACCGGTCCACGAGCCCGCCGAGGAGCGGGCCGGCCGGGAGCGAGACGGCGGAGGCGATCGAGATGATCGCGCCGACCTGCACGAGCGTGAGGTCGGTGGTGACGAGGAAGTAGAGCATGCAGACGGGCATGAACACGCCGCTGCCGATCGCGTCGACCGCGATGGCGGTGACGAAGCGGCGATGCTCGCCCACTGAGGGGAACCCGAGACGGTCGAGGAGGTGCGGCACGGGCACATCCTCCAACTTCAACCCGACTTCAACGCAACTCGGCGAGCCCGGAGGTCGCTAGTCTGCGCGCCATGACCTTCTCGATCGTCGCCCGGTCCGCCGACGGAGAGTCCTGGGGAGTCGCCGTCGCCTCGAAGTTCCTCGCGGTCGGCTCGTGCGTGCCGGCCGCGGTGGCGCAGGTCGGCGCGATCGCCACCCAGGCCGACGCCAACGTCGCCTACAAGGGACTCGCCCTCTCCCACCTCGACGACGGCGCCACCGCCGAGATCGCCCTGCAGCGCCTGCTGGAGGAGGACGACCAGCGCGACCACCGCCAGGTCGGCATCGTCGACATCGACGGCGGCGCGGCCAGCCACACCGGCAGCGCCTGCCTCGACTGGGCCGGCAGCATCACCGGCGACGGCTACGCCATCCAGGGCAACATCCTGGTCGGTGAGGAGGTCGTCGACGCCATGCAGGCCGCCTGGGAGAACTCCGACGACGACGCCCCGCTCGCCCGCCGGCTGCTGGCCGCCCTCGCCGCCGGCGACGAGGCGGGAGGCGACCGCCGGGGGCGGCAGTCGGCCGCGCTCCTCGTCGTACGCGACGGGGCGGGGTACGGCGGCCTGGACGACATCGCCGTCGACCTGCGCGTCGACGACCATGCCGACCCGGTGACCGAGCTGGCCCGGCTGCTCGAGCTCAACGACCTCTACCTGACCGCCTCGACCGAGGAGGAGAAGGTCGTCGTGACGCCGGAGCTCGAGCGGGAGCTCGAGGAACGCGCCACCGCGCTGGGGCACCGCGACTTCCGTGCGTGGGTCGGGTCGGGCAACTACGAGATGCGGGTCGCGGCGGACGGGTCGTGGGTCGACGAGAAGGTCCTCGCGATCCTGCGGGCCGAGGAGACCTCCGCATGAGCGTCCTCGCCATCGACGCCGGCACCACGGGCGTCACCGCCGTCGTCGTCACGCCCGACGGGCAGATCGCGGCCAAGGGCTACCAGGAGTTCGCACAACACTTCCCCAAGCCCGGCTGGGTCGAGCACGCGCCCGAGGAGATCTGGCAGGCCACGCTCGAGGCCGTGCGCGAGGTGCTGACGAAGGTCGACCGCTCCGAGCTGACGGCCATCGGCATCACCAACCAGCGCGAGACGATCCTGCTCTGGGACCGCGAGACGCTCGGCTCGCCCCGGCGGGCGATCGTCTGGCAGGACCGGCGTACGGCCGACATCTGCACGCGCCTGAAGGACGCCGGGCACGAGGAGCGGGTCACCGAGCTCACCGGGCTGCGGCTGGACCCCTACTTCTCCGGCACCAAGCTGATGTGGCTCGCCGAGCAGGAGCCGCACACGTGGGCGCTCGTGGGGTCGGGGCGCTACGCCATCGGCACCGTCGACTCCTACCTCATCGCCCGGATGACCCGCGGCACCTACCACGTCACCGACGTCTCCAACGCCTCGCGCACGCTGCTGTTCGACCTCACGACCGGCGACTGGAGCGACGAGCTCTGCGGTCTCTTCGGCGTCCCCCGCGACGCGCTGCCCGAGCTCGTGCCGTCGTGGGGCGAGATCGCGGTGTCCGACCCCCGCACCTTCCTGGACCTGTCGCTGCCGATCGCGGGCATCGCCGGCGACCAGCAGTCGGCGCTGTTCGGGCAGACCTGCTTCGACGAGGGCGACTCCAAGTGCACCTACGGCACCGGGTCGTTCATCCTCACCAACACCGGGACGTCGCTCGAGCGCTCCTCGGCCGGCCTGCTGTCGACGGCGGCCTGGCGCTCGCCGTCGGGCGAGCTGACCTACGCGCTCGAGGGCGCGATCTTCGTGACCGGCGCGGCCGTGCAGTGGCTGCGCGACGGACTGCAGATCGTCGGGTCCGCGGCCGAGACCGCCGCCATCGCCGCCACCGTGCCGGACACCGAGGGGGTCGTCTTCGTGCCGGCCCTGACCGGGCTCGGCGCTCCGCACTGGGACCCGCACGCCCGCGGCCTGATCATCGGCCTGACGCGGGGCACCACCCGCGGGCACATCGTCCGGGCCACCCTCGAGGCGATCGCCTTCGAGGTCCGCGACGTGCTGGAGACCATGCCGGCCGCCCTCTCCTCGCTCCGCGTCGACGGCGGTGCCGCGGCCAACGACCTGCTCTGCCAGATCCAGGCCGACCAGATCGGCGTGCCCGTCGAGCGGCCGAAGCTCGTCGAGACCACCGCGCTCGGCGCGGCCTTCCTCGCCGGCCTCGGCACCGGGGTGTGGGACTCGACCGACGACCTGCGTCAGACCTGGCAGCTCGACCGGTCGTTCTCCCCTGGTGGTGACCGGGACGCTGCCGATGCCGCGCACCGGCGCTGGATCGACGCCGTCGAGCGCTCCAAGGCCTGGGCGTAGGTCGAGCCGGCGTACCTGTCGGGCTGCTGAGTGTGGCGCCCGCGCGCGTGGCCGACCGTCTCCCGGCGTCAAGGGTTCCCTTCGGCGGCTTCGCCGCCCTTGACCCCGGGACCCGGACGGTCGGCCGGCGGCGCGCTTGTCGGCACGGGCTTCGCCCGCACCGCCCGCATGCGCGGGCGCCCCTGGTCGGGTACTGGGGCTGGTGGGGTCCCACCTGTCCCGTGCGTCCCATCGGAGCGCTGATTGGTCAAAACCAGCAGAAGATCGGCCCAGAGGCATGCTGATTTCGCCCAATCAGAACGTGTTCTACCCCGACATCCGGACCGGATGTGATCCGTGTGGCCGGGGGTGCGCCTGGGGCGGGGCGGCGGACCGAGCGCAGCGAGGGCTGTCCGCCCCGACCGCCGCCTGAAGCCGATCGCGCGAGGCTCGGCGTCAAGGACGCCGAAGGCGCCGCGAAGCGGGCGAAGCTCCTTGACGCCGAGGCGCGATCGGCTACGCGGCGCACCCACGAGTCGGGCCCGGCAGTCGCGCCAACCCGATCAGGAGAGCCTGTCGAGCGCCTTCGCGGCAGCATCACGAGCGCGCGTGGCCTCCCGGACCGCGGCCTGAGCCTCGCTGCGTGCGTCCTCGGCGTCGGCCAGCTCGTCGTCGGCGTCCTCGGCGGACGACTCGAGCCTGGCCAGCTGCCGGCGGAGCTCGTCGATCTCGGCCTGGAGCTGCATGGTGCGGGCCTCGAGGGCCTCGACGGCGGCGGAGGTCTCGGCGAGCGCCTCGGTGGCGCGCGCGAGGTCGGCCTCGGTCTCGTCGAGGAGCTCCTGGGCGGCGGCCCGGGCCTTCTCGTCGGCGTCGGGGTCGGCGACGACGTGCAGGTCCGGGCGGCCGTCCGGCGCGGCCTCGTGGGCGGTGGCAGCGAAGCCGAGGGCCTCGGGCACGGCGACGGACGGGGTCGGGTCCTCCGCGGCGAGTCCGGTCGTGGCGAGGGCGCTGACGAGGAGGCCGCTGCGAACGGCGGCTGAGCAGTTCTCGTCGACCATGGCGGCCGTGAGGGTCAGCTCGACCTGGTCGGCGACGGCCTGGGTCACCTTCATGCCCAGGCTCGCCGCCACGCCCCGCGCCTGGGTCGTGACAGCGGCCGTCAGCTGGCGGCGCTGGCGGGTGAGTGCGCGCAGGTCGTCGCCGGACATGGCGGCCTGCGCCTCGCGGAGGGCGGCGCCCATCGCGAGCACCTGTTCGACCTGCTCGGTCTCGTGGCGCACCAGCACGTTGACCACCCACGCCGCCGTCGACGGCTTCTTCAGGGCCTTGACGGCCTGGGACAGGGCGGCGTCCTCGCCCTTGAGTGCCTTGGCCCGGGCGTCCCGGGCGGGCGTGAACTCGGCGAGGCCGAGGCCGTAGAGCTCGTCGGCCACGGCGAGCAGCGACTCGGTCATGGCCGACCCGCTTCGACCCAGGCCCGGTGCGCGACGAGGCAGCGCTCCCACAGCGCCTGCAGGTCGTCCTCGGCGACGTCGTCGAGCGACAGCCCGAGCTCGTCGGTCAGCGCGGCCCGCCACGCGTCGTACGTCTCGAGCGTGGTCTGCGTCGTGCCGGTCGCCTCGACACGCGACCGCACGCAACCGCGTACGACGTCCACGCCGGTCGCTTCGCGGCGCTGGACGACCAGGAGCTGGGCGAAGTGGCCGTCGGGCGGGCTCGACAGCTCGGCGTGCGAGGCGAGCACCGCGGCCGGCTCGGTCGAGAGGGTGCTGACCTCGATGCCGGTGAACGAGCCGGCCGTGTCGTGGCGGAAGGACCAGCCGTCGGGCGTGACGTCGCTGACGGTGTAGCGGAAGCCGGACTGGACGTGCTCGCCCTCGACGACCGGCAACGGCTCGAGGAACGCGTCGCCCAGCCCCACGTCGACCCACCAGCGGCCGTCCGGGTTGGCGTCGGTCGGCAGCCCGGTGACCAGCAGCACGAGGTGGTTGAGCGACCCGGCGAAGCGCTGCGACTCGTCGGTCCAGACGTGGCCGTGGCGACGTTCGACGGCGTACCCGAGGTCGCGCAGCACCACCTCGAGCGCGCCGTTCTGGTGGAAGCAGTAGCCCGCGCGGCCGTGCTCGACCACCCGCGCGAGGCAGTCCTGCGGGTCCACCGAGGGCGGCCGCCCGAGCATGATCGCGAGGTTCTCGTAGGGCACGTGCGCCAGGTGGTGGCGGTGGATCAGCCGCAGCGACCCGAGGGTCGGCGGCAGGGCCCGGTCGAGCCCGATCCGGTGGAGGTACGCCGCGGTGCCGGTCACCGGCCGGGCTCCTCGTCGTCGTCGAGCCCCTGCTCGATCGCGTAGCGGGTCAGCTCGACCCGGTTGTGCATCTGCAGCTTGCGGAGGGTGTTCTGGACGTGATTCTGGACGGTGCGGTGCGAGATGACGAGGCGGTCGGCGATCGCCTGGGAGGACATCCCCTTCGCGACCATCTTGAGCACCTCGGTCTCGCGCTCGGTGAGCTCGGGCTTCGCCGGGTCCGCCGTGACGCCGGGGTCGCGGGGCTCGGCGCCGCCGACGAGCCGGCGGAACTCCCCCAGCACCAGACCGGCCAGGCCGGGCGTGAAGACCGTGTCGCCCTCGGCCACCCGGAGCACCGCGGCGATCAGCTCCTCGCGGGACGCCGACTTCACGAGGTAGCCGGTCGCGCCCGCCTTCACCGCCTCCAGCACGTCGGCCTGCTCGCCCGACGCCGACAGGATCAGCACCCGGGCGGACGGGTCCTGACGGACGACCTCAGCGGTCACGGCCACGCCGTTGGGCTCGGGGATCTGCAGGTCCAGCACGACGACCTGTGGCCGCGCCGCGGGGAAGCGGGCCAGGGCCTCGCTGCCGTTGGCCGCGACCGCGACGACGTCGAAACCTGCGGCCTGCAGGTCGCGCTCGACCGCGTCCCGCCACATCGGGTGGTCGTCGACCACCATCACCCGGATCCCCGTCTCCATGCCCGCAGACCCTAGAGCAGGTCAGGACCGAGCCGCAGGTAGCGGCCGCGGCGGTGGCCGAGCGGCACGCCCTCCTCGTCGAGCTCGACGTGCTCGAGGGTGCAGGTGACGAGCGCGGACCAGCCGACGGTGGTCACCGACTCGAGGACGACCCCGGCCCACGCGGTCGCGTCGGCGAGCCGCGGACCCCAGGCGGTCTGCTCGAACGTGCCGGTGCGGAACGGCCCGCCCGGCGCGGGCGCGGTGCCGGCGAACGCCTCGGCGAGGTCGCGGTGCTCCCACGCCAACAGCTGGACGACGCCCCGGCCGGTCTCCCCCAGCCGGTCGACGAGGTCGGAGTCGGGGTCGAGCAGGGCCAGCACGCGGCCGGGCTCGCCCCCGGCCACCATGAGCGACGACACGGTCAGGCCGGCGCGCCCGGACCCGTCGCCGGCGGTCCAGAGGGTGACGGCGCCGCCGAGCCGCCCGCGGAGGCGGCGTACGGGATCGGGGTCGGGGTCGGCGAAGGGGTGGCCGGCGTGGATCGTCATGAGGTCTCCTGCACGGGGACGGCGAGCTCCCACTCGGTGCCGAACGAGCCGGTGCTCAGGGTGGCGGTGCCGCCGAGGTCGGCGACCCGCCCGCGGATCGACTCCACCACGCCGAGCCGACCCTCGCGCTCGGCGGCCTCGAGACGGCCGGCGGGGATGCCGGGGCCCTCGTCGCGCACGGACAGCTCCACCCGACCGGGCAGCGACTCGAGCAGGATCCAGGCCGGCGCGTCGGGGCCGACGTGGACGGCGACGTTGTCCAGGCAGGCCTGGGCCGTGGCCACCAGCTCGCCGACGGTCGCGGCCGGGAGCAGCACCGGCGACCCCGGACCGGCGACGCTGACGCGGGGTGAGGCGAGCCCGGCGAGCTCGGCGGCCAGGTCCAGGGTCGCGGGAGCGGCGGGCTCGGTGACGGCGTCCTGGCGCCGGATCAGGGTGCGCAGCGCGGACTCCTGCTCCCCCGCCAGCCGGCCGAGCTCGGCGGCCTCACCACCCAGCTCGGCACCGCGGCGCTGGACCAGGGCGAGCACCTGGAGCACGCCGTCGTGGACCGCGCGCGCCAGCCGGGCCCGCTCGGCGGCTGCTGCCGCGGCGCGCTCGGCGGTGTCGCGCTCCTCGGCCATCTGCACGAGCGAGGCGCTCAGGAAGCCGACGATCGGCCCGCCGATCATCAGCAGGAAGACGTTGCCGTAGGTGCCCTGGGTGAAGTGGGAGCGGACCGACAAGTCACAGGCCGAGAGCACCACCGCGGCCACCAGCCCGCCGCGCCAGCGCCAGTGCAACGCCCACGCCAGGAGCGGCCCCATCACCCAGAAGCCCGGGACGGTGGCCTGCATGTCCGGCCCCTTGATCACCGGCGACAGCAGGACGAGCAGGACGGCGACCGCCAGGTCGGCCACCAGCAGCGGGGCGGTGCGGCGGCGATGGGCGTCGTACAGCCAGAGGGCTGCGGTCGTCCACGCGACCATGAACGCCACGGTCGCCACACCGGCAGCCGGATGGTCGAAGTTGTCGGCGCGGTAGAGGTTGAGCGCGACCGCGTTGAGGAGCACGACCACGCGGAGCACCGCGAGGGCGCGGAAGAGCCGGTCCTCGACGACGGCGGCCGAGGTGGCAGCGGAGGGGACCCCGGTCAGGACGCCTTCTTCGCGTCGGCGGCCGCGGCCGCCTCCTTCTCCACGCGCTCCTTCTCGACCCGCTTGGACTCTTCCTTCGCGCGGGTGGCGTACATGTCGACGTACTCCTGGCCGGAGAGCCGCATGATCTCGTACATGATCTCGTCGGTGATCGAGCGGAGGATGTAGCGGTCGTTCTCCATGCCGTCGTAGCGGGAGAAGTCCAGGGGCTTGCCGAAGCGCACGACCGGGCGCGTGAACGAGCCGAACTTCTTGCCCGGGGGCGCCACGACGTCGGTGCCGACGACGGCGACCGGGATCACGGGGACCTTGGTCTCCAGGGCGAGCCGCGCGACGCCGGTCTTGCCGCGGTAGAGCTTGCCGTCGTGGGAGCGTGTGCCCTCGGGGTAGATCCCGAACAGGCCCCCGTCGGCCAGCACCCGCTTGGCCGACAGCAGCGCGCCGGCGGCGGCGTCCGCGCCGGACCGGTCGATCGGCACCTGGCCGGAGCCGGAGAAGAACGTCTTCTGCAGCCAGCCCTTGATGCCGGTGCCGGTGAAGTACTCCGCCTTCGCGACGAAGGTGACGCGGCGCGGCAGCGTGAGCGGCATGAACAGCCAGTCGGCGTACGAGAGATGGTTGCTCGCCAGGATCGCCGGGCCCTCGGCGGGGACGTGCTGGGCACCCTCCACCCGAGGCCGGAAGACCGCCCGCAGCAAGGGCCCGAGTGCCACCCACTTCAGGAACCAGTAGAACACCGAACGACCCTTCTGAAGACCCCTGTAGCGCGCTCGCCCACCTGTCGGCCGAAGCCTAGCGCGGACACCCGGGACAGACGGGCTCCGCTCGTGCACAATCTGCGCCATGACGGACGTGCACCCCCTGGCCCACCCGCTCTCGGTCGCCGCTCGTCCCGAGCTCACCGGAGGACGCCGCATCGGCGTGCTGCTGAGCCACGGCTTCACGGGCCAGCCGGCGTCGATGAAGCCCTGGGGCGAGTACCTCGCCGAGCAGGGGTACGCCGTGGAGGTGCCGCGGCTGCCCGGCCACGGCACCAGCTGGCAGGACGCCAACAAGACGACCTGGGCCGACTGGTACGGCGAGGTGTCGCGCACCTTCGACAAGCTGGTCGCCGAGAACGACGCCGTCGTCGCGTGCGGCCTGTCGATGGGCGGCGCCCTGGTGCTGCGGCTCGCCGCCGACCACCCCGACCGGCTCGCCGGTGTCGTCGTCGTCAACCCCGCCGTCGGCACCCGCCGCTTCGACGTCAAGCTGCTGCCCGTCCTCAAGCACCTCGTGCCGTCGTTCCCCGGCATCGCCAACGACATCAAGAAGCCCGGCGTCGAGGAGCACGGCTACGCCAAGACCCCGCTCCGCGCGGCACACTCGATGATGCAGGGCTTCGCCGCGCTCGTGCCGGACCTGCCGCGGATCACCGCGCCGCTCCTCTACTTCCGCTCCACGGTCGACCACGTCGTCGACGACCTCTCCCAGCCGCTGATCACCAGCAAGGTGTCCTCCCGAGAGATCACCGAGCGCAGCCTCGGCGAGAGCTACCACGTGGCCACGATCGACAACGACGCCCCGCAGATCTTCGAGGAGTCCGCGGCGTTCATCGCCAAGGTCACGGCCCCGTAGGCCCTGCGGGCGGCAGTGGTGGGGGTTGGCGCCACCACTTACGCTCATCAGGTGCAGCCCGACAGCGACGACGACGCCTGGCGCGCGATCGTCGAGAACTACGGCGACCGTCCCGAGATCGAGCGCGAGACCGCTCCCGTCGAGGAACCGGCCGCCGCGTGGTCGTCGTACGACGACGAGGACGAGGAGCAGGCTCCCGACGCCCGCGAGGACGAGGACCGCTTCGTGCCGCCTCCCCCGCCGCCGCTGCCGCGCACCACACCGGACCGCGTGGCCGCCTGGCTGGGGGTCTTCGCGTCGCCGGCCGTGCTGCTGGTCTCGATGGTCTTCGGCCTGCACCTGCCCGGCTTCATCAGCTTCCTGCTGGTCGGCGCGTTCGTCGGCGGCTTCCTCTACCTCGTGGCCCAGATGCCGCGTGGCCCACGGGACCCCTGGGACGACGGCTCGCGCCTCTGACTGGCTAAGGTGCGGGGCGTGAGTGAGAGCGAGACCGTCGAGGTCACCGGCCACCTGATGGACAGCGGCATCCTGAGCCGCATCCTGGACGACATCCGGGAGTACGGCGGCGACTACGTCATCGACAAGTTCGTGGTCGGCCACGAGGCCGTCGACACGTCGAAGGCCACCATCACCGTGACCGCCGAGGACGACCCGTCGCTGCAGCGGCTGCTCATGCGCCTGCAGACGCGCGGGGTCAACCAGGTCGACCCCGGCCAGGCCGAGGTGGCCGTGTGCGACCTCGACGGCGTCTTCCCCGACGGCTTCTACTCCACCACCAACCTCGCGACCAAGGTCCGCCTCGGCGGCCGGTGGGTCGACGTGGCCAACCCCGAGATGGACTGCGGACTCGTCGTCGAGCACGACGAGGCCGGCGAGATCACGCGGGTGATCACGCTGCCGATGAGCGACGTACGCGTCGGGATGTCGGTGGTGACCGGCGCCTCCGGCATCCGGGTCCAGGTCCCGATCGTCGACAAGAGCTCCGAGTCGTTCGGCTTCATGGAGTCCGACGTGTCCTCGGAGAAGCCGCAGGCGGTGCTGGTGCGCCAGGTCGCCGAGGGCATGCGCGAGGCCAAGGCGGCCGGCAAGAAGGTGCTGTGGGTGGGCGGACCGGGCGTGGTCCACACCGGTGCGGCGCCCGCGATGGTCGCCATGGTCGACGCCGGCTTCGTCGACGTCCTCTTCGCCGGCAACGCGCTGGCCACCCACGACATCGAGTCGTCGCTCTACGGCACCTCGCTGGGCGTCGACCTCGCGCAGGGCCGTGGCGTCGAGCACGGCCACGAGCACCACATCCGCGCGCTCAACACGATCCGCAAGCAGGGCTCAATCCGCAACGCCGTCGACAACGGCGTGCTGACCGGCGGCATCATGCACGCGCTCGTCAAGCACGGGAAGGAGTTCGTCCTGGTCGGCTCCGTCCGCGACGACGGGCCCCTGCCCGACGTCTACACCGACGTCATCGAGGGCCAGCGCGCCATGCGCGCGGCGCTGCCCGACGTCGGCTTCTGCCTGATGGTGGCGACCATGCTCCACTCGGTGGCGACCGGCAACATCCTGCCCGCCTCGATCCCGCTGGTCTGCGTGGACATCAACCCCGCCACGGTGACCAAGCTCGCCGACCGCGGCTCCTCGCAGGCGCGCGGCATCGTCACCGACGTGGGTCTGTTCCTCGAGCAGCTCGCCATCGAGCTGGTCCCGGACTACCGCCGGGCCTGACCCACCTCACGGGCGAGGTCGGCCGCGCCGACCACGCCCGCCTCCGGACCCAGTGCGGCCCGCACCAGCGGGGGTACGACGCGCTGGCCGCCGCCGACCAGCGAGCGGACCAGGGCGCTGCGGGCGGGCTCGAGCAGCCGGTCGCCGGCCGCGGACACGCCGCCGCCCACCACGACGCAGTCGGGGTCGAACGCCGCGACCAGGTTGGCGACCCCGACGCCCAGCCACTCGCCCACGGAGCCGAACGCCTGGCGGGCGACCAGGTCGCCCGCCTCGGCGGCCTCGGTCACCATCGGACCCACCAGCAGGTCGGGGTTGCCCTGGCAGAGCTCCTCGAGCACCGTCGGCTCGTGGCCGATCCGGGCCCGGGCGAAGCGGACGAGGGCGTTGCCGCTGGAGTACTGCTCCCAGCAGCCGCGGTTGCCGCACTCGCACGGCTGGCCGTCGGGCACGACCTGCATGTGGCCGAACTCCCCCGCCATGCCGTTGCGGCCGCGGTGCACCCGGCCGCCCAGCACGAGGGCGCCACCGATGCCGGTGCCGAGCGTGATCATGACGACGTCGCTGGCGCCGCGCCCGGCGCCGTACGTCACCTCGGCGAGTGCGGCGCAGTTGGCGTCGTTGTTGAGGGCGACGGTGGTCCCCCAACGCTCGGCCAGCCGGTCGCGGACGTGCTCTCCGCGCCAGGGCAGGTGCGGGGCGAACATCACGCGCGCGCCCTCGGCATCGACGAAGCCGGCGGCGGCGATCCCGACGCCCTCGACGGTCTCCCCCGCCGCGACGTCCTCGACGGCGGCGGTCAGGGCGTCCTCGACGAGGGCGGCGTCGACCCGGCGACCGGGCGTGGAGCGGCGGGCGGTGCGCACGACCTCGCCGGAGGCGGACACGACGGCGGCGAGCACCTTCGTGCCGCCGACGTCGACCCCGATGAAGACACCCATGCGCGCCGCGTCAGCGCCGCGACAGGTCGGCGGCGCCGATCATGCCGGCCCGGTTGCCCAGGCGGGCCTTGCGGATCTCCAGGGCCGGGCGGTGGCCGCGACCGGTCAGCTGCGCGGAGAACGACGCCCGGATCGGATCCAGCAGCAGGTCCTCGGCCTCGCTGACCCCACCGCCGATGACGACCACGGCCGGGTCGAGGATCGCCGTCAGGGAGGCGATGCCCTCGCCGAGCCACTTCCCGAGGTGGGCGAGCTGCTCCACGGCGAACGCGTCGCCGCCCCGGGCCGCCTCGGTGATGAGCGGGCCGCTGATCCGGTCGACGTCGCCTCCGGCACGGTCCAGCAGGCCGCGGGCCAGCAGCGAGCCGCCCCGCGCGGCCGAGCGGGCCTCGCGGACCAGTGCCGAACCGGAGGCGTACTGCTCGAAGCAGCCGTGGTTGCCGCAGCCGCAGAGGATGCCGTCGGGCACCACCCGCATGTGACCGATCTCGGCGCCGACGCCGAACGCACCGCGGTAGAGCGCACCGTCGAGCACCACGCCGCCGCCGACCCCGGTGCCGACCGTGACGAGCAGGAGGTCGTCGACGTCGTGCCCGGCGCCGTAGGTGAACTCGCCCCACGCGGCCGCGTTGGCGTCGTTCTCGACCACGACGGGCAGCTTGACCCGCGCCTCGAGCTCGGACTTGAGGTCGACGTTGCGCCAGGCGATGTTGGGGGCGAACATCACGACCGCCCGCGCCTTGTCGATGTAGCCGGCCGCACCGACCCCGACCGTCGCGATCTCGTGCCGCGAGCCGAGCTCGGCGACCAGGCCGGCGATGGCCTCCTCGATCGCCTCGGAGTCCGTCGCCGGGCTCTCGACGCGGAGCTCCTCCAGAACGGTGCCGTCCTCGTCGACCACGCCACCGGCGATCTTCGTGCCGCCGACGTCCACGCCACAGGCGAGCGTCATGAGTCATCCCCTTCGGGCTCGTCGTCCAGGTCGATCCGCTCCACCCCGGTGCCGCGCCCGGAGGTCCGGGCATCGTCGGGCACCGCGGTCGCCAGCGCACCGATCGCGGCCTGCAGCAGCGAGGAGGCGGCGGTCGCCAGGTGGGCGCGCACCTCAGGGCTGGCCTGGCGTACGACCTGCACGGTGCGGCAGATCGGGCAGTAGGTGCACTCGGCCGAGCCGGTGGCGAGGTGCTCGTTGACCTCACGCGCCGCCGAGGCCGCGTGGTCGGCCAGGCCGGAGAGGCCGTGTCCGAGGTCGGAGCCCTGGTCGCGGGCCCAGTCGGAGAGGGCTCCGAAGAGCTTCGCGGCCTCGTCGGAGACGCTGCCGACCGCGTCGTCACCGTCGGGCGGTTGCGTCACGTCAGTGCCTCCTCGGCTCGCTCGTTCTCCTGGAACCTCACGCGCAGCTCGCCCTCGTCGACGCGCGCGCCGGCGACCCGGTGCCGCGCCAGCCCGGCGGGCAGCGTGAGGAGACGACGATACGACCCCACGGTCACGACGAGCTCGTCGCCGTTCCGCGCGAGATCGACCTCGGCCCGCGAGACGAACGGCAGGGACAGGTGCAGCAGCGCGCCCGACGTCGTCCGGGTGACGCGGAAGGGGCCCTCCCCACGCGGCGGTGCCAGCGGGTCGTCCTCGCCGTACACCTCGGTCGCGAGCGCGGCCAGCGCCTCGACCCCGACCGGTTCACCGGGGCGGTAGACCGAGCGCCAGACGGGCAGCCCGGCGAAGGACTGCTCGACCTGGGCGAGCACGTCGTCCTGGGCCATCACCCAGCCGGCGCGCCAGTCGTCGGCGCCGTCGGCCGGGAAGACGCGGTTGGCCACCACGCCGTCGACGCGGTAGCCGTAGAGCGACAGCGTCGTGTAGGAGCGCCGGGCCTCGGCGAGCACGACGTTCTCCGGCGTCATCACGAGCCGGACGCTGGCGTTCGGGCCGGACAACAGGGAGCGGACCTCGTCGAGCTCGGCGTGCAGCCGCTCGACCGCGTCGAAGACCCCGTCCCCGGGCATCGGGACGCCGGTCGCCTTCTGGAGCACGGGCTTGAGCGCCTTGACGACGCGGCGCTCAACGGGGAGCACACGCTGCATGTACCAGCCCAGCGCCTCGGGCAGCGCGAGGAGCCGCAGGGTCTCGGCCGTCGGGGCACAGTCGACGACGATCACGTCCCACTCGTCGGAGAGCGCGTGCAGCCGCAGCTCGAGGAGCGCGAGCACCTCCTCGGCGCCCGGGATGACCGTCAGCTCCTCGGCCGCCACCGGGTCGACACCGGCCACGTCGAGCACGCTGAGGAGGTAGTGCTGGATCTCGGCCCAGGACTGCTCGAAGCGCAGCTGGGCGTCGACCTGCTGGACGAAGAGGTTGTCGGCCACGGGGGTCGGGTCCGAGCCGACGGCGTGGCCGAACGCGTCGGCCAGCGAGTGGGCGGCGTCGGTCGAGAGGACCAAGGTGCGGTGCCCACGGGCGGCGGCGAGCGCCGCCGTACCGGCCGCGACGGTGGACTTGCCCACCCCGCCCTTGCCGGTGAACAGGAGGATGCGCACGGTCTTCTGGGGTCGGTCGGCGCTCAGCCGAGCGACTCGACGCGCTTCTTCAGGCCCTTGAGCGCGGTGTCGATGAGGATCTTCTCGCCCTTGCGCTTGAGCATGCCGATCAGCGGGATCGAGACGTCGAGGGCGAGGCGGTAGGTGACCTCGGTGGAGCCGTTGCCGAGGTCGCGCAGGACGTAGGCGCCGTCGAGGGCGCGCAGCATCTTGCCCTCGACCAGGGTCCAGGTGACCTGGCGGTCGGCGTCCCACGTGTAGGCGAGGGTGTACTCGTCCTTGATCGGCGACACGTCGAGGGCGAAGAAGACCTGCTCGGCACGGCCGTCGGCGGCCGAGGACCGCACGTCGGCGGTCGTGACGCCCTTGGCCCACTGCGGGTAGGCGGCGAAGTCGGCGATCACGGCCATGATCGCGTCCGGAGCGGCGTCGATGACGATCGAGCTCGTCGTCTGCTCGGCCATGTGAGCCCCCTCGGTGCAGTGGACGGGATGGAGACGGGGTGGAGGAGTTGCCTCCGGCCGGGAGCGTACCGGATGACCGGGGCCCCGCCGGCAGCGGTAACCTGCCCCGGAATCCCCACACCGGCGCGCCCCCAGGAGGCAACGTGCGTGAGTTCTCCACGCCCCTGACGATCGAGGTGCCGGCCACCGGCAACCTCACCGACGACGTGGTGACCAACGCCCGGGAAGCTGCCGACACCGTCGTGTTCAGCCGCCACCGCGCGGGCGCGTGGGAGGACGTCACCGCGGCCACCTTCCTCGCCGAGGTGAGTGCCGTCGCCAAGGGGCTGATGGCCGCCGGCATCGAGGCGGGCGACCGGGTCGCGCTGATCTCCAAGACGCGTTACGAGTGGACGCTGCTCGACTACGCCATCTGGTTCGCCGGGGCGGTGACCGTGCCGGTCTACGAGACCTCCTCGGCCGAGCAGATCGCCTGGATCCTGCGCGACTCCGGCGCCCGTGCCGTCGTCACCGAGGGGCCCGACCACACCGCCCGCGTCACCGAGGCGCGCGGCGACCTCGACCAGCTCAACCACGTCTGGTCCATCACCGACAACGCCGTCGAGGTGCTCGTCTCGCTGGGTGCCGACGTCGCCGACGAGGCGCTGGAGAAGCGTCGTACGACGACCACTCCCCTCGACCTCGCCACGCTGATCTACACCTCGGGCACCACCGGCCGGCCCAAGGGCTGCATGCTCACCCACGGCAACTTCATGTTCGAGCTCGGCGTCGCGGTCGACGAGCTCGAGCGACTGTTCGCGACCGAGGGCGCCTCGACGCTGCTCTTCCTGCCGCTGGCCCACGTCTTCGCGCGGATCATCCAGGTCGGTTGCGTGAAGTCGCGCACCCGCCTGGGCCACTCCTCCGACATCAAGAACCTCGTCGCCGACCTCGGCGACTTCAAGCCGACGTTCGTCCTCGCGGTGCCGCGCGTCTTTGAGAAGGTGTTCAACACCGCCTCCCAGAAGGCGACCGCCGACGGCAAGGGCAAGATCTTCGACCGCGCCGCGGAGACGGCGATCGCCTACAGCCGGGGTCTGGACAGGGGGCGGCCGTCGATCGCCGTCCGCGCCCAGCACGCGCTGTTCTCCCGGCTCGTCTACGGCAAGCTGCGCGAGGCGCTCGGCGGCAACTGCCTCTACGCCGTGTCCGGCGGCGCCCCGCTCGGCGACCGCCTGGGCCACTTCTACCGGGGCATCGGCCTGACCGTGCTCGAGGGCTACGGCCTGACCGAGACCACGGCGGCGCTGACGGTGAACCTGCCCGACGCCACCAAGATCGGGACCGTCGGACGGCCGATCCCCGGCACCGCCGTACGCGTGGCCGACGACGGCGAGCTGCTGTTCCGCGGTGGCCAGGTCTTCGCCGGCTACTGGGAGAACGAGGAGGCCACCGCCGAGGCGCTCGAGCGCGACGGGTGGTTCCACACCGGTGACGTGGGCGAGGTCGACGACGAGGGCTTCGTCCGGATCACCGGGCGCAAGAAGGAGATCATCGTCACCGCCGGAGGCAAGAACGTCGCGCCGGCGGTGCTCGAGGACCGGCTGCGTGCCCATGCGCTCGTCGACCAGTGCATGGTCGTCGGTGACGGGCAGCCCTTCATCGCCGCGCTGGTGACGATCGACGCCGAGTCGTTCCCCGCGTGGGCCGAGGCCCACGGCAAGAGCGGCAGCATCGCCGACCTGGTCGACGACCCGGACCTGCGCAGCGAGATCGAAGGTGCGGTCGAGGAGGCCAACAAGGCCGTGTCGAAGGCCGAGGCGATCCGCAAGTTCACGATCCTCCCCGACAGCTGGACCGAGGAGGGCGGGCAGCTCACCCCCAGCCTGAAGCTCAAGCGCAACGTGGTGATGCGCGAGTTCCGCGACGAGGTGGCGGCGCTCTACCCGTCGTGATCGGTGCCAATCTCGCCCGTTGGGGGGATTTCCCCCATCTTGGTCTGGACGACACTCGATCGAAAGTGCTGGGAATCCTCCCTCCCAGCGGCGGAAGTCTCCTAGAGTGACGCGTGGTGCACCGTCGGGGAGGGCGGGGCGCCCGAGGGATTGACTGACCGGACCGGCAGATGGGGTGCCTGGCGGTCCTAGGCATTTCGGAAAGGTGCCGTCCATGGACCGACGCAGGATCCTCCTCGTGGCCGCCGCGGTCGTGGCCACACTGGGCACGCTCCTGGTCTTCCTCTACGTCCGGGGAGCCGACGCCCGCGCCGCCGAGCAGTACGACACCGTCGACGTGCTCCGCGCCGTCGCCGTGATCTCCCCCGGCGAGACCATCGAGGCGGCCTCGGCCGGCGGCAAGCTGGCGCTCCAGCCGGTCCCCAAGGACCAGCTCCTCGGCGGCTACCAGACCAGCACCGAGAGCCTCACCGGCCTCGTGGCGCTCACGGCGATCTACCCCGGTGAGCAGATCATCGCCAGCAAGTTCGGCGGCCAGGCGGAGGCGGCCTCACCGCTGCAGATCCCCAAGGGCGAGATGGCGATCTCGGTCAACCTCACCGACCCGGCCCGCGTGGCCGGCTTCGTCAACCCCGGCTCGCAGGTCTCGGTGTTCCTCAACGGCTCCGATGCCACCAGCGGCCAGGCCTTCACCCGCATGCTGCTCCCCCGCGTCACCGTGCTGGGCGTCGGATCGACCACACCGGTGTCGACGACCACCACCGACCAGACGGGTGCGCAGACCACCGAGCAGCTGCCCCGCACGCTCCTCACCCTCGCCCTCGACCAGCAGGACGCCCAGAAGGTCCTCTTCGCCTCCGGCAACGGCGAGCTGGCCTTCGCACTGCTCACGACCGACAGCGCCGTGAAGCCGGGTCCCGGCGTCACGGCGCTGAACCTGTTCAGGTAGGCCGGGATGCCTGTCGTTGCAGACGCTGACCCCGCGACCCTGACGTCGCTGCTGGGAGCCATGCCCACCGGCTCCCACGCGGTCGACTCGACCGAACGGCTGATGGCCTGGCTGGGGCAGCACACCGGCGAGTACGTCGTCGTCCTCGGCCCGCACCTCGACTTCGACGAGGCCCTCGTCGCCTGCGAGTCGTTGCGGGTCGCGCGCCCCACGATCAGCGTGGTGCTGGTCCGCGAGGCCCTGGACACCCAGATGCTGACCCGGGCCATGAAGGCCGGCGCGCGGGACGTCGTACCCGCTGAGGACCTCGAGGCCGTCGCCGGCGCCGTCAACCGCGCCCACCAGCTGTACGTTGCCCTCCGCGGCCCGACGGGCGCGGCCCAGACCGGCAAGGTCGTCACCGTCTTCTCCCCCAAGGGCGGGGTCGGCAAGACCACCATGGCGGTCAACCTCGCCCTCGCGCTGTCCGACCGCGGCGCGCGCAAGGTGTGCCTGGTCGACCTCGACCTCGCGTTCGGCGACGTGGCGATCACCATGCAGCTGTTCCCCACGCACTCCATCGAGCACGCGATCGGGTCGGACGACTCGCTCGACGGGGACCAGCTCGCGGGGCTGCTCACCCGTCACCAGGGGTCGTTGATGGTGCTGGCCGCGCCGAGCCACCCCGACGTGCGCGACCGGGTCTCCCCCGCCCTGATCGCGCGGGTGCTGAAGCTGCTCAGGGAGAGCTTCGACTTCGTCGTGGTCGACACCGCCCCGGCCTTCGACGAGCAGACGCTCACGGCGCTGGACGAGACCGACGAGTGCGTCATCGTCGCCACCCTCGACGTGCCGACCCTGAAGAACGTCAAGGTCGCGCTCGAGACGATGGAGATGCTCAACATCGCCCGCGGCCACCGCCACCTCCTGCTCAACCGGGCCGACGACGCCGTCGGCATCGGGGCCGACAAGGTCGAGGCGATCCTCGGCATGCGGGTCGCCACACAGGTCGCCACCTCGATGGAGATCGCGGCCGCCACCAACGCCGGCAACCCGATCGTGGCCGGCAACCCCGACCACGCCTCGAGCGGCGCGATCCGGGCGCTGGCCACCGAGCTGGCCGGCGAGCCGGCCGCGCCGGGTGCCTTCCCATCCGCCCTGTCCCCGGGCGACGAGCCCGACCGGGGTGCCCGCCGCTTCCGGATCCGGAGATGACGCCATGAGCAGCCTGGCCGACCGGATGGCCGCCGCACGGCGCGCCAGCGAGGAAGCCCGCCTCGCGGCCGCCGCCGCAGAGGTCGGAGCCGACGAGCCGTTCGCCGACGACGCCCCCACGTCCGAAGCACCCCGGCACGCCGGGCCCTCCCTGGAGGCGGGTCCCGAGCGCAGCCCCGAAGCCAGCCCGGAGGCCAGCGCGACGGCCGCAGCCCAGGCTGCTGCGGCTGCTGCGGCTGCGACTGCTGCGAGCCGACCGAAGGTGGCGGCCAAGGAGCAGCCCAGCCTGGGCCAGCGCCGCAGCGCCGCCTCCCAGCAGGACCGCCTCGAGGAGCTCAAGGCCAACGTGCACGTCGAGCTGCTCAAGCAGCTCGGCCCGCACCTCTACGACGCCGACATGGACCAGAACGAGCTCGACCAGCGCGTCCGCGCGGTGCTCGGCGACGTCCTCTCCTCCCAGGACCGCCCGCTCAGCTCCAGCGACCGCGCCCGCGTCACCCAGGAGATCAGCGACGACATCCTGGGCTACGGCCCGATCGAGCCCTTCCTGCGCGACCCCGACGTCTCCGAGGTCATGGTCAACGGCCACGACAGCATCTGGCTGGAGAAGAGCGGCCGGCTCACGCACGCCGACGCCCACTTCGTCGACGAGGCCCACCTGCGGCGCACGATCGACAAGATCGTGTCCCGGATCGGCCGCCGCGTCGACGAGTCGAGCCCGATGGTCGACGCTCGTCTCCCCGACGGGAGCCGCGTCAACGCGGTCGTCCCGCCCCTCGCGGTCGACGGCTCCGCACTGACGATCCGCAAGTTCGCCACCGACCCCCTGACCGTGGCCGACCTCATCCGGTTCGGTTCGCTGAGCCCGCAGACCGCCGACTTCCTCGATGCCTGCGTGCGCGGCCGGCTCAACGTGATCGTGTCCGGGAGCACCGGCGCCGGCAAGACCACCACGCTCAACGTGCTGTCGTCGTTCATCCCCGACGACGAGCGGATCGTGACCATCGAGGACGCCGCCGAGCTCCAGCTCAAGCAGGAGCACGTCGTCCGGCTCGAGTCACGCCCCTCCAACATCGAGGGCAAGGGCGAGGTCAGCATCCGCGACCTCGTCAAGAACAGTCTGCGCATGCGTCCCGACCGGATCATCGTCGGTGAGGTCCGCGACGCCTCCGCCCTCGACATGCTCCAGGCCATGAACACCGGCCACGACGGCTCCATCTGCACACTGCACTCCAACGGGCCCCGCGACACGCTCTCCCGCATGGAGACGATGGTGCTGATGGCCGGCATGGACCTGCCGATCCGCGCGATCCGTGAACAGGTGGCCTCGGCGGTCGACCTGATCGTCCACCAGACCCGCTTCAAGGACGGCACCCGCCGGATCACGCACATCACGGAGGTGGAGCGGATGGAGGGCGACGTCATCACCCTCCAGGACATCTTCGTCTACGACCACTCGTTGGGCTTCGACAGCGAGGGCCGGGCCCTGGGGCGCCTGGCGGCCACCGGCCTGCGCCCGAAGTTCCTCGAGAAGATGGCCTACGCCAACGTGGTCGTGGACCCCCTGCTCTTCGTGCCGGGCGCCCACTGACATGGACCTGCTCCTCCGACTTCTCGGGACCGCGCTGGTCGCCGTGGTCGTCACGGCCACCGGCCTCGGCGCCCCTGCCCGCGCTGCCGACACCCATGCCGCGTCGATCGCGCACGTCGAGACGACCGGCAAGAAGGTCAGCATCCTGGTCTCGGTGCCCGCCAGCGCCACCGTCGACCTGAGCGGCGTCGGCCTGGCGATCGAGGGGACCGCCGTCCCCGCCCGGGCCTCCCTGGCCGCCACGAGCACCACCGTGCGCCGTACCGCCGTGCTGGCGATCGACACCAGCAACTCCATGCGTGGCCTCCGCTTCGAGGCCGCCAAGTCCGCCGCCTCGGTCTTCCTCGACTCCGTCCCCGACGACGTCTACGTCGGGGTCGTGTCGTTCGCCGGAGACGTCGTCGAGTCGCTGCCCCCCACCCGCGACCGCGACGCTGCCCGGGCCACGGTCAACGCGCTCACGCTGAGCCGCCAGACCCGGCTCTACGACGGGGTCCTCGCCGCCGTCCGGATGGCCGGCAGCGAGGGACAGCGCACGCTGCTCGTGCTCTCCGACGGCGCCGACACCAGCGACACGGACCTAGGCGACGTCACCGTTGCCGTCGCGGACGCGGACGTGCTGGCCGACGTCGTCTCCCTCGACCAGGGCGGCACCCCCGCTCCGCTCCGGGCCATCGCGAAGGCCGGCTCCGGGCAGGTCGTCAACGCCAGCTCGGGCGCGCTGCGTGATGCCTTCTCGGCCGAGGCCGACGTCCTCGCGCACCAGGTCCTCGTGACCGCGAAGCTGCCGGACTCGGTGACCGACAGCGAGGGCACCGTCGAGGTCTCGCTCCCCACCGACGTCGGGACGCTCACGGCGCAGGCGTTCACGACCGTCCGGCCGCCGGCGAAGCCCGCGAAGGGCGCCCCAGCGGTGGCCCCACCCGCCTCGTCCGACCAGGGCTGGGCGGTCCCCGACTCCGTGATGTACGTCGGCATCGGGGCGATGGGCGCCGGGCTGGTCGCCGTGCTCGTGCTCCTCGTCCCGCGCCGCGAGACCGCGATGACCGCCGAGGACCGGGTGTCGACCTACACCGCCCGGCTCAGCCGGCGCAGCCCAGGCGCGTCGTCCGGGGCGCACCGCGTCGACACCGAGCAGGCGCTGGCGCAGGCCACCGAGGCCGCCACCAGCGTGCTGACCCGCAACAAGTCCCTCGAGGAGCGGATCTCTCGCCGCCTCGAGGGCGCGGGCAGCCAGCTGAAGTCCGCGGAGTGGCTGCTCATCCACGTCGGGATCTTCGTCGGCGCCGGTGTCGTGGGACTGCTGCTCGGCACGGGAAGCATCGTGGTCGGCTTCCTGTTCCTGGTACTGGGCGGGCTCGGGCCGTGGATGTTCCTCGGGCTGAAGGCGTCGCGTCGCCGCAAGGCCTTCGGCACCTCGCTGCCCGACACCCTGCAACTGATGAGCGGCTCGCTGTCCGCGGGACTGTCGCTCGCCCAGTCGGTCGACACCATCGTCAGGGAGGGGGCCGAGCCGATCGCCTCGGAGTTCAAGCGCGTGCTCGTCGAGACCCGGCTCGGCGTGTCCCTCGAGGACTCCCTCGAAGGCGTCGCCGAGCGCTTCGACAGCAAGGACTTCGCCTGGGTCGTGATGGCGATCAAGATCCAGCGCCAGGTCGGCGGCAACCTCGCCGAGCTGCTCGACACGGTCGCGGCCACGATGCGCGAGCGCGAGTACATGCGTCGGCAAGTCGCCGCCCTGGCGGCCGAGGGCAAGCTTTCGGCCTACGTCCTTGGCGGGCTGCCTCCGCTCTTCCTGCTGTACCTCGTGATCTCCAACGGCGACTACGTGCATCCCATGTTCGTGACCCCGATCGGTTGGCTGATGCTGCTCGGTGCTGGCGTGTTGCTCTCCGTCGGCGCTTTCTGGATGAGCAAACTCATCAAGGTGGAGGTGTGACGTGGTCCTGCTCTTCGTGATGGGCGTGCTGCTCTTCGTCGTTGCCCTCGTGCTGCTCTCGGCCGCGCTCGGCGACGGGAAGCCGGGCGGTGGGGTGAGAGGGTCGCTGGCGGTCCTCCAGGCGATGACCGACGCGCCCAAGGAGCTGACCAAGGACCTCGACAAGCCGTTCGGAGAGCGGGTGCTGCAGCCGCTGCAGGAGCGAGCCCTCAAGGTCGGCCAGCGCTTCACCGGCGGCGACTCCGCGGAGCGGATCCGCACCAAGCTCGAGCTCGCCGGCAACCCGGAGGGGTGGACCGTCGACCGGGTCGTGTCCGGCAAGGTCATCGGCGCCGTCGCCGGCCTGGTGGTGGCGCTGCTCTTCTCGCTCATGCTCGGCGCTGGCCTGCCGGTGCGGATCGTCGCCGTGCTCGGCGGCTTGGTCGCGGGCTTCTTCGCCCCCAACCTCTACCTCTACCAGAAGGGCTACGACAGGGCCCTGCAGATGCAGCGGGAACTGCCCGACGCCATCGACCTGCTCACCATCAGCGTCGAGTCGGGCCTCGGCTTCGACGCCGCACTTCAGCAGGTGGCTCGCAACACGGAAGGACCGCTCGCCGACGAGTTCGCCCGGGTGCTGCGGGAGATGCAGATCGGTCAGGGACGCTCTGCGGCCCTGCGGGCACTCGCCGACCGGACGACCGTCCCGGACGTCCGGACCTTCGTCAGCGCGATGGTCCAGGCCGATGCCTTCGGTATCCCTATGGGGCAGGTGCTCCGGACACAGTCGAGCGAGATCCGGGTCAAGCGGCGTCAGCGCGCCGAGGAGAAGGCCCAACAGGTGCCGGTCAAGATGACAGTGCCGCTCATCTTCTGCATCCTGCCGTGTCTGTTCGTCGCGGTCATGGGCCCGGCCGTCATCAGCGTCATGCAGAATACGGGCAAGTGACCTCCCACGACCGGCAGTTCCTCCGCCTCAGCGCCGTCGCGCGGGGCTTCGTCCTCGTGGCCCTCGTCGCACCGGTCCTGTGGTCCAGGGACTCGCCTGCTTTGGTGGCGCTCGCCGCCGTCGGCGCCGTCTGGGTCCTGGGAACGCTCGCCCAGGCACGCTCCGGCTGGCCAGTCATGACGACGTCCACGCTCGAGGCGGCGACGATCGGTTCGATCTGCGGCTTCTCGATCCACACCTCGCTCGCCGTGCTCGGTGCCCTCGCGGTCCCCCCGTTCGTCGCCGCCCTCCGGCTGGGGTGGCGCGGGATGCTCCTGGCCCTCTCGGCCGAGCTCGTGGCCGTGGTCGCCATCCCGGTGGCGGCGTTCGGCGCCCTCACCGGTGACCAGGCCTTCGGGGCGTTCACCTGGTGCATGACCGGCCTGGGGATGGGTCTGATCGCTGGGTTCGTCCACGCGACCCTGGAACAGGAGAACGACCCGCTGGCGCCCTACCACTACGCCCAGGCCTTGATCCGCGAGCTCATCGACCTGTCGGGTGGCCTCAGCTCCGGGCTCGAGCCAGTGGCCCTGGGTGGGGTGATCCTCAGCGCGGTCCGCGACGACCTCCCAGCCGAGAGCACGGTCCTCTACGTCCCGCGCGGCGACAGCCTCACTCCCCTGATCACCAAGTCCGCCTCGGACACTGACGCCTTAGGTGGGGCCGCCGAGGAGCTTGCCGTCGAGGCGTGGGCCCTCAGCCGGCCGCTCGTCGACGGCGGGGTCTTCGCGTTCCCGCTGGTCAGCGAGGCGGGCACGATCGCTGTCGTGGCCGGCGTGCTCTCCGACCGCGTCGACCTGAAGCTGATCGCCCTCGAGCAGAAGATCGCAGCGCTCAGCGACCGACTCGCGGCCAGTGCCGTCCACCTCGACACGGCGCTGCTCTTCGCGTCGTTCCGTGACGCGGCCACCGCCGAGGAGCGCCGCCGTCTCGCTCGGGAGATGCACGACGGCGTGGCTCAGGACATCGCGTCCCTGGGCTACCTCGTCGATGCGCTCGCCGCGCGGGCGGGGTCGCCCGAGCAGGCCGCGCGGATCGCGGTGCTGCGCGAGCGCATCACCGCCGTCGTCGCCGAGGTACGGCGCTCGGTCCTCACACTGCGCACCACAGTGGGGACCAGCGAGAGCCTCGGCACCGCCATCGGTGCCATCGCGCGCAACCTCACCGAGGTCTCCCACGTGCCCATCCACGTCACCCTCGACGAGCGCACCACCCGGCTGCGGCCCGAGGTCGAGGCCGAGCTCTTCCGGATCGCGCAGGAGGCCATGACCAACGCGGTCCGGCACGCGCACGCGACGCGGATCGACGTGCACTGCCAGGTGCACGCCCCGGCAGCGACGATCACCGTCACCGACGACGGCCTGGGCCTCCAGCAGGCGCGCAGCGACTCCCACGGCCTCGAGATCATGCACGAACGGGCCCTGCTCATCGGCGCGCACCTCACGATCACCGACCGCGAGGCCGGCGGAGCAGCGGTCACGGTGCGGATTCCTGAGCAGAGCGGCGATCCATCGTCGGTCGGCAGCGACAACGATGCGATAGTGGGCGCATGAGCAACCCGACCAGCGTGCTCCTCGTCGACGACCACCAGCTGATCCGCGACGGTCTGGCCGGTGTCTTCGACCTTGAGGACGACATGACCGTGGTCGGCGTCGCCGGGAGCGTCGCCGAGGCCCTGGCCAAGTACGACGAGCTCGAGCCGAGCGTCGTCGTGGCCGACCTGCAGCTCCAGGACGGCACCGGCCTCGACATCATCCGGGCGATCCGCCGCAAGAGCCAGACCACCGGACTGGTCGTGCTGACCATGCACTCGGGCGATGAGCAGATCTTCGCCGCTATGGAGGCAGGCGCGTCGGGCTTCGTGGGCAAGGACGCCCCGTCCGGCGAGGTCGTGAAGGCAGCTCGCCATTCGGCGGTCTCTCCCCGCTCGTTCGTCTGCGCCGGCCTGGTTGGCGCCATGATGCGTCGCACCGCCGCGGGGTCCACGAAGCTCTCCGAGCGCGAGCACGAGGTGCTGCTGCTGCTCGCCGACGGGCTCGGGGCCACCGCCATCGGCGAGAAGCTCTTCATGAGCGAGTCCACGGCCAAGTCGCACATCGCCCGGATCTACCAGAAGCTCGGCGCCAGCAACCGCGCCCAGGCCCTCGTCACCGCGATGCGGATCGGGCTGCTGTCCAGCGTGCGCCAGACCAACTCCTGACCCTCGTCAGCCCGCGTCGTTCGTGGCGGCGGGGTAGTCCGAAGTGACTACCGGGCTCGACACGTCCACCCGGTCACCCACAGGCCCCGATCCGTGAGGCTAGGGACGCGCGAGACTCCCCCCGTCTCGCAGTGACCTGGGACCTCTAAGGGAGACTCAAAATGGTGGACTACCTCCGCATCCTGCTCAACGCCCGCTTCGCCAAGATGGAGGAGCGCGGCGCCTCCGCCGTCGAGTACGGCCTGCTCATCGCCGGCATCGCCGCCGTCATCGTCGCTGTCGTCATCGTCCTCGGCGGCAAGATCAAGGGCGCGTTCACGGACACGTGTAGCGCGATTAGCGGTAGCGGCAGCTGCTGATCCGAGCACACGATCCGGCCGCGCGTCCACGACGCGCGGCCGGTTCTCATTTCGCCTCAGCGATCGCGATCCGCTGGAGGGTGGTGGGGTGGCTGCCGAACCAGAACTGCGACCAGGCGGGTGGCGTGGGGTCGGCCAGGGCCCGCAGCGACAGCTGCTCCTGCATCGCGACGAAGGCATCGGGGTCGTGGGTGGCCTCGAGGGCCGCGACGTCGGCGCGGGTCTCGATCTGGCGGCTGATGCCGTTCTCCACGGGGCTCGACAACAGCGTCCCCAACGCGACCAGGGCGAGCAGCAGCGGCACCGTCGCCGGGTCGCCCACTCCCCCGCGCCGACCGCGCCGCTGTGTTCCGACCAGCAGGCCGAGCAGGCCCACCCCGAAGACCGCGCCGGCAGCCCCCAGCGCCGATCCGGTCAGCACGTCGTTGTGGCGGGCGTGACCGATCTCGTGAGCCACCACGGACAGCGCCTCGTCCTCCGGCAGGTCATCCACGAGGTTGTCGTAGACGACGACCCTGCGGGTGTCCCCGAAGCCGGACACGTAGGCGTTGAGCGTCGTCGTACGGCGGGAGGCGTCCGCGACCAGCACGTCGTCGACGTGCACGTGCTCCTCGTCGGCCAGCCGCAGGATCTGGGTCCGGAGCGTCCCGTCGGGCAGCGGGGTGAAGTGGTTGAACAGCGGCTCGACCAGCACCGGGTAGACGTAGGAGCCGGCCAGCACCAGGACGGCGAGGAGCCCGCCCGCGACGGCGGGCCAGCGTCGACGCCAGCGACGGGCACAGGCCATCACGAGCAGCAGGCCGAGCGAGGTCGTCACGACCAGCACGAGCTGGCCGACGACCAGGTCGTAGGCGAAGCCCGCCCACGACTGGTGGGACAGGCCATAGTCACGGACATGGACCCTCAGGGCGACCGCGAACGGGAGGGTGACGACCCGTCCGATCACGGCCAGCGCGGCCACGAGCAGGACGGTGCGGACCCACCAGGGCCCCGGCATCCGCCGGGCCAGGCCGGCGCCGCGCCGGGTGAAGCCGAACCAGGCCGCAACGCCGAGCGAGACCGCCAGAGAGCCCCAGCTCCACACCCGCGCCCAGCGCGAGAAGTCCTCGGCCCGGTCGATCTGCGACGGCGTGAACACCGAGGAGGCCGGGACCGGGGCAGGCATGCCTCCGGGGACGGGGTGCCAGGGCACCAGCCACGCCGCCAGCGCGACGAACGCGACCCCGCCGACGAGCGTCACGACCAGCGATGTCCTGCGGGCGGGGTCGGTCACGCCGCCAAGTGTGACAAACGGGCCCGCCACTGGGCGGTCAGCTCGCGTTCGGTCAGCCCGAACTCGCGACGCAGCGCCGTGCCGAGCGGTGTCCCGCCGTCCACCTCGCGGTAGAACCGCACCAACGCAGGCTCTCCACCGTCGGCCGCGAGCACCGTGCACGCAAGCCAGGCGCTTTCGTACGACGCACCGAGGTGCGAGGCGGTCGTGTCGAACTCCGCGGGACCGGGGAGGTGGCCCGGAGGCCCGTCCTTGCGGACCTCCCTGATGATCTGGGAGGCGGTGGTGGTGATCGGCAGCGGTACGTCGCGGAGCGCGACGTAGTCGGCGAAGCCCTCGAGCAGCCACAGCGGCGTCGCGCTCGTCGCCGCCCCGGTCGCCACGTGGACCGCCTCGTGGCTCATCACGACCTGTGCCCCCTGCGGCTTGAGCCGGTCGAACACGTCGGGGTTCACGAACACGTGCACGGGTGCGTCCGGAGCCTGCGAGCCGTCGGTGGTGGTCGTGACGGCGGCGATGTTGGAGTACTGGCCGGGCTCGGCGGCGAGAACCCGCGCCAGGTCGTCCAGGGACCTGGGCACCTCGACGACCAGGCCGGCGTGCCAGCCGGGCAGCACCCGCCGCACGACCGGGACTGCGGCCGCAGCCCGCTTGGCGTAGGCGTCGGCCTCGGCGGCCGAGCCGTCCACCGCCACCAGCGTCGAGGCGGTACGACGGACCTCCAGGCGGTCGCCGAGCCACAACGGGCTCTGCCGACCGCCGCCACCGATCGCGGCGAGGCCGATCCGGTCGCCCTCGTCGACGAAGTGGAAGAGCACCTCCGTGCGGGCCTGGGTGGCGTCGAAGCCGGCGAGCCGCCAGGTGGTGTCGACGGCGGCCTGCCAGGCACCGTCGGCCGCGAGGGCGCCCTCCTCGTCGACATAGCGGAGCGTGAAGTCGCGGACCCGGAGATCGTGGGCGTTGTCGACGACGGCGGCGAGCAGGTCGCCCGCGTGCTCGTCGCCGGCCGGCGCCAGCGCGCGCGCTGCCGCCGGGTCGTCGTTGGTCACTGCCGCTTCGAGGCGGTGCAGCGCTTCGGTCGCCAGTGCCGGGTCGACCCGGTGCGCGGCCCGGTCCGGCGCGGGAGCGACGTACTCCGAAGGGGCCAGGACGTGCCAGGCGAGGAGTCCGACGACCACCAGCAGGGACAGCGAAAGGCCGGCCACCCACCAACGTGGGCGACCGGCCTTCGAGGTCGGAAGGTCAGCCAGGGCGGACCGCGCCGACGTACGGCATGGTGTGCAGGCCGGTCACCTTGACACCGGCGGAGGGGTTCTCCGCGTTCACGATGAGACCGTTGCCGATGTACATGCCCACGTGGCTGATCGGGCTGTAGTAGAACACCAGGTCGCCCGGCTGCAGGTCGCTCTCGGCGATGTGCGGGCCGGAGCTGTACTGGGCGCTGGAGGAGTGCGGCAGGGCGACGCCGGCCTGCGCCCAGGCCATCATGGTGAGGCCGGAGCAGTCGTAGGCGTCGGGACCCGTGGCGCCGTAGACGTAGGCGTCGCCGACCTGGGCCATCGCGTAGTTGAGCGCGGCCGCGGCACCGCCGGAGGCGGAGACGCTGGGGAGGCGCGAGGTGTCGCGGGACAGCAGGGCCTGGCGCTGCTCGGCCTGGAGCTTGCCGAGCAGGGACTTCGCCTCGTTGAGCTTGTCCTCGATCGTGGCCTTCTCCTTGGCCAGCTTCTCCTTGGTGGCCGCGATCTCGGCGGAGCGCTTCTCGTAGGCCTCGCGGCGGATGTCGAGCGCCTTGACCTCGGTCGAGTAGTCCTCGAAGAGGCTCGACTGGAGGTCGTTGAACGCCGACATCGTGGAGAGCTTGGAGAGGAAGGCGCTGGGGTCGTCGGAGACGACGACCTGGCCGACGGAGTTGAGGCCCTCGCCCTCGTACTGGCGCACGATGGAGTCCTGGACCTGCCCCTGCACGACCGACAGCTTGGCGTCCTGGCGGTCCTGGTCGGCCTTGAGGGCCTTGAGGTCGCGGCTCAGGTCACGGAGCTGGATCCGGGCGTTGTTGTAGCGCTCCGACGCCTGCTCGGCCACGTGGTAGAGGTGGTCGACGCGCGCCTGGACGTCGTCGATGTTGGGCTCGGCCTGCGCGGGCGAGGAGGGGATGACGCCGACGGTCGCGGCGAGCGCGATCCCGGACATGGCAGTGATGAGTCGCTTCCGACCGTGGTGCACGAGCGGGAGGTCTCCCTTGCTGTCGTACGCCTACCGGGTGAGCTGACGGATTCGGGCACGACTTGCCCTACCCCCACTCCTCGGCGACACCTGCGTGTCCCCGCCTTGTGAGGGATTCACCCCAGATGTGGTGGTTCCCCGGCTCCAGGACCACCCGAATGGTCCCGGACTCAGCGCGGTGCCCGCGCGGACCCGAATGATCCACTGCCACGGACACCTGAGCCACCGAGGTTAGTGGCGAGACGGGCGCGGGTCCAAACTTTCGGCACCATGTTGCCAACGTGTTCAGGGCCACGCCTGACTTTTTGCAGGAGCTTCGTCACATCCGTCACACGCGTCCCGTGGGTCACGCGGACTCCACGTCCCGGGCCGTGACGGGCTCCACGAGTCGGAGTGGTGGGACGAGCCCACCCTGGGCCAGGACGTCGAGGGCGCGCCGCTCGTCGTCGTCGAAGGTCAGCTCGGGGGGCGGGCCGAGCAGCACGGTCACCACGCAGTCGTGGCACGCAAGCCCACGCACCACGCAGGTGTCGCAGTCGATTCGCGTCGTCATGCCGGTGACGCTGTCAGCGCCCACCGACATTTCTCACAGGGGCGCCGGCTCGCGGCGTGTCGGCGTGTCGACGGCCGGCTCGGCAGGCCCCCGCCCCCGCACCACGAGCCACGCCGAGAGGGCCCACACGAGGTCGGCCACGGTGTGCAAGGCCCGGGTCAGCAGGGCGACCGCCGTGGCGGCGCCCACGCCCATCGAGGGCGCCATCAGCGCGACCATGGTGACCTCCCGGGCGCCGACGCCGGCCGGTGCCAAGACGACCGCCACGCCCACGGTGTAGCCCACGGCGAAGGCTCCCGCCGCCACGCCCAGCAGCGGCCAGCCCGGGTCGGGCGAGAGCGCGACGATGGCGCCGGCGTAGCAGCCCCAGGTCACGCCCATCAGCGCCACGAGCACGGCCACGTCGAGCCACGAGAGGCGCAGCGACTCCCCCGGGCCCGCGACGAACGAGCCGAGCCGGTTGACCAGCGCCGGCGCCATGGCCACCACGCACGCCACGAGCCCGAGCACGACCAGCCAGTCCGGGACGTGCAGCGCCCAGGAGCCGGCGAGGGTCACGGAGCCGCCGAGGAGGCCAGCAGTGGCGAGGTTGACGCCCAGGAACGTCATCGAGGTGCCCACGCTGCAGCGCAGGGGGACGCCGTACTTCCGGGCGAGGCCGGCGTGCGCGCTCACCGACCACACCGAGCCGGGGATGTACTTGCCGAGCTGGCCCACGAAGAAGACCGCGCGGCCGTCCCAACCGGGCAGCCGGTGCCCGAAGCCGGCCAGCAGCCGCAGCCAGGCGACGCTGGTGGCCAGGAGCCCCACCAGCACCAGCGTCGAGGCGACGAGCACTCCCGTGATCGACGTACGGGCCAGGCCGTGCCGCAACTCGTCCCCGCGGTCGTGCAGCCCCCACCAGGCGAACGCCACCACGAGCAGGAGGAACAGCACCCGCGCGAGGTTCATCGCGGGCTTCAGGGCGGGGTGGCGGTCGCTCATCCGGTCCTCAGGGAGATCAGCGCCGTCCGCGTGGGGTAGGGCAGCGACGGGGTGAGCCCGCGGGTCCAGGTCACGTCGATCCGGTCCCCCTGGGCGGCCACCGCGTGGCGGTAGCGCGCCCGGTCGACGTTGTCGAGCACGATCAGGCCGTCCGGCGCCAGCCTGTCGACGGCCTTGTCCAGGCACGCCTCCCGGGCCCGGCCGTCGATGACGATCAGGTCGAGCGGACCGGGGACCTCGTCGATCGCGTCGACGTAGTTGGTGAAGTCGAGGTCGGCGAAGCCGGGCTTGCCCGAGGGGATGCCCCCGGGCCAGGCCGGTCCCGGCGGGACGGCGACGAGCCGGGCGTTGTCGGGCAGCACCGGGGCCATCCGGTCGGCCCAGGCCAGGTCGTGCTCGACGCTGACGACCGAGGCGGCCCGCCGCCCCAGCCAGGCCGTGGACGCGCCGGAGCCCCACTCGAACGCCGCGGCGCACGGCCTCCGCCGCAGGAACTCCTCGACCTCGTCGGCGGAGCGGAACGTCCACCACGGGACGTCGAGGGCCAACAGGTCCTCGAGGTCGTAGATGGAGAACCACGACCGGACCCAGAGCGCGGCGCGCGAGCGGTGCGCGAGGAGGTCGAGGAGGTGCAGCACGCCGAGGACGCCGAGCACGGAGCGTGCGGCGCGGACCAGCGTGACGTAGGTGCGCTTCACGAGGGGGCCCTTCCGTCGGTGTGGCGGGAGGTCAGGTCGAGCGAGAGGAGTCGCGGGTCGCCGGCGGGGTCGGCGAACCCGACGACCACCCGCCGCTCGCCGTAGGCGGCCACGGTCGAGGCGGGCACCGTCGCGGTGAGGCGGTCGCCGTCCCGGCCCGTCGCGACCGTCTCGCCGTTGACGGTCAGCCGGAGGCCGGCGCCGTCGAGGACCCGCGCGTGCAGCGTGAGGTCCCCGTGCCAGTCGGTCGGTAGCTGGACGCCCACGGAGGCCGACGACCTCGCCACAGCGATGCCTGGCTCCCCGTGGCGGTAGCTCCAGCCACCCAGCAGGTACGACGACCCCTCGCCCGCGCCGTCGAAGGACAGCCCTGCGGCCGGGTAGGGCTCGAGGGCCAGGTCGCAGGTGGCGACGTAGGACATGGTCACCGGGCGCCAGATCAGCCAGCGGGTGACCCGCGCGATCTCGGTGCAGTTGTCGGCGATCGTCGACGTCCCGGTCTGGACGGCGAGGAAGCGGGTCGGGCCCCCGTCCCACGAGCCGGTACGGAGGTCGTCGTACGGCGCGAGGGGGCCGATCGGATCGGTCGCGCAGTCGTCGTGGCTGTCGTTGCTGAACCGCAGGTAGCGACCCTCGTCGTCGGTCAGCGGCGAGCACGTGACCCAGCCGTCCGCCGGGATCTCCGGCGCGAGCTCGCGGACGCTGGTGCGCCAGTAGTCGGTCGGGATCTCGGGGATCGAGGAGACGTGTGTCGCGACGACGTTGGCGAGCGCCGTCGTGGTGCCGTAGTTGTACGGGAACATCGCCAACTGCGACGCCATCGGTGCGACGAGCGCGAGACCCACGGCTCCCCCGGCCGCCATCCGGAGCCCCCGGCCACGCTCGGCAACGGCGGCGAGCAGGGCGGCCGTGCCGACCGCCGCCAGCACGGCGAGCGGAGGCGCGGCGAACAGCAGCTGCCGCAGCCCGTTGTAGAGGTTGGACTGACGCACCGAGGCCAGCACCGGCAGCGCGAAGCCCTGGAGCAGGACGAGTGCGAGGGCGGCGTACGCCGTGGTGACCTCCGTGCGCTGACGGACGATCCTGAAGGCCGCGACGAGGGCGCCGACCGCGCCGAGCACGAGCAGGAGGGACGGGACCTCGACGAGGAGCCACAGCGGGACGTACCACCAGAAGCCCACGTGGCCGCCGAAGCGCGAGGACTCCAGCGCCGAGTCCAGCAGCAGCGTCACCGGCGTGCTGAACGCGGCGGGGTAGACCGCGAGCAGCACCAGGAAGCCCGCAACCCCCGACACCACGATGACGCCGAGACGGGGCACCCGGCCCGACCTCGCCAGGGCGAGCACGCCGGCTCCGGCGAACGCGAGCGCCAGCCCGGGCCAGATGCCCGGGCGGGTGCCGACGGCGAGGACGAGGCCCGACAGCGTGACCGCTCCGCCGAGCGCGAGGCGCCGAGGCGCGCGCGATCCCACCACGAGCGCCAGCCCGAGCGTCGCCAACGTGTAGCCGGTGGCGACCGGCACGTCCTTGACGTTGAACATCGACTGCCCGGTCCACAGCGGCAGCGCCACCAGGAACGCCGCGGCCACGAGGCCCCACCGCCAAGATCCGAGCACCAGGCGGGTGAGCGCGGCGGCCGCGGCGATCCCGACGGCGGAGATGAGCCCGACGCCGACGTGGCGCAGGGCGAACGCCTCGGGGGACCCGGACACGAGACCGCTGCCGTCGACACCCCACAGCAGCGTCCACGCGTGCAGCAGGATCATCGCGACCGGGGCGTAGACGTAGGCTTGGTCCTCCCACGGCCCGGGGTGGTCACCCTGGAGGTCGCCGTCGAGGAGGTACCAGCCGGGGCCGAGGAAGTTGCGCATCCGCAGCACGTGGTACGTCTCGTCCCAGGAGACCCCGGTCCGCAAGCCACCGACGAAGACCATCGCGAGACCGGCCACCACGGCCAGCCCGGCGACGACCAGGAGCGGCCGCGGGAGCCGCGGAGGGGTCACGTGCGCTGGCCCAGCCCGCGGTTGCGGGCGTGGACGACCATCTCGGCAAGCAGGCCGAAGAGCGTGAGCTGGAGGCCGACCATCACCATCAGCACGCCGGCCATGAGCAGCGGCCGGTCGCCGATCGGCTGGCCGGCGAGCTTCACGACCGTGAGGTACATCAGCGAGAACATCCCGAGCACCAGGCTTGCCGCTCCCACCGCGCCGAACAGGTGCGAGGGGCGGTGCTCGTAGCTGAGCAGGAAGCGGACCGTGACGAGGTCGGCGAAGCCACGCCAGAAGCGGGCGAGGCCGTACTTGCTGGTGCCGTGCATGCGCTCGTGGTGGAGCACCGGCACCTCGGCGACCTGGTAGCCCATGCCGTGGGCGATCACGGTGAGGTAGCGGTGCATCTCGCCGTACAGCATCGGCGAGACGTCCTCGGCCACGGCGGCACGCATGGCCTTGAAGCCGGAGTTGAAGTCGCGGCCGGGCGCCCCGGACATCAGACCGGTCACCCGGTTGTAGACGCGCGACGTGTGCCGCTTGACGAAGCGGTCGCGCCGGTCGAGGCGCGCGCCCGTCACGAGGTCGGCGCCGTCCTCGATCCGCTCGAGGAGGCGGACCAGCTCGGCCGGGTCGTCCTGGCCGTCGGCATCCATCATCACGACCACGTCGGCCCCGCCGTCCAGCGCGCGCCGGAAGCCACGCTGCAGGGCCGCGGCCTTGCCGAGGTTGTGCCGGAGCGTCTCGAGGCACACCTCGGGGAGCTCGGTCATCAGCTCGGCGACCACCTTGCTGGTGTCGTCGCTGGAGCCGTCGTCGACGACAAGCACGCGTCCGCTCGGGTCGAACGTCGCGAGCTCCGCGACGATCCTCGGGACGAGCACGGCCAGGTTGTCGGCCTCGTTGAGCGCGGGTACGACCACCCAGAGCACGACGTGCTCCCTTCCGTTCACTGACCAGGTCCCCGGCAGCGTGGCGGGCAGGGGTGAACGGACAGTGAGCCACGCGTGGCCTGCCCGTGGCCGTCCGGAACAGGTCCGGTTCAGCGACCGAGCAGGTCGGCGAGGCGCAGGGCCTCGACCGTCCGCGCTCCCGCCCGGCGAGCGTGTGACGCGACCTCACCGTCGCTGGACGCCACGACGATCACCCGGCCGGCTGGCTCGGCCTCGACGAGGTCGTGGATCACGTCATCGGCGATCACGCCCTCGGGACTGAACAGCACCTTGATGCCGCGCGGCACGTTGACGACCGGGCGTGCGGTCGAGGCCGCTGCGTCGAAGACGACGGTGGTCTCGGCGCCGGTCCGGGCCACGAGGGGCGCGAGCGCGTTGACGAGCCGGATCCGCTGGGCCTCGAGCGACGAGCTCGGCCACGCGGACTTGCTGACGTTGTAGCCGTCGACGATCAGCCGGGCGCGCGGCATCGCGAGCAGCTGCTCGAGCACGGCGGCGCTCATCGGCGCCTGGGTGCCGCTCGGGGTGCGGGCCGCTGTCGCGCTCTCGACCTCCGACTCGACGCGATCACCCGGCGCCCCCGAGACGGCGGGGAGGCCGAGCTCGCGGCGCAGGCCGGATGCGGCGTCGATGACGGTGTCGAGGAGCAGCCGGGCGCGGAGCGTCGCGTCGTCCCGTTCGGACCGGGCCGTACGCCGCTCGGCGGTCGCCTCGCTCTCGAGCTGGGCGACCTGGGCACGGAGGCGGCGTACCTCCTTCTCCTGGGCGGACGTGGCAGCGTCGGCGGCGGCCCGCAGCTCGTCGAGGTCCTTGAGAGCAGCGTCGAGCTCGGCCTTCGCGGTCTTCTCCGTGACGCGCGACTCCCCCAGCTTGCGCCGCAGGGAGGCGTTCTCGGACTTGTACTCCTCGACCTGCGCGCGGTGTCGCTGACGCAGGTCGCGCACCGCCTGCTCCGCCTCGACGGCCCGATCCCGCAGGCGGTCGAGCTCGCCCTGGTCGACGCGGGTGGCGACCTCGGCGTCCGCGAGCTGCGCCGCCGCGCGCTTGACCACGAGCTCCCACCCGTCGGGGCGGACCAACCACGCGAAGGCCGCCGTCTCGGCCGACGGGACGTCCAGGTCGGGGGCGATCCGCGCCGACAGCTGCGTCGCGACGCGCTCGCGGAAGTCGTCGTCCGCCTCGAGCGCCTCGGCGATGGCGCCGCCACCCAGCTTCGCCCGGCGTGCAGGGGCGAACGTCGCCACGCGGCGGAGCGAGGCGGGGAGGCGTACGACGGAGGGCAGGACGTCGGCCGTCAGGCCGACGACGCGCGTGCGCACGCCCTCGGGGAGGTCACCCAGCGTCGGCTGGATCTGCTCGGTCACGGCCGGCCCGTCAGCTCGCCGCCGGGTCGTCCACCACGGCGTCGGTGCGGGAGACGGTCTCGATCGCGTCGCTGCGTCCGCACCACCGGCAGGTCACGGACTCGACGGTCTCGTCGCGCACGTCGGTGTCCTCGATCCGGTGGTCGCCCCCGAGGTCGAAGTGCCAGTACTCCGTCGTACGCCGCGTGCGGGTCACGTCGAAGCGCGTCAGGTTGCCGCAGCCACCACAACGCCAGCGGTGGCCCGCGTCGGGGATCACGGGGCTCACGAGGGCTCCTTCGGACGGGTCTCGGGGCTCGGACGGGTGCCCACAGCCTAGTTCCGCGCGCCGCACGCGGATTGTCGGCGCCCACATCTAGCGTCGAGGACATGAGCAGCGGCGTTCAGGGTGCGCCTTCCACGTGGGAGTCGCAACGCAGTTTCGACGAGCTCGGGCGCCCGCTGCGCGACATCACGTTCTGCGTCGTGGACCTCGAGACCACGGGCGGCTCCGCCGCGGGTGGGTCGATGATCACCGAGATCGGCGCCGTCAAGGTCCGGGGCGGCGAGATCCTCGGCGAGTTCCAGACGCTGGTCAACCCGCGCTCGGAGATCCCCGCGTTCATCGCGGTCCTGACCGGCATCACCAACTCCATGGTGTCCGATGCGCCCCCGATCGAGTCGGCGCTGCCGGCCTTCCTGGAGTTCGCGGCCGGCACGGTGCTGGTGGCCCACAACGCCCCCTTCGACGTCGGCTTCCTCAAGCACTTCAACGAGCAGCAGGGGCGCGCCTGGCCGACCTTCGAGGTGCTCGACACGGCCAAGCTGGCCCGCCGCGTGATCACCCGGGACGACGCCCCCAACTGCAAGCTCTCCTCCTTGGCCAAGGTGTTCAACTCCCAGACGACGCCCAACCACCGGGCCCTCTCGGACGCTCGGGCCACGGTCGACGTGCTGCACGGGCTGATGGAGCGCCTCGGCGGCCTCGGGGTGCACACCATCGAGGAGCTGCAGACCTTCTCCGCTCGGGTCAGCACCGCCCAGCGACGCAAGCGCCACCTCGCCGAGACCCTCCCCCACAAGCCGGGCGTCTACCTCTTCCGCGACGACCGCTCCCGTGTGCTCTACGTCGGCACCTCCCGCGACCTGCGCACCCGCGTCCGCTCCTACTTCACTGCGTCGGAGACCCGGTCCCGGATGGGCGAGATGGTGGGGCTGGCGTCGACCGTGACCGGCATCGAGTGCGCCACGGCGCTCGAGGCCGAGGTGCGCGAGCTGCGGCTGATCGCCGAGCACAAGCCGCGCTACAACCGGCGCTCGCGCTTCCCCGAGAAGGTCCACTTCATCAAGCTGACCCGCGAGCCCTGGCCGCGTCTCTCTCTCGTGCGCCGGGTCCTCGACGACGAGGCCGACTACCTCGGACCGTTCTCCTCGAAGAAGACCGCCGAGAAGTGTCTCGCGGCCCTCCACGAGACGTTCCCGGTGCGCCAGTGCGCGGACCGGCTCGCGATCCAGCCCTCGCGCGCCGCGTGCGTGCTGGCCGAGATGGGGCGCTGCCTGGCCCCGTGCGACGGCAGCGTCGACGCCACCACCTACGCCGCCGTGGTCCGCCAGCTGCGCGACACCCTGCTGCGCCGACCCGACGAGGTCGTGGAGGCGATCAACGTCCGGATGGCGGCCCTCGCGGCCGACGAGCGTTTCGAGGAGGCCGGCATCCATCGTGACCGGCTCGCCTCGTTCATCCGGGCAGCGGCCCGCACCCAGCGACTCTCCGCGCTCACCGGTTGTCCGGAGGTCGTCGCCGCCCGGCGCGAGGACGACGGTCGTTGGGCCGTGCACGTCGTCCGACACGGCCGTCTCGCCGCCGCCGGGATCATCCCGCCGGGCGCCGACGCCCACCAGTACGTCGTCGAGCTGCGCGCCTCGGCCGAGACGGTGACCGGGGCGCCGGGGCCGGTGCCGGCCGCGACCGCCGAGGAGACCGAGAAGGTGCTGCGCTGGCTGGAGTCTCCCGGCGTCCGCCTCGTCGAGGTCGACGGCGAGTGGACCTGCCCCGTGGCAGGGGCGACCCGGCATCTCGCGCTCCACGACGCGGTCAACCAGTCGCGAGTCTCGCTGGTGCCCTTCGACGACCGGCGTGACCTGTCGCCGGTGCACCAACCGGCCCGATAACCTCACCTCCATGATCACCGCCATCGTCTTCGTCAAGGCCGACGTCGCCAGCATCCCGGAGGTCGCCGAGGCGATCGCCGCCATCGAGGGCGTCAGCGAGGTCTACTCCGTGACCGGCCAGATCGACCTGATCGCACTCGTCCGGGTCCGCAACCACGAGGACGTCGCGACGGTCGTGGCCGACACCCTCAACAAGGTCCCGGGTGTCACGTCGACGGAGACCCACATCGCGTTCCGCGCCTACTCCAAGCACGACCTCGAGTCGGCGTTCTCGCTGGGACTCGACTGACCTCCCCGGCGCAAGGCAAGGGCGTGAACTGCCACACCGGCGGTCGGGCCTGAGCTGCTGGCCAGCAACAATCCCGTCCCTGCGGACGGGGCCCAGGCCAGCACCAGCACCGTCGCGCAGAGGGCTACCAGCCAACCCATAGTCGCCATCGCATGACGGTCGTCCGCGACGAGTGCCAGACCGGACAGCACCAGCATGACCAGACTGACAGCACCGGCGGCCAACAAGGCGACGTCAAACCTGGAGGTGCTGAAGTCCGGGCCAAGGATTACCTGGATTGCGGTCGGCCCCACGAACGCTGCCCCGGCCACCGCTGCCCCGCCCACGACCAGGGAGACTCTCCACCACCGCCACACAGTGGTGACGCCACCGCCAGTCAACAGCATGCCCATCAGAACCGGCCGGTAGCCGTAGACGATTACGAGTACAGGCGAACGGACAAGCACCAGTGCGGCCAACAGGACGCCGGCACGCTCATCCAGCCCCTGACGGGTCTGGAGTGCGAGGAGCAGGGGCAGACCCGTCACGAGAAGTGCGGCACTGCCCGACGCAAGCATCGCCGCGGCCCCGCGAACCGCAAGCCCCCCGAACTTGTCGGTCCCTTCGGCCGACCATGCGCCCCTCACGTGCCTGCTCAATGACAGAGGGAGCCAGGCAAAGGTAGCGGCCCCGATCCCCCACGCCAGCGCGGAGTCGCTACCGTCGCCGAGCATCACGGCCGCAGCAACCCCCAGCCCGCGCAGCGCAGCATCGGCGATCAGCAGCGCGGCCAGTGTTCCCCAAGCCCCGCGCGCACCGAGGACGCCTGCGAGAGCTGTGAGCACGCACAGACCGAGTAGCCCTGTCATGAGGCCAAGCGCCGCGGTTGGATCGAGTTGGGTCTGGTCTGGAAGTGACCAGGCGAACGCCAGCACGAGCAAGCTCAGAGGGGCTCCGACAAGCACCGCACGCGGGACCAGCCCCGAGCAACCCTCCGCACCAGCGGCCCGGGTCGCTGAACGCATGACCTCCTGCTGCAGGCCCGCATACGCACCACCCACACCGAAGAAGACGCCCCAGAGCACGGCGAAGTCTGCATAGGCGCTGGGCCCCCCGCTGCGCGCCACCAGGACGAGCGTCGCCCAGCCCAGGAGGCCGGTCAGTACGCCCCCGAAGGCGGGCCACGCCAACCGACCGCGCTTGGCCGCAAGGCCTGTCTCAGCCATCGCCGCCGGGGCGGCGGAAGATGGCCGAGTAGGCCAGTGACGGCTTTGCCGGCGCAAACCCCACGAAGTCTTCCCGCGGCCAATGCGTGTTGGTCAGGGCCGATGCATAGGGTTCACGGTCGACGTCGTCAACCAAGAGCAGGCCGCCCGGGCGGACCTTCGACCTGGCCGCTGTCACGCATCGGGCGCGCTCGCGGCCGTCGACGACCACGAGGTCGAAGTAGCCGTCTGGATAGTCGTTGATCGCCCCGACGTAGGCGGCGTAAGCATCGGCGGATGACCGCTCGATGAGGGTCCACTGCTCGGACGACACAGCGACTGTGAGGGCGTCTGTCCAGCCGTGGTCGTGTTCCACAGTGACCACCTCGGCGCCACGATCCAGGAACCACAACGTCGAACCGCCACCCCCGTACTCGAACACTCGCGAGCCGGCGCCGATGACCTCATCCAGCCGATCGATCAGGGCAAACGGGAGCCAGGGCAGACGCAGGGTCAATGTGCTTCGACCACGGGTCGCGAGCAGTCGATGGAGATCACGACCTCGACCCGGTTCGAGCACGATGTCGCGCGCGCTGCGCCCGATCAGCCTCACCTGATGGGCGAGCATCCGCGGGGTGACCTTCACGTCATGTCTCCTCGGTGGTTACCGGACCTCACGGGCTTCGAGAGCAATCGAGCGTATGCCTCACGCATGACGGGCTCCGGGAGGCGTCGGAACGCCAGCCGCAAACAGAGGTTGGCGACCATCCGTGGGGTGCCGATGATGCCGTAGTCACGCAGACGGTGCTGTAGATCCCACTCGAGCCGCGTGAAGTCTGATGCGGATCGGCGCCCACGCATCGCGGCTCCCGCCCGAAACAGGACCAACGGCTCGGCGAGGTTCATCATCCGCGCCCCCCGTCGAAGCATCCGTGCGAACAGGTCGTAGTCCTGCATGTAACGCAGGTCCGGGTAGCCGCCTGCCGCGAGGGCGTCCTCTCGTCGGAAGATGGAGCTCGGATGATTGATCGGATTGTTGACACGCATCCGACGCGCGATCTGAGCATGCGAGAGCGGGGCCGGACGCAGGGCGATGGGGTGGTGGGGGTCGTCAACGAACTCCAACATCGCGGTTCCGCACACGTCCGACCCGGTGGATTCCAACGCGCGAACCTGTTGCTCGAAGCGATGCGGAAGGGACACGTCGTCCGAGTCGACCTTGGCGACCCACGTGCCGGAGGCGGCAAGGAGTCCTGCCTGGTTCGCCACTCCGGCGCCACGGTTCACTGGTAGCGCGATGCGAACAAGTGGCAGCCGGTCCGCTCGGACGTCCAGGGCCACACGGTGAGCCCTCGATACCGGCCCGTCTTCCACCACAACGACCTCGTCAGCTGGCATGGACTGGGCGATCAGGCTGTCCAGCGCAGCCTCCCAGTGCTCAACGGCGACGCCTGCATGAACGGGAATGAGCGCCGAGATGGCGACCGCCTCAGCCACGCGCGACGCCTCGCATGAGGCCGGCGAACCCAACCCAGGCAATCGCCATGAGCGCTCCAACGACAACGACGGGAGGATGCACCCAGTGTGAATCGCCACTCGAGACGCCGCTGGCGAGTTCCTTGCGCAGAACGCCCACGACGCTGATCACCTGTGCGGCGCCCAACAGCACCACACCGAGTAGGGCCAACCTGTGTTCGTCACTTGCCCGGGCCGCGCGGTGGTCCATCGTGAGGCCGGCGAGGAGCAGGATCCCCATCACAAAGGGAAGCTCGTAGCGGCCTTGCCAGATCGCTCCACGCGTGCTCAATGTTGCAAGCGTCAGGACCACCGGCAAGACCATGGCGACCACCACCGCCGCAAGGACCGGCCAGCGTCTGCGCCCGCGCCCCTTCACAAACGTTGCAAGCAACATTCCTATTACTACGACGAGCACCATCGGGTAGACCGCCGTCGGCGCGGGCTCGTCACGGAGGGGAAACGCTCCGACGATCTGAAGCATCCACACCGGGACCTGAAGGGCGTCGGTCCACGAGGCTCGGACGTCATGGACGGAGCCGACGGTCCCCAACGAGTCGGTCCCTGCATGCACGACGTACGAACTGGAAGTCACCGCCCAGGCGACCGCCGCCGCCACGGACGAGACGACCAGGGCACCGGCCGCCGTGAACACGCCTGGCCGGCTCCGGACCAATTCCACTGTCTGTCGCATTCCCTCGTAAGCGGCAGCGATGAGCACGATGAGGACTAGCCAGAGCGGGCCGAGCGTGCGCAGCAATGCCAGCGGTATCGCCGCCGACGTCGCCAGCACCACGAGCCCGGTGATCTCACGGGGCCGCCGCCCGGGCACCCCGAGCGCGAGCAACGCGGACCACAGGACTAGGCCCGCAACCATCTCGGGTGCGTTAGGGGCCACAACGACGGATGAATAGACGACGGTGGGTGTCAGGGACGCGAGGAGCCCCAGCACCACCCACCTGGGCGTCGAGGTGGCACTGCGCAGCAAGGTGAGCGAGAGGGCGATCCCCAGGGCGCAGATGAAGGCGCTGGCCGCCCGCATCGCATAGAGGGCAGTGGCCCCGCTGAACGGCTTCGCGACGGTCCCCACGACCCAGTAGTAAAGGGGGTTGTAGTTCCCCGCACCAGTGGCAACGGTGACTGTGTCGGCCGACACCCGGGAGATCGGGTTGCAGTTGTCCGGGCCCGTGTACTTGAGTGCCGAGCATTGGTCGTGAGCGGCTGCCACGAGATCGGCCGGTACCGCAACGACGAGCCCACGACCGTCTGATGCCTCCTGGGTGAGTCGCCATTGCCCATTCGCCACACCAGCAGCACGGAACACATGATCGAACTCATCGCTGCCGCGGAACGGCGGGAGGGCGAACACCCAAGCCACTTGGGCAATCAGGACCCCAACCAGCATCAAGAGCCCGTGGCGCAGCCAGCTCCTCACGTGCAAAACCTGCCCTTCACGCCTACCCGTGCCCGACAGTCAACCACTCGTCCGCGACTCCAGCGCGCGCCCTCGCCGAGTCTCCACCGAACAACCCGGACGCATGGCTCACTTGGACTACCGGCAGATCCCGAAAGGTTGGACTTCCCGCGCACCCCTCGCCCACACACCTCGCGGTGCGTGAGGATGCTCGGGCACGCTCGGGCGGCAGACAGGGAGGAACCCGTGAACGATCGCGTCGTCGTGGTGATCCCGGTGCACAACGAGTCGTCGGTTCTGGGTGCCGTACTGACGGAGGTCCTCGCCGAGTTCCGTCACGTCGTCTGTGTGGACGACGGCAGTCGCGACGGCTCGTCGGAGGTGGCGCGTGGCCTCGGCGCACATGTGGTCCGGCACGCCACGAACCTCGGGCAGGGAGCGGCCCTCGAGACCGGACTCCGCTACGCAGTCTCCACCTTCGACGTCGAGTACGTCGTGACATTCGACGCTGACGGCCAGCATGCCGCCGCCGATGCCACCGCCATGGTCGCGTTCGCGCGCGAGCATGGCTTACAGGCCGTGTTGGGATCCCGATTCCTCGGCACGGTGAGCGGAGCTCCCCCTCTTCGCCGTGCCCTGCTTCATGCCGCTGTCCGGTTCACGCGTATGACCTCCGGCCTCACAATCACCGACGCCCACAACGGCCTGCGGGTGCTGCATCGCGACCTCGCCACGCACGTCAGGCTGCGGATGCACGGAATGTCGCATGCGAGCGAGATTCTCGGGCAAATAGCGCGCGGGGGCTGGCGGTACGCCGAGTTCCCGGTCTCCATCCGATACACGGACTACTCCCGGAGGAAAGGACAGCCGGGCTACAACGCGCTCAACATCGCCTTCGACCTGGCCCTCGACCGGCTTCGGACCGCAGCATGATCATCAAGGTGCTGCTCCTGGCTTCGCTGGGTTCTGCCGGCCTCTTCGTGCTGCGCGGTCACCGCAGTGCGCTGAACCTCCTAGTACGCCGTGCCCTCACCCTCGGGGCGATCGCCTGCGGAGGACTCGCCGTACTCTTCCCCTCAGCCGTGACCCGGACAGCCGAGCTGGTCGGCGTCGGCCGGGGCACTGATCTAGTTCTGTACGTCCTTTGCGTGGCCTTCCTTTTCGTGTCCACCTCGCTCTACACGCGTCACACCGACATGCATGACCGCTTCGTCGAGCTCACGCGCCAACAGGCGCTGCTCGAAGCCGAGCTGGTCGGCCTTCGCGAAGTCCTCGCCGACGCCTCGGACCGCCATGTTTCGTCTCAACAGAGCGGACAGCACTAACCTTCGCCCGGTGACTTGGCTCGACAACCACTGGCTCGACATCGTCGGCTGGGGCGGCAGCGCCCTGCTGGTCTTCTCGCTGCTCCAGGCCCGCGTGCTCCGCTTCCGGACCCTCAACCTGGTCGCCTGCGTGATCCTGCTGGGGTTCAACGCCGCGATCGGGGTGTGGCCGATGGTCGGCATGAACGCCGTCCTCGCCGCGATCAACATCTACTTCATCGTCAAGCTGCTCGGCGAGCGGCATGACGACGCCGTCTTCGAGGTCATCGAGGTCGGCGGCCGCGACGAGTACCTCCGCCACGTGCTCCGCGTCCACGGCGCCGACATCCTGCGCTTCCAGCCCGACTTCGTGTGGGACCCCTCCGACGAGCACGGCCACGCCTTCATCGTCCTCAAGGGCGACGAGACCGTCGGCGTCGTCCTGCTCGAGCAGGACGGGGGCGCGGCTCGGGTGCTGCTCGACTACGTGACGCCCCGCTACCGCGACTTCTCCCCCGGCGAGTTCGTGTGGCGCCGCAGCGGCGTGCTGAAGGACCTCGGGTTCGCGCGGGTCGTGACCTCGCCCCACATGGTCGGCGCCTACTACGACCGTCTCGGCTTCCGCCGCGACGGGGAGTCCTACGTCCTGGACCTGTGACCTCAGCTCGCTGAGGCGGCGATCCAGCGGTCGAGCGTGGCGAGCGCGGCACCGGAGTCGATCGACTCCCGAGCCCGCTCGATGCCGGCGGCCAGGTCGTCGAGCACCGTGGTCGGCGACTCCTGGTGCACGGCCAGCGCGGCGCCGGCGTTGAGCAGCACGGCGTCACGCGGGGCGCCTGCCTCACCCTCGAGCACCCGGCGTACGACGGCGGCGTTGTACGCCGTGTCGCCTCCCCGCAGCGACTCGGCGGTGGCCCGCGCGATGCCCAGGTCGGCCGGGTCGATCGTCGTGGCGGTCACCTCGCCGTCGCGGGCGATCCAGACCGAGGACGTCGTCGTGGTGGTGAGCTCGTCGAGCCCGTCGTCCCCGTGGACGACCCAGGCGGACTGACCGCGACGGGCGAAGACACCCGCCATGACCGGGGCCATCCGGACGTCGGCGCACCCGACCGCCTGCGCCTGCGGCCGGGCCGGGTTGGCCAGCGGCCCGAGGATGTTGAAGGTGGTGGCGATGCCCAGCTCGCGGCGGGGTGCGGCGGCGTGCCGCATGGCCGGGTGGAAGGCGGCCGCGAAGCAGAACGTGATGCCTGCCTCCAGGGCGATCTCGGGGACCCGCGACGTGGGCAGGTCGAGGCGCAGGCCCAGCGCCTCGAGGACGTCGGCGGACCCCGACGTCGACGACGCGGAGCGGCTGCCGTGCTTGACGACGCGTGCGCCCGCGCCGGCGGCGACGATGGCGGCCATGGTCGAGATGTTGACCGACATCGACCTGTCACCGCCGGTGCCGACGATGTCGAGGAGGCGTCCCGGGACGTGGCAGGGCGTCGCCTCGGCGTACATCGCATCGACGAGCCCGAACACCTCGTCGAGCGTCTCGCCCTTCGCACGCAGCGCGACCGCGAAGCCGGACACCTGCGCGGGCGTCGCGCCGCCGGCGAGGATCTCGCTCATGGCCCAGGTGGTCTGCTCGGACGTCAGGTCCTGGCGCGCGACGAGCGTGGTGAGGACGTCGGCCCAGGTGAAGGTCACGGGACCGGCGCCGATCAGCGGGTGGCGGGGACGCGCGAGCGCAGCAGGCCCACGACCGTCTCCGCCAGCTGGATCGGGTCCAGCGGGTGGGGTACGGCGGCCTCCGCGCGCGACCAGGTCGCCAGCCAGGCGTCCTGCGGCCGGCCGGTCAGGACGACGACCGGCGGGCAGTTGTAGATCTCGTCCTTGAGCTGCTTGGCGATGCCCATGCCCCCGGCGGGGACCGCCTCGCCGTCGAGGATGGCGAGGTCGACGCGACCGGCGTCCATGTTCTGGAGCACGACGGGCTCGGTCGCGACCTCGATGTACTCGACCTCGGGCAGGTCGGGGTGAGGGCGACGGCCCAGCGCCAGGATGACCTGCTGGCGCGTGTTGACGTCGTCGCTGTAGACCAGCACCTGGAGCGGCTTCGCGGGAGAGTCAGTCACGGCGGCGATGCTACCCGTCGAGACCGCTGTCCACGGGCGGGGTCGCCGACTGGGCCGCCGCGCGCGCCGCGCGGGCCTCCAGCAGGTCGAGACGCCGGTCCTCCCGGGCAGCCTCCTTCATCGAGGACCGCACCCACTGGGTGAACAGCACGCCGAAGAAGACGAGCCCGATCAGGTCGCCGGATCCCCACAGGATCCCGCCGGCCAGGTGCTGGTCGTCGTGCGGGTCGGGCAACCAGGCACCCATGGGGCCGTCGTGGAGGTCGGGGTACCAGCTGCCCCCGATCAGGTTCTCCTGCCCCATGATCGTGACGCCGAGGAAGGCGTGGAACGGCAGCGTCAGGACCGTGAGCAGCACCCGGAAGGGGTAGCCCACGCGACCCGGCAGCGGGTCGATCCCCATGAGCGGCCAGAAGAAGAGCGTCCCCACCAGCACCAGGTGCACGTGCATCATCTCGTGCACGAACGTCGAGTGCAGGGAAGCGGCGTACCAGCCGGAGAAGTAGAGCGCCCACGGCGAGACGACGTACAGCAACAGCGTCAGCGGCGGGAACGACAGCACCGTCGCGACCCGGGAGTGGAGCACGGCGAGCAGCCAGCGCCGCGGCCGCGGCGGGAGGGTGCGCAGTGCGAGCGTGATCGGCGCCCCCAGAGCCAGCGCGAGCGGCACCAGCATCGACAGCACCATGTGCTGGACCATGTGCACGCTCAGCAGCGTGAGGTCGTAGGTGCCCAACCCCGACGACGTCGCGACGTAGAACGACCCCATCCCGGCGACCACGAACGCCAGCGTCCGGCCCACCGGCCAGTGGTCGCCGCGGCGTCGCATCGCGGCCACCCCGACGAGGTAGAGACCGGCCACCCAGACCGTGATCACGAGGGGCAGCGGCTCCAGCGACCACGCCGTGAAGACACTCCCCAGCGTGAACCTCGGGAGGCTCTCGGAGGCCGTCAGGGCGAGGGAGAAGGAGGGGTCCAGCACGCTGTGAACTTTATGACGCGCCAAGTGAGGGGGTCGGGGTGGCCCTCACGACGCGTCACGACATAATGAGCCCGTGGCGACGACAGCAGCAGCTATTCCGGCATCCCGGCTTCACGGGCACCACGACCGCCCGAGCATGGTCAGCGTGGGGACGATCATCTGGCTCTCGAGCGAGTTGATGTTCTTCGCGGCCCTGTTCGCGTCGTACTTCACGATCCGTGCGGTCAGCCCCGACCTCTGGGCGCAGAACACCGAGAAGCTGAACGTGCCGTTCGCCTCGGTCAACACCACGATCCTGGTGCTGTCCTCCCTCACCTGCCAGCTCGGCGTCTTCGCCGCCGAGCGCGGCCAGGTCGGGCGCTCCGGCTCGCTGTTCCAGATCAAGGGCTGGGGCCTGCGCGAGTGGTTCGTGCTGACCTACTTCATGGGCGCGGTGTTCATCGGTGGCCAGGCCACCGAGTACGCCTCGCTCGTCAAGGAGGGCACCACCATCCAGGACTCGGCCTACGGCACGATGTTCTACCTCACCACCGGCTTCCACGGCATCCACGTGACCGGCGGTCTGATTGCGTTCCTGCTCGTCCTGGGGCGCACGTTCCTGGCCCGCAAGTTCACCCATGAGCAGGCCGTGAGCGCCATCGTCGTGTCGTACTACTGGCACTTCGTCGACGTCGTGTGGATCGGGCTCTTCGCCACGATCTACCTCGTCAAGTAGTCCACCCCGGATCCCCTTCAGCAAGGACTCAACGTGCGTCTCCTGAACCGCTCTGCCAACGGATGGGCAGGTCGAATCTCCCGGCACCGCCGCGGACCGCTCGCCGGCCTGATGGTGCTCCTCTTCGGGCTCATCCTGACCGGCAGCCTGTACGCCGCCTTCTCCCCCGCCTCCGCCCAGCAGGCGCAGACGAGCGCGGACGAGGTCGCCAAGGGCCGTCAGCTCTTCCTCGTCGGCTGTGCGTTCTGCCACGGCCAGAACGGCGAGGGCGTCCTGACCGAGGACGGCAACCAGATCGGCCCGTCGCTGGTCGGCGTCGGTGCCGCCGCGGTCGACTTCCAGGTCGGCACCGGCCGCATGCCGATGGCCCAGCCCGGTGCGCAGGCCCCCCGCAAGGACGTCGCCTACAGCGACGACGAGGTCGCCGCCCTCGCGGCGTACGTCGCCTCGCTGGGCCCCGGTCCGTCGGTCCCCACCGAGCAGGACTACAGCACCGAGGGCCTCTCCGCCGACGAGCGTGAGGCCGCGATCGTCCGCGGTGGCCAGATCTTCCTGACCAACTGCACCGCGTGCCACAACTTCGAGGGCGCCGGCGGCGCTATGCCGCGCGGCGGCTACGCCCCGAAGATCCGCGGCGTCGAGCCCAAGTACATCTACGAGGCCATGCTGACCGGCCCGCAGGCGATGGACACCTTCTCCAACGGCAACCTGTCGCCGGAGGAGAAGCGTGACGTGATCGCCTACCTCGGCTCGCTGAACGAGGCGCCCGGCTACGGCGGCTTCGGTCTCGGCGGCATGGGCCCCGTCAGCGAGGGCCTCTTCGCCTGGCTGGTCGGACTGGGGTCGCTCGTCGGCTTCGCGGTCTGGATCGCAGCCCACACCACGCGCTCGAACAAGGAGAAGGTGGAAGCGTGAGCGACTCCCACAACGACCACGACGACCGGGTCCCCGCGACGTTCGCGGACGAGCCCATCGGCAACCCGGGCCTCCCGGCCCACACGTGGCGTCCCACCGACGTCGACCCGAAGGCCGAGAAGCGTGCCGAGCGCCAGGTCGCGGCCCTGTTCGGGCTCTCGATGCTCTGTGCGGTGCTGTTCCTCGTCTGCTACTTCACGTTCAAGGTGGGCGGCGACGCGGCCTCGGCCGACTCCTTCGCCGGCCTGGGCGCCTCCAACGTGACCCTCGGCGCGACGCTCGGCGGCGCGCTGCTGCTCATCGGCATCGGCATCATCCAGTGGGCCCGCAAGCTCATGGGTGACCACGAGATCTCCGAGTACCGCCACACCGCGTCGTCCTCCGAGGACGACCGCGCGGCGACCGTGGCCGCCCTCCAGGCGGGTCTCGAGGAGTCCGGCATCGGCCGTCGTCCCCTGATCCGCAACACCCTGCTCGGCGCCGTCGGCATCCTCGGCCTGCCGGCCGTGGTCATGCTGCGCGACCTCGGCCCGCTGCCGGGCGACAAGCTCCAGCACACGATCTGGGCCAAGGGCATGCGCGTCGTCCGCGACGTCGTCGGCACCCCGATCCACGTGGCCGACCTGGAGATCGGCGACCTGGTCAACGCCGAGCCCGAGGCGCTGTTCCCCACCGAGGAGAACGGCTACCCCGAGATCGAGGGCGTCGACCTGCAGGTCCAGAAGGTCAAGGCGGCCGTGATCCTGCACCGCATGCAGCCCGACGACATCATCCCGGGCAAGGGCCGCGAGAACTGGTCCGTCAACGGCATCGTCTGCTACTCCAAGATCTGCACCCACGTGGGCTGCCCGATCTCGCTGAACGAGCGCACGACGCACCACCTGCTGTGCCCGTGCCACCAGTCCACCTTCGACCTGACCGACTCGGGCAAGGTCATCTTCGGGCCGGCCGGTCACGCGCTTCCGCAGCTGCCGCTCGCCGTGGATGATGAGGGTTACCTCATCGCGCAGAGCGACTTCACCGAACCCGTCGGACCGAGCTTCTGGGAGCGTGACTCCAATTGAGCACTGACATGAGCAAGGTCGCCACGACCAACGCCACCAAGGCGGCCACGGCGAGCAAGCCCAGCAAGGCCGGCGCCGCCGCGGTCTGGGCCGACGAGCGACTGGGCCTCGGCTCCCTGGCGAAGAAGAACCTCCGCAAGGTCTTCCCGGACCACTGGTCCTTCATGCTCGGCGAGATCGCCCTGTGGAGCTTCGTCGTCCTCCTGCTGACCGGTGTCTTCCTCACGCTGTGGTTCACCCCCAGCATGGGCGAGGTCCAGTACGAAGGCTCCTACAACCCGCTGCGCGGCGTGACGGTCTCCGAGGCCTACGCCTCCAGCCTGAAGCTGTCCTTCGACGTGCGCGGCGGCCTGCTGATGCGCCAGATGCACCACTGGGCCGCGATGTTGTTCGTCGCCTCGATGATGATCCACCTCCTGCGGGTGTTCTTCACGGGCGCCTACCGCAAGCCGCGCGAGCTCAACTGGGTGATCGGCTGCCTGCTGCTGCTCCTCGGCACGCTCGAGGGCTTCACCGGCTACTCGCTCCCCGACGACCTGCTCTCCGGCACCGGCATCCGCGCGGCGGACGGCTTCATGAAGTCGATGCCGATCGTCGGCAGCTACATGTCGTTCTTCCTCTTCGGTGGCGAGTTCCCGGGTGACGCGATCATCCCGCGCCTGTTCACCATCCACGTGCTGCTCATCCCGGGCCTGCTGCTGGCGCTGATCGCGGCGCACATGCTCCTGCTCGTCTACCACAAGCACACCCAGTGGCCTGGTCCCGGCCGCACCGAGGAGAACGTCGTCGGCTTCCCGATGCTCCCCGTGTACGCCGCCAAGGCCGGTGGCTTCTTCTTCATCGTGTTCGGCGTCACCGCCCTCATGGGTGGCCTGCTGTCGATCAACCCGGTGTGGAAGTTCGGCCCCTACGACCCGACCAAGGTGACCGCGGGCTCGCAGCCCGACTGGTACATGGGTTGGCCCGACGGCGCGCTGCGCATCATGCCCGGCTGGGAGTTCTCGTTCTGGGGTCACACGTTCCCGTTCAACGTGTTCCTGCCGATCATCGTGCTCCCCGGCCTGATGTTCACGATCCTGCTGCTCCTGCCGTTCGTGGAGTCCTGGATCACCGGCGACAAGCGGGAGCACCACCTGCTCCAGCGTCCGCGCAACGCCCCGACCCGCACCGCCGTGATGGTCTCGCTGATGACCTTCTACGGCCTGATGTGGGCCGCGGGTGGCAACGACATCATCGCCATCAAGCTGCACGCGAGCATCAACCAGATCACGTACTTCATGCGTGCTGCGGTCTTCATCGGCCCCGCCATCGCGTTCTTCATCGCGCGTCGCTGGTGCATCTCGCTCCAGCGCCACGACAACGAGACGCTGCTGCACGGCTACGAGACCGGCATCATCATGCGCTCCCCCACGGGCGAGTACAGCGAGAAGCACCTGCCGGTCACCCCGTCGCGTGCCTACTCGATGACCGCGCGCGAGCGGGACGAGATGCCGGAGATCACCCCGGACACCGACAGCAACGGCGTGGCCGCCACGGGCACCCGGGCGCAGAAGCTCCGCGCCCGCCTGGCGACGCTCTACTACGCCGACAACGTCCAGAAGCCGACGGCCGAGGAGCTCGAGGAGGCGCACCACCACGCCGACCACGAGCACGAGCTGCAGGCAGCCATGGACGGTCGCTCGGCTGACGGTCACCAGTTCGACGGCCACCACCTGGTCGAGGACGAGCACCTCCGCGGCCACTGAGCCGCACACCACGAAGCTCCCGCCCGGACCTGTCCGGGCGGGAGCTTCGTCGTTCCGGGCTCGAAGTCATTCGCCGACCCGTCGCTCGTTGACGCCGTACGACGCCGACCCGTCGCTCGTTGTCAGTGCCGTCCCTGACCGGCCCGAACACGTCCCTCAGCCGAAAGACGTCAACGATCCGGACTGTGCCACTCGGCACCGAAGTCGTTGGGCGCCAGCACCATGGGTGCTCCGTGCAGCCATCCCGCGGTGCGGTCGGTGACGACTGCCAGGTCTGTCGGGAGATGTCATGCCTCCCTGACTGCCCACTCCCCCGCTCTCCGACACCGTCGAGCTGGTGACCTGTGGACAACCGCGTCAACGGGCGACGGCTCGGCGCCGTACGACGTCAACAGGCGACGGGTCGACGCTCTACTGCGTCAAGAAGCGACGGGTCGGTCAGCTGAGGGCGGAGCCGGCGCGGTAGTCGGGGAACGACTCGTTCCAGTCGCCGTAGCCGTTGGTGAGGGTCATCTGGCGGTCGGTGCCGGTGTACTCGACGACGTCTCCGCGGCGGGACATGGCATACAGCCACGCGGCGTTGGCGGTGCTCATGCCGGTGCAGCCGTGCGAGACGTTGGCATGGCCCTGGTCGGCGACCGACCACGGGGCGGCGTGGATGAACTCGCCCGAGTAGGTGACGCGCATGGCCCACTGGACGTTGTCCAGGTCGTAGTGCTCGGGGCTGTTCTTGCCGATGCCGACCGTCTCGGAGTTCATCCGCTTGCTGGCGAACTTCTCGATGATCACCTTGGTGCCGGAGCGGGTGACGAAGCCGGGCTTGCCGGTGGTGATGGGCAGGGTGCGCAGCAGTCGACCGTTGGAGAAGACCTGCATCTGGTCGGTCTGGGCGTTGACCTTGTAGACGTGGGCGTCACCGATGTGGAAGTCGACGTGGCGGTCCTCCTGGCCGAAGACACCGGCGCCGGCGGAGATGCTGTTGATGTCGAGGTCGACGCTGACGTCGGACCCGGCCTTCCAGTAGTGGCGCGGGCGCCAGTGCGCCTCGGTGCTGCTCAGCCAGTGCCAGGTGCCGGCCTGCCGCGGTGAGGCGGTGACCGACATGTGCTTCTCCATGGAGGCCTTGTCGGTGACCGGCACGTCGAAGGTCACGATGACGGGCATGCCGACGCCGACGGTCTCGTCCTGGAGCGGCGCGACCGAGGCGAAGGTCTGCTCGGCCAGGGTCAGGTCCTGGGTGTGGAAGCGCGAGGTGCGGGTGACCTTGCGGCCGTCGCTGCGGTCGGAGACGGACGTGATCGTGTAGTCCGTGCCGGGCTCGAGCCGGCCGGTCGCGGTCCAGGTGCCGCCCTGGAGCGCACCGGCCACCTCGCCCAGCGGCGAGGTCACCGTGACGGTGCGCAGCTCGCCACCGGTGGCCTTGACCGTGAGGGTCTCGTCGACCGGGACGTTGCGGGCGCCACGGGCCACGCTGGTCTGCACACGCAGCGGGTCGACGGCCGGAGCCGAGGAGGAGGACTCACCCGTGGAGGGCTCCGAGCCCACGATGGGGGTGTCGGAGTTGCAGGCGGCCAGCAGCGTGCTGGCCAGCGCGAAGGTCGCTGCACCTGCAAGGCCGCGGCGGAGCCGCGGCATCGCCGAGACGATGCGGTGACGGTCGGTCATGCAGAAAGCTCCCCGTGGCATTGCGTGTGTGGGTCCGTCTCCACCCTAACCGCCGCCCCCTCAAACCGAAGACCCCGCGTGACCGTCAGATCGGTCACGCGGGGCCTCAGGTGCGGTGCAGCCCTCAGTGGGCGTGCTCTCCGCGGTAGTACTCGTAGATCCAGCCACTCAGGGCCAGGGCGCCCAGGACGCCACCGATGATGAACATCCACCAGGCGCCGGCCGCGATGCCGAAGACGCAGACACCGAGCGTGGCGCCGCACCACAGGGGCCACCAAGAGTACGGCGGGAAGAACCCGAGCTCGCCGGCGCCGTCGGCGATCTCGCCGTCCTTGCGGTCCTCCGGGCGGGGGTCCATCTTGTTGGCGTGGAAGCCGAGGTACATCGTGACCATGCCCGAGAGCAGCGTCGTCATGGTGAGGGCGGACGTGCCCGTCCAGTCACCGGTGATGAACCAGTAGGCGGGGCTGACCAGCACGAAGAACACCGTGCAGATCCCGAAGATCCAGGCCTCGGACTTCATCAGGCGTTCTCCTCCCCCGCGGAGCGGGTCTCATCGGCGTGGCGGCCCTTCAGGTGGTCCTCGCGGCCCTCCATGTCGGGGGCGTCGGCCAGGTCGCCGTCACGCGCGGCTTCGTTCTGGTCGAGCTCGATCGCGGCGACCTCCGGGTGGTGCAGGTCGAAGGCCGGCGACTCCGAGCGGATCCGCGGGATGGTGTGGAAGTTGTGCCGCGGCGGCGGGCACGACGTGGCCCACTCCAGCGACCGGCCCCAGCCCCACGGGTCGTCGACCTCGACCAGGGGTGCCCGGCGCGAGATGTAGACGTTGTAGAGGAACGGCAGGGTCGAGCTGGCCAGCAGGAACGCGCCGACCGTGGAGACCTGGTTGAGCGTGGTGAACCCGTCGGAGGGCAGGTAGTCGGCGTAGCGACGCGGCATGCCCTCGACACCCAGCCAGTGCTGCACGAGGAACGTGGTGTGGAAGCCGACGAACAGCAGCCAGAAGTGGATCTTGCCGAGGCGCTCGTCGAGCATCCGGCCGGTCATCTTGGGCCACCAGAAGTAGAAGCCCGCGAACATCGCGAACACGACGGTGCCGAAGACGACGTAGTGGAAGTGCGCGACCACGAAGTAGGAGTCGGACACGTGGAAGTCGAGCGGCGGGCTCGCCAGGATGATGCCGGTCAGGCCACCGAAGAGGAAGGTCGTCAGGAAGCCGACCGACCACAGCATCGGGGTGTCGAAGGACAGGGACCCGCCCCACATGGTGCCGATCCAGTTGAAGAACTTCACTCCTGTCGGCACCGCGATCAGGAACGTCATGCCGGAGAAGAACGGCAGGTCGACCGCGCCGGTGACGAACATGTGGTGGGCCCACACGGCGACCGAGAGGATCGCGATGCCGAGCGTGGCGCCGACCAGGCCGACGTAGCCGAAGATCGGCTTGCGGCTGAAGACCGGGAGGATCTCGGTCACGATGCCGAAGAACGGCAGCGCGATGATGTAGACCTCCGGGTGGCCGAAGAACCAGAAGAGGTGCTGCCACAGGATCGCGCCGCCGTGGGCGGCGTCGAAGACGTGGGCGCCGAGCTGCCGGTCCGCCTCGAGGGACAGCAGTGCGCCGGCGAGCACCGGGAACGCGATGAGCACCAGCAGGCTGGTGACCAGGGTGTTCCAGACGAAGATCGGCATCCGGAACATGGTCATGCCGGGCGCACGCATGCAGATGATCGTGGTGATGAAGTTGACGGCACCGAGGATGGTGCCGAGACCGGCCATCCACAGGCCCATGATCCACAGGTCACCGCCGACGCCCGGCGAGCGGACGGCGTCGGAGAGCGGCGTGTAGGCGAACCAGCCGAAGTCGGCCGCGCCCTGCGGGGTGAGGAAGCCCGAGCCGGCGATGATGCCGCCGAAGAGGAACAGCCAGTAGCTGAACATGTTCAGGCGCGGGAACGCCACGTCGGGCGCACCGATCTGGAGCGGCATCACGACGTTGCCGAAGCCGAAGAACAGCGGCGTCGCGAAGAGCAGCAGCATGATCGTGCCGTGCATCGTGAAGAGCTGGTTGTAGAGCTCGTCGTTGACGACCTGCATGCCGGGGTAGGCGAGCTCGGACCGGATCAGCAACGCCATGACGCCACCGATGAGGAACCACGCGAACGACGTGCCCAGGTAGAGCTTGCCGATCAGCTTGTGGTCGGTCGTGGTGAGGATCCGGACGACCTGCTGGCCGAGGGACTTGCGACCCGCGACGGTCGTCGGGTGTGCAGCTGTGGCGGTCACTCCGCGCCTCCGGTGGACTCGTCGCCGGACTCGAGCCCGGCCTGGGTGTAGGCCTCGCTACCACCGAGCAGCGGCGTGTCAGAGCTGCTGTTGGGGTCCTGGGCGAGGTCCTGGATGTACTGGTCGTACTCGGCGCGGGTGACGACCTTGACCTGGAAGAGCATCCGCGAGTGGTAGACGCCGCAGAGCTCGTAGCACTTGCCGTCGTACGTGCCGATCGTGGTCGGGGTGATCGCGTAGTGGTTCACGCGACCGGGCACGACGTCCATCTTCATGAGGAAGCCGGGCACGCCGAAGTCGTGGATCACGTCGGGCGAGTGCAGGTTGAAGCGCGTGGTCTCGTTGACGGGCAGCACCAGGGTCGGGATGTGCGACGCGGTGCCGGCCGTGTAGACGTACGACGAGTAGGGGAACTTGTCGTCCGTGGCGTCGTCGTTGGCGGCGTTGTCCTGCTCGCCGACGCCGTAGTTGAAGGTCCACGACCACTGCTGCCCGACGACCTCGATGGTGTTGTCGGGGACGACCGAGTCGTCCAGGACGGCGTCCTGCACCTTCACCGTGTGGGCGAAGAACACGATCACCATCATGATCGGGGCGATCGTGTAGAAGATCTCGAGCGGGAGGTTGTAGCGCGTCTGCACCGGCACCTCGTCGTCGCTCTTGCGACGGAACGCGATCACGGCGTAGAAGATCAGCGCCCAGACGATGACGCCGGTGACCATCGCGGCGATCCAGGCGCCCTGCCACAGGGCGAGGATGTGCTCCCCCTGGGTGGACGCCGGCTCCGGCATCGCGACGCGCTTCCACTCATCGACGGTTCCGAACGAGCAGCCGCTCAGCAACAACAGGCTGGAGCCCAGCGCCAGCGGCAGGGCGACCTTACGGGCGTTCCCAGCCGCACGCTTGGGGAGTTGCAGACCCACGAACGAGCCTCTCTCTCAACGATCACGGATACGCGGCAGACTATCGGAATCACCGCCGCCGGTGGCGGGTGGGGCACCCGGTACGTTCGGCGTGTGACCAAAGCCTCCGGGTCCGGGCAGCCCGACGCGCCGGCGTACCTCGACCACGCCTCCGCCGAGCCCCTGCACCCCGCCGCGCGGGAGGTCCTGCCGGCCGCCCTCGAGCAGGGGTACGCCGATCCCCGCCGCCTGCACCGGCCCGCCCGCTCGGCCGGGCTGGTGCTGGACAACGCCCGCGCCGTGGTGGCCGAGTGCCTGGGGGTGCGCCCCGACGAGGTGTCCTTCACCGGGTCCGGCACCGAGGCGGTCCACCGGGGGCTCCTCGGGCTGGCCCGCGGCCGCGCCCGGGTGGGCACGGCCATCGTCCACTCCGCGGTCGAGCACTCCGCCGTGCTGCACGCCGCCTCCTGGCCCGACCGGGAGGCCGTCCCGGTGCCGGTCGACCGCCTCGGGCGCGTCGACGCGGGGGCCTTCGTCACGGCGGCCACGGCGCCGGGAGTGGCTGTGGCGGCCCTGCAGAGCGCCAACCACGAGGTCGGCACGCTCCAGCCGGTCGCCGAGATCGCCGCCGCCATCGGCCCCACTCCCCTCTTCGTGGACGCGGGAGCCTCGATGGGCCGCCTCCCCCTCCCGTCCGGTTGGGCGGCAGCGGCCGGCAGCGCCCACAAGTGGGGCGGGCCGCCTGGCCTCGGCGTGCTGCTCGTGCGCAAGGGCGTCCGGTGGGCCAATCCCTTCCCGGGCGATCCCGACGAGCGGACCGCCGGTCCCGAGAACGTCCCGGCCGCCCTGGCCGCGGCCGCCGCACTCCAGGCCGTGGTGGCCGAGCGCGAGGCGGCCAACGCCCGGCAGTCGGCGCTCGTCGACCGGATCCGAGCGGGCGTCGCGGACATCCCCGACGTCGAGGTGGTCGGCGACCCGGTCGAGCGTCTCCCCCACCTCGTGACCTTCTCGTGCCTCTACGTCGACGGCGAGGCGCTCGTCACCGAGCTGGACCGTCGCGGCTTCGCCGTGGCGAGCGGCTCGGCCTGCACCGCCTCGACCCTGGCGCCCAGCCACGTGCTGGCCGCGATGGGCGTGCTCACCCACGGCAACGTCCGCGTCTCGGTCGGGCGCGAGACGACCGCCGACGACGTCGAGCGGTTCCTCGCGGTCCTGCCCGACGTGGTCGCGGGCATCCGGCGGGAGGCCGGGCTGTGACGCCGGACCTCGAGCTGGACTGCCGCGACCTGCTCTGCCCGCGCCCGATCATCGAGCTCGGACGGCACCTGGCCGACGTCGAGGTCGGTGGCACCGTGGCCGTCGTCGCGCACGACCCGGCCGCCCGCGTCGACGTCCCGGCGTTCTGCCGCATGCGCGGTCAGGAGTACGTCGGCGAGGACTCCGCGGCCGACGGCGCCCCCCGCTACACCGTGCGACGGGTCAGCTGAGCCCTCACCCCAGGTGTGGAGCGATGTCGGCCGCCGCCTCGGGGCCGTAGGACTCCTCGAGCCGCCCGAGGAACTGCTCGGCGGTGAAGGTGTACTCCTGCGTGCCGACCGTCTCCACGACGTACGCCGCGAGCACGCAGCCGACCTGCGCGGACCGCTCGAGCCCGACGCCCCAGGTCATCGCGCCGAGGAAGCCGGCCCGGAAGGCGTCGCCGACACCGGTCGGCTCGAGGGCGGTGACGTTCTTGGCGGCGGGCAGCTCGATCGGGTCCTCGCCGGTGCGCAGGATCTTGACGCCGTCGGCGCCGAGGGTGGTGACCTGGGTGCCGACGCGGGCCAGCACCTCCTCGCCGGACCAGCCGGTCTTCTTCTCGATCATGTGCGACTCGTACTCGTTGGAGAACAGGATCGTCGCGCCGTCGATGAGCTTGCGGATCAGGTCACCCTCGCCGAAGGCCAGCTGCTGGCTCGGGTCGGCGATGAACGGGTAGCCGCGCTGGCGGCACTCCTCGGTGTGGCGGAGCATGCCGTCGGGGTCGTCCGCGCCGATCAGGACGTACTCGGGGGCGCCGACGCGGGCCACGATGGGGGCCAGCTCGATCAGCCTGGCCTCGCTCATCGCGCCGGGGTAGAACGAGGCGAACTGCGCCATCGTCGAGTCGCTGGTGCAGACGAAGCGGGCCGTGTGCTTGGTGTCGGAGATGTGCACCGACTCGCAGTCGACGCCGTGGCGCTCCAGCCAGGAGCGGTAGTCGGCGAAGTCCTCGCCGGCCGCGCCGACGAGCACCGGGCGCAGGCCCAGGCGGCCCAGGCCGAAGCACATGTTGGGGGCGACGCCCCCGCGCCGGATCTCGAGGTCCTCGACGAGGAAGGAGACCGACAGCTTGTCCAGCTGCTCGACCACCAGGGAGTCGGCGAACTTGCCCCCGAAGGTCATGAGGTGGTCGGTGGCGATGGAGCCGGCGATCAGCAGCGACATGCTGCGACCCTACCGACGCCCCGGCGACGGCACGAATTCCTACTGACGGGTACGACTAGGAGTACCCATCGGTAGCCAATAACGTCGCTGACATGACTGCAGCGAAGCCCACGACGCGCCTCCCCTACGACGACGCGAGCACCGTGCAGGAGATGTCCGCCGACTGCCGTGCGCTCGGTGAGAACCCCCGGTTCCGCAAGGCTGCGAAGGCCGCCGTCGAGCCGGCCCCCTCGATCCACTTCGAGGACTACCCGCGCGAGATCGCCAAGCGCGACATCCAGATCAGCGACGCCGCGGCGCGGATCGCCAACGCGCTCCAGCTGCACCTGGACTGATCTGCCCCAGACATGCGAAGAAGCCCCCGGCCATCGGCCGGGGGCTTCTTCGTTGTCTCAGCTCAGTGGAACGAGTCGCCGCAGGCGCAGGAACCCGTCGCGTTGGGGTTGTCGATCGTGAAGCCCTGCTTCTCGATCGAGTCGACGAAGTCGATCATCGCGCCGTTGAGGTAGGGGACGCTCATCCGGTCGACGACGACGGACACGCCGTCGAAGTCGGTGACGACGTCACCGTCGAGGGTGCGCTCGTCGAAGAAGAGCTGGTAGCGGAGGCCCGAGCAGCCACCCGGCTGGACGGAGATCCGCAGCGCGAGGTCGTCACGGCCCTCCTGCTCGAGGAGGCTCTTCACCTTGCCGGCCGCGACGTCGCTCAGGTTGATCTGGTCCGTGCGGCGCTCAGTGGTGGTCTCGACCTGCTCGGTCATGTGCATGCTCCCGTGGGTCGGTGGAGGTCTGGTACTGGGTCAATGGTCGCACATCCGCGGTTATTCCCACCCTCCCGACCGCATCACCGTGACCAGGTCCGCGCCACCCGGGCGGCGACGTCGGCCAGCGCGCCAGCCGGGTCGGCGAAGGCGCGCTCCTCCCCCACCAGGTCGACCAGGGAGTACGCCGACTCCACGCCGAGCGCCCGCATCTCACGGGAGCCCACCAGCACCTGGCCCGCGACGGCCACGCACGGCCGGAGCGCCTGCGCTGCCACCTCGGCCACGCCGTAGGGCACCTTCCCGCTGCGGCTGGAGAAGTCGAAGGCTCCCTCGCCGGTGACGACCAGGTCGGCCTGCCGGGCGCGCTCGGCGAGCCGGACCGCTCCCGCCACCAGCCCGATGCCGGGCTCGCGGGTCGCACCGAGCGCCAGCAGGGCGAAGCCGAGGCCGCCGGCGGCCCCCGCCCCCTTCTCGAGCGAGGTACGTCGATCGACGGCGGCGGCGAGCTGCTCCAGCCAGCCGTCGACGACGGGCAGCCGGTCCTCGGGGATGTTCTTCTGCGGGCCGAAGGTCTTGGTGGCCCCGAAGAGCCCGGTGAGCGGACTGTCGACGTCGGAGGCGGCGACCAGCTCGACGTCACCGAGCCGCGCCCGGGCCGTCCCCACGTCGATGCGGGTGATCCCGTCCAGGCCGGCGGCCCCCGCGTCGAGCCTGCGGTCGGCGGTCGCGCCGAGGGCGGAGAGCAGTCCTGCTCCGCCGTCGTTGGTGCCGCTGCCGCCGAGCCCGACCACTACCCGGCGCGCGCCGGTGCCGACCGCCGCCAGCACCAGCTCGCCGACCCCGAAGGTCGAGGCGGACTCGGTGCCCTCGCCGCCGGTCAGGTGGATGCCGCAGGCCTGGGCGCTCTCGACGTAGGCCGTCCCGTCGACCAGCAGCACGGTCGCGGGGATGGTCGTGCCGAACGGACCCGAGGCGGTGACCGCGAGGAGCTGGCCTCCGAGGGCGGCGTGCAGCACGGCCACGAAGCCGGGACCGCCGTCGGACATCGGGGCGAGGTCGAGCTCGTCGTCAGGCGCGTGGCGTCGCCACCCCGTGGCGATCGCGCCGGCTGCCTCGACCGCCGAGAGCGTGCCGGCGAACTTGTCGGGGGCGACCAGAATGCGCATGCGCGGCATTGTTGCCGACGCCTAGGTTGAGCGGGTGAGCGACCAGCACCCCGAGGCGACGATCCGGCCGATGCGACCCGACGACGTCGAGACCGCCGAACGGCTGAGCGCCGAGGCGTTCCACGAGCTCGACCTGCGGATGCACCCCCGCTCACTGGCCGAGCCCGTGATCCGTCCGCCGGAGCGCGGCGCCGCCTGGGTGCGTCGCACCCGGCACTTCCTCGAGACCGACCCCGAGGGCTGCTGGGTGGCCGAGGACGCGACCGGCATGCTCGGCTTCGCCACGTCGTACAACCGCGAGAAGCTCTGGTGCCTGGCGACCTACGCCGTGCGGCCGGCGCTCCAGGGCCGGGGGCTGGGCAAGCCGCTGCTCGCCGCGGCCCTGCACCACGGACGGGGTTCGCTGCGCGGGATGCTGTCCAGCTCCAGCGACCCCCGGGCGGTGCGCCGCTACCGGCTGGCGGGATTCACGCTGCACCCGCAGATGTACCTGCACGGCACCGTCGACCGCACGGCGATCCCGGTCGGGACGGGCGAGAAGGTCCGCGAAGGGTCGGCCGGCGACATCGACCTGATGGACTCCGTGGACCGGCTGACCCGCGGCGCCGCCCACGGCCCCGACCACGCGGTCCTGCTCGACGCCTGGCGGCTCCTCGTCTCCGACACCACGACCGGGGCGGGCTACGCGTACGTCGGCGGTGGCTCGGTCGCGCTGCTCGCGGCCACCAACCGGCGTACGGCGAGCAGGCTGCTGTGGACGGCCCTGGCCGACGCGGGGGCCGACGACGGGGGCACCGCGTCGGTGCCCCACGTGACGGCCGCCAACCACTGGGCGATCGACGTCGGGCTCGCGGCGCGGCTGGAGCTGCGGACCGAGGGCTACCTCGGGCTGCGCGGCATGGAGCCGCCCACGCCGTACCTCCACAACGGCGCCCTGCTGTAGCGGACCCTAGGATTGGGCCCATGACCACCGTCGACCTCCCCCTGCTGCCGCTCGGACGCGGCACCGACCTGTCCGCCGAGCGCGGCGTCGAGTGCCCGGGCGACCTGCCTGCAGCCTCCGACCCGGGCCTGGTGGCGCGGGCCCAGGCCGCCAAGGAGGCGCTGGGAGACCGGGTCTTCGTGCTCGGCCACCACTACCAGCGCGACGAGGTCATCCAGTTCGCCGACGTCACGGGTGACTCCTTCAAGCTGGCCCGCGACGCGGCCGCCCGGCCGGAGGCGGAGTTCATCGTCTTCTGCGGCGTGCACTTCATGGCCGAGTCCGCCGACATCCTGACGGGGCCGGAGCAGAAGGTGATCCTGCCCGACCTCGCCGCGGGGTGCTCGATGGCCGACATGGCCCGGCTCCGGCAGGTCGAGGACGCGTGGGACGCCCTGACCGAGGCCGGCATCGCCGACTCCGTCGTGCCCGTGACCTACATGAACTCCTCGGCGGACATCAAGGCGTTCTGCGGCCGCAACGGCGGCGCGGTCTGCACCTCCTCCAACGCCGAGGTGGCCCTGGAGTGGGCCTTCGACCAGAAGCCTGATGCCAAGGTCCTGTTCCTGCCCGACCAGCACCTCGGCCGCAACACCGCCGTGCTCAAGATGGGCCTGACCCTCGACGACTGCGTCGTGTGGGACCCGCACCGCCCCCACGGCGGCCTGACCGCCGAGCAGCTGCGCGACGCGAAGATGATCCTGTGGAAGGGGCACTGCTCCGTCCACGGCCGCTTCTCGCCCGCCGTCGTCGACGAGCTGCGCGCCACGATCCCGGACGTGCAGATCCTCGTGCACCCCGAGTGCCAGCACGAGGTCGTGCTCAAGGCCGACCTCGTCGGGTCGACGGAGTTCATCATCAAGACGATCGAGGCGGCGCCCGCCGGCTCCAGCTGGGCGATCGGCACCGAGCTCAACCTGGTCAAGCGGCTCGCAGCGGCCCACCCGGACAAGCACATCGCCTTCCTGGACAAGACGGTCTGCTACTGCTCGACGATGAACCGCATCGACCTCCCCCACTTCGTGTGGGCCATGGAGTCGCTCGTGGCCGGCACCGTCGTCAACCAGATCGAGGTCGACCCGGAGACCGAGCGCTGGGCGCAGGTCGCGCTGCAGCGGATGCTCGACCTGCCGGGCCGGTCCCACAAGGACTGACCGCGGGTCGGCGTCAGATGCCAGCGACAACTCACAGGCCGGGTGCGCCCCACAGCGCCATCCAGCGGGAAAGTTCCTTCTCCACGGGGAGCTCGGCGGCGAGCAGGTCGCGGACCTGGATCTCCAACAGGTTGTCCCGCGCCTGGGCGGCGGTCGGCGCGAAGGGGTAGAACGTGCCCTGCTTGTAGAGGTAGACGAGCCCCACCCGGCGACCGGCGGTGTCCGCGAACGGCACGACCGAGCACAGCAGCCCGGAACCGAAGCCCTGCTCCTCCAGCGCGGTGTTGACCGCGTGCAGGTCGGTGCACAGGCCGGACACGTCGTCGGGCTCACGGTGGGCGACCAGCCACGTGTAGCCGAACTCGTCGGTCGAGAGGCGTACGTCGGGGGCGTCCGGGTCGTCGTCGAGCAGCCGGACCACGTCGTCCCGGACCTGCTGGAAGGCCGGGCCGGCCACCGCCCGGAAGCAGACGGCGCCGTCCCCCGTGGGCGTCAGCCCGGCCGCGGTCTGGAGCGTGACCGCCGCGCTGGGGACCAGGAAGAGCGAATCCAGGTTGGCCTGCTTGGGGCGGGTGCGCCCGGTGAGCGTCTCCCAGAGGCCCACGTCAGGCCCGCCCGAGCTCGGCCTGGATCCGGGCGAGCTGCTCGAGCCGCTGCTCCAGCGAGGGGTGGGTCGAGGTGATGCTGCGCATCGAGATCCCGCTGATCGCCGGCGCGATGAAGAAGGCGTTCATGGCGCTGGAGGCGCGCAGGTCCCGCTGCGGGATCGTGGAGATCTCGCCGGTGATCTTCTGCAGGGCCGAGGCCAGGGCACCGGGCTTCATCGTGAGGTAGGCGCCGGCCCGGTCGGCGCACAGCTCGCGGTAGCGCGAGAGCAGCCGCATCAGCAGGAAGCTCACGGCGTACACGACCAGGCTGACCACGAGGGCGACCAGGAACGCCGGCGCTCCCCCGTTGTTGTTGTTGCGTCGCCCGAAGAAGCCGAGGCCGCCCCACTGGGCGCCGCGGGTCAGCATGCCGGCGACGATGCCGGCCGAGGACGCCACCGTCATGACCAGCACGTCGCGGTGCGCCACGTGCGAGAGCTCGTGGGCCAGCACGCCCTCCAGCTCCTCGGCGGTGAGCCGGCCCAGGATGCCGGTGGTCACGCAGACCACGGCCCGGTCCGGCGAGCGGCCGGTGGCGAAGGCGTTGGGCAGGTCGAGGTCGGCCACCCCGACGCGCGGCTTGGGCATGTCGGCCATCGCGCAGAGCCGGTCGATCATGCCGTGCAGCTCGGGAGCCTCCTCCGGGGTGACCTCCCGGGCTCGCATGGCCCGCATGGCGAGGGTGTCGGAGGAGTACCACTGGTACCAGGCGACGCCGAGGCCGCCGATCCCGATGATCAGCGCGAAGCTGCTGAAGGCATACATGAGGGCCACGACCAGCGCGACGAAGAGCGCGCCGAGCAGGAACATCACCAGCGTCATCCGCGCGGTGAGCCCACGGTCTGGGACGAAGCGGGTGCGAGCCATGGGTCCAGTGTGGTCCGAGGTGCCAAACAGCGTCAGCCGGGGATGAGCCCGTCGCCGCTGAGCAGCTCGCGGACCTCCTCGAGGGTCGCGTCGCCGCCAGGGAGGATCAGGTCGGACTCGTCCAGGGCGTCCAGGGCGTGCGGCACGCCGACGGTCCGGACGCCCTCGAGCAACGCCTCCAGCGCGGTCGCGAACGCGGCCTCGTCGCCGCCCTCGACGGCCGTCTCGACCGCCGCGTCGAGCTCGTTGAGCCGGGGCAGGGCGTCGTCGGAGACGTCGTACTGGCCCTCGCCGAGGATGCGGACGATCATTCTGTGCCGCCTTCGGCTGACTTCTTCTCCGGCTCGGCGGCGAGGATGTCGCCGCCGTCCTCGGCCGCCTCGATGGCCTGCGGAGTCGATCCGGCCTTGAGCCGGGCCAGCTCGGCCTCCACGTCGGCCTGCGAGCTCATGGCGTCGAGCTCGCGGGCGATGTCGTCACCGCGGCCGATCGCGCTCGCGTCGTCGAGGGCTCCGGAGGCGATCAGCTCGTCGATCGCGCCGGCCCGGGCCTGCATCTGCGCCGTCTTGTCCTCGGCCCGCTGGATCGCCAGGCCCACGTCGCCCATCTCCTCGCCGATCCCCGACATCGCCTCGTTGATGCGGGTCTGCGCCTCGGCCGCGGTGTAGGTCGCCTTGATGGTCTCCTTGCGGGTCCGGAACGACTCGACCTTCGCCTGCAGCCGCTGCTGGGCGAGGGTGAGCTTCTCCTCCTCGCCCTGGAGCTGCGCGTGCTGGGCCTTGAGGTCGGTGATCTGCCCCGTGACGCCGGACTTGCGGGTCAGCGCCTCGCGAGCGAGGTCCTCGCGGCCCATCTCCAGCGCCTTCTGGGCCTGGTCCTGGAGCTTGGCGGACTGGGACTCCAGCTGGTTGACCTGGAGCTCGACGCGCTTGCGGCTGGTGGCGACGTCGGCGACACCGCGGCGCACCTTCGAGAGGAGGTCGAGCTGGCGCTGGTAGCTGTAGTCGAGGGTCTCGCGTGGGTCCTCGGCACGGTCGAGGGCCTTGTTGGCCTTCGACCGGAAGATCAGGCTGATGCGCTTCATGAGACTCATGGGGTGACGGCCTCTCGTGGCGGTGCGGTGGTGACGTGGTGGGTCTGTGTGATTCACCCTAGGCGCAAACACAAGGCCGTGCGAGCACGCCGGTAGGGTTGGCAGGACCCAAGTTCCACCGCTCGGTCAGACCCGGATCGAGCTCGTCGTGAGGCCACGCGTGTTCCGTCGTACCAAGTCTGATGCCCCCGCCACCGAGGCACTCGCCAAGGAGGGCGGCAAGGGCCGTCCCACGCCCACCCGCCGGGAGGCCGAGGCGGCCGCCCGGGCGCGCGCGAAGGTGCCGCGCACCCGCAAGGAGCTCGCCCAGGCGCAGCGCGAGACCCGCACCGAGTCGAGCCGCAACGTCCGGGCCGCGATGAAGGCCGGCGACGAGCGCTACTACCTCCCCCGCGACCAGGGCCCGGTGCGCCGGTTCGTGCGCGACTTCGTCGACAGCCGCTTCTCGTTCATCGAGCTGATGGTGCCGCTGCTCGTCGTGACGATGGTGCTCGGCTACAGCGGCAACGCGCGCCTGGCCGCCATCGGCAACACGATCCTGATGGGGACCATCCTGCTGGTGATCCTGGACATGCTGCTGCTCCGCTTCCGCCTGAAGAAGCAGCTCGCCGCGCGCTTCCCCGACGAGTCGGGCAAGGGCCTGACCTACTACGCGATCACCCGTGCGCTGCAGATGAAGTTCATGCGGCTCCCCAAGGCCAAGGTCAAGATCGGCCAGGAGCTCCCCGAGCACTACCGGTGACGAGCGGGTTCGTCCTCGGGATCGCCGCCGCGCTCGTCGCGGCCCTGCTCTTCGGGCTCGGCGCCGTCGTCCAGGCCCACGCCGTACGGCGCCTCGACGGCTCGCCGACCAACCTGCGGGCCTTCCTGGTCAGCTCGGCGCGCGACCCGTGGACGGTCGGCGTCGTGGTGGCCTACCTGGTCGGCTTCGTCCTGCACGCGGTCGCGATCTGGCTGCTGCCGCTCTACCTCGCCCAGGCTGCGGTCGCGATGTCCCTGCCGGTCACCGCGATCGCCTCGACCGTCGTGCACGAGCGGCTCACCCCGATGCACTGGTGGGCGGTCGCGGTCGTCGTGGTCGGCCTGGTGCTGCTCTCGGTCGGCTCCGGCGACCCCGGCGCGCTGGTGGTGCACGTGTGGTTCGCCGTGGCCGTGTGGGCCGGCGCGATCGCGCTGGCGCTGGCCGGCTGGCGCGGCACCGGCCTCAGCGGGAGCTCGCTGGGCTGGCTGGGCGGGCTGGGCTACGCCGGGTCCGCGATCGCCGTGCGCGGCGTCGGGACGCCGGTCACGGTGGCCATCGTCGTGGCGGCCGCGGCGGTCGCCGTCTACGGCGTGCTGGCCTTCTGGCTCTATTCGATCGCGCTGGACCGGGCGCCGGTCTCGGCGAGCACTGCCCCGCTGATCGTGGGCGAGACGTTCGTCCCGGCCGTGATCGGCGTCCTGCTCCTCGGCGACGGCGTGCGCCCCGGATGGTGGCCGGCCGTCGTGGCAGGACTGGTCCTGTCGACGGCCGGCGCCATCCTGCTGAGCAACGAGGACGGGGTCAGAAGTCCCGTCGCGGAGGAGACACCGTCTTCGCCGGATCGCGCTCCACGACCGGGTCCACGATCTCGTCGATCCTCTTGAGCAGCCCGGCGTCGAGGGTGACGCCGGCCGCCTTGACGTTCTGGGTGACCTGCTCTGGCCGGCTCGCGCCGATGATCGCGGCCGAGACGTTGTCGTTCTGCAGCACCCAGGCCACGGCCAGCTCGGCCATGCTGAGCCCGGCCTCGTCGGCCAGCGGCTTGAGCTGCTGGACCCGCTCGAGGACGTCGTCCTGGAGCCAGCGGGAGATCATGTTCGCCCCGCCCTTCTCGTCGGTGGCGCGCGAGCCCTCCGGCGGGGCCTGACCCGGGAGGTACTTGCCGGTCAGCACACCCTGGGCGATCGGCGACCAGACGATCTGGCCGATGCCGAGCTCCTCACAGGTCGGGACGACCTCGGACTCGATGACGCGCCAGAGCATGGAGTACTGAGGCTGGTTGGAGACCAGCGGGATCCGCAGCTCGCGGGCCAGCGCGTGCGCCTCGCGGATCTCCTCAGCGCGCCACTCCGAGACGCCGATGTAGAGCGCCTTGCCCTGGCGGACGACGTCGGCGAAGGCCTCCATCGTCTCCTCGAGCGGCGTCTCGTAGTCGTAGCGGTGGGCCTGGTAGAGGTCGACGTAGTCGGTGCCGAGCCGCGTCAGTGAGCCGTTGATCGACTCCATGATGTGCTTGCGGGACAGGCCGTGGTCGTTGTGCTTGCCGGGGCCGGTCGGCCAGTAGACCTTGGTGAAGATCTCCAGGCCCTCGCGCCGCTCCCCCTTCAGGGCTCGCCCGAGCACGCTCTCGGCGGCCGTGTTGGCGTAGACGTCGGCCGTGTCGAAGGTGGTGATCCCCTCCTCGAGGGCCTGGCGGACGCACGCCGTGGCGGCGTCCTCCTCGACCTGGGAACCGTGGGTGAGCCAGTTGCCGTAGGCGATCTCCGAGATCTTGAGACCGGACGAACCGAGGTTGCGAGTCTTCATGGACCCGACCCTACCCAGACCGCCACACCCGGATCAGGCGTCGTAGTCGAGCACGACCCGCTCGGACGTCGGGTGCGACTGGCAGGTCAGGACGTAGCCGCGCTCGACCTCCTCGGGCTCCAGCGCGTAGTTGACGTCCATCGCGACGCTGCCCTCGACCACCTTGGCCCGGCAGGTGCCGCAGACGCCGCCCTTGCACGCGAAAGGCAGGTCGGAGCGGACCCGCAGCGCGGCCTCGAGGACGGCCACGTCGTCGGGCCGCAGGGCGAAGTCCGAGCCGCGGCCGTCGAGCCGGATCGTCACCTGGGCGGCGCCGTCAGCCGCTCCGGCCAGCTCGACGACCGGTGCCCGCGGGACCGGGTCGGCGTGGAAGAGCTCGGTGTGGATGTGGGCGTCGGCACGGCCGACCTTCTCGATCACCTCGCGCAGCTCGGAGACCATCTGCTGCGGCCCGCACAGGAACCAGTCGTCGACCTCCTCGGGCGGCACGAACGCGTCGAGGATCCGGCCGAGCCGCTCGGCGTCGAGGCGGCCCGAGAGCAGCTCGACGTCCTGGGTCTCGCGGGACAGCACGTGCAGGACCTGGAACCGCTCCGGGAAGCGGTCCTTGAGGTCGTGCACCTCGTCGAGGAACATCACCGTGCGGTGGGTACGGTTGGCGTAGACCAGGGTCACTGCCGCGTGCGGCTCGCCCTCGAGGATCGCCGCCACGATCGAGAGGACCGGGGTGATGCCCGATCCGGCCGCGAGGGCGACGTACGTCTTGCGGGAGGTGGGGTCGAGCGTGGTGGTGAAGCGGCCGGCGGGCGGCATCACGTCGAGCTCGTCGCCGACGCGCAGCCCCGCGAGGACGCCCTCGCTGAACGCGCCACCCGGCAGCTTCTTCACGCCGATCCGCAGCACCTTCGACGAGGGCGCGGCGCAGATGGAGTAGCTGCGGCGCACGTCGTCGCCGCCCTTGATGTTGAGGTGCTGTCCGTGGACGAAGGCGTAGTCGTCGGCGAGCTCCTCCGGCACGGCGAAGGTCAGCGCGACGGCGTCGTCGGTCAGCTCGTCGATCGCCGAGATCCTGAGGCGGTGGAACGCGGCACGGGGTCCGGACATCAGATCGCCTTGAAGTGGTCGAAGGGCTCGCGGCAGGACCGGCACACCCACAGGGACTTGCAGGCGGTGGAGCCGAAGCGGCTGGACTCGCGGGTGTCGAGGCTGCCGCACTGCGGGCAGCGCACCGACAGCGCGAGGGGTACGGCGGTGCGCTCGTCCCGGTTGCCCGGCGGCGCGATGCCGTAGGCGCGCAGCTTGTCCTTGGCCTCGTCGGTCATCCAGTCGGTGGTCCACGCCGGGGACAGCACGAACTCCACGTCGACGTGGCGGTAGCCGGCCTCGGTCAGGGCGGTCACCAGGTCGGTGCTGATGGTCTCCATGGCAGGGCAGCCGGAGTAGGTCGGCGTGATCTGCACGTGCACCCGTCCCATGTCGTCCTCGGTGACGTCGCGCAGGATGCCGAGGTCGGCGATCGTCACGACCGGCAGCTCGGGGTCGGGCAGGTCGGCGGCGATCTTCCAGGCGGGCGACAAGGGGGAGGTGGTCATCACCAGGTCGCCTCGGGGTGCGAGCGGGCGAGGTGCTGGAGCTCGGCGAGGAGGAAGCCCATCTCCTCGGTGTGCCGGCCGTCGCGGCCGCCGCCGACGGCGGTCCGGCCCTGGGGCACGGTCAGCGTCGCCTCGGCGAGCACCGCCTCGATCCGGGTGAGTACGGCGGACCGCAGGCGGGCCGGGTCGACGGCGACACCGTCGGCGACCAGCTGGTCGTCGACCGGACCGAACAGCTCCTCCAGGAAGGGCCACTCGGCGTCGAGCGCGGCCTGCATGCGCTGGTGGGACTCCTCGGTGCCGTCGCCGAGCCGCACGACCCAGTGGGCGGCGTGGTCGACGTGGTAGGCGACCTCCTTGACGGCCTTGCCGGCGACCCCGCTCAGGGTGGGGTCGGTGCTGTGCACAAGGGCGGCGTAGAGCTCGGACTGCCAGGTGGCGAAGAGCAGCAGCCGGGCCATGGCGACGCCGAAGTCGGTCTGAGCGCGCTCGACGAGCCAGACGTTGCGGAACTCGCGCTCGTCACGGAAGTAGGCCAGGTCGTCCTCACCCCGGCCCTGTCCCTCGATGCTGCCGGCGTAGGCGAGCAGGGTGCGGGCCTGCCCGAGCTGGTCGAGGCCGATGTTGGCCAACGCGACGTCCTCCTCCAGCTGCGGCGCGCGGCTGATCCACCAGCCCATCCGCTGGGCGGAGACCAGGGCGTCGTCGGCGAGCCCGAGGACGTAGTCGAACAGGGCGGTCACAGGTGCTCGACTCCCTCGGGGACGTCGTAGAAGGTGGGGTGCCGGTAGATCTTGTCGGCGGCGGGGTCGAAGAAGGAGTCGCGCTCGTCGGGGCTGCTCGCGACGATCTGGGCAGCGGGCACCACCCAGAGGGAGACGCCTTCCTGGCGGCGGGTGTAGACGTCGCGGGCATTGCGCAGCGCCATGTCGGCGTCGGGGGCGTGCAGCGACCCGACGTGGACGTGCGAGAGCCCGCGGCGGGACCGCACGAAGACCTCCCACAGGGGCCAGTCGCGCCGGGTGCTGGTGGGGGTGCTCATGCCACGACCTCCGTGCGGGCCGCGCGGGCCGCCTGCTTGTCGGCGTACGCGTTGGCGGCGTCGCGGACCCACGCGCCGTCCTCGTGGGCGCGCACGCGGTGGGACATCCGCTGCTCGTTGCAGGGACCGTTGCCCTTGATGACCTCGAAGAGCTCGGTGAAGTCGACGGTGCCGAAGTCGTAGTGGCCGCGCTCGTCGTTCCAGCGGATCTCGGGGTCGGGCAGGGAGAGCCCGAGCGCCTCGGCCTGGGGCACGGTCATGTCGACGAAGCGCTGGCGCAGGTCGTCGTTGGAGAACCGCTTGATCCCCCACGCCATCGACTGGGCCGAGTTGGGCGAGTCGTCGTCGGGCGGGCCGAACATCATCAGGCTGGGCCACCAGTAGCGGTCGACCGCGTCCTGGGCCATCGCCTTCTGCGCGGACGTGCCGTGCGAGAGCGTGTGCAGGATCTCGAAGCCCTGCCGCTGGTGGAAGGACTCCTCCTTGCAGACGCGGATCATCGCGCGGGCGTAGGGCCCGTAGGAGCAGCGGCACAGCGGCACCTGGTTGACGATGGCGGCGCCGTCGACGAGCCAGCCGATCGCGCCGACGTCGGCCCAGGTGAGCGTCGGGTAGTTGAAGATCGAGGAGTACTTCTGCCGGCCGGAGTGCAGCTGGTCGAGCAGGTCGGCCCGGTCGACGCCGAGCGTCTCGGCGGCGGCGTAGAGGTAGAGGCCGTGGCCTGCCTCGTCCTGCACCTTGGCCATCAGGATCGCCTTGCGGCGCAGGCTGGGCGCCCGGCTGATCCAGTTGCCCTCGGGCTGCATCCCGATGATCTCGGAGTGAGCGTGCTGGGCGATCTGGCGGATCAGCGTCTTGCGGTAGGCCTCCGGCATCTCGTCGCGCGGCTCCACCCGGCCGTCGCCGGCCAGCAGCTCGCGGAAGCTCTCGGGGTCGCCGTCGGCACCGGACGGGACGGCCCGCGGGGCCGTCTCGTCGGGGGCACTGAAGTCGTTGCCGTACACGTCCCCCACGCTACCAGTGGTTGTTACGCCGATATGCATTGCGGACTTGATTTCGTAACAGATTGCCGAGGGGGGAGACTGACGGCATGACGAGCCCGACCTCCGACGTGTCCGTGCGGATCGCCTGGGCCGACGACGCGCCCGCGATCGCCGAGCTGCAGCTGCGGACCTGGCGCGAGGCGTACGCCGACCTCCTCCCCGACGACGCCCTGCCCGCCGACGTCGAGACTGCGGCAGCCGCCTGGCGGAGCAGCCTGCAGGCCCCCAAGGACGCCCGCAACCGGGTGCTCGTGGCGCTGGAGCGCAACCGGGTGTGCGGCTTCGCGATCACCTCCCCCGCCGGCGACCCCGACTGCGACCCGGTCCAGGACGCCGAGCTGGCCGACCTCACCGTCGACCCGGCCGAGCGCGGCAAGGGCCACGGCTCGCGGCTGCTCCAGGCCGCCGTCGACACGATGGTCGCCGACCGCTTCACCCGCGCCGTGACGTGGGCGATCGCCGGCGACGACGCGCTCCGGGCCTTCCTGACCGAGGCCGGCTGGGCGCCGGACACCGCGCATCGCGAGCTCGACCTCGACGGCGAGGGCACGACCGTGGTCAAGCAGGTGCGGTTGCACACGGCGTTCTCCTGATGCCCGGAAAGTTCCCCACGACGCGCCTTGATTTCCGCCCGATCCGGGCGACGATGGAGAGCGTCACCCCGACATCCGGGGCCCCGATGAAGGAGGCGCACGTGCTCGGACCACTGCCTCAGCTGCACCGCTGGCTGCTGCTCACGACCGCCCTCGTCGTCGGCCTCGCCTCGGGCGCCTGGATCGCACACTTCACCGTCCTCCCGGTGGCCGCGACCGTCGGCGCCGCGTTCGGTGCGCTCGCCGGGGTGCTGCTCGGCTACGTGCTCGTGCACGACTGGTCGCACCGGCCCCGCCCCGTCCGCGTGCACCGGCACTGAGGGCGCCAGACGCGTCGGCCGAACGGTCGGCGATCATCCGGGACAGCCTGGGCGTCGGCCTCGCGACCGGCACCTACGGCGTCTCCTTCGGCGCCGTGGCGGTCGCCTCGGGGCTGAGCGTGGCGCAGACCTGCGCGCTCTCCCTGCTGATGTTCACGGGCGCCTCGCAGTTCGCCCTCGTGGGTGTGCTCGCGGCGGGCGGCGCCCCCCTGTCGGGAGCCCTCGCGGCCCTGCTCCTCGGCACCCGCAACACCCTGTACGGGCTGCGCCTCGCCCGCCTTCTCTCGTACGCCGGGTGGCGCCGGGCTGCGGCCTCCCACGTGCTCATCGACGAGTCGACCGCGATGGCGGTCAACCGCACGTCCACGGCCGCCGCGCGGACCGGCTTCCTCACCACGGGCGTGACGATCTTCGTGCTCTGGAACGTCGCCACCGCGGTCGGGGCCGTCGCCGGGACCGCGATCGGCGACCCGCGCGACTACGGCCTCGACGCCGCGGTCGGGGCCGCGTTCCTCGCCCTGCTCTGGCCGCGCCTCCACTCGGCCCTGCACCGCTGGGTCGCCGTCGCGGCCGCGGCCGTCGCGCTGGGCGCCGTACCGTTCACGGCCGCCGGGGTGCCCGTCCTCGCCGCCGCGGGCGTCGCCCTGCTGATCGGCCTGCTCACCCACTTCCGCGTCGCCGACCTGCCCGTGGAGGACCGATGACCTGGGCGGCGATCCTCGCGGGCAGCCTCGGCTGCTACCTGCTCAAGCTGGCCGGGCTGTCCGTGCCGCCACTGGTCCTCGAGCGACCGCTGGTCGAGCGGATCGCGGACCTGATCCCCGTCGCCCTGCTCGCCGGCCTCGTGGCGGTGCAGGTCGTGGCCAGCGGCCACGACCTCGTGCTGGACGCGCGGGCCGCGGGCCTGGCGGTGGCGGTCGTGCTGCTCCTGCTGCGTGCGCCGTTCCTCGTCGTGGTCTTCGGCGCGGCGCTCGCGGCGGCGCTGCTGCGGCTGCTCGGGTGACGTGTCGCTGGGGTGCGCCGCGTAGGTCGGGATCACCGGTTAACCGGCGATCCCGACCGCAGAAGTGCGCAGGATCATCACTGCGCACCCCGAGATGATGATCCTGCGCACATGCGACCCCAGACCCAGCCACGGGTCCAGGGCGCCCGCGCATGCGGGCGGCGCGGCGAAGCCGTGCCGACAAGCGCGCCACGCGCGCGGGCGCCGATTCACCCCCGGCAGCAACCCAGTGGGACGGCGAAGGCCCGCACCCCCCATGGAGATGCGGGCCTTCACCCCCCTGACCGGGGGTGGGAGGGTCAGCTGACGTTGACGGCACTCCACGCGGCCGCGACCGCGTTCTGCTGGGCGCTGCCGGCGCCGTAGAGGTCCCGGGCGGCGTTCATCGTGGCGGTGCGGGCACCGGAGTAGTTGGTGCTGGAGGTCATGTAGACCGTCAGCGCCCGGTACCAGATGTTGCCGGCGGCGGCGCGACCGATGCCGGTCACGGTCGAGCCGTTGCAGGTCGGGCTGTTGTAGGCCACCCCGTTGAGCGTCTTGGCACCCGATCCCTCCGAGAGGAGGTAGAAGAAGTGGTTGCCGATGCCCGAGGAGTAGTGGACGTCGTCCTGGCCGGCCAGCGCCGACCAGCAGTCGTACGACGCGCCGTCGCTGCTGGGCTTGTCCATCCGGCGGAAGCCGACGTGGTTCTTCAGGTCGAACTCCTCACCGATGAGGTAGTCGCCCGGGTCGTTGGCGTTGGCGGCGTAGAACTCCACCATCGTGCCGAAGATGTCGGACGTGGCCTCGTTGAGGCCGCCCGACTCACCCGAGTAGTCGAGGCCCGCGGTGTTCTCGGTGACGCCGTGGCTCATCTCGTGGCCCGCGACGTCGAGCGAGACGAGCGGACCGTAGTTGGTGCCGTCGCCGTCGCCGTAGGTCATCTTCGTGCCGTCCCAGAAGGCGTTGACGTAGCCGCTGCCGTAGTGGACCCGGTTGTAGGAGCCGCTGCCGTTGCCGAAGATGCCGTCGCGGTTGAACGTGGCCTTGTAGAAGTCCCACGTCTCGTTGGAGCCGTACTGCGCGTCGGCGCCTGCAGTGGCCCGGTTGGTGTTGCTGCCGTTGCCGAACGTCGTGGTGGTGCTGGTGATCAGCGTGCCGGCCGAGCAGCCGCTGCCGAGGACCTGGCAGAGGTAGGAGTCCGACTTGTTGTTCATGTCGGTCGTGTACGTGTTGCCGCGGATGCCCTGGTTCTTCAGCTGGTACGTCGAGCCCGACTGCGTCACGCTCAGCGGCACCGTGCCGGAGTAGAGGGTCTGGCCCGAGCCGTCGATCGTCTCGATCTGCTGCTCGCGGCGGATCACGGCGCCCGTGCGGGCGTCGACGTACGACGCGAGGCGGCTGGGCGTGCCGTCCTTCTGGACACCGCCGGTGATGACCTCCCACGCGAGGCGCGGGGTGCCGGAGGTGGCGTCGATGACCAGGCGCGACCCGGTGGCCGTGGCGCCGGTGATGGTGCGGGTGGCCGCGGCGGGCGCCAGGGCCTTCGCCTTGGCGGCCGCGACGGTCACGACCGGGGTGGTCGAGAGGTCCAGCGGGGCGGCGAGCGTCTGGCTGACCCCACGCCAGCCGGCCTGCGGGCCGCGGTGGACGACGAGGTCGCCGCCGAGGACGGCGACGCCGTCGATCGTGCGGGACATGCGCACGTGGCTGGTGCCGTCCTTGTCGATGATGGTGTCGGTGACCCGGAAGGCCTGCCCGTCCGTGGCGCGGGCCGCGCCCGGGTGCTGCTGGAGCGCCGTGATCGCCGAGACTCCGGTGTTCGCCGTGCGAGCGGTCTGACCCGACGCGTCGGCGGCCTGGACGCCCAACGTGCCGGCGGCGAGCACCGCGGCAGTGGCGAGCCCCAAGGTTCTACGCATGAAAATCCCTCTCGTCGTGCATGGGTGGTTTGCACCTTCTTGCCCAGCCCAACGAGACGGGTAACGCATCGTCACTTGCAGGTTTGTGCATCGCACAAAGGTGCAAGCGTCAGTCGATGTCGAGGAAGTGCTCGAGCCCGACGGTGAGGCCGGGGTGCGCGGCGATGGCGCGCAGGCCGGTCAGCACGCCGGGCGTGAACGAGGCCCGGTCGAGCGAGTCGTGCCGGATGGTGAGGGTCTCCCCCACCCCGCCCAGCACGACCTCCTGGTGGGCGACGAGGCCGCGGATCCGCAGCCCGTGCACGCGGATCCCGTCGACGTCGGCGCCCCGCGCGCCGTCGAGCGAGGTGGTGGTGGCGTCCGGGACCGGCGGGCAGCCGGCCTCACGCCGGGCAGCGGCGATCAGCTCCGCCGTACGCCGGGCGGTGCCGCTGGGTGCGTCGGCCTTGTCCGGGTGGTGCAGCTCGACGACCTCGACGGACTCGTAGAACGGCGCGGCCGCAGCGGCGAACCGCATCATCAGGATCGCGCCGATGGAGAAGTTGGGGGCGATGAGCACGCCGGCAGCGGGGTTGTCGGCCAGCCAGCCACGCAGGGTGTCGAGCCGCCCGGCGTCGAAGCCGGTCGTGCCGACGACGGCGTGGATGCCGTGGCGGATGCAGAACTCCAGGTTGTCCATCACGACGTCGGGGTGGGTGAAGTCGACGACCGCCTCGACCCCCGCCTCGACCAGCTCGGCGATGTCGTCGCCGGCGTCGACCTGCGCGACCAGCGCGAGGTCTTCAGCCGCCTCCACCGCCCGGCAGACCTCGGACCCGACCTTGCCGCGCGCGCCCAGCACGCCCACCTTCATCTGCTCGCTCACCCCCCAAACCTAGGCCATCCCAGCGCCCCGCCGACGCGGCCTCCGGCTCATGGCCGGAGGGTCTCTGACTGCGTCGGTGGGCTTCTGGCAGGCTGGCCCCATGGCACTGCATCAGATTCCGGCGCGGATCCGGTGGGCGGTCGAGCTCATGGATGTCCAACCCTCCGACCACGTCCTCGAGATCGGGTGCGGCGCGGGCGCCGGGGCCGAGTTGATCTGCAACCGCCTGACCACCGGCAAGCTCTTCGCCATCGACCGCTCCGAGTCGGGCGTCGACCGCACCAAGCGCCGCAACCACGCCTTCGTGGAGTCCGGCCGGCTCACCGTGCGGCAGATCGACCTCGCCACCCTGCGCGTCCCGGTCAAGCGGCTGCACAAGGTCTACTCCTTCAACGTCAACCTGTTCTGGGTGCGCGCGTGCGCCGACGAGGTGGCCCTGCTGCACGAGCGGGTGGTGCCGGGCGGCGCGGTGTTCCTGTTCTACGAGGCCAAGAGCCCCGAGCTGGTGCGCACGATCGTGGAGAAGTCCTCCAAGGCCCTGGCCGACGGCGGCTTCCGGGTCTCGGTCGTGGAGCAGAAGGCCCCCGCGGTCGTGGGCATCATCGGGCGCCGATAAGGTTTCAGCCTTATAGGACTCTTGCATTAGGTTTTTCCCTAACGTACGCTCGTCATCAGGAACGAGCCGAGGAGGAACCGCATGAGCCGCTCCGTCGCGGTCCTCACCGTCGACCAGCGCAGCAGCCGCCTGGGTCCCGACCTGGTCCCCGCCACGGTGGACGCCCTGTCGGGCGTCCCGATGCTGCTGCCCTTCGAGCGCACCGCGGGCGACGAGTTCCAGGGCGTCACCGACGACCCGGCGACGCTCCCCCGGATCGTGGAGCGGCTGCTCCGCGAGGACGCCTGGAACATCGGCATCGGCATCGGCGTCATCGACGACCCCGCCCCCGAGACCGCGAGGGCCGGCCGCGGCCCGGCCTACCTCGCGGCCCGCGAGGCCGTGACGACCGCCAAGGGGAGCCCGTGGCACCTGCGGGTCTGCGGCGAGGACCCGGACGTCCGGTCGCTCGAGACCACGCTGTGGCTGTGGGCGGCGGTCCTGGGCCGGCGCACCGAGCGCGGGTGGGAGGTCGCCGACCTCGTCGACGGCGCGGACTCGGTGCTGACCTACCAGGAGGCCGCCGAGCGGCTCGGTGTCACCCAGTCGGCCGTCAGCCAGCGCGCCCAGGCCGCCGGCATCGTGGAGGGCCGACGCGCCCGGGAGCTCGCCTCCGCGCTGACCGCCCGCCTGCTCGGGCAGGATGCCTGACGTGTTCCTGCTCCTGCTCACCCTCACGCTCGTGGCCGCGGGCCTGGCCTGGCTGCGCCGCGCGGTCGTCGTCGCGCTGCCGCTGACGCTGCTGGGGCTCGCGGTGACGGCCTACCTCGCGGCCGCCAACGTCACCGACCCGGTCCTCAACGAGGGCGAGCGGGCGCTGATCGTGGCCGTCTCGGCCCTCCTGGCCATCGCGGGCGGCGGCCCGGTCACGACGCGCGTCTTCGCGCTCGTCGACGGGCCGCGCCACACGCAGGACGACGGTTCGGTGAGCCGGGCCGGCGAGGTCCTGCGCGGCGGCACCTGGATCGGCGCCCTCGAGCGCGCCGCGGTCTTCGCCAGCCTCGCCGCCGGGATCCCCGAGGGCGTGGCGATCGTGCTCGGCCTCAAGGGCCTGGGCCGCTACCCCGAGCTGCGCAGCGGCGAGGTGGCCGGCGCCGCCGAGCGCTTCATCATCGGCACGTTCACCAGCGTGCTCTGGGCCGCCGCGTGCGCGGGCACGGTGCGGCTCGTCCTCTGGCTCTGACCAGACGGACTAGGCAGGCCCGACGACGGCGAGGATCTCGGGCTTGGCGAACAGGTCCGCGGCCACCGCCCGGACCTCCTCGAGCGTCACGGCGTCGATGCGCGCCATCACCTCGTCGATCGCCAGCAGCTCGTCGTAGACAAGCTCGGCCTTGCCCAGCCGCGACATCCGCGAGCCGGAGTCCTCCAGGCCCAGCACCAGTCCCCCGCGCATCTGGCCCTTGCCACGGGCGAGCTCCTCGGCGGTGATGCCCTCCGCGGCGACCTTGGCGAGCTCGGCCCGCACCACGGCGAGCACGTCGTCGAGCTTGCTGGGCAGGCAGCCCACGGAGACCCCGACGAGGCCGGAGTCGGCGTGGTGGCTGGCGAAGGAGAAGACGGAGTAGGCCAGGCCGCGGTGCTCGCGCACCTCCTGGAAGAGCCGCGAGGACGTGCCGCCACCGAGGGCGGTGTTGAGGACGCCGAGCGCGAAGCGCCGCTCGTCCTGACGGGTCAGGCCCTCCATGCCGAGCACGACGTTGACCTGCTCGAAGGGCCGGGTCGCGTGCACCTCGCCCGGCGAGACGCGGCGGGTCCGGCCGTGCCGCGGCGGGACCGGGGACTCCTCGCGGTCCAGCCAGCCGTTGCGGCCGAAGGCCTTGCGCACCATTCGCACGAGCGCGGCGTGGTCGACGTTGCCGGCGGCCGAGACGACCATGTTGGCCGGGCGGTAGTGGCGCGCGTAGAAGCGCTTGATCTGCGCCGGGGTGAGCGCCGTGATCGACGCGTCGGTGCCGGCGATCGGCCGGCCCAGCGGCGAGTCACCCCACGCCTGCTGGGCGAAGAGGTTGTGCACCACGTCGTCGGGGTCGTCGTCGTGCATGGCGATCTCGTCGAGGATCACGTCGCGCTCGGCCTCGACGTCCGCGTCGGTGATCGTCGAGCTCGTGATCATGTCGCCGATCACGTCGACGGCCAGGCCGAGGTCCTCGTCGAGGACCCGGGCGTGGAAGCAGGTGTACTCCTTGGCGGTGAAGGCGTTGAACTCACCGCCGACCGCGTCGAGCGCGATCGAGATGTCGAGGGCGGACCGCTCCGCGGTGCCCTTGAAGAGCAGGTGCTCGAGGAAGTGCGAGCAGCCGTGCAGGGTGGGCGTCTCGTCGCGCGAGCCGACACCGACCCACACGCCGATGCTGGCCGACCGCACGCCCGCCATCTGCTCGCTGATGACGCGGAGGCCACCGGGCAGGAGGGTACGGCGCACCCGCGAGGTGACCTGTCCGTCGGGGTCGCGCACGGTCTGGAGGGTGCGGGTGGAGCCGGACTTCTGGGTGAGACCGGACGACCGGCCAGCAGATGCCTGCTGGCCGGTCGTCGCGGCGTTGTTGCTCTGCGTCACGCAGTGATCACTCGGCCGACTCGGTCTCGGGTGCCTCGGCCTCGGCCTCGGCCGCGCCCTCCTCGAGGACCGGGACCAGCGACAGCTTGCCGCGGTCGTCGATCTCGCCGATCTCGACCTGGATCTTCTGGCCGACCGAGAGGACGTCCTCGACGGCGTCGACGCGCTTGCCACCGGCGAGGCCACGCAGCTTGCTGATGTGCAGCAGGCCGTCCTTGCCGGGCAGCAGCGAGACGAACGCACCGAAGTTGGTCGTCTTCACGACGGTGCCGAGGTAGCGCTCGCCGACCTCGGGCATCGTCGGGTTGGCGATCGCGTTGACCGCCTGGCGGGCCGCCTCCGCAGCCTCACCGTTGGTCGCACCGATGTAGATCGTGCCGTCGTCCTCGATGGACAGCGACGCACCGGTGTCGTCCTGGATCTGGTTGATCACCTTGCCCTTCGGGCCGATGACCTCGCCGATCTTGTCGACGGGGATGCGCACCGTGATGATGCGCGGCGCGTGCACCGACATCTCCTCGGGCTCGTCGATGGCCTCGGCCATGACGTCGAGGATCGCGAGGCGCGCGTCCTTGGCCTGGGTCAGCGCCGCAGCGAGGACCTCGGCCGGGATGCCGTCGAGCTTGGTGTCGAGCTGGAGCGCGGTGACGAACTCGCGCGTGCCGGCGACCTTGAAGTCCATGTCGCCGAACGCGTCCTCCGCACCGAGGATGTCGGTCAGCGCGACGTACTTGGTCTCACCGTCGACCTGGTCGGAGATGAGGCCCATGGCGATGCCGGCGACGGCCGCGCGGAGCGGGACACCGGCCTGCAGGAGCGACATCGTCGAGGCGCAGACCGAGCCCATCGAGGTGGAGCCGTTGGAGCCCATGGCCTCGGAGAGCTGGCGGATCGCGTAGGGGAACTCCTCGCGGGTCGGGAGGACCGGCAGCAGCGCACGGCGCGCGAGCGCACCGTGGCCGACCTCGCGGCGCTTGGGCGAGCCCACGCGACCGGTCTCGCCGGTGGAGAACGGCGGGAAGACGTACTTGTGCATGTAGCGGCGCGACTTCTCCGGGGAGAGGGTGTCGAGCTTCTGCTCCAGCGTCAGCATGTTGAGGGTGGTGACGCCCAGGATCTGGGTCTCGCCACGCTCGAACAGCGCCGAGCCGTGGACCCGCGGCAGGACCGCGACCTCGGCGTGCAGCGGGCGGATGTCGGCGAGGCCGCGGCCGTCCATGCGGATCTGGTCGCGCAGCACGCGCTCGCGCACGACCTGCTTGTTGACCGAGCGGAACGCCGCACCGATCTCCTTCTCGCGGCCCTCGAACTTGCCGGAGAGGTCGTCGAGCAGCGCAGCCTTGAGCTCGTCGGTCCTGGCCTCGCGCTCCTGCTTGTCCGCGATGGTCATCGCCGCAGCCAGGTCGGCCTTCACGGACGCCTCGACGGCGTCGTACACGTCGTCCTCGTAGTCGAGGAAGATCGGGAACTCCTGGACGGGCTTGGCCGCCACGTTGGCGAGCTCCTGCTGCGCCTCGACGAGCTGCTTGATGAACGGCTTGGCCGCGTCGAGACCGCCGGCGACGACCTCCTCGGTCGGAGCCTGCACGCCGCCCTGGACGAGCGTCCAGGTCTGCTCGGTGGCCTCGGCCTCGACCATCATGATCGCGACGTCACCGGTGTCGGTCACGCGACCCGCGACGACCATGTCGAAGACGGCGTCCTCGAGCTGGCTGTGCGTCGGGAAGGCGACCCACTGGCCCTCGATGAGGGCGACGCGGACGCCGCCGACCGGGCCGGAGAACGGCAGGCCGGAGAGCTGGGTGGAGATGGACGCGGCGTTGATCGCGAGCACGTCGTAGGGGGTGTCGGGGTTGAGCGCCATGACCGTGATGACGACCTGGACCTCGTTGCGCAGACCCTTCTTGAAGGTCGGGCGCAGCGGGCGGTCGATCAGGCGGCAGGTGAGGATGGCGTCCTCACCGGGACGACCCTCGCTGCGGAAGAACGAGCCGGGGATCTGGCCGGCGGCGTACATCCGCTCCTCGACGTCGATCGTCAGGGGGAAGAAGTCGAAGTGGTCCTTGGGGTGCTTGCCGGCCGTGGTGGCCGAGAGCAGCATCGTGTCGTCGTCGAGGTAGGCGGTGACCGAACCGGCCGCCTGACGGGCCAGCAGGCCGGTCTCGAACTTGACGGTGCGCTTGCCGAACTTGCCGTTGTCGAGAACGGTCTCGACGGCGGAGATGACGGGGCCCTCGTTCAAGGGGTGTCCCTTTCTGTTCGCGGAGCGATCCGCGGCGTCCCGCTTCGGTGGCGGGGTGTCTCTCTCTCGAGGATCCCGCCCTGTGGTCCCTCCCCGTGTCTGCTGGGAGGGGGCCGGTCTTCGATCGAGGCTCGCAGCGACTCGCCCGCGTGAGCGGGGCGGGAGCCCTGAGAGCCACTACCGAGGACCGGGCCAGAACGTGCGGGTCGCTCCTGGTGTGGTGTGTTTGTTCAGTTGTGGCGGCTCCGGGCACGGCCGGTGACCGCCGACGGTCAGACCCTAGCGGGAAAGACCCGAAATGTGAGCGGAGCGGCCACCCGGACAGGGCAGCCGCTCCACCCTTCGAAGCTGGAGATCAGCGACGCAGGCCGAGACGCTCGATGATCGACCGGTAGCGGTCGATCTCCGTCTTCTGCAGGTAGTTGAGAAGGCGGCGGCGCTGGCCGACGAGCAGCAGCAGGCCACGACGGCTGTGGTGGTCGTGCTTGTGCGTCTTGAGGTGGTCGGTGAGGTGGCTGATGCGGTGGCTGAGCAGCGCGATCTGGACCTCCGGCGAACCGGTGTCGCCCTCGCCCGTGGCGTACTCGGCGATGATCCTCTTCTTGGTCTCCGCGTCGGTACCGATCGACATGCGGGGCTCCTTCCAGTTCTTCCGTTGCGCGGTGCTCCGGGCCTGGTGCCCGGGGCGCTCTCTGTCCGCGGCCGTTGGACGGCGTGTCACCCCTCACGGGGGCAACCGGGAGAGACTACCAACGCCCGGGCGGCACCGCCGAATCGCGGTCCCGCGCCGGGCGCCGGGTGGAACTGGGTGCTGTCGCGTGATCGAGCTCAGACGGCGGGCGGCGGCACGTCGTCACGGCGCTCGCTGACCGTCTGGGAGCCGTCGGCGTGCGTGACGACCGCCGTGGAGCGGCGGCTGCGGTTGGCCTGGACGGCCGTCAGGGCGATGACGAGCACGCCGGCGAGCGTGAGGATCCACCCGACCATCGTCAGGTCGACGCTGTTGATGTTGTCGGTCACCGCGAGGGCCAGGATCAGGCCGATCGCGAGGAGGAAGACACCGAGTCCGTATCCCATGGCGGGGGTCCCTTTCAGACGTGGCCGCCCGGGTGGCGGGCGGCTCTGCACCCGCAGGTTAGCCGGGTGGGGTGGCCATCCGGTGGACGCGGCCCCCTGTCACCGTGACAGTTCCGGTGGCACGATGGCGGCCGTGGGCATCCTGACGAACGGACCGGTTCCCGACGACTTCACCGGCACGCGCCTGGGCGTGTGCAACCTCTGCGAGGCGATCTGCGGGCTCGAGCTGAGCATCGAGGGCGGTCGGGTGACCTCGATCCGGGGCAACGAGGCCGACCCGCTGTCCCGCGGCCACATCTGCCCCAAGGGCGTCGCCTTGGCCGACATCTACGACGATCCCGACCGGCTGCGTCGCCCGGTCCGACGGATCGGTCGCGGCGCCGACGCCGAGTGGGTCGAGATCGACTGGGACGAGGCGCTCGACCTGGTGGCCGAGGGGCTGGCGACCGCGGCCAACCGGCACGGCCGCGACGCGATCGGGATCTACCTGGGCAATCCCAACGCCCACTCGCTCGGCTCGTCCACGCACGGACTGCCCATGATCAAGACGCTGCGCACCCGCAACCGGTTCAGCGCCTCTTCGGTCGACCAGATCCCCCACCAGTTCGTGGCCTGGCAGATGTACGGCCACCAGCTGCTGCTGCCGATCCCGGACATCGACCGCACGTCGTACTTCCTGGTGTTCGGGGCCAACCCGATGGCCTCCAACGGCTCCCTGATGACGGTGCCGGACTTCCCCAAGCGGCTGCGCGCGCTCAAGAAGCGCGGTGGTCGGATGGTCGTCCTCGACCCGCGTCGCACCGAGACCGCGAAGGTCGCGAGCGAGCACCACTTCGTGCGGCCGGGCTCGGACGCGGTGGTGCTGCTGGCGATGCTCCAGGTGTTGCTGGCGGAGGACCTGATCTCCCCCGCGGCGTACGTCGACGACGTCGAGGCGGTCCGGGACCTCGTCTCGGACTTCACCCCCGAGCACGCCGAACCGCTCAGCGGGGTCCCGGCCGACGTGATCCGTCGGATCACCCGCGAGTTCGCGGCGGCCGACGGCGCGGCGGCGTACGGCCGGCTGGGAGTCTCCACCCACGGCTTCGGCTCGATCTGCCAGTGGGCCATCCAGTGCCTGAACCTGCTCACCGGCAACGTCGACCGCGAGGGCGGGCTGCTGTTCCCGGAGCCGGCGGTGGACGCGGTCGGGCGCGGCATCATCGGGCGCGGTCACTTCGACATCTGGCGGAGCCGCGTGCGCGGGATCCCGGAGTACGGCGGGGAGCTGCCGGTCTCGGTGATGCGCGAGGAGATCGAGACGCCCGGCGACGGGCAGATCCGGGCGGTCCTGACCGTGGCGGGCAACCCGGTGCTGTCGACCCCGGACGGCAAGTCGCTCGCGCGTGCCTTCGACTCGCTGGACTTCATGGCGGCGGTCGACATCTACCTCAACGAGACGACCCGGCACGCCGACGTGATCCTGCCGCCGACGACCGCGCTCGAGCGTGACCACTACGACATCGTCTTCCACGGCTTGGCCGTGCGGAACACCGCGCGGTTCACCCCTGCCGTGTTCGCCAAGCCCGACGACGCGCGCCACGACTGGCAGGTCTTCGCCGAGCTGGCGCGCCGCGTGCAGGACCGGCTCGACAGCAAGCCCGGGCTGCGCAAGCGGCTGGCGCAGCGTGCGCGCTTCGCACTGTCGCCGACGATCCAGCTCACGGCGCTGCTCGCCACCGGACGCAAGGTCTCGATGCGGCAGATGCGCGCCCACCCCGAGGGCGTCGACCTCGGGCCCCTGCGCCCGACGCTGCCCGGGCGGCTCCAGACGAAGGACAAGCGGATCTCGCTGAACCCGACCCTGGTCACCGACGACCTGGCCCGGCTGCGTGCGTCGCTGGCGTCGACCGAGGTCCCCGACCCCGACCAGCTGCTGCTGATCGGGCGGCGCCACCAGCAGGACAACAACTCCTGGATGCACAACACCGAGCGGCTCACCCGGGGCAAGCCGCGCCACCAGCTCCTCATGCACCCCGACGACCTGGCCGCGCGCGACATCGAGCCCGGCACGCACGTGACGGTCACCTCGCGGGTCGGGTCGGTGGTCGTCGAGGTCGCCGGCGCGGAGGACATGATGCCCGGCGTCGTGTCCCTCCCCCACGGCTACGGCCACCAGGTCGACGGCACCCGTCTCGGCCACGCGGTCAAGGTGCCGGGCGTCTCGATCAACGACCTCACCGACCCCGAGCGACTCGACGTCTCGGGGAACGCCGCGCTCAACGGCGTACCGGTCACCGTCACCGCCTGAAGGGCCGGCGGACTGCGCTACCCGCCGAGGACCTCGAGCACAGCGGCGCGCGCGGCCATCGGGTCCGAGGCGGCCAGCGCGGCCTCGGCGGCGTCCTCGCAGGCCTGCATCCCGACCGTCGCGAGCCGCGCACCCACGGGGCGTACGGCGGCCGCGGCCATCGACAGCGAGGTGATGCCCATGCCGACCAGGGCGCAGGCCAGCAGCGGGTCGGCGGCAGCCTCGCCGCACACCCCGACCGGCTTGCCCGCCTGGCGCCCGGCCTCGGCCGTGATCGCGATCAGCTGGAGCACCGCGGGCTGCCACGGGTCGGTGAGGTGCGCGAGGTCGGTGGCCATCCGGTCGGCGGCCATCGTGTACTGCGTGAGGTCGTTGGTGCCGATGGACAGGAAGTCGACGACCTCGAGCATCCGGTGGGCCAGCAGGGCCGCGCTCGGCACCTCCACCATCACGCCGGCCTTGAGCCCGCGGGCGCGGACCTTCGTCGCGAACTCCTCGGCCTCGGCGACGGTGGCCACCATGGGCGCCATCACCCAGGTCTCGGTGCCGGTCTGCTGCGCCGCGGCCGCGATGCCGTCGAGCTGGCGATCGAGCAGCGCGGGGTTGCTGAAGGAGAGCCGGAGCCCGCGGACGCCGAGGGCGGGGTTCTCCTCGCCCTCGTGCGTCGCGAACGCCACCGGCTTGTCGGAGCCGGCGTCGAGCGTGCGGACCACGACGTACTGCTTGTCGCCGGAGAAGGCCGCCAGCACCTCCCCGTAGATCTCGGCCTGCTCCTCCACCGACGGCTCCTCCTTGCGGTTGAGGAAGCACAGCTCGGTGCGGAAGAGGCCGACACCCTCGACCGGGGCCTGAGCGGACGTGCGGGCGGACTCGCCGTCGGCGACGTTGGCCAGGATCTTGACCGGGGTGCCCTCGGCGGTGCGACCGGGCCCGGACCACGTCGCGAGCGCGGCGCGGGCCTCCCGGTCGGTGCGCACCCGCTCCTCGGCGGAGGCCTCGTCGGGCTCCACCTCGACCGTGCCGGCGGTGCCGTCGACGAGCAGGCGGGTGCCGCCCGGGACGGCCAGGATGCCGGCGGTGCCGACGATGCACGGGATGCCGAGCTGGCGGGCAATGATCGCGGTGTGGCTGGTCGGGCCGCCGCGCTCGGTCACCAGGCCGACGACGACCGCCGGGTCCAGACCCGCGGTGTCGGCGGGGGCGAGGTCCTCGGCCACCAGCACCGACGGCACGTCGGGGACCGGCACGCCGGGCTCGGGCTCGCCGACGACGTGGGCCACCACGCGCCGCTCGATGTCGCGCAGGTCGGTGACCCGCTCGGCCATCAGGCCGCCCATGCCGGTGAAGATGCCCACGAACTGCTCGACGGCCGCGTGCACCGAGGACAGCAGGTCGTCGCCGGCCCGCAGCTGCTTGCGCACCGCACCGCGCAGTCCCTTGTCGGTGGCCAGGCCGGCGCTCGCGGTGAGCACCTGCGCGGCCGCACCCGAGGCCTTCGCCGCCTTGCGGGAGAAGCCCTCGGAGACCGCTGCCGCCGCCTCGTCGTACGCCGCGAGGGCGGCCTCGGCGTCGGCGAAGGAGCCCACCCCGTAGGCCGCGATGGCCTCGGGCGAGACCTCCCCGCGCGCGACCAGCGCGGGCCCGTGGGCCACGCCCGGGACGACCGGGGTGCCGCGCAGGAGGGTCGGGGACGTGGGCTGTGCCTGGGTGTCCGAACTGGTGACCATGGTCACAAGTTAACGCCTCGTACCCCTTGACAGTCAACACATTCGGGCGTAAAACCACAGATACACAGATTGACGCGACGAGAGAAAGGGCCCGGATGAGCATGTATGCCGAAGAGCGGCAGCAGGCGATGGCCCAACTGGTGGCCGAGCACGGGCGTCTCTCGGTCAACGTACTCGCCGAGCAGTACGACGTCACCACCGAAACCGTCCGGCGCGATCTCTCCGCGCTCGAGCGGATGGGCCTGGTCCGGCGGGTGCACGGCGGCGCCGTCCCAGCGGACAGCCTCGCAGTGATCGAATCGGGCCTCGGCGAGCGCGACCAGGCCTTCACCGCGGAGAAGGAGCGGATCGCCCGCGCCGCCCTCGAGCTGCTGCCGCCGGCCGGCTCGACGGTGCTGATGGATGCGGGCTCCACGACCAGCCGGCTGGCCAGCATGCTCCCCCGCGACCACCGGCTCACGATCGTCACCCACGCCGTCCCGATCGCGGCGCGACTCGCGGGCAGCCCCCAGATCGAGCTGCACCTGCTGCCCGGCCGGGTGCGCTCGACCACGCACGCCGCCGTCGGCTCCGAGACGGTGGTGGCCCTGGGCAACCTCCGCGCCGACATCGTCTTCCTCGGCACCAACGGGCTGACCGTCGAGCACGGACTGTCCACCCCCGACCACGACGAGGCGGCCACCAAGCGCGCCATGGTCGCCAGCGCCCGGCGCGTGGTCGTGCTCGCCGACGCGAGCAAGATCGGGACCGAGACCCCGGTGCGGTTCGCCGCGCTCGACGAGGTCGACGTCCTGGTCACCGACGACTCCATCCACCAGGCCGACCACAAGGCCCTGACCAGAGCCGGCCTCGAGGTGGTCGTCGCATGATCGTGACCCTGACCCCCAACCCCTCCCACGACCGGACGGTCACCCTGAGCGCTCCCCTGGAGCGCGGCGCGGTCCAGCGCGCCGAGTCGGTGACCTCGCAGGCCGGCGGCAAGGGCGTGAACATCTCCCGTGCCTCCGTCTCGGCCGGCATCCCGTCCCTGGCCGTCCTGCCCGCCCCCAAGGACGACCCCTTCGTCCTCGAGCTGCTCGCGGCCGGCATCGACTGCCGCACCGTCCCCAGCGACGGCGGTCCCCGCGTCAACATCACCATCAGCGAGCCCGACGGCACCACGACCAAGCTCAACAGCCCCGGCCCGACGGTCACGCCCGAGGTGCTGACCGGGCTCCTCGAGGCCCTGCGTCGCCGGGCCGGCACCGCCGACTGGATCGTGCTCGCCGGCTCGCTGCCGCCCGGCGCCCCCGTCGACTGGTACGCCGACCTGGTCGCCGCGCTCCGCGAGTACGGCGCCCGGATCGCCGTCGACACCTCCGACGAGCCGCTCCGCGCCCTGGTCGGCCGACTGCCTGAGGCCGCACCCCACCTGATGAAGCCCAACGGCGAGGAGCTCGCCTCCTTCACCGGCGGCGACCCCGAGCTGCTCGAGTCCGACCCGCACGCCGCCGCCAAGGCGGCCATGGGCCTGGTCGCGCAGGGGGTCGATGCCGTCCTGGCCACGCTCGGCCCGCACGGCGCCGTGCTCGTCACCGCAGGTGGGGCCTGGCACGCCACCCCGCCTCCCACGAACGTCGTCAGCACCGTCGGTGCCGGCGACTCCAGCCTCTTCGGCTACCTCCTCGGGGACATCCAGCGTCGGACCCCCGACCAACGACTCGCGCTCGCCGTTGCCTACGGCAGTGCGGCAGCCGGGCTGCCCGGCACCACCATCCCGCATCCCCACCAGGTCAAGCCCGAGCTCGTCACGGTGCGCGACCTCAACCTCACCCTAGGAGGGTGACGATGTCCGACCTGATCACGACCGATCTGGTTCGCCTCGACGTGGACCTCGGCTCCGACAAGGAGTCGGCGATCCGCGCACTTGCTGACGTGGTCGGCGGCGCCGGGCGCGCCACCGACGTGGCCCAGCTGGTGGAGGACGCCCTCGCTCGCGAGGCCACGTCGCCCACCGGCCTGCCCGGCGGCATTGCGATCCCCCACTGCCGCACCACCGGCGTCGACGAGCCCACGCTCGCCTTCGTCCGGCTCGCCCCGCCGGTCGACTTCGGCGCCAAGGACGGTCCGGCCGACCTGGCCTTCCTGATCTCGGCTCCTGCCGGTGGTGACAGCACCCACCTTCAGCTGCTGACCAAGCTCGCCCGGGCGCTCGTGAAGCCCGCCTTCACCGACTCGTTGCGCGCGGCCGAGTCCCCCGACGAGGTCGTGGACCTCGTCAACCACGAGCTCGGCACCAGCCCGGCGCCGGCCAGCACCGCCAAGCACGCTGCGGGTGCGCCTCCCGCGGCGGCAACTGCGGTGCCGACGTCCGCCGGTGCATCGGCTCCCAAGAGCCTCGTCGCCGTGACCGCCTGCCCCACCGGCATCGCGCACACCTACATGGCGGCCGAGGCCCTCGAGGCCGCCGCCGCGCGCGCAGGCATCACCATCGCCGTCGAGACGCAGGGCTCGGCGGGCTCGCACCCGCTCTCCCCCGACACCATCGCCCAGGCGGCCGCCGTGATCTTCGCGGTCGACGTGGGCGTCCGGGACCGGGGCCGCTTCGCGGGCAAGCCGGTCGTCTCCTCGGGCGTGAAGCGCCCGATCGACGAGGCGGACAAGATGATCGCCGAGGCGCTTCGCTACGCCGACGACCCCAACGCCCCGCGCGTCGAGGGCTCGGTCACCGCCGGTGAAGGCGGGGGCGCGGGTGCCCAGGAGAGCTGGGGCGGGCGCGTGCGCCGGGTCCTGATGACCGGTGTGTCCTACATGATCCCGTTCGTCGCGGCCGGTGGTCTGCTGATCGCACTGAGCTTCCTGCTCGGCGGCTACGAGATCGTCGGGCCCTACGGCGACATCGCGGTCAACAACACCCTCTTCGACCCGCCGAGCGCGAGCGGGCTCGGGCTGGACCACGCCCTGTTCGGGTCCGGCTTCCTGGCCTACATCGGCGCGATCTTCTTCATCATCGGCAAGACCGCGTTCGCGTTCTTCATCCCGGCCCTCGCCGGCTACATCGCCTACGCCATCGCCGACCGGCCCGGCATCGCTCCCGGCTTCGTCATGGGTGGCCTCGCCTCGAACCTGTTCGGCGTCGTCGACCCCAACGGCACGGCCCTCCCGGCGACCGGCTTCCTCGGCGCGATCATCGGTGGTGTCCTCGCCGGCCTGATCGCCCACTGGCTCGCGCAGCGCACGGTGCCCTCCTGGGCCCGTGGCCTGATGCCGGTCATGGTGATCCCGCTCGTCACGTCGATCGTGGCCGGGTTGCTGATGATCGTCGTCCTCGGCAAGCCGATCGGCTGGCTGATGAACCAGCTCAACGACGGCCTGACGTCCATGAGCGGCAGCAGCGCCGTGCTGCTCGGCATCATCCTGGGCCTGATGATGGCCTTCGACATGGGTGGCCCGCTCAACAAGGTCGCCTACAGCTTCGCGGCCGCCGGCGTCGGTGCTGCGGCCACGGCCTCCGCATCGGACCCGCGCCTGAAGATCATGGCCGCCGTGATGCTCGCGGGTATGGTGCCCCCGATCGCCCTGGCGCTCGCGACCGTCGTGCGACCGCACCTGTTCAACATCCCCGAGCGTGAGAACGGCAAGGCCGGGTGGCTCCTGGGCGCGTCGTTCATCACCGAGGGTGCGATCCCGTTCGCCGCGGCCGACCCGCTGCGGGTCATCCCCGCGATCATGCTGGGCAGCGCGGTGACGGGCGGCCTCTCCGAGGCGCTCGACGTCAGCGTCCGGGCCCCGCACGGCGGCATCTTCGTGATCTTCGCCGTCAGCAACGTGTTCGGCTACCTGATCAGCCTCGCCGCCGGTGTCCTCGTCGGCAGCGCCGCCGTCATCGCCCTGAAGAGCCTGGGCCCCAGCGACGAGGACGTCGTCACCGTCTGACCTGCCACTCCTCCCACCCGATCCACCGAAGGAGCACCATGCCCACCAAGTCCGTCGTCGTCGGCTCCGCCGTCGGCCTCCACGCCCGCCCCGCCGCGATCATCTCCGAGGCCGCCGGCGACCTCGACTCCGAGGTGCTGATCGGCATCCCGGGCGACGAGCCGGTCGACGCCAGCTCGGCGCTGCTGATCATGACCCTCGGCGCCGGCAACGGCGACACGGTCGAGGTCTCCAGCGACGACCAGGCCGCGCTCGACGCGATCGCGGCCCTGGTCGAGAAGGACCTCGACGCCTGAGGTGAGACGCGTCAGCGGATCACCTCGATGGTGGTTGAGCAGCGCGCGCGACTGACGAAGGAAGTCGCGACCGGGCGTGTCGAAACCCCGACCCGTCGTGAACTGACGCCAGAACGCGTCGACCCGTCGTCAGTTGACGACGGGTCGACGCGTTTCTGCGTCAGGAAGCGACGGGTCGGTTGCGGACGGCGAGGTAGATCGCCCGCACGCCCACGGCCCGCTCCATCTCGCGCAGCACGCTGCCGAAGAACTGCTCGCGGTAGGTCTCGTCGGTGACCGTGGAGACGGTCAGGTAGAGGCCGGAGAACGCCGAGAGGAACGTCGCCACCTGGAGCAGGGCCACCGACACGCTGCTCACGTGCGGCACGCTGTGGGTCGGCGAGGTCAGCCAGGCGTCCATCACCGGCTGGGTCATGATCAGCGACCCGAAGACCATGAGGAACACGAAGACCGACAGCGTCACCAGCAGCACCTGGACGGACTGGACGATCATCAGGACGATCACGAGGTTCCAGCGCTCGTAGCCGGTCACCTCGGCGTGCGCAGCCGGATCGGCGTCGGGGTCCTCGACCAGCTCGCGGCAGGCCCCCTCGAGCGGCGTGCCCCGGCAGGCGTCGAGGAGCAGTCGGTCCGTCACGTCGTCGTCGGTGCGGTCGACCTCCTCGGGCAGCCGCACCAGCAGGAACCCGACGGCCAGCACCACGAAGAGCATCACCGTGAGCCAGAGGGTTCCGGGGCTCAGGTTGGAGCCGACCTGCCACACCTCGGTATTGATGAAGAGGAACGTGATGAAGAGCAGCAGGAGCGGCAGCGCCCGGGTCGTCATCGGGAGCAGCGTCCGGAGGCTGCCGAAGGTCCGCGAGAGCGCCCAGGTGACGATCGGGGCGGCGTGCAGCCGGTCCATGGCGTACCAGACGGCGGCCAGCAGCAGCAGCGTCGCGAGGGTCGCGGGGCCCAGGGCGACCTGGTCGGCCAGCCACGCCACCAGTCCCCCGGCCCCGGTCGCCAGGACGGCGACGACCAGGAGGAAGGTCACCACCCGGCTCGGCTTGAGCGCCTGCCGGACGTGCGCGCGCTGCTCGGGCACGAAGTAGGTCAGCCCGTGCTGCAGGAACCACTGCTCCGCGGCCTGCACCGGGTCGGCGGGGACCGGCTTCACGCGACCGCCCCGAGCAGCTCGCGCGCCCGGTCGACGTCGTCGTCCATCTGCTCGACGAGCTTCTCGACCGACTCGAAGGCCACCATGCCGCGCAGCCGCTCGACGAAGGACACCTCGACCTCGACGCCGTAGAGCTCGAGGTCGGTGCGGTCGAGCACGTAGCTCTCCACCCGGCGCTCGCGGACCCCGTCGAAGGTCGGGTTGGTGCCGACGCTGATCGCGGCCGGGAACGTCTCGCCGGTGTCGAGCCGTCGCAGCCACCCGGCGTACACGCCGTCGGCGGGGGCGGCCGTCACCTTCTCGTTGGTGGGCACGTTGGCCGTCGGGAAGCCCAGCTCGCGCCCCCGCTGGTCGCCGCGGACGACGACACCGCGCACGGCGTACGGCGCCCCCAGCGCCTCGGCGGCACCCGCCACGTCACCGGCCGCCAGGCAGGTGCGGACGTAGGTCGAGGACCAGACCTGCGGACCGCCGTCGAGCGCGATCCCCTCGGCGACGAAGTCGTGGGTCGCCCCCGACTCGTGCAGGGTCGCGACGTCGCCGGCGGCCTTGTTGCCGAAGCGGAAGTTGGCGCCCACCACCACGACGGCGGCGTGCAGCGCGTCGACGAGGACCCGGACGATGAACTCCTCCGGCGACCAGTCGGCGACCTCCCGGTCGAACGGGACGGCCAGCACGGCGTCGGCCCCGGCCGCGACGAGCAGCTCGGCCCGGTGCTCCAGCGTGGTCAGCATCGTCGGGGCGTGCTCGGGCCTCAGCACCGCCATCGGGTGCGGGTCGAAGGTGACCGCGACGAGGGTCAGCCCCTGCTCGTCGGCCAGCTCGCGGGCCCGGGACAGGACGTGACGGTGCCCGAGATGGACCCCGTCGAAGTTGCCGATGACGACCGCGGTGCGGCCCAGGTCGCCGGGGACCTCGTCGGTCGAACGCCAGATGTGCACGGGCGGCAGCCTATCGAGGGCGGTGGTCAGACGAAGACGGCGACCGGACGGGCCACGTCGCCGCGGGGCTCGTAGAGCGCGAGGAACTCCCCCTCGGGCGCGAACACCGCCGTCAGCCCGTCCACGTCGATCCCGAGCGGCCGCCCGACCCGCACGTCCGATGCCTGGGTCTCGTCGAGGTCGCGCGCCGGGAACGCCGCACGCGCGGCGTCCGCGATCGGGAGCATCACGAACTCATCGGTCAGCTCCTCGATCGTGCGGGCGACGCCGAGGTCGTAGGGCCCGACGGCGGTACGCCGCAGGGCGGTCAGGTGGCCGCCCACCCCGAGCCGGGCGCCGGCGTCGCGGGCGACCGCGCGGACGTAGGTGCCGCTCGAGCAGCGCATCGCGATGTCGACGTCGACGTGCGCGCCGACCACCCGCACGTCGACGACCTCGAGCTCGTGGATGGTGACCGGCCGGGCCTTGAGCTCGACCTCCTCGCCGTCCCGGACGCGCTGGTAGGCGCGCTTGCCGTCGACCTTGATCGCCGAGACCGCGGTCGGCACCTGCTCGATGTCGCCGACGAACTCCGCGAGGCAGCCCCGGACGACGGCCTCGTCGAGGTGGCTCGCGTCGACGACGGCCGTGGTCTCCCCCTCGGCGTCATCGGTCGTGGTCGCCTCGCCGAGCCGGATCGTGGCGGAGTAGGCCTTCTCGGTCAGCATCAGGTGGCCGAGCAGGCGCGTGGCGCGGTTGACGCCCAGGACCAGCACGCCGGTGGCCATCGGGTCGAGCGTGCCGGCGTGGCCGACCTTGCGGGTGCCGGCGAGCCGGCGTACGCGGGAGACCACGTCGTGCGAGGTCATCCCGCCGGGCTTGTCGACGACGACCAGACCGGAGACCGGCCCGGGCCCGGCGGTCACGCCTCGTCGTCCTCGGCGAGGTCGTCCTCGTCCTCGCGCGGCTTCTTGTAGGGGTCGCTCTCGCCGGCGTAGGACTCGACGCGGCGGGCCGCGGCCTCCTCGTCGAGCTTGCGGGCGCGCTCGAGCACCTCGTCGAGGTGGCGGGCCGTCTCCGGCAGCGCGTCGGCGATGAAGGTCAGCGTCGGCGTGATGCGCATGCCGAGCTGCTTGGCGACCTCGGAGCGGATCAGCCCCTTGGCCGACTCGAGCGCGACGGCCGTGGCGGCCAGCGCGGCCTCGTCGTCACCGGTCGCGTCGAGGACGGTGTAGAAGATCGTGGCCTGCTGGCTGTCGCCGGTGACGCGTACGTCGGTGACGGTGACGAAGCCGAGGCGCGGGTCCTTGATCCGGCGTTCCAGCATCTCGGCGACGATCACCTGAATGCGGTCGGCGATCTTGCGCACGCGGGGGCTGCTCATGGTCCTACCTTCTCAAGAGTCCGGGAACGTGAGTCGGCGGGACCCCGCGAACGGGGTCCCGCCGACACTGCACTGCTGGGTCAGGCGCGCGGGATCTCGCGCATCTCGAAGGACTCCACGACATCGCCGATCTCGATGTTCTGGTAGTTCTTCAGGACCAGACCACACTCGAAGCCCTCGCGGACCTCGGAGGCGTCGTCCTTCTCCCGCTTGAGCGAGGCCAGGTCGAGGTTGTCGGCCACGACCTTGCCGTCGCGCAGCAGGCGCGCCTTGGCGTTGCGGCGGAGCAGGCCACTGGTGACCATGCAGCCGGCGATGTTGCCGATCTTCGAGGAGCGGAAGATGTTGCGGATCTCCGCCTGTCCGAGCACGGACTCCTCGTAGACGGGCTTGAGCAGGCCCTTGAGAGCCGCCTCGATCTCCTCGATCGCCTGGTAGATGACCGAGTAGTAGCGGATCTCGACACCCTCCTTCTCGGCCATCTCGGTCGCCTTGCCCTGGGGGCGGACGTTGAACCCGATGATGATGGCGTCGGAGGCGGCGGCCAGGTCGACGTTGGTCTCGGTGATCGCACCGACACCGCGGTCGATGACCCGGAGGCTGACCTCGTCGCCCACGTCGATCTGGGACAGCGAGTCCTCGAGGGCCTCGACCGAACCGGACACGTCGCCCTTGAGGATGAGGTTGAGCTCCTGCGTCTCGCCCTTCTCCATGGAGGCCATGAAGTCCTCGAGGGTGCGACGCACGCGACGCTTGGCCTGCATGGCCGCCCGCTCGCGCGACTCGCGCTTCTCGGCGATCTGGCGGGCCATGCGGTCGTCCTCGACGACGATGAACGTCTGGCCGGCGCCGGGCACCGCGGTGAGGCCGAGCACCATCGCGGGACGCGACGGGTCTGCCTCGGTGATGTTCTCGCCGTGCTCGTCGAGCATCGCCCGGACCCGGCCGTAGCCGGCTCCCGCGACGATCGAGTCGCCCACGCGCAGCGTGCCGCGCTGGACCAGGACCGTCGCCACCGGGCCACGGCCGCGGTCGAGGTGTGCCTCGACGACGAGACCCTGGGCGTCCTGGTGGGGGTTGGCCCGCAGGTCGAGCGAGGCGTCGGCGGTCAGGACGACGGCCTCGAGCAGCTTGTCGAGGTTGAGCTCCGACTTGGCCGACACGTCGACGAACATGGCGTCGCCGCCGTACTCCTCGGGCACCAGGCCGTACTCGGTCAGCTGGCCACGAACCTTGGTCGGGTCGGCATCCGGCTTGTCGATCTTGTTGACCGCGACCACGATCGGGACACCGGCGGCCTTGGCGTGGTTGAGCGCCTCGACCGTCTGGGGCATGACACCGTCGTCGGCCGCGACCACGAGGATCGCGATGTCGGTGGCCTGCGCACCACGGGCACGCATGGCGGTGAACGCCTCGTGACCCGGGGTGTCGATGAAGGTGATGCGACGCTCGTTGCCGTCGACGTCAGCGGTGACCTGGTAGGCACCGATGTGCTGCGTGATGCCACCGGCCTCCTTGTCGACGACGTTGGCGTTGCGCAGCGCGTCGAGGAGCTTGGTCTTTCCGTGGTCGACGTGACCCATGACGGTGACGACCGGCGGCCGGATGACCAGGTCGGAGTCCTCGCCCTCGTCCTCGCCGAACTCGAGGTCGAAGGACTCGAGCAGCTCGCGGTCCTCGTCCTCGGGGGACACGACCTGGACGACGTAGTTGAGCTCCTCGCCGAGCAGCTCCAGCGTCTCGTCGTTGACCGACTCGGTCGCCGTCACCATCTCGCCCAGGGAGAACAGCATCTGGACGAGGGCGGAGACGTCGACGCCGATCCGCTCGGCGAAGTCGGTCAGCGAGGCGCCACGGGGCAGCTTGACGGTCTCGCCGTCACCCTTGCGGACGCGCACGCCACCGATCGTCGGGGCCTGCATGGCCTCGAACTCCTGACGACGTGCCCGCTTCGACTTGCGGCCACGACGCGACGGGCCGCCGGGGCGACCGAAGGCGCCCTGGGTCTGGCCACGCTGGCCGGGACGGCCACCGCCGCCGGGACGACCGCCGCCCGCGGGGCCGAAGCCACCGGGACGACCACCGGCACCGGGAGCACCGGCACCAGCACCGGGACCACCGCGACCGGGGGCACCGCCACGGCCGGGAGCGCCACCGCGACCCGGGGCACCACCACGGGCGCCACCGGGACCACCGGCGGGACGGCCGCCGGGGCCGGAGCCGAAGGCAGCCGGGGACTTGGGCATCATCGCCGGGTTGGGGCGCGGCATGCCCGGGCGACCCGGAGCACCACCGTCACGGCCGGCCGGCGGACGCGGCGGACGCTGGTCGGAGCCACCGGGGGCACCGCCACCGGCAGGAGCGCCGGCGCCGCCACCCTGGGCGGGACCGCGGTCGCCGCCGGGAGCCGACGGACGACGGCCCATGCCCTGGCTGGAGGCGAAGGGGTTGTTGCCCGGACGCGGCGCGCCGGGGCGGCCGACCGGACGGGGAGCAGGGGACGGCGCCTTGGGCGTCGCGCCTGCCGAGGCCGCCGGGGCCGCGGGGGCCTCGGGCTCGGCCGGGGGTGCGGTCTGCGCGGCCGGGGCGGGCTCGACCTCGGCGGGCTTCTCAGCAGCCGGGGCGGGCGCGGCCTTGGGGCCGGGACGCGGGCCGGGAGCCTTGGGCGCCGGGGCGGCCTTGGCTGCCGGGGCCTCGGGGGCCTCGGTCTCGGCGGCCGGAGCCGCGGGGGCCTCGGGCTCGGCAGCGGGGGCTTCGGGCTCGGCCTTCTTGGCCGGGGCCTTGCGGGGGGCAGCCGGCTTGTCAGCGGCCTTCTCGGACGGGGCCGACGCCGGGGCGGCAGGCGCCTCGGTCTTCAGCTTGTCGCCGTACTCCTTGCGGAAACGCATCTCCGCAGGCAGCTCGACAGTGGAGCTCGCCGACTTGACGAACTCCCCCATCTCCTTGAACTTCTCGAGAACAAACTTGCTCTCGACACCGAACTCCTTGGCGAGTTCGTGGACTCGGGTCTTAGCCACGTTTCTCCTTCTGGCCCGAGCCCCTCGCCTGTCGGTGGGGGTGAATCGGACCGTTAGTGGTTGTGCAAACTCATCGCGAGTTACTCATCGAGTGCTCATGAGCTGCTGCTCCAGTTCCTGTTGGTCGATCACGGTTGATGTGCTGGCGAGTCGAGGTACTCCCCGAGCGGTGCGCTGGTCAGCCCGCCCTGGCCCGCATGTCGCAGGGCCCGGGCGAAGGCTCGCCGGCGCACCGCGAGTTCGTAGCACTCGGCCGTGGGGTGCAGGTGCGCTCCGCGGCCGGGTGAGGTGGCGCCAGGATCGGGCACGACGGCGGGGTGGCCGTGCGCGTCCGAGCCGACGGTCACCCGCAACAACTCGCTCTTCGCGGCCCGCTGGCGACATCCGACGCACGTCCGGACCGGCCCCGTGGGGGCAGCGGAATCCGGGCATGCAGGGGAGATGTGTTCACGAGCCACTGTCGACAACCCTACCGTGCGCGGCCATCGGTTATCGAACCGGCGCTGTGCGGAACAGCCCACGACGGGCCCGGGTTTGGCTAGCGTACGGCGCGTGCGACCCCTGGCCACGATGCTCACTCCCGTCACCCGACGCCTCGTCTACCCCAGCCGCGGCACTCGCGTCCCGGCCGCGGGCACGACCCTCCACCTGCGGAGGGGCAACGTCGACCTGCGCGGCTGGGTCGTCAACCCTGGGCAACCGCGGGCGCTGGTCTACTACGGCGGCAACGGGGAGGGCGTCCACGACCTGCGTGGGGTGCTCGCCGAGCGCCTCCCCGACCACACCTCCTACCTGCTCGCCTACCGCGGCTACGGCGCCAGTGGCGGCCGGCCCAGCGAGCGGGCGCTCCGCGAGGACGCGCTCGCCCTGGTCGACCACGTGGCCGGGCGGCACCCCCACCACCCCGTGGACGTGATCGGGCGCAGTCTCGGCAGCGGTGTCGCGACCCAGGTCGCGGTCCGCCGTCCGGTGGGCCGGCTCGTGCTCGTCACGCCGTTCGACAGCCTCGTGGCCACGGCGGGCGACCTGTTCCCCCGGCTCCCGATGCACCGCCTCGTGCACGACCGGTGGGACTCGGCGGCCGCCGCGCCCGCCCTGGCCGCACCCGTGCTGGTGCTGCGGGCCGGGCGTGACGACCTGGTGAGGCCGCCACGCACCGACCGGCTGCTGGAGGTGCTCCCGGGCTCGACGCGCGTGGTGGACTTCCCCGACGCCGACCACGCCAGCCTGGTCGACGACCCGGCGTACTGGACGGCGATCGAGGAGTTCCTCCGCCCCTGAGGGTTGCCGTACCGGGGCCTGGCCGGGTGCGCCGCGTAGCCGATCGCGCCTCGGCGGTGAGCCAGCAACCGAACCCGACCGGAAGACGGTTCACCAGCCACCGCCCGGCCGACCCGACGGTGAGCCACGAACCGAACCGGGCAGGGAAACGGTTCACAGCTCACCGCTCCCGCCGCTCCACCCACGCCTCCAGGGCGCCCGCGCATGCGGGCGCCAGTCACCAGCGGCAGTTGCGCGGACCCGACGTCGTGCAGCCCGGCGGTTGCGCCGACTCGACCGTCTTCGGCTCAGTCCACGGGCGGCGCGACCGGCGGCGCAACCGGCTCGGCCGGCGCTTCGTCGGACCGGATGTCGATGCGCCAGCCGGTGAGGCGCGCGGCGAGGCGGGCGTTCTGGCCCTCCTTGCCGATGGCCAGCGACAGCTGGAAGTCCGGCACGACCACCCGCGCCGAGCGGGCGGCCAGGTCGACGATCTCGACCGAGGTGACCCGCGCCGGCGACAGCGCGTGCGCCACGAGCTCGGCCGGGTCCTCGGACCAGTCGACGATGTCGATCTTCTCGCCGTGCAGCTCCGACATCACGTTGCGGACCCGCTGGCCCATGGGGCCGATGCAGGCGCCCTTGGGGTTGACGCCCTGCGCGCGCGAGGCGACCGCGATCTTGGTGCGGTGGCCGGCCTCGCGGGCGATCGCGGTGATCTCGACGCTGCCGTCGGCGATCTCGGGGACCTCGAGGGCGAACAGCTTCTTCACCAGGTTGGGGTGGCTGCGCGACAGCGTGATCTGCGGGCCGCGCATGCCCTTGCGGACCGAGACGACCAGGCACTTGATGCGGGTGCCGTGCTCGTAGCGCTCCCCGGGGACCCGCTCGCCCATCGGCAGCAGCGCCTCGACCCGGCCGAGGTCGACCATGACGTCGTCGGGGTTGCGACCCTGCTGGATGACGCCGGAGACGATGTCGCCCTCCTTGCCGGAGAACTCACCGAACTTGATGTCGTCCTCGGCGTCGCGCAGGCGCTGCAGCATGATCTGCTTCGCGGTCGTCGCCGCGATCCGGCCGAAGCCGTCCGGGGTGTCGTCGTACTCGCCGACCGGGTTGCCCTCGTCGTCGACCTCGGTGGCCATGACCGACACGTGGCCGGTCTTGCGGTCGAGCTCGACGCGCGCCTTCTCCTGGGCGCCGGGCGTCTTGTGGTACGCCGTCAGCAGGGCCTGCTCGATGGCCTCCACGAGAACGTCGAAGGAGATCTCCTTCTCCCTCTCGAGCATGCGCAGGATGCTCAGGTCGATGTCCATCAGGCGTCCTCGTCCTCTTCGTCTTCTGGTGCGTGCTTGCGGTTGAACTCGATCTGGACCAGGGCCTTGGCGACCTCGGTGTAGGCGAGCTCACGGTCCGTGCCGTCGACGTCGAGCGTCACGCGCTCGTCGTCGGAGGCGCCGATGCGCCCCGTGACGGCATCACCGTCGGTGAGGGTGACCTTGACCAGCCGGTCGGCGTTGCGGCGCCAGTGGCGCGGCAACGTGAGCGGGCGGTCGACACCCCGCGAGGTGACCTCGAGCGTGTAGGGGTGCTCCCCCATCACGTCGCTCTCCTCGTCCAGCACCCTGTTGACCTCGCGCGTCGCGTCGGCGACGTCGTCGAGGGTCACCCCGCCGTCCTTGTCCACGGCGATGCGCAGCACCCTGCGCTTGCCGGCAGGGGTGATCTCCACGGCCTCGATGTCGAGGCCCAGGGCACTCAGGGGGTCGGCGAGCTCGGTCTCGATACGGTCCCGGATGGCGTCCTGCTTGGCGCTGCTCACGAGTGGGCGACCTCCTTGTGCTGTTGTCGGCGACCACGATAGCCGCTGTCCCGGCCCACCTTCATCTTGCCGCCGACCGCACGGGGATAGGGTCGCTGCCGTGCCGGTCACTCCCCCTGTCGAGACCCCCCTGCCCGCCAGTCGGCGGGGGGCGATCGCCGCTCTGCTGCTGGGATCGGGGGTCCTCGCCGGCTGCGACCTCGACCTGTCCGGCGACGGCTCGGGCGGCCCCTCCGCGTCGGGATCCGCGGACCCCGACGCGGCCCTCGTGGACCGGGCCCTGGCCGAGATCGGCGACCTCGCCGCGCTCGTCGCGGCGGTCTCCTCGGACTTCCCGGGACTGCGCGGGCGACTGGCCCCGTGGGCCGCGCTGCACGACGCGCACAGGGAAGTCCTCGGTGGCGGGACGCCCTCCTCCGCGGCGGCCGGTGCGGGCTCCACGCCCTCGTTCGCCTCGACGAACGAGGCGCTCACCGAGGTGCGGGGTCGCGAGCAACGCGGCCAGCGGCGGCTCGCGGACTGGGCGGTGGCCGCCGAGAGCGGCAGCCTGGCCCGGCTCCTGGCCTGCATGTCGGCGGGGGTCGCCCAGCGCCTCGCCCACGATCTCGCTCCGACCGGGGCGGAGGTCCCGGCATGACCGCGGACTCCCGGGTGGACGCCCTCCAGACCGCTCTGGCGGCCGAGCACGCCGCCGTCTACGTGTACGGCGCCCTCGCGGGCCAGGCGGACCCCGTCACCGACGCCCGGCTGCGCACGGACCTGACCGCGGCCTATGCGGTGCACCGTGGCCGCCGCGACGCACTGGCCCGGGCCGTGGTCGACGCGGGGGCGACTCCGGTGGCCGCCGAGCCGGCGTACGAGCTGCCGTCCCCGCTCGGGACCGCGGCTGCGCTCACCCGGGCCGCGCTGGGGCTCGAGCGCGCGACGGCCGAGACCTATGCGTGGGTGGTGGCCCGGACGACGGGGCCGGACCGGCGTCGGGCCGTGGAGGCCGTGAACGACGCAGCGGTCCGCGAACTCGTCTTCCGGGGAACTCCCGAGATGCTCCCCGGGGCAAACGAGTACGCGGACCGCTGAGGCCTGGACAACGAGGCCGTCGGGTGGAGCCGGCGATGTGTGGGGGGACTGCCGACTCCTCCGTTGTGCACAATCATGCAACGCCGCAGGTCAAGGCCGCCATCGGAACGGTTCCTCACGTTTGTGCATTGCACAAACGTGCAGTCGGGGCGTGTCAGGGCCAGGAACCGACGATCTCGTGGATCTCGGACAGGCGGTGCACGACGGCGTCCGGCTCGCCCTCGGTGTGCCCGACCTGCTCGGGCGGGATCGCACTGTGCGGCACGTGGATCGCCCGGAGTCCGGCGTGGTGCGCGCCCCAGATGTCGTCGAAGAGGCGGTCCCCCACGTAGACGCACCGGGCCGGGTCGGTGGCGCCGACGGCGTCCATCGCCGCCCCGAACGCCTTCGGTGAGGGCTTGGTCCACGGGATCTCGGAGGTGTAGACGTCCCCGTCGATCAGGTCCAGGACGCCGTCGCGCTCGAAGAAGCCGCGGTGCCACTCGCGCGGCCAGATCGTGTTGGACAGCACCCCCACCTTCACGCCGTCGTCGCGCAGCGCCTCGAACAGCGGGCGCACCTCGGGGTCGGTGAGCGTGTGCGGCTCCCAGAATTCGTAGTACGCCGTGAGCAGGGCCGGGTCGTGGTCGAGACCCGCCTCGTCGAAGAGATCGGCCACCGTCGCGCTCTGCTGGTGGTCGCGGGAGCGCCCCCACACCACTGACCCGGCCGCGTGCAGCCGGGCGGTGATCTCGTCGTGGGGATGATCCGCGTTGACCACGGCCTGGGCGAGCGCCAGCGACTCCGCGTGGAAGTCGACGTCGTGCCACTGGGTGAGCGTGCCACCCCAGTCGAAGAGGACGGCCTCGATCCCGGTCACGCGCGGACGAGGCCCACGACGTGGTCGACGACGGAATCGGCGGCGACCTGCTCGCGCTCGCCGGTGGCGCGGTCCTTGACCTCGACGGTGCCGTCGGTGCCCAGGCTCTTGCCCACGACCACGATCGTCGGGACGCCGATCAGCTCGGCGTCCTTGAACTTCACGCCGGGGCTGACCTTGCCGGTGCGGTCGTCGTAGAGGACGTCGATGCCCTGCGCCGAGAGCTCGGTGGCGATGCGGTCGGCGGCGGCGAAGACCTCCTCGTCCTTGCCGGCGGCCACGAGGTGGACATCGGCCGGGGCGACCTCACGGGGCCAGCACAGGCCGATCTCGTCGAGGGTGCCCTCGGCGATCGCGGCGACGGCGCGCGACGGGCCGATGCCGTAGGAACCCATCGTCACCGTGACGAGCTTGCCGTTCTCGTCGAGGACCTTGAGGTCGAGGGCGTCGGCGTACTTGCGGCCGAGCTGGAAGATGTGGCCCATCTCGATGCCGCGGGCCGACTCGAGGATGCCGCCGTCGGTGTCGCCGCAGGCGGGGCAGGGGTCGCCGTCGCGGACCTCGGCGACGTCGATGACGCCGTCGCCGCTGAAGTCGCGGCCGGCCACCAGGTCGAGCACGTGGCTGCCGGCGACGTCGGCACCGGTGACCCAGGCGCTGCCCTCGCCGACGCGCGGGTCGAGGAGGTAGCGGACCTCGGCGGGCTTCTTCTCGCCGAGCGCACCGGGGCCGATGTAGCCCTTGGCCAGGCTCGGGCGCGAGGCGAAGTCGGCGTCGCCGAAGGGCTCGAACACGACACCCTCGCCCAGCTTGGACTCCAGGCGCTTGGCGTCGACATCGCGGTCACCGGGCAGGCCGATCGCCAGCGCCTCGGTGGTGCCGTCGGGGTGCTTGAGCGAGAAGACGACGTTCTTGAGCGTGTCCGCGGCGTGCCAGGGACGGTCGTCGCGGGGGAACTTCTCGTTGAGGTGGTCGACCAGCGTGTCGATGGTCGGGGTGTCGGGGGTCTCCTCCGCGTGCGCGGCGGGCGCGTCGTCGTACGCCGTGGGCGCGGCGGGGGTGGTGTCCACCGCCTCCACGTTGGCGGCGTAGTCGCAGCGGGTGCAGCGGACGTAGGTGTCCTCGCCGACCTCGGCCTTGGCCAGGAACTCCTCGGACTTGGAGCCGCCCATGGCCCCGGCCTCGGCCTTGACGATGACGTACTCGAAGCCGAGCTTGTCGAAGATCCGGATGTAGGCGTTGCGGTGGGCCTGGTAGCTGGCGTCCAGGCCGGCGTCGTCGACGTCGAAGGAGTAGGAGTCCTTCATGACGAACTCGCGGCCGCGCAGCAGGCCCGCGCGGGGACGCGCCTCGTCGCGGTACTTGGTCTGGATCTGGTAGATGGAGAGCGGCAGGTCCTTGTAGGAGGAGTAGAGGTCCTTCACCACGAGGGTGAACATCTCCTCGTGGGTGGGGCCGAGCAGGTAGTCGTTGCCCTTGCGGTCCTTGAGCCGGAAGATGCCGTCGCCGTACTCCGTCCAGCGGTTGGTCGCCTCGTAGGGCTCGCGGGGCAGCAACGCGGGGAAGGAGAGCTCCTGGGCGCCGATGGCGTCCATCTCCTCGCGGATGATCTGCTCGATCTTGCGGAGCACCTTCAGGCCCAGCGGCAGCCAGGTGTAGATGCCGGGCGCGGCACGGCGGATGTAGCCGGCGCGCACCAGGAGACGGTGGCTCGGCACCTCGGCGTCCGCGGGGTCCTCTCGCAGGGTCCGCACGAACAGGCTCGACATCCTCATGATCATGGGGGAAGGCTACTTGCGGGGTGTGGTGGCCCGCGAACCAGTTCCGTCCCGACGCAACCTTTCCCCGCGCCCCGGCGTCAATGGGCTGCCGGACGATCCGGAAGCACACCACGACTCGACCCTCGGAGCCCTCGATGAAGCACTCCCGTCTCACCGCCACCCTGGCCGCCCTCGCCGGTCTCGCCGCCCTCGCGGCGCCCGCCGCTGCCGCCGACGCCACCACCCAGATCCGCCCCGGCACGCTGTCGCGCGGCCCGGCCGGGACGGTCCCCCACGTCTACGGCTCGGACCTGATCGACGGCGACCGGCACTTCTCGTTCGCGGGCCGCGAGGTGGTCTTCCTCGGCAAGTCCGGCGACGACTACCTCGTCGGCACCTGGCGCCAGGGCAGCACGACCTCCGAGAAGGTCGTGCGCGTGACGCCGGACGGACTGCGCACGACCGTCCTGAAGGGCGTCGAGCCCTCCTCGATCAGCCTCTCGCGGGACGGCGACCGACTGGTCCGGTCGCGCTACCTCGACAAGACGAAGCAGAGCCAGGTCAAGGCCTGGAGCTCCGCGGACGGCACGCCCGTCGCCCAGCGCACCTTCGCCGGCTACATCTCCGTGCTCGACGCCGACGGGTCGAAGATGGTGCTGAGCGGCAGCCTGCCGAGCCGGACCTTCTGGTGGAGCACCGGGAGCAACTCGACCAAGCGGATCTCCACCCTCACCGGCTACGAGGCCAGCATCCCGGCCGACCGGCTGGCCGTGCTGACCGGCGACCCCTACCAGGGCGGCTGCTCGGTGGTCTCCACGCTCTCCGACCCGGGCACCCGGATCTGGCGCAGCTGCGAGCAGGCGGTGATGGAGTTCTCGCCGTCGGGCAACCGGGTCACCACCGTCCACATCCTCACCGACGGCCTCGGCCCCGGAGTCGTCGAGCTGCACAAGGTCGGCGGCAAGCTGCTGCACCGGTGGTCGACGTACTACTTCGGCCAGGTGCTGTTCGAGTCGGGTGACACGATGCTGATGCTCGCGCACGGCAAGACCAAGACGGCGTGGGTGCGCTGCACCGGCGCCGACTGCGAGCGCACGTCCAAGCTGACCGACACGCAGCTCTGAGGTCAGTCCCCGCGTGCGGCGTTGAGCGCGGCCCGGATCATCGGCCACTGCAGCGGCAGCCGGGCGAAGGCGGCGACCTTCAGCCCCGTCCTGCGGGATCGGCGGACGTCCATCGCCATCTTCACGTTGCCCGGGTAGACGCCGACCAGCAGGGCGGCCGAGGCCAGGCCCGCCACCCGACGGGTCTGCGGCACGACCAGGCCGGCGGCGCAGGCCAGCTCGGCGACACCGCTGCCGAGGATCACCTCGCGGTGGGCCGGCACCCAGCTCGGCATCAGGGGCTCGTAGACCTCGGGCTTGACCAGGTGGACGGCGCCGCTGACGGCGAAGAGACCGGCCAGGACCTGGGTGCCGCGGGAGATGCTCACGCCGGCCAACCTAGCCGCCGGACGCAACGACGGGTGGGCCCGGTCCGAGGACCGGGCCCACCCGCTTTCGGGTCGTCGCCCCGGGAGGTGGGGGGCGACTACTTGTTGCCGGCGGCGACTGCCGCGGCCAGGCTGTGGGCACCCGCGTCGCGGGTCGACAGCGGAGCCAGGCCGAAGCTCCGCTCGAGGGTCGCCAGGATCGACGTGGTGTCGTACGTCGTGTGGTCGACCGCCGAGTGCTTCAGCGACGTCGACAGCACCAGCGCCGGCACCCGGGTGCCCGGGCCCCAGGCGTCCACCTTCGGCGGCGAGACGTGGTCCCAGGTGCCACCGAACTCGTCGTAGGTGACGACCACGAGGGTCTTGTCGGCCTGCGGCGAGCTGCTGATGGTCTTGAGCAGCTTGACCAGGTGGTCCGAGCCGTTGGGCTCGGACGCGTAGCCCGGGTGCTCGTTCTCGGCGCCGTAGGGCTTCACGAACGACACCGTCGGCAGGTGGCCCGCCTTCGCGGCCGAGAAGAAGTTCGTCTCGTCCTGCAGGTGGGCGCGGCCCGGCTTGCCGGGCGCGTAGTCGGCGAAGTAGTTGAACGGCTGGTGGTGGTACTGGAACAGCGCGCCCGGGTGGCCGGCCTCCGCGTCGTCCCAGCCGCCGGAGTACCAGTTCCAGCTGATGCCGGCGCCGGTCAGGCGGTCGCCGATGTTGGGGTACTGCGCGTCGTCGATCAGCGGGAGCTGCGCACCCGAGCCGTGCGGCGTGCTGGTCGGCTGGATGGTGTTGACGGCGTAGTCACCGCAGGCGTGAACCGCATCGTTGAGGGCCGGGTCGCCCGCGCACTCCTGGGTCAGCTTGTCGTCGACCACGCTGCCGGTCGCGTGGTACTGCGGGTAGCTCGTGGGCATCCCGTTGGCGTCCAGCACGGAGTTCTTCGCGCCGGACGCACCGTTGCTGGTGTCGAGGGGGGCCCGCGCGGCGATCAGGAACTGGTGGTTGAGGAACGACCCACCGAACGCGCCCTGGAAGAAGTGGTCGGCCACGACGTACTTCGGCGCGGCGTCGCTGTGGAGGTACTTCCAGATCGGCAGCTGCTTGGTGGCGTAGTGGCCCTGCGTGAGGCCGACCGCGTCGGAGCCGGTCGTGTAGCGGTCCTGCTTGCCGCCGTCGATCTGGTACTGCTCCTGGTAGAAGCGGTGGACCAGGTCGCGGGTGCAGCCGCCCGGCTCGGCGCCGTCGGAGTCCTTCAGGACGCCGTTGGGGGCGTAGACGCCCTCGGCCGGGCACGTCTTGTCCTCGGGCCTGATGTAGTCGTCGATGGCGAACGGCTTGTTGGCGAAGTGGCTGGCCGAGACGCCGTGGGCGTCGTCCTGGCAGGTGCTGGAGAGCGGCGGCGAGGTCAGGTTGACGTCGTCCTGCGGGAGGCAGGAGTACGCCGTGCCGTCCTGCGCGACCTGGGTCGCCCGGGCCCTCGGCGCGTCGGACAGGCCCACGACGTGCTGGCCGTGCACCTGTCCCCAGGTGCCGTAGAGGTTGTCGAAGGAGTGGTTCTCCTCGTAGATGACGACCAGGTGCTGGTAGCCACCCGGCAGGTGGCCGGGCGCGGTCGCCGCAGGGGCGGCCGCGGCGGTGGGCTCCCCGGTGGGCGCGTGGCGGTGGGTGGAGGCGGCCATCGCGGCCCCGCTCCCGAGCAGGAGGACAGTGGCGGTCGCGGTCCCGATGAGGACCTTCCGCAGACGTGAGGTGCGCATGGGGCCAAGCCTCCATGCCCGGGCGAGCGTCAATCTCCCGCGAGGTGAACCCCGGGTGAATTCAGCTGCTCAGAACATGACCGTCGCGAACCGCGCCGTCTCCACGAAGCCGACCTTCGCGTAGGTCCGGCGGGCGGAGTCGTTCCAGTTGTTGACGTAGAGCGAGACGATCGGTGCCACTTCGCGCCGCACCAGCTCGACCACGGCGGCCATGCCGGCGGTCGCCAGCCCCTCGCCGCGGCGGTCCGGCGGCACCCAGACCCCCTGGATCTGCGCGGCGTACGGCGTGGCGCAGGCGACCTCGGCCTTGAAGACCAGCCGGCCCTCGTCGAAGCGGGCGAAGGACCACCCGCGGTTCATCAGCTGGGTGACGCGCGCCCGGTAGAGCTCGGCGCCGCCGCCGTACTCCGGGGAGATGCCGACCTCCTCGGTGTACATCGCGACACAGGCCGGATAGAGCTCGTCCATGTCCGTGCGGGTGGTGCGGCGTACGCCGGGGTCCGGGGCGACCAGCGGCGTACCGCGGATCTCGAGGTGCGGCTGGTTCCACCGGAGCTCGCGCGGCTTGCCCCACCCGGCGGCGACGCCGTTCCAGAACACCTGCACGGCGTCGTGCGGACCCACGATCGTCGAGACGGTGCGTCCCCGCGTCAGCGCCCGCTCGGCGAACGCGCGTGCGTCCTCGGCGGTGGCCTGCACCGGCACCAGGTTGGCGCCGACGTGGCAGGCCGCCACCATCTCCCCGCCGTCGAAGCGGCCCCACATCTCGCCGCCGAGCCAGCGCGGCTCGAGGTTGGTCGTGCGGGCGCGGTAGTCGGTGAAGACGTTGACCACGGGGTCGCGGGACGCGAGCGCCAGGAAGGCGTCGAGGTCCGTGGCACCCAGCGGGCGCACTCCGTGGCGGGTGAGCACGCTGGGAGCCTAGAGGACGGCCTGTCGCTCGGGCCCCGCCTCCGCAGCGCGTCGCAGCGGCGAGGTCCAGGCGACGGCCACGGCCACGAGCTGGACGCACGCGAAGGCCAGCATGGTGGCGCGCAGCCCCAGGGGGCCGACCACGAGGCCGGAGAGGAGCGCACCGCCGGTCCAGCCGACGCCCCAGCTGAGCATCCGGCCCGCGGTGTTGACCCGGCCGAGGAGGTGCTCGGGAGTCACCTGCTGGCGGTAGGAGACGGCGTTGATCGCCGCCATCGTGGCGGCGTAGGACCAGGCGACCATCAGCGGCGCGACCAACCACCAGGTGCCGAGCCGGGACACGACGATGCCGATGACCGCGCCCGCCGGCAGGACGCCCAAGGTGATCTGTGCCGGCGTCAGGAAGTGGATCAGGCGCGGCAGGCTCAGCGACGCCACCAGGCCGCCCAACGCCCACGCGGCGTAGGTGATCCCGAATCGCCAGCCCTCGGTGCCCAGGCCCAGGACCCGGTCGAGCCAGACGACGGTGAGGGCCATGTAGCCGCCGAGCGAGAGGTTCTGGATCGCGCTGGTCAGCGTCATGGTGCGCACCCCGGCGTGCCCGCCCAACCAGGCCAGCCCCTCGCGGATGTCGCGCAGCACCAGTCCGGCGGTGAGTGGCGGGCGGGGCCGGGACGCGTCGTACAGGGGGCGGGTGATGCCGGAGACGAGCACGGCCGACACGGCGAACGTGACCGCGTCGAAGCCGAGCAGCCACGCCGGGTCGAGCACCGCGATCAGCACGCCGACGACCGAGGGCACGACGATCTCGAGCACGCTCTGCACCGACCAGGTGGCCGACGTGGCCGCGGCGATCCGGTCGCGGCCGACGATCATCGGGAGCGCCCCGAAGACCGCGCCGTCGAGGAAGACGCCGATCGTGGGACCGAGGAACGCCACGGCGAGCACGTGCGGGACGGTCACGCGGCCGAGGAGCGCCGCGAGCGGGATCGTGGCGAGCAGCAGCGTGCTCAGGACGTCGGCCACCACCATGACCCGGTGCCTGTTCCACCGGTCCGTGAGGGCACCGGAGAACAGCCCGAAGAGCAGGTACGGCGCCGCCTGGCAGCCGGCGACCAGCGCCGTCAGCCCGGCGTCGTGGCTGGTGCGGTAGACGAGCACCGGGAGTGCGACCAGCGTGGCGACGCTGCCGGTCGCACTCAGGGCGCGGGCGAGGAGGTACCGGAGGAAGTGGGGGTCCCGCAGGATCGTCGGCCTCACCGACGCCGACGGCTCACGTGTCCCAGTCAGTTGTCCCAGCCCGAGTTGTAGACGTCGAGGCCGAACGTCTCCACCCCGGGATCGTTGGCGTAGCCGAGCTTGTCGACCCCGAAGATCTCCTCCATCGACCCGAGCAGGGAGTAGTGGTTGTAGGGGGTCGTGCTCCAGGTGTTGGGCTTGACGAACCTGCTCAGCACCAGTGCGCCGATCCGGCCACCACCCGGGCCGGAGATGCCCGGCATCGCGCTGTTGGCGGAGGTCTCGGGGCCGCAGCAGGCGGTGGCGTCGGTCTGCGGACCGTCGGACTCGTCGGCGGTGATGTAGATGGCGCCGTTGCGGCGGTAGGCCGGCGAGGCCATCAGGATCGGCACCCACTTCTTCATCCACGTGTTGATCGACGTCAGCCCACCGGGACGCCCGTCGGCGCACGGGGCGTCGTGGCCGTCGTGGCACAGGTCGGGGGTGATGTAGACGAGGTTGGGCGTCGTGCGCGCGGTCTGGAGGTCCTTGCGCAGGTGCTTCATCCCGACGACGTGCCGCTCGCAGTACTTCTGGTGCCCGATGATCGACATGAAGTAGACGAAGGGGTTGTGCCGGACGGCGTAGTTCTTGGTCGCCGTCGCGTGCTGCGTCGGGTCGGGCTGGTCGACGGCCGGGTGCTGGCACGGGCGACGCATGTCGTCCATGTAGCCCCTCCACGACAGGCCCTTGTCGGTCAGCTGGCGCGGCAGCGTCGCGACCTCCTCGGGGAACACGCAGCCCTGGCCGACCGCCTGGCCGGGGTCCTGGTCACCGGTCTTCACGAACGTCGAGAACGTCTGGCAGTCCGACTGCATGACCGGGTTGGGGCCCTGCCCCGAGACCTGCGCGATGTAGTTGGGCTGGGAGTTGTGCGCCGTGCCGTAGTAGTGGTCGAGCAGCACGCCCTGCTTGCGCAGGGTCTTGGCGAGGTAGGGCGCCTCGGAGGTGTCGCCCCAGGTCTTGTCGTAGCCCTTGTTCTCGATGTTGATCACGAACACGTGCTTGATCGGCGGGACGTACGCCGACGTGCCGGCGCGCTGCAGGGGCGCCGTGCGGACGGCGGCCGTGTGGGCCGACTGCTGGGTGGTCGGACGGAACGCGGCGTCGGCCGGCGGCAGGACCAGGGCGAGGGCCGTGGCGGCGAGCAGCACCAGGCGGGTGCGTCGGGCGATCAATTCGGGAGTCTCCATCCCTGGTCGAGGGCGAGCTCCTTGAGCTCACCCCATTCGGCGAACTCGGCGCCACCCTCCTCCTTCGGCGCGGTCGCGCAGCCGAGAGGAGTGACGGTGGGGACGGTGTAGGTCGGGGACGCGGTGTTCGGTGGGTTGCCGAAGTCGAGCACCTCGGCGATGTTACGGGCGTTGGCGTCGCGGGGCGTCAGCGGCTTGAGGCCCCAGCGCCACTCGATCATCCTGAGCACCGAGGTGTGGTCGTAGACGTGGTGGGAGATGTAGTTGCGACGGGCCAGCGGCGAGATCATCAGCGCCGGCACCCGGAAGCCGCGCAGGGCGGTCTTGGGCGAGACGTCCGGCGCCGTGGTGGGCGGGACGTGGTCGTAGAAGCCGCCCCACTCGTCGTAGTTGATGACCAGGACGGTCTTCTCCCAGCCCGGACCGTTGCGCACCGCGTCGTACACCTGGTTGAGGAAGGCCTGGCCCGCGCGCACGTCGGCGTGCGGGTGGTCGTCGTTGGAGGTGCCGGACTCCTCGTCCTGGAAGCGCGGGTCGACGAACGACACGGCCGGCAGGGTGCCCGCGGCGGCGTCGGTGAGGAAGTCGGCGAAGTGGAACGAGATGTCCTGGTGGGTGCCGTACCAGAGCGCGGTGAAGGGCACGTCGCTGTAGTAGTACTTGCCCGAGACGCCCTTGGCCGCGAGCCGGTCCCAGATCGTCTTGAGCGTGCACTGGCTGGTGTTGTTGTGCAGCCGGTCGGTCTGTGCGGCGTGCATGTAGAAGCGGTTGGGGTAGGTCTCGGCCATCACCGCGGAGAAGTAGCGGTCGAAGGTCGTCCAGTCGCGGGCCGCGCCGGCGTAGAACGGCAGGTCGGCGTCGGTGTAGTAGCCGATCGCGAGCAGGTCGTTGCGGCCCGACCGCAGGAAGCCGTTGCACTTGCCCCCGTTGAGCTGGATCCGGCCACCCTCGTAGGAGTGGTCGGGGTCGTTGAAGCCGCAACTGTCGAAGGCCTCGAGGTGGTGCGTCTGGTGACGCACGCCGTAGCGGTCCTTGTAGGTCAGGCCCGCCTGCTTGCCGTCGGCACCGGGCAGCCAGCCGAGGAAGTGGTCGAAGGAGCGGTTCTCCATCATCACCACCACGACGTGCTCGATGCCGGACTTGCCCGGCGCGGGCAGCACGCTCGTGGTGTCGGTCCGGGTGCTGGTGGAGCTGGCTGCGTTGGCTGCGTCCTCGGGCCACCAGCGGGTGGCGCCGGCGGCCGCGGCGAGGCCGGTGGCCCCCGCCGCGCCGAGCAGCTGTCGTCGGGAGATCGTCACAGGCTGAACTATGCGCTGCCCAGCGCGCCGCGTCACGGTTCTGGACGAGATTCGTCGGCTTGTTCGCCGGACGTTCAACACAGACGTCGACTCGGCGCTACTGCAGACGCCCAGACGCTCGAGTCGGCGCAACTGCCGGGGGTGACTGGCGCCCGCGCGGGTGGCCCGCTGGCGGCGGGAGCGGTGAGCTGTGAACCCTTTCGCCGCACGGTTCGGTTCTTAGCTCACCGTCGGGTCGGCCGGGCGGTGGGTGATGAACCGTTTCCAGGTCGGGTTCGGTTCATGGCTCACCGCTGGGGCCGCTCGGGGTGCGCCTGGGGCGGGGCGGCGGCGGAGCGCAGCGGAGCCTCGCCCCGACCGCCGCCTGAAGCCGATCGCGCGAGGCTCGCAGTCAAGGACGCCGAAGGCGCCGCGAAGCGGGCGGAGCTCCTTGACGGCGAGACGCGATCGGCTACCGCAGCGCACCCCACCCGCAGACGGCAGGTGCGCCGACTCGGCGGTCGGGTCAGGAGACGGAGACCGAGGCGGAGGCGCCGTCGACGGCCTCCATGCCTTCGGCGATCCGCATGGCCTCCTCGATGAGGGTCTCCACGATCTGCGACTCGGGGACGGTCTTGATGACCTCGCCCTTGACGAAGATCTGGCCCTTGCCGTTGCCGGAGGCGACGCCGAGGTCGGCCTCGCGGGCCTCCCCCGGGCCGTTGACGACGCAGCCCATGACCGCGACGCGGAGCGGCACCTCGAGGCCGTCGAGACCCGCGGTGACCTCCTCGGCCAGCTTGTAGACGTCGACCTGGGCACGGCCGCAGGACGGGCAGGAGACGATCTCGAGGCGACGCGGCTTGAGGTTGAGCGACTCCAGGATCTGGAGACCGACCTTGACCTCCTCGACCGGCGGCGCGGACAGCGAGACGCGGATGGTGTCGCCGATGCCCTGGCTGAGCAGATGGCCGAAGGCCACCGAGGACTTGATGGTGCCCTGGAACGCCGGGCCGGCCTCGGTCACGCCGAGGTGGAGCGGCCAGTCGCCGGCCGCGGCGAGCAGCTCGTAGGCGCGGACCATGACGACCGGGTCGTTGTGCTTGACCGAGATCTTGAAGTCGTGGAAGTCGTGCTCCTCGAAGAGGCTGGCCTCCCAGACCGCCGACTCGACGAGCGCCTCGGGCGTCGCCTTGCCGTACTTGTCGAGGATCCGCTTGTCGAGGGAGCCCGCGTTGACGCCGATCCGGATGGAGGTGCCGCGGTCCTTGGCGGCCCGCGCGATCTCCTTGACCTGGTCGTCGAACTTGCGGATGTTGCCCGGGTTGACCCGGACCGCTGCGCAGCCGGCGTCGATGGCCGCGAAGACGTACTTCGGCTGGAAGTGGATGTCGGCGATGACCGGGATCTGGGAGTGCTGGGCGATCTCGGCGAGCGCGTCGGCGTCGTCCTGGCTCGGGCAGGCCACGCGCACGATGTCGCAGCCGGTCGCGGTGAGCTCGGCGATCTGCTGGAGCGTGGCGTTGACGTCGGAGGTGAGCGTGGTCGTCATCGACTGCACGCTGATCGGCGACTCGCTGCCGACCCCGACACTCCCGACCTTGATCTGGCGGGTCTTGCGGCGGGGGGCGAGCACGGGCGGCGGGGCCGACGGCATGCCCAGGCTGACTTCGGTCATGCGTTCAGGTTACTGGCGCGGGTCACGAGTAGAGGTGGACGGGTACGACGAGGTCGCCGACGATCAGGACCACACCCATGACGAGCAGCGCGCTGGCCACGACGTAGGCGATCGGCAACAGCTTGGCGACGTCGACGTAGCCGGGGTCGGGGCGCCCGCGCAGTCGGGCGAAGGCCCTGCGGGCCGCCTCCCACAGGGCGCCCGCGATGTGGCCGCCGTCGAGCGGGAGCAGCGGGATGAAGTTGAACATCCCGATGAAGAAGTTGAAGCCCGCGATCAGCATCAGCAGGAAGACGGCCTTGTCGGCCAGCGGGAAGGCCGCCTGGGAGACCGTCTCCCCCGCGAGCCGGCCGCCGCCGACGATGCTGACGGGGCCCTGCGGGTCGCGCGGCTCCGCGCCCACGATCGCCTTGGCGACGCCGAAGACCTTGACCGGGAGCGACCCGAGCGCGACGACCGTCTGCTTGGTCATCGTGCCCATCTGCTCGACGGTGTAGAGGGGGCCGCCGGTGCCGAGAGCGGCGTGCGGGGTGAAGCCGAGGAAGCCGACCTGGATCTTGGTGTCGTCGGTCTCCGAGGTCGGGCGCAGCGCCACGGTGGTGTTGGTGGTGAGCACCTGCTCGGCGCCGTCGCGCAGCACCGTGATCTTCGCGGCGCCGTCGTCGTTGGCACGGATCAGCGACTGCAGCTGCTTCCAGCCGGTGATCTCGGTGCCGTTGAAGGCGGTGATCCGGTCGCCGACCTGCAGGCCCGCCAGCTTCGCCGGGCTGACGGGGTCGGAGGCCGTGCAGACGCGGCCGTCCTCGTCGGCGGGCACGACGCACGCCTCGACGTGGTCGACGACCGGGCTGATCCGGACGTCGCCGGGGTTGCCGTAGGTGCCGAAGACGACCAGGAAGATGCCGAAGGCGATCAGGATGTTGACCGTCGGGCCGCCGGCCATCACGACGACCTTCTTCCACCACGACATCTTGTAGAAGAGGCGGTCCTCGTCGCCGGGCTGGACGTGCTCGGCCTCGGCCGCCCGCGCGTCGGAGATCAGCTGGGTGAACAGGCCGGTGCTGCTCTCGCGCAGCCGGTCGGTGCCCTTCTGGGGCGGCAGCATCCCGACGATCTTGACGTAGCCGCCGAGCGGGACCCCCTTGACGCCGTACTCGGTCTCGCCGACCCGCTTGCTCCACACGGTGGGCCCGAAGCCGATGAAGTACTGGGTGACCTTCCCGCCGAACTTCTTCGCCGGGATCATGTGGCCGAGCTCGTGGAGGCCGATCGAGGCCAGGATGGCGACGATGAAGATCACCACGCCGAGCGTGTAGTACAGGGCGGTCATCCGGTTCCTTCGAGTCCTTCGATCGTGGCCGCGGCGGCGTCACGGGCCCACGCGTCGGCGGCCAGAACGTCGTCGACGGTGAGGTGCTCCTTCGAGGGTACGTCGTGCTCCGCGAGCACGGCGCCAACTGTCGGAACGATGTCGTTGAAGGCGAGCCGGCCGGCGCGGAAGGCCTCGACGCAGACCTCGTTGGCGGCGTTGTAGACGGCAGGCGCGGTGGCCCCTGCCTCGCCCGCGCGCCGGGCCAGGGCGACGGCGGGGAACGCCTCGTCGTCGAGGGGGAAGAACTCCCAGGTCTCGGGTCGGGTCCAGTCGACCGAGGGGGCCGCGTCGGGCACCCGGTCGGGCCAGTTCAGGCCGAGCGCGATCGGGATGAGCATCGTCGGCGGGCTGGCCTGCACGAGCGTCGAGCCGTCGACGAACTCCACCATCGAGTGGACGACGCTGGTGGGGTGGACGACGACCTCGATCCGGTCGAAGGGGATGTCGAAGAGCAGGTGCGCCTCGATCACCTCGAGCCCCTTGTTGACCAGGGTCGCGGAGTTGATGGTGATGACCGGGCCCATGTCCCAGGTCGGGTGGTTCATGGCCTGCTCGGGGGTCACGTCGGCCAGCTCCGCACGGGTGCGGCCGCGGAACGGGCCGCCGCTCGCGGTGAGCACGAGCCGGCGTACCTCCTCGGCGGTGCCCCCGCGCAGGCACTGGGCCAGCGCGCTGTGCTCGGAGTCGACCGGCACGATCTGCCCCGGGGCCGCCCGCTCGAGGACCAGCGGGCCGCCCATGATCAGCGACTCCTTGTTGGCCAGGGCGAGGACGTTGCCGGCGTCGAGGGCGGCCAGCGTCGGGCGGAGGCCGACCGCGCCGGTGATGCCGTTGAGCACGACGTCGCACGACCGGGACGCGGCCTCGATGCTGGCCTCCTCCCCCAGCCCGCTGTACGCCGGCGCGAACTCGGCGACCTGCTGCTCGAAAAGGTCGGGGTTGGACCCGCCGGCGGTCAGGGCCACCACCCGGAAGCGGTCCGGGTTGGCGCGCACGAGGTCGAGGGCCTGGGTGCCGATGGACCCGGTGGATCCGAGGATGGCGACGTCTCTCACCCGGGCATCCTCCCAGCAGGGCGTGGGAGGAGTCCCGGACGGGGCGGCTCAGGAGCAGGACTCCTGCGACCGGTCCACGGTCACGGTCCCGTTGGCGTTGACGGTCGTCTTGCCGGACAGCGTGATCAGCAGGCTCGACCCGTCGGTGCCGGTCATCGGGACCCGGAGCCGGAACTGCATGACCCGCACGGAGTCGTCGTCGAGGTCGGTCACGACACCGTCGGCCTTCTCCCGGTAGGTGCCGGTGTACGTCGGCCGCGTGGGGTCGTCGGGCGTGAGCTGGATCCAGCCGTCGACCACACCGTTGATGTGGATCTCCCCCGGGACCTGGCCGCCGGGAGCCCGCACGACGTCGAAGCCCCCGTGCCGGATCTCGTGGAAGGTCGTCGCCCACGGGCCGCACGCGTTCTCCTGGGCGGACCAGTGCTCGGTGCCGTCGAACTCCTCGGGGACGTAGACGTGCTGCGCCCTGCCGGCCTGGGCCGAGGCGAGAGCCAGCCCCGGCGCCAGCGCGGCGACGAGGACGCCAGCCGCGAGGGCGGCGGCGGGACGGAGGGTGGTGTGGTGTCGCATCAGGGTCTCGATTCGCCAGGGCCGGTTGGTCCGGCCGGGTGCCGGCACTGCACCACTCCGCGGGGACTGGGCGCATCGGTCCGCAGACCCGGTCGACCCGGGAGCATGTCCCGGCCCGACCGGGACGGCTGCCCCTCGTCGCAGGCCTGCACCCGGGTCCACACTTCTCGCATGGCCACTGCCCCACCGGCGGTGATTCGGGACCGTCGGCTCGCCCTCCTCGGGTGGCTGTTGGCCGCCCTCGCGCTGGCCCTGATGGCCAGCGTCCCGCTGTCGGTCTCGGGCGGCGTCAACGAGCGGCCCGGGGTCCGGGCCGGCTACCCGGTCTCCGAGTGGCTCGCACACACGGTGATCGTGGCGGTCCTCGTGGGCTCCGGCGCGTGGCTCACCCAGCTCCGGCCGCGCAACGCGATCGGGTGGATCCTGCTGGCGAGCGGCGTTCTGCAAGGCATCCAGACGGGCTTCGACGCCTACGGGATCCGGGCCGTGACCGACCCCGACCGGTCCCTCCCCCTGGCGCGCACGATCGCGTGGATCGCCCAGTGGACGTGGATCCCGGCGTTGCTGGTGATCGTGACGATCCTGCCCATCGTCTACCCGACCGGGCGCCCGAGCTCGCGCTTCTGGCACCGGCACCTGCAGGTCACCGTCGTCGGGCTCGTCTTCCTCGTGTCGGCCGCCGCGCTGGCCTTCGGGGCCGGCAACGACTCGGTGACGGACGCACCCGAGGCGTTCCACGCGCCCCTCTGGCTGGTCGTCCCGCTGGCCGCGGTCGGCATCGCCGTGACCGCAGCGGCGACGGCCGTCACGCTGGTCGGCACCGTCGTGCGGACCTTCCGGGCGACCAGCCCCGAGCGTCAGCAGCTGGCCATGCTGGTCGGCATCGTGACCCTGATGGTCCCCACGGCCTTCCTGTCCCAGCCGGTCTTCGGCTTCGTCTACGCAGCGGTCCCGGTCGCGGTGACGGTCGGCGTGCTCCGCTACAACCTGCTCGGGATCGAGGTCGTGGTCCGCCGGACCCTGCTCTACGTGCCGCTGACGCTGCTGGTGGCGCTGGTGGTCGGCCTCACCACCGCCACCCTGGCCCGGCTGGTGCCGGACGGACCGCTCCCACTCGTCGTCGCGTCGGCGCTCGTGGCCGTGCTGATCTTCCCGGTCTCCGGGCTGCTGCGGCGGACGGTGGACCGCCTGGTCCTCGGCGAGCGCGCCGATCCCCTGGAGCAGGTCGCCGGTGTCGGCGCCGGCGTGAGCGAGCCCATGGACGACCCCGTGACGTCGATGCTGACGGCGGTCGCTGCCGCGACGGGAGCGACGTACGCCGCCGTGTTGGACGATGGCGGCACCCCGACCGCCGAGCTGGGCGACCGCAGCGGCCAGCCCCACACGGTGGCGCTGCGCCACGGGCACCACCTCCTGGGCAGCCTGCTGATCGGTCCCCGGCCGGCCGAGCGACGGGTCAGTGGCGCCGATGCCCGGCTGGTCGACGCCCTCGCCCCGCACCTCGCGATGGTCGTCTGGTCGGTGCGCCTGACCGAGGCGCTCGACGAGGAGCGGGACCGGGTGACCCGGGCGACCCTCGCGGAACGGGATCGTCTCCGCCGCGACCTCCACGACGGGCTGGGGCCCTCGCTGTCCGGGATCGCCCTGGGCCTGGAGGCGGCGAGCCACGCGCTGGTCCGGGACCCGGAGGGGGCGGCGGCGATCCTGTCGCGGACCCGGGACGAGGCCGACAGCGCGGTGCGGGAGATCCGCCGCGTCATCGACGGGCTGCGGCCCCGCGTGCTGGACGAGCGCGGCCTGACGGGTGCCGTGCGCGAGACCGCTACCGGCCTGGGCCTGGGCCGGCCCGGCGGGATCCGCTTCGCCCTCCACGCGACGCCCCTGCCCGACCTGCCGCCCCAGGTCGAGGAGGCGGCGTTCCGGATCGTCGCCGAGGGCCTGACCAACGTCGTGCGCCACTCTGCGGCCCGGCACTGCACCGTGCTGCTGTCATGCACCGGGAGCTGCCTGGAGCTCGGGATCGAGGACGACGGGACGGGGCTGTCCGGCGGCGGGCGGCGCGGGCACGGGCTGGACTCGATGCAGCGTCGCGCGAGCGCCCTCGGCGGGCGGCTCGTGGTGAGCGCCCGAGCCCCGCACGGCACCCACGTCAACGCCGTCATCCCCTGGGGGGCGTCATGACCGTGAGGGTCGTGGTCGCCGACGACCACCCGATGTACCGCTTCGGCCTCCAGGCGGTCCTCGACCAGTCCGCGGAGGTCGAGGTGGTGGCCGGGGCCGCCACCGGCCGCGAGCTGATCGAGGCCGTCGCCCTGCACCGACCGGACGTGGTCGTGACCGACCTGTCGATGCCCGACGTCAACGGGGTCGAGGCGACCCGGACCATGCTCGCCGAGCAGCCGGGACTGGCCGTCCTGGCACTGACGATGCACGAGGACGACGAGCACGTGCGCGCCGCCCTGGCCGCCGGCGCGCTGGGATACCTGGTCAAGGGCGCCGACGGGGAGTCCATCGTGCGGGCCGTCCTCGCGGTGGCGGCGGGTGACGCGGTCTACGGCGGACAGGTCGCCCGACGCCTGACGGCCCTCCTGACCGGGCCGCCGACGCCGGCCGAGTCCCCCTTCCCGGAGTTGACCACGCGCGAGCAGGAGGTGCTGTGCCTCCTCGCGGACGGGTGCGGCAACCACGAGATCGCCCGCCGGCTGGCGATGAGCGAGAAGACGGTCCGCAACCACGTCTCGCACGTGCTCCTCAAGCTGGGGGTGCCTGACCGCACGGCCGCCGCCCTCAAGGCGCGTGACGCGGGCGTCCGGCCGGCCCGAGAGGACGGCGACGAATCGGGCCCGGTGGCGGACACCCGCGGTTAGGCTCGCGACCATGGGTGACCTCGGCACGCCGGACGGCGCTGCCTGTGAGAGCTGCGGCGGTGCCCTGGCACCGTCGGCCAAGTTCTGCCCCGAGTGCGGCACCCCCGTGGTCGCGGTCGCCCCCGAGCCCGAGGTCCGCAAGACCGTGACGCTGCTCTTCACCGACGTCACCGGGTCGACCGCGATGGGCGAGCAGCTCGACCCCGAGGCCTACCGCGCCGTGATGGGCCGCTACTTCGAGGTCGCCCGGGCGGCCGTCGAGCGGCACGGCGGCACGGTCGAGAAGTTCGTCGGCGACGCCGTCCTCGCCGTCTTCGGGATCCCCGAGATCCGCGAGGACGACGCCTTGCGTGCGGTGCGTGCCGCCCATGAGCTCAACGAGGGCGTAGCCGCACTGTCCGACGAGCTCACCCGCACCCTCGGTGTCGCGCTCACGATCCGCACCGGCGTCAACACCGGATCGGTGGTGGCCGGGAGCGCGCGGGCCGGTGGCTCGTTCGCCACCGGCGACGCGGTCAACACCGCCGCCCGTCTCGAGCAGGCCGCTCCCCCGGGCCGGATCCTGCTCGGCGAGACGACCTGGTCCCTGGTCCGCGACGCGGTCGAGGTCGAGGCGGTCGAGCCGGTCGCCGCCAAGGGCAAGGCCGAGCCCGTGCCGGCGTACCTCCTCATCTCCGTGGGGGATGCCGACACCGGCCGGACCCGCAACCTCGGCGCCGAGCTCGTCGGTCGCGACCGCGAGACCCGCACCCTCGAGGACGTCCTCGAGCGCACGCTGGAGTCGGGGCGCAGCCACCTCGTCACGATCCTCGGCGCCCCGGGCATCGGGAAGACGCGGCTGATCTCGGACTTCCTCGCCCGCGTCGGGGACCGGGCCGACGTCGTCTCCGGACGCTGCGTGTCCTACGGCCAGGGCATCACCTACTGGCCCGTCGTCCAGCTGCTGCGCCAGGCCCTCGGCCTGACCGGCACCGAGTCCGAGGAGGTCACCCGGCACGCGCTCTCCGCGCTGGTCGGCGAGACCCCCGACGCCGGCCAGGTCGTCGACCTCGTGCTGCCGATCCTGGGCGGCTCGGGGCAGGCGGGCGGTAGCGACCAGACCTTCTGGGCCGTACGCCGCGTGCTGGAGCAGCTCGCCCTCCGCAAGCCCCTCGTGGTCACCGTCGACGACCTGCACTGGGCCGAGCCGACCCTGCTGGAGCTGCTCGAACGGGTCCGCGACGAGGTGCAGGACCTGCCGCTGCTGATGATCTGCCAGGCCCGCCCGGAGCTGCTCGACGACAACCCTGACTGGGGCCGCGGGTCGATGAACTGCACGACCTTCGGGCTCGAGCCGTTCACCGTCGACCAGACCCGACACTCCCTCACGGCGCTGCTCGGGCCGGGCGTGCCCGACGAGGTGGTCGCAGCAGTGGCCGGTTGGGCCGGGGGCAACCCGTTGTTCGTGGAGGAGATCGCCACGCACCTCGTCGAGACGGGACTGCTGGTGCGCGAGGGCGACGACTGGGCGCTCCGCGGCAGCCTCGACTCCGCGCAGGTGCCGCCGACGGTGGCCGCGCTCGTGGCCGCCCGTCTCGATCGGCTGCCGCTCGCCGAGCGCCGGCTTCTGGAGCGGGTCTCGGTGATCGGCCTCGAGCTGACCCTCGACGACGCGCACGCCATGGCCGACGGCGACCTCGACGCCGCGGAGGTGCCGGCTCTCCTGGCCGCGCTGACCCGGCGCGACCTGCTCCGCCGCGTGCGTGACCACGCCGGCGAGTCCTGGGCGTTCCGACACGTGATGGTCCGCGACGCGGCGTACGACGCCCTGCCGAAGGCGGTGCGCGCTGAGCTCCACCAGCGCTTCGCCGAGCGGATCGAGGCCTCCGACGGCGAGGCCGGGTCCGAGCGGCTCGCCTTCGTCGGGCACCACCTCGAGCAGGCCGCCCGCTACCGGCGAGAGCTGATGCCCGGTGACGCGGCGACCGAGGCGCTCGTCGTCCGGGCCGCGACCGCCCTGGCCTCGGCCGGCGATCTCGCACGCACGCGCCAGGACCTCCCCGCCGCCGACGCGCTGGTCCAGCGGGCCGTCGACCTCGAGGTGCCGGACCTGTCCGTGCGACGGCTCCTGCTCAACCAGCTCGCCCAGCTGCACAACGACCAGGGCCGCAGCGCCGAGCTGACGGCCGTGCTCGACCGGTACGAGGCGGCGCTCGACGCCACGGCGACGCCGCTCGACCACGCCTACCTGCTCGCCCAGCGCCTGCTCGCAGGCCTGGAGGTCGGTGACGACGTCGACCCGGCGCTCGTCGAGGAGGCCGGACACGAGGTGGTCCGGCTCGCGACCGAGAGCGGGGACCACCGTCGCGTGGTCGAGGGGCGGCTGGCCCTCTTCCACGCGCAGATAATGCGCGCCCAATGGGCGGCGGCCGAGCGCGTGGCGGTCACCCTCGCGGACGAGCGCGGCGCCCAGGACAGCCTGCTGGCGCAGATCATGATGGGCGCGATCGTGATCCACGGTCCCCGTCCGGCCGAGGACCTGATCAGCTACGCCGAGCGACAGCTGGCGGAGGGCGCCGGGTGGCTGACCCCGGCGGGCACCACCCGCCTTCGGCTGCTGGCCCTGACCGGCCGGTCGTGGCTCGACCCGTCGGTCCTCCCCGACGCCTTCGCGACCCTCGACCAGCTGATGGAGATCAGCCCCACCGACCACCTGTCCGAGATGCTGATGGCCGAGTGCGCCATGATGGCCGGCGACCTCACGGTGGCGATCGCGCAGCTGCGCAAGTCCGTGGACCGCAACCGTGCCCTGGGCGGCCTGTCCTACGTCTCGACCTACCTCGCCTGGTTGGCCTGCAGCCTGCTGGAGCGCGGCGACCCCGACGACGAGGCGGCGGGCATGCTCGCCGAGGCGCGCGGCTACACCAGCCCGCACGACGTCATCTCGGTGGCGCTCCTGGCCGCCGGCGACGCCTTCCTGGCCGCCCGGAGGGGCGATCACGCGGTGGCCGAGGCACGGGCCGCCGAGGCCATCGAGGTCGTCGATCGCAGCGACATGCTGGCGCAGCAGGCCGACATCCGTCGCTATGCCGCCCAGGTCGCGGGCGAGCGCGGGGACCGCGAGGCCCAGCGCCGGCTGCTGACCGAGGCCCGGGAGCTCTACGCCGCCAAGCACCTGCACTTCTGGGTCGAGAGGATGGAGCAGCTGCTGGAGGAGCTGCGCTGACATGGCGACCACCTGCGCGGCCTGTGCGGCCGAGATCCCGGATCGATCGAAGTTCTGCCTCGAGTGCGGCACCCCCGTGGTCGCGGTCGCCCCCGAGCCCGAGGTCCGCAAGACCGTGACGCTGCTCTTCACCGACGTCACCGGGTCGACCGCGATGGGCGAGCAGCTCGACCCCGAGGCCTACCGCGCCGTGATGGGCCGCTACTTCGAGGTCGCCCGGGCGGCCGTCGAGCGGCACGGCGGCACGGTCGAGAAGTTCGTCGGCGACGCCGTCCTCGCCGTCTTCGGGATCCCCGAGATCCGCGAGGACGACGCCCTCCGCGCGGTCCGCGCCGCCCACGAGCTCAACCTGGGCGTAGCCGCACTGTCCGACGAGCTCACCCGCACCCTCGGCGTCGCGCTCACGATCCGCACCGGCGTCAACACCGGATCGGTGGTGGCAGGCGCCGCCCGGGCGGGCGGTTCCTTCGCCACCGGCGACGCGGTCAACACCGCCGCCCGCCTCGAGCAGGCCGCCGCGCCGCGCACCATCCTGCTGGGTGGGTCGACGTACGACCTGGTGCGCGACGCCGTCGAGGTCGAGGCGGTCGAGCCTGTGGCGGCCAAGGGCAAGGCCGAGCCCGTGCCCGCCTACCGGCTCCACCGGGTCCTGGACGTGGAACGTGGCCGGGCCCGGCGCAACGACGGCGCGCTGGTCGGCCGGGAGCGTGAGAGCCGCGCCCTCGACGACGCCCTCGAACGGACTCTGGAGCTCAGCCGCAGCCACGTCGTGACCGTGCTGGGGGCACCCGGGTTGGGCAAGACGCGGCTGGTCGACGAGTTCCTGCTGCGGATCGGCGAGCGGGCCCGGGTGGTCAGTGGTCGGTGCGTGTCCTACGGCCAGGGCATCACCTGGTGGCCCGTGGTCCAGATCCTGCGCCAGTCGCTCGACCTGTCCGGCCACGAGTCCGAGGAGGTCACCCGGCATGCCCTCTCACTGGCCCTCGCCGACACCGCCGACGGCCCGACGGTCGTCGACCTCCTGATGCCGCTGCTCGGCAAGGGCGGTGACGCCGGTGACAGCGACCAGACCATGTGGGCCGTCAGCCGGCTCGTGGAGGACCTGGCGGCGCACCGGCCCCTGGTGGTGACCCTCGACGACCTGCACTGGGCCGAGCCGACCCTGGTCGAGCTGCTCGACCGGCTGCGCCACGAGCTCACCGACCTGCCCCTGCTGCTGATCTGCCAGGCGCGTCCCGAGCTGCTGGACGAGCACCCCGACTGGGGCGCCGGGTCGGTCAACACCTCGATGCTCGGCCTCGAGCCGCTCACCCGTGACCAGACAGGCACCTCACTGGCGCACCTCCTCGACGGCGGTGTTCCCGACGACGTCCGCGACATCGTGTCCGACTGGGCGGGCGGCAACCCGTTGTTCATCGAGGAGCTGACCACCCACCTGGTCGAGTCGGGGATCCTGGAGCGCCGGGCCGAGGCCTGGCAGCTGACAGGCGGTCCGGCTCCGGTCAGCACGCTCGTCCCACCCTCGGTGAGTGCGCTCCTGGCAGCCCGTCTCGACCGGCTGCCGACCGAGGAGCGCATCCTGCTCGAGCGATGCTCTGTCGTCGGTCTCGAGCTCCGCACCGACGAGGCGGTCGTCCTCACCGGGCAGGAGCCGGCCGAGGTCGCCCGGTTGCTCGGGTCGCTCGCCCGCCGCGACCTGCTGCGTCGGGTGCGGCTGGCCGGCGGCGCCGAGCGGTGGCGGTTCTGGCACGTGATGGTGCGGGAGGCGGCGTACGACGCCCTGCCGAAGGCGGTCCGCGCCGACCTGCATGAGGTCTTCGCGGATCACACGGCGTCCACGGACGACGAGGAGTCCGGTCCCGAGCGACTCGCCTTCGTGGCCCACCACCGGGAGCAGGCGGCTCGCTACCACTCCGAGCTGGCGCCGAGCTCGGACGCTGCCCTCCGGTCGGCCGGCCGTGCGGCTGTCGCACTCGCCGCCGCCGCCGACGATGCCCGGGACCGCGACGACCTGACGGCGTGCGAGGGGTTGCTGCGACGGGCACTGGAGCTCACCGGGGTCGAGCGCAGGGTGCGGCGGGATCTGCTCGCCCGCCTGGTCGTCGGCAGCGCCGACCTCAGCGGCGTCGATCTCGATGAGATCATGCACGCCTACGCGGCCGCCATGGACGACTCGGCGACCGCCCTCGATCGTGCGTTCCTCGCCAGCGGGCGGCTGCAGGTCCGGCTGCTGGCCGCGGAGGACCTCGACCCCGAGGTGACCCTCGCGGCGGCCAGCGAGGTTGTCCGCCTGGCCCGTGAGGCGGGAGACCGGAGCCGGCTGGTCCACGGTCTGACGGCGATCTTCCGGAGCCACCAGGTGCACGCCCGCTGGGGCGAGGCCACGTCCGTCCTGCGGGAGATGGCCACGAGCGGCAGCCCCGGGGACCGTCGCGAGGCAGAGGACCAGTTGGGCGTCGCACTCATGTGCGGACCCGCACCCCTCTCGGAGGCTCGCGCACACGCGCTCCGGATGCAGCAGCAGCCTGGTCGCTCGCGGGAGCGACGCGAGCGAGACCTCGGGCTGCTCGCCTGCGCGGAGGCGGGCCTCGGGCTGCCCGGGGCACTCGAGACGACCCGACGACTCGCTGCCGAGCTGTTCGCCGGTGTCGCGACGACCCCCGGCCGGATGGTCGACCTGTACTTCTCGGCGGCCGGTCTCGACGAGTCCGAGCTCGCCATCGACCTGCTCGTGCCACTCGCCGCGGAGCTGCGGGCGCGTGGCGGCCAGGTCTACGCCTCGACCTACCTGCTCATGGAGGCCCTGCACCGACTCGAGCTGGGCCAGGACACCGAGACGGTGATGCCGATCCTCGAGGAGGCGCGCACGCTCACCTCCCCCTACGACGTCCTCTCGAGCGCCAGCCTGGCCGCCGCCGACGCGATCCTGACCGCCCGGGCGGGCGACCACGAGCGGTCCGTGGCGCTGGCGCGCGAGGCCAGCCGGATCGTCGACACCGGTGACGAGCACTGGGGTCGGGGCGACGTGCACCGGTGGCTGGCACTGGCCGCGGCGACGAGGGGTGACCACGCCGAGCATCGCCGGCTCCTCCAGCGGGCGGTCGGCCACTACCGCGCCAAGGAGCTGAACGTGCTCGCCGCGCGCCTGGAGCTGGAGCTCGCCGCCGCGCGTGACTGAACGCCAGTCCTCGCTCGTCGTGATCTGCCTGGCCCGCCTCTGAGCCTCCCCGGTCCCCCGGGGCGGGTCTACGCTCCGGTCATGAGCGCGTCGCCGACCGGTGACCGGAGGTGCGAGGAGTGCCTGGCAGTCCTCGCCCCGACGGCGCGCTTCTGCCCGGAGTGCGGCGCCCGGGTGGCACCGGGGTCCCAGCCGGAGAACCGGCGCACGGTGACCCTGCTGTTCAGCGACGTGACCGGCTCCACCGCGATGGGCGAGCAGCTGGACCCCGAGGCCTACCGGCGGCTGATGACGCGCTACTTCGCGGTCGCGCGGGAGGCGGTCGAGCGGCACGGCGGGCAGGTGGAGAAGTTCGTGGGTGACGCCGTCCTCGCCGTCTTCGGGGTGCCGGAGGTGCGGGAGGACGACGCGCTCCGAGCGGTGCGGGCCGCCCACGACCTGACGGCCGCGGTGGCGGCTCTGTCCGCGGAGATCGAGCGGACCCTGGGCACCAGCCTGCTGGTCCGCACGGGCGTCAACACCGGCTCGGTCGTCACCGGCGCGGCGTACGCCGGTGGCTCGTTCGTGACCGGCGACGCGGTCAACACGGCGGCCCGGCTGGAGCAGGCCGCCGCGCCCGGGCAGGTGCTGCTGGGCGCCGCGACCCTCGCCCTCGTGCGCGACTCGGTCGAGGTCGGGCAGGCCCTGGCCATCGCGGCGAAGGGCAAGTCCCAGCCCGTGGTGGCCCATGCCCTGATCTCGGTGACCGACGCGGCGGAGGGGCGGGTCCGCCGCCCCGAGACCCCGCTGGTCGGGCGCGACCGGGAGGCGGAGGTCCTCGACGTCACCCTCGACCGGACCCTGGAGTCGCGGCGCGGCCACCTGGTCACCGTGCTCGGCGACCCCGGGATCGGCAAGACCCGGTTGGTCGACGACTTCGTCCGGCGCATCGGCGACCGCGCCCAGGTCGTCGGCGGGCGCTGCGTCTCCTACGGCCAGGGCATCACCTACTGGCCGGTCGTCCAGCTGCTGCGCCAGGCCCTCGGACTCACCGGCAACGAGTCCGAGGAGGGCACCCGGCACGTCGTGGCCCGGCTCGGTGAGGGCGTCCCTGACTGGGAGCAGGTCGTCGAGCTGGTCCTGCCCCTCCTGGGCGGGTCGGGCGAGCCCGGTCGGTGCGACCAGACCTCGTGGTCGGTGGCCCGGGTGCTCGAGCAGCTCGCCCTGCGCCGCCCGCTCGTCGTCACCGTCGACGACCTGCACTGGGCCGAGCCGACGCTCGTCGAGCTGCTGGAGCGGGTCCGCGACGAGGTGGCAGACCTCCCCCTCCTCTTCGTGTGCCAGGCCCGGCCCGAGCTGCTGGACCGTCAGCCCGGCTGGGGCGGCGGCTCCCTGAACTCCACGCTCTTCGCCCTCGACCCCTTCAGCACCGCCCAGACCGGCACCTCGATCACCGGACTGCTGGGCGGTCCAGTCCCGCCCGAGGTCGCCGTCGCCGTCGCCGACTGGGCCGGTGGCAACCCGCTGTTCGTCGAGGAGATCACCGCGCACCTCGTCGAGGAGGGGGTGCTCGTCCAGGACGACGGGGCCGGCTGGGTCCTCGTCGGCGACCTGTCGCAGGCGCGGGTGCCGCCGACGGTCAGCGCCCTGATCGCCGCCCGGCTCGACCGGCTGCCCGTGGCCGAGCGTCAACTGCTCGAGCGGGTCTCGGTGGTGGGCCTGGAGCTGACGACGTACGACGCCCTCGCCCTGGTCGACGACGCCGCGACGGTCGAGCACCTCCTGTCGGTCCTCGCCCGGCGCGACCTGCTCCGCCGGACCCGCGGCCGCCAGGGGGACACCTGGGCGTTCCGGCACGTGCTGGTCCGCGAGGCGGCGTACGCCGCCCTGCCGAAGGAGCTGCGCGCGGAGCTGCACGAGCGCTTCGCCGCGCGACTGGAGACCTCGGCCTCGGACGCCGGCCCCGAGCGCGTCGCCTTCGTGGCCCACCACCTCGAGGCCGCCGCCCGCCTCCGGCACGAGGTGACACCCGGGTCCCCGGAGGCGATCGGCCTGGCCATCCGGGCCGCGACGACCCTCGCGGCCGCTGCCCAGGAGGCCGTCGACCGCGACGACAGCCCCGCGGCGGAAGGGCTGCTCCGGGGGGCACTCACCCTCTCGGGACTCGCCCCGGCAGCGCGCCGCGACCTGATGGCCCGGCTGAACGCACTGTTGCTGGGGCGCGGCCGGATCGCGGACTCGAAGGCCCTGATCGAGGAGTACGCCGCCACCCTGGACGACCCGCCGGCCGGCATCGACGTGGCGTACGTGCGCGCCTGGCGGCTCTCGCACGCGTTGACCGGGGCCGAGGATGTCGATCCCGCCGACCTCGCAACCGCCGCCCGCGAGCTCGCCGACCTGGCCCGCGCCGCCGACGACCTGGTCCGTCTCGACCAGGCGTTGGTGGTGGCGATGCACGGGGTCGAGATGCTCGCGCAGTTCGACGAGCTCCTGCGGCTGAGCGAGGAGGAGGCGGGGCTCGGGGGCGCCCCCGCGCGGCATGCCGAGTCGGTCCGGCCCTTCGCGCTCATGTTCGGGACGAGGCCGATGTCGGTGACTGCCGAGAACACCGCGCGGCTGGCCGCGCTGCCGGGCCGGTCACGGCTGTTCCGGGTCTGGATGCAGGTGTACGCCGCCATGTGCGCCGCCGCGATGGCCACGCCGGACTCGGCGGCGCTCGTGGAGGCGGCCGGGCGCGCCGCGGCGGCGCTCGACCCCGCGGACGCGGACGAGCTGACCGCGACCCTGGCCGAGGCCAACCTCCTCCTCGGCAACTACCCGGAGGCCATCACCTACTTCGAGCGCAGCATCGCCCGGCACCGGCGCTGGGGCGGCCTCGCCTTCGCCTCGACCGATCTGGCCCAGCAAGCAGGGGTGCTGCTGGCGCTGGACGCGCCGCTCGACCGTGTGCGCGAGATCCTGGCGGAGGCGGAGGCCGTGACGTCGCGGCACGACGTGCTCAGCCTGGCCCTGGTGGCGATGGGTCACTGCGTCGTCGCGGCCCGCGAGGGTGATCTCGAGGAGGCGGCCCGGCGGGCGACCGAGGCCGTCGAGACCGTCGACCGGGGCGACCTGAGCATCATGCGTCCACGGATACGCGTGGTGGTCAGCGAGGCGGCCCGCCTGCGGGGAGATCGTGCCGAGGAGCAACGGCTGCTCGGCGAGGCCCTGGAGCTCTGCAGGGCCAAGGAGCTCCACGCGATGAGCCGGAGGATCGAGGAGCGGCTCCGTAGTCTCTAGCAGCATTTCGCGCGGATTCCGTCGCGATGTCTAGATTTGGCAGTCCTTTCCGTCGCGAAAGGGGGAGGAGCGCCGCTACTCTCGCAGCATGACCCACCCGACCTCCGGGGGCCCCGGCCTTCCGCAGGAGCGACGACTCGTCACCGACATCCCCGGTCCCCGGTCCCTGGAGCGGCTCGAGCGCAAGCGCGCGTTCGTCGCCGACGGGGTGGGCACGATGCTCCCGGTCTTCGTGACCGCGGCCGGCGGCGGCATCCTCCACGACGTCGACGGCAACGCCCTGATCGACCTCGGGTCGGGGATCGCCGTCACGTCGGTCGGCAACTCCGCGCCGTCGGTGGTCCGGCGGGTGCACGAGCAGGTCGACGCGTTCACCCACACCTGCTTCATGATCACCCCATACGACGGCTACGTGGACGTCTGCGCCGAGCTGGCCGAGCTGACCCCCGGGGTGCACGCCAAGAAGTCGGCCCTCTTCAACTCCGGCGCGGAGGCGGTCGAGAACGCCGTCAAGATCGCCCGCGTGGCGACCGGCCGGGACGCGGTCGCGGTGTTCGACCACGCCTACCACGGGCGCACCAACCTCACGATGGCCATGACCGCCAAGGCGATGCCCTACAAGCACGGCTTCGGGCCGTTCGCGGGCGAGGTCTACCGGGCGCCGATGAGCTACCCCTACCTCGACGGGCGGTCCGGTGCCCAGGCGGCCGCCGCGGCGATCGACGTACTGGAGAAGCAGGTGGGCGCCGGCAGCCTCGCGTGCGTCGTGATCGAGCCGATCCAGGGCGAGGGCGGCTTCGTCGTACCCGCGCCGGGCTTCCTGCCGGCGATCTCGGCCTGGTGCGCGGCCAACGGCGTCCTGTTCGTCGCCGACGAGATCCAGACCGGCTTCTGCCGGACCGGCGACTGGTTCGCCTGCGACCACGAGGGCGTCGTGCCCGACCTGGTCACCACGGCGAAGGGCATCGCCGGCGGGCTGCCGCTCGCGGCCGTGACCGGCCGCGCCGAGCTCATGGACGCCGTGCACGTCGGCGGCCTCGGCGGCACCTACGGCGGCAACCCGGTCGCCTGCGCCGCCGCCCTCGGCGCGATCGAGGAGATGCACACCCACGACCTGGCCGCGCGAGCCCGGGACATCGGAGTGCTCATGGAGAAGCGGCTCGGTGCACTGGCCGCTGAGCACCCGGTGATCGGCGACGTGCGCGGACGCGGAGCGATGATGGCCATCGAGCTCCGCACCCCGGGGACCGGTCTCGGGGGCGACCCCGAGCCGGCCCGCGCGGCCGCCGTGTCGGCCTGGTGCCACGCCCACGGCGTCGTCACCCTGACCTGCGGCACCTGGGGCAACGTGTTCCGCTTCCTGCCTCCCCTGTCGATCTCGGACGCCCTGCTCGAGGAGGGACTCGACGTCGTGTCCGAGGCGTTCGCCGCCACTGCCTGAGACATCCCCGCACAACCCCTGACGCACCGAGTCGGTGTGGGCTCCCAGATCGACCGCAACCGGAGCACCACACCGGCTCGGTGTCGCGTCAGCGCACCGTCTCCCCCGCGCCGGACGACAGCCGCTGAGCGAGGTAGATCGGGACCGCCGAGAGCAGCACCAGCACGGCCGCGACCACGTTGACGACGGGTCCCTGGTTGGGCCGGAAGAGGTTCTGGAAGATCCAGATCGGCAGCGTCTGGTCGGTCGCGCTGATGGTGAAGGTGGTCACGACGATCTCGTCGAAGGACAGACCGAACGACAGCAGCGCCCCGGCCAGCAGCGCCGAGCGGAGCATCGGGAAGGTGACCAGCCGGAAGGTCGTGAAGGGTCCCGCGCCCAGGTCCATCGAGGCCTGCTCGAAGTTGCCCCCGAGCCGCTGGAGACGTGCCTGCACGTTGTTGAACACCGTGACGATGCAGAACGTCGCGTGGGCGACGACCACCGTGACCAGGCTCAGCCCGACCCCGAGGATCGTGGTGAACGCGTTGCTGAGCGCGATGCCGGTCACGATGCCGGGCAGCGCGATCGGCAGGATGATCACGAGCGAGACGAGGTTGCGCCCGAAGAACCGCGTGCGCTGCAGGCCGAGGCTGGCCAGCGTGCCGAGCACCAGCGCGACCGCGGTCGCCAGGAGGGCCACCTCCACGCTGGTCCACAGCGCCGACCGGGCGCCACTGCTGTGCCAGGCGGCGTCCCACCACTTCAGGGTCAGGTCGGGCGGCGGCCACGTGAACGTGCGGTCGACGTTGAACGAGTTGAGCACCACCAGCACCAGCGGTGTGTAGATCACGAGCAGCACCAGCGCGGTGAACGCCATCAGCGCGGCGCGCATGCCTCGGGACATCGTCATCGCGGCCTCCCCTACAGGTTGTCCAGCGCGCCGGTCCGTCGGACCACGGCCAGGTAGATGAGCATGACGGCGATGGGCACCGTGGTCACTGCCGCGGCGAACGGCAGGTTGTTGGCGGCGCCGATGTTGTTGTAGACGACGTTGCCGAGCAGCTGGCTGGTGCCGCCGACGATGCTGACCGCGATGAAGTCGCCCATCGACAGCGAGAACGTGAAGATCGACCCGGCCACCAGGGCGGGGAAGGCCGTCGGCAGCACCACCCGGACCACGGTCGTCCAGGCGTGGGCCCCGAGGTCCGCCGACGCCTCCAGCATCGAGTCGGGCAGCCGCTGGAGACCGGCGTACACCGGCAGGATCATGTAGGGCAGCCACAGGTAGGCCAGCGTCATCGTCGTCGCGAACAGGCCGTAGCCGGGCGAGTGCAGCCCCAGCGGGCCCAGGACCCAGTCGAGGAGCCCACCTTGGGACAGCATCCCGCGCCAGGCGTAGGCCTTGACGAGGTACGACGCCCAGAGCGGCATCAGCACGGCGATCACCAGCAGGCGCTGGAGCCGCGGTGAGGCCACCTTGGCCATGTAGAGCGCGATCGGGAAGGCCAGCACCGCGTCGATGACGGTCACGAAGGCCGCGATCGCCAGCGTCCGCACGGTGATGGTCCGGTAGACGTCGATGGTCAGCAGGTCGCGGAAGTTGTCCAGCGTCCAGTGCCGCTGGATCTGGCCGGTGAAGTCGTCCTGGGTCCACAGCGACGTGATCAGCAGGGCCGCGAGCGCGCCGAGGTAGGCCACCCCGAGCCACAGGAGCGGCGGAGTCAGGAGCAACGCGGTGCGGGTCCGCGTCTGCGTCACGGTCAGCCCTTGATCTCGGTCCAGGCCTGGGTCCAGTCGCCGTAGTCGGTGCACTTCACGTCGGTGCGCCCGTCGAGGCACTGGGAGATCGGCGTGGTCCAGTACCAGATCTTGTCCGAGAACGCCTGGTCGGTCGCGTGGTACTCCTCGCAGTGCTTCTTGTTCACGGTGAGGTCGCACGCCTTGGCGTTGGCCGGGGCCTCACCGAAGTACTCCGCCACCTCGGCCTGGGGGCCGGGGCTGGTGATGTAGTCCATCCACGCGTAGGCACAGTTGGAGTGCTTCGACGCCGCACTGACCATCCAGGTGTCCGACCACCCGGTCGACGTCTCCTCCGGGAAGACGGTCTTGATGGGGGCGCCCTCCCCCGCGGCGAGGCTGGCGTTGATCTGCCAGGTCGTCCCGATCACGGTGTCGCCCGTGGTCAGGGCCTGGACGTTCTGCAGGTAGTTCGCCCAGTACTCCGAGATGTTCTTCCGCTGGGCCTTGAGCAGGTCCACCGCGGCGGCGAGCTGGTCCTGGTCGAGGGCGTAGGGGTTGGTGATGCCGAGGTCGGGCTGGTGCTTCATGAGGTAGAGACCGGCGTCGGCGATGTAGATCGGCGAGTCGTACGCCGTCACCTTGCCCTTGTACTTGGAGGCGTCGTCGAACACCGCGCTCCAGCTCGTGGGTGCCGGCTTGACCACGTCGGAGTTGTACGAGAGCAGGTTGGCTCCCCAGCCGTGCGGGATGCCGTACATCTGGCCGTCGACGGAGTTCCAGGCGCGGTCCTTGAGGAACGGCACGATGTCGGCGTAGCTCTTGACCAGGTCGGTGTTCACGGGAGCCGCGTCACCGGAGGCGATCAGCCGCAGCGAGGCGTCGCCGGAGGCCGAGGCGACGTCGTACTGGTTGGTCTGCATCAGCTTGACGGCCTCGTCGGAGGTGTTGAACACCTTCACGTTGGCCTGGCAGCCGGTCTGCTTCTCGAACGGCGTGACCCAGTCGTACTTCGGGCTGTTGCTTCCGTCCTCGGCGTAGCCCGCCCAGGCGAGGATGTTGACCTCGCCCTCCATGTCGCCGATCGACTCCTTCATCGGCACGTCGGGAGGGGTGAACCCGTTGCTCCCGCCGCCGCTCGAGCTCGTGTCGCTGCTGGTGCCGCACCCCGAGAGCACCGCCAGCAGTGCGACGCCGGCGAGGGCGGCGAGCCGCCCGGAGCTTCTGTTCATCATGCTGTCTCCTCCTCAGGGGACGCCCCCGGGCCGGAGCCGGCCAGGGACACGAGGTTGTCGCGCTGCCAGGTGAGCACGACGGGGTGGTCGCGCCGCTCCAGCGCGGCGTCGATCGAGCGGTCACTGTTCTGGTGGGACACGGTCAGGGTCGCGCCCGCATCGAGGTCGACGACCGAGTGCGTCGTGGCACCGAGGTAGACGACCTCGCGGACGACACCCCGCGCGACACACGTGCCGTCGTCGCCGTCGGGGGCGCGGTCCGGGGCGACCATCGAGACCTTCTCCGGTCGGATCACGAAGGTGCCGTCCTCGCCGAGCAGGGTCCGGGACACCTCGCCCTGCAGCAGGTTGGAGGTGCCGACGAAGCCGGCCACGAACGAGCTGGCGGGCCGCTCGTAGAGCTCGACAGGGGTGGCGAGCTGCTCGATGCGGCCCTCGTTGAACACCGCGATCCGGTCGCTCATCGTCAGCGCCTCCTCCTGGTCGTGGGTCACGAACACGAAGGTGATGCCGACCTCGCGCTGGATCTGCTTGAGCTCGATCTGCATCTCGCGGCGCAGCTTGAGGTCGAGCGCGCCGAGCGGCTCGTCGAGCAGCAGCACCTGGGGCCGGTTGACCAGCGCGCGGGCCAGCGCGACGCGCTGGCGCTGGCCACCGGACAGCTGGTGCGGGCGGCGATCGGCGTACCCCTCGAGGCGGACGGTGGCCAGCGCCTCGAGGGCTCGCTTGCGGCGCTCGTCGCGCGGGACCTTCTTGACGCGCAGGCCGTACTCGACGTTCTGCCGCACGCTCATGTGCGGGAAGATCGCGTAGTCCTGGAAGACGGTGTTGACGTCGCGCCGGTTGGGCGGGCGATCGGTCACGTCGTGCTCGCCGAGCAGCACCCGGCCCGAGGTCGGCGTCTCGAAGCCGGCGATCAGTCGCAGCACGGTGGTCTTGCCCGATCCGGACGGGCCGAGCATGGAGAAGAACTCGCCCTCGGCGATGTCGAGGTCGAGGTCGTCCACGGCCCGCACGTCAGCGAAGTGCTTGCTCAGGCCGCGCAGGGAAATCGCCGACATGTCGGAACGGTAGCGAAGGTCGCCCTTCGATTTCCATCGTCCGGTGCCATCTTGACAACGATTTACACCATCGTGATGCGTCCGATCTGGCCGAAACCGCCGAGGGCTGCTGGTCAGGCGTCGAGCTCCTTGATCCCCCACGGGCTCCCGTAGGCGGTCAGCAGCTCCAGGAACGGCACCGCGTCGAAGGCCTCGGGCCCCAGCACGCCGGTCCCCGACCAGGTGCCGGTGGCGAGCAGCTCCAGGGCCACGACGGGGTTGATCGCGGTCTGCCAGACCACGCACTGGTGGCCGTACTCCTGCATCGACCACTCGTTGTCCACGACGTGGTAGAGGTACGTCGACCGCGGCCCGGTCGGGTTCCCCTCGCCGTCCTTGCCGGTGCCCGTGACCCACAGGCCGGCGCAGGTCTTGCCCTTCATGCGCGGGCCGACGGTCGCCGGGTCCGGCAGCACCGCGGCCACCACGTCCCGCGGGCTCACCTCACAGTGCCCACCAGAAGCGGCCTTGACCCGGACCTTCTCGGTGCGGTCCAGGCCGAGCGTGTGCAGCACCTTGAGGATGCCGATGAACTCGTCGCCGAGGCCGTACTTGAACGTCGCCCGCTTGCAGTCGACCCAGCGCGGCATGAGGAGGACCTCCTCGTGCTCCACGTTGACGCACTCCACCGGCCCGATCCCCTCGGGGAAGTCGAAGACCTCCGGCTCGGAGAACGGCTCGGTGGTGTGCCACTCCCCGTCCTGCCAGATCACGGGCGGGTTGAGGCACTCCTCGATCGTGGTCCACATCGAGAACGACGGCGCGAAGATCTCGTTGCCGTCGTCGTCGGTCACGACGAGGTTGGCCCCGTCGCGGGTGCCGAGCTCGTCGATCTCGCTGAACAGGTGGTCCGCGGCGTACCGCGCGAAGACGTCGGACAGCCCCGGCTCCACACCGATGCCGACCAGCGCCAGACGGCCCGCCTCCCCCCAGGCGGGGGCCGCCTCGAACTGGTGGTCTCCGAGCTTCACGCCCGTCTTCTCGTACGGCGCCTCCGGGTGGGGCGTCGAGAGCGACATCGCCATGTCGAGGTAGTCCGCGCCCGCAGCAAAGGCCCCCTCGAACACCGGCATGTTGAAGACCGGGTCGACGGCGTTCATCACGTGCGTGATCCGGTGCTCACGGCAGAGCGCGGTCACCGACTCCACCGACGAGGCGTCGACCTGCGCCGCGACGTACCGGCCGTCCTGCGCCGCCGCCTTCTCGGCACGGGCCGGGTCGTAGTCGGCGACGACGACCGCCTCGAAGAAGTCGCGGCGCGCGGCGATCGCGGCGAAGGCCGACCCGACCCCGCCCGCCCCGACGAGCAGGATCCGCATCGGGTCAGTCACCGATGTAGCTCATCACGTGCTTGATCCGGGTGTAGTCCTCGAGCCCGTACATGGAGAGGTCCTTGCCGTAGCCGGAGTGCTTGAAGCCGCCGTGGGGCATCTCGGCGACGATCGGGATGTGGGTGTTGATCCACACCGCGCCGAAGTCGAGGTGCTTGGCCATCCGCATGGCGCGGCCGTGGTCGCGGGTCCACACCGAGGAGGCCAGGCCGTACTGCACGCCGTTGGCCCACCGGAGCGCCTCGGCCTCGTCCGAGAAGCGCTGCACGGTGATGACCGGGCCGAAGATCTCGTCCTGCACCTGCTCGTCGTCCTGGCGGAGGCCGGAGAGCACGGTCGGCTCGTAGAAGTAGCCCTGCTCCCCCTGCCGCTTGCCCCCGGTCTCGATCTTCGCGTGGTCGGGCAGCCGGTCGACCATGCCGGTCACCCGGGCGAGCTGGTTCTCGTTGTTGAGGGCGCCGTAGAGCGCGTCCTCGTCGTCGGGGAGGCCGGTGCTGGTGCCGCGCGCCTGCTCGGTGAGCGCGGCGACGAACTCGTCGTGGACGCCCGGCCCGGCGAGGACGCGGGTGGCGGCGGTGCAGTCCTGGCCGGCGTTGAAGTAGCCGGCCTCGGCGATGCCGGCGGCCGCCTTCTCGATGTCCGCGTCGTCGAAGACGATCACCGGCGCCTTGCCGCCGAGCTCGAGGTGGGCGCGCTTGAGCTGGGCAGCCGCGGAGCCCGCGACCTCCATGCCCGCGCGGACCGAGCCGGTGATCGAGACCATCTGGGGGGTCGGGTGCTCGACCACGAGCCGGCCCGTGTCGCGGTCGCCACAGACGACGTTGAGGACGCCGGGCGGCAGGAACTCCTGGGCGAGCTCGGCGAGCAGCGTCGAGCTCGCCGGCGTCGTGTCGCTGGGCTTGAGGACGATGGTGTTGCCGGCCGCGAGGGCGGGCGCGATCTTCCAGACCATCATCATCAGCGGGTAGTTCCAGGGAGTCACCTGGCCGACCACGCCGATCGGCTCGCGGCGGACGAAGGAGGTGTGGTCCTTCATGTACTCCCCCGCCGAGCGTCCCTCGAGCACGCGGGCGGCGCCGGCGAAGAAGCGGATCTGGTCCACGCTCGGCGGCAGCTCCTCGCTGGCGGTGAGGCCGAGCGGCTTGCCGGTGTCCTGGGACTCGACCCGCACGAACTCGTCGGCGCGCTTCTCGAGGGCGTCGGCGATCTTGAGCAGCGCCTGCTGCCGCTCGGACGGCGTCGTGTCGCCCCACTCCTCGAAGGCGCGGGCGGCCGCGGTGTAGGCGCGGTCGACGTCCTCGGCCCCCGACAGCGGGGCCTGCGCGTACGTCGCTCCCGTGGTCGGGTCGACGACGTCGTACGTCGTGCCGGCGGCGGACTCGACGAGCTCACCGTTGATGACATTGCGGAAGGTCAGGTCTGCCATGGCGCGAGCCTAGGCGAGACGACGGTGGAGCCGTAACCCTTAGGCAACGAAATCCGTGTGAAATCTGGCCCCGCACCACGGATTCGCTTGCCTGTCGGGGGGTGAACCGTCCACGATGGTCCGTATGCACCCGGACTACGACCACCTCCAGCGCGCCGCCAAGGACCACCTGTGGATGCACTTCACGCGGCACTCCACCTATGACCACGCCGACGTGCCGGTCATCGTGCGGGGCGAGGGTCCCTACATCTGGGACGCCAAGGGCAAGCGCTACCTCGACGCGCTCGCCGGGCTCTTCGTCTCCCAGCTGGGTCACGGACGCACCGAGCTCGCCGACGCCGCGGCCGCCCAGGCCCGCGAGCTGGCGTTCATGCCGCTGTGGTCCTACGCGCACCCCTCGGCGATCCAGCTGGCCGAGCGGGTCGCCGGCTACGCGCCGGGTGACCTCAACCGCGTCTTCTTCACCAGCGGCGGCGGCGAGGCCGTCGAGACCGCGTGGAAGCTCGCCAAGAACTACTTCAAGCTCACCGGCAAGCCGATGAAGCACAAGGTGATCAGCCGCGCGATCGCCTACCACGGCACCACCCAGGGCGCGCTGTCGATCACCGGGCTGCCGGGGCTCAAGCAGCAGTTCGAGCCGCTGGTGCCCTCGACGTTCCGGGTGCCCAACACCAACGCCTACCGCGCCTCGGAGATCACCGGCGGCTTCCTCGACGGCAGCGACCCGGAGGCCTTCGGCCGCTGGGCCGCCGACCAGATCGCGGTCGCGATCGAGAACGAGGGTCCCGACACGGTGGCCGCGGTGTTCCTCGAGCCGGTGCAGAACGCCGGCGGCTGCTTCCCGCCCCCGCCCGGCTACTTCCAGCGGGTCCGCGAGATCTGCGACGAGCACGACGTACTGCTCGTCTCCGACGAGGTGATCTGCGCTTTCGGCCGCCTCGGCCACATGTTCGGCGCGGAGCGCTACGGCTACCAGCCCGACATGATCACCTGCGCCAAGGGCATCACCTCGGGCTACGCACCGCTCGGCGCGATGATCGCCTCGGACCGGCTGATGGAGCCCTTCCTGCAGGGCCACGAGTCCTTCGCCCACGGCTACACCTTCGGCGGCCACCCGGTCTCCGCGGCCGTCGCGATGGCCAACCTCGACATCTTCGAGAACGAGGGTGTGCTGGAGAACGTCCGCGACAACGAGGGTGCGTTCCGGGCCACCCTGGAGCGGCTGCTGGACCTGCCGATCGTGGGCGACGTCCGCGGCGACGGCTACTTCTACGGGATCGAGCTGGTCAAGGACAAGGACACCAAGGAGACCTTCAACGACGAGGAGGCCGAGAAGCTGCTGCGCGGCTTCCTGTCCAAGGCGTTGTACGACGAGGGCCTCTACTGCCGCGCCGACGACCGGGGCGACCCGGTCATCCAGCTCTCCCCGCCGCTGATCTGCACCCAGGAGCACTTCGACGAGATCGAGCAGATCCTGCGCGTGGTCCTGGACAAGGCCTCGTCCCTGGTCTGACCACCCGGGACGTCATGGGGAAGCGCGCCCGCGCGCGTGGCCGCCCCGCCGGCGAGAGCGGTGAGCTGTGAACCCTTTCCCTGCCCGGCTCGGTTCATGACTCACCGCCGGGTCGGCCGGGCGGTGGGTGGTGAACCGTTTCCAGGTCGGGTTCGGTTGCTGGCTCACCGCTGGGGCCGTTCGAGGGTGCGCCTGGGGCGGGGCGGCGGCCGAGCGCAGCGAGGGCCGTCGCCCCGACCGCCGCCTGAAGCCGATCGCGCGAGGCTCGCAGTCAAGGACGCCGAAGGCGCCGCGAAGCGGGCGAAGCTCCTTGACGGCGTGACGCGATCGGCTACGCGGCGCGCCCCCATCCACCCCAAGACCACGATCGAGCCAACGTCAGGTCAGCGCCCGGCTCCGGCGCCGGTTGTTGGCCTCGCCACCCAGCACGATCAGCACCGACACGAGGAACATCACCGTCCCGATCACGTTGACCTGCATGGGGACACCGCGCTGGGCGACGCCCCAGACGTACATCGGGAACGTCGTGGTCTGGCCGGCGTTGAGGTTGGTGATGATGAAGTCGTCGAAGGAGAGCGAGAAGCTCAGCAGCGCGGCGCCCAGGATGCCCGGGAAGACCAGCGGGAAGGTGACCCGCCAGAACGTCTGGGCAGGGGTGGCGTAGAGGTCCATCGCCGCCTGCTCGAGGGTGTCGTCCATGCCGGCGAGCCGGGCCCGGACGGTCACGACGACGAAGGACAGGCAGAACATCACGTGGGCGATCAGGATCGTCCAGAAGCCCAGCTGCCCGCTGAAGCCGGCGGCCACGAAGAGCGCCAGCAGCGAGGAGCCCATCACGATCTCGGGCGCGGCCATCGGCAGGAAGATCAGCAGGTTCGTGGCCGAGCGGCCCACGAAGTCGTGGCGCACCAGCGCGAACGCCGCGAGGGTGCCGAGCACGGTCGCCCCGAGCGTGGCGAGCAGCCCGATCTCGACGCTGCGCCCCAGCGCCGAGCACATGCTGGGGTCCAGGCACGGGTTGGCCCAGTTGGACAGCGTGAACTTGTGGAACGCATAGACGTTGCGGCTCGGCGGGTCGTTGAAGCTCATCCCGATGACGATCGCGATCGGCACGAACGTGTAGACGAGGACGAGCAGCCCGAGCAGGAGAACGATCCGTTCCCGGAACCAGCGCATCACAGCAGGTCCTCCGTCCCGGCCCGGCGGACGTAGACGAGCACCATCGCCACGATCAGCACCATCAGGATCACCGACAGCGCGGCCGCCGACGGGTAGTCGTTGGCGTCGGTGAACAGGCTCTGGATCTTGGTGCCGACCATCGCCTGGTTGGGGCTGCCCAGCAGCTGGACGTTGATGAAGTCACCGGCAGCCGGGATGAACGTCAGCAGCGTCCCGGAGACCACGCCCGGCAGCGACAGCGGCCAGGTGACCTTCCAGAACCCGACGAACGGGTTGGCGTAGAGGTCGCCGGACGCCTCGATCAGCCGGTGGTCGATCTTGTCGAGGCTGGCGAAGAGCGGCAGCACCATGAACGGCAGGAAGTTGTAGGTCAGGCCCGCGATGACGGCGGCCGGCGTGGCCAGGAGCCGGCCGTCCGCGCCGAGCACGTGCACGGCCTGGAGGGTGTTCACCACGAAGCCGTCGTCGGCCAGGATCAGCTTCCACGACAGGGTGCGGATCAGGAAGCTGGTGAAGAACGGTGCGATCACCAGCACCAGCAGGAGGTTCTTCCACCGGCCGGACTTGAAGGCGATCGCGTAGGCCAGCACGTAGCCGAGCAGCAGGCAGAGCAGGGTCGCGGCGCCGCCGTACAGCAGCGACCTGACCAGCGGGCTCCAGTACGTCGAGAGCGCGTCGGAGTAGTTGCTCCACGACCAGTCCATCGTGTAGCCGCGGAAGTCCGAGCCGCTCGGGTCGAACAGGCTCGTCGCGACCAGCGAGTAGAGCGGCACCACGAAGAACAGGCCGAGCCAGAGCAGCCCCGGCAGGAGCAGGAGGTAGCCGGTGCCACCGCGGCGCCGGACCGTCTCGCTCATCAACCCTCCTCGCGTCGCTGGGCGCCGGCCTCGGCGTCCTGGCTGTGGTCGAGCAGGAAGGCGTACTCGGGCCGCCAAGAGAGTTCGACGCGGTCGCCCTGGCGGAAGATCCGGCGCCGTCCGGTGTTCTGCTCGAAGACCTGGAGCTCCTGGCCCCACGGCATCCGGACGAGGTACTGCGTGCTGACGCCGAAGAAGCTCACGTCGGTGACGACGCCGCCGGGGATGGTGTTGCCCGGGGCGTCGAGGGCCTCGCCCTCCTCCCCGATCAGCACCTTCTCTGGCCGGATCCCGACCCAGCCCTGGTCGCCCTCGGCGTGCGTCCGCTCGGTCGGGACCGTGACCCCGATGCCGTGCATCTCCACGCTGACCACGTCGGCGGCGCGGGACCGGATGGTGCCCTCGATCAGGTTGGACTGCCCCAGGAAGTTGGCCACGAACGTGGACTGGGGGTTCTCGTAGAGCTCGGCGGGGGCACCCATCTGCTCGATGACGCCCTTGTTCATCACCGCGACCGTGTCGGCCATGGTCATGGCCTCTTCCTGGTCGTGGGTGACGTGGATGAAGGTCAGCCCGACCTCGGTCTGGATCCGCTTGAGCTCGATCTGCATCGAGCGGCGCAGCTTGAGGTCGAGCGCCCCGAGCGGCTCGTCGAGCAGCAGCACCTCGGGCTTGTTGATCAGCGCCCGGGCCAGCGCCACCCGTTGCTGCTGGCCGCCCGACAGCTGGGCCGGCTTCTTGCGGGCCTGGCTGGTCAGCTCGACGAGCTCGAGCATGTCGGCGACCTGCTGCTTGACGTCGGCCTTCTTGCGACGGCGCAGCCCGAACGCGACGTTCTCGAAGATGTCGAGGTGCGGGAACAGCGCGTAGCTCTGGAAGACCGTGTTGACCGGCCGGTGGTAGGGCTTGGCGGCGGTGATGTCCTGCCCGGCGAGGGTGATGGTCCCGGCCGTGGGCGTCTCCAGGCCGGCCACCATCCGCAGGGTCGTGGTCTTGCCGCAGCCCGAGGGGCCGAGGAGAGCGAAGAACGATCCACGGGGTACGTCGAGGTCGAGGTCGTGGACGGCCTCGAAGGCACCGAAGGACTTCGTCACCGCCCGCAGCCGCAGCCCCTCGAAGGACTCCGCGGCCGTGTCCACCACGTCGCTCTCAGCCACCTGAGACATCGGACCACTCTCCTTCGTACTGGATCTGCTGCCGGTCATCGAGCGCCATGAAGTCCCACGTCTTCGACAGCATGTCCTCGTCGGGGAAGATCAGCTTGTTGTCGACGAGGGAGGCATCGATCTTCTCCATCTCCTGCTGGGCGCCCTCGACCGGGCAGATGTAGTTGACCCAGGCCGCCAGCTTCGCGGCGTTGACCGGGTCGTAGTAGAAGTTGATCCACTCCTCGGCGTTGGCCTCGTGGGTGGCCAGGTTGGGCACCATCATGTTGTCGCTCCAGATGGCCAGGCCCTCCTCCGGCGTCACGAACTTGATGTCGGGGTTGTCGAACTGGAGCTGGATCACGTCGCCGGACCAGGCCTCGCAGGCCAGGAGGTTCCCGGCCGCCAGGTCCTGGGTGTAGTCGTTGCCGGTGAAGGCCCGGATCTGGCCGTTGGAGACCGAGCCGCGGAGCCGGTCGATCGCGTTGGCCCACTGGTCCGCGGTGAAGTTCTGCGGCTCGGCGCCGACGAGCTTGAGCAGGAAGCCCATCGTGTCGCGCATCTCGTTGAGCAGCGTGACGCGGCCCTTGAGGTCGGGGTTGTCCAGGAGCTCACCGAAGCTCCTGATCTCACCGGTCTTGGCGGCGTTGTAGGCGATGCCGGTGAAGCCGGTCTGCCACGGCGCGTGGTACTTCGCGGTCTTGTCCCACGCCCTCCCCCGCAGCGCCGTGAGGAGGTTCTGGTGGACGTTGGGCACCTTGGCGGCGTCCAGCGGCTGGATCCAGCCCAGACCGATCATCCGGGCGGCCATCCAGTCGGTCAGGACGATCATGTCGCGGCCGATCGGCTGGCAGGTGCCGAGCTGGTTCTTGACCTTGGCGTAGAACTCGGTGTTGGCGTTGATGTCGTCGGTGTACTTCACCGTGATGCCCGTCTGGGCCTCGAACTCGTCGCGCGTGTTGCCCTTCTGGCGCCGCGGGTCGATGTAGCCGGGCCAGTTGCTGATCACCACCTCGCGCTCCGAGGCGGACACGTCACGCGCCCGGCAGGTCAACGGGTCCTGCTGGGCTCCCGGGACGTCGAAGAACGGCAGGTCGAGCGCGGCGATGCTGAGCCCGCCGAAGGCCAGTCCTCCCGCGCCCTTGAGCAGTCCCCGGCGCGACAGCCCGGGCCGGCCGGACGCGCTTCCTCGTGGCATCTGACTCCTTCGAGTGTTCGCTCTCGATGCTCGGATCGTGTCATGCCCAGGGGCACTCGACAAGCGATCCCGTCGAACCGAAACCTCTGCGCAACGAAATCCCTTGTTTCGGCGACACCCGCGAAACCTTTGACCGAACCCTTTCCCCCTGACAGGCTTCGGCCCATGACGAGGAAGCCCCCGACCCAGCTCGACGACGTCAGCAAGGCGATCATCGAGCAGCTCCAGCAGGACGGACGACGCTCCTACGCGGCGATCGGCAAGGTCGTCGGGCTCTCCGAGGCGGCCGTTCGGCAGCGCGTCCAGCGGCTCACCGACAGCGGCGTCATGCAGGTCGTCGCGGTCACCGACCCGCTCGAGCTCGGCTTCGCCCGCCAGGCCATGGTCGGCATCCGCGTCACCGGTCCCCTCGAGAAGGCCGCCGACCGCATCGCGGAGCTCGAGGAGGTCGACTACGTCGTGGTCACCGCCGGCTCCTTCGACCTCCTCGTCGAGGTCGTCTGCGAGAGCGACGAGCACCTGCTCGAGCTGATCTCGGACCGGATCCGGACCATCGAGGGCGTCGTCGCCACCGAGACCTTCATGTACCTCCGGCTCCGCAAGCAGACCTACTCGTGGGGCGTGCGCTGAGCCTCCGTCGTCCCGGCCGCGACCGGCCCTACGACCGGTTGTCGCTCTGGCACGACACCGCCGGCGACGACTGGACCCCGCGCGCGGCGCTGCCCGGCGACACCGACGCCGACGTCGCGATCGTCGGTGCGGGCTACACCGGCCTGTGGACCGCCCACTACCTCGCCGAGGCCGACCCGACGCTGCGGATCGTGGTCCTCGAGGCCGAGGTGGCGGGGTACGGCGCCTCCGGGCGCAACGGCGGCTGGTGCTCGGCCCTGTTCCCCGCCTCCCTGGACAAGCTGGCGGCGGCGAGCGGCCGCGAGGCGGCCCTGGCCCAGCACGCCGCGATGCGGGCCACGGTCGACGAGGTCGCCCGGGTCGCCCGCGCCGAGGGCATCGACGCCGACCTGGCCCACGGCGGCACGATCACGGTGGCCCGGACCGGTGCGCAGTGGCGGCGCGCCCGCGCGGAGGTGGAGCACGCCCGGTCCTGGGGCCGCGGGGAGGACGACCTGCGGCTGCTCGACCGCCGCGAGGCCACGGCCGTCCTCGACGCGACCGGCACGCGCGGGGCGACGTACACGCCCGACTGCATGGCGATCCACCCCGCCAAGCTCGTCCGCGGCCTGGCACGGGCGGTCGAGCGGCGCGGCGTCACGATCCACGAGCGCACCCGCGTCACCGCCATCGAGCCGGGGCTCGCGCGGACGAAGCACGGCACCGTGCGGGCCGGCACGGTCGTCCGGGCGACCGAGGGCTACACCCCGTCGCTGGCCGGGGAGCGTCGCACCCTCGCGCCGGTCTACTCGCTCGTCATCGCCACCGCGCCGCTGCCTGCCGACGTGTGGGACCGGATCGGGCTGGCCCGGCGGGAGACCTTCACCGACCACCGGCACCTGATCGTCTACGGCCAGCGCACGGCCGACGACCGGCTCGTGTTCGGCGGGCGGGGAGCGCCGTACCACCTCGGCTCGCGGGTCCGCCCGGGGTTCGACCACGACGAGAAGGTCTTCGCCAGCCTCTACGACGCGATGACCACGCTCTTCCCGGTGCTCGCCGGCACCCGCGTGACCCACGCGTGGGGTGGCGCCCTGGGCATCCCCCGCGACTGGTGCGCCTCGGTCGGGCTCGACCGCGCGACCGGGCTCGCGTGGGCGGGCGGCTACGTCGGCGACGGCGTCAGCACCACCAACCTCGCCGGCCGCACCCTGCGCGACCTGGTGCTGGGCCGCGACACCGAGCTGACCCGGCTGCCGTGGGTCGGCCACCGGTCCCGCGCCTGGGAGCGCGAACCGCTGCGCTGGCTCGGCATCAACATCGGCCTGCGGGCGATGACCCTCGCCGACGCCGAGGAGTCGCTCACCCGGCAGCCGAGCCTCGCCGCCCGGGCTGTGGGACCGCTGATCGGCGGTTAGCCCGCCGAGCGGCGACCGTCAGCCCAGGCCGTTGGCCGCCGTGCGGGCGGGCCGGGTCGGGTCGACCAGCCAGGCCTTGAAGAACCCGTCGAGCTGCTGCCCGCTGACCTGCTCGGCGAGCGCCTCGAACTGCCGGGTCGAGCCGTTGCCGCCGGCGCGCGAGTGCACCCACTGGCGCAGCAGCCGCCAGTAGTCGTCGTTGCCGATCCGGTGCCGCAGCGCCTGCAGGGCCATCCCGCCGCGCTGGTAGACCTGCCAGTCGAAGATGTGGTCGCGGCCCGGGTCGTCGACCTGGAGCGTCCAGAAGTCGGCGTCGTCGGCGAGGGTGTCGTACCAGTACTCCAGCCACTGCTGGGCCGACTGGCCGCCGTGGGTCTCGGCGTACCGCGCCTCCATGAAGGTGGCCGCGCCCTCGTTGAGCCAGATGTCGCGCCAGTTGGCGACCGCCACGGAGTCGCCGAACCACTGGTGGGCCAGCTCGTGCACGACGGTGGTGACGGCCTCGGAGGTGAGGACGGGGTACGTCGGCCGGGTCTGGTTCTCCAGCGCGAAGCCCGGGTTGAGACTGGTCGTCAGGCCGCCGGTGTCGGCGAACGGGTAGTGCCCGAGCTGGCGCTCCAGCCAGGTCACGATGCCCGGGGTGCGCTCCATGAGCCGCAGGGACGCGTTGCGGGTCGAGGTGGGGATGCGGTCGGACACCGCGACGTACCACGGCAGCCCGTCGTGGACGCCGTGCCGGATGACGAAGTGGCCGGCCGCGAAGAAGGCGAGGTAGGGCACCATCGGCTCGGCCGCGCGCCAGTGGGTCGTGGCGCGCCGGCCGTGGACCTCGCGCCCCACGAGGTGGCCGTTGGCGACGACCTGCTTGTCGGCGGCCGTGGTGATGTGGAGGTCCATCAGGGCCCGGTCGCGCGGGTGGTCGTTGGCCGGGAACCACCACGGCGCCATGTGCGGCTCGTTCATCGCCACGACCTCGGAGTCGTCGGCGAGCCAGTTGTGCTCGCCGTTCCAGCCGAGCTTCTCGGGCTGGCCGGCGTAGCGCACCAGCACCTGGACCCGGTCGCCCCGCGCGATCGGCGAGGCGGGCGTCACCCGCAGCTCGTGCAGGTCGGGCTTGGCGTACGCCGCAGGCACCCCGTCGACGGTCACGCCCTGCACCGGGAGCAGCAGGTCGAGGTCGAAGCGGCTCAGCGCCTGGGTCGCGCGGACCGTCAGGCGGGTCCAACCGGACAGGTGCCGGGTGGTGAAGTCGTAGGTGTCGTGCACCTCGTAGCGGACCACGTCGATGCCGCCGTTGCCGTCCAGCGGGAAGTAGGGGTCGCCCATCCCGGCGGCCCCGGGGGACGGCATCTCGGCCGCCGTCGGGGCCGGGTCGGCGACTGCCGGCACCGCGCCGGGCAGCAGGCCCAGGACGAGGGCGGACGTGGCCAGGGCAGCCCAGCGGCGGGGCGAGAGCGTCACGAGCAGAACCTACCGACCCCCACGCGCCCCGGCGGCACGTCCCGCATCACGGTGCTATAACACTATCAACTCACTCGACTTTAGGAGACGCGATGGACGTCATCACCCTCGAGGTGCCCGAGCTGGGCAACCGCTGTCACCTGGTCCACGACGGCGCCTCCGCCCTCGTCGTCGACCCGCCCCGCCACCTGACTGCCGTGGAGCGCGCCGCCGAGGACGCGGGCGTCGAGATCGCCGCCGTCGCCGACACCCACGTGCACAACGACTACCTCTCCGGAGCCCTGGGCCTGGCCCGTCGCCACGGAGCCGACTACCTGCTCGCCGCCGACGAGCACGTCGCCTTCGAGCGCGTCGGGGTGCGCGGCGGCGAGCTGGTGCAGGTCGGCGGGCTCGAGGTGCGGGTGCTCGACACCCCCGGCCACACTCGCCACCACCAGTCGTTCCACGTGACCGACCCCGCGCACGGCGCCGGTCACCCCGGTGCCGTCTTCAGCGGCGGGAGCCTCCTGGACGGGACAGTCGGCCGCACCGACCTGGTCCACGAGAACATGACCACCGCGCTGGCCCGGGCCCAGTGGTCCAGCGCCCGGGACCTGGCCGCGCTCGACCCGGCGACGCACCTGCACCCGACCCATGGGTTCGGCAGCTTCTGCGCGTCGACGGCGGCCGGCAGCTCCTGCACGACCCCCACGATCGGCGGGCAGCTGGCGACCAACCCGGCACTGCTCGCGGACTGCGAGGAGTTCGTGGCGGACCTGTTGGCCGGATTCGGCCCGATCCCGGCGTACTACGACCACATGGGGCCGCTCAACCGGGTGGCCGCCGGCCGCGCCCTCCCCCGTCCTGCCCGGGCAGTGGGGAGCGAGGAGCTTGCCGACGCCGTGTCCCGGGGTGCCTGGGTGGTCGACCTGCGCGACCGCGCCGACTTCGCCGCCGGCCACCTCACCGACACGGTCGGCGTGGAGTACTCCACCCAGTTCGCGACGTACGTCGGATGGCTGGCGCCCTGGGAGCACGAGCTCGTGCTGCTCACCGACCGGCTGCCCGACCTCGCCCCGGCGATCCGCGACCTGGCCGCGATCGGCATCGAGGGCGTCGGGATCCACGTCCTCGGGGATGACGCCCCGCTCGAGTCGTCCTTCGCACGCACCGACTGGGCCGGCTTCCGCAGCCACCCCGGCGGGCGCGTGGTCGTCGACGTGCGTCAGCGCGACGAGTGGGAGGCCGGACGCCTGCCGGGCGCCGTGCACGTCCCCGTCCAGGACGTGGCCGACCGCGCCGGCGAGCTGCCGGCGGGCGAGCTGTGGGTGCACTGCCGCTCGGGCTACCGGGCCGGCATCGCCGCAAGCCTGCTGCACCGGCTCGGCCGCCGGGTCGTGCACGTCGACGACGCCTGGGACCGGGTCAGCGAGCTGGACATCCCGACCGAGCGGGGCCTCGCCGCCTGAGCTTCCAACCCTGGCCGACCCGCTCCGTGAGACGGGGGTCTTGCCCTTCAGGCAATCTTTAGTAAGTTACTAGTGTTTATATAGAAGGGCACATGGGGCCCCTATCTCGGAGGTAAGCACCTTGAGCAACCACACCCCACGGAACGTCCCCCGACGCCCAGGCAGACGCCTGCGCACCGTCGGTGCCGCGGCGGCCGTCCTCGGCCTCGCGGCGACGTTCCACAGCACCGGTGGCGCGTCCGCGGCCACGTTGCCGTCCAGCGGCGACGACCTCGGCCCGGTCGGCACCGACCCGGGAGCCAGCTCTCTGCTCCAGACGCTGCTCCAGGCAGCCACCGGCGTCGTCACCGACACCAGCAAGGTGGCCGGTCGCGACGGCAAGACCTACTGGATCGAGAACCACATCGAGAGCAAGGCGCTCCCGGCGTCCGCGCTCGACGGCCTCGGCCTCCCCTCGCTGGGCGGCATCCCGGCCGGGGACTCCGGGGGCACCGTCGCGGACGACGGCATCCGGCGCGAGTACCTCGTCGTGTGGGCCGGTGACAACAACGTGCTCGACAAGAGCGGCGCCGAGCTCACCGCGCTCCCGAAGTCGGTCGGGACGGACCTGATCGGCCAGAAGGACCTGGTCGGCCCCGACTTCTTCGCGGTCGTCGACGCCACCAAGGGCTCCCCGTCCTACGGCACCGTGGTCAACACCGCGACCGTCGGCCCGCTCGTGGAGAACGAGCCGCACCACATGCAGTACATCTGGCACAAGGGCAACAACATCTTCGCCGGCGGCCTCTTCACCGACGTCACCTACGTCGTGGACACCTCGCAGCTCCCGAAGCTGACGCTCAAGGCCGTCAACCTGCCGCAGGACACGGTCTGCGGCTCGGTCCCGGACGCCTACTGGGTCACCAAGGACGGTGATGCCTACGGCACCTACATGGGCGGCCCGGACCTGCCCGGTCCGTGCACCTACACCGACGGCAGCGTCCGCGTCGGCAACGGCTTCGGCGGCTCGCCCGGCGAGCTGGTCCGCCTCGACAAGGACGGCAAGACGCTCAGCGAGGCTCCGGCCGCGACCGAGACGCCCGAGGACACCCAGCGCTGCGACAACATCCCCGCGCTGCCCGCGCCGACGTGCGCCAACCCGCACGGCGTCCAGGCCCGCGAGGACCTCGGCATCCTGGTCAGCAGCGACTACAACGAGCCGCGCAACATCATCCTCAACCCGGTGTCCTCGCCCTCGTCCTACCTCCGTCGACCGACGGTCCGCACCTGGGACATCTCCGACGAGGACCACCCGAAGCTCAAGGCGGTCTCGTTCCTGCCCGACGGCCCGCGCGTGGGCAAGGTGCCGCACCAGGAGGAGCCGCGCGCGGCCATGGAGACCACGGTGACCAACCTGCCGGGCCACAAGGGTGCGTTCGCCGAGACCATGCAGGGCGGCGCGATCTACTACGCCCCCGACATCACCGCGGAGAAGCCCGAGTGGCGTGAGGTCTTCGACCTCACCACCTCGAACAAGCTGACCGACCCCAACAGCAACTGGTACGGCGGCGGCAGCAACGGCGGCTGGCTCCAGACGAGCCTGGACGACAAGTACCTCTACCACGCCGTCGTGGGCCGCCAGCCCTCCGGCGACGACAAGGGGTCCCCGCCGTACATCCTCAAGCTGGACATCCAGAAGCTCCTGGCGTCCGGCGACAGCCCGCAGTGCAACATCGACACGCTCGACGAGGTCACCGCGGGGGGCGCCGAGAGCGACTGCCCCGCGGTGGTCGACACGTTGCCGGCGCCGGGCGGACCGCACTGGGGCGCGCTGGACAACCTCCAGCTCGGCGAGGACGGCTACTACCACGAGACCACCGACGTACGCCGGATCGCGTACTCGAACTACTTCGTGGCCCGCACCGGCCTCAACGGCGACCACCGCGTCTGCCTGGCCGACGTCCTCGCGGACGAGACGCTCGCGCTCGACACGAAGTTCCGTGACACCACGGGCGAGACCTGCATCGACTTCGACCGAGCCTCCTGGCCGCACGGCGACTGGGGTCCGGCGAAGCCGCACTCGATGCTCTTCGTGACGGCCGACGACGACGTCAAGTGACCACCAGGTGACGTCGCACAGTGACAGCACCCGCGGGCGGGACCTCCGGTCCCGCCCGCGGGCGGCACTCGTCCTCGCTCCCGCCGCCGCGGTGGCAGCGCTGGTCGTCGGCGGGGCGGTCTACGCCGGCTCCGACACGTGGGAGGGCACGTCGGGGCCACCTCGTGAGGGCAATGCGCTCGTGACCGACTGGCAGGCGCGCAACCAGGGGCAGCAGGTGCTCGGCGGGTCACGCACCCCCGGCACCCCGACCATCCAGCGGATCCGGCACGACGACGTGCAGTTCACGGTGACGGTCGCCCCGGCCCGGCCGGGCCGCAACCTGGTGCGCGTCGACGCCACCCCCATCGGCGACACCCACCGGCACCGGGGACTCCCCGTGCTCGTCGGGACCGGGCCGCACGACATGGTCCGCGCGGTGCCGCGACCTGGCACCGACGGGCTGTGGGCGGTCGTGGACCTGCCCGAGGGCCAGGGCACCGTCCTGGTCTCGCACGGGCCGCGGCACCGGGTCCCGTTCGCGGTCGAGACCGGCATCGCCGGGTCGGGCGCCCCCGACACCTCGGCCTGGACCTCGTCCGACGGCCCGGAGTGCCTGACCTCGGCGACCGGGTCCCTGATCGCCGGCGGCCTCGCCCCCACCACCTGCCCGGCCGAGGACCTCACCGCCGCCGACCGCGGCGCCCTCGTCTCGGTGGTGGCCACCCTGGCCTCCCGCGGGGTGACCGAGCTGGCCGTCGAGGCGGACGGCTCGCCCCGGAGCCGGGCCGCGTACGCCGCGGTCCGCGAGGCGGCCACCGCCCACCATGTCCGCGTGGTCGACCCCGCCGACCCGCCCGGCACCCGCAACGCGCTGCTCGTGGTCAGCGGGTGGGCCGACGCGGCGCGAACGCTGACCCGCACCACCGCCCTGCCGCTCGCCCGGCAGCCGATGCGCTCGGACGGCACCTGGCTGGCGCCGTGGCTACTGACCCCGCAGGTCGTGGACTCGACGCTGGGGGCGATCCTCCCGCTCGACTTCGACGTTCGCGATCCCGCTGCCCAGGAGTTCAGCCAGACCCTGGTGCGCTGGTTCCCCGGCCAGTCCCCCACCGCGGCGGGCTACCTGGCCTGGCGCGCCCAGCACGGCGACGACCCGGACCCCTGGTCGCTGTACGCCGCCACCCGGGCGGCGTACATGCCGGCCCAGGGCCACCACCAGCACCACGAGACCGCCGTCGCCTGGTTCCCCGGCGGCACGGTCACCCCAGTCGGCCTGCTCGCGCCCGCGAGCTCGTAGCGAAAGGAAGCAGATGTCCATCACCGAACGCTCCGGAGGCGCCGGCACCCGCCGCCTCGGCGTGCCTCCACGCGAGGCGCGGCTCGCCCCGCCCCCGGCCGCCGAGGCTCCGCCGCCGCAGGTCGGCGTCGTGCTGGCCGGCCTCGCCACGGCCCTCGTCCTCGGACTCGTCGTCTTCAGCCGGTCCGGAGAGATCCCCGCGATCCTCTTCGCGCTCGGGCTCGCCCTTGGGTTCGTGCTGTTCCACAGCCGCTTCGGCTTCACCTCCGCCTGGCGCCAGCTGGTCGCGGTTCGCCAGGGCAAGGCGCTGCGCGCCCACATGCTGATGCTGGCGGTGGCCTGCACGCTGTTCGCGCCGATCCTCGCCACGCAGGCGTCGTACGGCGACGTGCCGGCGCTGCCCTCGCTCGCGCCGATCGGCTTCGGGCTCTTCGTCGGGTCGTTCCTCTTCGGCGTCGGGATGCAGCTGGGCGGCTCGTGCGCGTCCGGCACGCTCTTCGCCATCGGCAGCGGCCAGACCGCGATCCTGCTGACGCTCGCCGGCTTCGTGACGGGCTCGGTGCTGGGCGCGTACACGTTCAGCTTCTGGACCACCACGCTGCCCTCGCACCCGCCGGTGTCGCTGGCCGACACGTTCGGCGGCTACCTCGGCGCCTGGGCGGTCTCCCTCGCGGTCATGGCGGCGATCGTCGCGGTGACCTACGTGATCGCGCGGCGCGGCGACGTGCCGCCGGTCGAGGAGCCCCCGGTCGCCACGGGGGCGGCCCGGGCCGTGCGCGGGTCGTGGCCGCTGTGGGTCGGCGCCCTGCTGCTGGCCGGCCTCAACGCCGTCACGCTGTACGTGTCGGGTGGCGCGTGGGGTGTCACCTTCGCGTTCTCGCTGTGGGGCTCGAAGCTGCTCGACGCGCTCGGGGTCGACGTGTTGTCCTGGCCGTTCTGGCAGGACCCGGCCAACCTGGCGAAGTACCAGGCGGGCTTCCTCGCCGAGAAGACCTCGGTCATGGACCTCGGCATCATCGTCGGGGCGCTCGTCGCCTCGGCCGCGGCGGGTGCCTTCGTGGTGCACCGCCGGATCCCCGGGAAGCTCGCACTCGGCGCCGTCCTCGGCGGTGTGCTCATGGGCTACGGCGCGCGGATCGCGTTCGGCTGCAACATCGGCGCCTACTTCGGCGGCATCGCCTCCTTCAGCCTGCACGGCTGGCTGTGGGGCCTGATGGCGCTGGCCGGCACCTTCGTCGGGCTCCGGCTGCGGCCGCTGTTCGGGCTCACCAACCCCAAGCCGGCGGACTCCGTCTGCTGATCCCGGCGTTAATTCGATTGCGGCGCCCGGGGCGGGACCTCCACGATGGTCCCGCCCCGGGCGCTGCCACCTCCGCAGCCGTGCCCATGACCGAGAGGAGCCGTGACATGTCGATGACTGTCCCCGGCCTGTCCGCAGACCGCACCCCTCTCACCTCATGGAGCACTCACACCGATGTCCCAGGACTTCACGCAACACGAGCTTGACCCTTCCTTCGTCTTCGACTTCGAGGCGTACGACGACGACCTCCCGGACGGCCAGCGCTGGTCGACCTGGCTGAGCGTCGAGCCGCTCTGCCGGGGCCCGCAGCCGCGCCCCGACTGGGTGGTGACCTCCCAGGCCGCCCTCGACACCGACCTCGGCATCCTCAAGACCGGCAAGGAGGCCGACGCGTTCCTGCTGGAGCGCGCCGTCCCCGGGTCCGAGGCCCTCGGGGAGTCGGTCGTCATGGTGGCCAAGCGCTACCGCAGCACCGACCACCGCAACTTCCACCGCGCCGCGTCCTACACCGAGGGCCGCAGCATGAAGCGCTCGCGCGACGAGCGCGCCCTCAAGCGCAACAGCACGTGGGGCCGGATCGTCGCCGCCGGCGAGTGGGCGATCTCGGAGTGGGACGCCCTCAAGCGCTGCCACGAGCTGGGCCTGCCGGTCCCCTACCCCGTCCAGATCGACGGCACCGAGATCCTCATGGAGTGGATCACCGTCGAGGGCGAGGACGGCACGCAGACGGCCCCGCGGCTGGCGCAGACCCGGCCGGACCCGGTCCTGCTGGCGTCGTACTTCGACCAGCTCCGGGACGCGATGGCCACGATGGTGCAGGACGGGATCGTCCACGGCGACCTGTCGCCGTACAACGTCCTCGCGGCCGGCGAGCGGCTGGTCATCATCGACCTGCCGCAGATCGTCGACCTGGTGGGCAACACCAACGGCATGGACTTCCTGCTCCGCGACTGCACCAACATGTGCACCTGGTTCCGGGCGCGGGGCCTCGACGTCGACGAGCACGACCTCTTCGGTGACCTGATGGCGCACGCCTTTTGAGACCTGTTCGGGGGAGCGCCGGCCGAGCGTGGTCTAGGTTCGCCGCGTGAGGCGTTCCCGAGGCCGCGTGGTCCACGTCGAGTCCCTGGCCGAGTTCGACCGGCGGATCGGCGCGGGTGCCGGGTCGCTGTCGGGGTGGCGGGTGCAGGACGTGGACCTCTCGGACCGGGGCGCTGCGCTGGCCGGCGCCCGCACGGCCGGAGCGACGTTCCTGGGCTGCACCTTCGCCGAGGGCGAGGCCGCGCGGCTCGAGGCGACGGGCGCCCTGGTGCTCCCGGCGATCCCCGGCGTGCCGGTCGACACCTACCGCGCCGAGCTCTACACCGCCGCCGAGCTCTACGACTCCCCCACCTACCGCACCACCACGGACGCCCGCGCCTACGCGTGGTCGCAGCGGACGGCAGACCCCGACGCGACCCTCGCCCGCGCCCTGCACGACCACGCGATCGACGAGGCACTCACCGCGTGGACGGCGACGCGGCGCCTGGTCGGCGTAATGGGCGGGCACGCCGCTGAGCGGGGCTCGGAGGAGTACGCCGCAGCCGCGTCCCTCGGGCGGCTGCTCGGCCGCGACCACGTGGTGGCGACCGGCGGCGGCCCGGGCGCGATGGAGGCGGCCAACCTGGGCGGCCGCCTGTCGTCGCGACCGGCCGACGCCCTGGACGAGGCCCTGCGGTCGCTGGCCGCCGTGCCGTCGTACCGGCCCTCGGTCGACGCCTGGGTGGGGGCCGCCCTCGACGTGGACCTGCCGGCGGACAGCGAGTCCCTCGGGATCCCGACCTGGCACTACGGGCACGAGCCGCCCAACGTCTTCGCGACCGCGATCGCGAAGTACTTCCGCAACGCCACCCGCGAGGCGATCCTGCTCGAGGTCTGCGACGCGGGGATCGTCTTCCTGCCCGGCGCCGGCGGCACCGTCCAGGAGGTCTTCCAGGACGCGTGCGAGAACTACTACGCCGACGAGTCGTCGGTCGCGCCGATGGTGCTCGTGGGGGCGACGTACTGGACCGGGACGCTGCCCGCCTGGCCCCTGCTCTCCTCCCTCGCCCGCGGACGCCCGATGGAGGGGCGGGTGCACCTCGTCGACTCGGTCGAGGAGGCGGCGGACCTGGTGGCCGAGGGCTGCTGAGCGGCTACTCGACGGCGGCGAGCTGGCCGCAGGCCCCGTCGATGTCGCTGCCGCGGGTGTCGCGCACCGTCGTCGGGATGCCCTTGGCCTCCAGCCGGCGCACGAACTCGCGCTCGTCCTTGGGGTCCGAGGCGGTCCACTTGGAGCCCGGCGTCGGGTTGAGCGGGATCAGGTTGACGTGCACCCAGCCCCAGTCGCCGTAGGAGTTCAGGACGTCGCCGAGCAGGTCGGCACGCCAGGCCTGGTCGTTGATGCCGCGCATCATGGCGTACTCGATGGAGACCCGGCGCTTGGTCTTCGCGGCGTAGTCCCAGGCCGCCTCGACGGTCTCGGCGACCGAGAAGCGGGTGTTGATCGGGACGAGCTCGTTGCGGAGCTCGTCGTCGGGCGCGTGCAGGCTGAGGGCGAGGGTGACCGGGATGCCCTCCTCGGTCAGCTGCTTCATCCGGGGCACCAGGCCGACGGTGGAGACGGTGATGCCGCGGGCCGACATGCCGAGACCGTCGGGGGTGGGGTCGGTGAGCCGGCGTACGGCGCCGATGACGGCCTTGTAGTTGGCCAGCGGCTCGCCCATCCCCATGAACACCACGTTGGAGACGCGACCCGGACCGCCCGGGACCTCGTCGCGGGCCAGCGCCCGGGCGCCTGCGACGACCTGCTCGACGATCTCGGCGGTGGACATGTTGCGCTGGAGGCCGCCCTGGCCGGTGGCGCAGAAGGGGCAGGCCATGCCGCAGCCGGCCTGGCTCGAGACGCACATGGTCACGCGGCCGGGGTAGCGCATCAGCACCGACTCGACGAGCGCGCCGTCGAAGAGCTTCCACAGGGTCTTGCGGGTGGTGCCCTTGTCGGCCTCGAGCGTCCGCAGCGGCGTCATCAGCGTGGGCAGCAGCGCGGCGACGAGGTCGTCGCGCTGACCGGCCGGCAGGTCGGTCATCTCGGCCGGGTCGTCGACCAGACGGGAGAAGTAGTGGGTGCTGAGCTGCTTGGCGCGGAAGCCCGGGAGGCCCTGCTCGGCGAGCAGCGCCTTGCGCTCCTCGGCGGTGAGGTCGGCGAGGTGGCGCGGTGGCTTCTTGCGGCCGCGCGGCTCGTCGAAGACCAGGGGCAGGGTCTTCACGGGGGTGCTGTCGGGGGCGTCAGGGGAGGACATCAGGTCCCGATCATCCCATCCGGGCGCACCCGGTGGCGAAACGTCAGTCCTGGTACTGGAAGAGGTACCACAGCACGAGCGCCGTCACGCCGCCCACGACGAGGGCCGTGGCGACCATGCCGATCAGCATGTAGAGGCCGAAGCGGCGCGTGCGCGGGGCCGTGATCAGGGCGGCCGGGACGCCCAGCATGACCAGGACCAGCGGGAAGAGGTCCTCGGCGGTGTGGTCGTCGAAGAGCAGGTGCAGGATGCCGGCGAAGACCCCGGGGATCACGATCACGAAGGCGAGCCCGGAGAAGAAGCCCGTCAGGGCCGTGAACGTCGGGTGGTCGCGGTGCCACCAGTCCGGCTGCCGATCGACGGCGCCGTCCCGGGGAGTCTGCTCGGTGGTCATCGCCCCGATCCTCTCAGAGACCGTGCCCCGAAGCACGGACCCCCGCGCGGGACGCTCGTCACGCCCGGGACAGGTCGTCGTGCTGCCCTGGCGCTTGTCGCGGTGCCCCGTGCCCGCCACGCTGGGGCCATGGAGGTCTGGTTCCTCGACGCGTCGGGCGCGCACCGGCGCGAGCCCGACGACGTGGTGGAGCTCTTCGCCCATGAGGAGGGCTTCTGGTGGGTCGACGTGCCCGTGTGGGACGAGGACGCCGACGCACTGCTGACCGGGCTGGGCTGCCACCCGATGGTGATCGAGGGCTGCCGGCAGCGGAACTACGTCCCGACCGTGCACGGGTACGACGACCACGTGTTCGTCACGACGCAGTCCCCCTTCCTGGGCCGGGCCGGCCACGTGCACCTGCTCGAGCTGGACCAGATCGTCGGCCACCACTACCTGGTCACCGTGCACGGCCCCATCAACCCCGAGGTGCCGCTGGACGTGGCGCTGCTCGAGACGGCCGGCGTCCTGGCCCGGATCGAGGGCGAGCGCTTCCATCCCTCCTCCCCCGCCGAGCTGTCCTACGCGATCACCTCGGCGGTCGCGCGCCGGCAGAGCGGGCTGATCCGGCAGGTCGCCGAGAAGCTGCCGGGCCTGGAGCAGCAGGTGATGACCTCGCAGATGCGTGACCCCGAGGCGCTGCTCGAGACGATGTTCCTGATCCGCCACGAGCTGATCACCACCCGCACGATGGCGGCCCAGTGCCACGACATCTGGGTCCGGATGGCCGGCATCCACCGGATCGCCGACGACCGCGACTCCACCTGGGCCCGCGACCTCGCCGACCAGTTCGACCGGGTGCGCTCGCTGGCCGACGGGGAGTCGCACTTCCTGTTCGGCGTGATCGAGCTCTACCAGACCAAGGTGCACACCAAGATGACCGTCGCCATGGAGCGGCTGGCCGTCATCGCGGCGGTGACGCTGCCCGTCACCGCGATCGCGTCGGTCTACGGCATGAACATGATCGTCTCCCAGCACACGCACTACATCGAGCTCGTCGTCGTGCTCGTCGCGATGCTCGCGATCAGCCTGCTGCTGCTGCGCTGGGCACGCCGGCAAGGGTGGTGGTGAGGCCGCGGCTCAGTCGTCGACCCTGATCAGGTCGGGCATGGCCATCGACTGCCACCGGTCGAGGTCGGGGGCCTGGCCGGCCAGGTCCGCGGCGGCGAGGGTCCAGGCGGTGCCGTGGCCGACCAGGACGACGTCCTCGCGGGCGTGGACGTCGCGGATCCTGGTGACCGCGGCGACCACCCGGTCGCGGCAGGCGTCGAGGGTCTCCCAGCCGGGGTGGGCGCTGAGGTGCGGCTCGGCGAAGGCACGACGTACGACGGCCGGGAAGTCCTCGATCCAGTCGGCGGAGTCGCGCACGTGCTCGCGGAGGTCGTCGACGATGCCGACGTCGGACTCGGTGAGCAGCTGGGCGGTCGCGACCGCCTTGGGCTCCGGCGAGCAGAACCAGGCCGCCCGCTGCGGCAGGCGGCCGGACTCGCGCAGCGCCCACACGTCGTCGAAGCCGACGGGGTCCAGCTCCCAGGTGTGGGCGGGGCGCGCCGGGTCGATCGCCGGCCGGCCGTGGCGGACCAGGAAGAGCGTCACGCCGGGGCCCTCACTGGAAGACGAGGTAGTGCAGCAGCAGCCAGATCGGGGCGATCGTGGCCAGCAGCGAGTCGAGCCGGTCCATCAGGCCGCCGTGGCCCGGGATCACCTGGCTCATGTCCTTGATGCCGAGGTCGCGCTTGATCACCGACTCGCACAGGTCGCCGAGGGTGGCCATCACGACCGCGATGGCGCCGAGGGCCAGGCCGACCCACCAGTCGCCGTCGAGCAGGTAGACCACCAGGGCGACGCCGGCGGCGCCGCAGAAGACCGCCGACCCGGCGAAGCCCTCCCACGACTTCTTCGGGGAGATGACCGGGGCCATGGGGTGCTTGCCGAATAGGACACCGGCGACGTAGCCCCCGATGTCGGAGGCGATGGTGACGCCGATGAAGGCGATGATGCCCTTGACGCCCGCGTCGTCGATGCCGCCGGCGGAGAACGACGTCCCGCCCTCGGCCAGCATCAGGGCGACGAACGATCCGAGGAACGGGACGTAGACGAGCGTGAACACCGAGGCCGTGGCGTTCATGACGTAGCCGTCGATGCCGCGGCGCAGCAGCCACAACATGATGACCAGCGCCGTGACCGCGGTGGCCGTGACGAGCGCCGGAGCACCGTAGAAGTAGGCCACGACGACCATGACGACGCCGCCCAGCATCAGCGGCTGCTCGGGCAGGTCGATGTGCTTGGCCAGCATCCCCTGGTGGAGCTCCCACACGGCCACCACGACCGCGACCGCGACGATCAGCATGAAGGCCGTCTTGAAGAAGAACAGCGAGGTGCCGATCGCGGCGAGCAGGACGATCGCGGACAGGACGGCCGCGCGCAGGTCGCGCCCGGCCCGGCCGTGGTCCTTCTGCGGCGCCGCCGGGGCGCCGGACGAGGTGTCGGTCATGGTCGGTTGCCGGGTCCTCAGACCTCGAGCAGCTCGGCTTCCTTGTTCTTGAGCATGTCGTCGATCGCGTCGGTGTGCTTCTTGGTGATCGAGTCGAGGCGCTTCTCGGCACCGGTGACGTCGTCCTTGCCGACCTCGCCGTCCTTCTCGAGCTTCTCCAGGCCCTGCTTGGCCGTGCGGCGCAGGTTGCGCACCGCGACGCGGCCGTCCTCGGCCTTGGCCTTGGCGACCTTGATGTACTCCTTGCGGCGCTCCTCGGTCAGCTCGGGGAACACGCAGCGCAGCATCTTGCCGTCGTTGGAGGGGTTCACGCCGAGGTCGGAGTCGCGGATGGCCCGCTCGATGTTGCCCATCGCGCCCACGTCGTAGGGCTGGATCAGGATGATCCGCGCCTCGGGGGCGGTGAAGGACGCCAGCTGCTGGAGCGGGGTCGGCGAGCCGTAGTAGTCCACGGTGATCTTGCTGAACATGCTCGGCTGCGCCCGGCCCGCCCGGATCGCCGCGAACTCCTCGCGCGTCGCGTCGACCGACTTGTCCATCTTGGAGTCGGCCTCGTTGAGGATGTCGTTGATCACGGCTGCTTCCTTACTGCGTGGGTGCTGTCGTTGCGTGGGTGGTCGAGGCTGGTGCGAATGGCCCGTCAGCCTGCGCTGACGAGCGTGCCAATCTTCTCACCCTGCACGACGCGCAGGATGTTGCCCTCGGGCTCCATGCCGAAGACGACCATCGGCAGCTTGTTCTCCCCGCACAGGGCGAACGCCGTCTGGTCCATGATCCGCAGGCCCTGCTGGATGGCCTCGTCGTAGGTGAGGTTGTCGTACTTGGTGGCCGTGGGGTCGAGCTTGGGGTCGGCGCTGTAGACGCCGTCGACGCCGCTCTTGGCCACGAGGACGACGTCGCACTTGCTCTCCAGCGCCCGCTGGACCGCGACGGTGTCGGTGGAGAAGAAGGGCATGCCCATGCCGGCACCGAAGATGACCACCCGGCCCTTCTCCATGTGCCGGATGGCGCGGCGCGGGACGTAGGGCTCGGCGACCTGGCCCATGGTGATGGCGGTCTGGACGCGGGTCTCGACGTCCATCTTCTCCAGGAAGTCCTGGAGGGCGAGGCAGTTCATCACGATGCCGAGCATGCCCATGTAGTCGGCACGGACCCGGTCCATGCCGCGCTGCTGGAGCTCGGCGCCACGGAAGAAGTTGCCGCCACCCGTCACGACGGCGATCTGGACGCCGGCCTGGGCGACGTTGGCGATCTCGCGGGCGATCTTCTGGACGACGTCGGGGTCGACGCCGACCTTCCCTCCTCCGAAGACCTCGCCGGAGAGCTTGAGGAGGACACGCTTGTAGCCGGTCACGGAAGTCCCTTCGTGCACTGCGCGGGGTGGCGGGCAAGCGAGAAGGCCGGTTCGATGATCAGTGTCTGAGTCATCGAACCGGCCTCCTCGTGTGGTCTGGCTGCAACCTATCCGGTCAGGCGCCGACCTCGAAACGGGCGAACCGCTTCAGGCTGGTACCGGACGCGTCGAGGACGGCCTTGACGGTCTTCTTGTTCTCGGTGACCGACGGCTGCTCGAGCAGGACGACGTCCTTGAAGAAGCCGTTGAGGCGACCCTCGGTGATCTTGGCGATCGCCTGCTCGGGCTTGCCCTCCTCGCGGGAGGTCGCCTCGGCGATCTCGCGCTCCTTGGCGACGATGTCCGCGGGGACCTCGTCACGGGTGAGGTACTGCGGACGCATCGCGGCGACCTGCATCGCGGCGGCGCGAGCGGCGTCCTCGTCACCGTCGTACTCGACGAGCACGCCGACGGCGGGCGGCAGGTCGGCGGCACGCTTGTGCATGTAGACGACGACGTCGCCCTCGAAGTAGGCCACGCGGCCGAGCTCGATCTTCTCGCCGATGGTCATGGCCAGGTTGGCGACGACCTCGCCCACGGTGGAGCCGTCGAGCTCGACGGCCTTGAGGGTCTCGGTGTCGGTGGCCTTGGCGGCGTTGGCCGCGTCGGCGATCTTCTGGGCCACGGCGACGAACTCGTCACCCTTGGCCACGAAGTCGGTCTCGCAGTTGAGCTCGACCAGCGCGCCACCCGAGGTGGCGACCAGGCCGGCCGTGGCCTCGCGGGTCTCGCCACGCTCGGCGGCCTTCTTGCCCAGCTTGATGCGGATCAGCTCAGCGGCCTTGTCGAAGTCGCCGTCCGCCTCGGTCAGCGCCTTCTTGCAGTCCATCATGCCGGCGCCGGAGAGCTCGCGGAGCTTCTTGACGTCGGCGGCGGTGATGTTCGCCATGGGTTCTCTTCCCCTCAGGTTCGTGGTGGTAGTGCGTGGTGCTGGGGGCGCCGGTCACCGGCGCGGCGGCTCGCGTACGTCGTACGGAGCCGCCGCGGTCGGAAACGGTCAGGCCTTGGCCTCGTCGGCGGCCGGGGCCTCGGTGGCGGCCTCGGCGACCTCGGTCGCCTCGGTGGCCTCGGACGCAGCGCCGGTCGCCTCGGACGCCGGGGTCTCCTCGGCGGCCTTCTCGGCGTCGCCGCCGGTGGCCTCGACAGCGGCCTTCTCGGCGTCGCCACCGAGCAGCTCGCGCTCCCACTCGGCCAGCGGCTCCTCGGCACCCACGGCCTCGGCACCCTCGGTCGCCTTCGCGCCGGAGCGGGCGATGAGGCCCTCGGCGACGGCGTCGGCGACGACGCGGGTCAGCAGGCCGACGGCGCGGATCGCGTCGTCGTTGCCGGGGATCGGGAAGTCGACCAGGTCGGGGTCGCAGTTGGAGTCCAGGATGCCGATGATCGGGATGCGCAGCTTGCGCGCCTCCTCGACGGCCAGGTGCTCCTTGTTGGTGTCGACGATCCACACGGCCGAAGGCGTGCGGCTCATCTCGCGGATTCCGCCGAGCGACTTGTTCAGCTTGTCGCGCTCGCGGCGCATCTGGAGCAGCTCCTTCTTCGTGCGGCTGCTGCCGGCCACGTCGTCGAAGTCGATCTCGTCGAGCTCCTTGAGGCGGTTGATCCGCTGGTGCACCGTCTGGAAGTTGGTGAGCATGCCGCCGAGCCAGCGCTGGTTGACGTAGGGCATGCCGACGCGGGTCGCCTGCTCGGCGATCGCCTCCTGGGCCTGCTTCTTCGTGCCGACGAACATCACGGTGCCGCCCTTGGCGACGGTCTCCTTGATGAAGGCGTACGAGCGGTCGATGTAGGCCAGCGACTGCTGCAGGTCGATGATGTAGATGCCGTTGCGCTCGGTCATGATGAAGCGCTTCATCTTCGGGTTCCAGCGACGGGTCTGGTGTCCGAAGTGCACGCCGCTCTCGAGAAGCTGGCGCATGGTCACGACTGCCATGTGATGTCTCCTGTTGTGTGGAGCGCACCCCGTCTGTGCGCCCTTGTGATCAGGACGCACCGGTGGTGGCTCCGGTTGTGTTTTCAGTTTCGATGCCCCCGACGGGTGCCGGGTGCCCTGACGCCTGCGCGCGACCCCACCGGCGACTGGTTGCCCAGGTGCCGGACCGAGGATCGTCGCCCACGGGTGGCCGGAGTCCAGAAGTCAGGCTCCGTCGCGGTCTGCGGACGTGCGAAGTCAATCCACGCGTTTCCATGCGGATTGCGCGGACCAGACTACGTGACGCGGGCCTCGGGCCGCGAATCGGAGACGGACCGGGCCGCGAGGCGTCCACAGGGGCAGCGACCGCGGTGCTTCTCCACCGTCTTGACCCGGCGGCGGGCGCCCGTCCCGGGGCGCGGGCAGGCTCCTCCCATGCACCGTCCCCAGCACCCCGTGGCCTCGTCGGTCACCGCCCTCCGGACCCGGCTCCCCGGGCTCGCCGTGGTCGTCGTCCTGGGCCTGCTCGTGGCCGTCCTCGGCCACGGGCGGGCTCTCGGCACGCCCGGGGAGCCGGATCCGGTGGGCGTGTGGCCGATGGCCCCGGAGCCCGCGGTGGTCGCGGGGTTCGACCCGCCGACGTCGGCCTGGGGGTCGGGGCACCGCGGCGTCGACCTGCTCGGCACCCCCGGTCAACGGGTGCGCGCGGCCCTGGCCGGAACGGTGTCGTTCGTGGGCCGGATCGCCGGCCGTGGGGTGGTGGTGGTCGACCACGGCGAGACGCGCACGACCTACGAGCCGGTGACCGCGACCGTCGCGCGCGGTGCGGTGGTCGCCGCGGGCGCATCGATCGGCACCCTCGAGACGGCTGGATCCCACTGCTTCCCCCGCACCTGCCTGCACTGGGGCTGGGTCCGGGACGAGACCTACCTCGACCCGCTGCGGCTGGTCGGCCTCGGGCCGGTGCGGCTGCTCCCGCTCTGGCGCGACGAGCCCGTCGCCCCACCGCTCGCGCAACCGTCGTCCGCGCTGCCGGTGCCGCTCGCCTACCCCGGGTGGCGGCCGTTGCTCGAGGCCCTCCCCCTGTCGTAGCCGTCAGGCCCGGGGGTGGGCCTGCTGGTAGGCCCGACGGAGCCGGTCGGTCGTCACGTGCGTGTACAGCTGCGTGGTGGCCAGCGACGCGTGCCCGAGCAGCTCCTGCACCGAGCGCAGGTCCGCGCCGCCTTCGAGGAGATGGGTCGCGGCGGTGTGCCGGAGCCCGTGTGGCCCAATGTCGGGCGCACCCGGGACCTCGGCGATCCGGCGGTGGACCAGGGTGCGCACGGCGCGCTGGTCGATCCGCCGGCCGCGGGCTCCGAGGAACACCGCCGGGCCGGAGCCGTCGACCAGGAGGTGCGGGCGGCCCTGCTTGAGCCAGAAGTCGAGGGCACGGGCCGCCGGACGGCCGAACGGCACGGTGCGCTCCTTGCGCCCCTTGCCGAACACGCGCACGACCTGACGGTCCCGGTCGATGTCGTCGAGGTCGAGCCCGACGAGCTCGCCCACGCGGACCCCCGTGGCGTAGAGCAGCTCGAGCATCGCGACGTCGCGCAGGCCGACCGGGCTCCCGTCGTCGGCCAGCTCGGCGGCCGCGTGGATCAGGTCGGCGGCCTCGTCGGCGCGCAGGACGGGCGGCAGCGGCTTGTGCGGCTTCGGCGACGCGAGCGAGGCGCCCGGGTCGACCGGGACCCGGCCGGTGCGCAGTAGCCAGGCTGTGAAGACCCGGGCCGCCGTGGCGCGCCGCGCGAGGGTCGTGCGGGACTTGCCGAGGGTCTGCTGCTTGGCCAGCCAGCTGCGCAGGGTGCGCAGGTCGAGGTCCGTGACGTCGTCCTGGCCGAGCCGGGTGGCGTGCTCGAGGAGGCCGGCCACGTCGCCGATGTAGGCGCGGACCGTGTGCGTGGCGAGGTCGCGCTCGGAGGTGAGGTGCCGTTCGTAGTCGCCCAGCACCCGCGCCATGCCCTCGGGCAGCCCCTCGGGCGGGTCGTCGGCGGTCTCGCTCACCGTCCGAGTCTAGGTTCGCGAACGCTCCGTCATCGGCTGACGGGCCCGGCCAGTCGCCACCCGCCCTCGGCCTGCTCGACCAGGCCGTGGTCCCGCAGCCGGGTGAGTGCCGAGCCGACCTCGAGCAGGCTCAGTCCGGCGGTGCGGGCGATCGACTCGGCCCCCACCGACGACGAGACGGGGACGGCGTCGAGGACCTGCTGCTGGCGCAGTGGCAGCTTGTCGCGGGGCCGTTCGGGTCCCCGCGGCACCTCGAGGAGGTGCTGGCCGGCTCGCCCCAGCACCTCGAGGACCTCCTCACCCGAGGTGACGAGCGTGGCGGCGCCGGTGCGGATCAGCTGGTGCACGCCCTGGGAGGGAGCACTGGTGACCGGGCCGGGGACGCCGAGCAGGTGCCGGTTGAGGCGCGAGGCCCAGTTGGCGGTGTTGAGCGCCCCACTGCGGAGGGCGGCCTCGACGACGACCGTGCCACCGGTGAGCGCCGCGATCATCCGGTTGCGGGCGAGGAACCGGAGCCGGGTCGGCGAGCACCCGGGGGCGAGCTCGGAGACGACGGCGCCGGTCCGGGCGAGGTGTTCGATGAGGTCCCGGTGGGCGGGTGGGTAGGGGCGGTCGACCCCGCAGGCGAGCACCGCGACGCTCCGTCCCCCAGCCGCGACGGCACCCCGGTGGGCGGCCTGGTCGATGCCGAAGGCGGCGCCGGAGACGACCACGAGTCCCGCGCGGGCGCTGACGGCGGCCAGCTCCCCCGCGACGTGGGCACCGTAGGTCGTGGCGGACCGGGAGCCGACGACCGACACCGAGGCCTCGACCTCATCGAGGCGGAGCGGGCCGCGCACCCACAGCCCCATCGGCGCTCCACCACGCTCCTGAACCGGCGGCGCGGCCCCGAGGTCGTCGAGCTGCGTGGGCCACTCGGCGTCCCCGGGGATCACGAACCGGATGCCGAGCCGGTCGGCGACGTCGAGGTCGCGCGCCGGGTCGATCGCGGCCAACCGGCCTGCGACGTCGCTGAGCAGGCCGTCGTGCTCACGCTGGTCGAGGAGTGCCTGGTAGACCGCCACGGCACCGCTGCCCTCCACCAGGGTCGCGACCCGCGGGTCGCCCGGCTCGCCGAGCCGCCCGAGGGCGACCCTGGCCAGGCGCTCCGGCTCGCGGCCGTTCATCCCGCCCTCCGCTCGAGGGTCTCGAGCAGGAGGGGCTCCCCCGCCCGCAGGCGAAGGGCGACGTCGACCTCGGCGGGTCCGGGCCGGTCGACGCCGACCAGGTCGGCCACGGTCCACGAGATCCGGTGGACGCGGGTGGCGCCACGGCGCGTGAGCCGGCCTGCGTAGAGCTGGTCGTCGACCGCCCTCTGCCCCGCGGGCTCCAGTGGCCACCGCTCGAGCAGGACCGGCCCGGGCGCCTGGGCGTTGAGGCGCCACCCGTCGTCGACGTAGCGGACCCGTTGGCGGTCACGCGCACGCGTGACCCGGACACGGACATCCGCCGTCGACTCGGGCCGGTCGAACGGGTCGACCGCGGCGCCGCCCCGCACGTCGGTGACGTGGCGGGTGATGTCGATCCGGTCGGCGAACGGGCCGGAGATGCGGCGGCGGTAGTCGCGCCGCTGCCGCTCGGTGCAGCTGCAGCCCTCGTGGCCCGGGCGCCGACGAGCGGTGTACTCGCCGCAGGGGCAGGGGTTGCAGGCCAGCACGACCATGCCGCGGGCGGGCAGGACGACGCTCTCGTCACGGCGGGCCACGGTGACCTCGCCGCTCTCGAGCGGCTGTCGCAGCGCCTCGAGGACGTCGGTGCGGAACAGGGCGAACTCGTCGAGGAACAGGACCCCGCAGTGGGCGCGGCTGATCTCGCCGGGTCGCACGAGGCCGCTCCCGCCGCCGATGAGGCTGGCCTTGCTCGCGTCGTGGTGGGGCGCCGAGAACGGCGGCCGCACGATCATCGCGTCGCCCGGCTCGAGCGCCCCGGCCAGCGAGTGGATGGCGGTCAGCTCGAGCGACTCCTCGGGCTCGAGGTCGGGCAGGATGCCGGGCAGCCGCTCGGCGATGCTGGTCTTGCCGCAGCCCTTGGGGCCCGACAGCATCAGGTGGTGGCCGCCCGCGGCCGCGACCTCCACGGCGAAGCGCACGTCGGCGAGGCCCACGAGGTCGGCCATGTCGACGTCCTCGACGCGGTCCTGGCCGCGCCACGAGAGCAGCCGCGAGCCGGACATCCCGACCACCGGAGGAGCATCGGGGATCTCCTCGCCGCAGAGCTCGGCGACGACCTGCGCCAGCGAGCGCATGCCGAACACCTCGACCCCGGGCACCATCGCGGCCTCCCGGGCGTGCGGCTCGGGCACGAAGACCCGCCGGACGCCTCGGCGCGAGGCGGCCAGGACCATGGGCAGGACGCCGGGGACGCAGCGCAGCCGGCCGTCGAGGGTCAGCTCACCCACGAAGGCCGTGGCCTCGAGCGACTCACGCCGGATCTCACCGGCGGCGGCCAGCACCGACACGGCGATGGCCAGGTCGAAGTGGGTGCCGCTCTTGAGCAGGTCGGCGGGTGACAGCAGGATCGTGATGCGACGGGTCGCCGGCCACCCGAGATGGCTGTTGACGATGGCCATCCGGCACCGGTCCTTCGCCTCGTTGAGCGTGGCGTCGGGCCGACCGACGAGGGTCGTGCCGACCTGCCCCGGCGAGACGTCGGTCTGCACGTCGATGACGTGCCCGACCGCGCCGTGCAGCGAGACGGTCTGGGCGGTGGCGACGGGCATCAGCCGATCCCCCGCACGTGCTCGAGGACCGAGGCTCCGCGACGCGGTCGCAGGACGGCCACGAGGTCGAGCCGCACGTCGGGTGCGCGCAGGTCGTGGGCGCGGAGCCAGCACTCCGCCAGCCGGCGCATCCGGTCCACCTTGGCGGCGGTGACCGCCTCGTGGGGCGTCCCGAAGGCCACGCTGCTGCGGGTCTTCACCTCGCAGACCACGAGCACCGACCCCTCCCGCAGGACCAGGTCGATCTCGCCCTCGTCACACCGCCAGTTGCGGTCCAGCAGCACCAGCCCGTCGCCGACGAGGCGCCGTACGGCCAGCTCCTCGCCGTAGGCGCCGAGTGCCTGCTTGGCCGTCGTCCCTGTTGATCCAGTCATGGTGACCTCCTCGACCCGAGCGTGGCCGTCGGCGCGGACGACGGGCAGGACCGGCGGGGAGGCCTGGGGACAAGGTGGTCCGCGGGGCGGGCTGTGGACGCGAGGTGGCGGGTGCCTCGCCCTCAGCCGACGAGGCGGACGATCGACTGCGCGAGCGTGGGGTCGTAGTCGACCGTGGGCGACTGCTCGTCGATCGGCAGGGCCGCCTTGTTGAAGGTCAGTACGGTGAGCGTCTTGACGGAGTTGCCGTTGATCTCGAGGCCGTTGTGGCTGTCGCCGCTGTCGTACGCCGGGGACGTCTGTGACTCGTTGGTGATGAACGCCGGGACGAAGTCGATGATCGGCTGGAAGTTCTTCTGCGCGCGGTCGTTGGCGAGGACCATGGGCAGCCACACGAACCGCGGCGAGGCGATGACCGCGGGATCCAGCATCGCAGTGTTGACCCCCGTGTCCGAGGTGATGTCGGTCAGGGTCGCACCGTTGGTCAGGAAGCAGGACAGCACGTCGTTGTTGAGCAGGTGCCCGTCGATCGACACGTCGACGCGGGAGGGGTCGGCGGGACAGTGGGTGTGTCCCCGGCTCACCGCGAGACGGGCCGCCTGGCCGTCGTCGGTGCCGGTGACGAGCCCGTCGTACAACGCGGGGCCGTCGTTGCCGGTGTCGCCCTGGATGCAGTTGCGCGGGGGGTCGCTGCTGGACACGTTGTCCGGCTGGGCCCCGGTGATGAAGCCGTGGGGGCCGTCACCGCAGTCCTTGGTGGGCGTCTGGGCAGGCGCGAACTCGAACGGCGCGAGCATGTGGTCGAGCCCGCCGGCGATGTTGCGGGCAAGCCGCTTCTGCGTGGAGGAGCCGTCGAGCCGCGGGCTGTCGAGCTGGCCGAAGTTGCCCCGGTCCTGACCCACGCATCCCACCGGCACGCTCGTCGCCGAGGCGCTGGCGCTCACGGTCGGGGTCACCGTTGCGGTGGGCGGGGCCGAGGACGTCGCCGGTGCCGTCGTGGCAGTCGCCGTGACGTGGACGATGAGGTAGTTGGAGGAGTAGCGGACCTGGCTGTTGCTCTGCACCAGGGCGTAGACCCGCCAGTCCCCGGCAGTCGCGGTGACCTCCGGCCCGACCGGGAAGGACGGCACCGCGAGCACCGACTGCTTCTTGGCGACCGACTGGGCGGCGTAGTCGACGTACGTCGTGCCGTTCGGGGACCAGAAGCGCAACGACGCGCGGTCGGTGTTGTTGGGCAGGTTGGTCACGGAGTACGTCGAGATCGTGACCGAACCCCCCTGCGCGACCGCGATCGGCGACGTCCCCGCGAGGACGTGCGACCCGGAGTCGCTGGGACCGGGTGTGAAGCCGTACGCCGGCGTGGGGCTGGCCGAGGTCGGAATGGCGCTCGCGGTCGCGGTGCTCGACGTGGGCGTCGGGGTCGGCGTCGGGGTCGGCGTGGCCGTGGCGGGTGCCGCCTGGTTGCCCTGGGAGGTGTCCGCCTGGGCCGGGCCGTAGCCACAGCCGCTCGGCAGCCAGAACGGGACCAGCTTCTGCTTCGGCGGCAGGGCAGACTGCACCTGCACCGTGGCCGTGCGCTGCACGTCGGTGTGCGTGGAGCCGAGCACCTTCGCGAAGCCGAACTGCACACGGGCGGCCGGGGCGAGCACGGTCATCCGGATGCAGCCCTCGAGGCAGTCGTGGCCGTCGGCGTCCTGGAACGTCACCTCGCCGTTGCCCGGGACCCCGTCCACGAGCTGAGCGGCGGTCACGGTCGTCTGGCCGGAGGTGCTGTTCTCGTTGAGGAAGCCGGCCACCCGGTCGGCGATCGTCAGCTTGTTGAGCGAGGTCTCGGGCAACAGGTAGCCGGCGCTGAGGGCACTCACGTCGACCTGCTTCTGGACCGCGCGCTTGCGGGCCCAGGCGTTGCCGAGGTCGACCGCCAACGCAGCCATGGAGAACAGGGCGACGGCCAGGATGGCGACCAGCACCGCCGTGGCGCCCGAGTCCTCGCGCCGGCGCGATCGGGTCGTCACGGGCAGGCCTGCGGCTGGCTCGGGACGTAGTCGACGCGGGCCTTCGCGGTCTGGGAGACCCGTCCGTCGTGCACGAACGGCAGGAAGGGCAGGTGCAGGTCGAAGCTGGTGAACTCCACCCGCACCGTGACGGTGTCGCCGACCTTCACCGCGGGCGGCGCCGTCGAGTAGCTGCGCGTGACCACGGCCCCGGTGCCGGTGCCGGTCAGGTCGTTGATCTGCTGGCGCACGCCGGAGGTGAACGCCGAGCACGTCGGCGGGTTGCCGACGGCGGCCGAGCGGGCGGCACTGCGTGCGATGTCGCTGCCGCCCTGCATCGCCCAGAAGTAGAAGCCGTACTGGATGATGCCGAAGACCAGCAGCAGGAGAACGGGGACGAGGAGCGCGAACTCCACCACGGCAGCACCGCGGTCGACGCGCGCCCGGGCCCGAGATGGCCCAGCCAACCGAGACTCCCTCCGTGACCCCCGTCCGGCTAGGAGCTCAGCCTAGTGACCCCGTCCCTCGAGCCGACATGACCGATCGGTCATCCGGGCACCGCCCGGGTGGACCATGTGGACGAATCAGTCGACAGCCTCACGGTGTCACGCAGGCCAGTGGGTCGATCGGCACGTTCTCGACCCGGTTGGTCGCGCTCTGGATCACAGTTCCGTGGTCCGGCACTGGCAGGATTGCCAGGTCGAGACTCTGGATCCGCACCGTCACTGTGACCAAGACGCCACGCGCGGCGGTGTTCGTCGCGTTGGCATACCGATAGGTGACGGTTGGCGGGGTCGAGCCTACGTTCGGGAACTCCGCGTGAGCCCGCGCCGCGTCGACCGTGCACGTCGGGTCGGTGCCGACGATGAGCCGCCTCGCCGCCTCACGGGCGGTCGCAGCGGCCGTCTCGAGGGCCCAGTACTGGTAGCCGTACTGGATGATCCCCAGCACCACAAGAAGCACGATCGGGAAGACCAGGGCGAACTCGACGACAGTCGAGCCATCGTCGCTTCGGGCTCTCACTGGACCAGCCTGATGATCCGGGGGCCGACCCCGACGTACTCCGACTCGGCACCGTGGTAATCCGCGGGGACTGCCGGCAGCGCGCTCGGGCTGATGGTCATGAAACGGATGGCGCGCAGCTTTCCCGACGAGTCCATCAGCAGCCCGTGTTTCAGTGCGACGTCCGGTTCGCTGTAGGGCTGCAGGGGGTTCGTGAACGACTGGTCGATGAGACTCGTGGCCGTGAGCAGGCCGCCCGACAACGGGGACAGGACCGCCTGATCGAGGAGCGGAAGGGTCCCGTCGAGGGCCGAAGCCTGTGTGATGAAGATCGGACGGAACGTCAGCACCGGGTAGTCGCCGGCCTGAACAGCGGACGTGGCCCCTGCTGTCGAGATGACCGCCACCCACATGAATCGACTCGAGTCGTAGATGCCTCGCTTGAGGTTGCTCGTCGGAGTGATGACGGGCAGTCCGCTGCTGAGGTAGGTGTCGGTGTTGAAGAACGTCTGGGACGTCAACAGAGATGGGTTGATCACGAAATCCGTGAACCGATCGTCGTTGATCGAACGGCCGTTCAGGGAGAAGGTCCTGCCCGCCGCGCACGGATGCGTCGACGTGCACGTCAGCCGTCCCTGGGCCCCGATCATGCCCTCGGTGAAACCGGCCTCGTAGGCATTGCTCATGTTGGTGACGACGCAGTTCGGAACCTGGCCTCCGTTGTTGCCGTTGGTGTCCTTGACGGTGCTCGGCGAGCTCGCATCGCATTGAGTGGCATTGACCAGCGTCTTCAGGGCGTCGAAGCTCAGTGCTCCCGTGCTGAGCAGCGTCGGGTACTGCGTGATCAGGTGGTCGATGCCGTTCTGGAGGTTCAGGATGAAGTTGATGCTCGCCTGGGTGCCCTCTCGCGGGCTCTTGAGCAACCGACCGCATGACACGTCATTGAGACTGTCCAGCAGTGGGTCGACGTTCAGGAACGACGTGTCGATGGAGTACCCGCGGCCCGTCTCCACGCCCAACACCGTCGTCGTCACGACCGCGACCTTCACCTGCCACTCGCCCGCGGTCAGCATGACGCCTGGTGGTACTGCCACCACGAGGTAACCGAGGCGTCTGGGGTTGTTGCCCGGGTTGAGGGTCAAGGTGCCGGCGGCTTCGTACTGCTGACGCTGGAGCCCACTACCGCGAGCGAAAGCCACCACGTACTTCTGGTTCGCGCTCAGCGCCGGCCATTCCTTGCCGCTCACCTGAACGTTCGGTGTCGTTCCCGACAGTTGCTGGGTGACCCGGCCAGGAGACACTCCGTTCATCTTCGGGTCCACCAGCGTCGTGGTCGGCCACGTGGTGGTGACTGGAACCGGTCCGGCGTTCTGGTGAGTGGTCGAGATGTACCCGAACGGCACCCCGCCGTTGAGGAGGTTGCCACCGGCGTTGAGCAAGCAGTCGAGCGAGAGCGCCATCGGTGCCAGCAGCCCCGGCGACGTCACCTTTGCGGTCGCCTGCTTCTGCTGGATCGTGCCGTCCTTGCCGACGACGCCGGCGAAGCCGAAGTCGATCTGCGCCCGCGGTGTGAGCACCTTGACCTGGTTGCGAACCGGGATCTCGACCATGTGCGCGGCAAGCAGCCCCGCGGCATAGGAGTCGAGCGTCGCCGAGGTCGGGTCCGCCGGGCATGCTGGTATACCCGGGTTGAGCTCGGCCTGCCCCGGCACCGGGTGGCAGGCGACGTAGTAGGCGACGGCCTTGGCGACCTTGACGCGCTGCGCGTCGGTGTCTGCCGGCAGGAACTGGGCGGCGTAGGTGGCGGCCCGGTCGGCCTGCACCTGAAGCTGGCCGCGGCGCGCCCACGTGTTCCCGAGATCAACGGTGAAGGCTGCGATGACGAGGAGGACAACAGCCACGATGGCGGTGAACACCGCAACCGCGCCGACGTCGTCGGGACGACGGGGACGCGCGCCAGGCGACCTCGTCACCGACATACCGCGCTGCTCACCGTGACGTCACTGAGCCGCTGGGAGAAGTCCGTGACCAGCGCCCCACCTCCGGGCAGTGGGATCAAGGAAGCCAAACCACTCGTCGGAGCCTCGACATGGATGTCGACAGTCACCCCGACGCTGGGCAGCACCTCGGTGACAGTGACCAGGACCGCGGCCGCTGTCATGGGCGATCCGGACGGGTTGAGTCCGTTCACCACGCTGGCGACCTGCGCGGCCACCGCGGACTTGAGGCCCTCACACGTGAAGGTTCCTGCCACGGCTCCGGTGGGCACGGCCGGCGCCAGCGTGTCGACGCTCTGGGCACGCCAGAAGTAGTCGCCCCACTGGATGATGCCCACCAGCAGCGGCGCAAGGAGGAGGCTCACCACGAGGCCGGCCTCCACCGCCGCCACACCGGAGTCGGCGTGGCGGGGACGGCATCGCGAGCCCGGCATCTCTCCCCCGTGTGCGAACGCAGACGTGGCGGCTCCGAGTCGCCGCCTGTCTCCCGACGGTAAGTCGGTTACCCGGGAGTAGCGAGAAATTTGCCAGTAATTTTACTTCTGGCCCGGAAGGTCCAGACCTGGGACCGTGCTGAGGTTTCAGACCTTCGGCGGGTCGATCTCCGAGGGGCTCAGCTCCTCGACGTTGACGTCCTTGAACGTCAGGACCTTCACGTTCTTCGCGAACCGCGCCGGGCGGTACATGTCCCACACCCACGCGTCGCTCATTGACACCTCGAAGAACACCTCGCCGGCCTCGGTGCGGGCCTTCACGTCGACCTGGTTGCACAGGTAGAAGCGGCGGTCGGTCTCCACGACGTACTTGAAGATCGAGACCACGTCGCGGTACTCGCGGTAGAGGGTGAGCTCCATCTCGGTCTCGTACTTCTCGAGATCCTCGGCACTCATCGGGTCTCCTCCCCCATCGACGGCCCCCTGGACATCCTCGTGGACGGCCCCGCGGAGGGGCTCAGGGCCAGTTCACGGTCATTCTGCACGGGTGCGGGCGGCTCGAGCCCGGCGGCCCGCCGTACGTTGACGAACCGCATCCGGTGGACCGGCGACGGGCCGTGCTCGAGCAGCGCAGCGGTGTGCACGTCGGTGATGTAGCCCTTGTGCGTCTTGAAGTCGTACGCCGGCCAGTCGGTGTCCAGGTCGCGCATGATGCGGTCGCGGGTGACCTTGGCCAGGACCGAGGCCGCGGCGATGCACGCGGCGACCCGGTCGCCCTTCCACACGGCCAGGCCGGAAACGCCCAGGCCGTCGACCGGGAAGCCATCGGTGAGGACGTAGGCGGGCGGCAGATCGAGCAGCGCGACCGCCCGGCGCAGCGCCTCGACGTTGGCGACGTGCATGCCGAGCCGGTCGCACTCGTCGTGTGGCAGCACCACCACCGACCACGACAGGGCGCGCTTGACGACCTGGTCGTAGCAGCGCTCCCGGGCCTTCTCGGTGAGCAGCTTGGAGTCGGCCAGTCCCGGGACGATCCCCGCCTTTCCCGGAGGCAGGATCGCGGCACCCGCGACGAGCGGGCCGGCGCACGCGCCGCGGCCCGCCTCGTCGACCCCGGCGATCGGCTCGATGCCGTGGCGGCGGAGGGCGCGCTCGTAGCCGTAGAGCCCGGCGTCACGCCGGACGGTGGATCCTCGGGGCAGGGAGCTCATGGGTGGCCGCGCGGGCTCAGGAGGGGTCGGGCACGTCCGCGAAGTCGGCGGGGCGGTGCAGCCAGGAGAAGCGGTCGGAGGGCCACAGCAGGACGAAGACCTTGCCGACCACGAGATCGGTGTCGACGTACTCGTCGCCGGGCACGCAGTCGGTCTCGTCCTTGGTGCACATGTGCACGGTGGAGTCGGCCGAGTGGCCGCGGTTGTCGCCCATCACGAAGATGTGCCCGGCCGGCACGGGGCCGGCGGTCCAGTTGCAGCCGATCATCGGCCCGTTGCAGGGCGTGTCGTCGTGCTTGACGTAGGCGTCCTCGTCGAGCGGCTGGCCGTTGACCATGATCCGGCCCTGCTTGTCGCAGCACTTGATCACGTCGCCGGCCACGCCGATGACCCGCTTCACGAGGTGGCCACCGGACGGGTAGAGGCCGATCTTGGCCATCAGCGAGGTGATCCCGGAGTCGGGCCCGGTGGCCTCGTCGGCACCGAGCCAGTCACCCGGGTCCTTGAAGACGACCACGTCGCCGCGCTGGGGCGTCCCGCCGAACCAGTAGGAGACCTTCTGGACGAGGATCCGGTCGTTCTTGACCAGGCCCGGCTCCATCGACTCCGACGGGATGTAGAACGCCTGGACGAACAGCGCCTTGATGACGATGGCCAGGACGAGGGCGATCCCGAGCAGCAGGATCGTCTCCTGCCAGATCGGCAGGTGCTTCTTCTTGGTGCCGGCGGCCTTCACGGAGCCCGTCCTGTTCTGGGAATGCGAAGACCGCGACCCCGGTTCGTCTGGTTCGACGACGGTCGTGGGGTCGCGGTCCTCGGAAGTCACTTGCAGAGCCTAGCGATCCTCTGGTCGGGAATCGCTCAGCTCTCGCGACGCTCCTTGATCTTGGCGGCCTTGCCGCGCAGGTTGCGCAGGTAGTAGAGCTTCGCGCGACGGACGTCACCGCGGGTGACGATCTCGATCGACTCGAAGATCGGGGAGTTCAGCGGGAAGGTGCGCTCGACACCGACGCCGAAGGAAACCTTGCGGACCGTGAACGTGCGGCCGATGCCCGAGCCGTGCACGCGGATCACGACGCCCTGGAAGACCTGGACACGGGAGCGGCTGCCCTCGACGACCTTCACGTGGACCTTGATGGTGTCGCCGGCGCGGAAGGCCGGGACGTCGTCGCGCTTGTGGGCGTTGCCGAGCTCGGCAATGAGGTTGGTCATTTCTCTCCTCACGGCTGCCACAGGTCAGACGCGGTACGGGGATGTCGCGTTCAGTTGTCGGCCCAGCACTGGTGACCGGCGGCGTCAGGCTCCCCCTGTGGCAGGAACTGACGCGGACCCCCCGGCAGGACGAGTCCTCGGGGCGATCCGTGTTTGGCCGGCTGGGCCGAGGAGCCAGTCTGCCACAGGGCCCTCAGGCCCGGGAAATCCGCTTGGTCATGCGCACGACGCCCGGCTCGACCTCGCCGCGCAGGCGGTAGCCGGCCTTTTTGTACATGCGTTGGTTGCGTGCACTCCCGGCCCCGGTGAAGAGGGCGTACGACGCGGCCTCGGTGGGGGCCAGCGCCTCGATCCGCTCCAGGAGGCTGCGGCCGAGCCCGCGGCCCGCCACGTCGGGGGCCACCATCAGCCGCCCGACCTCCCAGAGGTCACCGTGCAAGGAGGCGCGGACGGCGCCGACCAGCCGGCCGGCGGAGCGCGCCACGAGGACGGTGTCGCGACCCAGCCAGGAGCGCAGGTCGTCCAGGGACTCGTGGAGGGCGGGGATCCGCACGTCGGGGTTGTCCTGCTGCTCCTGCACCCAGCAGGCACGCTGGAGGACGAACAGCTCACCCGCGTCCGCCGGCTCGGCGAGCCGGACCTCGACCCCGTCGAGCAGCGTGGCCGCGGGCAGCAGGTCGGGCCGGCGCTCCGTCGTACGGCGCACCGCCTGGTCGTGGCGCCAGGACGCGATCGCCGCGTGGTTGCCGCCGAGCAGGACCTCGGGCACCTCGAGCCCGCGCCAGGCGGCGGGCTTGGTGTAGACGGGGTACTCCAGGAGGCTCGCCCCCGAATCGGACAGGGCGTGGGACTCCTCCACCAGCGACTCCGCGTTGCCCATGAAGCCCGGCAGCAGCCGCACGACGGCCTCGGTGATCGCGAGCGCGGCCACCTCCCCGCCGTTGAGGACGTAGTCGCCGATCGAGACCTCGCGGACCTCGGTGCGGGTGCGGGCGTGGTCGAGCACCCGCTGGTCGATGCCCTCGTAGCGACCGCAGGCGAAGACGATCCGCCCGCGCGTCGACAGCTCGCGCGCCAGCGACTGCGTGAACGGCTCGCCCGAGGGAGTGGTGACCACAACGGTCGCATCCTCGATGGCGAGCTCGTCGAAGGCCGCGCCCCAGGGCTCGGGCTTCATGACCATGCCCGCGCCGCCGCCGTACGGCGTGTCGTCGACCGTGTGGTGCCGGTCCTGGGTCCACTGCCGCAGGTCGTGGACGCGGATGTCCAGCAGCCCCTTGTCACGCGCCTTGCCCGCCAGCGAGAGCTCCAGCGGGGCGAGGTAGTCGGGGAAGATCGTGACGACGTCGATGCGCACCGGGTCAGTCGTCCTCGGGGAGCGGTGTCACCAGACCGGGGCGGTCGGCGACGACGACCCGTCCACCGGGTACGTCGACCTCGGGGACCAGCGCCTTCACGAACGGCACCAGCGCGTCGCGGCCGTCGGGCGTCCTCACGACCAAGAGGTCCTGCGCGCCGCCGTGCACCAGCGCGCTCACCTCGCCGAGGTGGGTGCCGTCGAGGTCGTGCACCGCGAGGCCGACGAGCTGGTGGTCGTAGTACTCGTCGGGGTCGTCGGGCGAGGCGTCGGCCGGGATGGTCGCGTGCAGGGTGATCCCCCGCGCGGCCTCGGCGGCGTTGCGGTCTGGAATCTCGACGAACGTCACGAGGAGCGTCTGCTGGTGCCACCGCGCCTTCGCGACGGTCAGCTGGCGAAGCGGGCTGTGCGACCCGCGCGGCGCCTCCGCCCGCAGGACCGCGCCGGGCGCGAAGCGGCGCTCGGGCTCGTCGGAGCGCAGGTCGAGGGTGACCTCACCCCGGATGCCGTGCGGCTTGCCGATGCGGCCGACCACGACCTCGATCGTCTCCACGTGTTCCTCTCGCTGCTCTGCGTCTGCTGCTGGAAATGGCGAACGGGTGCCGTCCCCGGAGGGACGGCACCCATTCAAGCGGTCCTGGGCTCAGCGGCGCCGGTCCACGTCGACGAAGTCGACGCGGGCCCCGCCCCGACCGGCCAGCGCGGAGATCACCGTGCGGAACGCGGTCGCGGTGCGGCCGCCACGGCCGATCACCTTGCCGAGGTCGTCCGGGTGCACCCGGACCTCGAGGATCGAACCGCGACGCAGCTGCTTGTCGCGGACGCTCACGTCGTCCGGGTGCTCGACGACACCGCGCACCAGGTGCTCGAGGGCCTCGGCGAGCACGGCGCTCAGGCCTCGGCCTTGTCGGTGCCCTCGGTGGCCTCGGTGGGCTCGTCGGCCTTCGCCTCGTCAGCCGCGGGAGCCGCGGGAGCCTCCTCGGTCTTCGCCTCGTCAGCCTTCTCGGCCTTCTCAGCCTTGTCGGCCTTGGGCTCGGCCTTCTTGGCGGCCTTCTTCGTCACGGCGTCGCCCTTGGGCTCGGAGTGAGCCTCCTTGAGCGCCTCGTTGAAGATCTCGAGCTTGTCGCGCTTGGGCTCCTTGACCTTCAGGGTGCCCTCGGTGCCCGGGAGACCCTTGAAGGTCTGCCAGTCGCCGGTGACCTTGAGGATCGCCTCGACGGCCTCGGTCGGCTGCGCGCCGACGCCCAGCCAGTACTGCGCCCGCTCGGAGACGACCGCGATGTACGACGGGTCCTCCTTGGGGTGGTACTTGCCGATCTCCTCGATCACGCGACCGTCGCGCTTCTTGCGCGAGTCGACGATGACGATGCGGTACTGCGGCACCCGGACCTTGCCCAGGCGCTTCAAACGGATCTTGACCGACACGTTGGGGTGTCTCCTCGATGAATGGTGTGTGGTGAGGGACCCGCGGACCAGGTGGGGACACCGGGTCGGGCTCCTCGATGGGCTCTGCGGCGTCCGGGTGAGAGGGTCCGGGCGCACAGGACTCAGCGGGAGATTCTGCCAGACCTGACCGGCCCGGCCTAAATCGGGCAGGGTGCTGCCATGAGCACCCCGCCACCCCACGGCGCGCCCCCGCCGTACGCCGGCCCTCCGGTCCCGCCGCCCCTCCCGCGCAGGCGTCGCCCCAGCGGATGGTGGTTCGCCCTGGGCGGGGGCCTCGTGGTGCTCGCGATCGCCGTCGGGATCGGGCTGTTCGTGTGGACGCTCAAGGGGCTCCTGTCGACCGAGGCGACCGTGCCGGCCACCGGCGACCTCGCGGCGGTCGTGCTCGAGGGCGACCTCGACCGCGACCGGATGCTGTGGTTCGAGGACGGCCGCACGCAGCAGTGCGTCATCCACGACGCCGACACCGGCGACCCGGTCGATGCCCGGCCCGTGCACGGCGAGTTCTCACGGACCGACTCCCAGGGCAGCTTCCACGGCATGCTCCGCTTCGACCCCGGGTCCGGCCGGCTCGCGTTCGAGTGCAGCGGCGGCGGGCACGTGCTGGTCAGCGAGGCACCGCGGCTGGGCGGCTTCGTCGGCGGGATCGTCGCGACCATCCTCCTGCCGCTCGTCCTCGGCGGCGCCGGCGTGCTCGTCCTCATCGTGACGACCGTGCTGTTCGCGACCGGGGCTCCGCGCGAGCGAGCCGCCTAGGCCACGACGCGGCCGCGCAGCACCACCCGGGCCGGCGTGCGCAGCACCGAGAGGTCCTCGATCGGGTTGCGGTCGAGGACCACGAAGTCGGCGGGCGCGCCCTCGTCGAGCCCGGCGTTCCAGCCGAGCCAGGCGCGGGCCCGCCAGGACGCCGCCCCCAGGACGTAGTCGGCGGGCAGCCCCAGTCCGACCATGGCCTCGATCTCGCCGGCCAGCTCGCCGTGCCGGGCGACGCCGCCGCCGTCGGAGCCGACGTACAGCGCGACACCCGCCTCGTAGGCCGACATCAGCGTCTCGCGCCGGCGGGCGTAGAGGTCCTCCATGGTCGCGGCGTAGTCGGGGAACTTCTCCCGGCCGGCGTCGGCGAACCCGGGGAACTTCGCGGTCTGCATCACCGTCGGCACCAGCGCGACCCCGGCCGCGGCCATCTGCTCGACCTGGTCGACCGCGAGGCCGGTGCCGTGCTCGATGCAGTCGATGCCCGCGTCCAGCAGGCCCTGGAGGACGTCCGGGCCGAAGCAGTGGGCGGTCACCCGGGCGCCCGCCTCGTGGGCCGCGGCGATGGCCGCCGCGAACGCGTCCTCGGGGAACGACGGCGCCAGGTCGCCGGTCTCGCGGGAGATCCAGTCCCCCACGAGCTTGACCCAGCCGTCGCCGGCGCGGGCCTCGCGGGCGACGTACGCCGTGAGGTCCTCGGGCTCGATCTCGTGGGCGTAGTTGCGGATGTAGCGCCTCGTCCGCGCGATGTGGCGCCCCGCCCGGATCAGCCGCGGGAGGTCCTCGCGCTCGTGCACCCAGCGGGTGTCGGCCGGCGACCCGCAGTCGCGCAGGAGCAGCACGCCGGTGTCGCGGTCCAGGACGGCCTGGCGCTCGACCTCGTCGTCGCCGACCGCGCCGTGGTCCTCGAGACCGAGGTGGTTGTGGGCGTCGACCAGTCCGGGCACGATCCAGCCGCTGCCGGCCAGCTCGGAGCCGGCCTGCTTCTCGTAGGTGACCCGCCCGTCCACGACGTACAGCTCACGCGTCTCCCCGTCGGGGAGCACCGGACCGCTGAACCTCAGGACAGTCATGCCGGAGGACGATAGTCCGTCACGTTTCCGTTGTCCGGAGGCCGGCGAATTCAACCGGTGCAGCAACAGAAACGTGCCGGACTATCCCAGCTGGTCGAGCAACCAGGAGGGGCTCAGCGCCATCGCCCCGACGCCCTCGCAGCGCGCCCGCAGGAACCGGTCGGCTGTCACCACGGTCACCCGGTCACCGCGCTCCGCGGCCGCGCGGGTCTCGGCGACGATCGTCTCGTCGCCGCTGCCCTGCGCGTGCACCACCCGGACGTGGCCGTCCCGGCCCGCCTTCACCCCGCCCTTGGCGGCACCCTCCAGCACCAGCACGATCACGTCGTGCGGCGTGTCCGCGACCAGCAGCCCCTCGTGGAGGCGGCGGGCCGCGCCGGCCCGGTCCTTCCACCAGCCGTCGGGGCGGGAGCCCACGACGTTGGCGGCGTCGACGACCAGGGTGGTCACTTCAGGAACTTGGAGAAGTCCTTGGGCAGGTCCAGGGCCGCGGCGGCCTTCTCGTAGTCGATGTCCTCGGTGGGCTGGCCGAAGGGGTTGGCCGAGGCGGCCTTCTCCTTCTCCGCGGCGGCCTGCTGGGCGGCCTTGGCCGGGTTGCCGGAGCGCTTGGCGCCCTTGCCCTTCTTGGGCTGCGCCTTGGTCTTGCCGCGCTTGCCGCCCATGCCGGGCATCCCCGGCATGCCGGGAATCCCGGGCATGCCGCCCCCGCGCGCCATCTGCATCATCATCTTGCGGGCCTCGAAGAACCGGTCGACGAGGTTGTTGACGTCGGAGACCTGGCGGCCCGAGCCCTTGGCGATGCGGGCCCGGCGCGAGCCGTCGATCATCTTGGGGTTGGCACGCTCGGCCGGCGTCATCGACTGGATGATCGCCTGGATCCGGTCGATCTCGCGCTCGTCGAAGTTCTCGAGCTGCTCGCGGAACTGCCCCATCCCGGGCAGCATCCCCATGATCTTCGACATCGAGCCGAGCTTGCGGACCTGCTGCATCTGGTTGAGGAAGTCGTCGAGCGTGAACTCGCCGCCCTGGCCGCTCAGCTTGGCGGCGGCCTTCATGGCCTCGTCCTGGTCGAAGGCCTTCTCGGCCTGCTCGATCAGGGTCATCACGTCGCCCATGTCGAGGATGCGCGAGGCCATGCGGTCGGGGTGGAAGAGATCGAAGTCGGTCATCTTCTCGCCGGCGGAGGCGAACATGACCGGCTTGCCGGTGATCGAGGCGATGGACAGCGCCGCACCACCGCGGGCGTCACCGTCGAGCTTGGTGAGGACGACGCCGTCGTACCCGACGCCGTCGAGGAACATCTGCGCGGTCGTGACGGCGTCCTGGCCGATCATCGCGTCGACGACGAACAGCACCTCGTCGGGCTGGACGGCGTCGCGGATGTCGGAGGCCTGCTGCATCAGCTCGGCGTCGACGCCGAGGCGGCCGGCGGTGTCGACGATGACGACGTCGTGCAGCTTGCGCTTGGCCTCCTCGACCGAGGCGCGCGCGACGGCGACCGGGTCGCCGACGCCGTTGCCGGGCTCGGGGGCGAAGACCGGCACGCCGACCCGCTCACCGTTGACCTGGAGCTGCTTGACCGCGTTGGGGCGCTGGAGGTCGGCGGCGACGAGGATCGGGGTCTTGCCCTGGTCCTTGAGCCACAGCGCGAGCTTGGCCGCGAGCGTCGTCTTGCCGGCGCCCTGGAGGCCGGCGAGCATGATGACGGTCGGGCCGGTCTTGGCGTAGCGCAGCCGGCGGGTCTCGCCGCCGAGGATGCCGACGAGCTCCTCGTTGACGATCTTGACGATCTGCTGGGCGGGGTTCAGCGCCTGGCTGACCTCCTCGCCGCGGGCGCGTTCCTTGACCGCACCGACGAACTCCTTGACGACCGGGAGCGCGACGTCGGCCTCGAGCAGGGCGATCCGGATCTCGCGGGCGGTCGCGTCGATGTCCGCCTCGGAGAGGCGGCCCTTCCCCCGGAGGTTCTTGAAGGTGTCGGCGAGCCGGTCGGAGAGAGTGGCGAACAAAGAGGCGTCCTCGTCGAAGAGTGGGTCAGTCGAGGGCCAAGACTACGTGACGTCCTCACCGGTCAGCGCGGCGCGGACGGCATGCGCCGCCTGGGCGGCCCGGTCGTCGTGGAGGGCACCGGCCGAGGACTCCTGCAGGTAGAACACGTCGACGGCCTGCGGACCGAGGGTGTCCACGTGTGCACTGCGTACGGCGATCCCGAGCCGCGCGAGTGCCGCGCACACCAGGTAGACGACCCCGGGCCGGTCGGCCGCGCGCACCTCGAGCACCGTCGCCTGCGCGGAGGCCTCCGGTCGGACCGCGACGCTCGGCGCGAGCACCTGGGCGTCGGCCGGTCGCAGTCGCCCCGCCGCGTCGAGGCGGCCCTCGACGATCGCCTCGAACCGCTGCCGCAGCACCGCGGCGTCGAGGTGCTCGTCGGCGGTCTCCCACACGACCACGCCGTACTGCTCCTGCGCCCAGGCCCGCGCGGCGCGGACCGGGGCCCGCTGCAGGGCGAGCATCGCGGCCATGTCGGCCATCAGGCCGACCCGGTCAAGCGCCACGACGGTGACCCGGGAGCCGTCCTCCGCGGGCTCGACCCGCACCGACACCCCGCCCTTGCGCACGTCCTTGGGGATGTCCACGACCTCGTCGGGGACGTCGGGCTGGGCGAGCCCGGTGTCCATGACCGCCCGCGTCCGGCGCGCCAGGTCGCGGATCAGGCCGGAGCGCCAGGTCGACCACGCCTTGGGCGAGGTGGCCCGCGCGTCGGCCTCGGTGAGGGACGTCAGCAGCGAGAGCGCCTCGACGCTGGGCATCCGGGACGCGACGAGGTCGACGGTGGCGGGGTCGTCGGGGTCGCGGGTGGTCGCGGTCTCGGCGAGGAGCAGGTGCCATCGCACCAGCGTCGCGACCAGCTCGACCGAGGACTCCTCGAAGCCCATCCGGGTCGCGATGTCCCGGGCCAGGGGCTCCCCCGCCACGCTGTGCTCGGTCAGGCTGCCCTTGCCGATGTCGTGCAGCAGCGCGGCGACCATGAGGACGTCGGGGCGCGAGACGTTGCGGATCAGGGTCGAGGCCTCGATGCAGGTCTCCACGACGTGTCGGTCGACGGTGTAGCGGTGGATCGCGGAGGCGTGCGGCAGCAGCCGGATCCGCTCCCACTCCGGGAGGATCCCGCTCAGGGCCCCGGTCTCCTCCAGCGTCTCCCAGACCGGGAGCAGCCCTCGGCCGGAGGCGAGCAGCCGGACGAGCAGCTGCCGGGCCTCCGACGGCCAGGGCTCGGGCAACGGGGGGCACTCCCGGACGAGGCGGGCGGCGGTCGGCGGGGCGAGGACGGCGTCGTGCTCCGCGGCGGCCGCGCAGGCGCGCAGCAGCAGCAGCGGGTCGTCGGCGGCCTTCACCTTGCCGTCGAGGACCACCTCGCCCGAGGACAGCGCGACCCCGTGGGCCAGCGGCGACAGGGACGGGCGACGGGCGCCCTTGACCGAGACGGGCCGGGACAGCACGCCGTCGACACGACGCCAGGTCAGCCGGGACAGGTGAGTGATCCGCCGTCCGAGCTCGCGCACGTGCACCTGTGCGGCCCGGGCGTCCTCGAGGCCGAGCTCGGTCGCGAGATCCGGCCACATCTCCGGGGCGATCCGGTCGGTGGCGCGGCCGGCGCGCCCCTGGACCAGGTCGCGCACGTCCAGCAGCGACTGCCGGCAGCGCTCGAGCTCCACGTGCGGCACGTCGACCAGCCACGTGGCGACCAGCGCCTTGAGCACGGTCGCGTCGCGCAGTCCGCCCTCGGCCTCCTTGAGGTCGGGCACGGACAGGTGGGCGAGCTCGCCGATCAGGTCGTGGCGGGAGCGCACCATGGCGTGCAGCGCCGGCAGCCGCTCGCGGGACTGACGACGCCAGTTGGCCAGCATGGTGGTGCGCAGGCGCAGGGTCAGGTTGGGGTCACCGGCGAGGTGCCGGAGGTCGAGCAGCCCCAGGGCGACCTTGAGGTCCCCGTCGGCCGCGGCCACCATCTCGGGCAGCGTGCGGACCGAGTGGTCGAGCTTGGCCCCGGAGTCCCAGAGCGGGTACCAGACCTTCTCGGCCACCTCCCCCAGCGCGACGCCCTCGTCGGAGACGAGGACGACGTCGAGATCGGAGTGCGGCGCCAGCTCCGAGCGGCCGTAGCCGCCCACCGCCACGAGCGCCGCGCCGACCTCCGGTCCCCCGCAGTCGTCGTACGCCGACGCGCACAGCGCATCCGCCTCGGCGGTGCGCTGTGCGCGCTCGGTGGCGGTCACGGGTCAGATGGCGGCGTCGTCGCGGTCGCCGGTGCGGACCCGCACGACGGAGTCGACCGGAGCGACCCACACCTTGCCGTCACCGATCCGGCCGGTGGCGGCGGTGCGCACGATCGCGTCGACGATGGCGTCCACGTCGGCGTCGGCGACCACGATCTCCAGGCGGATCTTGGGGACGAGCGCGATGTCGTACTCCGCGCCGCGGTAGACCTCCGTGTGCCCCTTCTGCCGGCCGTAGCCGCTGACCTCGGACACGGTCATGCCGGTGACGCCCACGGTCTCGAGCGCGACCCGGGTGTCCTCCCACTTGTGCGGCTTGATGACCGCGGTGACCAGCTTCATCGAGTTTCCTCCCGTACGTTCAACACTCCGGTCCCCGACGAGCGGGCGCCCGCGGTGGCATGCAGGTCGTAGGCGTTCTCCGCGTGCACGACGAGGTCGATCCCGTTGATCTCGTGCTCCTCGTCGATGCGGAAGCCCATGAGCTTGTCCACGACGAGACCAAGGATGCCCGACATCACGAACGCGTAGGCGAGCACCGCGCCACCGCCGAGCAGCTGTTTGCCGAGCTGGTCCACGCCGCCGCCGTAGAGAAGCCCGTCCACGCCGGTCGGGGCGGCCGCGGTGGCCAGCAGCCCGATGCCGAAGGTGCCCACGAGACCGCCGACGAGGTGGACGCCGACCACGTCGAGGGAGTCGTCGTAGCGGAAGCGGTACTTCAGGCCGACGGCCAGCGCGCAGACGGCGCCGGCCACGGCGCCCATCACGATGGCGCCGACCGGGGTCAGCGAGCCGCAGGAGGGGGTGATCGCGACGAGGCCGGCCACCATGCCCGAGGCGGCGCCCAGCGAGGTCGCGTGCCCGTCGCGGAAGCGCTCGAGGAGGAGCCAGCCGAGCGCACCGGCGGCCCCGGCGAGGAGCGTGGTGGTGAAGACGACCGCGGCGGCCTGGTTGGCGCCCAGGGCGGAGCCGGCGTTGAAGCCGAACCAGCCGAACCACAGCAGGCCGGCGCCGAGCATCACCAGCGTCAGGTTGTGCGGACGCATCGGGTCCTTGCCGAAGCCGACCCGGTGGCCCAGCACGACCGCGAGGGCCAGGCCCGAGGCGCCGGAGCAGATCTCGACGGCGGTGCCGCCGGCGAAGTCGACCAGGCCGACCCGGTTGGCCAGCCAGCCGCCGACGTGGTCGCCGCTGGAGAAGTCGAACACCCAGTGCGCGACCGGGGCGTAGACGACGAGGGTCCACAGTGAGACGAAGACCATCCAGGAGCCGAAGCGGGCCCGGTCGGCGATCGCCCCGGAGACCAGCGCGCCGGTGATGACGCAGAAGAGGCCCTGGAAGACGGCGAAGAGGATCACCGGGACCGTCGAGTCGCCGTTGCTGTCCGGGGACATCAGCTGGCCGAGGCCGGCGTACTGCGTCGGGTCGCCGAGCAGGCCGAGGCCGACGTCGTCGCCGAAGGCCAGCGAGTAGCCGACCAGGACCCAGAGGACCGCGATCGCGGCCAGCGCGCCGAACGTCATCATCATCATGTTCAGCACGCTCTTGGAGCGGACCATGCCGCCGTAGAAGAGGGCCAGGCCGGGGGCCATGAGCAGCACCAGGGCGCTGGAGGCGAGCAGCCAGGCGGTGTCGCCGGTGTCCAGCGAGGGCGCGGCGAGGAGGACGGTCGCGGCGGGGGTCATGGGCGCCCACCCTCGCCAGCGGCTGTTACGAGCGCGCTGCCCGATTGTTTCAGGCATGTTAACGACCCGCCTCTCCCGTGTGAGATGAGTCGGGTCGGACCCTCCCGGCGGCCGGCTCGGCGTGCGTGCCGACCGCCGGGAGATCAGTCAGAGTGCTGCTTCGTCGCGGTCGCCGGTGCGGACCCGGACGACGGTCTCGATGGGGCTGACCCACACCTTCCCGTCCCCGATGCGGCCGGTCTGGGCGGTCTTGACGACGATGCCGACGACGTCCTCGGCGTCACCGTCGTCCACGACGATCTCGATGCGGATCTTGGGGACCAGGGCGATGTCGTACTCCGCCCCGCGGTAGACCTCCGTGTGGCCCTTCTGGCGGCCGTAGCCGCTGACCTCGGAGACGGTCATGCCCGTCACCCCGAAGGTCTCGAGGGCCTCACGGACGTCCTCCCACTTGTGCGGCTTGATGACCGCGGTCACGAGCTTCATGCGTTCACCCCTTCGGTGACGGTGCTCTTGGCCAGGACGGAGGTCGAGGAGCCGCTGCCGCCGCCGCCGAAGCCGCTGTGCAGGTCGTAGGCCGCCTCACCGTGCTGGTCGCTGTCGATGCCCTCGACCTCGGACTCGGCCGTGACGCGCCACCCGATCGTGTACTTGATGAGCAGGGCGATGACCGTGGTCAGCACACCGGTCCACACGACCGTGAACAGCGCGGCGAGGGTCTGGTGGCCGAGCGACGTCAGGCCGCCGCCGTAGAAGAGTCCGTCGATGCCGCCCGGGGCGGTCGAGGTGGACACGAAGCCGATCAGCAGGGTGCCGACGAGACCACCGACGAGGTGGACGCCGACGACGTCGAGCGAGTCGTCCAGGCCGAACTTGAACTTCAGGCCGACCGCGGCGGCACAGGCCATGCCGGCGACCGTGCCGACGATGATCGCGCCGACCAGGTTCACGGCCCCACAGGCGGGAGTGATGGCGACCAGGCCCGCGACGATGCCGGAGGCAGCGCCGAGCGAGGTGGCCTTGCCGTGCAGGATCCGCTCCATCAGCAGCCAGCCGAGCATGGCGGCGCAGGTGGCGATGGTGGTGTTCATGAACGTCACGCCGGTCTCGCTCTGGAACTGCGCGGAGAAGGCCTCCGGGCTCGCCAGCGAGTCGCTCGTGAAGACGATGGAGCCGACGTTGAAGCCGTACCAGCCGAACCACAGCAGGCCGGCGCCGATCATGGTGAGCGTCAGGTTGTGCGGCTTCATCGGCTCCTTCATGAAGCCGACCCGCTTGCCGATGATCAGCGCGAGCACACCACCGGCGATACCGGCGTTGATGTGCACCACGGTGCCACCGGCGTAGTCCTGGGCGACCCAGTGGCTCGCGAGCCACCCGCCGGCCCAGACGTTGTGGGCGATCGGGAAGTAGCACAGCGTCAGCCAGATCGGGACGAACACGATCCAGGACGACAGCTTGACGCGGTCGGCGATGGCGCCCGAGATCAGCGCGACCGTGATGGCTGCGAACGTGAGCTGGAAGAGCACGTAGATGTAGTTGATGTGCGAGACGCCGTCGAGCCCGAACATGTCGAACGGGTTGGCGATGAGCTTGCCGTTGGCGTTGCCGGCGCCATCGGCACCCCAGCCCTCGGACCAGCCCCACAGCACGAACACGATGGCCGCCACCGCGAAGGCGGCGTAGGACATCATCATCATGTTCAGGACCGACTTGGAGCGGGTCATGCCGCCGTAGAAGAGCGCCAGGGCCGGAACAGTCATCATCAGGACGAGAGCCGTCGCCACCAGCATGAAGGCGTAATAGCCGTCCACAGAACCTCCAGGAGTTGCCAGTTTCGAGACGTTTCCCCTGGTCGACCGCTCTGTCTACGAGGTTCGCATCCCACTTGCCGGCAACACTCCGGTGAGGACGTTTCACCGCTCGTGTCCCTGTGTTGCGGTCAGGAAACGAGTTCCTGCCCTGTGTTACTTCCGTGTGAACAGCGTCTCAGCTCACAACCCGGGCTGGTGGGGTGCGGCAAGTAGCCGCTGGGGTCGGAATCACCGGGTGACCGGTGATTCCGACCCCAGGAGTGCGCAGGATCATCACTGAGCGCCCAGAAATGATGATCGTGCGCACGCGGGACTGCGCGCTGCTCGGCCGACACGCCGGGAGAGGGTCGGCCACGCGCGCGGGCGCCCGTCACCACCGGGCACTTGGGCCGGCTCGACCCGTCTGAGCCCGGCAGTTGCGCCAGTGAGACTTGTCTCGGTGTCGTGGAGGACGTGCTGACCCGAGTTGCGCCCTGTCGTCGCTGACTGACTTTGAGTCGATTCGATCGCGCGTTCTCCACGACCCAGCTCGATGCGCATTCAGGGCGCGCCGGCCGGGCTCGTGACTTGATAGGAGCCTGGCTGAGGTCTCATCACTGGTTTGTCCGTGACCCGGCTCGGCGCGCTGTCCCTGTTGAAAGGACGGCACCAGCATGACTCACAACCACACACAGATCGAGTCCGCCCAGGTCGGGATCTACGGCGGCGTGGACACCCACCTGGACTTCCACGTCGCGGCCGCGGTCAACGCACTCGGCGCGCTGCTGGGCACCGCGGTCTTCGCGACCACGGTCCAGGGCTATGCCGAACTACTGGCCTGGCTCCGCGCCTGGGGACCACTGGCCCAGGTCGGGGTCGAGGGAACCGGCTCCTACGGCGCCGGCCTGGCCCGTCACCTGCACCGCCACGATGTCGAGGTTCTCGAGATCAACCGGCCCGACCGGGCCAGCCGCCGACGCCGCGGGAAGACCGACGCCTACGACGCCGAGGCAGCCGCCCGGACCGCGTTGGCCGGTCACGCCCGAGCCGCCAAGATCAACACCGGGGCCGTGGAGTCGCTGCGGATGCTGAAGCTGCAACGCGACTCCGCGGTCAAGCAGCGCACCGCCACGCTCAACCAGATGCACCAGCTCAGGGTCACCGCGCCCCAAGAACTCCGCGAACAACTGACCGGCCTGACCAAACACACCCTGGCCACCCACTGCGTGCGGTTCCGCGTCACCCGCGACACCAACAGACTCACCGACCCCGTCCAGGCCGCCAAGAAGGCCCTGCATGGACTGGCCCGCCGAGTCCTGGCGCTCACCGCGGAGATCACCGAACTCGACGCCGACATCGCGGCCCTGACCAGGGCCATCGCCCCGGCCACCAGTGCCGCGGCCGGTGTCGGGGCCCAGACCGTGGCACAACTGCTGATCGCCATCGGCGAGCAACCCGAACGGTTCCACAGCGAGGCCGGCTTCGCCGCCCTCTGCGGCACCAGTCCAATCCCGGCCTCCTCGGGGAAGACCCAACGTCACCGCCTCAACCGCGGCGGGAACCGACAAGCCAACAGTGCCCTGCACATGGCCACCCTCAACCGGCTCTGCCACCACCCACCGACCAGGGCCTACATCGCCGCCCGCACCACCGATGCCAAGTCGGACCCCCACCTGCGCCGCAAGCTCAAGCGCTACCTCGCCCGCGAACTCTTCACCCTGCTGCGACAAGACCTACGAGCCCTCAACACCCCCGACATCGCGGCTTGACGCGTCATAGGAGCATCGACTCGACTGGCGTCAGCCGAGGAGGGCGTCGACGAACGCCCCGGAGTCGAACGGCGCGAGGTCGTCGGCACCCTCGCCGAGCCCGACGAGCTTGACCGGCACGCCGAGCTCCCGCTGGACGGCGACCACGATGCCGCCCTTGGCGGAGCCGTCGAGCTTGGTCAGCACGATGCCGGTCACGTCCACGACCTCGCTGAAGACGCGAGCCTGGATCATGCCGTTCTGGCCCGTGGTGGCGTCCAGGACGAGCAGCACCTCGGTCACGGGCGCCTGCTTCTCGATGACGCGCTTGACCTTGCCGAGCTCGTCCATGAGGCCGGCCTTGTTCTGGAGGCGGCCGGCGGTGTCGACGATGACGGTGTCCACGCCCCGGTCCACGCCCTCCTTGACCGCCTCGAAGGCCACGCTGGCGGGGTCGGTGCCCTCGGGACCGCGGACGACCTCGACGCCGACGCGCTCGCCCCAGGTCGCGAGCTGCTCGACGGCGGCGGCGCGGAAGGTGTCGGCGGCACCGAGCACGACGGAGCGGTCCTCGGCGACGAGGATGCGGGCGATCTTGCCGACGGTGGTGGTCTTGCCGGCGCCGTTGACGCCCACGACGAGTACGACGCCGGGCTTGCCGTCGGCACCGCTGACCTGCAGGCGGCGGTCCATGGTCGGGTCGACGAGCGCGAGCAGCTCCTCACGGAGCACGCTGCGGGCGTCGCCCGCGTCGGAGCCGTCCACGCGGAGGCGGGTGCGCAGCTTCTCGACGAGCTGCTGGGTGGGGGCGACGCCGATGTCGGCGGTCAGCAGGGTGTCCTCGATGGACTCCCAGGTGTCCTCGTCGAGCCGGTCGCGCGAGAGCAGCGCGAGCAGGCCGCGACCCAGGGTGCCCTGGGAGCCGGAGAGGCGCTGGCGGAGCCGCACCAGTCGGGAGGCGGTGCCCTCGGGCTTCTCCAGGACCGGGGCCGCCGGCTCGACCTCGACGGGCGCCGGGGGCGCCACATCGGTCGGTGTCGCGGTCGGCCGCTCGGTCGGTGCCTCGGTCGGAGGCGCGATGACGTCGGTGCCACCACGAGGCGGCTCGACGCGACCGCGCCGGGAGCTCACCAGGAAGGTGACTCCGAGGCCGACGGCGGCCACGGCAACCACGCCGATGAGGACGAACAGCACCAGGAGTGTCATGGCGCAATCCAATCAGAGAGCCGCCGCTCCCCCGGCATCGCGCGGGGAGGGGCTTCCGGCGTCAGGAGGCGCGGTCGGTGGCGGGGCGCCACTCGCCCGCGGGCTCGGCCTGCTCGGGCGCGGTGTTGTCGATCGTGGGGGCGGCCTCGACGGCCTTGGTCATCGCCTCGCCCAGCCACGAGGCGTTGGGAACCTCTTCCCCGCGGTGCGGGAAGGCCACGTAGGTCACGACGAGTCCGGCGAGCGCCAGGATCACGAGCATCACGACGATGATGACGAGCACGGTGGGTTCCTCCCGGGGTGGGTCACAGGTGTCTTACCCCGTTGCCCACGCTGTCACACCCGTGGTGACGTCCCGGATCAGGGCATCCGGAGCAGGGGTTCCACTGCGGCGCGGATCACGTCGGGCATCGGGGTGACCGGCCGGGCCGGGTCGGTGTTGTCGACGTAGACGTGCACGAACCGCCCCTCGGCGGCCGCCTCGTCGCTGTCGCCCTGGAAGAGCCCGATCCGGTAGATCACCGACGAGGTGCCGACCTTGTCGACGACCATCCCGGTCTCGATGGGCGCCGGGAAGCCGATCTCGCGGAAGTAGCGGCACGACGTCTCGGCCACGACCCCGATCTGCGGCAGCCGCCGGACGTCCTGCCCGGTCGCCTCGTAGAGGTGGGCGTTGACGGCGGTGTCGAAGAGCTCGTAGTAGGTCGCGTTGTTGAGGTGGCCGTAGGCGTCGTCGTCGCGCCACCGCGTGGTGACGGTGCGCCACGCGACGTAGTCGGCGCGGCGGGGGCGGGACTCCGTCACGCCGGCTCCACCTCGCGGAGCCGCTGGCTGATGACGGCCGAGACGCCGTCACCGCGCATGGTGACGCCGTAGAGCGCGTCGCCGACCTCCATGGTCCGCTTCTGGTGGGTGATCACGAGCAGCTGGGAGTTCTCGCGGAGCTCCTCGTAGATCTCCAGGAGGCGGCCGAGGTTGGTGTCGTCGAGCGCGGCCTCGACCTCGTCGAGGATGTAGAACGGCGAGGGGCGGGCCTTGAACAGCGAGACGAGGAAGCAGACCGCCACGAGCGAGCGCTCGCCACCGGACAGCAGCGAGAGCCGCTTGACCTTCTTGCCGGCGGGGCGGGCCTCGACCTCGATGCCGGTGTTGAGCATGTCGTCGGGTTGGGTCAGGACCAGGCGGCCCTCGCCACCCGGGAAGAGCCGCGCGAACGTCGCGTCGAAGGCGCGAGACACGTCGGCGTAGGCCTCGGTGAAGACCTGCTCGACGCGGTCGTCGACTTCCTTGACGATGTCGAGGAGGTCCTTGCGGGTCTTCTTGAGGTCCTCGAGCTGCTCGGTGAGGAACTTGTGCCGCTCCTCCAGCGCCGAGAACTCCTCGAGGGCGAGCGGGTTGACCTTGCCGAGCATGGCCAGGGCGCGCTCGGCCGTGCGGAGCCGCTTCTGCTGCTCCTCACGGACGTAGGCGACCGGCTCGGGGAAGGTGCCGTCCTCGTCGGGCGAGGTGGCCGGGACGAGCTGGTCGGGGCCGTAGTCGGCCACCAGGCCCTCGGGGTCGAGGCCGAGCTCCTCGAGGGCACGCTCCTCGAGCTGCTCGATGCGCATCCGCTGCTGGGTGCGGGCCATCTCGTCGCGGTGGACGGAGTTGACGAGCTCGTCGTGCTCGCGGCCGAGGTCGCGGAGCCGGGCACGGACGTCGAGCAGCTCCTGCTCGCGGCCCTGCCGGGCCTGCTCGACGGCGGTCCGGGCCTCGGTGGCGCGGTGGATGGAGACCTCGAGCCGGCCGAGCACGAAGCCGACGGCGACTCCGACGGCCTCCGCAGCACGGCCCTCGCGGAGCAACCGCTCGCGACGCTCGGCGGCCTTGGCGCGGGCCTCGCGCTCGGCGCGGGCGGCGCGCACGAGGGAGTCGGCGCGTCCGTGCAGGGCGCGGGCGCGCTCCTCGGAGGTGCGCAGGGACAGGCGGGCGTCCATCTCGGCCTGGCGGGAGGTGCGGGCCTCCTCGACGAGGCGCTCGCGCTCGGCGGTGTCGGGCTCCTCCTCGGAGACGTCCTCCGCGCGGGCGAGGCGCTCCTCGAGCTCGGCGAGGCCGGCGAGGTCCTGGTCGCGGGCGGCCTGGGCCTTCTCGATGGCCGCGGCGACGCGCTCGGCCTCGCCGCGGGCGGCGCGGGCCTGGGAGCCGTACTGGCCGAGTTCCTCGGCCACGGCGGCCAGGGTCGCGTCGGACTCGTGCAGCTTGGCCAGCGCCACGTCGACGCGCTTCTGGGCGTCGAGGCGCTCGGCCTCCAGCCGGGACATGTCGAACCCGAGCCGCTCGGAGGCGGCGATGGCCTCGGCGAGCTGGGCCGAGGCCTCGTCGACCGCGGCCTGGATCTCGATCAGGCTGGGCTGCTTGGAGGATCCGCCGGAGGCGAAGTGGGCGCCGAGCACGTCGCCCTCGCGGGTGACGGCGGTGACGTCGGGAAGCTGGGCGACGAGGAGCTGCGCGGCCGCGAGGTCGTCGACGACCGCGACCTTGAAGAGCAGCCGGGCCAGCGCGCCACCGAGGGCGTCGGGGCACTCCACGACGTCGACGGCGTACGTCGCGTGGCCCGGGAGGCCCGGCCAGTCGCGGTCGGCGTCGCCGGCGCCACCGAGGATGAGTCCGGCCCGACCGAGGTCGTCGTCCTTGAGGTGCCCGATGGCCGCGATCGCGGCATCGGCGTCCTGCACGGCCACGGCGTCGGAGGCCGACCCGAGCGCACCGGCGACGGCGGCCTCGTAGCCGGCGCGGACCGAGAGCAGCGCGGCGACCGAGCCGAGCAGGCCGGAGACCTGGTCGCTGGCGGCGAGCAGCGCGCCGGCGCCGTCCTTGCGGTTGAGGCCCATCTCCAGCGCGTCCTTGCGGGCCGCGAGCGTGGACCGGTCGCGGTCGGCCTGCTGGGCCTCGTCGCGGGCCTTGGCGAGCCGCTCCTCGATGTCGTCGAGCAGGCCGCTGGCGGCCTCGTGCTCCGCGTCGAGCCCCTCCTCGCCGGCGTCGAGCCCGGCGACCTTGGTCTCCAGCGAGGTGAAGTCGCGCTGGGCGCGCTCGGCGCGGCGGAGGGCGTCCTCACGGGCCACGCCCAGCCGGCCCACCTCGTCATCGGCGGCGGCCGCGCGCGACTTCAGGGCGTTGACCTGGCCGTGCAGGCGGGCGAGCCCCTCGCGGCGGTCGGCGGCAGCCCGCTGGAGCCCGGCGACGCGCCGCTCCTCCTCGGCCGCGGCCTCCTCGGCGCCGCGGCGCGCGGTGACGGCCAGCTCGAGCGCCTGGCGGTGGGCCTCGACCTCGGCGCCGATCTGCTGCTCCTGCTGACGGACGCGCTCGGCCTCGGCCTCGAGCTGCTCGGGGTCGCGCCCGGAGTGCTGCTCCTCGGAGTCGCGGGTGCCGGCGGCGTTGCGGACCCGCTCGGCGGCCAGCGACTGGGTGCCGCGGAGCCGCTCGCGCAGGCCGGACAGGGCGAACCAGGTCTCCTGGGCGGCGGCCAGCGCCGGCAGGTCCTCGCGGAGCGCGGCCTCGAGGGCGGCCTCGGCCTCCCGGGTGCGCGCCAGGGCTCCCTCGACCTCCTCGCGCCGCTGGAGCAGCACCGACTCGTCGGCCATCTCCTGCTCCAGCGAGGTGCGCGCCGTGGCCAGGTCGTCGGCCATCAGGCGGGCGCGGGCGTCGCGCACGTCGGCCTGGACGGCCGCGGCCTTGCGGGCCACCTCGGCCTGGCGGCCCAGGGGCTTGAGCTGGCGGCGGATCTCGCTGAGCAGGTCGGAGAGCCGGGTGAGGTTGCCTTCGGTGGAGTCGAGCTTGCGGAGCGCCTTCTCCTTGCGCTTGCGGTGCTTGAGGACGCCGGCGGCCTCCTCGATGAAGCCGCGCCGGTCCTCGGGGGTCGCGTGCAGGATCGAGTCGAGCTGGCCCTGCCCCACGATCACGTGCATCTCGCGGCCGATGCCGGAGTCGGAGAGCAGCTCCTGGACGTCGAGCAGGCGGCACGAGCTGCCGTTGATGGCGTATTCGGACCCGCCGCTGCGGAACATCGTGCGGCTGATCGTGACCTCGGCGTACTCGATGGGGAGCGCCCCGTCGGAGTTGTCGATGGTCAGCAGCACCTCGGCGCGGCCCAGCGGGGGGCGGCCGGAGGTGCCGGCGAAGATGACGTCGTCCATCTTGCCGCCGCGCAGCGACTTGGCGCTGGCCTCGCCCATGACCCAGGCGAGGGCGTCGACCACGTTGGACTTGCCCGAGCCGTTGGGGCCCACGATGCAGGTGATGCCGGGCTCCAGCTGCAGCGTGGTGGAGGAGGCGAAGGACTTGAACCCCTTGAGGGTCAGGCTCTTCAGGTACAACGCGGGCTCCTCACATCCTCGGACCCACCGGGTGGCCGGGTCCGTGCACGACACTGCATCGATGGCTGCAGGGGTTCACAGCCACGAGGGGGAAGCCCGGTGACGGGTACAGCGCCGCTCACCCTACCCGGCGGCGCCCCCGGTTCAGGGGAGGCTCGAAGGACTCGTGCCGACCGGCTCCTCGTCGGCGTGCGCGATGTGGGTGAGCTGGCGCCAGATCAGGACGACGAAGACGGCCGACCCGACGAAGGCGAACCAGAACGGCGCGGTCACACCCCACTGCCGCGCGATCACGCCGCCGATGCCGGAGCCGATCACGAGGCCGCCGAAGACGCCGACGCCGTTGACGGCCCCGACCCGTCCCTGGAGGTCGGTCGGCACGGCACGCTGGCGGACGGTGATCGAGGTGGTGCCCCAGATGAACGCGTGGGCGCCGAAGACGAAGAAGATCACCAGGGCCACCCACGGGACGGTCGTGAGCGCGAGGAACAGGTGCGTGAACGTCTCGATCACCAGCCCGATGCGCATGATGTTGCCGAGGCTGACCCGGGCCGTGATCCACGTGTAGGACAGCGTGCCCGCCAGGCCGCCGACGGCCGAGACCGTGGTGAGCAGGCCGAAGCCGACCGCCCCCATGCCCAGGTGCACCGTCGCGTAGAGCACCAGCACCGACCAGGCGGCGCCGAAGGTGATGTTGAACGTGAAGATCGTCAGCACCAGGGTGCGGACCGCCGCGTGGTGCCAGACCCAGCGGAATCCCTCGGCGATGTCCTCGCGGATCCGGGTCGGCGTCTCGGTGGCCCGGCCGTGCTCGGGCAGCACCACGCGCGAGACGAGCAGTGCGCCCGCCGCGACGAGAACCGCCTGGGTCAGGAACGGCGTCGACATCCCCGCCGCGAACAGCGCGGCGCCGATCGGCGGCCCGGCCAGCTGGTTGACCGTGATGAAGCCGGTCTGGAGGCGCGAGTTGGCCAACGCCAGGTCGTCGCGCGCCACGATCATCGGCAGCAGCGTCTGCGAGGTGTTGTCGGCGAACACCTCGGCCGTGCCGAGCAGGAACAGCCCGAGCAGCACGACGGCCACCGACACCGTGCCGGTGATGACCGTGAACCCGAGCAGCACCAGCACGACCGCGCGCAGCAGGTCGACGGTGACCACGATGGCGCGGCGGTCGAGCCGGTCGGACAGCGCGCCGGCGTACAGCCCGAAGAGCATCGGCGGCAGCCACTGCAGCAGCGCCGCCAGGGCGACGACGAAGGGGTCGTGCGTCTGGGAGGCGACCAGCAGCGGGCCCGCCGCGATGGCGATGCCGTCGCCGAGGTTGGAGATCCACGACGAGGCCAGCAGCCACCGGAACCCGCTCCCGAGGCGCGACGGGACGACGGCTTCGACCAGGCTGCTCACAAGCAGGAAACCCTAGCCCCGAGCGGCCAGGGTTTCCTCCGGTTTTCGACTCAGGCGCGCGTGCGCTGGCGGCGGCGCACACCGATGGTGAGGGCCATCGCCGCACCGACCAGCCCGATCGGGACGACGCCGTCCTGGGCCCGGTCCACCAGCGTGCTGTCGGGGACGACGGAGGCGGCCGGCCGCGCGCCGATCCCGTCGCCGGGGAGGTCGACGGCGTAGACGTCGAGGCCACGGACCAGGTCGATGGCGTAGGCGACGTTGCTCTTGGCGCCGGTCTGGTGGCCCTGGGCGTCGTAGACGGGCACCCACATGTTGTCCCAGACCTCGGAGGAGCCCCACACGGCGTAGCCGTAGGACTTCAGGTGCCGCGGGTCGCGCGCGTCGACGAACTGCGTGCCGCCGCCGTAGAAGCCGACCGCGACGATGCCGCTGGGGTGGAAGTCGAACCAGTGGGAGGAGCAGAAGGCGCCCTGGGGGAGCGGGAAGTCACCGAGGTCGGAGAGCTCGACCTTGTCCAGCGGGACGATCGCCGACGGGGTGCCGTCGAGCCGCTTGACCCACCAGGTCTGGAAGGACCCGGCCTGGGTGCAGTCGGTCTGCTCGTAGTCCTCCTCGGTCGTCAGCAGCACGTTGCCGTGCGCGAAGGACGGCGCGGAGCCGGGCTTGAACGCCCGCGCATTGGGGCGGAAGGAGTTGTGCTCGATGAAGTTGTTCCAGCCGGGGTACGCCGGGTCCTTGCCCTTGCCGGCCCGCCCGGTCGTCGTGACCAGGTGGGGCTTGGCCGGGTTGTCGGTGCTCCAGATCGAGGCGCCGTTCCAGCCGGTGTGGGTGCCGTAGCCGGCGGCGTCGAAGTTCCACTTGTGGCCCGCGGTCGGCGACCAGAACGGCTGCACGCCCTCCTCGCCGGGCTTCGCGTCCACCTCCTGGGGGTGGTCGAGGTCGCGCAGGTCGAAGATCGAGAAGTGGTTGCCCTCGCCGGCCGAGTAGACGTAGCGGCAGTTGGCCGACGTCACGCAGGCCACCGTGTGGGTGCTCGTCGTGCCGGGCGCGCGGGAGCGGATCACGGGGTTGGTCGGGTCGGTGACGTCGACGACGATCATCTCCCCGCCCCCGACGTTGGAGTGCTGGATGTCGCCCGGCGAGGACTGCACCGAGTCGACGCCGATCAGCGCGAAGCGCGCGATGCCGTCGGCGGTGCGGCGCTCGCCGCAGTTCATCGCCTCGTTCTCGAACAGCGCGTTGGGCAGCACGCCGACCAGCGCGGGGTGGGCGGCGTCGGTGACGTCCCAGACCCGGACCGAGTCGGCGCCGCTGGTCACCAGGACCGGCGCGGTGCGCATGAAGCACCCCGAGATGCCGACCTGGGAGGGGTTGGCCGACAGGTGCGTGACGTTGGGGCTCGAGAGCAGCGTGCTGCCCGTGCCCGGCACGAGTACCGTCTGGTTGCCGTGGGGTCCCGTGTGGTCACCGTGGGCAGACGCCGGAGCGGCGACGCCGACGGCGGCGGCACCCAGCGTGAGGGTTGCGGCGAGCGAGGCGAGGAGGCGCATGACGCTCCAACGGCGCGAACGCCGGATGGTCACGCCACCGGTCGTGCGCGCGGGTGCCTCAGGCGGGCTGCATCTCCTGAAGTGCGGCGGACTCGAGGTCGAGCAGCTGGGCGGCCTGGGAGGCCGTCAGCCGGTCGTTCTCCTCGCTGAGCCGGAGCACGAGCGACTCCAGCTCGCCCACGCGCGCCCGCAGCCGAGCATTCTCGGCGGTGAGACGAGCCGGGGTCCGCAGGTCGCTGTTCATGTAGCCGATCAGCGCCTTGGCCATGGACAAGCCTTCCGAGTGGGAGGGACAGCACGCGGTAGCGGGCCGTCTTCAAGAGTCCCACCAGAGCCGCGTCCGGTCAATCCGCCGTCGGCAAATGCTGGGGTAGGGGCCGGTGGGCGGACGGCGGACGGCGGGTGCGCGGGGCCGGCTGGCAGACCGGGCAGAAGTACGACGACCGGTTCATGAACGCGACCCGGCGGATGGGCGTGCCGCACCGGTCGCAGGGCTCGTTCTCGCGACCGTAGGCGTGCAGCGAGCGGTCGAAGTAGCCCGACTCCCCGTTGACGTTGACGTAGAGGGCGTCGAAGGACGTGCCGCCCTGGCCGAGGGCATCGGTCATGACGGTGCGGGCGTGACCGAGCAGCTCGCGGACCTGGGTCGCGGTCAGCCGCTCCCCCGGCCGCTCGCCGTGCACGCGGGCCCGCCACAGCGCCTCGTCGGCGTAGATGTTGCCGACGCCGCTGACGAGGTTCTGGTCGAGCAGCTGCCGCTTGACGCCCGAGGCGCGCTTGCGGACCTTGCGGACGAACTCGTCGTCGTCGAACTCCGGGTCGAGGGGGTCGCGGGCGATGTGGGCGATCTCGGGCGGCAGCACGGCTCCCCCGGCGGAGACCGACAGGCCGCCGAACATCCGCTGGTCGACGAACCGGAGCTCGCGGCCCTCGGCCGCGCCCGCCAGGGCGAGCCGGACCCGGAGGTGACGCTCGTCGGGGGCCTCGGGCGGCTGGACCAGCATCTGGCCGCTCATGCCGAGGTGGCCGAGCAGCGCGTCGCCGTTGTCGAGCGGCAGCCAGAGATACTTGCCGCGGCGGCGCGCGGCCTCGATCCGGCGCCCGGTCAGGGCGGCGGCGAACCCGGCCGGGCCGCGCAGGTCGCGGCGCACCGGCCGTGGGTGGAGCACGTCGACGCGGGTGATGGTGGCGCCGAGGACGTGGCGCTCGAGGCCGGCGCGGACGACCTCGACCTCGGGCAGCTCGGGCACGGGAGGCCCGGCGTCAGTTCTTGCGGGCGGCCGAGTGGGCCGCGCCGATCGCGGGGTCCTCGACCCCGAGATCGGCGGCGATCTCGCCGTAGGCCGTCTCCGCGGCGGCCTGCTCGGCCTCCTTCTTGGAGCGGCCGACGCCGTTGCCGTAGAGGCCCTCGCCGACCCGCACCTGCGCGGTGAAGGTCTTCATGTGGTCGGGGCCCTCGTCGGCGATGACGTACTCGGGCACCCCGAGGCTGTGCTCGGCGGAGAGCTCCTGGAGGGAGGTCTTCCAGTCCAGGCCCGCACCGAGGGCGGACGCGGCCTCGATGAGCGGGTCGAACAGGCGGTGGACGACCTCGGCGGAGGTCTCGAAGCCACCGCCGGACAGGTGCACGGCACCGATCACGGCCTCGACGGTGTCGGAGAGGATCGAGGCCTTGTTGCGGCCCCCGGTCGACTCCTCGCCGCGCCCGAGCTTGACGTGGTCGCCGACGCCGATCCCGCGGCCGACCTCGGCCAGGGCACGGGCGTTGACGACCGCCGCACGAAGCTTCGCCAGCCGGCCCTCGGAGAGGTCCGGGTGGGCGCGGTAGAGCGTCTCGGTCACGACGACGCCGAGCACCGAGTCGCCCAGGAACTCCAGGCGCTCGTTGGTCGGCAGGCCGCCGTTCTCGTAGGCGTACGACCGGTGGGTGAGGGCTCGCTCGAGCAGCTCGGGGTCCAGGATCGGATCCCCGAGCGCTGCTCGCAGCTCGCCGTAGTTGCTCAGTGGACCGGCGGGATCAGAGAACCTGACGACGGTCAGCGCGAGCGCCGTACTGGCCGCACTCGCCGCACGCACGGTGCGGGAGGTGCTTGGCACCGCAGGCGGGGTTCGCGCAGGTCACCAGGGTCGGCGCAACGGCCTTCCAGGCCGAACGACGGTGACGCGTGTTGCTGCGCGACATCTTCCGCTTCGGGACAGCCACAGTTTTCTCCTCTACCAGGACCGGAACTTCCGGCCGCGTGTGAATTACTCAGATGCTTCGGGGTCCTGCTGGAGCGTGGTCAGCCCTGCCCAGCGGGGGTCGATCGGTGCCGCATGGTCGTGCTCGGGATCGTCGGCCAGGCGCGCACCACACTCGGTGCACAGTCCGGGACAGTCGTCCTCGCACAGCGGCTGGAACGGCAGTGCGAGCACCACCGCGTCGCGCAGTGCAGGCTCCAGGTCGAGCAGGTCGTCCTGGAGCTTGCTGACCTCATCATCCTCCTCAGGAGAGGAATGCTTGTCGTGAGGGTCGTCGTAGACGTACAGCTCCTGGAACGTCGCGGACATCTCGTCCTCGATCGGCTCCAGGCACCGCACGCACTCACCCTCGAGCGCGGCTTCCGCCGTGCCCGTGACCAGCACACCCTCCATGACCGCCTCCAGCCGCAGGTCGAGTTCGACCGGCGAGCCTTCGGGGACACGAAGGACTTCGATGCCCAGATCTGCAGGTGCCGGAACCGTGCGTGTCACCTCGCGCTGGGACCCCGGGCGGCGGCCGAGCTCGCGGGTGTCGAGCACGAGCGGCGCTCTCGGGTCCAGTTTGCTCAGGAGATCACTTCCGGTTCGAGGCACAACAGATCGCCCAGAATGTTAACGGTCTTGGGGTTGCGCGACCAAACTGCGCGCATCACGCGTCGCCGTCGGCGCGGCGCTCGGCCAGGCGCGCGACGAGCGCCTCGTGCACGAAGCCGGGAATCAGGCTCGACACGTCGCCGCCGAACATCGCCACCTCCTTGACCAGGCTGGAGGCCAGGAACGACCACTCCGGGCTGGTCGGGACGAAGACCGTCTCGACGTCGGTGAGCGAGGAGTTCATCTGCGCCATCTGCAGCTCGTAGTCGAAGTCGCTGACCGCACGCAGGCCCTTGACGATGGCGTGGATGTCGCGTTCCTTGCAGAAGTCCGTCAGCAGCCCCGTGAAACCGTCGACGCGGACGTTGTCGAAGCCCGCGCACGCCTTCTCGAGCATCGCGATGCGCTCCTCGGCGCTGAACAGCCGGTTCTTGGACTTGTTGACGCCCACGGCCACGACGACCTCGTCGAAGAGCGTCGAGGCTCGCCTGACGATGTCGAGGTGCCCGTTGGTGACCGGGTCGAAGGATCCGGGGCAGACGGCTCGGCGCACGGTTACTCCTTGTTCTCGGGGTTCTCGGGCAGGGTGTCCGTCGGGGGCGCGGCGGCGTGACCGTACCAAAGCACCGTCTCGCCGTACCTCTTCTCGCGGGTGCCCGTGATGCCGTCGGGCCACGTCGGCTCGGGGCTGCGCACGGAGCGCTCGACCACGACCATGGCCCCCGGGACGAGCCAGCCGTGCTCGACCAGCGCGCCCAGGTCGTCGGCCACCTCGGCCTCGCCCAGGGGGTAGGGCGGGTCGAGGAACGCCACGTCGTACGGCGCCGTCGGGAGCCGGCGCAGCGTGCCCGACACCGCGGCGGCCACGACGTGGGCCCGCGGGTAGCCCAGGCTGCGGGCGTTCTCGGCGATCAGCGACGCGGTCTTGCGGTCCTGCTCCACGAGCGTCACGACGCCGGCGCCGCGAGACCAGGCCTCGAGGCCGACGGCGCCGGAGCCGGCGTACAGGTCGAGGAAGCGCAGGCCGTGGAGCGAGCCGCACCACGACTCGACGGCCGAGAAGAGTGCTTCCCGGACGCGGTCGCTGGTGGGACGGGTGCTCGAGCCGCGAGGGGTGGCGATCCGGCGGCCCCCCGCTGAGCCGCCGATGATCCGCGTCATCGGGGAACGTGGTCCCCGGTCGCGAGCAGACGGCCCCTCATGACTTCTCCATGAAGTCAGACTGCCGTGATTGCTCCAACGATTCCACCGCGGCCCCCAGCAACGGACTCTCCAGGAGGTCCGGGTCACGGTCGAGGAGGTCCTCGGCGGCCGCACGGGCGGCCAGGATCGTCTTCTCGTCCCGCAGCACGCGCAGGGTCTGGAGGCTGGATCGGAATCCGCTCTGGGAGGCACCCAGGACGTCGCCCTCGCGGCGCTGCTCGAGGTCGACGCGGCTGAGCTCGAAGCCGTCGGTGGTGCTCGCCACCGCGTCGAGACGCTCGCGGGCGGGCGTGCCGACCTCGGCGCGCGAGACCAGGAGGCAGAGGCCGGGATGACCGCCACGACCGACCCGGCCGCGAAGCTGGTGGAGCTGGCTGACGCCGAACCGGTCGGCGTCGAGCAGGACCATCGCGGTGGCGTTGGCGACGTCGACGCCGACCTCGATCACGGTGGTCGAGACCAGGACGTCGATCTCCCCGGCCGCGAAGGCCCGCATGGTGCGGTCCTTCTCGTCGGGCGGCAGCTTGCCGTGCAGCATCGCGACCCGCAGGCCGTGCAGTGGCCCCTCGGAGAGCTCGGCGACGACGTCCTCGACGGCGGCCAGCGAGCCGGCCGGCGCGGCGGTCTCGTTGCCGTCCTCGTCGAGGTCGCGCTGGTCGGTCTCACCCTGCTCGAGCTCGTCGCCGGTGATCCGCGGGCAGACGACGTAGGCCTGGTGGCCCTTGCCGACCTCCTCGCGGACGCGCTCCCAGACGCGGGCGATCCAGGCCGGCTGCTCGGCGAGCGGCACGACGTTGGTCTGGATCGGGGCGCGGCCGGCGGGCAGCTCGGTGAGGGTGGAGGTCTCGAGGTCGCCGAAGACGGTCATCGCGACGGTGCGCGGGATCGGGGTGGCGGTCATGACGAGGACGTGGGGCGGGGCGCCGGCCTTGGACGTGAGGGCCGCGCGCTGCTCGACACCGAAGCGGTGCTGCTCGTCGACGACGACCAGGCCGAGGTCGGCGAAGGAGACCTTCTCCTCGAGCAGGGCGTGGGTGCCGATGACGATGCCGGCCTCGCCGCTGGCGATCCGCAGCATCGCCTCGGCCCGCTGGGCCTTGGCCATCGAACCGGTCAGCAGGGCCACGGTCGTGGCGTCCTCCGAGCCGCCGAGCATGCCGCCCGCGGCGAGGTCGCCGAGCAGGGCGCTGATCGAGCGGTGGTGCTGCTGGGCGAGCACCTCGGTGGGAGCCAGCAGCGCGGCCTGGCCGCCGGAGTCGACGGTGCGGAGCATCGCGCGGAGGGCGACGAGGGTCTTGCCGGAGCCGACCTCACCCTGCAGGAGGCGGTTCATCGGGTGCGGCTGGGCCAGGTCGTGCTCCAGCTCGGCGCCGATCTCGGCCTGGCCGCGGGTCAGCTCGAAGGGCAGCCGCTGGTCGAAGGCCTCGAGCAGCCGCCCCTGGTCGCCGGTGCGCGCCCGGGCACCGAGCGCCTGGGTGGCCCGCCGGCGGCGCATCAGCACCAGCTGGGTGACCAGGGCCTCCTCGAAGCGGTAGCGCTTGTGGGCGGCGCCGACCTGTGCGTAGTCGTCGGGGGCGTGGATCCAGTCGAGTGCCTGACGCGCGTCCACGACGGCGTACTGCTCCCGGACGGCGTCGGGCAGCAGCTCGGGGAGCTCGTCGAGGACCGTGCGGGCGAACGTGATGGCGCGCTGGAGGTCCCACGAGTCGACGCCCTTGGTCAGGGGGTAGATCGGGTAGAGGTCGCCGATCGCGTCGAGGGTGGCCTGCGCGCTCTCGTCGCCGGCGTCGTCGGGGCCGAACAGCGCCATCTGCGGGTTGGTGAGCTGCCACTCCTGGCGGAAGGAGCTGACCTTGCCGACGAAGATGCCGCGACGGCCGACCGGGAGCCGCCGGGCGTGCCACTCGCCGACGTGCTGGGACTTGGCGAAGAACGTCATCTTCAGGCTGGGGCCGTCGGTGGAGACGACGGTGTCGAGGCGGTACGCCGTCCGGCCGGTGCGCCGGTCGGTGTAGGTGTTGACCTTCGAGCGGGTGATCTGGCCGACGATGGTGAGCATCTGGCCGTCCTCGAGCTCGGCGACCTTGGTCAGCTCGCCGGTCTTGACGTAGCGGCGCGGGAAGTGGCGCAACAGGTCGCCGACCGTGCGGAGGCCGAGCCCCTCGACGATCTTCTTGCGCTTGGTCGCCTGGTCACCGAGGACGGTCTCGATCGGCGAGTCGAGCCCGATCACTCGACGGCCACCAGCAGCGGGTAGCGGTCCTGGCCGCCCTCGTAGGACACGACGTCGACGTGGGGGTGGTGCTCCTCCACCCAGGCGGCGCAGCGCTCGGCGAGGGCGCCGTGGCCCTCCCCCGCGCCGGCCACGATCGTGACCAGCTCGCCGCCACCACCCAGGAGGCGGTCCAGGACGTCGGTGGCGACCCGCTCGAGGTCGTCCCCGATCACGGCGAAGTCGCCGGCGATGACGCCGAGCACGTCGCCGGGCTCGCACGGGCCGGCCATCGTGATGGCCTGCTTGGCGGCCACGGTGACCGCGCCGTGGCGGGCGTGCCGGGCGGTGGCGGTCATCTCGAGGACGTCCTGGTCGAAGCTGCGGCCGGGCTCGTGGACGGCCAGCGCGGCCAGGCCCTGCACCTGCGCCTGGGTGGGGACGACGGCGACGCGCATGCCCTCGTCCTCCTCGGCCGTGCGGGCCGCGATCTGGGCGACGCGGACCGAGTCGGCGTCGTTGGGCAGCACCACGACCTCGGCCGCCCCGCAGGCGGTGATGGCCTCGAGGAGCTGGCCGGCGGACGGCCGGCGTCCGGGCCCGCCCTCGACCACGACTGCGCCGGCCTCCTCGAACAGGGCCGTGAGCCCGGGACCGGCGGAGACCGTGACGATGCGACGACCGGTGCGGGAGCTGGCGCGCTGGGCGGACTCGGCCACCTGCTCGGCGAAGTGGGTCACGCGGACGCGGTGGGGACGGCCGGCCTCGATGCCGGCCTCGATCGCGGCGCCGACGTCGTCGACGTGGACGTGGACGTTCCACAGCCCCTCGTTGCCGACGACGACGAGCGAGTCACCGAGCCCGGCCAGGGTCTTCTTCAGCACCGGGATGCGGTCGTCCTCGGCGTCGAGAAGGTACATCACCTCGTACGACGGACCGTCGGCCGTCAGGTCGCCCTCGACGACCTCGGAGGGCTGTGGGATCGGGATGGCGTAGCGGCCGATGGGGCTGGTCACCGGGATCGGGCGCCGGCCGGTCAGCACGGTCTCGGCCGCGTCGAGGATGACGCTCAGGCCACGGCCACCGGCGTCGACGACCCCGGCGTCGGCGAGCGTCTTGAGCTGCTCGGGCGTGTGGGCCAGGGCGGTGCGGGCGCCGACGGCGGCGGCGACCATCACGTCGCGGGCGCGGGCGTCCTCGCGGGCCGCGCACTCGTTGGCGGCCACGGCCGCCGCCCGGGCGACCGTCAGGATCGTGCCCTCGACGGGGGTGCCGACCGCGGCGTAGCTCGCGTCGGCGGCCTCGGTCAGCGCGTCGGCCATGATCTGCGCGTTGCGCTCCCCCTCGGTCGACGAGGCGATCCGGCGGCAGACGGCGCCGAGCATCACGCTCAGGATGACCCCGGAGTTGCCGCGGGCGCCGAGCAGCGCGCCACGGCTGCACGCGGCGAGCGACGTACGGCGGTCGGCGTGGGGGTCGCCGGCGCTGGCCTCGCGGATGGCCTCGCGGGCGGCGGAGACGGTGAGGTACATGTTGGTGCCGGTGTCGCCGTCGGGCACGGGATAGACGTTGAGGGCGTCGATCTCCTCGCGCGCCTCGGCGAGGGCGTCGGTCGCGATGTCGACGAACAGCAGCACGGTCGCGAGCTGGATGCTGCCGCTCTCGGGTGCTTCCATCGCCTGCCTCGTGTCGCCGATTCGGGTGATCCGCCGGATGTCTGACACCTTTGCGGCTGCCCACCCGGTTGAGGGCCACAGATTAGTGGCTCTGCATCGATTCGCACCGGAGCGGGGCAATCGGATACTCTGGCTCGGTTGCCCGCTCGTTCGGGCCCCTTTTTCTCGTACCTCGATTTTTCAGGAGTTCACGGTGGCTGCCGTCTGCGACATCTGCGCCAAGAAGCCTGGCTTCGGCAACAACCGGCCGTGGTCGCGCAAGATCACGAAGCGTCGCTTCGACCCCAACATCCAGCGCGTGCGTGCCACGGTCAACGGCACCCCCAAGCGCCTCAACGTGTGCACCGGCTGCCTCAAGGCCGGCAAGGTCACCCGCTGATCTGAGTCTTCACGGAAGGCCGTCACCCCTCGGGGTGGCGGCCTTTTCCGCGTTGGCGCCGTGGAGGTCGGGGTCGGGCCGGGGGCGCACCACCTGCACCACGCGCATCACTGCCCGGGCACTCCCGGACGTTCTGGAGGGTTGCAACCCCCCAGAACGTCCGGGATCACCGGTCCACCGGTGATCCCGCCCGCCGGCGTCCAGCTCAGAAGTGCGTCCAGCCGGTCGGGCCGTCGTACGCCGCCCCGTCGACGGTGACGCGCGGCCCGTCGTCTGCGGCCTCGGCCACCTCGCCGATGACGTGCCAGCCCTCCGGGACGCTTCCGGCCGGGAAGGTGGCGAGCAGGGCGTGGTCGTCCCCGCCGCCGAGGATGAACTGGAGCGGGTCGGCACCGAGCGCCGATCCGACGGCCTGGAGCGGCTCGGCCACGTCGAAGGCCGAGCGGAAGATGTCCATCGACACCCCGGAGTCCTCGGCGATGTGGCCGGCGTCGGCGAGCAGGCCGTCGGAGATGTCGATCATCGCGGTGGCGCCGGCCTCGGCGGCCACAGCACCGGCGTCGTACGGCGGCTCGGGGCGGCGGTAGGCCTCCACGAGCACGCGCGGCGAGCGGAAGCCGCGGCCGAGGACCGCGAGCCCACCGGCCGCCCAGCCCTGGCGGCCGAAGATCGCGACCACGTCGCCGGGCTCCGCGCCCGAGCGGACGACCGGCGCCTGGGTGCAGGCGCCGAGGACGGTCACGGCGATGACGAGCTGGTCGGAGCGCGTCAGGTCTCCCCCGACGACGCTCGCGCCGACGAGGGCGCACTCGTCGGCGAAGCCCTGCGCGAACTCCAGCGCCCAGGCCACCGGCAGGTCGGCGGGGGCGGCGAGACCGATGGTCAGCGAGGTGGCGCGGCCGCCCATCGCGTTGATGTCGGAGAGGTTCTGGGCGGCGGCGCGGTGGCCCACGTCGGAGGCCGATGCCCAGTCGCGGCGGAAGTGCCGGCCCTCGACCATCAGGTCGGTCGAGACGACCACGTGTCCGGTCTTCACCCGCAGCACGGCGGCGTCGTCGCCGGGACCGATCAGGACGTGCGGTCCCTGCGCGAAGAGGTCGGTGAGCGCGCTGATGAGGCCGAACTCGCCCGCGTCGGCGAGTGTGGCGTCAGGGGGGAAGGCCATGCGCCCATCCCACCAGATCGGAGGGCGACTCGCGGGTGCGGCACCCCGAGACTCCCTATCGGCACGGCATCGGGCAGGGTAGGTTGACGAGCACAGAAGCCGGTCAACGCACCGGATCTCAACCCCGGTAACAACAAGGAGTCCACGATGGTCGTCCAGGCGTACATCTTGATCCAGACCGATGTCGGCAAGGCCGCCGAGGTTGCCACCGCCATTGCCCAGGTCAAGGGCGTCACGCTCGCCGAAGACGTCACCGGACCGTACGACGTGATCGTGCGGGCCGAGGCCCGCAACGTCGACGAGCTCGGCAAGCTGGTGGTGTCGAAGGTGCAGAACCTCGACGGCATCACGCGCACCCTGACCTGCCCGGTCGTGCACATCTGAGCCCACTGACGGGCCCCGTGCACACCCACGCACGCTGTCGGCGCCCCGTGTCCCTCCGGACGCGGGGCGCCGTCGCGTCCGCCCTGCTCGTGCTGGCCGCCGGTTGCTCGTCGGGCGGCGGTGACGTCGAGGTCGACGGCCCCTCGCTGGGCGCCGACGACGCGGCCGCCTGCGACCGTCTCGTCGCTGCGCTCCCCGACACCCTGGCCGAGCAGGACCGCCGCACGGTCACGCCCGCGGACGCGCCGGGCGCGGCCTGGGGCGACCCGGCGATCACGCTGACCTGCGGGGTCGACGTACCCAAGGGGTTCGACGAGTTCTCCTCCTGCGAGGTCGCCAACGGCGTGGGGTGGTACGTCGATCCCGCCACCATCGACGACCAGTCGGCCGACGTGACGCTCACCGCCGTGGGCTACCGGCCGATCGTCCGGGTCGAGGTCCCGGCCGACTACCGCCCGTCCGGGCCGGCGGCCGTCATCGCCGAGCTGGCCGGGCCGGTGCGCCGGTCACTCGAGCTCGTGAAGCCCTGCCACTGAGGCAGGGAGCCGGTCAGCGCAGGCCGGTGTCGCGCTGGAGCGCCAGCTGGATGAGGCGGTCCACGAGGGCCGGGTAGTCCAGGCCGCTGGCCGCCCACATCTGCGGGTACATCGACGTCGGGGTGAAGCCCGGCATCGTGTTGATCTCGTTGACCACGAGCGAGCCGTCGGGGAACGCGAAGAAGTCGACCCGGGCCAGGCCCTCGCAGCCGACGGCCTCGAAGGCCAGGGCGGCCAGCCGGCGGAGCTCGGCCGCCACCTCGTCGGTCAGGTCGGCGGGGATGTCGATCTCGGTGTGCTCGCCGGGGAGGTACTTGGCGGCGAAGTCGTAGAACTCGTGGTCGCCCCCGACGCGCAGCTCGGCGGGCATGCTCGTCTCGGGCGTGCCGTCGAGGGACTGGAGCACGCCGCACTCGACCTCGCGCGCGCCCTCGGCGGCCACCTCGAGCAGCACCTTGGGATCCTCGCGCAGCGCCGTCTCGACGGCCTCGTCGAGCTCGGAGGGGTCGTGGGCCTTGGAGATGCCGATGCTGGAGCCGCCCCGGGCGGGCTTCACGAAGAGCGGGTAGCCGATGCCCGCAGCCTGTTCGCGGCAGCCCTGGGCGTCCCGGTCCCACTGGCGCCGGGTGATCGTCACCGACGGCATCACCGGCAGGCCCGCGGCCTGGAGCACGACCTTCATGTAGGCCTTGTCCATGCTGACGGCCGAGGCGAGCACGCCGGCGCCGACGTAGCGGACCCCGGCCATCTCGAGCATCCCCTGGATGGTGCCGTCCTCGCCCCACGGCCCGTGCAGCACCGGGAAGACGACGTCGACCTCGCCGAGCGTCTGCGGCGGCTGCGAGGGCTCGTGGACGACCAGGTCGGTGGAGGTGCTGTCCTGGGCCAGGACGATGCTGGCGCGGGAGCCGTCGACGGCCGGCAGCCGGTCGGCGCTCTCGATCCGGAGCCGCTCGGGGTCGCCCGACTCCAGCACCCAGCGACCGTCGGTGGCGATGCCGATCGGCACCACGTCGTACGCCGTGCGGTCGATGGCCCGGAGCACGCTGCCGGCCGTCACGCACGAGATGCCGTGCTCACTCGAGCGACCGCCGAAGACGACGGCGACGCGGGGCTTGCGGGAGGCGGCGGAGGGCTCGTTCATCGGGCACGACCCTACCGGCCTAGTGTTGCGGCCATGCCCGAGGACTCTTCCGCCCCCCAGCCCTCGCCCACGCCCGACTGGAAGCCGTCGACGGTCGCCGTCACGGCCGGCCGGCCGAGCCACGAGCCGGACCAGCCGCTCAACGTGCCGATCACGATGGCGTCGACGTACGTCGCGGGCGGCGACCTGGAGTACGGCCGCTACGGCAACCCGACCTGGACGGCGTTCGAGGACGCGCTGGGCGCGCTGGAGGGCGGCCGCTGCCTGAGCTTCGCGTCCGGGCTCGCGGCCGTCGCGACCGTGCTGGACCTGGTCGGCAACGGCGCCAAGGTGGTCGCGCCGCGCCACTCCTACAACGGCACCGTGCTGCAGCTGGCCGACCTCGAGTCACGCGGCCGGCTGCGCACCGAGCTCGTCGACATCACCGACACCGACGCCGTCGTCGCGGCCTGCGCCGACGCGGCCCTGGTGTGGCTGGAGTCCCCCACCAACCCCGCGCTGGAGATCGCCGACATCGAGACGATCACCGTCGCGGCCCACGAGGCCGGCGCCTACGTCGTGGTGGACAACACCTTCGCCACTCCCCTGCTGCAGAAGCCGCTCGAGCTCGACGTCGACCTGGTCGTGCACTCGGCCACGAAGTACCTCTCCGGGCACAGCGACGCGCTGATGGGGGCGGTCGTGACCTCCGACGACGAGCTGTACGCCGTGCTGAAGGGCCGCCGCGACCTGGTCGGCGCCGTCCCCGGCACGCTCGAGTCCTACCTCGCGCTGCGCGGGCTGCGCACCCTCCACCTGCGGGTCGAACGCGCCCAGGCCAACGCCCAGGAGCTGGTCCGACGGCTCGAGGAGCACCCCGCCCTCGCGGAGGTCCGCTACCCCGGCTTCGGCGGGATCGTGTCGATCGTGCTCGCCCAGGGGGCCATGGCCGCCGACCTGCTCACCCGCAAGACGAAGCTGTGGGTGCACGCCACCTCGCTCGGCGGCGTGGAGTCGACCTTCGAGCGGCGCCGCCGCTGGAAGTCCGAGCCCGCCACCATCCCCGACGGCCTGGTGCGGCTGTCGGTGGGCATCGAGGACGTCGACGACCTGTGGGACGACCTGCGCGGAGCGCTCGACGACCTGGTGGGGTGACTAGGTCACTCCACCTCCGCCTTCGTGTCGCGGGCGATGAAGGAGTCCATCATCTGCTGCGCGGTCATCCGGCCGGCCACGACGGCGTCGACGTGGTGCGCGATGGGGGCGTCGACGCCGGTGCGCTCGGCGAGGGCGAGCAGCGAGGAGCAGGACTTGGCGCCCTCGGCGACCTGACGCGTGGAGGCGTAGATCTCCTCCGTGGTCATGCCCTGGCCGAGCTTGACGCCGAAGCTGCGGTTGCGCGAGAGCGGTGAGGAGCAGGTGGCGACCAGGTCACCCAGGCCGGCGAGCCCCATCAGGGTCAGCGGGTTGGCGCCGAGGCGGGTGGCGAGGCGGGCGGTCTCGGCGAGGCCACGGGTGATGACGGAGGCGGTCGTGTTGTCGCCGAAGCCCAGGCCCACGGCCATGCCGACCGCGAGGCCGACGACGTTCTTGTAGGCGCCGCCCAGCTCGCAGCCGAGCACGTCGGTGCTGGTGTAGGGGCGGAAGGCCGGGGCGTGGCAGCGCTGCTGGATGCGCTTGGCGACGTCCTCGTCGGCACAGGCCACGACCGAGGCGGCGGGCTCGCGCCGGGCGATCTCCATGGCGAGGTTGGGGCCGCTGATGACCGCGATCCGCTCGGGGCCGGCGCCGGTGACCTCGGCGATCACCTCGCTCATCCGCTTGAGGGAGCCGAGCTCGACCCCCTTCATCAGCGAGACGATCACGGCGTCCTCGCTGATGTGGGGCGCCCACTCGACCAGGTTGCCCCGCAGGCTCTGCGACGGCGTGGCCAGCACGACCATGTCGGCCCCGTCGAGGGCCTCCTCCACGTCGTGGGTCGCCCCCACCGACCGGGGAAGCTCGATGCCCGGCAGGTAGTCGGGGTTCTCGCGCTGCTCGTTGATCGACTTGGCGACCTCCTCGCGACGCGCCCAGAGCGTCACGTCGTTGCCGGCGTCGGCGAGCACGATCGAGAAGGCCGTGCCCCACGACCCGGCACTGAAGATCGCGACCTTGCCCTCGCGGCTCATGGACGCTCCTTCTTGGGTTTCTTGTTGGGGTTGCCGATCAGACTGACACCCGCGGCCCGCGCGTCGAAACGCTCGGCCGGGGCCTGCTCGCCGCGGATCTCCTCCACGAGGCCGGTGAGGGCCGCCATGATCCGGTCGGTCGCCTGCTGCACGACCGCGTGCGTGTGCTCGAGGGCCAGGAGGTCGGAGAGGTCGACGGGGTCGCCGGCCTTCATCGTCACGTGCTTGCGCGGGAGGAAGTCGGGCCGACCGTAGGGCGGCAGCAGGTCCTGCGGACCCCACTGGCCGACGGGGATCACCGGGCAGCCGGTCGCCAGCGCGATCCGCGCCGCACCGGACTTGCCGGTCATCGGCCACAGGTGGGGGTCGCGGGTGAGGGTGCCCTCGGGATAGACCACGACGCACTCGCCGGCGTTCACGGCCGCCACGGCGGCGTCGTACGCCCCGACGGCGCTGCGCGTGAGCCGCTCGACGGGGATCTGGCCCGCCGCGCTGAGGAAGCCGCCCAGCGCCTTGTTCTTGAACAGGCCGGACTTCGCGAGGTAGCGCGGCAACCGGCCGTGGTCGTAGACGAAGTGGGCGGAGAGCAGCGGGTCGACGTGGGAGAGGTGGTTGAACACCACGATGCAGCCGCCGGTGGCCGGCAGCTTCTCGCCGTCGATCCAGGTGCGGGAGGCGACCCCGAGCAGCAGGGGCTTGAGCAACGGCACAGCGATGTTCCAGGCCCAGCCACGCTTCTGCTGCAGCTTGCGAACGGTCACCAGCAACCCCGTCGTTCCTCGCGGCCACCGGGCCGTGACGCGCCGTGCGTCGAGTGCAGGTTACTCGCAGTCGGGGTCCTTCCGTCTCGTGGCGACACACCCACGGAGGGCGACTTCTCGCCGCCTGACAGGATCGGGGCGATGACCAGCCAGCAGTACGCCGTGGTCGTGCCGGTCAAGCCTCCGGCGCGCGGCAAGTCGCGCCTCGTGGGCCTCGACGACGACCGTCGCCGGGCGCTCGCAGCGGCGTTCGCGCTGGACACGGTGACGGCCTGCCTGGCGTGCGCCCAGGTGGCCGAGGTGCTGGTCGTCACCGACGACGCGGCGTTCTCCGCGCAGCTGGCCGCGCTCGGCTGCGCGGCGATCCCCGACGGCGTCACCGGGGACCTCAACGCCAGCCTGGCCCAGGCCGCCGCGGAGTCCGGGCGCCGCTGGCCCGGGCTCCAACCGGTCGCGATCTGCGCCGACCTCCCAGCTCTCGTGCCGGCCGACCTCACCGCCGCACTGAGCCGCGTGGTGCCGGACACCCCGTGCTTCGTGGCCGACGCCGACGGGATCGGGACCACGCTCTACACCGCACCGCTGCGTCTCTTCGAGCCCCGGTTCGGCGTGGAGTCCCGGGCCGCGCACCTCGACCTCGACGCCACCGAGATCGAGGGGAAGCTCCCCACCCTGCGTCGCGACGTCGACGACCTCGTGGACCTCGACGCCGCACGAGCCCTGGGCCTGGGGCGGCACACCGCCGCGCTCGTCTGACCCTGCCGGACACAGCGGAACACACCCGGACACGACCGTGGGCCGTCCCCCACCGGGAGACGGCCCACGAACGGGTGTGCGGATCAGGCCTTCTTGGCAGGGGCCTTCTTCGCAGGTGCCTTCTTGGCAGCCGGTGCCTTCTTGGCCGCGGGAGCAGCCTTCTTCGCCGGCGGCGCCTTCTTGGCCGGAGCCTTGGTCGCCGGGGCCTTCTTGGCGGCCGGCGCCTTCTTGGCTGCGGCGGTGGTCTTCGCCGGCGCGGCCTTCTTGGCGGCGGGTGCCTTCTTGGCCGGAGCCTTCTTGGCGGGAGCGGCCTTCTTGGCAGCCGGGGCCGCCTTCTTGGCGGGAGCGGCCTTCGTGGCAGCCGGAGCAGCCTTCTTGGCCGGGGCCGCCTTCTTCGCCGGGGCCTTCGTGGTCGCCTTCTTGGCGGCAGCCGCGGCCTTCTTCGCCGGGGCGGTCGCAGCCTTGGCCGAGGAGCCGGCAGCAGCGAGCGTCAGCTTGGGCAGCTTCTTGGCACCGGAGACGACGTTCTTCAGGTCAGCGCCGGGGCTGAACTTCGGGACGGCGGTCTTCTTCGCCTTGATGCGCTGGCCGGTCTGCGGGTTGCGGACCCAGCGCGCCTCGCGGATGCGCTTCTCGAAGGAGCCGAAGCCCGTGATGGCGACCTTCTCGCCCTTCGCCACCTCGCGCGTGATCGTGTCCAGGACGGACTCGAGTGCGTGCGCGGCAGCCTTGCGATTCCCCTCGTAGCGCTGAGCCAGGGTGTCGATGAGCTGTGATTTGTTCACTAGCTTCCCTTCCAATGAACCCATGGGCCGAGCCGATGCTCGACTTTCTTCAACGCACGCTAGGGAAAGGTGGTCACCGTCACAATCGCCACGCCGAACATTCCGGGGTTTTCTTCGTGTGGAGTGGACCTGACCAGACGGGTCTGGTAGTGGCACTTCGACGATCCTGGTCCGTGCGACGAGGACTTTCCCCAACCCCGCTTGACGATTCTCGTCGCGCGCGGAGTGTCGCCTTGTGTCGAAAGGGCGTCTGGCCCCAAAGGCGGTGCGTGGCAGGTCGGGCGGCCCTAGTGTCAGTGCGTGGAACGGGAGACGGAGGACTTCGTGGACTCCTGGTGGGCCGACGTGTTCGGCATCGCCGGTGACGAGGTCTGGAAAGCGCTGACCGTGCAGCCCCATGCGCAGCTGGGCGACTACGCCGGCTTCTTCGTGGCGTGGCGCGCTGACGGCGTGCACGTGTCGACACCCACCGGCATCGACGCCGGCCTGCCCAGCCGGATCGCGTCGGCGAGCCTCGACGTCCTGCAGTCGGCCGCGTTCTGGCAGTCGCTGGCCGACGACCTGGGCGGTCGGCTCATCGGTCCCGCCACCCACCACTACCTCGATCTCGACCCCGGGTCCGACCCCGACGTACGCATCGGCGAGCCCTCGGCCGCCCTGCCCCTCCGTGAGCACGTGACGCCGGAGGAGTGGGAGGAGTCGGGGCTCGGCGCCGACGATGTCACGGTGACCTTCACCCTGGGTCCGCCGGACCAGCCCGTCGCCGCGGCGGCCCTGAGCACCTGGCCCGACGCCGCCCGCGACGTGTGCGTGCTCGTGCACCCCGACCACCGGGGCCAGGGACTCGTGGACCGGGTGGCCCGCACGGCGACGTCCTACGCCATCGCCCGGCACGACGTCGCCCGGTGGACGGCACGCTCGGAGAACCACGCGTCCATGCAGGCCGCACGCCGCCTGGGCTTCCAGGCCTGGTGCACCCAGCTGGCGATCCGGCTCCCGGACCCTCAGGACTAGAGGGTCGCGGGCTTCCAGCTCGGGCGGGTCGCCTCGAAGGCGGCGATGTCGGCGTCGTGCCCGAGCGTGATGCCGATGTCGTCGAGGCCCTCGAGCAGCCGCCAGCGCGTGTAGTCGTCGATGTCGAAGGAGTCCTCGATGGCGTCGGGGCCCTCACCCGCACGGACCGTCCGGGACTCGAGGTCGACGGTGACGGTGGCGCCGGGGTTGGCCTCGAGGTGGTCCCAGAGGCGCTGCACGACCTTCTCGTCGACCTGCGCCGCGACGAGCCCGGCCTTGCCGGAGTTGCCGCGGAAGATGTCGGCGAACCGCGGCGAGATCACGGCCCTGAAGCCGTAGTTCTGCAGCGCCCACACGGCGTGCTCGCGCGACGAGCCGGTGCCGAAGTCGGGGCCGGCCACGAGCACCGAGCCCGCGGCGTACGCCTCGTCGTTGAGCACGAACGTCGGGTCGTTGCGCCAGGCGGCGAACAGGCCGTCCTCGAAGCCGGTGCGGGTCACGCGCTTGAGGTAGACGGCCGGGATGATCTGGTCGGTGTCGACGTTGCTGCGGCGCAGCGGGACACCGACGCCGGTGTGGCTGGTGAACTTGTCCATGGCGATCTCCCTCAGTCCAGGTCGGCGGGCGACGAGAGCGTCCCGCGGACGGCGGTGGCGGCGGCGACGGGCACCGAGACGAGGTGCGTGCGACCGCCCTTGCCCTGGCGGCCCTCGAAGTTGCGGTTGGAGGTCGAGGCGCTGCGCTCGCCGGGGGTGAGCTGGTCGGGGTTCATGCCCAGGCACATCGAGCAGCCGGCCCCGCGCCACTCGGCGCCGGCCTCCTTGAAGATCACGTCGAGGCCCTCCTCCTCGGCCTGCAGGCGCACCCGCACCGAGCCGGGCACCACGAGCAGGCGGGTGTCCTTGTCGACCTGCCGGCCCTCGATGATCGAGGCGGCGAGACGGAGGTCCTCGATGCGTCCGTTGGTGCACGAGCCGACGAAGACGGTGTCGACCTTGACCTCGCGCAGCGGGGTGCCGGCCTCGAGGCCCATGTACTCGAGGGCCTTCTCGCAGGCGATCCGGTCCTGGGCGTCCTCGAAGTCCTCGGGAGCCGGGACGTTCGCGCCGAGCGGCACGCCCTGGCCGGGGTTGGTGCCCCAGGTGACAAAGGGGGTCATCGTGCTCGCGTCGAGCACGATCTCCTTGTCGAACTCGGCGTCCTCGTCGGTGACGAGGGTCTTCCAGTGCTCGACCGCGGCGGTCCAGTCGTCGCCCTTCGGCGCCTCCTTGCGGCCCTCGATGTAGTCGAAGGTCGTCTGGTCGGGCGCGATGAGGCCGGCCTTGGCGCCCCACTCGATGCTCATGTTGCACACGGTCATCCGGGCCTCCATCGAGAGCTCCTCGATGGCCTGGCCGCGGTACTCCACGATGTAGCCCTGGCCACCGCCGGTCCCGGTGTGCGCGATCAGGGTGAGCACGAGGTCCTTGGCGGTGACGCCCGCGGGCAGGCTGCCGTTGACGGTCACGGCCATGGTCTTGGGCCGGGCCTGCATGAGCGTCTGGGTGGCGAGCACGTGCTCGACCTCGGAGGTGCCGATGCCGAAGGCGATCGCGCCGAAGGCGCCGTGGGTGCTGGTGTGGCTGTCGCCGCAGACGATGGTCATGCCGGGCTGGGTCAGGCCGAGCTGCGGGCCCACGACGTGGACGATGCCCTGCTCGATGTCGCCGAGCGGGTGGAGGCGTACGCCGAACTCCTCGGCGTTGCGGCGCAGCGTCTCGACCTGGGTGCGCGACACAGGGTCGGCGATCGGCTTGTCCCAGTCGAGGGTGGGGACGTTGTGGTCCTCGGTGGCCAGGGTCAGGTCGGGGCGACGTACGCGACGGCCGGCGAGGCGCAGGCCGTCGAAGGCCTGCGGCGAGGTCACCTCGTGGATGAGGTGGAGGTCGATGAAGAGCAGGTCCGGCTCTCCCTCGGTGGACCGGACGACGTGCTCGTCCCAGACCTTCTCGGACAGGGTCTTGCCCATGCCTGAACTCCCTCTCTGCCAGGTGTGCTGCACTGCGTGGTGACGACGGGTTCCACCCTAACGCTTGCATCCCAAGTTCTGAGACGGCAGTATTGCCATATGGACAACACCAGCGGAGTCGGCGTCCTCGACAAGGCCGCCCTCGTGCTCACCGCCCTCGAGTCCGGTCCGGCCACCCTCGCCGGGCTGGTCGCCGGCACGGGCCTGGCCCGACCGACCGCCCACCGCCTCGCCGTCGCCCTCGAGCACCACCGGCTCGTGGCGCGCGACATGCAGGGCCGCTTCGTCCTCGGGCCGCGGCTGGCCGAGCTCTCCGCCGCCGCCGGCGAGGACCGGCTGCTCGCGACCGCCGGCCCGGTGCTGGCACGGCTGCGCGACATCACCGGTGAGTCGGCCCAGCTGTGGCGCCGCCAGGGCGAGCACCGCGTGTGCGTCGCCGCGGCCGAGCGCCCCTCGGGCCTGCGCGACACCATCCCGGTCGGCTCGCAGCTGACCATGCGCGCCGGCTCGGCCGCCCAGGTGCTGCTCGCGTGGGAGGACCCCGAGCGCATGCACCGCGGCCTCCAGAACGCCGCCTTCTCCGCCGCCGCTCTCTCCGGCATCCGCCGTCGCGGCTGGGCCCAGTCCGTCGGCGAGCGCGAGCAGGGCGTCGCGTCCGTGTCGGCCCCCGTCCGCTCCCCCGGCGGCAAGATCATCGCGGCCGTCTCGGTGTCGGGTCCGCTCGAGCGGCTCTCGCGCCAGCCCGGCCGGATGCACGCCCCCGCCGTCCTTGCCGCCGCCGAGCGGCTCAGCGAGTCGCTGCGGCGGGCTGCGGCGGAGTAGCCCAGCCTCAGAACAACCCGTCGACCTCAAGGTCGAGCAGGGTCTGCTTGCGCTCCAGCCCGCCGGCGTAGCCGGTGAGGGTGCCGTTGGCGCCGATGACGCGGTGGCACGGGATCACGATCGGGATCGGGTTGCGGCCGTTGGCCAGGCCCACGGCGCGGGAGGCCGCGTTGGTCATGCCGAGGCGGTGTGCGATCTCGCCGTAGGACGCGGTCTCGCCGAAGGCGATCCCCTGCAGCTGGCTCCAGACCCGCTGCTGGAAGTCGGTGCCCTCGGGGGCGAGCGGGAGCTCGAACTCCTTGAGGTCGCGGTCGAAGTAGGCCCGCAGCTGACGGACGCACTCCGCGAGGACGGGGTGGTCGTCGGCGCGGTCGCCGCGCACGCGGCCGTCGGGGTCGCGGTAGGGCGTGAACTCGATCGCGGTGATCGCGCCGTCCTTCTCCACGATCCGCAACTCGCCCACGGGTGAGTCCATCAGGGTCCACATGTCAGTTCTCCTTGCCGGTGGCGGTGGTGGTGGGTGCGAGCGTCTGCCAGAGGTGCACCTGGGCGTAGGACCGCCAGGGCGCCCAGCCCTCGGCCAGAGCTGAGGCCCGGGCCGGGTCCTGGCCGAGCCCGCGCAGGGCGTCGCGGATGCCGATGTCGGTCGGCAGGAAGACGTCGGGGTGGCCGAGGGCGCGCAGCGCGATGTAGTCGGCCGTCCACGGCCCGATGCCGGGGATCTCCAGCAGGGCACGGCGTACGTCGTCGCGGTCGGGCCCGCGGTCCAGGGCGAGGTCGCCATCGGCCAGCGCGGCGCACAGGGCGACGAGCGCCCGCCCGCGGGCTCGCGGCATCGGCAGCTCCTCGGGGTCCAGGCCCGCCAGCGTCGCCACATCGGGGAACGTGTGCGTGAGGCCCTCGGGCATCGAGTCCGGGGGCGGTGCGACCGGCCGGCCGTGGGCCGCGGTCAGCCGGGCCGCGACCGTGCGCGCGCCGGCGACGCTGACCTGCTGGCCCAGGACGGCGCGGACGGCGATCTCGTTGCCGTCGACGTGGCCGGGCACGCGCAGCCCGGGGTGGCGACGGACCAGCGGGCCGATGACCGGGTCACCGGCGAACGCGTCGGCCACCGCGACCGGGTCGCAGTCGGCGTCCAGGAGGCGACGGACCCGCTCGACGGCCGCGGCGGTGTCGCGCAGGTCCTCGAGCGCGAAGGCCGCGGTCACGAAGGCCGTCTCCCCCGGCTCGGTGACGTCGGGTATCTCCAGCCGGACCGTGCCGGTGCCGTGCGGGAGCGCGAGGGTCCGGGCGTACCACCCGCCGCCCGCGACCTCGACGCCCGGGATCGCACGCAGGGCAAGGAAGCCGAGCAGCGCGCGCCCGGCGTACGGCGTGCGTACGGCGAGCCGCATCGTCACCGTGCCGGTGGTGACCCCGCCGCCGCGCCGGCCGCGGAGGTCGGTCGGGGTCGAGGCGTAGACCTCGCGGATCGTGTCGTTGAACTGGCGGACGCTGGAGAAGCCGGCCGCGAAGGCGATGTCGGCGTAGCCGAGCTCCGTGGTCTCGATCAGGACCCGGGCCGTCTGGGCACGTCGGGCCCGTGCAAGGGCGAGCGGCCCGGCGCCGAGCTCGGCGCCGAGGATGCGGGTCAGGTGGCGCGGGGTGTAGCCGACGTGGCGGGCCAGCCCCTCCACGCCCTCGCGGTCGACGACGCCGTCGGCGATGAGCCGCATCGCCCGGCCCGCCGCGGTCGCGGCGACGTCCCAGTCGGGGCTGCCCGGCGTGGCGTCGGGCAGGCACCGCTTGCAGGCGCGGTAGCCGGCCGCCTGGGCGGCCGCGGCGCTGGGGTGGAACGTGACGTTCTGGAAGGCCGGGGTCCGGGCCGGACAGGACGGCCGGCAGTAGATTCCGGTCGTGCGGACGGCGGTGTAGAAGACGCCGTCGAAGCGCCGGTCGCGCGACTTCACCGCGCGGTAGCAGGACTCGCGGTCGAGCCGCTCCTCGTGCCGGGTGCTGGTGGACATGGCCCCATCCTCACCCATGACGCCGACAAGTTCTCGCGGGAATCGGACACGGACCCGGAACCCTCCTGACTACGATGCGCGGGTGCCACATCGTCGGCGGGTCCTGCTCGTCATCCTCATCACCCAGCTGGTCGTGGCACTGGTCACCGGGAGCGTGGTGGTGCTCGTCGTGCGGCACCTCGACGGCAACATCGCCGCCGGCCCGGAGATCCACCACCACGCCACCAAGCAGGTGCGACCGGGTCAGCCGCACGAGCCGCTGAACATCCTGGTGATGGGCAGCGACACCCGTGACTGCGCGGGCTGCCACGTCGACGGCGAGGCCGGACTCGGCGGCTCGGACACCACGATCCTGCTGCACGTCGCGGCCGACCGGCGGTCGGCGTACGGCATCTCGATCCCCCGCGACCTGGTCGTCGACCGGCCCGACTGCACGGTCGACGGCAAGCGCGTGCCCGGCGCCACGGACGTGCTCTGGAACGACGCGTACGCCGTCGGCGGGCCCGAGTGCACGGTCGAGCAGGTCGAGTCCGTGTTCGCGCCGATCTACGTCGACGACTACCTGACGATCAACTTCGGCGGCTTCAAGAACATGGTCGACGCGATCGACGGCGTGGACGTCTGCATCCCGCAGCCGCTCGACGACCCGACCTACCTGCACGTGCACTTCGACGCCGGCCGCGACGTCCACCTCGACGGCGCCCAGGCGCTGAGCTACGTCCGGCTGCGGCACGTGCTGAGCGGCACCGACATCGGCCGGATGAAGCGGCAGCAGGCGTTCATCGCGGCCATGGTGGGCAAGGTGTTCTCGGCCGGCACGCTGACCCGGCCGGACCGGCTGCTGGGCTTCGCCGACGCGCTCACGGGGTCGCTGCAGGCGAGCCCCGACCTCGCCGGGGCCGGCGCGCTCGTCGACCTGGCCCGGCAGCTCAAGGACGCCGACGTCGCCCACATCAGGTTCGTCACGATGCCGAACTTCCTCTTCGCGCCGGGGACGGCGGGCTACCCGCACGTCGGCCTGCTGCCGGCGTACGAGCGCCTCGTCCAGCGGGTGCACGAGGACCTGCCGATCGGGAAGTTCGGCCTCGGCTCCGTCACCGCCGGCGGTCCGCGCGCCCATCCCGGTCGGGCCGCTCGCGACGCCGCGGCGGCGGCCGGGATCTGCGCCTGAGAAGAGGTGGTGGAGAACGACGAAGGGCCCGGATCCTGGTGGATCCGGGCCCTTCGTGGGATGTACCCCCGACCGGATTCGAACCGGCGCTACCGCCTTGAGAGAGGGATCGACTTGTCGACGGACGACGTTGGACGTGAGTGAACGTCCAGGTCAGAGCGCAAATGGGTGATGGGTTGTCATTGGTCGACTTTGGCGATTTCCGGACTTCTTGTTGCCCCAGTGTTGCCCGAGCGACAGACGTCCCAGGCCCAGAGTCAAGGGGCTTGAGAGTCGGAGCTTCCTTCTGGATGGCCATGCATCCGGCTTACCCACTTCGTCAGGTCGTCCACGCGCCAGGCGGAGATGATTGCCACGGGACACCCTGGTAGTCGCCGAGGTCCCGATGCACAACAGCGAATCGAGTACCGCTCGCGTCGTGTCGGTCTGCCCGCTGGGTCGGGCCTGAGGTCCGAGCGAGCCACGGCATCCGTGCAGGCTCCAGGGTCAGTCGCCGGCGAGGTCCGCGACGAGGCCCTCATACCGACTACTTGCTGCCTCTTGATGCGCTTTGGATCCGGGACTACCCGGCCGTCGCAGGCAGATGCGGTCCGCCAGGACGGCCGGGTCAGCGTTAGTCGCTACCGGGCGAGGGTCCTCAGGCCCGAAAGCGACGGCGAGAAGAAGTAGCCGCCACCGACAGTGGTGACCCAACGGGCGAAGGTCACCTGGCCATGCGCAGGGACGTTGAAGATACCGTCCGCATTGTCCTGGCTGATGATGGGGTCCTTGCCGTCGCCGGGCATCTGGAAGTCCTCACGGTTGGCCCAGTGGGACTGGACGAACTCGAAGGTGCGTGCGATGGAGGACTGGTAGTTGATGAACAGCAGTCCGCGATCCTGGGAGTCGGGGACGGTCTGGCCGTAGGCCAGTTCACCGGGGGCGAACTCGGGGCCGTAGGTGATGCCGCGTCGGACCATGCGGTGCTTGTCGGAGGTGTCGCCGTCGGCGAGGACGTCCTTGCGGGGGTTCGTCTTGCGGATGTGGGAACCGCGGGGGACGTTGTTGCCGTCGGGGTCGTCGGTGAAGTCGAACGCGTTGATCTTCTCCGCACTCAGGAGCGCCGGGGTCTCTGCGGATGGATCGGTGAGTGCCGGGTCGATGTGGGCGGGGCAGCCGGGGACGCGTTCCATTGGCGCGCCGGAGGGCCAGCGGCCGACGGACTTGGCGGCGAGCTGCTCAGGCGTGAGGCCGATGCCGGGCGCGGCATTCGCCATAGATGTGTTGAACCCGGCGACGTCCTGGCGGAGCTTGCGGTACACGACGAAGCTGCCGTTGCGGGTCCAGTCGGGGAGCGGCTGCGCTGGAGGCGGCACCGGGGTGGGGTTGTACGCCGACGGAGCCGGCGGCGGAATGGTGACGGGCTGCCCGCTGATGTTGCCCTCCGAGTCGGGGTACCCGATGAAGACGTCGCCGGGCGGGATGGTGCCACCCTTGCCCCGCTTGGTGAACTTCTCGATGTCCGGCTGGGAGACACCATCCTTGAACCCGAAGTGCTCGTGCCCGCGGAACGGAGAAGGCCGGGCGTCGCCGTCCTGACGGCCAACGATGGTGACACTGTGGCGGGCGCACACATCCTCGACCTTGGCGCGGCGGGCGTCGAGGTCAGCGAGGTTGTCGCCGGCAAGGACGATGGCAGCATGCGGCTCTGCGCCGCCGGTGAACGGGGCCTGCCACGTGGACGGGTCGGAGGCGCCAACGTCCCCGATCAAGGCGGCGCGGCCGCACATAGAGCTGGCGAACTCCTCGGGGAACGTCTCCAGGCCGGGAGCGCCGACGCACGTCAGGCCGCTGCGGGTGAGCCAGATGTTGACCCAGGTGGACTGCAGCGCGTCGGGGTCGCCGTTGTGGCGGCGGTTCTCACTGAACGCCTCATTGAAGCTGCGGACTTCGAGGCCGTTCGCGAGAGTCGGCTCGATCTCGGCGAGGAAGGCTTTTGCGCTTGCCGCGTCGGTGAAGTTGATGAACAGAAGCCGCTCGTGGTCCTTGAGAAACCCGATGGCGCCTCCCTGGATGTCTCGCAGCTCCTCGGAGGGGCTGAAGCTGGCGTCGGTCATGGCGCGCGTTCCTTTCGGGAGCGACTCGTCAAGGCGTCCGGAGTAACGAACGACTCGTCCGCAACTGCGAACGCTAGAACGTTAGCACGTAGCGTCCGCGATTGCGAACGGGATAGCCTTGATCCAGAATGAACCTGTCGCAGTTGGAGATTGCACGCGCCCTTGCCCCGGGCGTGTCTGACGTTGTGCTCATTGAGCGTCTCGTCGAAGATCTGAGCCGGACGCTCGAGCTCGCTCCTCCAACGCACCTGCACCGTGCGGCGAGCTACCAGCAGATCAAGACCATCCGGTACGACAACATCGGATGGTCCGGGATGCTCGCCCCGGCGGAGGATGGGACGCTCACGATCACCGTCCGATCCTCCGACAGCCCGCACCGTCGGAACTTCACCATCGGCCACGAGATCGTGCACACGCTTCTGCCCGGCTACAGCGTCACCCAGTACCGGCGGCTGGGATGCGGGGGCCAACCGGTAAAGGATGAGGACGACGGGCGTAGCGGTGGCACATCATGGCGGCTGCAGTCGATGAGCAGGCATCTCGAGCGGGTTGCCGACGCTGGAGCGGCCGAGTTGCTCTTGCCGCGCCGCTACGTTGGACCAGAGTTCAATGACTCGGCCTACACGATCGCCTCCGTTCGACGAATCGCGAACGCCTACCACGCCAGTATTGACGCCACTCTGCGGCGTCTGATCAACCTGACCGACCGCCCGGCGATCGTCCTCGACATCCGACGCACAACCGATGCCGATTTCACTCCCCGTACCTCAATTCACCGCGCTTTCAGCAACAGCGCTTGGTGCCCTGTTGCCCCGGCGCAACTTCGAGGGACGCTGCTGGCAGAAAGCCACCCGCTCTGCGAGGTGTTCGCCACGAACAAACTTGACGACGTAGTGGACGTCAGCTTCCTGCCAGCGACGACCCAGAGAGCGTGCGTCTCCGCCGAAACCGATCCCTACATCGACAACGAAGGAAACCTGGTCATGCGTGCCATTGTCCTTGCCACCCCACACCACGCCATGCTGCGACACGAACTCACAGTCAACCCGCCCACCCGACTTGCCCACGCCAGCTGATCGCCATGACCCCCGCTCGTAGCAACGCCACCAGCGTCAAACGTCCATCGGACTCCTATCCGCCCATTCCAGACGGCGTTAGTGCCGAACCCAATGTCGCCGACATCGGCCGCCGAATCAACACCCTTCGGAACGACAAGGATCTCTCCCTCGGCGAGCTCGCCTCGCAAGCCGGCGTCAGTAAGTCCTACCTATCCACGGTCGAGAAGGGGTCCGGGAGCCGGCCAGGAGCCGCAGTGCTACACAAGATCGCCGATGCCCTAGGCATAACCCTCGCCGACCTTGTTGGACGAGAAATCAACGCGGAGCCGCACACCATCCCAGACGAGTTGCGCGAATTCGCCATCGAGAAAAAACTTCATCAGCGTGACATCGACATGCTCGCCGGGATTGCCTTCCGAGGCCAAGCGCCAAAAACCAAGGAACGCTGGGCATACATCTACAACGCGATCAGCATGAGCGCTGCTCTCGACCACATCGACCGTTAAGCGAACACTGCTGGTCCGCCGGCGTGATCGCGATGGTGACGAGTTGGTTGGCAGCTAACGGTCCGCGGGCACGTTGCTTGGCCGCTCGCGGCCCGGGCAGTTCCCTCAGCAACCCGCCGTGGCCGTCACGATGAATAATCAATGCGAATGCCGCTGTCATGAGCGCAGCGGTAGCGAGGGCCATGACCTCGACCTCGACCTGGATCAGGTCGCCACAGCGCTTATCAGCATGGAGTGCTTCCTCTCCGACTACCCACCAAGAAACGGGGGAGGGTCACAAAGTGTGGCCCTCCCCCTGGTGGTAGCTGGTTCCAATCAGTTGGACGCCGACCACTTCGCGGTCGGGGACTAGCGGGCTGCTCTTTAATTCTCAGGGTTAGGGTCGAACTGACCGCCAAGCATGAACGAGCCGTCGTAGGCGTCCACAAAGATGACCATGTTGGTCATGTAGCTCAAACGTTCCGCGGCCGGCGGGTTGGCCTCTTCCGCGTAACGAGGGTCTGCTACGGGAATCAACAGGTCGGCGAACTCGATCGCCCACGAAGCAGTTCCTTCGAATATCGGAAGAATCGCAGATGCCTCCGTGTCCTTGGCTAGCTCGTACCCGTAGGCGTGGGGAGTCACAGAGACCAGTGAGGCGCTGGCGACGACAGCGTTGTCGCTCAGTCCCACGGCATCACGGGCCATCTTCACCGCCTCCTCGACAGACAGCGGAGGCAAGCCCTTGTTGTGGTCGACCTCGGTGTCTCGAGTGGGCCTCACGATGGACGGCCGTGCGGGATCGAAAGCCGTCACCTCAATGAAGCTGTCTTTGGCCAACTGTGACTTGGCTTCACTGGAGAGGGGTGGGTACTCCGAACCCATCTCGGCGACGCGGCCGACGTTGGCGATGCCGGCTGACGCGAGGCCGAGGACAAGTCCCAGGCTGACCACACCAAACCCGATTGTCCGGGCTGCACGCCGAGTCACGGTGTCCATACCATCACTCCCCAACCGCCGCTCGCCGGGTGGAAGGTATTCACCGACCACGCTCCATTCCCCTGGTTTACGGCAGTCATCGATCCAAATGAAGACCAATTGCCGCTTGAATCGGACTTGTCCACATGCGTCCAAATCGTCTTGTCGTTCAGTGTTCCCCAGGTCTGGGTGTCGCGATATCCTGTCTCGTTTTCAAACTGTCCCTGCCAGGACGAATCCCAATAGGATGTGGGATCGTAGTTCGTTTCCAAGTACTGCACACCGTCGGCAAGCATGTGGATGTGACCATCGTCGGAGCGCCAGTTGTTCTTGTAGGTCACTGTGCTCCCTAAAGTTGGAGCTGCGAATATGGCGGTCGTCCAATTGCTTCCGTCACTCTTGCGGTACTGAGCGAACGAGGTAAGCCGCGCATTGGGCAGGTATGAGTTTTGAGTCTCAGTGAGAGTGTCTTTCCCGAAGCCGACCTGGGCATAGTAGTAGGTGCTGTGCGAGGGGTTGTACGCGAAAACCATCGACCAAGCATCGGAAAACTTGCTTGCGTCTGCGGCGCCCGTGCAGATCGTGGGAACGGTTGTTGGAATTTGAATGTCTGCGCGTGCGCCACGCGTGGCAGACGAAAAATCTGTCACACCTCCAGCAAAGTAAAGATTCGCCGTCGCGCAATTGGTGGCTGCCGCAGGTCCGGCCGGTTGCCAGAGGGCCAACATCACAGACGTGAACGCGATTAGAAGCAGTGGCCGCGTCGCACTTCTTGAGTCTAAGATCTTCAAAGTCGCTCCTCCCGAGTCGTTGAACGGCAACGGTTCTCCAAGGCGCTCCCACTTGTCCAGTGCGTCTAGTCCGCCTTGACGACCAGGGTGCGAGGCAGGCCGCCAACGAGCCCGCCGCGGCACCCGTCCAGGCCGGGAGCGCACGCGTTTCCACCAACAATCAGTTCGGCGTGCCCCTGACTGAGGATTAGTCGTCCGTCGGCCCCGACGGAGAGTACGGTCGACGGGCTTGCCGAGAATTGAATCGACTGGGCGCACGGCCCACCCTGCCGGAGATACGCAGCCCGGGATCCATTGAGCGTGACCATGTCAGTACTGGTGCCGGACGGGCCGTACGGATTTAGATCAAAGAATTCCGGACCCTGAACGATGCCGAAGTAAGTTCCCGCGCATGGCCCGGATTCAGTGACGACGGGTGTCCCGCTCGGCGCAATCTGTTGGGTCGGCCTGTGGGTTTGCATAGTTCCCCATACGAAAGAGAACGCGGCGAAAACCATCATCGCAACAGCCAACTCGCTGACCCGTCGGACCCGGAGTCGACGTCGGCCGAGGTGTTCGAGACTTTCCTGTCGCGGCGCCTGGCCAACTGCGATCCCCTCAGACGCCTGTCTCAGCATGTTCCGGACGGCGGGCTCTGTATCCTGGTTCATCTATTCTCCTGGGTGCGAAGCGAGCTGATGGCCGGGTCTTCCAAGAACAGTGCTTGGGCGCGCGCCAGCCGACTTTTAACAGTGCCAATAGGGATGCGCAGCACTGATGCAGTCTGCGCCTCTGAAAGGTCCGCCAATCGACGGAGCGTGAGTATGACGCGCATGTCTGGCGGCAGCCTGGACAGAGCTGAGCGCACGGCCAGGGCGTCGTCAACAGAGTCCGTAAAGGCAGCAGTCGCCGGCTCGCCGATGAAGCGGAGCGACTCTGACTCTTTGCGCCCGTTGCGCCGCGTCCTACGCCATCTGTTGATGACGACGCGATAGACGTAGGCATCAACGTCGCGCGACTTTCGAATCCGGTCCCAAGAGGCCCAACAGTCGGCAAGGGACGTTTGGACCAAGTCCTCTGCGTCTTGTTGAGAACTGCCCAGCAACACAGCGAACCTGCACAAGTTGGTCCATCTCGCCTCGACGTAGTCGTGAAAATCGCCGTGACTCATCCGCCCTCAGTTCCTTGGGTGACTACCAGACTTACAGAGTCCTGAACGCGCGAAAAGGTTCCAGCCCAAGTCGGGGGTTCCAGGGCGTTGGGCATCCCGGCGTATCGGCAACGTCGTAGACCGCGAGCCTCGCCCAGGAGCGGTCGGCTCACCTCAAGAGTCGCCTGGCGACTTCGTCGGATCGGCGGCGCTTGCCGAGTCGGCGCCGCCGCCCCCGAAACGGTGCGGACGGACTTTGAGCGGGGCTGGGCAGCGCTTTCCCAGCTGTCCGGCCCCTCCGATTCTCGGTCCATCTCGTTTGTGAGTGCTCGGATTTTGAGCGTGCTGTTGGAGGTGGTCATGCCGGCTAGGAAGATGTGAACCGCCCTGGGTTCAGCGGAGGCTAGTCTGCCCGGGGTCCGCGGAGTCGTGAATCTTGGGCTCTCATGCCCCAGTGATGATGCGGTTTCGCTCCAACTCCAATCGGCGTGAGCCCGCCGAGTTGGCTGCGACGGCGGCGCCTGTTGTGCCAGATCTCGAGGTATTCGGTTCTCTTCCTCGACGAAGGCGGCGACCAGCCCGCCCGTGCAGAAATCAGGCTGCTCAGTGTCGCGGCCCCCATCGACCAAGCCCCCCGCCCGGCAGGCACACATATGAAGACCCGTCGTCCAAGGTTAGGGACCAAGCCTCGAAGTCGATGTCTGGCAATACGCGCAGGTCGACACCACCCTCAAGTGTGACAACAAGCGAACCGGCATCGGCGTCCACCGCCACTTGCTCGACAATGCGACCCGGCAGAACGCGCTGCAGCTCCTGATCGGTCTCCAGATGCTGCGGGTCGATGACGAGCTGCGGACGATCCGGCTCGGTAAATTCAGAGACCGTTTCTATCCGGACTTCAGCGCCACCGGACAGGCTGAGAGTGATGGCATGTTCGGAGCCGACACTGGCGACGACACGTCCAACGATGTCGATATCCACCACTACCACCCCTCCGGGAGATCGTAGGTGCGATCTGGATTGCGCGGTATGTGGGTCTCCGAGTTGGGCCCCGGCTTCCCGTTGAGTCTGTCCGGCCCCGAAGTTCTGGTCCAGCACTTGTGAGGGTTGCTGGTTGATCCGATCCGGTCCGGGCATCTGGATCGGAAGGTTGCGACTGCTCCACGGGCAGCGTTGGCAGCAACTCTCACTGGCTACCACCACCCACGTCGTACGGCGTCGCTTCCGTGAGCATCTTGGCGTACGCCGCTGGCGTCTGTCCGCCCAAGCTGCGATGCACTCGCCTCGTGTTGTACTTCTCGACCCAGGCGTCGACGACGAACTGGACCTCGAGCACGGAGTGGAAGACCTCGTGGCCGAAGAGCTCGCGCTCCATGGTGCCGTTGAACCGCTCGTTGATGCCGTTCTGCCACGGACTCGCCTTCGCGATGAACACGCCCCGGACCTGCTGCTCCCCGAGCCAGTCCAGCAGCGTGTCGGCGATGAACTCTCGGCCATTGTCGGTCCGGATCAGGGCCGGCTTCCCGTGCTTCTTGAACAGCTCCTCCAAGTGGTGCTTCACGCCCTTCGCGCCGATGCCGCGGGCTGCGTGGGATCCGAGCCCGACCCGAGTGAACTCATCGATGACGTTGAGGACGCGCACCGGCCGGCCCGTCACTGGTGCGGCGCTTGATGAAGTCGTAGGACCCGATGTGGTTGCGATAGCGGGCCGGGAGCCGGCGGGTGCTGTTGGAGTCATGCCCACGCGCCTTCCGACCCGAGGACTTCGCCTTCCGTGGGGGCACTTGCAACCCCTCGCGGCACCACAAACGCTCGATCCGCTTCTTGTTGGCCGGCCAGCCCTCCTCAACCAGGAGGCCTTGGATCATCAGTCGGCAGTGATCACCTGGACGACCGGGAAGATCCGGCGCGCATCCGGTAGCCCCACTCCGGGTCCTCCTCGCTCAACCGGTGCATCCGCTGGACCAGCTTCGCCTCCAGATCCGAGGGCCTCGGCTCGTACCGGTTCGCCGATCGGTGCTGCCCGACCAGCCGACATGCGCGGCGCTCACTGACCTTGTGCTTCCTGATCAGCATCGCCACCGCATCCCGCCGCCGGGCCGGGCTCAGAAGTTTCCCTTCGCCACGTCCTTGAGCATCGACATATCCAACGCCAGCTCGGCAACAATCCGCTTCAGCCGGGCGTTCTCCTGCTCCAGGGTCTTCAACCGGATGGCCTCGTCCTCCTTCAACGCCCCCTACTTGGTGCGCCACCGGTAAAACGCCTGCTCACGCTGTGAGAAAATTTCCTGCACCCACGCGGAACGCCAACCGCGTCCCACCTCGTCGTACATGAGTGAGGAACAGTGAGGCAGGTATGGGTCGGGACCAAGAGTTTTCCGAATATGCCGCCGCGCACTGGAGCGGACTCGTGCGTTCCGCAGTCTCCTTAGGCTGCTCCGTCGATGACGCTCAAGACTTGGCCCAAACGACACTCATACGCTGCTACGTCTCCTGGCGACGCGTTGAGGCGGCGGACGATAGGGAGGGTTATGTGTATCGAATATTACTCAATTGCCTCCGCGACAGCCGCCGGAGACGTTGGTGGGGCGAGCGGCCGTTCGCTGCGCCACCATCTCTAGGGGCCATGCAAGACGAAACAAATTCTGTCGACGTTGCCGACGCGGTCCACCGCGCTCTCGCCGGACTCAAGAATCACAACCGCGAGGTGGTAGTGCTGCGTCATTGCGCTCAGTTGAGCGAAGCGCAAACGGCGGACATCTTGAAAATATCGCCCGGCACTGTGAAGAGCCGCCTCTCGCGTTCACTCGCTCAGCTCGCTAAGAGCAGCCACTTGTCGGACTTCGCGGAAGGACACAAGTAATGAACGGAGACCGCACAGAAACTCTCGGTCGGTTGTGGCGCGATATTCCAACCGGAAACCCGCCGATTGGGGCCATGCTGGAAGTTGGCCGCACCGTACGGAGGCGCAGGCGCGCCGTCGGTGGCAGCGCCATCGCGTTCGCCATGGCGGCGGTTACCGCAGGAGGACTAGGTCTCACCAACGGCGACGAGCGTGGGCGGCACCTGGTCGCGAACGATCCAGCTGCGCATGGACCGCGAAGCCCTGCGGCGGTTGGACTCTGGCAGCTTTCCTCCGCCGATGTCGGCGGAAAGCGGGCGAGCTATGGCGACAATGCTCAGCCACCGACGCTCAGAATCTTGGCTGGAGGAAGGGGGCAGGCCATTGCTGGCTGCACGGTGGTTCAAGTGAGGGTTACGATTTCCCCAAGCGAAGGGTCCATGCGTTTCCAAATCGAATCGGTCGGCAGCATGCTGAGTTGCCCGTTCGGATCGGTCGATCCCACCAGGGGCAGATACCTTGAAGCACTTCATTCCGTCACGCACCTCGTAGCGACAGACAAAACCTTGATCCTGTCCGGTGGAGGCGCCAAGTTGCGGTTCATCTCAACGAACCTTGACGAAGCGAATGGCTCCCCAGCTCAGCCGCTAAGGGGACCCCAGCCGAGCGCAGACCTTCTCAAGACGCGAACCACGACTCTGACCACGACCTGGCACCCGACCGAGCGCGAACAGGGCGAGCTGTGGACGGTCTAACACTGCTGGACGGCCGGCGGTCAATTAGCGCGGCCGACCTCAGCCGCCGTGCAGATGGTCTAGACCCTCCTAGGAAATCGGCGACGGAGTGGCGAACATGAGCCATGGTCAAACGAATTCTCGGGGGTGCGGCCCTCATTATCTGCGGACTAATCGCGTTCCAAGCGGAGGCAGGATTCGCCGAGCAGGCAGCGCGAGGTCGAGATGGAACTTTCGATGCGTATCGAGGCAGCAACAATATTCGCACCGATCCAGCGTATGCACTCACTTATGGCTACGCTCACCCAAATCAGCTGATCTGGAACAACGGAGACTTTGTCGCAGTTGGGACCTATAAGAGCGCCGGAGTGCCCAATACCGGTTGCTCGGACGACTATGACAATCTGTGGAACATCTACACCGACGGCAGCACCAACGGACAGTACTTCTGTCAACTCGAGAACTCAGACGCCATCGCCGCAGGAAATATTCCCCCATTTCAAATCGAATACGGCACATGCGCGGCAGGTGGCAACGGATGGCGACTGTCCATGCAGGGCTTGACCTACAACTGCTACTCGAATGCCCACGGGAACGCGTACACGGCCGCGAGCGGACTCGAAACGACTAACGGCCTCACAACAGACAAGAATCTCGACGTCCGGTTCCTCGACATGCAAGTTCGAGTAAGCGGCTCCTGGGTGGACTTTGGCACCGGCTACAACATTGTGTTGGATCCGAACTACACCGTCACCTCGAACTCATCAACACGATTCGACACCTATCTGGCACCACTCGACTAGGCAACTCGGGAGTCCAATATGAACACCATCCGCAGGCTGACCAACATTGCGTCGGCAGCGACCATCGCCGCGACCCTGACGGCCTGTGGCAGCCAGACGGAAGCTCCACAAGGGCGTGCCTCGGCGATCACCGACGGCTGCTCGCAGACCGTTCCAAAATTGGTCGAGAACCAACAGTTCAGCCCCGCCGAAGCACGCCTCAGTGGCGTACCTCGGTCTGTCGCCATCAAACTCAACCCCGTGGACGACACGACGCGGTCGACCCCGTACTTCCGCACGGCCATCGACGGCATGGCACCAGAAGGTCAAACTCAAGACCTGTCCGGCGTCACCGACGTGTTCTACTCCAAGTCGACGGTGGATGGTTCCCGACCGGGTGACGCACTGCAAGCTGGGGCCGTCGTACTACGCACCTACCCGGAATCGGATAGCGCTCCCTTGTCCGAAGTAATGTTCAAACAGTTTCCAGAGAGAGCTCTTGCGGTCACCGTAGGACAGTTCCAGGCAGCCCTCACTTGGGACGACCCAGACGATACTGGCACTCGCGCGCATCGCATCACGTGGCGCGATGGTCGACAGGACTATGTATTGATTGCCGTTCGGGACCCCGAAGCGATGGTCGCCTTGGCCAGGAGCGTTGTTTGCCCATAATCGACCGCCAGGGCGCTCGGTCGTGTACCTCTTCCTAGCCGGCATGACCACCTCGATCAGCACTCACAACATCCGAGAACTCACAAACGAGACGGACCGAAAGGCGAGGGGCAGACAGAGCGAACCCCGCGGTGGGCCCCCGTGGTGAAAGAACTCCCTCTGGGCTGTTGTGAACCGCCCAGGCATGTCCCCAGATGGTGCGTCCGGAACCCCTGGGGCGGTTTAGGAATCTCATTCATCCAGCTGGATATGGACCGCGTGCTCTAGGAGCAGGCTCGCCAAGTCCGCCAGCTCTTGCCGGTCGAGGACCGGCAGTTCCTTCAGAACCTCGTTCGCCACGTCGAGGGTGAACCATCGCGGTGCGCCCGACTCCATGACGAGCGTGACAACGCATCGCGTGACACCTTCAGACTCTGGCCCGAATACCTTCATGACTGCTTCTCGAATATCGTCAGCGTTGCGAGCCAGCCATTCGGGTCGCCCACGTGCACTTCGGGCATGATCCGACGCCTCTTGGCTGAGGACCCCAATTTCATTGAGGCTCAGACGTCTGATCTCCAGCTTGACGGCGGCCTTCGAGCGGCGTGTGAGTCTCTTCACCACGGCCACCCGTCAAGGAAGATCGGCGTATCCCAGTCGATGTTCGACTGCGGATCATGAACTCGATCCAGTAGTTCTAAGCGACGATGGTTGCCCTCAAGCAGTGCACCATCCCTGCTGACAGTCAAGTATGTGCCGTCTCGGGGTCGCATGACCGAATCCAGAAGCTCCTGATCAGTTCGACGCGACGCTAGACCACCCCTGAGCGGCTCCCGAGCAGTGCCAGGAGCAATGTGCAACAGATCGCGCACAGTCGCGTTCGGCTTGACCTCGGTGACCTGCCCCGAGAAATTGGTCCAGATGATCTGAGAGAACTCGAGGTCGACCAGGTCCTGGGACAGAGCGTCAACTGGTCCAGCGGCAGTGGTGGAAGGCACTCTCATTCACCGCTCTCACTGGCCACTGCCGACGGCGTCGACGGCAGGTTGGCAATGTACGCCGCATAGGCGGCCGGCGTCCGCATCTCCAGTCCGGAGTGGGGCCGTTCGTGGTTGTAGTGACCTGCCCCCCAGACGACGCCACTTGATGCCGGTCACCACGACAAGCGCGACGTCACTGGAACCTCTCTCGAACACGACCATGAACGACGCAACTCGCCGCTCATCCCCGCAATGACCGAACGTCGATGGTTCCCATCGGCGCCCACGATCCCGTCACTAAGGTCGCCGTTCAGCCTCAGATCTGACCTTCTTTCCGAGCGGCACGCATGCTACGAAGGACGTAGTGGGTCGCCCCTGATCGGGCGGCCCACGCGGCATTTCTAGGGGTCCGTTGGTTGTCGACGGACGTCGCGGAGGCGGTGGTTCGGGTGCATGGCGGCGTGAAGTTCTACCGCGGTGCCGCTAGTGCCGCCCGCGCCTACGTCGAACGGGATCGCTCCCGGGCCGATGACTACTACCTCGCCGAGGGCACCGGCATCGCCGAGCGACTCACCGCGACCCCAGCTGGCGTCGCGAGAGCCGGTCAGATGGACGGCGAAACCTACGAGCAGTGGGTCGCCGGGATCGACGTCGATGCCGGACGCAAGAAGGGACGGGTCCGCGACGACGCGAACGCGCTGCGGTTCGTCGAGGTGGTCGTCAACGGACCCAAGACCTGGTCGCTGGCCGCGGCCCTGCACCCAGACACCTCTGCTGCATTGGACAAAGCCCAAGACGCCGCGGCCGCCGAGATCCTCGGCTGGGTAGCCGCTCACGCCACGACTCGGGTCGGGCCGCGCGGCCGGCAGGTGCAAGTCCCGGTCGAGAAGGTCGAGGCAGCCGTGATCCGGCACTACACGTCGCGGGCCGGCGACCCGCACCGCCATCTACATCTGCAGATCAACGCCCGCGTCTGGGCGGCCGGCGCGTGGCGCGGCATCCACTCGGTCGGGATCCGCGACAGCATCGAGGCCATCAACGGCATCGGGCACGCGGCCGTCGTCACGAACCCGATGTTCCGGTCGGTGCTCGCCGCGTACGGGCTCACGCTCGACCCGGAGACGAGCGAGATCCGCGAGCTGGCTCCGTACGTGGGGGCGTTCAGCGCCCGGACCGGGCAGATCCGTCGCAACGTCGACCGTTACGAGGCGACCTGGCGCAGCGAGCACCCCGTTGAGGAGCCTGGTCCCCGGCTACGGGAGGCGTGGGACCGGCGGGCATGGGCGCAGGCGCGCCCCGACAAGGTCGTCCCCAAGGACGGGCAGGAGTTGGTGGCCCGCTGGAACGACGAGCTCCGCGAGCTGGGCTACACCGACCCGAGCGCGCCTGTACTGCTGACGGGGACGAGGCCGGGACGGATCGACCGCGATTCCGCAGCCGAGCTGGTTGTCTCGATCCTCGGTGCGAGGAGGTCGGCATGGAACACCGCAGACATCCGCGGCAAGACCGACGTTCTTCTCGCCCAGACCGGTCTCCTGGCCGACCCCGCGGTGCGGGCCGAGCTCGCCGAGGACATCACCGCGCGGGCGACGGCCCGGTGCACCAGGTTGCTCGCCAGCACCGATGTACCTGAGCACGTCCGGTCTCTGACCTCACCGCAGGTCCTCGAGGTCGAGGCCGACCTCGTCACCCGGCTCGCGCGACGAGGATCTCGGCCAGCCCGCAAGTCCCGGGTCGGCGGGCGCGGACTGGTGAGGGTCGATCCGGTCCAGGCGCACGTGGTCGAGGTTCTGGCCGGCGACGGGCCGTTGGTGGTGGTCGAAGGTGCCGCGGGCGCCGGGAAGACCACGGCCCTGCGCTCGACGCAGGAGCTGCTGTCCAGACAGGGGCGTCGGCTCCTGGTGGTGACGCCGACGTTGAAGGCCGCGGAGATCGCCGCGGTCGAGACCGGTGCCGAGGGTCGCTCCGCGGCGTGGTTGATCCACCAGCACGGCTGGCGCTGGGACACCGACGGCCACTGGGCACGCCGACCGAACCCCCTGCCCGATCCGATAGCCCGACTCCGGGCCAGTGACCTCCTGCTCGTCGACGAGGCCGGGATGCTCGACCAAGACACCGCCCGGGCGCTCCTGACGGTCGCCGACGAGAACGGCGCGCGGATCGCGTTCGTCGGCGACCGGCACCAGCTCCCGGCAGTCGGCCGCGGCGGCGTTCTGGACCACGCCGTCGCCTGGGCGCACCCGACCGCCATCGTCACCCTGGACACGGTGCACCGGTTCACCGACCCCGACTACGCCGCCCTGACCCTGCGGATGCGCACCGGCGAGGACCCCGGCGCCGTGTTCGACACCCTTCATCGCCGCGGCCAGGTCGTGATCCACCCCTCCGAGGCCGAACGAACCGCCGCGCTCGCTGAGGCCGGCGCCGCCGGCGACTTGGTCATCGCAGACACCCGCGACCAGGTCGCCGACCTCAACGCCACCATCCGCGACCACCACCGCCGCCACCGCCACGACGACCCGGGCACGCTTGGGGAGATCACCACTGCTGGCGGCGAGCGGATCGGGCTGGGCGACCGGGTCGCGACCCGACGCAACGACCCTGACCTGCAGGCCGCAAACCGTCAGACCTGGACCGTCACCGGGATCGGGGCCGACGGCAGCCTCGTCCTGTACGGCCATGGACGGGCACGGGAGATATCAGCCGACTACGCGACCCGCTTCGTCGAGCTCGCCTACGCCACCACCGTCCACGGAACCCAAGGTGACACCGTCGGATCGGCACACTTCCTGGTCGGTGAACACACCGGGGCCGCGTCGGCGTACGTCGCCATGACCCGCGGCCGCGAGACCAACACGGCCCACCTCGTCGCCGCGGACCTCGAGGGAGCCAGGAGCCAGTGGATCGAGGTAATCGGCCGCGACCGCGCCGACCTCGGACCAGCCCACGCGCGACGCCAGGCGATCGATGCCATCGACCGCTACGGCACCCAACCCCGACACCGACCGGTGCCGGCGGCGTCACCCTCACCGGGCGGCGACCACAGCCTCAGCATTTGAGAGTCAACGCCTGCGCCGGCGACCGCTTTGAGCCGGCGGTGGCCAGGCCATCCCGATCTCATCTGCGATCCGGGCGCTGAGTCCGCCCGGATCGCGCGGCCCTCGGTCCTGCGATCTGGTGGCCGCCTCGATCACCGGCCGCCAGGCCTCGCGGACCACGTCGGGGAGAACCATGTGCGGCCAGGCCTGGATCAACAACACGCCATCGACCGAGTCCAAGAGCATCTCCGGAAGCCCATGCACCAGGACCAGCTCGAAGTAGCCGATCCGTTCGGTCGGGTCCGAGAGGTCCCAGACCTGGTGGTCGTCGGTATCGAAGATGTACTTCAACACCTGCACCCGGGCCAAGCACTGAGGCATCGGCACCGACCACAACCGGTCCGGAACCCAGAACGCGCCGACCACACGATCCTCGATCCGGTCGAAGAAGACCCTCGGCCTCACCAGCAACTCATGGTCCGCCGCCTCGAGGAGACGCTCGACCACCTCCAGCGTCGGCGACTTGCGGTGCGACTCGTACTCCGAGACCGACGACTGCTGCGTCCGAGCCAGTTCCGCCAACCGGCGCTGCGACAACCCAGCAGCCCGCCTCGCAGACTCGATCACCGTCATCGGCTCCACATCCCAATGATCGCCGATCATCGATTGGAATGCCATGCGCACCTTAAACAGAGGCCGGAAACACCGACCCGCGACCCGCCCGGGTCGAACCATCGAGGAGCACTATGACTGCACCGCTGATCGACCCCGCCAAGATCCGCATTCCGGCCAGGAATCCCGGCGACGACATGCTCACCCTCCAGGAAGCCTGCGCCTACCTCCGGATCCCCGAAGGCACCCTGCGGTACTGGCGCCACCTCGGCGCTGGACCCCGCAGCTTCAAGATCGGCCGCCACGTCCGCTACTGGCGCGCCGACCTCGTCCTCTGGCTCACCGAACAGACCAACCGTGCACAGGACCGACGGTGACTCGCGACAGCTGTCGCCTCATCGAGGCACGATGAGCCATGGCCAGCATCGAGAAGCGCATTCGGGACGGTCAGACAACGTGGCGGGCGCACTACCGCACCCCCGCAGGGGCGCAACGCAACAAGAGCTTCGCCCGCAAGGTCGACGCCGAGAGGTTCCTGGTCGGCGTCGAGAACGCCAAGGTCGTCGGTACGTACGTCGACCCGGCGCTCGCGAAAGTCACGGTGGGCGAATGGGCACAGCGCTGGCTCGACGGGCAGGCGCATCTCAAGCCGACCACGCACTCCCGATACGCAGGGATCCTGAGCAAGCACATCGGTCCGAAGTGGGATCGGGTCAAGATCGCCAACGTCTCGCACGGCGACGTTCAGGTTTGGGTCACCGAGCTGGCAAGGGACCACTCCCCCGCCACGGTCCAGAAGATCCACCGGGTGCTCAGCCTGGTCCTCGACCTCGCCGTGAAGGACGGCCGCCTCGTTCGCAACGTCGCCGCCGGCGTCAACCTGCCGCGGACCGTCAAACACGAGCACCGGTATCTCACCCACGACCAGGTCGAGCATCTCGCGACGGCGACCGGTTACCCCAGCGATGCGAGCAAGTTCAGCAGCCACGACACCCGCGCCAACGAGACCTACCGGCTCATCGTCCTGTTCCTGGCCTACACCGGAGTTCGTTTCGGGGAGATGGCCGCACTCCGGGTGGCGCGGTTGGACCTTCGCCGCAACCGCGCCGTCATCGCGGAATCCGTGACGCCGGTCCAGGGCCATGGACTGGTGTGGGGCACACCCAAGACCCATCAGCGCCGGGAGGTCCCGATCCCCCGTTTCCTAGCGTCCGAGCTGGCCGCCCACGTCGCCGACAAGAAGGCCGACGACCTTGTCTTCGCCGGCATTCGCGGCGGCCAGCCGCTGCGGGTGAGCACGTTTCGTACGGCGTTCAGCGCGGCCGCCCTAGCCATCGGAGTGCCGGACCTCTACCCGCACCAGCTCCGGCACACAGCGGCGAGCTTGGCGATCGCGAGCGGCGCCGACGTCAAGGTCGTCCAACAGATGCTCGGACACGCCTCGGCAACGATGACGCTCGACACCTACGGCCACCTCTTCGAGGACCGGCTGGACGAGGTCGGGGACGCCATGGATCGGGCTCGCGAGGCCGCGCGACAGCGGCGAGGTCCGTTGCCCCGTGTTGCCCCCGTGTTGCCCGACGCCGGTCTTGAGCGAAATGCAGACGGGGCCCTGCCCAGCGTTTCCGCTGTTCAGGGCCCCTATTCTGGGATGTACCCCCGACCGGATTCGAACCGGCGCTACCGCCTTGAGAGGGCGGCGTGCTAGGCCGCTACACAACGGGGGCTTGTCCTGCTTTCGCTGTCGCTCTCAGGCCTCTCGGCCTTGCTGCGACAACCCGCGAAACTCTAGCGAACGCTGTCGTGACGCACAAAATCGCGGCCTTCAGAACGGACGGACCGCGATTCGCTGGGATACTAGGACTCGAACCTAGAATAACTGGACCAGAACCAGTCGTGTTGCCAATTACACCATATCCCACTGGCATTGCCGGCCCCGGAGGACCGAGAAGAAACCTTACACGGAGGGTTCCGGGGCCACCAAAACGCCCCGGTCCATGGTGGTTTCCAGGCCCTTGCGACGGGCCGTCCACACGACCAGCGCGAGGTAGACGAGCGACTGGGTGAGGGTCGCCGGGATGCTCCACCAGCTGCCCCCCGAAGGGTTCAGCGTGGAGCCCATGTTGCCGAACGCGAGGGCCAGGCCGAAGGCCAGCCAGTTGTTCAGCACGTGCATCGCGATGCCGGCCTCGAGGCCGCCGGTGAGGATCACCAGGATGCCCGCGACGATGCCGAACGCGAACCGGTCGAAGAACACCGGCGCGCTCTGGGCGCCGTGCGCCAGGGCGAAGAGCAGGGCGGGCCCCAGGACCGCGGCGTACGGCGTGCGGAACAGGCCGCCGAAGGCCTGCGTGAGGTAGCCGCGGAAGGCGTACTCCTCCCCCGCGGCCTGCAGCGGCGTCAGCAGCAGCACGACCAGGGCGAACTCCTGCGTGGTGCGGCCGAAGTCGTTGAGGTGCCCACTCATGTCGGTGCCCTCGCCCTGCGCAGGCAGCAGCGAGGAGACGACGAGGGTCGCGAAGAGCCCGATGAAGGCGAGCCCGAAGCAGGTCAGCAGCCAGCGCCAGCGGATCCGCGGCATCACCGACGCGAGCCAGCGCGGCCGCAGCCCGTGCATCACCCTGGTGAGCAGCCAGGTCACGGGGATCGCCGAGGCCAGCACGAGGTTGAGGTAGGCCAGGCCCGCGGGAGTCGGGTCTCCGAGGTCGAGCAGCTGCGTCATCGAGTCGCCCAGCGGGCGCCCCTGGATCGCGAAGGCGATCGCGAACGGCACCTGCCACACGATCGGCACCACGACGAGCATCAGCGCGATCAGCATCGTCGTGCCGACGACGGGCCGCCACCAGGCGACCCGGCCGGCGAGGTGGACCTGCTGGTAGGGCAGCCGGCCGGGAACGGCCGCCCCGGCCGGCTCCCCCGTCACGCCAGTGCGCTCTTCAGACGACCCAGCCCGCGCTCGCGACCGAGCAGCTCGAGCGACTCGAACAGCGGCGGCGAGACCTTGCGGCCGGTGACGGCCACGCGGACCGGGCCGAAGGCCACCCGGGGCTTGAGACCCATCTCGTCGACGAGCTTGCCCTGCAGGGCGTCCTGGATCGCGGCGGTCGACCAGGTGTCGAGGCCGGCGAGGGCGTCGTACGACGCCTGGACGACCTCGCGGCCGGTCTCGTCGAGCAGCTTCGCCACGTCGGCCTCGTCGCGCGTGAAGTCGGCCTCGTCGACGAAGAGGAAGCCGAGCATCTCGGGCGCCTCGGTGAGCTTGTTGATCCGCTCGGCGACCAGCGGCATCGCGAGCTCGAGCAGCTGCGCGTCCGCGTCGGAGACCGGGTCGGAGACGACGCCTGCGGCCTTGAGGAACGGCAGCACCCGGTGGGTGATGTCCTCGACCGACAGCAGCCGCATCTGGGCGACGTTGATCGCGTCGGCCTTCTTGAGGTCGAAGCGCGCCGGGTTGGGGTTGACGTCCTTGATGTCGAACGCCTCGACCATCTCCTCCAGCGAGAAGATGTCGCGGTCCCCGGCGATCGCCCAGCCGAGCAGCGCGAGGTAGTTGAGCAGGCCCTCGGGGATGAAGCCCTGGTCGCGGTAGGCCAGCGCGTGCGCCTCGGGGTCGCGCTTGGAGAGCTTCTTGTTGCCCTGACCCATGACGTAGGGCAGGTGTCCGTAGGCCGGCACGGACTTGGCGATGCCGAGCTCGACCAGGGCGTCGAAGAGCGCGAGCTGACGCGGGGTGCTGGAGAGCAGGTCCTCGCCACGCAGGACGTGGGTGATCTCCATCAGCGCGTCGTCGATCGGGTTGACCAGCGTGTAGAGCGGGTCGCCGTTGGCGCGCGAGAGGGCGAAGTCCGGGACGTTCTCGGTCTCGAACGTGATGTCCCCGCGGACCAGGTCGTCCCACGTGATCGAGCCGTCGGGCATCCGGAAGCGCCCGATCGGCGCGCGGCCCTCGGCCTCGAACGCCGCCCGCTGGTCGGCGGACAGGTCGCGGCAGAAGCCGTCGTACCCCTGCGCCTTGGAGCCGGACGCCTTGCGGCGCGCGTCGACCTCGTCGTTGGTGCAGAAGCAGTCATAGGTGTACGACGAGTCGCGCAGCCGCTCCAGCACGTCGCGGTAGATGTCGCCGCGCTCGCTCTGCTTGTAGGGGCCGTGCGGGCCGCCGACCTCGATGCCCTCGTCCCAGGTCAGGCCGAGCCAGCGCCACAGGTCGAGGATCGCGTCGTAGGACTCCTGGGTGCTGCGCTCCTTGTCGGTGTCCTCCATCCGGAAGACGATCGAGCCGCCGTGGTGGCGCGCGAAGGCCCAGTTGAACAGCGCGGTGCGGACCAGGCCGACGTGCGGGGATCCCGTCGGGGAGGGGCAGAAACGGACGCGGACGTTGCTCAACGCTGGGCCACCTTGTTCGTGAGAGTGCCGAGACCGGCGATCGAGACCTCGACCTCGTCGCCGACCTGCATGGGACCGACACCCTCGGGGGTGCCGGTGAGGATGACGTCGCCGGGGAGCAACGTCATCACGCTGGAGACGTGCGCGATCAGCGCGGGGATGTCGAAGATCATGTCGGCCGTCGAGCCGTCCTGGACGACGTCGCCGTTGAGGAAGGTCTGGAGGCGGACGCCGTCGATGAAGGTCTGCGGGTCGAGATCGGTCTCGATCCACGGGCCGAGCGGGCAGAAGGAGTCGAAGCCCTTGGCGCGGGTGAACTGCACGTCGGACTTCTGCAGGTCGCGGGCCGTGACGTCGTTGGCGATCGTGTAGCCGTGGATCACGTCGGTCGCCTGCTCCGGCGGCACGTCCCGGCAGATCCGGCCGATCACGACGGCGAGCTCGCCCTCGTAGTGGAGGTCCTGGGTCTGGCGCGGGTAGAAGATCGGGTCGCCGGGACCGACCACGCTGGTGTTGGGCTTGAGGAACATCAGCGGCTCGGCCGGGACGTCGTTGCCGAGCTCGGCGGCGTGGGCGGCGTAGTTGCGGCCGATGCCGACCACCTTGCTGCGCGGTAGCACCGGCGCGAGCAGCCGGACGTCCTCGAGGCGGTGCTCCTCGTCGAGCAGCTTCACCCCGACGTACAGGGGATCACCCGCCAGGGCGACGATGACGGAGTCCTCGGCCGGCTGGCCGAACTGGTCGACCTCGCCGGTCACCACGCCGTACTGGGGGTCTTCTCCGGTCGTGAATCTCGCGATACGCACTCGGGGAGCCTATCGACCTACCCTTGGGCGCCATGGAGGTGCTGGCGCGGGAGGAGTGGCAGGCGTGCGCCGCGGCACACGCGGCCCGCATCGACGCCTTCGTGCAGCCGCACCTCGCGCGGCGGGAGTCACGGGTCAAGCACCCCGTCCACGACTTCCTCTTCACCTACTACTCCCAGCGGCCGGCCCAGCTGCGGCGGTGGCACCCGGGGTACGGCGTGGGGCTGGCCGACGGGGCGTCGTACGCGGGCTTGAAGGGGTACGCCGGGGAGCCGGCCAGCGTCACGGCCGAGCACGTCGCCTCGCAGCGGGTGCTGCTCGAGACCCTGCGCCGGCTGCTGTCGGCGACGGCGGGGCGGGCCGCCAACTTCGGGTGCTTCGGGCTGCACGAGTGGGCGATGGTCTATCGGGCGGCCGAGCACGGGAAGCGTCACGACTGGCCGCTGCGGCTGGGCGGGGGTGGCACCGACGCGGTCGTGGAGTCGCACCGGATCGCCTGCTCGCACTTCGACGCCTACCGCTTCTTCACCGAGCCGGCGCGTCCGCTGAACACGCTCTCCCCCACCTCGACCGACCGGCCGGACTTCGAGCAGCCGGCCTGCCTCCACGCCGGGATGGACCTCTACAAGCACGCGTTCCGGCTCACGCCGATGATCAGCTCGGACCTGGTCGCCGACTGCTTCGAGCTGGCCCGCGACATCCGCATCCTCGACATGCGCGCGGCGCCGTACGACCTCACCGGGCTGGAGATCGACGGCCACGGCTTCGAGCCGGTGCGGATCGAGACCGCGGCGGGCAAGGCGGCCTACGCCGAGGCGCAGCGCGGGTTCGCCGAGCGGGGCGCGCCGCTGCGCGCCCGCCTGGTCGCCGAGTGCGAGCGGCTGCTCGCCGAGTGACGGTTACGGTGTGCCGCATGGACGAGCGGGTGCTACGGAACTTCATGACGCCCGAGGGGCGGCTGCACACGATCCCGAGCAAGCAGGCCAAGCTGCTGGTGGTCCTCGACCACCTGGCGCAGTCCTTCGAGCCGGGATGCCACTACCCCGAGAAGGACGTCAACGAGATCCTCGAGGGCTTCCACCCCGACTACGCCGCGCTGCGCCGCTACCTCGTGGAGAACCTCTTCCTGACCCGCGAGGACGGCGTCTACTGGCGCAGCGGCGGCAGCTTCGATGTCTGAGCCCCGGGTGGGCGTCGCGTTCACCGGTGAGGACTGGTACGCCGAGCCGCTGAAGGCCGCGCAGTTCGTCGAGTGCACCTTCAGCGACGTCGACTTCTCGGAAGCGACGACGGCGGGGGCGCTCTTCGACCGGTGCACGTTCCACGGCTGCCGCTTCAACGCCTCGACGCACACCAGCTCGGCGTTCGTGGCCTGCGACTTCCGCCGGACGAGCTTCTTCGACGCGACGTTCGACGGCTGCAAGCTGGTCGGCTCGGTGTTCGCCGAGTGCACGCTGCGGCCGGTCGAGATCCGCGGCGGTCAGTGGCAGGGCGTCACGATCCGCGGCACCAACCTGACCAAGCTCGACCTGACCGGGCTCGACCTGCGCGAGGCCGACCTGTCGATGTCCGACCTCACCGGGTCCGTGCTGCGCGACTGCCGGCTCGACGGCGCCAACCTCCGGGAGACCAACCTGGGCGGCGCCGACCTGCGCGGCGCGAGCCTGGACCGGGTCGACCTCGCCGCCGCCCGGCTCCGGGCGACCCGGCTGGACCTCGAGGGCGCCGTACTGCTGGCGGAGCTGCACGGGGCGTCGGTGGACGCGAGCGTCTAGCCGGGGCCGGTCGGGATCGCCGGTTCACCGGTGGTCCTGGACGTTATGGAGGGTTGCAACCCTCCAGAACGTACGGGAACGCCGGTCCACCGGTGATTCCTGCGTCCGGTGGGACAGGAGTGACTAACTTGTCAGGACGCCGTGCTCCACGCACTCGGCCGACCAGCCACGGGGAGTGACCTGGACCTTCATGCGCCGACGGCAGCTGGTGCAGAAGCGCGGGGGCTCCATCACCAGCTGCACGTCGCACACGGTGTGGTCGCGGGCCTCGACGGGCTCGCCGCAGTGACCGCAGAAGTCGTTCATCTCCGCCGGCTCACAGGGTCTTCGCGAGTTCCTTGATCGGCATCTTCAGGTCCGAGAGGAGGGTGAGGTCCTCGTCGGCGTTGCGGCCGAGCGTCGTCAGGTAGTTGCCCACGATGACGGCGTTGATGCCGCCGAGCAGGCCGTCGCGGGTGCCGAGGTCACCGAGGGTGAGCTCGCGGCCGCCGGCGTAGCGCAGGACGGTGCGCGGCATCGCGAGGCGGAAGGCAGCGATCGTGCGCAGGGCGTCGGCGGAGTCCATGATCGGCAGGTCGCCGAAGGGGGTGCCGGGGCGCGGGTTGAGGAAGTTGAGCGGGACCTCGTGGGGGTCGAGCTCGGCCAGCTGCGAGGCCAGCTCGGCGCGCTGCTCGAGGGTCTCGCCCATGCCGACCAGGCCGCCGCAGCACAGCTCCATGCCGGACTCGCGGACCATCTCGCAGGTCTCCCAGCGCTCCTCGTAGGAGTGCGTAGTCACCACCGAGGGGAAGTAGGACTTCGCGGCCTCGAGGTTGTGGTTGTAGCGGTGGACGCCCATGTCCTTGAGGTCGTCGACCTGCTCCTGGGTGAGCATGCCGAGCGAGCAGGCGACGTTGATGTCGACGGCCTCCTGGATGGCCTTGATGCCGTCACGGACCTGCGTCATCAGGCGCTCGTCGGGGCCGCGGACGGCGGCGACGATGCAGAACTCCGTGGCGCCGGTGGCGGCGGTCTCCTCGGCGGCCTTGACCAGCTGCGGGATGTCCAGCCACACCGAGCGGACCGGCGAGGTGAACTGGCCGGACTGGCTGCAGAAGTGGCAGTCCTCGGGGCAGCCGCCGGTCTTGAGGCTGATGATCCCCTCGACCTCGATCTCGGGGCCGCAGTGCTTCATGCGGACCCCGTGGGCCAGCTCCAGCAGCTCGGGGATCTGGTCGTCGGGGAGCTGGAGGACCTCGACCAGCTCGTCGTACGACAGTCCTTCGCCGTCGTCGAGGACCTTCGTGCGGGCGCGCTCCAGGATGTCAGTCACGCAAGGCAGGTTAACCGCCGTGGGGACGCGCGGCGTACGCCGGTCGGTTACTGGAACGTACGCCGGACGTGCAGGTCGGCGCGCGTGTCGTCGCTCGTAGACTGCCGGGGCGATGACGGCCTCCCCCACTCAGATCCCCGCGCCGGGCGCGGGCACCGCCCCGGACCTGCTCGCGTTCGACCGCGAGCACGTGTGGCACCCCTACACCTCGATGACCGACCCGACGCCGACGCGGCTGGTGACCGGGGCGTCCGGCACCCGGCTGACCCTGGCCGACGGCACCGAGCTGGTCGACGGGATGTCGTCGTGGTGGGCCGCGATCCACGGCTACAACCACCCGGTGCTCAACGCCGCGCTCGCCGCGCAGGCGGCCGACTACGCGCACGTGATGTTCGGCGGGCTCACCCACGAGCCCGCGATCCGGCTGGCCCGGCGGCTGGTCGACCTGTCCCCGGTCGGGCTCGAGCACGTCTTCCTCGCCGACTCCGGGTCGGTGAGCGTCGAGGTCGCGCTCAAGATGGTGCTGCAGTACCAGCGCGGGGTCGGCCATCCCGAGCGCACCCGGCTGCTGACGATCCGTGGCGGCTACCACGGCGACACGTTCGGCTGTATGAGCGTGTGCGACCCGGTGGGTGGCATGCACTCGATGTTCAGCGGCGTGCTGCCGCAGCAGGTCTTCGCCGACCAGCCGCCGTCGTCCCCCGACGGTGTCGCGGCCTGGGCCGCCGGGTTCGAGGCGCTGGCCGCCGAGCACGCCCACGAGCTGGCCGGGATCATCGTCGAGCCGCTGCTGCAGGGCGCCGGGGGCATGTACGTCTACCCCGCCGAGTGCCTGCAGGTGATGCGCGAGGTCGCGGACCGGCACGACCTGGTGCTGGTCTTCGACGAGATCGCGACCGGCTTCGGCCGCACCGGCACGCTCTTCGCCGCCGACGCGGCCGGGGTCTCCCCCGACATCATGTGCGTCGGCAAGGCCCTCACCGGCGGATACCTGACGCTCGCGGCCGCCCTCTGCACGTCGCGGATCGCCGTCGGCCTCTCCCACTCCGAGTCCGGCGTGCTGATGCACGGCCCGACCTTCATGGGCAACCCGCTCGCCTGCTCGGCCGCCCTCGCGTCGCTGGACCTCCTCGAGGCCAACGACTGGGAGGCCCAGGTCGCCCGGATCAACGCCGGGCTCGTCGCCGGGCTCGCGCCGGTCCGGCACCTGGCCGGCGTCGCCGACGTGCGCACGCTCGGCGCGGTCGGCGTCGTCCAGCTCGACCACCCCGTCGACATGGTGAAGGCCACCGAGGTCGCGATCGAGCACGGCGTGTGGCTGCGGCCCTTCCGCGACCTGATCTACACGATGCCGCCCTACGTCTCCTCCGACGAGGACGTCGCCACGATCTGTGCGGCGATCGCGGCCGCGGCGGTCGTGGCATGACGACCCCGTCGGGCTGGGACGCGTGGCTGGCCGCCGAGGCGGCGGCGCGCGACGAAGCCGGGCTGACCCGGCGCCTGGTCCCGCGGAAGGCGGACGACCCGACCATCGACCTGGCGGGCAACGACTACCTCGGCCTGTCCCGGCACCCCGACGTCGTGGCCGGGGCCGTCGCCGCGGCCCGTGCCTTCGGCGGCGGCGCGGGTGCGTCGCGGCTCGTCACCGGCACGCTGACGATCCACGCCGAACTCGAGCGCGCGCTGGCCGACTACACGGGTCAGCCGGAGGCGCTGGTGTTCTCCACCGGCTACCACGCCAACCTCTCGATCGTGACCGCGCTGGCCGACCGGACGGCGTACGTCGTCTCCGACGCGCACGTCCACGCCTCCCTCGTCGACGCCGTGCGCCTGTCGAGGGCCGCGCTCGAGATCGTGCCGCACAGCGACGTGACGGCGGTGCGCGAGGCGCTGGCTCGGGCCGACGGCCGCCCCACGCTGGTGCTGGCCGAGTCGGTCTACTCCGTGCTCGGCGACGAGGCCCCGCTCGTCGAGCTGGCCGCCGCTTGTGAGGAGTACGGCGCCCTCCTGGTCGTCGACGAGGCGCACGGACTGGGCGTGCACGGCCCCGGCGTCGTGCACCGGCTCGGCCTGGCCGGTCTGCCGCACGTCGTCGTCACGGCCACCCTGTCCAAGTCGCTCGGCAGCCAGGGCGGGGCCGTGCTCGGCTCGCCCGCGCTGGTCGAGCACCTCGTCAACCGGGCGCGTCCGTTCATCTTCGACACCGGCCTGGCCCCCGCGGCCGCCGGCGCGGCCCTGGCCGCTCTCGAGCTGCTGCGCGGCGACCCGGCGCTCCCCGGCGTGGTCCGGCGGCGGGTCACCGACCTGGCCGCCGCGCTGGGCGTCGAGCCGCCGGCCGGCGCGGTGCTGTCGGTGCCGATGGCCTCGCCGCAGGTCGCCCTGGCCGCTCAGGGCGCCGTCCTCGAGCAGGGCGTCCGGGTCGGCTGCTTCCGGCCGCCGTCGGTCCCCGACGGCGTCTCCCGGCTGCGGATCACCTCCAGCGCCGGCCCGTCCGACGAGGACTGGGCGCGCGCCGTCGAGGTGCTCGTCGCCGTCGTGAAGGAGTTCAGGCCATGAGCCGCATCGTCGTCGTCACCGGCACGTCCACGGGCGTCGGCAAGACCGTCGCCACCGCGGCGCTCGCGCTGCGCGCGGCCGGGTCCGGCACCGTCACCGTCGTGAAGCCCGTGCAGACCGGGATCGTCGACGGCGACAGCGACGCCGGGGAGGTGCACCGGCTGACCGGCTGCGGCGTGCAGGAGTACACCGCGCTCGACGAGCCCCTCGCACCCGACACCGCGGCCCGTCGGCAGGGCGTGCGGATCCCGCCCGTGGCGGAGTACGCCGACCGGATCCGGGTGCTCGCGGAGTTCCACGACACGGTCGTCGTCGAGGGCGCGGGCGGGCTGCTGGTCCGCCTCGACACCGACGGCGGCACGATCCTCGACCTCGCCGCCGAGCTCGCCGAGACGCTCCCCGTCGAGGTCGTCGTCGTCGCCGGGCCGCAGCTCGGGACCCTCAACCACGCCGAGCTCACCGTCGGCGCGATCCGCGCCCGCGGCCTCGAGCCGGCGGGCGTGGTGATCGGCGCCTGGCCGGCCGAGCCCGGCCTGGCCGAGCGCTGCAACGCCGAGGACCTCCCCCGCGTCACCGGACTGCCGGTGCTGGCGACCATCCCCGCCGGCGTGGGCACGCTGGACCGCGAGGCCTTCCGCGAGCAGTCGCCGACCTGGTTCGCCTGAGCGTCACCAGCCCGGCGGCCGCCGGTCGGCCCACGGCGCGGCCTCCTCGACCTGCGCGGAGAGCGACAGCAGCAACGCCTCCTCGGCGGGACGGGCGGCCAGCATCACCCCGACCGGCAGCCCGTCAGGCGTCCAGTGCGTGGGGAGCGAGACCGCCGGCATGCCGGTGACGTTCCAGGCCGAGGTCCACGGCGTGAAGTCCTTCTGGGCCTCGAAGTCGGCCCCCGGGTCGGCGTCGTTGCGCAGCGCCCCGACCGGCAACGGCGGAGTTGCGAGCGTCGGCGTCAGCACCGCGTCGTACGGCGCCAGCGCGGTCAGCGCCTCGGCCGCGAACCGCCTCATCGCGCCGATGGCGAGCCCGAAACCAGGCCCGCTGACGGCGTTGCCGCGCTCGGTCAGCCAGCGGGTCAGCGGACGCAGCAGGTGCTCGCGCTCGGGCGGCACCACGGACAGCGCGGTCAGCACCGACCAGCAGGTCTCGAAGACCGGCACCGCCTCGCGCGGCAGCGGGACCGCGACGTCGACGACCTCGTGGCCGAGCGACTCGAGCAGGACCGAGGCGTCCTCCCAGGCCCGGACGCACTCCGGGTCGACCGGCACGTCGGCGATGACGGGCTCGACGAAGCGGGCGATCCGCAGCCGACCCGGCGGCCGGTCGCAGGCCGAGAGGAAAGAGGCGTCCGGCGGTGGCGCCCACGACGGGTCGCCGGGCCGGCGTCCCTCGAGCACGTCGAGCAGCGCGGCTGCGTCCCGCACCGTCCGGGCGATCGAGCCGGCCGTCGCGAGGCCGACCGGGTCGCCGTACATCGGGTGGCCGCTGATCCGGCCGCGGGTGGGCTTGAGGCCGACCAGCCCGCAGCAGGAGGCCGGGATCCGGATCGACCCTCCCCCGTCGGAGCCCTGGGCGACGGGCACGAGGCCGGCCGCGACCGCTGCGGCCGCACCACCCGACGAGCCGCCGGCCATCCGGGTGCGGTCCCAGGGGGTCACCGCCGGCGGCAGCCCCTCGGGCTCGGTGTAGCAGGGCGACCCGAACTCCGGCGTGCTGGTCTTGCCGATGCTGACCATCCCGGCGGCCTCGATCGACAGCGTCACGCCGTCGGAGACGTCGGGCACGAAGTCGTCGAACGCCGCGGAACCGAAGGTGGTGCGGACCCCGGCGGTCATGTTCAGGTCCTTGATCGCGGTCGGCACGCCGTAGAGCGGCGACGTCCCGGTGCCCAGCGACAGGGCCCGGACCCGGGCCAGGTCGGGGGTGAGCGTGACGAACGCGCCGACCGAGTCGAGTCGGTCGGCGCGTTCGAGGTAGTGCTCGGTGAGCTCGGCGGAGGAGACCTCACGACGCCGGACGAGGTCGCCCTGCTCCAGGGCGGTCAGGTCGTGGAGGTCAGTCATGCCCCTGAAACTACGCTGCCCGCGGACAGCGGTCCGATCAGGCCGCGGCGGTCTCCGCGTCGAAGTCGACCAGGGTCTGCACGGCGCCGTTGAGCTTGGCCAGCACGTCGGCGTCGGTCAGCACGTCGACCTCGAGGGCCGACTGCGAGACGGTGACGTCCTCGACCACGACCGCACCGGCGATGCCGGCGGAGCGGGCGGTGTCCTGGTGGGCCCACTTGCCGCCGTACGGCGTGGGGGTGGCACCGACGACGCCGAACGGCTTGCCCTTGATGGCGCCGACGCCGTAGGGGCGGGAGAGCCAGTCGATGGCGTTGTTGAGCACGGCGGGCATGGTGCCGTTGTACTCGGGGGTGACGGCCAGCACGCGGTCGGCGTTGGCGACGCGGGCGCGCAGCTCGGCGGCGGCCGCGGGGACGTTCTCGCCGTCGAGGTCCTCGTTGTAGAACGGGAGCGCCTCGAGGTTCTCGGCGATCTCGACCGTGACGCCCTCGGGCGCCTGGTCACGCAGGGTCTCGGCGATCTTGCGGTTCAGGGAGTCGGCGCGAAGGCTGCCGACGAGGACGATGACGCGGGTGTCCGACATGGGGTGCTCCTACGGGGGTCGAGTTCAGGGCCGTTCACGGTTTCAAACGGACCGCGGTCCGGTTCTTATTCCGGATCGGCGAACTTTTTTGCCGACCCCCTGATACCCACTCCTCCTAGAGTTGACCCCTGATGTCCGAACCCCGCCTCCTGCCGCTGCTCGACGCTCCCCACCCCGAGCGTCGCGACGCCGCGCGCAACCGCGAGGCGCTGCTGCTCGCGGCCCAGCGGCTCGTCGACCACTGCGGGGTCGACGGCGTGACGATGGACGCCGTCGCGCACGAGGCGGGTGTGGGCAAGGGCACGGTCTTCCGCCGCTTCGTCTCCCGCGAGGGCCTGATGGCGGCGCTGCTGAACTTCTCCGAGACCGAGTGGCAGGCCGCGGTGATGTCCGGCCCGCCGCCGCTCGGCCCGGGCGCCGAGCCGTGGGACCGGCTGATGGCCTTCGGCCGCTCGCGCCTGGAGACGACGATCAAGCACGCCGACCTGATCCGGCACGCCGGCCGCGCCGGGTCGCGGTCGTTCGCGGCGTACTCCTTCGTGGCCATGCACGTGCGCTACCTCCTCGGCGAGCTGCACGTCACCGGCGACCTGCCGCTGCTCGCCACCGCGCTGATGGCCCCGCTGGAGGCGCCGATCCTGGACCAGCAGGTGCGGATCGAGGGCCTCGAGGTCGACCGCGTGTACGCCGGCTGGGTCGACCTCGCCCGCCGGGTGGTGCGGTCGCCGTAGCGGGAATGGCCACGTCCTGGCGCGTTCATGTTCCGCTCATGTTCGTGCCTCTACGGTGCGTCCATGACAGAACCGCTGGCCGTGGACGCCGTGGGTGTGACCAAGGCCTTCGGGTCCCTGCGCGCGGTGGACGACATCACCGTCCGCGTCGCCCCCGGTGAGGTGTACGGCGTGCTCGGGCCCAACGGCGCCGGCAAGACGACGTTCCTGCGGATGCTCTTCGGGCTGATCCGCCCCGACGCCGGCACGATCCGGGTCTTCGGCCGGACGTGGGAGGAGGACGGGGCCGCCGTGCTGGACGGCGTCGCAGGCTTCATCGAGAGCCCGAAGTTCTACCCCTACCTGACCGGACGGGCCAACCTCGAGGGGCTCGCGCTCCTCGACGGCGGCGCCCGGCCCGGCCGTCTCGAGGAGGTGCTGGCCATCGTCGACCTGGCCGACCGCGCCGACGACAAGGTGGGTGGCTACTCCTACGGCATGCGGCAGCGGCTCGGCGTCGCCGCCAGCCTGTTGCGCGACCCGCGCCTGCTGATCCTCGACGAGCCGGCCAACGGCCTCGACCCGGCCGGCATCCGGGACATGCGGGCGCTGGTGAAGCGGCTCGCGGGGAGCGGGCTGACGGTCCTGCTGAGCTCGCACCACATGGACGAGGTCGAGGAGATCTGCGACAACGTCACGATCATGCGGCGCGGCAGTGTCGCCTTCCACGGCACCATCGCCGACCTGCGCGCGATGGCCCCCGACCCCGGCCACCTGCTCGCCACCACCGACGACGCGCGGGCGCTCGCGCTGGCCGCCGACCGGCCCGGCATCGAGGTCGAGCGCGACCCCGAGGCGGCGCTGGTGGTCACCGGGCCCCAGCACGAGGTCTCGGCGTACGTCGCGGACCTGGTGCGCGCCGGCCTGGACCTGCGCGCGTTCACCCCCACCCGGACGCCGCTGGAGGCGCTGTTCTTCATGCTCACCGACGCGACTCCCGACCTGGAGGAAGTCCGATGACGACCACGCTGGAGGCCGTCGCCGCGACCACGCGGACGCACCCCGGGCTGGGGGCCGTGCTGCGGTGGGAGACCCGCAAGCTGCGCGCGCAATACCGCGCGAAGGCCGTGCTCCTCGGGGCGCTGCTGGGCCCGATCCCCGTCGTGTTCATCATCCACGGACAGTCGCGGCCGCCGAAGGACACGCTCTTCGGCCGGTTCGCCACGGAGAACGGCTTCGCCCTGGCGTTGCTGGTGCTCGGCTTCGCCTCGCAGTGGGTGCTGCCGCTGCTGACCGCGATCGTGGCCGGCGACGTCTTCGCCAGCGAGGACCAGCACGGCACGTGGAAGACCGTCCTGACCCGCTCGACGAGCCGGGCCCAGCTGTTCTGGGCCAAGGCCCTGGTCGCCAGCGGATTCGCCGTCCTCGTCCTGGCCGTCCTGGCCGCCTCCACGATCGTCTCGAGCCTCCTCGTCGTGGGCCACCAGCCGCTGATCGGCCTCTCCGGCCAGACCGTCGACCCGCGGTCCGCCCTGGAGCTCGTGGCCGCCAGCTGGGCGACCACCCTCCCGCCCATGATCGGCTTCACCTGCCTGGCGATCCTGCTGTCGGTGTGGGCCCGCAACCCCGCCGTCGGCATCGCCGCCCCGGTCGTGATCGGCATGGTGATGCAGCTCGTCGGCGCACTCGGCGGCATCGAGGCCGTGCGGCCGCTGCTGCTCACCACGCCGTTCGAGTCCTGGCACGGCCTGCTCACCCAACCGGCCTTCACCGGTCCGCTCGTCCAGGGGGTGCTGGTGAGCGCGGTGTGGAGCCTCGCGTCCCTCGCCGTCGCCTTCGTCCTGCTCCGCCGTCGCGACATCACCGGAGGCTGACGCCATGCGTCGCAGCATCATCGCCGTCCTCACCACCCTGCTCGTCGTGGCCGCCATCGGCGCCGCGGCCGTGGCCGGCGGAAGCGGCAGCACCGTCACCAAGGCCCGACTCGAGCGCGCCCTGCCGGTGGTGTTCGCCAACATGTACGTCCAGCAGGCCCGCCTGCTGGGCCGCACCGACATCACCGCGGCGTCCCTCGAGCCGCAGGCCATGTGCGACAAGCACGGCCCCGACGTGGCCGACGTCGGCCCCGGCGGCGACTGGATCTGCCTGATGAGCTGGACCGACCCGCAGGTGCCGATGCCCTCGGAGGGCTACGGCAAGTTCGAGCTCAACGTGCACAGCAACGACTGCTTCACCGCCGCCGGGCCGAGCAAGCTGACCGGCTTCCTCACGCTGACCGACAAGCGCGGCCGCGAGGTGACCAACCCGCTCTTCGAGTTCGACGGCTGCTTCGACCCCGCCACGGACGACACCCCGACGGGCACCACGTTCCCCTCGGTCTTCGCGATCACCAGCCCCTCGGTGACGCCCGACGGTCAGGGCCTGGTCAACGCCCAGGTCACCTGCGGCACGGGAAGCCAGGGCTGTGCCGGCACGATCACCGCCATGGCCGGGAAGACCTCGCTGGGGGTCGTCCCCTACCGGCTCAAGGAGGAGGCGACGGCCCGGATCCCGTTCCCGAACGCGCTTCCTGACGGGACCAAGGAGGTCTCGTTCCAGGTGACCCCGGCGACCGGCTACAGCTCGGACTCGCCGGTGGTGCTGCCGGTCCAGAAGCAGTAGCTCAGCGACGCGTCATGAGGCGTCGTGGTGCTTGCGCAGGCCGAAGGTGAGTCCGTCGACCAGCGCCCCCCACGACGCCTCGATCACGTTGTGGCCGACCCCGACGGTCACCCACGACGACACCCCGTCGCTGGTCTCGATCAGCACGCGGGTGATGGCGTCGGTGCCGTGCCCCTGGTCGAGGATCCGGACCTTGTAGTCGATCAGCTCGAACTTCGCGACCTCGGGGAACGCCTGGCCGATCGCCGAGCGGAGCGCCGCGTCCAGCGCGTTGACCGGGCCGTTGCCCTCCCCGGTCACGACGTAGCGGACGCCCTCGGCCTTCAGCTTCACCGTCGCCTCGGAGACCGCCTCGTCGTCGGCGCCGCGGTTGCTGAGGGTCTCGGTGATCACCCGCCACGACTCGACCTCGAAGTACGACGGGCGCCGGCCCTCGACCTCCTCGACCAGCAGCAGCTCGAAGGAGGCGTCCGCGGCCTCGAAGGTGTAGCCGCGTGACTCCAGCTTTTTGACGCGGTCGGTGACGCGGGTGACGAGGTCCTTGTCCCCGCTGAGGTCGAAGCCGAGCTCCCGACCCTTGAGCTCGATGGACGCCCGGCCGGCCATGTCGGAGACGAGCAGCCTCATGTCGTTGCCGACCCCGACCGGGTCCATGTGCTGGTAGAGGTTGGGGTCGACCTTGATGGCGCTCGCGTGCAGCCCCGCCTTGTGCGTGAAGGCCGAGGTGCCGACGTACGGCTGCCGGGACGCGGGCGGGAAGTTGGTGACCTCGGCGACCGCGTGGGCGATCCGGGTGGCGTCGCGCAGGAGGCCCGGCGGCAGCACCTGGCGGTCCAGCTTGAGCTCGAGGTTGGCCACGACCGAGACCAGGTCGGCGTTGCCCGTGCGCTCCCCGTAGCCGTTGATGGTGCCCTGGACGTGGGTGGCGCCGGCGTCGACCGCGGCGAGGGTGTTGGCCACGGCGCACCCGGTGTCGTTGTGGCAGTGGATGCCGACGCGCACCTGGGCGGTCTCGAGGACGTCGTGGACGACGTCGGCGACCCAGCCGGGGAGCATGCCGCCGTTGGTGTCGCAGAGCGCGATCACCTCGGCGCCCGCGTCGTACGCCGTGCGGAGCACCTCGAGGGCGTAGTCGCGGTTGGCGCGGTAGCCGTCGAAGAAGTGCTCGGCGTCGAGGAAGACCTGCTGGCCCTCCGCGCGGAGGTGGCTCACGGTGTCGCGGATCATCGCGAGGTTCTCCTCGAGCGTGGTCCGCAGCGCGAGCTCGACGTGCCGGTCGTGGGACTTCGCGACCAGGGTGACCACCCCGGCGCCGCTGTCGCGCAGCGCCGCCACCAGCGGGTCGTCGGCGGCCCTCACGCCGGCCCGGCGGGTGGCGCCGAAGGCCGCGAGCCGGGCGTTGCGCAGGTCCAGCTCCTGGCTGGCGCGGCGGAAGAACTCGGTGTCCTTGGGGTTGGCGCCCGGCCAGCCGCCCTCGATGTAACCCACGCCGAGCCCGTCCAGCTGCCGCGCGATGCTCAGCTTGTCGGCGACGGAGAGGTTGAGCCCCTCCTGCTGCGCTCCGTCGCGCAGGGTGGTGTCGTAGACGTGGAACGAGCCGTGCAGGTCCATCGGGGTACTTCCTTCAGGTGTGGTCTCGACAAGCTCGACCAACGAGGGCGGTCCGGGCACAAAAAAACCTCTCGGGGGTGCGAGAGGTGGCGCGTCGAGGTGGTGCTCGACGCGCTAGGGAATGATCGCCTGCTGGTGCTGCATGTCCTCCATGCTGCCACCGCGTCCCGGTCCGTGGGCCCGGATCTCGGGATCTGAACGCGCCGGGGGTGCGTGGTCGGCCGGCGGGCGGCCACGACGCGGCGCGAGGTGGGAGATCACCCCATCGGCACGTGGAGCCCCGAGAGCCGGTCGGGCACCGACCAGTGGGCGAAGGGTCGGCCGTTGCCGGGCAGCCAGCTGGTGCCGGCCGTGTCGACGCGGAAGCCGATGACGGCGGCGACCGCGAGCAGGACCACGAGCCCCACGAGGAACCGCCGGCCCTCCGCGGCCAGCGGGTTGACCACACGTCCCAGCGGGGACCGGACCCGGGAGCCGCCGGGGCCGAACCAGAACGACGCGGCCAGCAGGAGACCGCTGACGAAGAGGGTGACCTGCGTGCCCGCCGACGCGCCGTAGCAGAGGAGCGCGCCGGCGGTGGCCAGCCCGGCGCTCCACAGCGTGAGCAGGACGGTGCCCGGGATCGAGCGGACGAGGTCCCAGGGCGCGCCGAGGAGGAACTGCGCGCCGTCGTACCACTTCCGGCCGCGCCGCGATCGGCGGTTGCCGACCGCGCTGGCCGCGAGCGAGCCGCTGCGCAGCAGCCAGACGAGGACGAGGACCAGGGCCACGGTCGGCCAGGGGTACGCCGCGGCGCCGGCGCCCACGGTCACGGCACCGGCGACGAGCAGGGCGAGGCGGCGCAACCGGACCAGGACCGGGACGCGGGGCTGGCCGAACTCGACCGGCTCGCCCCACTCGTCGATCCGCTCGGTCTCGTACATCCGGGTGGCCCCGTCGGGCTCCTCGCCGTCGCCCTGCCTGTCCCGGAGCACGTCGGTCTCGTCATCGCCCCACGCCTGCGCGGCGATCGCGAGCGGGACGGTGTGGTCGTCGCCCGGTCCCGTGGGCGGCGGCGGGACGACGGCCTGCACGCGGGTGGTCTGCGGGCGCAGCCACTCCAGGATCGCTCCCAGCGTCGGGCGCTGGCCGGGGTCGGGGTCGAGGGCCGCCGCGACCACGTCGTGCAGGTCGCGGGGCAGGCCGGAGAGGTCGTGCTGACCGCGGCGGACGCGGTCCATGATCGCCATCGACGGGCCGCGACCGAAGGGCGCGTGGCCGGTGCCGGCGTAGGCGACCGTGGCCGCCCAGGAGTGCACGTCGGAGGCGGCGCTGGCGTCGTCGCCGTAGAGGATCTCGGGCGCGAGGTAGCCGGGGGTGCCGAGCAGCCAGCCGGTGTGGGTGAGCTTGGGGTCGTCGGCGACGCGGGCCAGGCCGAAGTCGATGAGGATCGGCGTGCGGCCCTCCATCAGCACGTTGGTGGGCTTCACGTCGCGGTGCAGGACGCCGACGTCGTGGACCGAGGCGAGGCCCTCGGCCAGGCAACCGGCGAACCAGACCAGGTCGCGGCCGGTGATGGCACCCTCGTCGACGACGTGGTCGTGCAGCGAGAGGCCGGGCACGTAGCGGGTCGCCACGAAGGGGATGTCGCCCCACGGGTCGGAGTCGACGATCTCGGCGACCCAGCGGCTGCGGATCCGGCTCAGCGAGTTGACCTCGCGGGCCAGCCGCGCACGGGCCTCGTCGTCACCGACGATGTGCGGGCGCAGCACCTTGAGCGCGACCCGCTCCCCGCCGGGCCTCTGGGCGAGGTGGACGACGCCCATGCCCCCCTCACCGATGCGGGAGAGGAGGGAGTAGGGACCCACGGTCAGGCCCGGCGGGGCCTGCTCAGGGCGGCGCCCGTCGTGGCGCGGCGTGGTCGTCACGGCTCGAGGCTACTCGGGCCGATGCCTCCCGCCGCGCAGGCGGGAGGTAACGATGTCGACGCCGTGGCGCCGGGCGCGACGGGGCTCAGACGATCCGGTGCATCCACCCGAAGGAGTCCTCGGCGCGGCCGTACTGCACGTCGACGAGGGCCGAGCGGACCTTCATGGTCAGGTCGGTGCTGGCCGGGGCAGGCACCTCTCCCCCGTCCCACTTCAGGGCGCCGACCGGCGTGACGACGGCGGCGGTGCCGCAGGCGAAGATCTCGACGATCCGGCCGCTGGTCACGCCGTCGCGCCACTCGTCGATGGAGAACTTCCGCTCCTCGACCTGGTGGCCGAGCTTGCCCGCGAGCTCGATGATGCTGGCACGGGTGATGCCCTCGAGGATCGTGCCGGTCTCCGGGGTGACGATCGAGCCGTCGTCGTAGACGAAGTACATGTTCATGCCGCCGAGCTCCTCGACGTAGGTGCCCTCCTGGGCGTCGAGGAAGACGACCTGGTCGCAGCCGTGGCGGGTCGCCTCCTGCTGCGCGACGAGCGAGCTGGCGTAGTTGCCGCCGGTCTTGGCCGCGCCCATGCCGCCGCGGCCGGCGCGGGTGTACTCCTCGGTGAGCCAGAGCGTGACCGGCTTGACGCCGCCCTTGAAGTAGGCGCCGGCGGGGCTCGCGATCACCATGAAGGTGACGTGCTGCGAGGGGCGGACGCCGAGGAACTTCTCGGTGGCGATCATGAACGGGCGGATGTAGAGCGACTTCTCGCCCTCCGGGTCCGGCACCCAGCGCTGGTCGATCTTCACCAGGGCGTCGACGGCCGCGACGAAGTCCTCGACGGGGAGCTCGGGGAAGGCCAGGCGCTTGCTGGAACGCACCATCCGCGCGGCGTTCTCCTCCGGCCGGAACGACCAGATCGAGCCGTCGGCGTGCCGGTAGGCCTTCATGCCCTCGAACGTCTCCTGCGCGTAGTGCAGGACGGCGGTCGCCGGGTCGAGGGTGAGCGGGCCGTAGGGCTCGATGCGGGCGTCGTGCCAGCCCGCGTCGGGCGTCCACTCGACCGTGAACATGTGGTCGGTGAAGAACTGCCCGAAGCCGGGGTTGCCGAGGATCTCGGCGAGGCGCGCGTCGTCGACGGCGTTGGTCGAGTGGGTGGTGCTGATCTGCATGGGAGACAAGTTAGCCGACCTCTCGGGAGCAGGGATGGGTGACGTCTGCCCGCCGTGGGTCGGCGAGCTCAGCTGCCTACTCGGGCGGCGATGGCGTCGCCGACCTCCGACGTACGACGCGTGGTGCCGGCGGTGCGCGCCGCGAGGTCGTCGATGACGGCCGTCTCGATGGCGGCCGCGGCATCGGCGTACCCGAGGTGGTCGAGCAGCAGCGACGCCGACAGGATCGCGGCGGTGGGGTCGGCCTTCTGCTGCCCCGCGATGTCGGGGGCCGAGCCGTGGACGGGCTCGAACATCGACGGCGCGGTGCGGTCCGGGTTGATGTTGCCGGACGCGGCCAGGCCGATGCCGCCGGTGATGGCGGCGGCGAGGTCGGTGATGATGTCGCCGAAGAGGTTGTCGGTGACGATCACGTCGAAGCGCGACGGGTCGGTGGTCATGAAGATCGTCGCGGCGTCGATGTGCAGGTAGTCGACGGTCACGTCGGGGAACTCCCGGCCCACCTCGGCCACCAGGCGCGACCAGACGGCCCCGGCGTTCACGAGCACGTTGGTCTTGTGGACCAGCGTGAGCTTCTTGCGGGGACGTCGCTGGGCGCGGGCGAACGCGTCGCGGACGACCCGCTCGACGCCGAACGCCGTGTTGAGGGAGACCTCGGTGGCGACCTCGTGGGGGGTGCCCACCCGGATCGACCCACCGTTGCCGGTGTAGGGCCCCTCGGTCCCCTCGCGGACCACCACGAAGTCGACCTCGCCGGGGGCGGCCAGGGGCGACGCGACCCCCGGGAAGATCCGGGACGGCCGCAGGTTGACGTAGTGGTCGAGCTCGAAGCGGAGCCGCAGCAGCAGCCCCCGCTCGAGGATGCCCGGAGGCAGGTTCGGGTCGCCCGGCTTGCCCCCGACTGCGCCGAGCAGGATGGCGTCGTGCTCGCGGATCTCGGCGAGCACGGAGTCGGGCAGCACCTCGCCGGTCGCGAGGTACCGCTCCGCACCGAGGTCGTAGCGGGTCGGCTCGAACTTCACGCCGGCCGGGGCGGCGACCTCGAGCACCTTGAGTGCCTCGGCCGTCACCTCCTGGCCGATGCCGTCACCGGGGATGACGGCGAGCTTGAGGGTGCCCGTGTTCGAGTCGGAAGTCATGCCCGCAACGCTAGTTGTCGTCGGGGCGCTCGCCGCCGTTGTCTCGCAGGTCAAGCGAGCGCTGGACGGCCGCCCGGATGTTCTCGGCGCTGCGCGGGTTCTCGGGGTGGTGGCTGGCGGGTCCCCACTCGGGGTACATGTCGTACATGGGTCGTCTCCTGGTCATGTGATGGGTCTGTGACGGGTCATGGCGGTGCTGCGGAGGAAGACGCCCCGCGTCGGGGGCGCTGGCCGCTCATGGGTCACATGAGGGAGAGGAACCAATGCAGAAGGCGGGTCGCGCGTGCTGTGGTCGCGCATCCGCCGCGGAGGCGTCTTCAGTGAGGACGGTGGGCCGAACAACGCCGAACTCCGCGGCGAGGTGGCTCCACCTAAGAAGCCTCGCCGCGGCGCTCGATGAGTACGAACACGCTCCGCATGGTCCGAAAACCGTACGACGTGCGCCCGCCGCGCGACACGCCTTTTCCGATCCTGCTCAGGATGCGAGACGGCATTCCCAGGATGAAAGACTCGCAGCATGAGTGCCCCGCCCGATCTCCCCGACGTCGTGTCCCGTGCCTTCGACGTGTCCCGCAAGGCGGGCTACGTGTCGTTCTGCCGCAACGAGACCGGTCGGCTGCTGGCCACCCTGGCCGCCACGCGGGTCGGCACGATGGCGGAGTTCGGCACCGGCTGCGGGGTGGGGACGGCCTGGCTGCGCAGCGGCGTACGCGGGGAGGCCCGGATCGTGACGGCCGAGCTCGACGCGCGCCTGGCCGGCGCCGCGGCCGAGATCTTCGAGGACGACCCGCAGGTCGAGGTGCTCTCGGCCAACTGGTCGACGCTGCTCGACAAGGGCCCGTTCTCGCTGCTGTTCCTCGACTCGGGCGAGCCCACCGAGGTCGGCGTCGACGCGATCGCCGACCTCGTCGAGGCCGGCGGGATCGTGGTCCTCGACGACTTCACGCCGTGCGAGATGTGGCCACCGATCACCCACGGCCGGGTCGACACGCTGCGCGAGCAGTGGCTCACCGACGAGCGCTTCACCGCCGTCGAGGTGATGGTCGCCTCGGACGCCTCAGCCCTGATCGCCACCAAGCGCTGAGCGCGGCGCCGGTGCCGTCACCTCCACGGTGAACCACGGCAGCAGCGCCTGGGTGATCGGCCCGATCGCCAGCGCGAACAGCAGCGTGCCGAGGCCGGCGACCCCGCCGAGCAGCAGGCCGAGCACGACCACGGCGACCTCGAGGCCCGTGCGGACCAGGCGCAGCGAGAGGCCGGTACGCCGGTGCAGGCCGGTCATCAGCCCGTCGCGCGGGCCGCGGCCGAGCTGCGCGCCGATGTAGAGCGCGGTGGCCAGGCCGCACAGCCCGACCCCGCCGAGCATGAGCGCGATGCGTGCCACCAGCAGGTCCGGGCGGTCCAGGAGCGCCAGCGTCGCGTCGGCCGAGAAGCCGACGACGAGGGCGTTGGAGATCGTCCCGATGCCCGGGGTCTCGCGGAGCGGGATCCACGCGACCAGCACCACGAAGCTCATCACCACGACGGCCTGGCCCAGCGTGATCGGCACGTGCCGGATCAGGCCGGAGTGCAGGACGTCCCACGGCGCGAGGCCGAGGTCGCCGCGCACCATCATGGCCAGCGAGACGCCGTAGAGCAGCAGGCCGACGTAGAGCTGGCTCAGGCGCCGGACGAGCCGGCCGGCCCGCAGCTGGGCGATCGGGCCGAGGTCGGTCAGGCCGCGACGGGCAGTTCCGGCGGGGGCGGTCAGGCTCATGGTGACCAGTCTGCGGTGGATTGGCCTTCTCTCAAATAGCCAATCGTGGGACAGTGGACTGCATGAGTGGTGCCATCAGCGCCACCAGGGTGGCCACCCTGGTCGGCGACTTCGACCGCAGTCCCGCCTATGCCGGCCTCGCCGACGCGCTGGTCCTGCTGATCGGCGACGGGCGCATCGGCCTCGCCACCCGGCTGCCCAGCGAGCGCGAGCTCACCGAGGCACTCGGGGTCTCCCGCACGACGGTGACCCGCGCCTACGCCGCCCTGCGCGACGCGGGCTACGCCGAGGCGCGCCGCGGCGCCGGCACGTTCACCCGCGTCCCCGGCGGGCGCAGCCGCGCCCACGACCGCGCGCTGCTGCCGCGGCCCGGCGACCACGAAGCGATCGACCTCAACTGCGCGGCGGCGACCGCTCCCCCGGGGCTCGCGGCGGCGTACGTCGAGGCGGCGGCCGACCTGCCGGCGTACCTCGGCGGTCACGGCTACTTCCCCGCCGGCCTGCCCGAGCTGCAGGCGGCAGTGGCGGCGTCCTACGACGCCCGGGGACTGCCCACCGCGCCCGAGCAGATCATGGTCACGCCGGGAGCCCTGAGCGCCGCGTCGATCGTGGCCAGGGCTTGCGCGGGGCCGGGCGACCGCGTCGTCGTCGAGAGCCCGGTCTACCCGAACGCCACGCAGGCGATCCGGCACTCCGGCGTGCGCCTCGTGGCGTCGCCGGTGGACCCCGACGGGTGGGACCTCGACGCGGTCGGGGCGACGCTGCGGCAGGCGTCGCCGAGGCTGGCCTACCTGATCCCCGACTTCCAGAACCCCACCGGCCACGTGATGACCGACGCCCAGCGCGAGGAGTACGCCGGCCACCTCCGCCGCACCCGCACGGTCGCGGTCGTCGACGAGGCCCACCAGGCGCTGGCCCTCGAGGGGCAGGAGATGCCGCGCCCGTTCGCGTGCTTCGCGCCGGAGACGATCACGATCGGCAGCGCCAGCAAGAGCTTCTGGGGCGGGCTGCGGCTCGGTTGGGTCCGCGCGCCCGAGGGGCGGATGGACGCGTTGACTCACGCCCGGGTGGCGATGGACCTCGGCGCCCCGGTGATGGAGCAGCTGGTCCTGACCCGGCTGCTGGCCCAGGGGCCGGTGTTCCCCGACCACGTCGCGCGCCTGCGCGAGCAGCGCGACCTGCTCGCCGCCGCCCTGCGCGAGCACCTCCCGGAGTGGCGTTTCCTGCTGCCCACCGGGGGTCTCGCCGTGTGGTGCCAGCTCCCCGCTCCCCTCGGCACGGCCGTCGCCGACGAGGCCGAGCGGCTCGGGCTGATCGTCACCCCCGGCCCGGTGTTCGCCGCCGAGGGGGGCCTCGACCACTTCGTGAGGATCCCGTGGACCCGCCCCGGCGCCGAGCTCGAGGAGGCCGTGCGCCGGCTCGCGGCCGCGTGGGCCGTCGTACGGGACCGGCAGTCGCAGCGGACGAGGCCCGGGGTGCGGGTGATGGTGGCCTGAGCGGCGCCTGACCCTGCCGAACGGCCCTTGTCGATCGCCGCGGACGTGGGTGACCCTGACGACGTGGGACCGCGCATCCGCGTCGTGGTGGCCGCTGCACTGCTGGCCACGGCCGCAGCCTGCGGCAACGCGCCGGCCCCACCGGCGGCCCGCCCGTCGTCCTCCGTGGCGTCGCCGGCCACCCCCACCGGGTCGCCGGCCTCGAGCGCACCGGAGCCCGCGGCCGGGCACGAGCTCGCCGTCGGGGCCAACGCGTGGGTGGCCGTGGCGGTCGCCCGGCTGTGGCAGTCGCCGTCGTCACCGTGGCCGGTGGACGCGCCGGCCCTGCGGAGCCCGGTCCGCTTCCGGGCGTGGCTGCAGGCCATGACTTTGGACCAGCGGCGCGCGCTGTTCGAGCGGAGCGACACCGAGGCCCTGCTCGGCGACCGGGTCGTGGTCCGCGAGCTCCGGCCGCACTGGGTCCGCGTCGTGGTGCCGTCGCAACCCAGCCCGAAGGCCCGCGGCGGCTACCCCGGCTGGATCCCGCGCCGCCAGCTCACCGCGCGCGTCCCGGCCTGGACGGCGAAGGTCGCCACGGTGACCCGGCGCACCGCCTGGCTCCGCACCGACGACGCCGCCAGCGCGAGGACGACCGAGGTGAGCGCCGGGACCCGGCTGCACGTGGTGGGCCGAACCGGTCACTACCTGCGGGTCCTGACCCCGCGCGGCGACGTCCGGCGGCTGCTCGAGGGGGTCGCGGTCGTCCGTGCCCCGCGCGAGGCTGCCCTCCCCGCCACCCGCACCGGCCTGCGACGCACCGCGAGGTCGTTCCTCGGCCTGTACTACCTGTGGGGAGGCCTGTCCGGGTTCGGGCTCGACTGCTCCGGCCTGACGTGGCTCGACTACCGCGTGCACGGCATCCGGATCCCCCGTGACGCGCTGCCGCAGTCGCAGCACGGCCGCCGCACTGCACGCCACGTGGGCGACCTGCTCTTCTACGCCAGCGACGGGCTGGTGCACCACGTGTCGATGTACGTCGGCGACGGCCTGATGATCCACGCGCCACGCACCGGCGAGCAGGTGCAGGTCGTGTCGTTCGAGCAGGAGCCGCTGCGCAGCGAGTACGCCGGGGCCCGGCGCTACCTGCACTAACTGACGAACGTCACCTTCATGTCCATCGAGCCGAAGAGGCCCACCAGCATCGCCTGAGTGTTGTCCTGCGCCTGCCGCTCGAGCTCGGACTCCTCCGCGGCAGCCTCCAGTTTCGTCTCGGCGAGCTGGTACAGCTCCTGCTGGTCATCGGTCGACAGGGCGTCCCCGACCCGGTCAAGGACACCCCGGTCCTGCGAGAAGAGGTAGGTGCGGTCCTGGTCGAGGTTCGGCTTGGAGAGCTGCGCATCCGGGAGCCGGACCACCACGGACTTGCCGTCGTCAGACAGTCTGACGTCACCCGAGGCCAGCCCGGAGAAGTCGACGTACGCATCGACGGTGCCCGCCGCGACGAAGAGCGAACGCTCGCCCGCGATGAAGCTTGGCACCCAGTTCACGTCGTGCTCGTAGTCCAGCACGACCTCGAAGTTCCCCACGGCCGCGTGGAACTCGCTGATGTCCTGGATGGACTTGAGCACGGCGGGCTGACTCCGGTCGACGTCCGTGACGCCGAAGGGGAGATTGACTCCCAGCTTCCAGGCAGCAGCGATGCCAACAGCGATGACCATCATGCAAACGACGGCGACGGCGGCAAGCTTGGCGAAGAAGCGCATGGGTTGTCCCTCCGAGAGGACTCGATGTGATCGTGGCCCGAACCGCTCGAGCACGCGACGCGAGGCGTCGGAGGGAAGACGCGCCTCACGGCCATCCATGACGCGTCATCAGGGGGAAAGTCGATGCAAGTCGCCCGTGGCCGCTAGGTCACGGGTCGATCGGGTCATCGAACCCCCGCGACGACGCCCGCTTCGTAGGTGACTACCCCGCCCGCAGCATCAGACGAGGTCGACGGCCCGCACCAGGTCGGCGTCCATCGCGGTCTGGATCTCGGCCAGCGCCTCGGTCGGGATCGCGGAGTCGACCGACAGCGCGACCAGCGCGTGGCCACCCTTGGCGTCCCGCGCGACCTGCATGCCGGCGATGTTGACGCCGGCGTCGCCGAGGATCCCGCCGACGGTGCCGACCATGCCGGGCCGGTCGGCGTAGCGGAAGAACGCGAGGTGCTCGGTGGGCTCGATGTCGACGTCGAAGCCGTTGACCTCGACGAGCCGCTCCTTCTGGTTGATCCCCACGAGGGTGCCGCTGACCGAGACCTGCGAGCCGTCGGCGAGGGTGCCGCGGATGGTGATCAGGTTGCGGTGGTCGGGGCTCTCGGGGTCGGTCACGAGCCGGACCGCGCAGCCGCGCTCGGCCGCGAGGAGCGGCGCGTTCACGTAGGAGACCTGCTCCTCGACGATGTCGGTGAAGACGCCCTTGAGGGCGGCGAGCTCGAGGACCTTGACGTCGAAGTCGGTGATCTCGCCGCGCACCTCGACGTCGATCGACTCCGCCACCTGGCCGGCGATGCCGGTGAAGACCCGGCCGAGCTTCTCGGTCAGCGGGATGCCGGGACGGACGTCCTCGGCGATCACGCCGCCCTGGACGTTGACCGCGTCGGGCACGAGCTCGCCGGACAGCGCCAGCCGCACCGACCGGGCGACCGCGAGCCCGGCCTTCTCCTGGGCCTCGTCGGTGGAGGCCCCGAGGTGCGGGGTGGCCACGACGTTCTCGAGCTCGAAGAGCGGGCTGTCGGTGCAGGGCTCCTGGGCGAACACGTCGAGGCCGGCGGCCGCGACCCGGCCCTCCTTGAGGGCGGAGTAGAGGGCGGCCTCGTCCACGATGCCGCCCCGCGCCGCGTTGACGAGCACCAGGGACGGCTTGACCTTGGCCAGCGCCTCGGCGTCGATCAGCCCCACGGTCTCGGGGGTCTTGGGCAGGTGGACCGACATGAAGTCGGCCTCGGCCAGCAGGGTGTCGAGGTCGACGAGCCGCACCCCCATCTGCGCGGCGCGCCCGGCCTGCACGTAGGGGTCGTAGGCGATGACCTTCATGCCGAAGGCCGAGAGCCGCTGGGCGACCAGCACCCCGATCCGGCCCAGCCCCACGACGCCGACGGTCTTCTCGTAGAGCTCGATGCCGGTGTAGCGCGACCGCTTCCACTCCCCGCCCTTGAGCGAGTGGTGGGCCGGCGAGACGTGCCGGGCCGCGGCGAGCATCAGCGCGACGGCCAGCTCGGCGGCGGAGACGATGTTGGAGGTCGGGGCGTTCACGACCATCACGCCGGCCTGGGTCGCGGCCCGGACGTCGACGTTGTCGAGCCCGACACCGGCCCGGGCGACGACCTTCAGCCGGGTGGCCGCTTCGAGCGCCTCGACGTCGACCTTGGTCGCCGAGCGGACCAGGAGCGCGTCCGCGTCGACGATCGCGGCGAGCAGCTGACCCCGGTCCGAGCCGTCACAGCTGCGGACGTCGAAGTCGGGACCGAGCGCCTCGACGGTGGCCGGGCTGAGCTCTTCGGCGATGAGTACGACGGGCTTGCTCACAGCGATTCCCTCGTTTGGTGGTCGATGCGGTGGAAGGTGGCCGGTCGGAGCGGCCGTGCACGACGCTGTGCCCGAGTTGTGAACTCTACCCCCACCGACATGAGGAAATCCGTGGCGTCCGCGCGTCGTCAGCCCTACGATCCGTGTCGTCCCATCCCCTCCCGCAAGCAGGTCCGTTGAACTTCTGAGGTCGCGCCGTCGTCGCCGTACGACGTCATCCCCGCCGGTCGAGCGAGCCCGCTCCCGGCGTGTCCCGCCGCATCCTCGAGCCGCTCACCGGGAGACTTCCATGCCTGCTCCGACCTCCGTCATCACCCTGTCCGGCCTGCACTTCGCGTGGCCCGACGGCACCCCCGTCCTCGACGGCCTCGACCTGCTCATCGGCCCCGGCCGCACCGGGCTGGTCGGCGTCAACGGGTCCGGCAAGTCGACCATCCTCCGGCTGGTCGCCGGCGTCCTCGCGCCCACGCGCGGTCACGTGCAGGTCACCGGCGAGGTCGGCTACCTGCCCCAGGACCTCACCCTCGACACCACGCAGGGCGTCGCGGACTTCCTCGGCGTCGCCGCGGTGCAGCGGGCGGTCGCCGCGGTCGCGGCCGGCGACCTCGACGAGGACGCCCTGGCCGACGCCCTGGCCGTCATCGGGGACGACTGGGACGTCGAGGACCGCGCGGTCGCCGAGCTCGAGCGGCTCGGCCTCCCCGGCTCGGTCCTCGAGCGCCGGCTCGGCGAGCTGTCGGGCGGCGAGGTCACCCAGCTCGGGTTGGCCCGCCTGCTCCTGGGCCGCCCCGACGTGCTCGTCCTCGACGAGCCCACCAACAACCTGGACGCGCGCGCCCGGGACCGCCTGTACGACGTGGTGGCGTCCTGGTCGCGGACCCTCCTCGTGGTGAGCCACGACCGTGAGCTGCTGGAGCGGGTGGACCGGATCGGCGACCTGCGCGGCGGTGCGGTGCGCTGGTACGGCGGCGGCTACTCCTCCTACGCCGAGCAGGTCGAGGCCGAGCAGCACGCCGCCCGCACCGCGGTGGCGGCCGCCCGGTCCGACGTACGCCGGCAGCGCAACGACGTGCTCGAGGCCGAGCGGTTCCTGGCCTCGCGGGCCCGGATCGCGAAGAAGCAGGGCATCGGGATGAGCAAGGCCGAGCGCGACTGGCGCAAGAACCGCTCGGAGAAGTCGACCGCGAAGTACCGCCAGACCCATGCCGACCGGCTCGAGGACGCCCGCGGCAAGCTGACCGAGGCCGAGGCGCGGCTGCGCGACGACCGCGAGATCCGCATCGACCTGCCGGGGACCGCCGTGCCGCGCGGCCGTGTCGTGCTCGAGGGCGAGCTGCCGATCAGCGGCCCCGACCGGATCGGTCTCGTCGGACCCAACGGCTCGGGCAAGACCACGCTCCTGCACCGGCTCGTCGACCAGGCGCGGGTGCCCGTCGGGCTGCTCCCCCAGCGGCTGGACCTGCTCGACGCCGACGACACGGTCGCCGGCAACGTCGCGTGCCGGGCACCCGGCGCGGACATGAACGAGGTCCGGGCCCGGCTCGCGCGGTTCCTCTTCCGTGGTTCCGCGGCCGACAAGCGGGTCGGCGACCTGTCCGGCGGCGAGCGCTTCCGGGCCACGCTCGCGGCGCTGCTGCTGGCCGACCCCGCACCCCAGCTGCTGCTCCTCGACGAGCCGACCAACAACCTCGACTTCGCGTCGTACGACGCCCTGGCCTCAGCCCTCGCCTCCTACCGCGGCGCCCTCGTCGTCGCCAGCCACGACGAGGCGTTCCTCGAGGACGTCGGGATCGACCGGGTCGTGGCGCTCGGGCAGCCCGTTGCCGAGGCGACGTAGCCGACGCGTCAGTTCGGCCGGTCGTCGAGGCCGACGGTGTGCTTCACCGCGCCGCTGCCGCCCTGGTAGGTGATGTTGGCCAGGCTCGGCATGCCGTGGCCCGGGCTGGCACCCCCGGCGAAGATCCGGTCGAAGTCGTACTCCGCGTTGCCGACCGATGTCTTGGCCCACTTCTCCGACAGCGACTTCACCGACCCCCCGAGCTCCTCGGAGGCACGGAGCAGCTCGTCGAGGTGGCCGCTGAGGTTGCCCATCGACTTGACCAGTCCCTTGACGAAGGCAGAGATCCGCGCGGCCCACTCGGCGACCTTGGCGGAGATCTCGGCGATCGCCTTGGGCGCGAGGGCGACAGTCAGGAGCTGGACGGCCTTGGACAGGCCGTAGCCGATCAGCTGCGAGATCGCGTCACGCACGATCTCCCGGACCCCGGCCACGATCGCGCCGGCGGCCTCGGTGGCTCCGGCGACGCCGGACACCATGGAGCCGAACCCGTCGATGATCGCAGCCTGGGCGCGGGCCGCGGTGCGGTAGGCGTCGATGGCGACGCCGTCCCACTCCGAGCTGGCCCGCCCGACGGCGTCGAGGAACTCGCTGCTGCTGTCGTGCACCCGGGTGGCGATGTTGCCCCACGTCGAGGCGAAGGCATGGATCTGGTCCGGGCTCCCGGCCAGCTGGTCGAGCCAGGTGGGGAAGGGCTCGAGGTGCTCGATCAGCCAGCCGATCCCGGCGGAGACCAGGGCCCCGAAGGGGTCCGCGATCGCACCCAGGGTCTCCAGCCCCGTGGCCACCCCCATGACGCTCGCCTCGACCCAGTCGTGGTTCTCCAGGGCGTTGGCGGTGCCGACCAGCGACTCGAGCGCACCGGCCCCGGTGAAGGCGGTGCTCGAGTCGACGGCACCGACGACGAGGTCGTTGCCGCTCATGAGTTCCCCCGGAAACGGTTCATGGCCGACCCGACGACGTCGTCGACCTCGTCGAAGACCTCGGCGACGGCGCGGAGCTGGGCCGCGGTGGCCCCCAGGCTGGCGACGGCGAGGGCGGTGCTGGCGATGCCGGTGGCCTGCGCGGGCACCATGGCGGCGCCGATGAAGGAGCAGAGGACGCCATAGGCGTCGCCGGGCGTGCTGACCGTCCGGCCCGCCTCGACACCCTGGTAGGTCCACGACGCCAGCCGGTCGAGATCACCGGCGTGCCGGCGCATCGCATCCGTCACGACCGCGATCTCGCCGCTCATCGCAGGACCCCCGGGTGATCGCTGCCACCCTCGGCGGGCGGGAACATCTGGCGGTAGCGAGCGGCGAGCTCGCGCGTCGTCGCCGAGTCGTCGCCGAAGGCCCGGCCGGAGAGCTCCGTCACCCGGGCGGCGAGCTGGGACTGTGCCGCAGCGTTGGCCTGGAGGAACGCGGTCCGGAGCTGGTCCAGCCCGGCATTCTCGAGCCTCCGACCGAAGTAGACGTCGGTGACCGCGCCGGTGTGGCTGAGGGTGACCTCGGCGGCTCCGTCCCGCGACTGCCCGGTCACGCGCAGGGCGTCGAGATCGACGCTCAGCGCCTGGGCGCGGATGGCATGGGCCCGGGCTTCGGCGACCGCACGGTCGACGCTCGCCAAGGCTTCTTCCTCGCTGGTGAACATGGTTCGACTCCCCCGTCGATGCTGCCGGCCGTGTCGCCGGCGTACGAATCCCACCATGCCCGGCACCGCCCGTCGCAAACACCCGACGCGCGCCGGGTGCGAGCATGGGACCGCTTCCGGGAGCACCTTCCCCCGGACTCGGCCCCGAGGAGGAGAAGCACGTGTCGACCACACCCCAGTCCGCCCGCAGCGAGGTGCTGACGCCCGCGCCGGCGATGAAGGTCCTGTTCTCCCTGGTGGCGGTGTTCTTCTGCGGTGGCCTGCTCCAGAACCTGCCGCGGATCCTGCACGGTGACCTCGAGTGGACCCTCGTCTGGAAGATCGGCTTCCCGATCCTGGTCATCGCCGCACTCGCGTCCGTGGTCGGCGCCGTGGCGGCGTTCACCAACAAGGTCTGGATCGACTACGACCGCAACGAGATCCACCAGTACGTCGTCCTCCGCGACGTCGCCATCTCCCTGGACGAACCCACCACCGTGGAGCTGGGCTACACCCGTCAGGCGGTCGGCTCGACGGTCAGCGGCACCTGGCGGGTCGTGGTGCGCCAGCCCGGCAGGACGGCCATGGGCGTGAGCACGCCCTGGGTCCGCGACATCGCCGACGTCCTGCGCATCCTGCAGCCGGCACTCGCCCGCAACCCGCGGCTGGCCGCCGACGAGCACACCCGCGCCGCCATCGAGGACCCCGGCAACCTGACGCCGCCACCGCGCTGACGCGGCGGGCAGGGCAGGTGCCTAGGCTCGGGGCATGACGACGTTCTCGGACGAGAAGTACCTCGCGTTCACCACCTACCGGAAGACCGGCGACGCGGTCAGCACGCCCGTGTGGGTGGTGCCGGTCAGCGACGGCCGGATCGGCTTCTGGACCGCCATGGGCACCGGCAAGACCAAGCGGCTGCGCAACGACCCGCGCGTCGCGGTCCAGCCCTCCGACGTGCGCGGCAACGTCAAGGACGGGAGCGACGCGGTGACCGGCACGGCCGAGATGGTGCAGTCGGGCCAGCTCTTCGACGAGGTGCACAGCCGGGTGCGGGCGAAGTACGGCTTCATGACCAAGCTGACCAAGGTCTTCGCCTGGGTCGGGGGCCAGGGCCGCAAGGGGCTGACCTACGCCGACACCGTGGTGCTGGTGCGGCTCGACGGGTAGCGGGCGCTCAGGCGAACAGCGCCTGGCCGACGTACTCGCCGTCGCCGGCGCCGGGCGGCACGGCGAACAGCGCCGACCCGGTGAACTTGAGGTACTCCATCAGCGCGTCCATCTTCGCCATCCGCAGCTGCATCGGGATGAAGTGCGTGCGCGGGTCGCGCAGGTAGGCGAGGAAGAACAGCCCCGCGTTGAGACCGCCGAGCTGGTCGGTGCCGTCGACGAAGTTGTAGCCGCGACGCAGGATCCGCACCCCGTCGTTGTGGTCGGGGTGGACCACGCTGACGTGGGAGTCCTTCGGGATGACCGGGCCGTCGTGGCCGGGCATCGAGAAGTCGGGCTCGGAGAGCTCGCCGCCGCCGGACAGCGGCGCGCCGGTGTCCTTGGTGCGACCGACGAACGACTCCTGGTCACCGAGCGGCTGCCGGTCCCAGACCTCGATGGTCATGTTGACCCGGCGCGCGACGAGGTAGGAGCCGCCCGCCATCCACCCGGCCCTCGCGTCGTCGGAGGACGCGACCCAGACGTGCTCGGCGAGTTCGTCGGTCTCCTCGGCCTTGACGTTGGCCGTGCCGTCCTTGAAGCCGAAGAGGTTGCGGGGCGTGGACTGGGACGTCGAGGTGGTCGACGTACGCCCGAAGCCGAGCTGCGACCAGCGGACCGCGACCGTGCCGAAACCGATCCGGGCGAGGTTGCGGATCGCGTGGACCGCGACCTGCGGGTCGTTGGCGCAGGCCTGGACGCAGAGGTCGCCGTGGGAGCGCATCTCGTCGAGGTTGTCGCCCGGGAAGTGCGGGAGCGGCTCCAGGGCGGCCGGCTGCCGGTCGGCGAGGCCGAAGCGGTCCTTGCCGCCGGCGTCGCGGAAGAGTGTCGGGCCGAAGCCGAAGGTGATCGTCAGGCCGCTCGGCGACAGGCCGATCGCCTCGCCGGTGTCGTCCGGCGGGAGGTTGGCGGCCCCCTCGACCGGACCGATCTCGCCGGCCGGCCGGCCACGGGTCATCCGGTCGGCCGCCTCGGTCCAGGCCTTCAGCAGCGCGATGAGCTGGGCCCGGGACCTCGTGGTCACGTCGAACGCCGCGAAGTGCAGGCGGTCCTGGGCGGGCGTCACGATGCCGGCCTGGTGCTCGCCGCGGAAGGGATAGGTCAGCGCCTCGCCCGAGGCGGCGTGGGCGGACTCGCTCTCGCGCCCGGCCACGTAGGCGCCGGCGACCCCGGCGACGGCGACGCCGCCACCGATCAGCCCGCGCCGGGAGACCCGCCCGGCCCCGTCGGCGCTCAGGAGAGCACCGCCGCGGTGAGCTGGGACAGCGGTTCGGAGACGGCGTTGACGGCGTCCGCGAGCTTCTTGACCTCCTGCGGCGTCAGCTGGTCGTAGGTCTTGAACCCGTCGCCGACCTTCTGCTCGTCGAGCAGCTCCTGCAGGTCGTCGAAGCGCTCGTCGAGTGTCTCCTCGAGCTCGGGGTCCTTCTGGCCGAGCACGGGCTCGAGCAGCTCGAACGCCTTCCTCGCGCCCTCGACGTTGGCCTGGAAGTCCCAGAGGTCGGTCCGCGACCAGTACTCCTCCTCACCGGTGACCTTGCCCGTCGCGACCTCCTCCATGAGGGCCCGCGAGCCGTTGGCGATCTGGTCGACGGTGAACTCGAGGTCCTTGATCCGCCCGTCGAGGGTGACGGTGTCGGCGAGCAGGTCGTCGGCGTACGTCGCCCGCTCCTTCATCGTCAGGGCGGCGTACTTGCCGGCCCGCGCCGGCCACAGGTCCTTCTCGAGGCGGTGCCAGCCGGTCCACTTCTGGCCGGGCTCGAGGTCGGCCTCCCGGGCGTCCATCTTCGGGTCGAGGTCACCGAAGGACTCGGCGACCGTCTCGATCCGCTCCCAGTGCGTGCGCGCCACGGGGTAGAGCGCCTTGGCCTTGCGGTCGTCGCCGGACGTGTACGCCGCGACGAACGCCTTGGTCTGCGCCAGGAGCTGGCCGGACTCGTCCTGGACCCACTCCTGGTACTCCTCGGTCGCGTGCGCGATCTGCTCGTCGTCGCTCTGGGCCGCGACCTTGGCGCCGCTGTCGGAGACGGTGAAGTCGGCGCGGATGCCCGTGCCCTTCATCCCCGGCTTGCAGGCAGTGACGTAGGTGCCGGGGGCGACGCTGACCGTCAGCTCGCGGGACAGCTTGGGGCCGACGTTCTCGACCTCGCCGAGGATCCGCTGGCCGTCCTCGGCGTAGAGGTAGAACTCGGTGACCTCCGAGCCGTCGTTGGTGACCTCGAAGGTCAGCGTGCCGGACGGTGCGTCGAGCGGCGAGACGTCGCAGGCGTCGTCGGTCGAGGTGACCAGGATCGTGCGGTCGTCGCCGGTCTTGACCGTGGCGTTCTGGGTGCAGGCGGCCAGGGCCGGGGTCGCGACGAGGGCAGCGAGCAGCAGGGGGATGCGCATCGGAGGGGGATCCTTCGGGGTCAGCGGGCGGCCGGCGAGGGGGCCGGCGTGGCGGGCGGGGTGGAGACGGCGCGGCGGCGTACGCCGGCGATGAAGAGCAGCAGGGTCGGCACGACGTAGAGGACCCAGACGACGGCCTCGAGGACGGTCGTGACGGGCGAGAAGTTGAAGACGCCCTTGAGGAGCACGGCGTACCACGTGCTCGGGTCGATGGTGTCCGAGACGTCGAAGGCGATGGTGTCCAGGCCGGGCAGGATGCCGGCCTCCTGAAGGTCGTGCACGCCGTAGGACAGCACGCCGGCGGCGACGAGGATCAGGAAGTAGCCGGTCCAGGTGAAGAAGCGCGACAGGTTGATCGAGATGGCGCCGCGGTAGAGCAGGTAGCCGATGACGACCGCGGTCGCCAGGCCGAGGGCGGCGCCGAGCAGCGGCTCCCAGGTGGGGGTGGCCGAGCCGGCCGCCTCGCGGGTGCCGGCCTTGGTGGCGGCCCAGAGGAAGAGCGCCGTCTCCAGGCCCTCCCGGCCGACGGCCAGGACGGCGACCAGGACCAGCGACCAGCGGCTGCCCTCGGCGGCCTTGTCGATCTGGCCGCGGAGCTCGCCGCTCATCGCGCGGGCGGCCCGGGCCATCCAGAAGATCATCCAGGTCACGAAGCAGACCGCGATGATCGAGAGCGTCCCGCCGATGGCCTCCTGGGCCTCGAACGTCAGGCCGCTGGGGCCGTAGGTCAGCAGGGCGCCGAAGGCGAGGCTGACCCCGACGGCCAGGGCGACGCCGACCCAGATGCGGGTCAGCAGGTGCCGTCGCTCGGACTTGACCAGGTAGGCCACGAGGATGCTCACGACCAGCGCGGCCTCGAGTCCCTCGCGGAGCCCGATCAGGTAGTTCGCCAGCATGACTGTCCCTTAGGTGAGGCAACACTTACTTAGGTGCGCCTTACCTTACACAAGACTGGCAGGTTCCCGGCAGGGGGTCCGCCGGGGCGTGCGTCACACCGCGCAGCCGTCGGGGCCGCAGGCCTCTCCCCCGGGCGCCATCTCCAGGGTGGGCCGGGCCTCCGCCCACGCCCGCTCGAGGACCTGGGCGAAGACCTCGGCCGGCTGGGCGCCGCTGATCCCGAACTTCTGGTCGACGACGTAGAACGGGACGCCGGTGGCGCCGTACGCCCGCGCCTGGGCGATGTCGGCCTGCACGGCGGCGGCGTACGCGTCGCCGGTCAGCACCTCCTTGACCCGCACGTCGTCGAGGCCCACCTCGGTGGCCGCGGCGTGCAGCACGTCGTGGTCGCCGACGTCCTCGGCGCGCACGAAGTACGCCGCCAGCAGGGCCTCCTTGAGGTCGCGCTGGAGCGCGGGGCCGCCCTCGTCAAGGGCCAGGTGCAGGAGCCGGTGGGCGTCGACGGTGTTGGTGTGGACGTTCTCGAGGAGCCGGAACGCCAGCCCCTCCTCGGCCGCCACCTCGGTCAGCTGGAGCTGCATCTGCCGCATCTCGTCCTCGCTGCGGCCGTACTTGCGCGCGAGCACGGGGGTGGTCAGCTCGTGCCCGTGCTGCGGCGCCGAAGGGTCGAGCTCGAAGGAGCGGTAGACGATCTCGACGTCGTCACGGTGCTCGAAGCCTGCCAGAGCGGTCTCCAGCCGGCGCTTGCCGACGTAGCACCAGGGACAGACGACGTCGGACCAGATCTCGATACGCATGACTGGTACAACGTTCAACCGCTCCGGACATTCCCGACCCGTCGCTCGTTGACGCAGGAACGCGTCGACCCGTCGTCAATTGACGACGGGTCGACGCGTTGGGTGGTGAAGGAGCGACGGGTCAGTGGGCGGCCGGCGCCATGCCCTCCTCGGGCTCCTCGACCTCGCCGATCATCTCCTCGATCTGCTCGGTGCTCAGGGCGACGGCCATCGCCCAGTAGTAGACGACCAGGCTCCAGGCCGCGACGACCAGGGCGTCCCAGCCGAACGGGATCAGCGCGTCGTCGCCCTTCGGACCGAAGTCACTGATGTAGACGATGACGCCCATGCCGATGAGGTAGGGGATCAGCCAAGACGCGGCCTTCCAGTCCAGGGTCGGCTTGTGCTCGTTGAGCTTGAAGACGCGGTTGGCGACCAGGATGGCGTAGCCGATCAGGATCGTGATGCCGAGCTTCCAGATCGTGTCCCAGCCGGTCCACAGGATGATCAGGTTGGCGATGATGAACGCCACCGGCGACAGGAACCCCGCGGCGGGCAGCCGGTAGGGGCGCTCCGCGTTGGGCAGGCGGCGCCGGAAGGCACCCAGCGACAGCGGCGCACCGCCGTACATCAGGACGGACGCGCTGGTGATCAGGCCGACGAGCGACTGCCAGCTCGGGAACGGCAGGAAGCAGATGCAGCCGGTGATGAACGCAGCCAGCAGGCCCACCCACGGCACGTTGCGCTTGTTGGTCCACTCGAAGGCCGAGGGGACGTAGCCGTTGCGCGAGAGGCCGTAGGCCAGGCGCGAGCTGCCGGTCGTGTAGATCAGGCCGGTGCCTCCGGGGCTGATGATCGCGTCGGCGTAGATGATCGCGGCCAGCCAGCCGATGCTGAGCAGGCTCGCGATCTCGGCGAACGGACCGGTGAAGGTCGTGTAGAGGCCGTTGCCGACCTGGTCCCAGGTGTCGCCGATCGCGCTCTTGGGGAGCGCGAAGAGGAAGACCAGCTGCAGCAGGATGTAGAGGATCGTGCCGAAGACGACCGAGCCGATGATCGCGAACGGGACGTCGCGCTTGGGGTTGGCCGACTCGCCTGCGAGCTGGTCGGCCTGCTCGAAGCCGAGGTAGCTGAAGATGATGCCGCCGGTGGAGACCGCGGCGAAGATGCCCTTGAGGCCGGCCGGGTTGAAGCCGTTGGCAGCCGTCAGGTTGCTGGTGTCGAAGTTGGCGATCGCCAGCACCAGGATGGTGAGCATCGGGATCGCGATCTTCCACCACGTCGCGGCGCTGTTGGTGGCCGCGAGCTTCTTGACGCCGAGGAAGTTGATGGCCGTCAGGATCGCCATCAGGATGATCGCCACGACGATGCCGGTGAAGCTCAGGACACCGTTGTCGGGGTTGATCCAGCCGTTCGCGAAGTCGTAGTGACCGGCGTACGTCAGCATCGCGGACACCTCGATCGGGGCCACGGTCGCGGCGTTGAGCCACGCGAACCAGCCGAACGAGGCACCCGCGACACCGCCGAAGGCGTAGTGCGGGAAGCGGGCCGTGCCGCCGGACACGGGGTACATGCCGCCCAGCTCCGCGTGCACGAGCGCGAGGACCACGATGGCGACGCCACCGATGACCCACGAGATGATCGCGGCCGGTCCGGCGGCGATCAGGGCCTCCTGGGGGCCGAACAGCCAGCCTGAGCCGATGATCGAGCCCATCGAGGCCCAGGTCAGGCCGATGATGCCGACCTCACGGACCAGCTTGGTGTTGCGCTTCTTTGTGCCTGGTGACGGCGCCTGGGTCGTTGTCATGCGTCCTCCGAGTTACAGGGGATCGAAGATGGACGAAGGGGGCCTGCAAGGCCCCCAACCTCCACCTCTACCCACTCGTCGGTGGATCACTCCTGCGAGTTCGGATGTGTTCCGAAATGCGACCGACCCGCCCCGGTGAGCGGGACGGGTCGGTGCGCGACGTACGGGTGGATCAGCGGGTGGCGGTGCCCTCGGTGTAGTCGGAGTCGTGCGACTTCACCCAGGCCATCAGCTTGCGCAGCTCGCGGCCGGTCTTCTCGATCGGGTGGTTCTCGCCCTGCTCGCGGAACTTCGTGAACTCCGGCGAGCCGTTGTCCATGTCGGTGATGAAGCGCTCGGCGAACGAGCCGTTCTTGATGTCCTCGAGGACGCCGACCATGTTCTGCTTCACGCGCTCGTCGATGACCCGCGGACCCGAGACGTAGTCGCCGAACTCGGCCGTGTCGGAGACCGACCAGCGCTGCTTGGCGATGCCGCCCTCGTACATCAGGTCGACGATGAGCTTGAGCTCGTGAAGGCACTCGAAGTAGGCGACCTCGGGCTGGTAGCCGGCCTCGGTGAGGACCTCGAAGCCGTACTGCACCAGCTGGCTGGCGCCACCGCAGAGGACAGCCTGCTCGCCGAACAGGTCGGTCTCGGTCTCCTCGGTGAAGGTGGTCTTGATGCCGCCGGCACGCAGGCCACCGATCGCCTTTGCGTAGGAGAGCGCGAGCGGCCAGGCGTTGCCCGAGGCGTCCTTCTCGACGGCGACGAGCACGGGCACGCCGCGGCCGTCGACGTACTCGCGACGCACGAGGTGGCCCGGGCCCTTGGGGGCGACCATGAAGACGTCGACGCCCTCGGGCGGGGTGATGTAGCCGAAGCGGATGTTGAAGCCGTGGCCGAACACGAGGGTGTCGCCCTCGGCGAGGTGCGGCTCGACCTCCTCGGCGTACAGCTTCCGCTGGTGCTGGTCGGGGGCCAGGATCACGACGACGTCGGCCTCCTGGACCGCCTCGGCGGGGGTGAGGACGCGCAGGCCCTCGGCCTCGGCCTTGGCCCGGCTCTTCGAGCCCGGCTGCAGGCCGATGCGGACGTCGACACCGGAGTCGCGCAGCGACAGCGCGTGGGCGTGGCCCTGGCTGCCGTAGCCGATCACGGCGACGTTCTTGCCCTGGATCAGGGACAGGTCGGCGTCGTCGTCGTAGAACATCTCAGCCACGGGGGCTCTCCTTCTGGTTGGACTTCTCTGGGTACGTCGGGTGGTGGGTCACCGGGCTGCGGTGGCCGCGGGCGGGGCAGGGATCGGGACGGGACGGAGCGTGCGCTCGCTGATGGAGCGGGAGCCGCGGCCGATCGCGACCATGCCGGACTGCACGAGCTCACGGATCCCGAAGGGCTCCACGACCTTGAGGAAGGACGCGAGCTTGTCGGCGTTGCCGGTGACCTCGATCGTCACGGCGTCGGTGGCGACGTCGACGACGCGCGCGCGGAACAGCGAGACCGCGTCGAGGACCTGGCCGCGCGACTCGGGGTCGGCCTTGACCTTGACCAGCAGCAGCTCGCGGTTGACCGAGGCGGGGCCGTCGAGCTCGACGATCTTGATGACCTCGACGAGCTTGTTCAGCTGCTTGGTGACCTGCTCGAGCGGCGACTCCTCGACGTTGACCACGATGGTCATCCGCGAGACCTCGGGGTGCTCGGTCGGACCGACCGCGAGCGAGTCGATGTTGAAGCCGCGACGGCTGAACAGGCCGGCGATGCGGGCCAGGACGCCCGGCTTGTTCTCGACCAGCACGGACAGGGTGTGCTTGCTCATCAGAGCTCGTCCTCCTCGAACTGCGGGGCGAGGTCGCGGGCGTACTTGATGTCGTCGTTGCTGGTGCCGGCCGCGACCATCGGCCACACCATCGCGTCGCGGTGGACCCGGAAGTCCACGACCACGGGGACGTCGTTGATCTCCATGGCCTTGTTGATCGCGGCGTCCACGTCGTCGGGGCTCTCACAGGCGAGGCCGACACAGCCGTAGGCCTCGGCGAGCTTGACGAAGTCGGGGATCCGCTTGGAGTGCAGGTCGGTGTTGGAGTAGCGCTCGTTGTAGAACAGCGTCTGCCACTGCCGCACCATGCCGAGCGACTCGTTGTTGATGATCGCGACCTTGATCGGGATGTCGTTGATCGCGCAGGTGGCCAGCTCCTGGTTGGTCATCTGGAAGCAGCCGTCGCCGTCGATCGCCCAGACGGTGGAGTCGGGCATCCCGACCTTGGCGCCCATCGCGGCCGGCACGGAGTAGCCCATGGTCCCGAGACCGCCCGAGTTGAGCCAGGTGTTGGGCTTCTCGTAGCCGATGAAGTGGGCCGCCCACATCTGGTGCTGCCCGACACCCGACGTGAAGATGGTGTCGGGTCCCGCGATCTTGCCGAGCCGCTCGATGACGTACTGCGGGGCGAGGCCCTCGGCCGGCTTGTCGTAGCCCAGCGGATAGGTCTGCTTCACCCCGGCGAGGAACTGCACCCACGCCTCGTAGTCGCCGGCGTGGCCGGCGTCGGCCTCGGCCTTGAGCGCCACGATCAGGTCGCTGATGACCTCACGGCAGTCCCCCACGATCGGGACGTCGGCGACGCGGTTCTTGCCGATCTCGGCCGGGTCGATGTCGGCGTGGATGACCTTGGCGCCGGGCGCGAAGGAGTCGAGGTTGCCGGTGACCCGGTCGTCGAAGCGGGCGCCGAGGCTGATGATCAGGTCGGACTTCTGCAGGCCGGCCACGGCCGCCACGGTGCCGTGCATCCCGGGCATGCCGAGGTGCTGCGGGTGGCTGTCGGGGAACGCGCCGCGGGCCATGAGGGTCGTCACGACCGGCATGCCGGTGAACTCCGCCAGGACACGCAGCTCGCGGGAGGCGGCCGCGCGGATCGTGCCGCCGCCGACGTACAGGACGGGGCGGCGGGCCTCGAGGATGAGCTTGGCCGCCTCGCGGATCTGCTTGGCGTGCGGCTTGGTCACCGGGCGGTAGCCGGGCAGGTGCAGCTCGGTGGGCCACCGGAAGGTCGTCATCGACTGCAGCGCCGACTTGGCGACGTCGACGAGGACCGGGCCCGGACGGCCGGTGCTGGCGATGTAGAACGCCTCCGCGACCGTGCGCGGGATCTCGGCGGGGTCGGTGACCAGGAAGTTGTGCTTGGTGATCGGCATCGTGATGCCGCGGATGTCGGCCTCCTGGAAGGCGTCGGTCCCGATCATCGAGGCACCGACCTGGCCGGTGATCGCGACCATCGGCACGGAGTCCATGTGGGCGTCTGCCAGCGGGGTCACCAAGTTGGTGGCGCCCGGGCCGGAGGTGGCCATGCACACGCCGACCCGGCCCGTGGCGGCGGCGTACCCCTGTGCCGCGTGGCCCGCACCCTGCTCGTGGCGGACCAGGATGTGCCGGATGGAGCTGTCCATGAGGGGGTCGTACGCCGGGAGGATCGCCCCACCCGGGATGCCGAAGATGTTGTCGGCCCCAGCCGCCTCCAGCGACTTGATCAGGCTCTGTGCGCCCGTGATCTGCTCGCTCATCGCCGTGCTTCCCTCTCCTGTGCTGCCGGTTGACCTGTGCCCGTGTGGCCTGTGCCCATAAAAAAGCCCCTCGGCCCGTGGGCAACGAGGGGTGACGCGCTGGCTGGTTCGGTCTGAACTCAGCTCACGCGTCGCGTGCATACAAGAAGAATCTCGCGCATGCCGCCACGGTAGCCGTCGGCTCCCTCGTGCGTCACCCGAGTGTGACAGGCGTCCCACGATGCGGGACGCCTGTCTCACTCCTTGTCCGTCGCCCCGTCAGTCGCGGCCGGCGCTGGTGCAGACGCACGCCTTGTTGCCCTCGGCGTCGGCGAGGATCGTGAAGGCCGGCTCCCGGGCCGCACTGACCAGCGTGCCCCCGGCCGCCAGCGCCGCCTCGATCCGGCCGGGCGCGACCTCGGGCGGCACGGTGATGTCGACGTGGAAGCGCTGCCGCGGCTCGTCGTGGGGGTCGGTCTCCTGGAACCACAGCGTCGGCAACGAGCCGCCCTTGTCGACCAGCTCGTCGGGGCTGGCCGTCTCCGACATCCCGAGCACGGCCAGCCAGAACGGCCGGACCCCCTCGAGGTCCGCGGTGTCGAGCGCGAGCTCGAGCACCTGCACGGCCGACGGGTCGGCCGCGACCCCGACCCCGGCGGCCAGCTCGCTGATCCGGCGGGCCAGCCGCAGGTCGCGGTCGGTGACGCCGCCGACGTCGTGGCTGCTGAGCCGGACGTTGAGGTGGGGGTAGCGCAGGTCGAGGTCGGGGTGGTGGTCCATCTCCTCGGCGGCCTCGGCGATCGCGGTCGCCAACCGCAGCCCGGTCACGAAGTCACCGGTGCGGAATCGGGCGTGCAGTGCCCGCAACATCCAGCGCCAGTCGTCGAGGCCCTCGGCGCCGACCGTGTCCGTGTGGGTCCGCAGGGTCTTGTCGCTCACGGGAGCACCTCCTGCCCGATCGGACCGGGGTTGGTGGCGATCTCCCAGCGGAAGCCGTCGGGGTCGCCGAAGTAGCCGGTATAGCCGCCCCAGTCGCGCTCGACGGCCTCGGTCACCGGGTCGGCGCCCGCCGCCCGGGCGGTCCCGAGGATGGCGTCGACCTCGGCCTCGGTGCGCACGTTGTGGGAGAGCGTCAGCGGCGCGACGCCCTCACCGCGCCGGATCGGGCCGACCTCGGCCTCGAAGCCGGCCTCGCTCCAGAGCGAGAGGACGAGGTGCTCCCCCGCCTTGAACATCAGCACCTCGCCGGGCACGTCGAGCGCGGCCGTCCAGCCGAGGCCGTCGAGGTAGAAGGCGCGACTGCGGTCCAGGTCGGCCACCGCCAGGGTCACGAAGCTGATCCGTTGGTCCATGCCGTCCACCCTGCCACGGTCCGGGGACACCGCCGAGGGCCCGGGCGAGGGGCTCAGGCGAGGGTCTGGGTGACCTCGTGCCGGTCGCCGTCGACCACGACCCGACCCAGGGCGTGGTTGACCAGCGGCAGGAACGGCTGGGTGTGGCCGATCTCCATGTCCAGCACGATCGGGATGTCGAGCATGCCGAGCGCGTCGATCACGGCGTCGTGCTGGCTCATGTCGTCGTGGCCGGGCGCGGGGGTGCGGCCGACGAGGATGGCGTTGGCGTGCTCGAACCACCCGGCCAGGCGCAGTGCGTGGAGGGCGCGGCACACGTCGTAGGACCCGTGCTCCGCGGCCTCGAGGTAGACCAGCAGCCCCTCGTCGGCGTGGGCGCGGCCGTGGGCGGGCACGTCGGCGTACGGCGTGCCGGCGAGCGGCATGACGCACTCCAGGCAGCCGCCGACCAGCCGCCCGGACACGTCGAGGTCTCCCCCGCCGACGACCGTCCACGAGCCAGGCGCGTCGAGCTGCATCTCGGAGATCTCGGGGGTGACGCGGTAGTCACCCCACCCGTCGCTGCGGTAGCGGCCGGGGCTGCGCTGCGTGAACGGCGCCGTGGCCGAGGCGACATCGACCCAGTGCAGGAGGCCGTCGGGAGCGGCGTACGCGGTGTCCATGAGGTTCCAGCCGTGGATGCTGGCCCAGCCCAGCCGCAGCGAGAGCGGCAGCATCCACGACGTGGTGTCGGACCAGCCGACGGTCCAGGTGGGCTCCGCGGCGGCGAGGGCGTCCCAGTCGAGCTGGTCGAGCAGGTCGATCGCGAGCTCGCCGCCCCACGGCGGGACGACCGCCCTGATCGCAGGGTCGAGCAGCATCGCGCCCAGCTCGGCGGCGCGCTGCTCCTTCGGAGCCGACGTGACGCGCTCCCCGTCCATGCAGTCGCCGACGACGACCTCGAAACCACGCTCGCGCAACGAGGCCACGCAGACGTCGAGCCGGGGACGCAGGCTGTCGGAGACGCCGCTCGAGGGCGAGGTGACGCCGATCCGGTCACCGGGGCGCAGGGGGCGCGGGAACTCCATGGCGCTCAGGCTGTCAGGGCGTCCAGCGTGGCGCGAACGATTTCCACCCCGCGCTCGACCTCGCCGAAGGACGTGGACAGCGGCGAGAGGCCGAGCCGGAGGCCGCCGGGATCGCGGTAGTCCGGGATGACGTCCTGCGCCCACAGTCGCGCGGTCACCTCGCGCATCGCGGGGTGGTTGACGGTCACGTGGCCGCCGCGGCGGTCGGCCTCCCGCGGGCTCGCGAGCACGGCGCCGGCCGGCGCGAGGACCTCGTCGGTGAGGTCGATGGCGTACTGCGTGAGGGCGACCGACTTGTCCCGCACCGCGTCGATGCTGGCCTCCTCGAGCAGCTCGAGCATGTCGCGCACCGCGAGCATGCCGAGGATCGGTGGGGTCCCGGACAGGAACCTCCGGATGCCCGGCGCAGGGGTGTAGGAGGGGCCCATCAGGAACGGGTCGTCGTTGCCGATCCAGCCCCGGATCGGCTGGGTCAGCTCGTCGATCAGCCGGCTCGCGACGTACACGAAGGCCGGCGCGCCGGGGCCGCCGTTGAGGTACTTGTAGGAGCAGCCGACGGCGATGTCGACGTCCCACGCGTCGAGCGCGAGCGGGACCGAGCCGGCGGAGTGGCACAGGTCGGCGAGGATCAGCGCGCCGGCGTCGTGGGTGATCCGCACGAGCTCGGGCAGGTCGGCGAGCCAGGCCGAGCGGTAGGCGACGTGGCTGACGACGACCAGCGCGGTGGCCGGGCCGACGGCCTCAGCCAGCAGCTCTGCCGTGACGCCCTCGGTGGTGTCGACCTCGATCCAGCGCAGCGTCAGGCCGAGCTCCTCGGCGATGCCGGCGGCGACGTAGCGGTCGGTCGGGAAGTTGTCGCGGTCGATCACGATCTCGGTGCGGCCCGGTCGGGCCGCGACCGCGGCTCGCATCATCTTGTAGAGCAGCACCGTCGTGGAGTCGCCGACCACCGTCTGCCCGGCGGCGGCGCCGAGGCAGATCCGGCCGAGGTCGTCGCCGATCCGGTGCGGCAGGTCCATCCAGCCCTCGTCCCAGCCGCGGATCAGCCGGCCGCCCCACTCCTCGTCGACGAACCGCTGGAGCCGCGGGCCCGTCGCCCTGAGCGGCCGGCCGAGGCTGTTGCCGTCGAAGTAGACGAGCGGGTCGCCGGCACCGACGAACCGCTCGCGGAATCCCGCGAGCGGGTCCTGGCGGTCGAGCTGGGCGGCGAGGTCGGTGGGCGCGCTGGTCACACGGACATGTCTACCGCAGCGCGACCTCCGGTCAGCTCGTGACGGCGCCGTGGGCGGCGGACTGGACGACCTTGGCGTACTTGCCGAGGACGCCGCGGGTGTACTTCGGCGGCTTCGGGCTCCAGCCCTCCTTGCGGGCCTCGAGGTCGTCGATCTCCACGTCGAGGCGGCGGTTGAGGACGTCGAGGGTGATCTTGTCGCCGTCGCGGACGAAGGCGATCGGGCCGCCGTCGGAGGCCTCGGGCGCGACGTGGCCCACGCACAGGCCCGTCGTACCTCCCGAGAAGCGGCCGTCGGTCAGCAGCAGCACGTCCTTGCCGAGGCCGGCGCCCTTGATGGCGCCGGTGATGGCGAGCATCTCGCGCATGCCGGGGCCGCCCTTGGGGCCCTCGTAGCGGATCACGACGACGTCGCCGGCGGTGACCTGCCCGGCGGCGAGGGCGTCCATCGCGGCGCGCTCCCCGTCGAAGACGCGGGCGGTGCCCTCGAAGACCGACTCGTCGAAGCCGGCGGACTTCACGACCGCGCCCTCCGGGGCCAGCGTGCCCTTGAGGATGGTCAGGCCGCCGGTCTTGTGGATCGGCCGGTCGAGGTCGCGGATCACGTCGTCGTCGACGGCCGGCGGGGCCAGCGCCTCGAGGTTCTCGCGCATCGTCCTCCCGGTGACGGTCAGGCAGTCGCCGTGCATGAGACCGGCGTCGAGCAGCGCCTTCATGACCATGGGGATGCCGCCGACCTTGTCGACGTCGTTCATGACGTACTTGCCGAAGGGCTTGAGGTCGCCGAGGTGCGGCACCTTGTCGCCGATCCGGTTGAAGTCGTCGAGGGTCAGGTCGACCTCGGCCTCGCGGGCGATCGCCAGCAGGTGCAGGACTGCGTTGGTGGAGCCGCCGAGCGCCATCACGACCGTGATGGCGTTCTCGAAGGCCTCCTTGGTCAGGATCTGGCGGGCGGTGATGCCCTGGCGCAGCAGGTTGACGACCGCTTCGCCCGAGCGGTGGGCGAAGCCGTCGCGGCGGCGGTCGACCGCCGGCGGCGCAGCCGAACCGGGCAGCGACAGGCCGAGGGCCTCGCCGACGGCGGCCATCGTGTTGGCGGTGTACATGCCGCCGCAGGCCCCCTCCCCCGGACAGATGGCCCGCTCGATCCGGTCGACCTCGTCGCGCGTGATCTTGCCCGCCAGGCAGGCGCCGACGGCCTCGAAGGCGTCGATGATCGTCACGTCGTTGCCGTCGACCTGGCCGGGCATGATGGAGCCGGCGTACAGGAACACGGCCGCGAGGTCGAGGCGCGCGGCGGCCATCATCATGCCGGGCAGCGACTTGTCGCAGCCGGCGAGCAGCACCGACCCGTCGAGCCGCTCGGCCATCATCACGGTCTCGACCGAGTCGGCGATCACCTCGCGGGAGACCAGCGAGAAGTGCATCCCCTCGTGGCCCATCGAGATGCCGTCGGAGACCGAGATCGTGCCGAACTCCAGCGGGTAGCCACCCGCCGCGTGCACGCCGTTCTTCACGGCCTTGGCGAGCCGGTCGAGCGAGAGGTTGCAGGGGGTGATCTCGTTCCAGCTCGACGCCACGCCGATCTGGGGCTTCTCCCAGTCGTCGTCGCCCATGCCGACCGCGCGGAGCATGCCGCGGGCCGCGGCCCGCTCGAGACCGTCCGTCACGTCGCGGGAACGGGGCTTGATGTCGATCTGGCCGGTCTCGTCGCTCATGGAGCCGAGGTTAGTCGCGTGGGGCGCCCGTGGTGCTGACGGGACCGGCCCGCGAGAAGGCACGGCGTACGCCGGCAGTTGCGTCGACTCGACCTCTCAGGGCCGGCAGTTGCGCCGAGTCGACGGCGCTCAGCCCTCGGCGGCGACCTTGAGCCGGGCCAGGCCCTTCTCGAAGTCCTTGCCGACCAGCTTGTCCATGTTGAACAGCTTGCCGATGACCACACCGAAGCCCTTGTGCTCCCCGGTCATCGTCCACGTGACGTCGGTGCCGGTGCCCGCGGCGGACGGGACGAACGTGAAGGTGACGTCGTTGGTGGCCTTCCAGGGCTTGAGGAAGGCCAGCCGGATCCCGATCTTCTCGGGCACCGACGCCGTGATCTCCATGCTGCCCTGCCCGGCGCGGCGGTTGCCCGACCAGGCGTAGTGGGCGCCGGTGCCGCTGGCGGGGCCGGAGTAGGTCCGCTCCAGAGCGGGATCCACGTCCTCCCACGGCGACCACGCGGTCCACTCGTGGAAGTCGTTGACCAACGCGTGCACCCGCCCGGGGTCCGCCTCGATCGTCGCCGAACGGGAGATCTCGAACTCGCTCATGGCGCGCATCTTCGCGCACCACGGGGGATCCACGGGAGCGTTCGGGGCGAATCATGCGGACGCCCGTGGCGTTTGAGCGGACATCGTCCGGGTAGGGACACAGGGCGGGGACCTCGTGGTCTCCGGCGTCCGATCCCCCTGTGAGAGATGGTGCACATGTCCGTGGACACGGAGTCAGCCCCCGCCGAGCAGACACAGCTGAAGAGACACGTCGGCGTCGTCGGCCTGCTCTTCGCCAGCGTCGGCTCGATCATCGGCTCCGGCTGGTTGTTCGGCGCGTTGAACGCCTCGGTCGCCGCAGGACCGGCGGCGATCATCTCGTGGGCACTCGGCGGAGTGATGATCCTGATGATCGCCCTCGTCTACGCCGAGCTCGGGACGATGTTCCCGCTGTCGGGAGGCGTCGTGCGCTTCCCCCACCTCGCGTTCGGCTCGTTCGCGAGCTACTCCGCAGGCTGGATCACCTGGGTGGCGGTCGCCACGACCGCGCCGATCGAGGTCGAGGCGGCGCTGCAGTACGCCACGAAGTACGCCCCCTTCACCTCCGCGCACACCGTGAGCGGGGAGACGGTCTACACCCTCACGGGCCTCGGCTACGCCAGCGCCGTGGTGCTGATGGCGCTGTTCGTGGTCGTCAACTTCTACGGCGTGCGCTGGTTCGCCCGGATCAACAACGCGCTCGTGGGCTGGAAGGTCTTCATCATCCTGCTCGTCGTGGCCGCTTTCCTCCTGACCGCGGTGCACGGTGAGAACTTCAGCAGCCACGGCTTCATGCCGCAGGGCTGGCACGGCGTCTTCACCGCGATCGCGACGTCGGGCGTGGTCTTCTCCTACCTCGGCTTCCGCCAGGGCATCGAGTTCGCGGGCGAGACCGACAACCCGCGTCGCAACGTGCCGATCGCCGTCGTGGGCTCGGTCCTGATCACCGGCCTGATCTACGTCGCCCTGCAGGTCGCCTTCATCGGCGCCCTCGACCCCCGCGACCTCGAGAAGTCCGGCTCCTGGTCCAACCTCACGTTCAACGGCGACTTCGGCCCCCTCGCGGCCGTCGCGACCACCCTGGGCCTGGGCTGGCTGGCGATCCTGCTGTACGCCGACGCGATCGTCTCCCCCGGCGACACGGGCCTGATCTACACCACGACCACGTCCCGGATCTCCTACGCGATGGCCAAGAACGGCAACGCCCCGCAAGGCCTGGCCCGCACCACGGACCGCGGCGTGCCGATGATCTCGCTCATCGTGACGTTCCTGGTCGGCCTGATCGTCTTCCTGCCGTTCCCGAGCTGGCAGCAGCTGGTCGGCTTCATCACCTCGGCGACGGTGCTGTCCTTCGCCTCCGGTCCGCTGGTCCTCGGGGCGCTGCGCCGGCGCCTGCCCGAGGCCGAGCGTCCCTTCCGGGTGCCGGGTGGCCACGTCATCCCGGTGGTGGCCTTCTTCGCCTCCAACCTGATCGTCTACTGGTCCGGCTGGGACATCGTCTGGAAGCTCGCCATCGCGGTCGCGATCGGCTTCGTGCTGCTGCCGATCTACAAGGCGCTCGGCAAGGACGTGCCCGACCTGGACTTCGCCGCCGGCGCCAGCTGGGTGCTGCCGTGGCTGGGCGGGCTCGTCCTGCTGTCCTACCTGGGCAACTACCCGGAGCCGGCCGCGGGCAACCTGAACGTCCTCACGTTCGAGACGTCGGTGCCGCTGATCCTGGTCTTCTCCGTCGCCATCTACGCGCTGGCGATGAAGTTCTGCCTGCCGAAGGCCGAGATGGAGCGCCACATCGCGGCCGTCGAGGCCGAGGCCGAGGTCGAGGAGCAGGAGCTCGGCGCCGCGCCGTGACCGGATGCGTGCGGGGCCGTCGCGATCAGATCGCGGCGGCCCGTACGCACATCACGTCGGGGAGGTCGCTGACGATCTGGCGCCACGTGTCGCCCTCGTCAGCGGAGCCCCACACGGCGCCGTTGCGGGCGCCGAAGTAGAGCCCGGCCCGCTCGTGGCCGTCGGCGCACATGGCGTCGCGCATCACCGCCACGAAGAACCCGTCGGGCAGGCCCGCGGCGAGCTCCTCCCACGTCTCCCCCGCGTCGCGCGAGCGCCATACCCGAGCCTTGGCGTCCGGCGGGTAGCGCCGGTCACCGCCGCCGATCGGGAAGACGTAGACGGTGTCCGGCTCGTGGGGGTGCACGACGATCGGGAACCCGAAGTCGGCCGGAAGCCCGTCGGCGATCGACTGCCAGGACGCCCCGTGGTCGTCGGAGCGGTAGACGCCGCCGTGGTTCTGGAGGTACATCCGCTCGGGGCGGGCCGGGTGCCGGGTGACCTTGTGCACGCACTGCCCGAACTCGGGGTACTGCTGCCCCTCGGGCAGGAACTCCGCACGGATGCCCTGGTTGCGCGGCTCCCACGACGCCCCGCCGTCGTTGGTCTGGTAGACGCCACCGGTCGAGAGCGCGGCGGTCACGGACTGCGGGTCCGTGGGGTGCGGGAGCACGGTGTGGAAGGCCTGGCCGCCGAAGCCGGCGTTCCACTGCGGCCGGTGCGGGTGGTCCCAGAGCGCCTGCTCGAGCGCGAACGTCTCGCCGCCGTCCGTGGAGCGGAACACGGCGCCGGGCTCGGTGCCGGCGTAGACGACCCCCGGCTCGGCCCCGGGCACCAGCTGCCAGACCCGCTCCAGGGTCGCGCCGGTCGACTCCGGGAAGCGGATGGCCCCGTTGGGGGTCTCCGCCCACGTCGCGCCCAGGTCGTCGGAGTGCCGCACCTGGGGACCCAGCCAGCTCGACGACGCACCGGCCAGCAGCCGTGGCTGGTCGCCGCGGGTGTCGACCATGCAGGAGTAGACCTCCTCCATGTCGAAGTGCGGACCGGTGAACTCCCAGTCCACGCGGGCCTCGTCGGAGGTCCCGATCCACAGTCCCTTGCGGGTGCCCACGAGCAGCACTGTCCTGTCCACGGTCAACTTCCCTTCGTACGTCGATCCCGGGTCTTTCGTAGTGTGACCCGGTGACCACCCGATTCTCACCGGTCTGGCTGGTGCTCGTCGGGATCTTTTCGGTCCAGTTCGGCGCGGGCATCGCCAAGAGCCTCTTCGACGAGGTCGAGCCGACCCTGATCGTGTGGCTGCGGCTGGTCACCAGCGCGGTGGTCCTCGCGCTCGCCGCGCGACCGGTCCTGCGCGGCCGGAGCCGGCGCGACTGGCTGGTCGTGCTGGGTCTCGGCGCCTCGCTCGGCACCATGAACTGGGCGATCTACCAGTCGTTCGCCCGGATCCCGCTGGGCATCGCGGTCACCATCGAGTTCGTCGGGCCGCTGACGCTGGCCGTGCTCGGGTCGCGCCGCGCGCGCGACCTGGTCTGGGTCGGCCTCGCCGGACTGGGCGTGGCGCTGCTCGGGGTCGAACGGGCCCACCTCACCTGGCCCGGCGTGCTCTGCGCGCTGCTGGCCGGCGCCGCGTGGGCGGCGTACATCCTGCTGAGCGCGGAGACCGGACGACGCTGGCCAGGCCTGGACGGGCTGGCGGTGGCCAGCGTCGTGGCGACCCTGCTGCTCACCCCGTTCGCCCTGCACGTCGGCGGCGACAAGCTGGGCGACGGGCGGGTGCTGCTGCTCGGCGCCGCCGTCGGGCTGCTCAGCTCGGTGATCCCCTACAGCTGCGAGATGGTGGCGCTGCGCTCCATCCGTCCGGCCGTCTTCGGCGTGCTGATGAGCCTGGAGCCGGCCGCCGCGGCTCTCGCCGGGATCGTGGTGCTCGGGGAGTTCCTCTCGCCCGTGCAGTGGGTCGCGATGGCCTGCGTGGTCGTGGCCAGCGTCGGCGCGACGCGGAGCGGGGCCACCCTCGCCGACCCCGTCCCGGACTGAGGTCGACGGAGGCGCCGGCAAGTTCACCCAACCGTCACACGACGTTGACGCCGGTGACCTCGCAGCCTCCTAGGTTCGTTGCAAGAGCAGGAGTGCTGCACCACCCATCGCAGTTGCCGACGTCGTCCCGGGAGCCAGTCATGAACCTCTGGAAGTCGCTCCACCGCCATCTCACGCAGTGGCCGGTCGAGTCGCAGCAGGTCGCCCGTCGCAACGCCATGATCGCCTCCACCGCGCTCGCCCAACGACGTGCGGAACGCGACGAGGTCGAGGACTTCCTCGCCGGACTGACCGGGTCAGCCGGCGGGTCCCCGGCCGCGGAGGTCGCAGCCCAGGCTGCTCTGTGAGCTGGGTTCACCGGGTCGGCCCACCTCCCTGGGCACCCGGTGAACTCAGCCACACCTCCCGCACCCGTCACTGAGGCTGGGGCACAATCGGGCCCATGCCCGCCTCCGCCGCCCGCGCCGCCACGGACGACCAGATCACCTTCCACGACGTCCTCTCCGACGACGGGACGCGGCTGCGGGCGTGGACCAACGACCCCGCGAGCCGCATCGACGGCCCGACCGTGGTGCTCTGCAACGGGCTCGGCACCAGCCCCTGGACCTGGCCGGCGCTGCTCGACCCCGACTGCGGGGTCCGCGTCGTGTCGTGGAACCACCGCGGCACGGGCGGGTCGGATCGCCCGAGCGACCCGCAGCGCGTCGGCATCGAGGAGTTCGTCGAGGACGGCCTGTCGGTCATGGACCACTTCGGGGTCGACCGGGCGGTCCTCATGGGGTGGTCCATGGGCGTCAACACGATGTTCGAGCTCGCGGTCCGCCACCCGGAGCGCGTCACGGGCCTCTTCGCCGTCGCGGGCGTCCCCGGCGACACGTTCGCCACCATGCTCGGCCCGCTGCACCTGCCGCACCTCGCGGCCCGTGCGCTCACCGTGAGCCTCTCGCGTGCCATGAAGCTCGGCGGCCGGCTGCTCACGCCGATCGCCTCACGGCTGCCGGTCGGCCCGCGCGCCGTCGACCTGATCACCCACAGCGGCTTCATGCTCCCCGTGCCGGACCCCGAGCTCGCCGCGGTCGCGATCGCGGAGTTCCTCACCACGCCCGTCGACTGGTACTTCCACCTCGCCCTCAAGACCTCCGAGCACGCCCGCGTCTCGCTCAGCGGCATCACCGTGCCGGCCATGTTCGTCGCCGCGACGTACGACGTGCTGGCCGGCGCCCGCGACATGCGCACCGCCGCCGACCGGATCGAGGGGGCGACCTACGTCGAGCTCCGCGGCAGCCACTTCATCCAGATGGAGCAGCCCGAGCGCGTGCACGAGCTGCTGCTCGACTTCCTGGAGCGGGTGGGCTGACGTGCGCCGGGGGGCGGTCGCCCTGGTCGCGATCGCTGCCCTGGCCGGCTGCACCTCCGGGGGCGACTCCTCCAACCAGACGGACGACACCGTCACGGCCTCACCGGCACCCGCGTCGGGCGCCACCTCCGAGGGCCCCTCGAAACCCGCCGGCACCCCGCGGGTGGTCGGGACGATCGCCACCGGGCTGGCCGTGCCGTGGGGGCTGGCGTTCCTGCCCGACGGCGACGCGATCGTCACCGAGCGGGACACCCGACGGGTGCTGCTGATCCACGGCCCCCGCCACGTGGTCCGGGTGATCACCACCATCGGCGAGCCCGTCGGGGAGGGCGCCGCGGGCGAGTCCGGCCTGCTCGGCGTGGCCGTCTCCCCCGACTTCGCCAGCGACCACCTCCTCTACTTCTACGTCACCACGCCCTCGGACAACCGCATCGAGCGGGCGACGTACGACGGCGGGCGGCTCGGCGACCTCGAGGTGGTGCTCGACGGCATCCCCAACGGCTACATCCATGACGGCGGCCGGCTCGCCTTCGGGCCCGACGGCTACCTCTACGCCTCCACCGGCGAAACGGGCGACGATTCCCTGGCCCAGGACAAGGACTCCCTCGGCGGGAAAATCCTGCGGATCACCCCCGACGGCGACCCGGCACCGGGCAACCCCTTCGGCACGCCGGTCTTCTCCTACGGCCACCGCAACGTGCAGGGCCTGGCCTTCGACGACGCCGGGCACCTGTGGGCCTCGGAGTTCGGGCACGACCTGTTCGACGAGCTCAACCTCATCGTGGCCGGCCACGACTACGGCTGGCCGGTCGTCGAGGGACGGGGCGATGCCGCAGGCATGACCAACCCGCAGGTCGTGTGGGACCCGTCGGTCGCCTCGCCGTCGGGACTGGCCTACCTCGACGGCGAGCTCTGGCTCGGCTCCCTGCGCGGCATGCGCCTGTGGCGCATCGACGTCCACGGCACCCGCGCCTCCCACCCGACCGACTTCTTCGTGGGCGAGTACGGCCGGATGCGCACGGTCGCCGTGGCTCCCGACGGACGGCTGTGGGTGACCACCAGCAACCGCGACGGCCGCGGCGCCCCCGTCGAGGGCGACGACCGGATCCTGCTGGTCGACCCGACTGGAGGACAGCAGTGACGAGCGGGGACGAGCAGCTGCCGACGTGGTCGGTCACGATGGTCAGCCCCGAGCTCGAGCTGCGCGTCGGTGCGCCGCGCGAGGAGACACTCGGGGTGCTGGCCCGACACCTCGACATCGCGGGGTTCAAGACGAAGGACGCCACCCCGACCGGCTTCCGCGCGGTGCACTTCGCCCGGGGCTGGATCCTGGTCGGCGAGACGTCCTACCGGACCGAGCTGCTGGTCCGCGCCGAGGGTGACGCCGTGACCGTGGCCGTCGGCCGCAACGCGCGCAACGGCAAGCCCCGTCGGCTCGCCGCCCGAGGGTTGAACGCCGCGCTCGACGAGCTCAGGAGCTGTGGGGTCGGGGTGCACTGGACGCCGTGGGCTGAACAGTCCCGGTGACCGTCGCCCGGCGGGAGGCCCGGCGCAGCGTCGACAGCACGGCCGGGCCCAGCACCGCGATCGCCACCGCGTTGGTGATCGCCCGACCGGTGTCCCAGCTGCCGGTCGACGTGAGCAGCGTGTAGACCGCGAAGCGGTGCAGGTTGTCCGCGACCGGTGCGCCGGCCACGAACGACAGCGAGCTCCCGTGGCCGGGCACCTCCACGCCGAGCAGGAACGGCCAGCCCGAGAGGTTCATCAGCAGGCCGAACACGTAGGCCGCGACGATTCCGTAGACCACCAGCATGGCGATCTCGGCCCGCCCGGTGACCCGCCGCGGGAGCAGTCCCGCGCCCATCCCCACCCAGGCGGACACCAGCATCTGGAAGGGCAACCAGGGGCCGACGCCGGCGGTCATCAGGGCCGACGCGAAGAGCGACGTACAGCCCAGGACGAAGCCGAAGCCGGGGCCGAAGACGCGCCCGGCGAGGATCAGCAGGAAGAGGACGAGCTCGACACCGGCCGTGCCGGGCGAGATGCCGCGCAGGACGGCGTTGATCGCCGAGAGCACCCCCAGGATCGCCAGCACCCGCGGGTCCATGCCGCCCTCGCTGATCTCGGCGAGCACGACGGCGATCACGACCGGCAGCAGTCCGAGGAAGAGGAACGGCGGGTCGACCCGCGGCTCGTCGCCGACCCGCACGAGCAGCGGCCAGCAGAGCATCATCAGCCCGGCCAGCGAGGCGACGCCGAGCACGAGGGCGGTGCGCGGCGCGATCGGGACCGCGGAGACGCGGGCGCTCATGCCGAGTCCAGCCGTGCGGCCACCTCGTCGACCCGCAGCCACGGCGCGCCGAGCACCTTGGTGACCTGGGGGGCGAAGGCGGGTGACTCGGCCACCACGCGGCGTACGGGCCCGGAGGAGACGACCTCGCCCTCGGCCAGCACCACCACGTCGTGGGCGGCCTGGGCCACGAACTCGACGTCGTGGGTGGCGACGAGGACGGCGTGCCCCTCCTCGGCCAGGGTGCGGAGGATGCCCGCGAGCTCGTGCTTGGCGGCGTAGTCCAGGCCGCGCGTCGGCTCGTCGAGGAGCAGCACGTCCGGCCGCGAGACGAGGACCAGGGAGAGCGCGAGGGCCAGCCGCTGGCCCTCCGAGAGGTCGCGCGGGTGGGTGTCGTCGGCGATGCCCGGCACGAGGCGCTCGAGGATCGCCCGGCAGGCGCCCGAGCCGCCGTCGGCGGCGGCGCACTCCTCGGCGACGGTCTCGAGGTAGAGCAGGTCCGCGGCGTTCTGCGGCACCAGGCCCACGAGGTTGCGGCGACCGGCAGCGTCGAGCGCCGCCGGGTCGTGGCTGCCGACGTGTACGTCGCCCGCCGCACGCCGGCCGCTGCCCTGCAGGGCCCACATCATCGAGGACTTGCCCGAGCCGTTGCGCCCCATCAGGGCCGTGACCCGACGCGCTCCGAGGGCCAGGTCGACCTCGCGCAGCGCGACGGTCGGGCCGTGCACGACCGAGAGGCGTCGGGCCCGGAGGGCGACGTCGTCGGATGGTGTCTCGTGGGACGCCACCGGGGCCGCGCCGAGGCGGTCGGCCAGACCGCGGGCCAGCCGGCGGGCGTCGCGCACGCTCAGCGGGAGGGGGTCCCAGCCGGCGGCGCGGCCGAGCTCGACGATCGGCGGGACCACCGGCGAGTCGGCCAGCAGGGTCGCCGGCTCGCCCACCCGCACGGCACCCCCGCCGGTCATCAGGCACATCCGGTCGGCGAACGGGACGACCCGCTCGAGCCGGTGCTCGGCCATCAGCACGCTGACGCCGAGGTCGTGCACGAGCCGGGTGAGGGTCGCGAGGACGTCCTCGGCGGCGGTCGGGTCGAGGGCGGAGGTGGGCTCGTCGAGCACCAGCAGCCGGGGGTGCATCGTGAGGACCGACCCGATCGCCACGCGCTGCTGCTGACCACCCGAAAGGGTGCGCAGGTCCCGGTTGCGGAGCTCGGCGATGCCGAGCAGGTCGAGGGTCTCCTCGACCCGGCGGCGCATCGTGTCGGCGGGCAGGCCGAGCTGCTCCATCCCGTAGGCGAGCTCCTCCTCGACCGTGTCGGTCACGAAGCCCGCCGCGGGATCCTGGCCGACGTAGCCCACGAGGTGGGCCCGGTCGCGCGGCGGGGTGCGCACGACGCTGGCGCCGTCGAGCAGCACGTCGCCGGAGAGGTGGCCGCCGCTGAACCGCGGCACCAGCCCGGTCACGACCCCCAGGAGCGTGGACTTGCCGACGCCGGTCGGCCCGGAGACGACGACGAGCTCGCCCTCCTCGATGGTCAGCGAGACCCGGTCGAGGACGGGAGGCCCCTCGGCGTAGCCGAACGTGATGTCGCGCAGCTCGATCATGCGGCGGCCTCCGCGTGGCCGCGGAGCTCGGCCACGGGGCGGTACGGCGCGGCGACCGGCGGCGAGGCCAGCCCGCCGAGCAGGCCGATCGCGGCACCGAGCAGGGAGGCGCCGCCGACGCGCGGGACCGTGGCGAGGTCGGGGTAGGCCAGGGCGACCTGGTGGCCGCCGACCCACCACGCGAGGGCCGCCACCGCGACGCCGGACGCGACGACGACGAGCTCGGGCAGCCGCCAGTGGTCGGGCCGGTAGCGGGTGCGCTCCACCCGTCGCCCCGCGCTGAGCAGCCCGGCGGTCGCCGTCGCGGCCCCGAGCGCGAGCATCGGCAGCGCGAGCCAGCGGGGGGCGGTCTGGTCGAGGACGGCGTAGGTGCCCACGCAGATCCCGACCAGCCCGGTCAGCATCAGGGCGCCGGTGGTGCGGCGGGCGGTCCGGCCGAGGTTGCCGGCCCGGCCGTAGCCGCGCGCGTCCATCCCCGCCGCGAGGGCCAGCGACCGCTCCAGCGCGTCCTCGAGGACCGGCACCAGGAAGCGGCGCAGCCGCCCGATCCGGCCGGTCTCCCCCGCCCGCAGGCTCTGTGCGGCCCGGACCCGGCGCACGCTGTCGGCGAACTGCGGCAGCACCGTCACGGCCACCACCAGGGCGGTCCCGATCTCGTAGAGCGCCGGCGGCACCGAGCGCAGCAGCCGCTTGGGGTTCGCGAGCGCGTTGGCCGCGCCGATGCAGATCACGATCGTGGCGAGCCGCAGGCCGTCGTACAGGCCCGCGAGCAGCGCCTCGCGCGTGATCGGCCCCAGCAGGGTGATGCCGGCGACCCAGTGCGGCAGGGGCACGGCCGGGAGCGGGACCAGCACGGTGCCGACGTCACCGGCCCCGAAGACCACCCGGAACGCCAGCCGGACCGCGACGATCACGACCCCGAGCCAGACGTAGATCCGGAACGACGCAGCCCACGGCTGGTCGGAACGTCGCGCCATCACGACCACGCTCGCCACCGCCACGAGCAGGAGCAGCACGAGCGGGTTGGTCGTCAGCGACGCCGCCGCGGCAAGCCCGATCGCCCACACCCACCAGGCCACGGGGTGCAGGTCGCGCGGGAGCCGCGTCGGGGGCCGCATCGTGGGCACGGGCTCAGCCGGCCCTGCGGCGGCGCACGAGCGCGGTGGCACCGGCCGCCGCGAAGAGCACCGCGATGGCCGCCGGCGCCACCCAGGCGGGGAGGCCGCCGTCGTCCGGGGTCGGCGCCTCAGCAGCCGGTACGTCGCCCGCCGCCGGGGAGGCCGATCCGGACGGGTCGGCCGTGGCCGAGCTGCTCGCGCCGGCCGAGGGCGAGGCGTGGTGGCGCTTCTTCTGCCCGTGCTTGCCCCCGTGCTTGCCATCGGGCTTGGAGCCGGCCGAGGAGGCGGACACAGAGGGAGCGGTCGCGCCCGACGCCGGGGCAGTCGTCCCTCCGCCGGTGCCCGGCTGCTGGCTCGGCGCGTGCGTCGGCTGCTGGGTCGGCTGCTGCGTCGGCTGGTGGCTCGGTGAGGGCGACGGGGTCGGCGACGCGGTCTTGTGGGCCGTGGGGGCCGCGCCCGGCGGCGACTTGGTGCTGCTGCCGTTCCACGAGAGGGCGACGTACCCGCCCTCGGGGACGGTCAGCGAGTCGACGCCCTGGCTGGCGTAGGTCCACGTCCCGGACGTGCCGTCGGACCACCACAGGCCCCAGTAGGCGTCGGCAGGCGGGGTGTTGACGCAGGACTCCTGGTCCGAGGACGGCGCGTTGTTCACCCGACACACGAAGCCGGGCTGGCGCTGCACCCGGGTCAGGGCGAAGCCGGAGTCCTCGAACTGGGTCGCCGCGTCGTCCCCGGCACCACCGGCGTCGCAGACCTGCTGCACACCGCCGCCGAGCTCGTGGAAGTCCACGACGACCGTGACCCCGCTCGCGGTCGAGCAGGCGGCCGCCTGGGTCGGCGCCGCAGGGATCACACCCGTCGCCGCGGTCACGAGGACCGCGGCGACGAGCGACGCGAGCGTCAGCCGCACGTCAGGTAGCCCAGGCCCGGCGCCGCCTGCGAGGTGGCGCGCCGCCACTGGTCCTGGGTCTCGGTCGTGATGCCGTCCTGCGCGGCGGCGTCGTACGCCGTCCGGTCGTAGGCGATCGCACCGCGCTGGCCGTGGAGCGGCTTGCCGCTCGCGACGTCACCGACTTGGAGCTTCTTCACCCAGGCCGCCGCCTTCGAGGCCGCACCGCACGCGCCGGAGCCGCCGAGGGCCCAGGCCGCGAGGCCGGTGCTGTTGGCGTTGGACGCCTCGGTGGCAGGGCCGCCGCCGAAGCTGCCGTTGTCCTTCTGGTGGTGCTTGAGCCACGCAACGGCGTCCTTGATCGCGGCCTTCACCGCGGCGGACTTGTGCGGGACCGGCCGCAGGTTGATCACCGCGAGAGCGGTGACGTCGGTGTCGGGTGCACTGGTCGTGGCCCGCTTCCCGGCGTCGCACGACTGGTCGGCCTTCGCCTTGCCCGCGAAGTTGAGGCGGAACCAGCCGCCCGCGCACTGCTGCTTCAACAGGAAGCGGATCGCCTCGTCGGCCTTCCCCGAGCCGGCCACGGCCAGCCCGCGGGCCGCGAACGCCTGACCGATCGTGTTGGCGTAGTCGGTCGCGGACCTGTCCTGGATCCGGCCGACCGTCGGGGCGTCGGTGCTGACGCGCTTGCCGAGCCGCTGGACGAGGTCCACGCCGCCGAACGAGCGCGGATCGCCGCCGGTGGCCTCGGCCAGGACGACCGCCTTGGCCACGGAGCCGGCGTAGACGTCGTCGGAGCCGAAGTCGACGCCGGTCGTCCAGCTGTCGACGTGGGTGGCCAGCGACTTGCGGATGTCGGCGACGTGGGAGGCCTGGCCCCCGGTCGCGAGCAGCGCGAAGGCGACGTCGGCGGTGAGGCCGTAGTCGTCGAAGGAGTACTGGTCGTTGTGGACCAGGCCGTCGGTCAGCTGGTGGGTGAGCCAGGTGCCGGCCCGGTCGTCGGGGGCCGCCTGGGCGGCTCCGGGGACGAGCGTGAGGAGCAGGGCGGAGACGGCGACGAGCGCCGAGCTCCTGGAGAGGCGTGACATGAGGGTTCCTTCCCGCTGCACAACGGGAGGCCCGGGGCCACCCGCTGGTTTCCACGACAGCGTGTGATCAGGACGCGTCGCGGCAGGTGGTCCGGCTCGCTCCCCGAGGCGAACCTCGGCGAGCACACGGTTGCGGGTCAGCGCCGGATTCGGACCGGCTTCCCCCACTGCGGGCGTGATGAGTTGTGTGAGCGCAGCATACCGGCGGACCGACCCCCGTGAGGGGGCCGGTCCGTCCGTGGACGCCGTGGGTCAGTCCGCCTCGACGAGGGCGTACGGATCAACCGAGGTGGTGCTCCAGCGGCCCGGCAGGTTGGTGCCGGTGCCGGCGGGGTCCTTGCCGTTGGGGTACTTCTTCGGCGGGTTGTGGAACAGGTGGTTGATCCACCCGTTGTAGCGGTTCAGCGTGACCGGGCGGCTCAGCCGGAGCACGGCCTCGTCGCTGGCCAGCACCGCCGGGGACCAGTTGGCCGACCCGTTGAGCGTGATGGTCGCCGCGTGGTCCTTGCGGTAGTGCCCCTGGATCGTCATGACCTTCATGTGGAGGTACTTGTCGTAGACGCCGTCGGCGTTGAAGTCCTGCACGATCTGGCGCATCGGGACGGGGTGATCTCCCCCGCGGCGCAGGATGCGCAGCACCTCGTTGCCCATGACGGCGTACACGATCCGGATGCGGCAGCCGTTGTTCTGCATGTGCCGGATCCGCCAGGCGATCCGCTTGCCGCGGTCGCCGAACCACGAGGTCTGGGCGATCCGCAGGCTCGTGTGGCCGTCCCCGGTGTTGCGGGCGCCGGAGCAGGTGACCCGGTCCAGCTCCCGCATGACGGGGTCCTTGGTGGTGTGCGCCCCGGTGTAGGGGAAGGCCATCGTGGTCAGGGACCGGTAGCGGTGCACGCGGTAGCCCTGCGCGACCGGCTGGTCCCTGAACATCTGCGAGAAGACCTTGCGGAACTCCTTGAAGACCTTCGGGCGGCCCACCACGGTGTAGAGGTCGTTCCACTGGCCGCTGACCGCGAGGTCGGTGGCGTTGAAGGAGCCGTTCATGACGACGTCGTGGGCGCGACCGACGTGGTCGAAGAGGAAGAACTTCGAGTGCGCGATACCGCGCGTGCCGCGGCACGAGCTGCGGCACTTCTCGAGGTGGCTGCGCATCGCCGGGCGGCGGGTTCGGTTGCCGTTGTTCTTCAGCGCCCGCTGCAGCCGGTTGACGCCCTCGTTGGGGTTGTCGGGGTTGGCGTTGCCGCGGTCCATGATCACGCGGACCGACACGTGCCGCTTGTGGGCGGCGATCAGCGCGTTGACGATCGCGTCGCTGCGGATGTTCCAGCTGGCGATCCGGATGTGCGACATCCGCGGCGTGCTGTCGATGGCACGGATGACGTGCCGGATGATCACGCGGCGCTCGGTCCGGTCACCGAGGGGGTTGTTGGTCTTCACCCCCGCGGGCGGGGTGTAGTGCCCCACGGCGGAGGCCGGCGCGGCGAACGCGCCGGCTCCGATCGCCAGCGTGGCGACCAGGGCGACGAACAGGGAAGGAAGTCGTGCTGAGCGGGTGGACATCGAAGCGGCCAGCTCCCAAAGGATTGGTTGCGGTCAGGGTCGGCTCTCCCGGAGCGACCGCAGACTTTACCAACCACGGGTGGCCGCCCCGATGTCACACACGCATCGCGGACTCCCACTGTGGGCAGGGTCTCAGCCCAGCTTCTCCAGGATCAGCTCGCGCACCCGGCCGGCGTCGGCCTGGCCGCGCATCTCCTTCATGACCGCACCGATCAGGGCGCCGGCGGCCGCCACCTTGCCGTCGCGGATCTTGTCCGCGACGTCGGGGTTGGCGGCGATGGCCTTGTCGACGGCCGCCGACAGCGCGCCCTCGTCGGAGACGATGGCGAGCCCGCGGGCGGCGACGATCTCCTCGGGGGTGCCCTCACCGGCGAGCAGGCCGTCGAAGACCTGGCGGGCCAGCTTGTCGTTGATCGTGCCTCCGTCGACGAGCGCCTGCACGGCCGCGACCTGCGCCGGGGAGACGCCCAGGGCGCCGATCTCGACGCCGGAGTCGTTGGCGCGGCGCGCCATCTCCGAGAGCCACCACTTGCGGGCGGCCTGCGGGGTGGCCCCGGCCGCGATGGTCTCCTCGACCAGGCCGAACGCGCCGGCACCCACGGTGTCGCGCATCTCGAGGTCGGAGAAGCCCCACTCGGCCTGCAGGCGGGCGCGCTTCTGGGTGGGGTTCTCCGGCAGCGTGCCGCGGAGCTCCTCGACCCACTCGCGCGACGGCGCCACGGGCACCAGGTCGGGCTCGGGGAAGTAGCGGTAGTCCTCGGCGTCGGACTTCTCGCGACCACTCGTCGTGATCCCGGTGTCCTCGTGCCAGTGGCGGGTCTCCTGCAGGATCGAGCCGCCGGCGTCGAGGATGCCCGCGTGGCGCTGCATCTCGTAGCGGACCGCGCGCTCGACCGAGCGCAGGGAGTTGACGTTCTTGGTCTCCGAGCGGGTGCCGAGCGTCCCGGTCCCCTTCGGCGACAGCGACAGGTTGACGTCGGCACGGATCGAGCCCTGGTCCATCCGGGCGTCGGAGACGCCGAGCGCGACGATGAGCTCGCGCAGCTGGGCGACGTACGCCTTGGCGATCTCGGGCGCCTTCTCACCCGCGCCCATGATCGGGCGGGTGACGATCTCGATCAGCGGGATGCCGGCGCGGTTGTAGTCGACCAGCGAGTAGTCCGCACCGTGGATGCGACCGGTCGCGCCGCCGACGTGCAGCGACTTGCCGGTGTCCTCCTCCATGTGGGCGCGCTCGATCTCGACCCGGAAGGTCTCCCCGTCGACCTCGACGTCCATGTGGCCGTCGAAGGCGATGGGCTCGTCGTACTGGGAGGTCTGGAAGTTCTTCGGCATGTCCGGGTAGAAGTAGTTCTTCCGCGCGAAGCGGCACCACTCGGCGATGTCGCAGTTGAGCGCGAGCCCGATCCGGATCGCCGACTCCACGGCCTTGCCGTTGACCACGGGCATGGCACCGGGCAGGCCCAGGCAGGTCGGGCAGACCTGCGTGTTGGGCTCGGCGCCGAACTCGGTCGGGCAGCCGCAGAACATCTTGGAATTGGTGTTCAGCTCGACGTGGACCTCCAGGCCCATCGCCGGGTCGTACGCCGCGAGGACGTCCTCGAACGGAACGAGGGTCTCGATGCTGGTGCTCATCGGGCAGCTCCGTTCAGGGCGGGGGCCTTGTCGAGCAGCGGGCCGCCCCACTGGTCGAGCAGCGCGGCCTCGAGGGCGGCGCCGACGCGGTAGAGGCGCTCGTCGGCCAGGGCCGGCGCCAGGATCTGGAAGCCGGCCGGCAGGCCGTCCTCGTCGGCGAGGCCGCTGGGCACCGAGATGCCCGGCACGCCGGCGAGGTTGGCGGGGATGGTCGCGAGGTCGTTGAGGTACATCGCGATCGGGTCGTCGAGCTTCTCCCCCAGCTTGAACGCCGTGGTCGGCGCGGTCGGGGACACCAGCACGTCGGCCTTCTCGAACGCGGCGTCGAAGTCGCGGCTGATCAGGGTGCGCACCTTCTGGGCCTGGCCGTAGTAGGCGTCGTAGTAGCCGCTCGACAGGGCGTAGGTGCCGAGGATGATGCGGCGCTTGACCTCGTCGCCGAAGCCGGCGTCGCGGGTGGCCCGCATGACGTCCTCGGCCGACGGGCTCTCGATGCCCTCGGGCAGGACCCGCAGGCCGTAGCGCATCGCGTCGAACTTCGCGAGATTGCTGGACGCCTCGGCCGGCAGGATCAGGTAGTAGGTCGCCAGCGCGTGCACGAACGTCGGGCAGGAGACCTCCACGACCTCGGCGCCGGCCTTGACCAGCAGGTCCACCGACTCCTGGAATCGGGCCAGCACGCCGGGCTGGTAGCCCTCTCCGCCGAGCTCGGTGACGACGCCGATCCGGACGCCGGTCATGTCGCCGGCGGCACCCTGGCGGGCGGCCTCGACGTAGGCGCCGACCGGGCGGTCGATGCTGGTGGAGTCGAGCTCGTCGTGGCCGCCGATGACCTCGTGCAGCAGCGCCGAGTCGAGCACCGTGCGGGTGACGGGGCCGGCCTGGTCGAGCGAGTTGGCCAGGGCCACGAGGCCGTAGCGGGAGACCGAGCCGTAGGTCGGCTTCACGCCGACCGTGCCGGTGACGGCGCCGGGCTGGCGGATCGAGCCGCCGGTGTCGGTGCCGATGGCGAGCGGCGCCTCGAAGGCGGCCACGGCCGCGGCCGAGCCACCGCCCGAGCCGCCGGGGATCCGGTCGAGGTCCCACGGGTTGTGGGTCGCGCCGTAGGCGGAGTGCTCGGTGGAGGAGCCCATCGCGAACTCGTCCATGTTGGTCTTGCCCAGGATGGGCAGGCCGGCCTCGCGCAGCTTGCGCACGACGGTGGCGTCGTACGGCGGCACCCAGCCCTCGAGGATCTTCGAGCCGCACGTCGTGGGCAGGCCGGCGGTCGCCAGCACGTCCTTGACCGCGATCGGGACGCCGTCGAGCGACGACAGGGGCGCGCCCGCGGCGCGGCGGGCGTCGGAGGCCGCCGCCTCGGCGAGGGCGCCGTCGGCGTCGACGTGGAGGAAGGCGTGCACGTCGGCCTCGACCGCGGCGATCCGGTCGAGGTGGGCGCGGGTCAGCTCGACCGAGGTGACCTCGCCGGCCGCGAGGGCGTCGGCGAGCTCGGCCGCGGTCCGGCGGGTCCAGTCGGTGGTGGGGGCGGTCACTGCTCGTCTCCCAGGATGCGAGGGACCGAGAAGCGCTGCTGCTCGTGTGCGGGAGCACCGGACAGCGCCTGCTCGGCGGTGAGGCACGGGCGGACGACGTCGTCTCGGAAGACGTTGGTCATCGGCAGCGCGTGCGAGGTCGGGGGGACGTCGTCGCCGGCGACTCCGCTGATCGAGGCGACCGACTCGAGGATCACCGACAGCTGCGGTGCGAGGTGGTCGAGCTCGGCATCGTCGAGGTCGATCCGGGCGAGGTTCGCCAGGTGCGCGACCTCGTCACGGGAAATGTCAGGCATGGGGGCCATCCTAGGAGAGCCCCGGACTCGGCCTCCCCCCGGTCGGACCCGGGCTCAGCGGAGGAAGACGGCCACGGCAGCGGTGTCCAGCAGTGCCCCGGCCAGGATCGCCAGCCAGATCTGCCACGAGCGCGCCCGGCACTCGAGGGCCACCGTGGGCAGGGCCGTCGCCAGCAACCCGGTCACCACGCCGAGCACGGCGTTGCCCAGGCCGTGCGCGACCGCGAAGCCGCAGAACGCGACGACGAGGGAGAACAGCCCGACCGCGGCGTACGCCGTGTCCCGCAGGCCGGTCCCGGCGAACGTCGCCACCGCGACGCCGGCCTGGGCTGCCACACCGACGACGACGCCGGCCGGCCGGTCGGTGGAGGGGGCGCCGTCGGGGGCGTAGGACTCGAGCACGAAGGGGATCTTCCCCCGGTCTCGACGACACAAACGGAGCCGCGCCCAACCAAGGTGTGACCTCGCGCATCTGACAGGGTGAACGACACGAGGGAGAACCGATGCCACACCTTCCCGGGCGCCCACCGTCCGACGACGACTACACCGAGTTCGTCCATGCCAGCTGGTCCTCGCTGTACCGCACGGCGTACCTGCTCCTCGGCGACCACGCCGAGGCCGAGGACCTCGTCCAGACGGCGCTGGCCAAGACCTACGCCTCCTGGCGCCAGGTCCGTGACCTGAGCGCTGCGCCGGGCTATGCCCGCACCACGCTGGTCAACACGGCCACGTCGTGGTTCCGCAAGAAGTCCTGGCGGAACGAGCGCCCCTCGGAGGAGCTCCCGGAGCAGGTCGTGCACCACGACCCCTCCGACCGTCCCGCACTCGTGACCGCTCTCGGGGAGCTACCGCCGCGGCAGCGCGCGGTCGTCGTCCTCCGCTTCTACGAGGACCTGTCCGTGGCTCAGACCGCCCACGCCCTCGGCTGTTCCGAGGGCACCGTCAAGAGCCAGACCTCCGACGCGCTCGCCCGGCTGCGCACGCTGCTCGGCGACGCCGTCGTCCCGCACACCCTGGGAGCCCTGCATGACTGACCGACTCACCGCCCTCCTGCACGAGGAGGCCGAGCACCTCGCGGTGCCGCCCCCGCACGCTGCTCAGGTCATCGCGCGGGGCCGCCGCCTGCACCACCGTCACCAGGCTGTCACGGGCATCGCGGCCGTGGCCGTCGTCGCGACGCTGGGCGTCGTGGCCGGCCTGCTCGGAGGCATGCACCCCGACCGGGCCGCAGAGCCGGCGGGGACCACCGACGAGCACGGCGCGATGTTCACCCTCGGCACCACCGTCTTCTACGACGGGGGCACCGAGCACGTCGCAATCGACGACAAGGCCGTCAAGTCGAGCTACTACACCTCGGCGGGCCTGCTGGTCCGGCACGGCAACAACAACGCCAGCGACGGCGGCGGACCGCAGCGGTTCTCCCTCGTCACCCCGTCGGGCACCGTGCGGCACGTCTCCGTCGTCACCGAGGAGAGCGTCCCGGGCGTCGACCCGGCCCAGCCCTACCTGGCCTACACGGAGGTCACCGACGGCACCGTCGAGGTGGTCGTCCACGACGTCGCCATGGACAAGGAGGTGGCCCGCGTCGCGATGCCGGGCGACTTCACCTGGGGCGGCTGGTCCGGTCCTCCGGTCGCGCTGAGCGGCGACACGGTGTACGTCGGCTCCGACGGCGTCACCCGCACCGTCGACTGGCGGACCGGCAAGGTCGGCACGACCGATGTCGTCACCGGCGGCTACCCCGTCGTCCAGGGTGGTCGCACCGTCGGCCGGGACGGCGACAACGCCGTGGTCCTCGACGTGGCGACCGGGAAGACCCTGCTCGCGATCCCCGTCGGCCAGTACGGCTACGCCAAGCTCTCCCCCGACGGCCGCTTCGCCACGGTCGACGCCAAGGACGGCAAGTCCTTCACCGTCTACGGCGTCGACTCCGACACCACCGCGACGTTCGACGGCTACTCGTTCGGCTACGGGTGGACGCCAGGCGACGACCTGTTCACCGTCAGCAAGCACCACGTCGTCACCTGCTCGGCGACGTCGGGCGACTGCGTCACGGGCGACCAGGTCATCCCCTCCGAGGGCGGCGGGGTCGCGCCCGACGACCTGAGGCTGGCGAACCAGACCTACGAGTCCTGACCCGCGTCACAGCGCGGCGGGGCCGCCTTCGAGGAGCACCTTGAAGGCGGCCTCGTCGAGGATCGGGACGCCGAGCTGCTCGGCCTTCTCGGCCTTGGAGCCTGCGCTCTCCCCCACCACGACGTAGTCGGTCTTCTTCGACACCGAGCCGGCCGCCTTGCCGCCGCGGGACAGGATCGCCTCCTTGGCGGAGTCGCGACTGAAGTCGACCAGCGACCCGGTGACGACGACGGTGAGGCCCTCGAGGGTGCGGGGGGTGGACTCGTCGCGCTCGTCGGCCATCGTGACTCCGGCGGCCTCCCACTTGTCGACGATGGTGCGGTGCCAGTCGACGGTGAACCACTCGATGACCGCCTCGGCGATCGTCGGGCCGACGCCCTCCGCGGCCGCGAGCTGCTCCTCGGTGGCCGCCCGGATGGCCTCCATCGAGCCGAACTCCGTGGCCAGGGCCCGGGCGGCGGTCGGCCCGACGTGGCGGATCGAGAGGCCGACCAGCACCCGCCACAGCGGGACCTCGCGGGCCTTGCCGAGGTTGTCCAGCAGCCGCTGGCCGTTGGCCGACAGCACCCGCTCGCCCTCCTCGTCCTTCTTCGCCGCGCGGGTGAACAGGTCGGTGGTGAGCAGCTGGTCGGGACTGAGGTCGAAGACGTCGCCCTCGTTGGCGATCGCGCCGGCCTCGAGCAGGGCGACCGCAGCCTCGTAGCCGAGGCCCTCGATGTCGAACGCGCCGCGACCGGCGACGTGGAAGACCCGCTCACGCACCTGGGCGGGGCACTTCTCGTGGTTGGGGCAGCGACGGTCCTTGTCGCCCTCCTTCTGCTCCACCAGGCCGGTGCCGCACGAGGGGCACTCCCCCGGCCCGACCCACTTCGCGAGACCGTCGGGCCGCAGCGGCAGCACCGGGCCGACGATCTCGGGGATGACGTCGCCGGCCTTGCGCAGGATCACGGTGTCGCCCGGACGGACGTCCTTGCGCTCGACCTCGTAGTAGTTGTGCAGCGTGGCGTTCTCCACGGTCGAGCCGGCCACCCGGGTCGGCTCCATGACACCGTAGGGCGTGACGCGGCCGGTGCGCCCGACGTTGACGCGGATCTCGAGGAGCTTGGCGTTGACCTCCTCGGGTGGGTACTTGAACGCGATCGCCCACCGCGGGGCACGGCTGGTGGAGCCGAGCCGTCGCTGGAGGGCGACGTCGTCGACCTTCACCACGACCCCGTCGATCTCGTAGGACACCAGCGAGTGACGGTGCTCGCCGGCGTGGGCGATGAAGCCCTCGACGTCCTTCAGGGTCGGCAGCACCCGCACCTGGTCGGAGACCGGCAGGCCCCAGGCGGCGAGCGCCTCGTAGGCCTGGGACTGCGCCCGCGGCTCGAAGCCCTGCCGGGCCCCGATGCCGTGGCAGACCATGCCGAGCGCCCGGGTCGCGGTCACGCGGGGGTCCTTCTGGCGCAGCGAGCCCGCCGCGGCGTTGCGGGGGTTGGCGAAGACCGGCTTGCCGGCCTCGGTCATCGACTCGTTGAGCCGCTCGAACGCCTCGACGGGCAGGAACACCTCGCCGCGCACCTCGACCAGCGCGGGCACCGGGAAGTCGGCGGACTCCTTCAGCCGGTGGGGCACGGAGGCGATCGTCTTGACGTTGGGCGTGACGTCCTCGCCGGTGCGGCCGTCGCCACGGGTGAGCGCCCGGACGAGGCGGCCCTCCTCGTAGAGCAGGTTGATCGCGAGGCCGTCGACCTTGAGCTCGCAGAGCAGCGCCGGGGCCTCGACCCCGTCGCGGCCGAGCCGGGCGTGCCAGGCGGCCATCTCCTTGAACGAGAAGGCGTTGTCGAGGCTCTCCATGCGCTGCAGGTGGTCGACCGCGGTGAACTCGGTGGAGACGGCGCCGCCGACCTTCTGGCTGGGCGAGTCGGGGGTGCGCAGCTCGGGGAACTGCTCCTCGAGCGCCTCGAGGCGGCGCAGCCGCACGTCGAAGTCGCCGTCGGAGAGCGTGGGGTCGTCGAGAACGTAGTAGCGCCAGCGCGCGTCCTCGATCTCCTCCGCGAGCTGGCGGTGCTCGTCACGGGCCTCGGGGGTCGCCGGGGTCGGGTCGCTCATGGGGCACATCTTGCCCGGTGGCACCGACGTCCCATCCGGGGGCGCGTCGGCTCCGAACACCTCCCGTGCCGACCGAGACCGCGACACCCGCCTCGCCTGCCCTGACCCGGAGGGACGTCCCCGGGCGGCGCGCCCTGGTGCTGATGCTGCACGGCGGCACGGAGACGTCGACCCGCCCCGTCGACGGCCGCAGTGCCTCGTGGCGACGGTCGGCGGCGATGCAGCGCGCCATCGGCGACACCCTCCACGAGGCCGGCGTGAGCACCTGGCTGGTCGGCTACCGGCAGCGCGGGTGGAACGGCGGGGCGCCCGTCGAGGACGCGCGCTGGGCCCTCGACGAGGTACGACGGGAGCTCGGCCGGCTCCCCGTCGTACTGCTCGGGCACTCGATGGGCGCGCGCACCGCCGTGCACGTGGCCGACGACGAGGACGTGGTGGGTGTGGTCGGGCTCGCCCCGTGGCTGCCCGAGGGCGAGCCGGTCGGGGCCCTCGCGGGCAAGCGGCTGCTGGCGGCCCACGGACGGCGCGACCGCATCACCTCCCCGCGGGCGACCCGCGCCTACGTCGAGCGTGCCGCCAAGGTCGCCGCCGAGGTCGACTTCGTGGACATGGGGCCGGTCGGCCACTACATGTTCAAGCGGGTGCGGGCCTGGAACGAGCTCGCCGCCCGGGCCTCGCTCGCGCTGCTCTGAACGGGTCGACAACTGGTCCAGACCATCCGGCCGATTCCGGATCGGCCGGGAATGGATCGGCGGTCCTCGGCTGTTCGCGATGAAACGAAACCGTTTCGTTTCATCCATGTGAACAGATCGAGGACACCGCATGACCCCCAGTTCCGAGCCGGTCCTGACCCGTCCGCGGGTCGAGGGCGACCGTGAGCAGGAGATCCTCGACGCCACCCTGGAGGTCCTCGGTGACGTCGGCTACGACCGGCTAACCATGGACGCCGTCGCCACCCGCGCCAAGGCGTCCAAGGCCACGCTCTACCGCCGCTGGAACGGCAAGGTCGCCCTCGTGATCGACGCCCTGCTGTCGGTCAAGAGCACCCCCGCCGCCCCCGACACGGGCAGCCTCCGCGAGGACCTCATCCAGTCGTTCTGCGGCATGGGCGGGCTCACCGACGAGCAGTCGGTCGGCACGTTCGCCGCGGTCATCACGGCCATCAGCCGCGACGCGGAGTTCGCCGAGGCGTTCCGCCGCGAGGTGATCGGCCCCAAGGCCCGCGTCGCCCAGGAGATCTTCGAGCGCGCCGACGCGCGCGGCGAGATCGCCCCCGGCGTCGACCTGTCCCTGCTCGCCCCCGCCCTCGCGGGCATCGTCCTGCACCGCATGTACCTCATCGGGGAGCTCCCCGACCAAGACCTCATCACGCGGGTCATCGACCAGATCATCCTGCCCGCCGCCACGCGCCGGCCCTGACCGGCTCCCCGACGTACCTCCCGTCAACGACGACACCCGAAGGAAACCCCATGGCTGACCTCCAGCAGACCGAAGTGCCGGTCGAGGCCCCCAAGGCCCATTACGGGTGGGCCCTCGTGCTCATCTCGATCGCCCAGCTGATGGTGGTGCTCGACGCCACCATCGCCAACATCGCGCTGCCGTTCATCGGCCGCGACCTCGACATCAGCCAGGCGAACCTCTCCTGGATCGTGACCGGCTACGCCCTGGCCTTCGGCGGCCTGCTGCTGCTGGGCGGTCGCCTCGGCGACCTCTACGGCCGTCGCAAGGTCTTCATGATCGGCCTGTCGGTCTTCGCGATCGCCTCCCTGCTCGGTGGCCTCGCGACCTCCGAGCCGCTGCTCATGGGCGCGCGGGGCCTCCAGGGCTTCGGCGCCGCCCTCGCCTCCCCCGCCGCGCTCGCCCTGATCACGACGACTTTCCCGGCCGGCCCGCAGCGCAACCGCGCGTTCGCGGTGTACGCCGCGATGTCGGGTGCCGGTGCCGCCGTCGGCCTGATCCTCGGTGGCTGGCTGACCGGCCTCGACAGCGCCTTCGGCATCGAGATGAGCGGCTGGCGCCTGACCTTCCTCATCAACGTCCCGATCGGCCTGGTCGCCGCCGCTCTCGCGCCGCGTGTGCTGGCCGAGTCGGAGTCCCACCCCGGCCAGCTCGACATCCCCGGCGCCCTGACCGGCACCCTGGGCCTCCTCGGCCTCGTCTTCGGCCTCACCCGCGCCGGCCAGGCCGCGCACGGCTGGGGCGACCCGGTGACGATCGCGTCCCTCGTCGCCGGCGTGGCGCTGCTCGCGCTCTTCGCCTTCATCGAGTCGCGCGTCGAGCACCCGCTGCTGCCGGTCCGGATCTTCCAGAACCGCACCCGCGCCGCGAGCTTCATCGTGATGATGCTGGTCCCCGCCGCGATGTTCGCGATGTTCTTCTTCCTGAGCCTCTTCATCCAGCAGCTCGTCGGCTACACGCCGCTGCGGACCGGCTTCGCGTTCCTGCCGTTCTCCGTCGGCATCGTCATCGGCGCCGGCCTGTCCTCCAACCTGGTAGGCCGGATCGACGCGCGCTTCATCGCCGGCATCGGCACGCTCATGGCCTCCGCCGCGCTGCTCGGGTTCTCCCGGCTCTCGATCGACGACTCGCCCTCTGCGGTGGTCTCGGCGATCTCCCACGGCGCCACGGCCGGCGCGGACGTGAACTACTGGACCTCGATCCTGCCGTTCATCCTGCTGATGTCGGTCGGCATGGGCCTCACGTTCGTCCCGCTGACCCTGACCGCCGTGCACCACGTGCGGGCCGAGGACTCCGGCATCGGCTCGGGCGTGCTCAACACGATGCAGCAGGTCGGCGGCGCGCTCGGCCTCGCGACGCTGAGCACCGTCTCGCTGCACTTCGTGAACAACCGCGCCGACACGATCGCCCCGGCCCTCCTCAAGGCCACGCAGGACGCGGGCATCGACCCGAGCGCACCGATCCCGGGCTCGTCGCTGACGTTCATCCAGGCGGCCGGTTTCCAGTCGACCTTCACCGAGGGCGCGACCCACGCGTTCCTCACCGGGTCGGTCATGATCCTGCTCGCCTCGCTCGTCGTGTGGACCTTCCTGACGGTCAAGCACGAGGAGCTGGCCACGGACGGCCCCGAGGGCGGCGTCCACGTCGGCTGACCCCGTCCCACCCGCGCCGACCCGTCGTCAGCTGACGACGGGTCGGTGTCATTTCATCGTCCCTCGGCCTGCGCCTGCGCCAGGTCGAACTCGACGACCTCCTTGTCGCACCGCAGGCCCAGGTTGCGGTCGCCCAGGAAGCCCTTGACGAGGTACCACTCGGCGACGACCTCCACCGCGTCCTGCGCCTCGGGCACGTCGAAGCCGCTGAACCGTACGCCGACGTACTCCCCCTCGCGGCGCTGCAGCATCCACACCTGGCCGTCCGGTCCGGGCTGCCACAGCAGGTAGCGCGGCCAGCGGGCGCCCGGGAACCGGGCGCAGTGGTCGTAGGCCTGCGTGTGGCAGGCCTCCGCCGCCACCCAGGTCGGGCCGCTGATCGAGGCCAGCACGTCGATGTCGGCGGCCGGGACGTCCAGCTCGCGGAGGCGGTGGATGCGTCCGCCGACCGCGCCCGGTCCCCACGACGCCTTCAGCGGGGAGCTCCCCTGGTCGGTGAAGCCGGCGTAGCCACCCCGCCGCAGGAGGTAGGCGTTGACGAGGGAGCTGTCGGTCGACGCCTCGCGGTCGTAGGCGTGCGGGTCCGGCTCCTGACCGCCCCACGCCTCGAGGTCGTCACCGGCGTCCACGACGTCCTGCGTCGTGCTCAGGTGAAGCCGGTCGTCCCGCGCGATCGCCTCCAGGTCCTCGACGGGGACCTGCAGGTCGAGGTCACGCGGGTCGCCGGTGATGTCCGGACCGGACGAGAGCACCATGACGTCCTCGCGGGGCCCCTGCAGGATCACCGCGACGCTTCCCGGGTCCTCCTCCGGGACGACCTCGCCCCACCTCAGGTGGACCCCGTCGCCCAGGTCGACGCAGTGGAACGCCTCGGCGCAGGGGTCCCGGTCGAGATGCGGCTGGAGGGTGACCCGGACCAGGTCGCCGTCCTCGCTCGGCTCCGAGCCGTAGCGGATGTCGGCGCCCAGCAGGCCTTGCGGGCTGCTGCGGTCGGTGTAGGTCGCCTGGAGGTGGTCGACGTCCACGTCGAGGTGGTCGAGCGCGACGGCGGCGATCGCCGCCTGCGTGATCGGGACGTCGCCGCCCTCGTCGGGCGACGCGCCGGTCCGGGAGCCGCAGCCGGCGAGCAGCACCAGCACGACCAGGATCGAGATGCGTGGCACGGCGGCTCCCCCGGGATCAGTCGGTCAGGTTGCCCGCGGTCGTGCGCAGCAGCGGCAGGACGCGGCGGGTCCAGGTGTACGACGCACCGGCAAGGCCGCAGGTTGGGCTGATCGCGAGCCCGGCGCCGATCGTTGCCGGATCGAGACCGAGCATGTCCAGCCACCGCAGCACCGACTCGGTGAGCTGGGTGTCGGTGGGCTGCCTGGCCGGGTCGGTCGACGGCGCGACGCCCAGCACGACGGTCTCGCCCTTCTCCAGGGCCTCGGCGAGCTGGTCGTGGCCCGCCGCCCCGACCTGGGACAGGTCCACGGACAGCCCCCGCGCGCCGGCGCCACGCGCCAGCCCCAGCGGCGCGTCGGCGGAGCAGGAGTGCAGCCACGGCTCGGCGCCCTCGTCGGTGATCGCCTCGAAGACCCACGCCAGCGCGGCGGAGGCCTCGGGCGGGTGCACCGTGCGGTGCCGTCCCCAGCCGGACGCGGTCGGGATCTTCCCGGCCAGGACCGTGGCCAGCGCCGGCTCGTCGACCTGCACGACCAGGCGGTCCACGCCGGGCAGCCGGCGGCGTACGTCGCGAACGTGGTCGCGCACGCCCTCGGCCAGCGCCTGGGCCAGGTCGCGCCGGGCGCCGTGGTCGGCGAGCACCTTGTCGCCGCGCGGCCGCTCGACGGTGGCGGCGAGGGTCCACGGCCCCGCCACCTGGATCTTGAAGGAGCCGGTGTATCCCTCGGCCTGCTCCTCGAGGTGGTCGAGGTCCTGGCCCAGCAGGCTGCGGGCGCGACGGTGGTCGACGCCCGGGCCGTCCGTCCCGGTGAGCCGCCAACCGGCGGGCTGGAGGTCCGCGCCGAGGTCGCTGAGCACCGCGAGGCCGCGGCCCGTCATCGACGCGGTGGCGCCGCGACCGGGCACCTCGGGCAGGTGCGGCAGGTCCGGGAGCTCCTCGAGGACGAGTCGCACGGCGGTGCCGAAGGCGTCCTGGTCCTCGCCGGGCATCGATCCGACGCCGGTGGCCACCGTCATGTGTGGACCCGCTGGGTCGCGGCGATCGTGGCCGAGCCGACGACCCGGCTGCCGTCGTAGAAGACCGCGGCCTGGCCCGGGGCGATGCCGTGGGCGGGGTCGAGCAGCTCGATGGCGACACCGTCGTCGCGGACCGTCACGACCGCGCGGTGCTCGTCGCCGTGCGCACGGAGCTGGACGGTGACGTCGGGGCCCTCGAGCACCTCCGGGACGGTGCCGCACCAGCGCGGCTTGATGCCGGTCAGCCGGTCGACGGCCAGCCGCTCGCGCGGGCCGACGGTGACGGTGCCGCTGACCGGCTCGATGTCGAGGACGAAGCGCGGCTTGCCGTCGGGCGCCGGGGTGCCGATGCGCAGGCCCTTGCGCTGGCCGATCGTGAACCCGACCGTGCCCTCGTGCTGTCCGAGCACCTCGCCGGTCGCGTCGTCGACGATGTCGCCGCCGTGGTTGGTGGCGCGGTCGCCGAGCTTCTCGCGCAGCCAGCCGGCGTTGTCGCCGTCGGCGACGAAGCAGATGTCGTGGCTGTCCGGCTTGTCGGCCACCAGCAGACCCCGCGCGGCCGCCTCGGCCCGGACGGCGGTCTTGTTGGTGTCGCCGAGCGGGAACAGTGAGTGGGCCAGCTGGGACTGGTCCAGCACGCCGAGCACGTAGGACTGGTCCTTGCCGTGGTCGACCGCCCGGTGCATCTCGATCAGCCCGTCCGCGCCGGAGCGCAGCTGGGCGTAGTGGCCCGTGGCGACGGCGTCGAAGCCCAGCCCGAGGGCCCGGTCGAGCACCGCGGCGAACTTGATCTTCTCGTTGCAGCGCAGGCACGGGTTGGGCGTGCGGCCGGCGGCGTACTCGTCCATGAAGTCCTCGACCACGTCCGCGTGGAAGCGGTCGGAGAGGTCCCAGACGTAGAAGGGGATGCCGATCACGTCGGCCGCGCGGCGCGCGTCGTTGCTGTCCTCGATGGTGCAGCAGCCGCGGGCGCCGGAGCGGTACGACGCGGGGTTGCGCGAGAGCGCGAGGTGGATGCCGGTGACGTCGTGGCCGGCCTCGGCGGCGCGCGCGGCGGCGACGGCCGAGTCGACGCCCCCGGACATGGCGGCGAGGACCTTCATCGGGTGATCACCGCCGCGAGGCCCGGGCCCGCTCGACGACGGGTCCGATCGCGTCGACGAGCGCGTCGACGTCGGCCCGGGTGGAGGTGTGGCCGAGCGAGAAGCGCAGCGAGTGCCTGGCGGCCTCGTCGGTGCACCCCATCGCGAGCAGGACGTGCGAGGGCTGCGGGACGCCGGCCGAGCAGGCCGACCCCGTGGAGCACTCGATGCCGCGGGCGTCGAGCAGCATCAGCAGCGAGTCGCCCTCGCAGTCGGGGAAGCCGAGGTGGGCGTTGCCGGGCAGGCGCCGATCGCCGAGCGGCGCGCCGTGCAGGTGGGCGTCGGGGACGGCCGCGATGACCCGGGCCACGAGGTCGTCGCGGAGCGCCCGGACCCGGACCGCGTGGTCGGCCTGCTGCTTGACGCTCAGCTCGACGGCAGTCGCGAAGCCGGCGATCGCGGGGGTGTCGATGGTGCCGCTGCGGATGTTGCGCTCCTGGCCGCCGCCGTGGACGAGGGCGGTCACGTCCACCTCACGGCGTACGACGAGCGCGCCGACGCCGTAGGGCCCGCCGACCTTGTGGCCGGTGAGCGTGAGCGCGTCGACGCCGGAGGCCGCGAAGTCGACCGGCACCTGGCCGACGGCCTGCACGGCGTCGGTGTGGACCGGGATGCCGTGCTCGGCGGCGAGGGCCACGACCTCGTCGAGGGGCTGGAGTGTGCCGACCTCGTTGTTGGCCCACATCACCGAGATGAGGGCCACCGAGCCCGGGTCACGCTCGATGCTGGCGCGGAGCGCGTCGACGTCGAGGCGGGCCTGCTGGTCGACCGGCAGGAGCTCGACGTCGGCGCCCTCGCGCTCGCCGAGCCAGTGCAGCGGGTCGAGGACGGCGTGGTGCTCGACGGCGGTGGTCAGGATGCGGGTGCGGGCCGGGTCGGCGGCGCGCCGGGCCCAGAAGACGCCCTTGAGGGCGAGGTTGTCGGCCTCGGTGCCGCCCGAGGTGAACACGACCTCGCCGGGCCGGCAGTTGAGGGCCTGGGCGATCGTCTCGCGCGACTCCTCCACGACCCTGCGGGCCTGTCGGCCGGAGGCGTGCAGCGAGCTCGCGTTGCCGACGTCGAGCAGGTGCGCGGTCATCGCCTCCACGGCCGAGGGCAGCATCGGCGTGGTGGCGGCGTGGTCGAGGTAGACCGTGCGCGGCCGGGTCGTGGGGGTCGGGGAGCTCATGGCGTGGTCCAGCGTACGGCGGTCACCACGCCGCGCCCCACTCCCGGTCCATCAGCCGTCCATCACCCGTCCATCCACGCCAGCCACGGGTGGTCCGGGTGCAGCCGGCCCACGGCCTCGCGCAGCCAGGCGCGCGCCTCCGGGGCGAGCAGCGGCCACGTCACCTCGAGGTCGCGACGGTCCTTGGCACGTTGCAGTCGGGCCTTGTACATCAGCGCGATCTCGGGGTTGAGGTAGCGGATCCCGTCCGCCGCGACGTGGGTCGCCTCCTCGACCGGGAGGACGTGGCCGGGCAGCTTCTTGTTGGTCCAGAGTCCGTCGCGGTCGGGGGTGACGGGCAGGTCCATCACCCACGGGGACGTGGCGTCGCGCCGCACCCAGACCTGGCTCTCGGGGTCCATCAGGTCCGGCCAGCGGTCGGTGAGCGGGCGGAGCGCACCGTCGGCGATGTTCCACAGCTGCCAGCGGTCACCGACGTGCTCGCGGAGGGCGGCGACGTCGCGGACCAGGATCGAGACGTCGACGTCCTCGTGCTCGCGCGGTGCGCCGGTGAAGGCCTCGATCGACCAGCCGCCGACGATCCACCACGGACGGTCGAAGCCGTCGAAGAACTCCGCGACGCCGGCAGGGTCCAGGCAGTCCCACGGACCGTAGAGCCGCTCCCAGTAGTCGTCCTCGGCTCGTTCCTCGGGCGTCTGGGGCATCGGCTCGCGCATGGGGCGAGGCTAGAGGAGGCCCTAGAGCAGCACGAGGTCGTCGCGGTGGACGACCTCGCGTTCGTACGCCGCGCCGAGCTCGCGCTTGAGGTCGTGGGAGGACCGGCCGAGCAGGCTGGGCACCTCCTCGGCGTCGAAGTTCACCAGACCGCGCGCGAAGGCGACGCCGTCGGGGCCGCACAGGTCGACGGGGTCGCCGGCGACGAACTGGCCGGTCGCGCCGGTGATGCCCGCTGCGAGCAGCGACGCGCGCCGCTCCGCGACCGCCCGGACGGCGCCGGGGTCGAGCAGCAGCCGACCCTTGGGCTCGGTGGCGTGGGCCAGCCACAGCAGGCGGGTGGGGCGCCGGCGGCCGGTGGGGTGGAACAGGGTCCCGACCCGCTCGCCCGCGAGGGCCGCGGCGGCCTGGTCGGCGGCGGTCAGCACGACCGGGATGCCGGCACCGGTCGCGATCCGGGCCGCCTCGACCTTGGTCTGCATGCCACCCGTGCCGACGCCCGCGGCGCCGGTGCTGCCGATGCGCACGGCGGCGAGGTCGGTGTCGGCGAGCACGTCGCCGAGCAGGGTGCTGGCGGGGTCGGCCGGGTCCGCGTCGTACAGGCCGTCGACGTCGCTGAGCAGGACGAGCAGGTCGGCGTGCACGAGGTGGGCGACGAGGGCCGCCAGGCGGTCGTTGTCGCCGAACCGGATCTCGCTGGTGGCGACGGTGTCGTTCTCGTTGACGATCGGCAGCACGCCGAGCTCGAGGAGCTTGGCGAAGGTCTGGTAGGCGTTGCGGTAGTGCGCGCGCCGGGTCACGTCGTCGACGGTGAGCAGGACCTGGCCCGCGATGACGCCGTGGCGGGCGAGCTCCTCGGTGTAGCGGTGGACCAGCAGCCCCTGGCCGACGGATGCCGCGGCCTGCTGGGCCGGCAGGCCCTTGGGGCGACGCTTCAGGCCGAGCGGGGCGAGCCCGGCGGCGATCGCGCCGGAGGAGACCAGCACGACCTCGACGCCGCGCTGTCGCAGCTCGGCGAGGACGTCGACGAGCCTCTGGACGCGCGCGGGATCGATGCCGCCGGACGCCGTGGTCAGCGAGGAGGACCCCACCTTGACCACGACGCGACGGGCGTCGGTCACCTGCGCGCGCACGCTCACCGGCCGGTCACTTCCCCGGGTCGTCTTCCGCCCAGTCGGGATCCTCGGCGGTGCCGATGGTGTAGCTCTTCGGGCCGTAGCTCTCGGGCTTGTCGAGCCGGCGCGCGACGTCGGCCCGGGTCTCGGTCTCGGTGCGCTCGTCCATCGCCTCGTCGATCGCGCGGCGGCGGCGGGCCGCGGGCCGCGAGTGGTCGAAGCGCTGGTCCTCGCCACGGCGACCGAGCATCTCGGCGCCGGCGTCGATGCCCGGCTTGAAGTCGAAGACGACCGAGTTGTCCTCGTGGCCGATGATGACCGTGTCGCCCTCCTGCGCGCCGAGCTCGAGAAGCCGGGTCTCGACACCCAGCCGGTTGAGCCGGTCGGAGAGGAAGCCGACGGCCTCGTCGTTGCTGAAGTCGGTCTGGCGGATCCAGCGCTCGGGCTTCTCGCCGCGTACCCGCCAGCCGTCCTGGGTGTCGGTGATGGTGAAGGTGTCGTTGCCGTCGGCGGAGGCGGGCCGCAGGATGATCCGCTTGGCCTCCACGACCTCCTTCTCCGCCCGGGCGCGCTGGACGATCTCGGCCATCGCGAAGGTCAGCTCGCGCAGGCCTTCGGTCGACATCGCGGAGATCTGGAAGACACGCAGGCCGCGCTCGCGCAGCTCGTCGACGACGAAGTCGGAGATGTCGCGACCGTCGGGCACGTCGACCTTGTTGAGCGCGACGAGGCGCGGACGGTCCTCGAGGCCGCCGTAGCGGCTGAGCTCGTTCTCGATGATGTCGAGGTCCTCGACCGGGTTGCGGCCGGGCTCCATGGTCGCGGTGTCGATCACGTGGACCAGCGCCGCGCAGCGCTCGATGTGGCGCAGGAAGTCGTGGCCCAGGCCGCGACCCTCGCTCGCGCCCTCGATCAGGCCGGGGACGTCGGCGACGGTGAACGTCGTGTCGCCGGCCGTGACCACGCCGAGGTTGGGCACGAGGGTGGTGAACGGGTAGTCCGCGATCTTGGGCCGGGCCCGGCTGATCGCGGCGATCAGGCTGGACTTGCCGGCGCTCGGGAAGCCGACCAGGCCGATGTCGGCGACGACCTTGAGCTCGAGGACGATCTCGAGCTCCTCGCCCGGCTCGCCGAGCAGGGCGAAGCCGGGGGCCTTGCGCTTGGACGAGGCCAGCGCGGCGTTGCCGAGGCCGCCGCGGCCGCCGGCCGCGATCACCATCTCGGTGCCGGCGCCGGTCATGTCGGCGAGCACGGTGCCCTTCGGCGTACTGACGACCGTGCCGTCCGGGACGGTCAGCACCAGGTCGGAGCCGTGGGCGCCGTTCTTGTGGTCGCCCGCGCCCTGGCCGCCGTTCTCGGCGCGGCGCTTGGGGCTGTGGTGGTAGTCGATCAGCGTCGTGACGTCGGGGTCCACGCGCAGGATGACCGAGCCGCCCGGGCCGCCGTTGCCGCCGTCGGGGCCGCCGAGCGGCTTGAACTTCTCACGGTGCACCGAGGCGACGCCGTTCCCGCCGCGGCCGGCGCTGATGTGCAGCGTGACCTGGTCGACGAACGTGGGGACAGCCATGGGTGCTCCTGTGACTCGCAGGCGGGACCTGCAGAAATGGCGAAGGGCGCCCCGAGTCTAGGGACGCCCTTCGAAGTAGCTCGTGACCGAGCCGGGATCAAGCCGGGTGCGTCAGATCACTCGCCCGGAACGATGTTGACCACGCGGCGGCCGCGGCGGGTGCCGAACTGGACCGCACCGGCGATGAGGGCGAACAGCGTGTCGTCGCCGCCACGACCCACGCCGGAGCCCGGGTGGAAGTGCGTGCCGCGCTGGCGCACGATGATCTCGCCGGCGTTGACGGCCTGGCCGCCGTAGCGCTTCACGCCGAGGCGCTGGGAGTTCGAGTCGCGACCGTTCTTGGTGGACGCGGCGCCCTTCTTGTGTGCCATGAGTTCAGTCCTTTGTGCGCTGTGAGCGGTGCCGGGGAGGCAGGGCTCAGAGGGAGATGTCGGTGACCTTGACCTGGGTGTACTTCTGGCGGTGACCCTGGCGCTTCTTGTAGCCGGTCTTGTTCTTGTACTTCTGGATGATGATCTTGGGGCCCTTGGTGGCGCCGAGGACCTCAACGGTCACGGAGGCCTTGTCGAGCGCCTTCGTGTCGGAGGTGATCTTCTCGCCGTCGACGACGAGGACGACCGGGAGCTTCACCGAGTCGCCGACCTTGTCCGTGATCTTGTCGATCTCGATGACGTCGCCCACGGCAACCTTCTGCTGGGTGGCGCCTGCGCGCACGATCGCGTACACCGCGGTCTCCTTCGTCGAACTTCGCTTACGTCATGGTCTGGAGCTGTCCCACACGCGCCAACGACCCTGGGAACGGGGATTGGATCGTGCGTCGCGTGGACTGCCACACAGAGAGGGGCACGCATTGCGCACCGAGGGTCAATAGTACGGATCCGGGTGGCAGACCGCAAAAGCGCGGTCCCCGGGGAGGTCGGAATCACCGGCGAGCCGGGCCTGGAGGCGCACGAACGCCCCGGACCAGCGGTCCGGGGCGTCCCTTGGTGCTGTGGGGGTGCTGCGGGGGTCAGCGCTTGCGCTGGCCCTTCTTCTTGATCGGGACGTGCTCGACGTGATGGGCCTCGGCGTCGTGACCGGGCTCGGTCGACGCGGCACCCGGCTCGACCAGTCCGTCCGGGCTGGGGTGTCCCACGCTGCCGACGCTGCCCGGCGGGGTCGTGGCGCTCACGTCCGGCATCGCCGGCACGGTGCCCCCGGCGCTGGCCGGTGCGCCGACCGGGGGGCCGGCGGGGCGGGTCGCGCTGCGGCCACGGGTGCGGGTCACGACCTTGGGAGCCGCCACCGGAGCAACGGGCGGGGCCGCGGGCGTCTCGACCGCGGCGGCCGGGGCCGCCTCGACCACGACGGGCTGCGGGGCGCTCTGCGTCTCCGGCTGGCCGGCGGGGCGGCTGGCCGCCCGACGGCGCGTCCGGGTGACCACCTGCGGGGCGGCCGGCTCGGCCGGAGCCTCCTCGGCCGGCTTCTCGACGGGCTTCTCCACGGGCTTCTCAGCCGCGGGCTGGGCCGGCGTCTCGACGGGGGTCTCGCTGGGGGTCTCGCTGGGGGTCTCGGCCACCGGAGCGGCCTCGACCTCGGGCATCTGCTCGGCCGGCGCCTCGGCGTGCTCGTGCTCGGTGTGGTCGTGCTCGTGCTTGGCGTGCGCGGCGATGTCCTTGGGCGACGGGGTGCCGCCCTTGGCCTGCTGACCGCCCTGCTGGCCGCCACGACCACCCTGGCCACCCTGGTTGCCCTGGTTGCCCTGGTTGCCGTTCTGGCCGCCCTGCTCGTTCTCGCCCTCGCCCCGACCACGACCGCCGCGCGTGCGGCGACCGCCGCGACGCGACTCGTCCTCGGGCTTGCGGGGCTCGACCGGGGCGTCGTGGATGACCACGCCGCGGCCCTGGCAGTGCTCGCAGTTCTCGGAGAACGACTCGACCAGGCCGGTGCCGATCCGCTTGCGCGTCATCTGGACCAGGCCCAGCGAGGTCACCTCGGCGACCTGGTGGCGGGTCCGGTCACGACCCAGGCACTCGACCAGGCGGCGCAGCACGAGGTCGCGGTTGGACTCCAGGACCATGTCGATGAAGTCGATGACGATGATGCCGCCGATGTCGCGCAACCGGAGCTGGCGGACCATCTCCTCGGCCGCCTCGAGGTTGTTCTTGGTGACGGTCTCCTCGAGGTTGCCGCCCGATCCGGTGAACTTGCCGGTGTTGACGTCGACGACCGTCATCGCCTCGGTGCGGTCGATGATCAGCGAGCCACCCGAGGGCAGCCAGACCTTGCGGTCCAGGCCCTTGGCGATCTGCTCGTCGACGCGGTAGGTCGCGAAGATGTCCTTGCCGTTGGGCGACTCGAAGCGCTCGAGCCGCTCCTCGAGGTCCGGCGCGACGTGGTGGACGTAGTTCTGGACCGTGTCCCAGGCGTCGTCGCCCTCGATCACGAGCTTGGTGAAGTCCTCGGTGAACAGGTCGCGCACGACCTTCAGGGTGAGGTCCGGCTCGCCGTACAGCAGCTGCGGGGCGCTGCCCTTGACCTTGCCCTCGATGTCCTCCCAGCGGGCCTTGAGCCGCTCGACGTCGCGGGTCAGCTCGTCCTCGCTGGCGCCCTCGGCCGCGGTCCGGACGATCACGCCGGCGGTGTCCGGCACGATCTCCTTGAGCAGCGCCTTGAGGCGGTTGCGCTCGGTGTCGGGCAGCTTGCGGGAGATGCCGCTGGTCGTGCCGTCGGGCACGTAGACCAGGAAGCGGCCGGCCAGGCTGATCTGGCTGGTCAGGCGGGCGCCCTTGTGGCCGATCGGGTCCTTGGTGACCTGCACGAGCACCGTCTGGCCCGAGGTGAGCACCGACTCGATCTTGCGCGGCTGGCCCTCGCGGTGGCCGAGCGCGGACCAGTTGACCTCGCCGGCGTACAGGACCGCGTTGCGGCCCTTGCCGATGTCGATGAAGGCGGCCTCCATCGAGGGCAGGACGTTCTGGACCCGGCCGAGGTAGACGTTGCCGATCAGCGAGGTCTGCGACTCGCGGGCGACGTAGTGCTCCACGAGGACCTTGTCCTCGAGGACCCCGATCTGGGTGAGCTCGTCGCGCTGGCGGATGACCATGACCCGGTCGACCGACTCGCGGCGGGCCAGGAACTCGGCCTCGCTCACGATCGGGGCGCGGCGGCGACCGGCCTCGCGGCCGTCGCGGCGACGCTGCTTCTTGGCCTCGAGGCGCGTGGAACCGGAGATCGCGGTGATCTCGTCCTCGGCCGAGCGCGGCCGGCGGACGCGGGTGACGGTGTTCTCCGGGTCGTCCCCAGGCTCGCCCCCGTCGTCACCGGAGCGACGGCGGCGGCGACGACGGCGCGAGGTGCCCTCGCCGCCCTCGTCCGCGTCCTGCTCGGCGTCGGACTCGGGGCCGTTGCTGTTGGCGTTGCCGTCCTGCTTGGCCTGGCGGGACTGACCGCCCTGGCCGCCCTGGTTGGACTGGCCGCCCTGGCTGTCGGACTGGCCGTGGTCGTCGTTGCCGCCCGACTCGCCGTCCCCGGACTTGCGGCGGCGCCGGCCTCCGCGGCGACGCCGGCGGCGACCGCCACCGCCCTCGCCGTCGGACTCGTCCGAGTCGTCCGAGTCGTCGGCCTGGCTGTCGGTCTGGCCCTCGGCCTCGTCCGGCTCGGGCTGCGGCTCGTCGGTGGTCTCGTCCTCGTCCTCGACCGGGGCGGGCTCGGCGACCTTCTTGGGCGTGCGGGTGCGGGTGCGGGTGGTGGTCTTGACCGTGGGCTTGGCCGACTCCTCGGCCGACTCCTGGGCCGGCTCGGGCGCGGGCGCCGCGGTCGGCTCCTCGGCGGGTGCTGTGGCCTCGGGCTTGGGCTGCGCCGCCTTGCGGGTACGGCGGGCCGGGGCCTTGGCCGCGTCGGGTGCCTGGAAGAGCACGGCGGCGACCGGGGCGGCGGCCGTGGCCTCCGACTCGGCGACCGGCGCGGGCGCCTCGACGGGCGTCTCGGCGGGCACCTCGGCGGCCTTCTTCGTGCTCGCCTTCTTGGCGGTGGTCTTCTTCGCGGCGGCCTTCTTGGCCGTCTTCTTCGCCGGGGCGGCCGCGGCGGGCTCGCCCTCGGGGGCCGGCACCTCGAGCGGCAGCTCCTCGGCGGAGGCGGCGACCTTCTTCGCGGCCGTCTTGCGCGGGGTGGTGGTCTTCTTCGCGGCGGTCTTCTTGGCCGCCGTCTTCTTCGCGGCCGCCTTCTTGGCCGGCGCGGTGCCCTCGCTGCCCTCGCTGGAGGCCTCGACCGCGTCAGCGGCGGGGATCTCGGGAGCGGGGGTCTGGTTTCCGACAGGATTTTCGTCGGGCATGTGGTGCTCCTCGACCCGTGCACCTCAGGTGTCCGGGTGTGTCAGACGCCGCGGAACCCGTGCACACGGGGTGCACGCGGGGTCACGACGCAAAGCCTTCGGTGGCGGCGACACCCTCCGCGGTGTGCGTCACTGGAAGACTCTTCGTCGCCTGCCGCGGTCGCTGGGCTGCAGTCACGTGACTGTGCGGGTCGCTGTCACCGACTCGCCCGGCCGCGTCGCGGTCTGGCGACGACGTACCTCCACTGTGCCGTCCTCCGGGGAGGAGCGGCGAGAACGTCGTCGGGCCGACTCGTGACGGGGTACCGCCGGTCGTCGACCACGGCGAGTATCGCACACGGACCGGGGAAGGCCCCTATGTCGAGATGTGCAGCGGGTCGCCGACCGTGCCGGTCTCCACGTCGAGGGGCCCCTGGGCGAGCCGGGTGAGCAGCGGGGCCGGGCCGGCCTCGAAGCCCGTGGTCGAGGCGAGGCCGGACAGGACGTCGTCGGGACGTACGGCGGGCGTGGCGTGGCGCAGCACCAGGTCGAGGCGGGCTCCGGCGGGCGACTCGACGGCCGCGAGCGACACCACCGCGGCGCGGCAGTCGAACTCGCGCAGGCCCTTCTTGGTCATCCGGGTCACCGGGACCGCGTCGGTGGCGAGGAAGCCGGCGACGGCCTCCTGTGCCGCCTCGAGCGAGCCGGCGACGTCGATGACCCACCGGCTGGCCTCGAGCAGCTCGGCGAACGGACCACCCGGGGACACGACGACCTCGACCACGTCGAGGCCGTCGGGGAGCGCCTCCTCGAGGGCGGCGTGGATCGTGGCGGGGTCGACGACCTCGGCGAGGCCGATCTCGAGGTACTCCGCCTCGCTGGCCGACCCGGTCGGGGCGGCGCCGGCGTAGGAGATGCGCGGGTGCGGGTTGAAGCCCGACGAGTAGGCCATCGGGACCCGGGCCCGGAAGATCGCCCGCTCGAAGGCCCGGCTGAAGTCGCGGTGGCTCGTGAAGCGGAGCCGACCGCGCTTGGCGTAGCGGATCCGGAGTCGCTGGACCGGGGGGGCTTGCTGTTCGGGCTGCTCACGCACGGGCCAAGGTTAGAGCGCCGCCACGGCGGCCTTCATCGCCGGGGACGGGTAGACGGTGCTGACGCGGGTGCCGCCCAGCCAGGTCGTGAGCCGGGAGGCCTCGGCGTCGAGCGCGGCGCGCCCCTCGGCGGGCACGTCCTCCAGCAGGTGGAGCACGACCACCCCCTCGGCGTCCTGCACCCAGCAGCCCACGACGCGGCCGTCCCACCAGACGGTGGTGCCGGCGTTGCCGTTGGAGTCGAACAGGGCCGCCCCGTGGGGTCCGAGGAAGAAGTCGCGGGCCTTCCAGCCCATCACCGTGGGGTCCAGCACCGGCAGCAGCGCGGCCCAGGGCGCGACCTCCGGCACCACGTCCACGTCGTCGGGCAGCACCCAGCCCGTCTCGCCGCTCTCCAGCCCGACCTCGACCGCACCGACCGAGGCGAACGCATGCCGGACGGCCCCGGCGGTGCCGCCCAGCCACCACTGGACGTCGGCGGCCGTGCCGGGGCCGAACGTCGCCAGCCAGCGGCCGACCAGCTCCGCGAAGCCCTCGTCGCTCTTGAGCGGCGCGGGCGACTCCCCCAGCCACCGGTCCATCAGCGTCCACTGCGGCCGCGAGGTCCGCCAGTGACCGCCGTTGCGCCCGCGCACGATGCGCGCCTCGACCGCCAGCTGGGTGAGCACCCGGGGCGCGATCGGGAAGCTGCCGCCGTAGGACTTGCCGGGAGACATCACCACGCGGCCGTCGAGCTCGGGCACCTCCTCACGCAGGGTCTGGGCGGACAGCTCGGCGCCGTCGGCCAGCCGCGCCAGCGTGGCCGCGCACGCCGCGTCGAGCCAGGCGGCCCCGTCGGCGGACAGCCCGCCCTGCTCGACCTCCTTGGCGAGCCGGGCCCGCAGCTGGGTGGCGACCCGGGCCGAGGCGCTCCCCCAGGCGGCGGGCAGCAGGTCGCGCGGGAAGACGAAGAGCGTGCGGCGCATCGCGAGCTGCTTGACCAGCGACCGGTCGGCGTAGAGGGCGGCGTCGACGTCGGCCACCTCGAGGCCGTCGACCCGCGCGAGCAGCGAGAGGTAAACCGTGGCGGGCTCGGTCGCGTGCAGCACCGTCATCGCCCGGGTCGCCTCGACCGGGTCGGGCAGCCGGTGGCCCGGCGCGATGCCGTGTCGCTGGGCGAGACGGGCACGCCGCTCGGCGTCGGGGACCAACCGCATGCCGCCTATCCTGCACGGGCGAGCCGACAACCCCGGGAACCGAGCGAGACAGGAGACCGATGAACCGCTGGATCCACGGGCTGTTCGCCCTCCTCGCCCTCATGACCCTGGGTGGGCTGGTGGCCTTCTGGCCCGCCCCCGCGCGGCCGCCCGATCCGGCTCCGGTCCCCTCCAGCCCGGTGCTTCCCACGTCGCCGCCGGCCGCCCACCCGACGCCACCCACGACTCCGGAGCCGAGCACCTGCCCGACCCCCGGGCCCGCGGTCCGGCTCTCGGTGCTGACCTTCAACATCCACGGAGGCCTCGGCCACGGCCGCCTCGACCTCGGCCAGATCGCCCGGGCGATCTCGGCCTCGCGGGCCGACGTCGTGCTGCTCCAGGAGGTCGACCGCGACCGGGTCCGCACCGGCGTGGTCCAGCAGGCCGAGTCGCTGGGCCGCACGCTCGGCTTCCACACGGCGTACGGCGCCAACAAGCTCCGCCGGCCGGCACTGCCCGGGCTCCCTCCCGCGGCGATCGGCAACGCGATCCTGTCCCGCTACCCGATCAGCGACGTCACCAACACCCACCTGCCCAACCGGATGGGCATGGAGCTGCGCGGCCTGCTGCACGCCCGGATCGACGTACGCGGGCGCAGCGTGTCGGTCTACAACACCCACCTGCAGCACACGTCGGGGTCGATGCGCCGCGAGCAGGCGCACGCGATCCGCGCGGTGATCGACCGGGACGCTGGGCCCTTCATCCTGGGCGGCGACCTCAACGCCGAGCCCGACTCGCACGCCGTGGCGATCCTCGAGCGGGGCGGGCTGGCCGACACCTGGGCGGAGGTGGGCGAGGGCCCCGGCCTGACGGTCCCGGCGTCCGTCCCGCACCGCCGGATCGACTTCCTCCTCCACGACGAGGCCGTCCGGCCGCTCGCCGCGGCCGTGCTGCGCTCGGGCATCTCCGACCACCGCGAGGTCTGGGGCGCCTTCGAGGTGCCGGCCGCTCCTCCCTGCTGAGGCTTCCCCCGAACGTTAGGGTCGCAGCCGTGACCAGTGCACGACGCAGGATCCTCGGTCCCCTGCTGGCGCGAGCCGGCGTCGACGTGACCCGTCTGGAGGACGGCGCCTACGTCGTCCAGCGGCGCCACCGCCCACTCGCGGTCCAGCGCATCGGCCCACCGCGGCTGCGGACGCACGTCGTCGCGGACCGCCGGACGGTCCGCAAGCAGATGAACGGCTACCAGAACCAGCTCGGCGCCCACCTCGGCGAGGAGCACCTCTCGTGGGTCTTCCGGGAGCTCGGCATCAACGTCGTCCTCGACGTCGGCGCCAACGAGGGCCAGTTCGCCACCCGGCTGCGGCGCGCGGGCTACCGCGGGCGGATCGTCTCCTACGAGCCCGTCAGGCACCTCGTCGGCCTGCTGCGCGAGCACGCGGCGGCCGACCCCGAGTGGCTGGTCGAGGACTGCGCGCTCGGCGACGTCGACGGCACCGCGGAGATCAACGTGACACCCGGCAAGCTCAGCTCGCTCCTGCCGGCCAGCGACTTCGGCAAGGCCTGGTCGGACAAGCTCCGCGAGTCCCACACCGAGACCATCCGGATCCGCCGGCTCGACCAGGTCCTCGACGACGCGGTCGCGGGGGTCGCGGCACCCCGGGTCTTCCTCAAGATGGACACCCAGGGCTACGACCTGGCCACCGTCCGCGGCGCCGGCGACCGGCTCGGCGAGGTGCTGGGGCTCCAGTCGGAGGTGAGCTGCGTCCCGATCTACGACGGCATGCCGCGGATGACCGAGCAGCTCGACACCTACGAGGCGGCCGGATTCGCGATCTCGGCGATGTTCCCGGTCAGCCGGCACCGGCCGACCCTGCGGGTCATCGAGTTCGACGTCGTCATGGTCCGCCCGGACGCGGTGACCCGGGACCACGGCTGAGAGGATCGGGCGGGTGAGCACCCGTCGTACGTCCCTGGTCATCCTCGGCGGACTCGTCCTGCTGTCGCTCAACCTGCGGCCCGCCGCCGTCAGCGTCGGGCCGGTGCTCGCGGAGGTCAGGTCCGCGCTCGGGATGTCGCCCGTCGCCGCAGGCCTGCTGACCTCGCTGCCAGTGCTGGCCTTCGCGTTCTTCGGCGCGCTCGCGCCGACCGCGGCCCGACGGGTGGGCGTGCACCGGGTGACGCTGCTGGCGCTGGTCGCGGCCGTCGTCGGGCTGGCCGGCCGGGCGGTGACCAGCAGCGAGGCGCTCTTCCTCGCGCTGTCGATGCTCGCGCTCGGCGGCATGGCGATGGCCAACGTGCTGCTCCCGTCGCTGGTGAAGCTGCACTTCCCCGACGCCGTCGGGCGGGTGACGGCGATCTACACGACCGCCCTCGCCGTCGGCCTGACCACGTCCCTGCTGCTCACCGTCCCCGTCTCGCACGCGGGCGGCAGCTGGCGCTGGGGACTCGGCATCTGGGCCGGCCTCGCCCTGCTCGCCGCACTCCCCTGGGTCGGCCTGGTGGCGCACGACCGGGCGCTGGACCAGGCACCGCGCAGCATCGGCTGGGCCGACGTGGCCCGCACCCGGCTGGGCTGGGCGATGGCGCTGTTCTTCGGGCTCCAGTCGATGCAGGCGTACGCCGTGTTCGGCTGGTTCGCCCAGCTGTGGCGCGACCACGGCTACACCGCCGGGCAGGCCGGCGCGCTGGTCGGGCTGCTCGCCGCCGTGTCGATCCCGCTGTCGCTGTGGGCGCCCGCGGCGGTGGCGCGGCGCACCGACCAGGCGCGGATCCTGCTCGCGATCATGCTCTGCTACCCCGTCGGCTACGTGGGCCTGATGATCGCCCCGCACGCGTTCGCGATCCCCGGCGCCCTGCTGGTCGGCATCGGGGCCGTGACGTTCCCGATCGTCCTGGTGCTGATCGGGCTCCGCGCGCGCACCCCGGAGGGCACTGCGGCCCTGTCGAGCTTCACCCAGTCCACGGGCTACCTGCTGGCCGCGCTGGGGCCGTTCGGCGTCGGCACGCTGTACGACGCCACCGGTGGCTGGACCGCGCCCCTGCTGATGCTGACCGCGCTGATGGTGCCGCAGATCGCCGCGGGCCTCTACGTGGCGCGGCCGGCCGCGATCGAGGATCAGCTGCCGGGCAGCCGCACCATCAGCGACGTGGCCGGCTCGAAGCCGCCGCGCAGGTAGAACGGCACCGACCGCGGGCTCGGGCTGAGCACGACGCGCACGAAACCCTGCTCGTCGGCGTACGCCGTGAGCGCGTCGAGCATGCGACCGCCCAGGCCACCGTTGCGGTGCTCGGGCAGGACGTAGCAGTTGGCGAGGTAGCCCCACTGGTTGGGTGCGGACTCGCCGGGACGCGGCATGCGGGTGAAGACCAGCAGGTTGACCATCGCGACGGCCTCGCCGTCGGCGTACCCCAGCCACGTGACGCGCTGGTCCTGCTCCCGCTCCAGCCACTCCTCGAAGCGGTCGGTGAAGCCGTCGTCCTCGACCGGGTGGCCGGCGTTCTCCTCGGTCCAGGCCCGGCGCAGGGCGGCGACGTCGTGCCGCTGCTCCCAGCCGGCGACCCGGATCGCCTCGGCCACGTCAGACGACGCTGAGCGGCAGCAGCTGCCGACCCGTGGGCCCGATCTGGATGTCGGTGTCCATGGTCGGGCAGACGCCGCAGTCGTAGCAGGGCGTCCAGCGGCAGTCCTCGACCTCGACGTCGGAGGACGGGTCGATGGCGTCCTCCCAGTCGGCCCACAGCCAGTCCTTGTCGAGGCCGGAGTCGAGGTGGTCCCACGGGAGGACCTCGTCGTACTCGCGCTCGCGGGTGGTGTACCAGGCCAGGTCGACGCCGGTGCCCTCGAGCGCGGTGGCGGCCGAGTCGGCCCAGCGGTCGTAGGAGAAGTGCTCGCTCCAGCCGTCGAAGCGGCCGCCGTCGCGCCACACCTGCTCGATGACGGCACCGACCCGGCGGTCGCCGCGGGAGAGCAGTCCCTCGATGGTGCCGGGCTTGCCGTCGTGGTAGCGGAAGCCGATGGCGCGGCCGTACTTCTTGTCGTCGCGGACCGTGTCGCGCAGCTTCTTGAGCCGGTCGTCGGTGGTCTCGTGGTCGAGCTGCGCGGCCCACTGGAAGGGCGTGTGCGGCTTGGGCACGAAGCCGCCGATGGAGACGGTGCAGCGGATGTCGTTGCGGCCGGCGACCTCGCGGCCCTTCTGGATCACCTTGCGGGCCAGATCGGCGATCTGGAGGACGTCCTCGTCGGTCTCGGTGGGGAGGCCGACCATGAAGTAGAGCTTCACCTGCCGCCAGCCGTGGGAGTAGGCCGTCGCCACGGTGCGGATCAGGTCCTCCTCGGTGACCATCTTGTTGATCACCTTGCGCATCCGCTCCGAGCCACCCTCGGGGGCGAACGTCAGGCCGGACCGGCGGCCGTTGCGGGAGAACTCGTTGGCCAGCGAGATGTTGAACGCGTCGACGCGGGTCGACGGCAGCGAGAGCGAGACGTTGCTGCCCTCGTAGCGGTCGGCCAGGCCCTTGGCGACCTCGGCGATCTCGGTGTGGTCGGCGCTGGAGAGCGAGAGCAGTCCGACCTCCTCGAAGCCGGACTTGCGGATGCCGTTCTCGACCATGTTGCCGATGGTCTCGATCGAGCGCTCGCGGACCGGGCGGGTGATCATGCCGGCCTGGCAGAAGCGGCAGCCGCGGGTGCAGCCGCGGAAGATCTCCACCGAGAAGCGCTCGTGCACGGTCTCGGCGAGCGGCACGAGGGGCTTGGCCGGGTAGGGCCAGGCGTCGAGGTCCATCAGCGTGTGCTTGCGGACCCGGAAGGGGATACCGGGCCGGTTGGGCACGACGGCCTCGATCGAGCCGTCCTCGGCGTACGCGACGTCGTAGAACTTCGGGACGTAGATGTTGCCGGTGACCGCGAGGCGGCGCAGCAGCTCGTCGCGGCCACCGTGGCGACCCTCGGCCTTCCACTCGCGGACGACCTCGGAGATCGCGAGCACGACCTCCTCGCCGTCACCGAGCACGGCGGCGTCGAGGAAGTCGGCGATCGGCTCGGGGTTGAACGCCGCGTGGCCGCCGGCCAGCACGATCGGGTCCTCGTCGCCACGGTCGACCGCGTGCATCGGGATGCCGGCCAGGTCGAGAGCATTGAGCATGTTGGTGTAGCCGAGCTCGGTGGAGAAGCTCAGGCCGAACACGTCGAAGTCGCGCACCGGGCGGTGGGCGTCGACGGTGAACTGCGGGATCGGGCCCTGCTCGTCGCCCTCGCGCATGACCTTCTCCATGTCGGGCCACACCGAGTAGGTGCGCTCGGCCACGATCCAGTCGCGCTCGTTGAGGACCTCGTAGAGGATCTGGACGCCCTGGTTGGGCAGGCCGACCTCGTAGGCGTCGGGGTACATCAGCGCCCACCGGACGGTCTCGCCCTCCGGCGCGCAGTCCCAGTCCTTGACGGTGGAGTTCAGCTCGCCACCGACGTACTGGATCGGCTTCGAGACCGACGGGAGTCGGGGCTCGAGACGGGCGAACACGCTCACGGACACAGCAAAGACCTCACAACAGATGGGGGAACGACCAAGGGTACGACGCCGCTCGTGCGGCGGGCGAACTCCGAGGCACCGCCGGGCGTCGGGGTCCGTTCGGGCCATTGCCGTCCCGCCCCCGGCGGTCCCAGAATCCCGGCATGGCACAGGTGAACCAGGGCCGCTGGGCGGCCGGCATCGAGGGCGACTTCGTGGTGTTCCTCATCGGGGCGAGGCTGGACCTGCGACACCCGATCCGTAGCCTGCGCGACCTGGGCGGGATGCGCGGCATGCCGTACATGCTCAAGTTCCTCACCGAGCACCCCGAGAAGGGGCTCCTCGGCTACGAGACCTACGGGCTGACCATGAACGTGCAGTACTGGCGGTCCTTCGAGGACCTCGAGCGGTTCGCCCGCAGCGAGGAGGACCCGCACCGGCCGGCTTGGCGCAACTACTGGCGGCGCGTCGGCACCGACCCCCGCTCGGGGATCTGGCACGAGACATTCCTGGTCCGGGCCGGCGAGTACGAGGCGGTCTACGGCAACATGCCGCGACACGGGCTCGCCAAGGCCGGGGCGCTGGTGTCGTTGAAGGCCGACTCCAGCGCGCGCGGCCGGCTCAAGCGGCTGACGCGCTGACCCCTGTGAGCCGGTCAGTCCGGGTCGGACGCGAGCTCGGCGTACGCCTTCTTGGCGATCTCGAGCTCGGCGTTGGCGTGGACGATCATCTCCTCCAGGCCCTCGACACCGAAGCGGTAGGCGATGCTCTGGACGGCTTCGAGGATGGCCGGGTCAATGGTGTGCTCGGTCATGGCTCCATCCAATCAGAAGCTCAGCCCTTGACGTAGGACAGCTTCTCGGCGACGAGACCGTCCCGCAGCCGCATCAGGTCGGTGCCGCGGACGTGGCCCGGGGCGCCCGACTCGTCGGTCCAGTCGAAGCGCCAGCGCAGCACGGCGCGGTCGCCGGCGACGAACGACTCCTCCTCGGTGAAGGCGGCGTTGGGCGTCTGGCCGAACAGCTCGACCCACACCGCGCGCACCGCGTCGGCACCCTCGTGGCGGGTGCCGTCGGGGGCGGGACCCGTGGCCTCGAAGACGACGTCGTCGGTCATCAGCGCCATGATCGCGTCCACGTCACCGCGGCCGAACGCCGCCGAGAAGCGCGCCAGGGCGGCGTGGTTGGGACCCCACTCGGCGTCCCGGCCGCACCCGGCGAGCAGGGCGCTCTGGGCGGTGCCGTGCTCGGCGGCCCGGGGGCCGACCGCGCCGGCGGCCCGGTAGAGCTCCTCGCGCCCCTCGAACCAGACCGCGACCTCGTGGACGAGCGCCGGGTCGAGCCGGACGTCTCCCCCGGTCGCCGCCGCTAGGTCCCAGCCGTGGACGAGGTGGTCGGCGGCGAGCTGGTGGACGTACTCCTCGGCCTGCTCCTCGCCGTAGGAGAGGTGGACGGTGCCGCCCTTGGGCAGCCACTCGGCGACGGAACGGGTCGCCTCGGACGCCGCCTCCAGCGAGCTGCGGATCGGGTCGGCCCCGAGCAGGTCCCCGTCGAGGCGGTCCCCGACCTCCTCGATGGTCTGGCCGCTCATCAGCGGCACGGTCCACAGGTCCTCGCCGCAGACGTGGTTGACCAGGTCGCGGACCGTCCACTCCCGGCAGGGCGTGGGGTCGTCCCACTGGTCCGGTCGGACCGCGTTGACCCGGTCCGCCCACGCCTCGACGGTGCGGTGGTACAGCGTGTTGAGGTCCATCAGGGTGCCTCCCTCTCCAGCGTCGTGCGTGCCTGGCGGACCCACCAGTCGAGGTCCGCCTCCTCCTGCCGGCGGATCGCCGGATCCGGGTGCTCGGTGGCGTCCAGCGCCTTGTTCCAGCCCAGCCACAGCAGGCCGGAGAGCAGCGCGAGCCGCATCGACCGCTCGTCGTACGCCGTTCCGGCGGCGCGGCGGTAGGCCTCGATCATCTCCTCGCGGCTCGGCTCCACGACCGAGGCGCAGCCGGCCAGGAACCGGGCGACGTCGATCGCGCCGGGTCCCCGGGCGGGCATCGCCCAGTCGAGCAGCACCAGCCGCTCGCCCTCGCGGGCCATGTTCACGGTGGCGGCGTCGCCGTGACACAGCGTGACCGGACCGAGGCTCAGCGCGTCGGCCACCGGGGTGATGTCCTCGAGGAGCGCGAACACCGGGCCCGCGACGTCGGCGGGCACCCGGTCGGCGAACATCTCCCAGCCGCGGCGGGCCAGCACCATCAGCTCGATCCCGGCGTCGGCTCCGGCGGCCACCCGGTGAGGGGCGAAGATGTCGAGGAGGTGGTCGAGCGGCGCCAGGCCGGTGGGCGGGTCGTCGAGGTAGGCGCGATGCAGCTCGGCCAGCCGCTCCATCACCCAGAAGGCCCGGGGCCGGTCGAGCCGGTCCTGCCAGGTCAGGACGGCGTCGCCCAGGTCGCGCATCACGATGTAGGTCGTCTCGCCCTCGAGCCACGCGTCGACCACGGCGTGGCCGACCCCGGGCGGCAGCCGGTCGAGCAGGCCGGTGGACCACACGACGTACTCGAGAGCGGGGCCGCCCCCGGCGAGGTCGAGGGTGAGGTCTTCGTCCGGCACCACCCGCTTGACCACGAGGGCGCGGCCGTCCGCGAGCCGGACCCTCTCCAGGCCCGCCCCCGACTTGCCCTCGTGGCCCGAGACCACGCTGCGTTCGACCGCGTCGCGCAGCAGCTCCGATGGCGCCACGGGTCCACGGTCGCACCGGTGGCCACTCCCGCACCATGGCCCGGACGGGCCGTCCCCCGAGCGGCTCAGGGCGGGTCAGCGGGAGGTGAGCACCCGGACCGGCATGACGTAGCGGGTCGGGACGGAGGCGGTCGAGCGCAGGTGGATGTTCTGGAGCAGGCCGATCGCGAGCATGCCCGCGAACATCGAGCTGCCGCCGTAGGACACGAAGGGCAGGGGTACGCCGGTGACGGGCATGATGCCCAGGCACATCCCGATGTTCTGGAAGGCCTGGAAGCCGAACCAGCAGGCGATGCCGGCGGCCGCGATCCGGCCGAACGGGTCGTCGGTGTGGGCGGCGATCGCGAGCGCACGCCAGATCACGACCGCGAGGAGCGCGATCAGGACGCCCGCCCCGATCAGGCCGAGCTCCTCGCCGGCGACGGTGAAGATGAAGTCGGTGTGCTGCTCGGGCACGAAGCCGGAGCGGGTCTGCGAGCCGTGGAAGAGCCCCTGCCCGAAGAGCCCGCCGTTGCCGACCGCGATCCGGGCCTGCTCGACGTTGTAGCCGGCTCCGCGCGGGTCGAGGTCGGGGTTGGTGAAGGCCATGAAGCGGTCGACCTGGTACTGCTTGAGGAAGCCCGCGGCCACGGCCGCGACCGCGGCGGTGACGCCGCCGCCGGCGAGGAGCAGCAGCCAGCGGCGCGGGGCGCCGGAGGTGGCGAGGACGCCGAAGACGGTCGCGGACAGCACCAGCATCGTGCCGAGGTCGGGCTGCAGCATGATCAGCGACGCAGGGACCCCGGCGATCGCGAGCATCCCGAGCACCTCGACCGTCCCGATCTGGGTGCGGCGACGACCCTCGGCACGCTCGGCGACGAGCAGGCCCATGCCGATCACCACGGCGAGCTTGGCGAACTCCGAGGGCTGGATCGACATCCCGCCCAGCTGGAGCCACGAGCGCGAGCCGTTGATGGTCACGCCCATCGTCAGCACCAGCGCGAGCCCGGCGATCGAGCAGAGGTAGACCAGCGGCGCCAGGATCCGCACCCAGCGGTGGTCGGTGGCCATCACCAGCACGAGCAGCACCAGGCCGATGGCGACGTTGACCAGCTGCTTGCGGAGGTACGCCGTGGGGTCACCCATCGTGAGGTCCTCGCGGTGCGAGGTGGCCGACCAGACGAGCAGCGAGCCCAGCGTGACGAGCGCGAGCACGGCCGTCATCAGGATCCAGTCGAGGCCTGGGGCCCGCAGGAGCGGGCGCGGGGTGGTGGGGGGCACGGCTATTCCTTCCTCGCCGGCGGCAGGATCGAGCCGTCCTTCATGAACGTGGGCAGCCCGGCGGGCGGGGTGGTGCCGGGGATCGCGGCGTTCCTCGGGTTCACGTCCATGCCGTCGATGCCGTAGAGCGTCTCCCAGATCTTGCGCACCGCCGGGCCGGAGGTGCCCGAGCCGGTGCCGGCCTGGCTGACCATCATCACGACCACGTAGTCCTTGTCGTAGGTCGCCACCCAAGAGGTCGACTGCTTGCCATAGACCTCGGCGGAGCCGGTCTTGCCCCGGATCGGGACCCGGTCGAGCGGGAAGTCGATGAACTTCCAGGCGAGCGTGCCGACCTTCGGCGTGCCCTGCAGCGCGGTGTCGACGTACGACAGCGCAGCCTTGCTGGACTTCACGTGGCCCATCACCGCGGGCGGGAAACGCTTGAGGACGGTGCCGTCGGAGCTGACGATCGCCTTCGCGACGCGCGGCTCGAAGAGCGTGCCGCCGTTGGAGAGCGAGGCGTAGGCGCGGGCCAGCTGGAGCGGCGTGACGATGGTGTCGCCCTGGCCGATCGCGTAGTTGACCGAGTCGCCGGCGCGGTAGTAGCTGCCCTCGAGGCAGAACTCGTGAGCGAAGAGCTTGAGGAAGGCCGAGGGCGCGTTGCCCTTCTCATCCATCCCGCAGTAGTAGCCCTTCATGGCCTTCCAGTAGGCCAGCTTCCAGTGCCGGTCGGCGATCCGGCCACTGGCCTCGCCCGGGAGGTCGACACCGGTCGGCTTGCCGAACCCGAACTTCTTCGCCTGCTCGACCAGGGGGTCGTAGGCGTCGACGTCGGTCGGGTCCGAGCCGTACTTCTGCCAGAAGTGGAAGCCGACGCGGTAGAAGAACGTGTCGCAGGAGAGCTGGAGCGCCTGGGCGAAGGTGATGTAGCCGTAGGACTCCGACTCGTAGTTCTTGAAGAGCCGGTTGCCGACCTGGAAGTTCGACGAGCAGTTGAGCTTGGTGTCCGGGCTGAACCCGTGGTCGAGCGCGCCGACGGTCATCAGCGGCTTCCACGTCGAGCCGGGCGCGAACTGGCCCTGCGTCGCCCGCGCCAGCAGCGGGGTGCCGGCCTTCTCGGAGTAGAGGCGGGCGAGCTGCTTCTTGGTGATGCCGCCGACCCACACCGACGGGTCGTACGTCGGCTGGCTGGCCATCGCGACGATCCGACCGGTCCTGGCCTCCATCACCACGACGGCGCCGGAGTCGGCCTTGTAGTTCATGTGCGTGACCGGGTCGTAGGTCTGGCGCGCCAGCGCGATCGTGTCGGCGAGCTGCTTCTCCACGACGCCCTGGACCTTGGCGTCGATCGAGGTGACGAGCGTGTCGCCGGGCTGGCCCATGACCTCGCTGTCGTCGCCGAGCACGCGGCCCATCGAGTCGACGGCGACCTGCTTGTAGCCGGGCATCCCGCGCAGCCAGCGGTCGTACTCCTTCTCCACGCCGGCGCGGCCCACGGACGAGGCGCCGTTGACCGACTTGTCGCCGTCGGCGCGCGCCTTGTCGTACTCCTCCTCGGTGATCGGGCTGAGGTAGCCAAGCACGTGGGCGAGGTTGACGCCGTAGGGGCGCGGGTAGGCGCGGACGCTCTGCTGCTCGGCGAGCACCGAGGGGTAGTCCTCGGGCTGCTCGAGGATCCGCAGCGCGACGGCCTGGCGCACGTCGGTGGCGACCGGCACCGGCTGGTAGGGCGAGCCGTTCCAGCACAGGCCGATCACGGCGTCCGGGTCGCCGCAGGTGACGAGCCGCTTGGTCACCCGGCCGGGGGCCATGTCGACCGCGTCGGCGACCCGGGCCACGAGGCGGGTGCGCTGGCTGTCGGTCATCTTGCCGAGCATCGTCCGGTCGATGGAGACGACCCAGGAGGTGCGGTTGGCGACCAGCGGGCGACCCATGTCGTCGACGATCAGGCCGCGCTGGGGCTGCTGGACGATCTCGCGGACCGACTGCGAGGCGGCCTGGGCCTGGTAGTCGTCGCCCGTGACGACCTGGAGGTAGTAGAGCCGGGCGAAGAGGGTCGCGAACAGCGAGAAGACGAGCGCCTGGATGACGATCAGGCGCAGGCGGGACTTCCTGCTCCCCGCGGAGGCCGAGTGTGGCGTCATCAGGTGGTCCGGGCCGGCTCGAGCCGGTGGAACATCGCCATCACCAGGGGCAGCACGAACGGCGTCAGCAGCACGTCCCAGAGCACGGCCACCAGGATGACCCGCAGCAGGTCGGGGATGCCGACGATGCCGTCGGAGAGCACGATGCCGCTCAGCGCGAAGATCGACGTACCGACGAAGCTGGAGGCGGCGACGGTGGCCACGACAGCGGCGGCGGTGGGCTTGACGTCCTGGCGCATCCGGCCGGCGACGTACCCGACGACGACCAGCGCGAGCGCCCAACGGCCCGCGACGTGGTCGGCGGGCGGGGCGAGGTCGAGCACGAGCCCGGCCACGAAGCCGAGGACGGCGGCGAACTGCGGGCCGCGGGTGAGCGCGGCGCCGACGACGACCAGCAGGCAGAGGTTGGGGACGATGCCGTCCCAGGCGAGGTGCGGGAAGACCGACACCTGCAGGACCAGGGCGACCGCGACGGCGGCCACGGCGGCGAGGCCACGGATCGGGCTCACTGGAGGCTCCCGTCTGCCTCGATGACGGCCCGGTCGCTGGCGGTGCCGGAGGGCACGACCACGCCGACCACGTCGAGGGCGCCGAAGTCGACGTACGGCTCGATGACCGCACGCTGAGAGGTGTCACGCAGGCTGCTGTAGACCGAGACGACGCGGCCGACCGGCACGCCGGAGACGTACGGCGCTCCCCCGTCGGACCCCCACGTCACGACCGAGTCGTGGTCGGCGGGGACCTCGGACTCGTCGACGAGGTCGAGGTCGAGGCGGCCGGCGTCGCCCAGGACGCCCCGCCCGTGCAGGAAGCCGACCTCCATCGACTCACCGACCCGCCCGCCGACGACCGACTCGGTGTCGATGATGAGCAGCACGGTGGCGGTGGTGCTGGTGACCCGGAGGACCCGGCCGACGAGGCCGTCGTTGTTGACCACCGTCATGTCGGGGTGGATCCCGGAGGAGGAGCCGGCGTCGATGGTGACGGTGTGGGAGAAGGACTGGGCGGCGCCGAGCCCGACGACGCGGGCCGGGACGAGCGCGTAGCCGAGGTTCTCGGCGGCCGAGGTGAGGCCCTCGAACTCCTCGAGCCGGTTGCGGTCGTAGTCCTGGGTGGCGACCTCGGACTTCAGCCGGGAGTTCTCGGCCGTGAGCTCGGCGATGTCGTCGCGGAGCGCGCCCTTGGTGCGGAACCACGCCGGGACGGCCGTGAACGGGCGGATCACCGTGGCGGTGCCCGTCTCGATCGGACCGAACACCTCGCCCACGGCACGGCGGGCCGGCTCCATCGGGGAGTCCGCGCCGCCGTGGTAGTCGAGGGTGATCAGGGTCAGGCAGCCGAGCAGCAGCGCGACCATGAGCGAGCGGGAGGGGCGGTTGCGCTCCTCCTGGCGGTCCATCGAGGTCCAGCGCTGCTCGCGCGGGCTCCCGGGCTTGCCGAGACCCATCAGTACCGCCGCGGGTCGGTGACGAGCACCTGCTGGAGCGCCTCGAACTCCTCGACGCACTTGCCGGCACCGTGCGCGACCGAGGTGAGCGGGTCCTCGGCGACGTGGACCGGCATGCCGGTCTCGTGGCGCAGCCGCTCGTCGAGGCCGCGGAGCAGGGCGCCGCCGCCGGTCAGCACGATGCCGCGGTCCATGATGTCGCCGGCCAGCTCGGGCGGGGTCTGGTCGAGGGTCGCGCGGACCGCGTCGACGATGGCGTGCAGCGGCTCCTCGAGGGCCTGGCGGACCTCGGAGCTGGAGACGACCACAGTGCGGGGCAGGCCGGAGACCATGTCGCGGCCGCGGATCTCGGCCTCGGGCTCGTCGGGCAGCGGGAACGCCGAGCCGAGGGTCATCTTGACCTCCTCGGCGGTGCGCTCGCCGAGCATGAGGGAGTACTCCTTCTTCATCCACGCGACGATCGCGGCGTCGAGGTCGTCGCCGGCGGTGCGGATGGAGAGGGACGTGACGATGCCGCCGAGGGAGATGACGGCGACCTCCGTCGTACCGCCGCCGACGTCGACGACCATGTTGCCGGTGGCCTGGTGCACGGGCAGCCCGGCGCCGATGGCGGCCGCCATGGGCTCCTCGATGATGTAGACCCGGCGGGCGCCGGCCTGGTAGCCGGCCTCCTTGACCGCGCGCTGCTCGACGGCCGTGATGCCGCTCGGCACGCAGATGACCATGCGGGGCTTGGCGAAGTAGCGGCGCCGGTGCACCTGCTGGATGAAGAACCGCAGCATCTGCTCGGTCGCCTCGAAGTCGGCGATCACGCCGTCCTTGAGGGGACGGATCGCGGTGATGTTGTCGGGCGTCCGCCCGATCATCCGCTTGGCCTCGTGGCCGACGGCGAGGATCTCGCCGGTCGTGGCGTTCAGCGCGACGACGCTCGGCTCGTCGAGGAGGACGCCCTTGCCGCGCACGTAGACGAGCGTGTTGGCGGTGCCGAGGTCCACGGCCATGTCGCGGCCGATGAAGCTGTTCGCCATGTGTCGTCCCTGGAGAAGTGGTGCTGATGGGGAGGGTGTGACACAAGGCTAAGGAGCGGGGACGGCGCTCCCCGGCAGGACACGCGGCGAGGCGTGCGGGTTTGCCCGGACCGGTCGCGTCACATCAGTCCCTCGCGCACCACTCCCCGGGCACTGTTGGACGTTCTGGAGGGTTGCAACCCTCCAGAACGTCCGGGATCACCGGTCAACCGGCGATCCCGCCCGGCAGCGTCAGCCGAGCTCGGGGAACCAGATCTTGATCTCGCGCTCGGCCGACTCGGGGGCGTCGGAGCCGTGGACGAGGTTCTGCTGGACGGCCAGGCCCCAGTCGCGGCCGAGGTCGCCGCGGATCGTGCCGGGCGCGGCGACGGTCGGGTCGGTCGCGCCGGCGAGGGAGCGGAAGCCCTCGATGCAGCGCTCGCCCTCGACCACCATGGCGACGACGGGGCCGGAGAGCATGAACTCCACGAGCGGGCCGTAGAACGGCTTGCCCTCGTGCTCGGCGTAGTGCTCGGCGAGCAGCTCGGGGGTGGCCTCGCGCAGCTCGAGGCGGGCCAGGGTGTAGCCCTTGGCCTCGATGCGGCGGACGATCTCGCCGGTGAGGCCGCGGCGTACGCCGTCGGGCTTGACGAGGACGAGGGAGCGCTGGGTCATGCCCGGCAGCCTACAAAGCGCGCGCCCGGGCGACGACGTCGGGCGGGACCGGCCCTCCCGACGTCACGGCGTCCGCGTCGGGCACCGGGTCCCCGGCGACCAGGCGCAGCGGCACGTGCCCGCCCCAGACGCCGGCCTCGACGTCGTCGGGCTCGTCGACCGGACCGCCGCCGCGGATCTTGAGCGAGGCCTCCTCCAGCGGCACGGCGATGACCGCCGTGGCGGCCAGCTCCTTGCGCGTGTGGGCACGGAGCGTGGCCGAGCGGCCGGGGATCATGTGGTCCACGATCAGGCCGAGCGCGCGCTCCTTCTCCGCAGCCTCGTCGACGACCCGGGCGGTGCCGATCACGACCGCGGAGCGGTAGTTCATCGAGTGGTGGAAGGCCGACCGGCCGGCGACGAGCCCGTCGAGCAGGGTCACGGTGACGCAGACGGTGGCGTCGGCGGCGCCGCGCACCCAGCCGGCCGCGACCGAGCCGTGGACGTAGAGCGTCCCGCCGGCGTCGGGCCCCGACGGGTCGACGGCGTAGGCCGACGGCAGCACGAGCGGGTGGCCGCCGGGCGTCGCCAGGCCGAGGTGCGCAACGAGTCCCTCAGCCAGCACGGCGAGCAGGGCGTCGCGGTCCAGGACCGCGCGGCTGCGGCCGCGGGTGACGGTGGTGCGGGGCGTGGGCGAGAGCTGGGTGGTGGTCACGGGACTATCCTCGACGCGGAGTGGCCTGTCGTCACGGGCCATTTCGCGACCATCTGGACAGGACACTCACATGCCCACTCCCCTGCCCGTCCGCCTCGACCGGGCCCTGCCCACGCCGCTCGGCGTCCAGCTCTCCGGCCAGGTCCGCGACCTGGTCGTCGCCGGCACGCTGGCGCGGGGCGACCGGCTGCCGAGCAGCCGGGCCCTGGCCGCCGACCTCGGCGTCTCCCGGGCCGTCGCGGAGCAGGCCTACGAGCAGCTGCTGGCCGAGGGGTGGCTCGAGACGCGCCACGGCGCCGGCACGTTCGTGGCTCCGCACGCGAGCGTCAGCGGCGCAGCGCGGTCGGCCCCGGAGCGCCGTACGACGCCCTCCGCACCTCCCCGGCTGGTCAGCCTCGACGCCGGCACCCCGTGGATCGACCCGCGGCACGAGGCCGGGTGGCGGCGGGCCTGGCGCGAGGTGTCGACGGCCCGGCCGCCCCGCGGCTACGACGACCCGCGCAGGATCCCTGAGCTCCGCGCCGCCCTGGCCGACCACCTCGCACGCACCCGCGGGCTCGCGGTCGACCCCGACGAGGTCGTGGTCACCGCGGGCACCACCGACGGCCTGCGCCAGGTGCTCTCCGTCCTGCCGCCCGGGCCGGTGGCTATGGAGGACCCCGGCTACCGCGCCGCCGTGGAGACGGTGCGTGCCTCGGGACGCGTGGTGCACGACCTGCCCGCGACCGCCACGGTCACCGACCTCGGCGGGCGGGTCGCGGCCTACGTCACCCCGGCCCACCAGCACCCGCTCGGCCGGGTGATGCCCGCGGCCGACCGGCTGACCCTCCTCGCCTCGGCGCGGGCGGCCGACGCGCTGGTGCTGGAGGACGACTACGACTCGGAGTTCCGCTACGACGTCGCCCCGGTGCCGGCGCTGGCGACCCTCGACCGGGAGCGCGTGGCCTACCTCGGCACGGCGTCCAAGTCGGTCGCCCCCAGCCTCCGCCTCGGCTGGCTGGTGCCGACGCCCGCGCTCCTCGAACCGGTCAACGCCCGTCGGGCGGTCACCCACGAGGCCGCCGCGTGGCCGGTGCAGCGGGCGTTCCTCACCCTGCTGCGCGACGGCTACGTCGACAAGGTGGTGCGCACGGCCCGGCGCGTCTACGCCGACCGGGCGCCCCGGGTCGCGGCCGCGCTCTCGCCGTACGCCGAGCTGGACGCAGCCCTCACCGCGCTCGTCCGCGGCCTCGACCGTTCCTGACGGGGCTCAGGGCGAGGACGACACTCCCGGCGCCGGCGTGGTCGAGCCGCTGGACGAAGGACTCGCCGTGGACGCCGAGGGCTGCGCCGGTTCGGTCGGCGACGCGCTCGGGCTGGCGGTCGTGGTGGGAGAACCCGACGCGGACTCCGAGGGTGAGGCCGAGGGAGCGGTGGACCCGGAGTCGGGCACGACCGGGGTCGGCGTGCTCGTCGGCGAGCCCGAGGCCTCGGGGTCGGACGTGGGTGAGGCCGACGCGGAGCCGGTGGCCCCCGGGTCGGACGGATCGGTGCCCCCGGGCGCCGGCACCGCGGCGGGATCGGCGGCGACGATGTCGAGGATCTGCTGCTCGTAGCCGGCGAGGGCGTCCTGCAGGTCGGCGAGCGGGATGTCGGCGAGGTGGCTGCCGAACTCGGCGATCTCCGCCCACAGGTCGGCGAGCTGCGCCATCCCGGCGTCGCTCAGCGGCCCGTCGAGCGTGACCACCAGCTGGGTGGCGAGCGCGTAGGTCAGGCACTGGACGCAGTTGTAGTTGACCGCGGCCGAGACGTTCTCGGGCACGACCACGTCGGCGTCCCCCACGATCATCACGACCTGGAAGGCCACCGCGACCGCCGCGCAGTTGGTGCAGCTGGCGATGGCGTACGCCTCGTTGGTGTTGTTGACGGTGTCGCCGTCGGCCCACACGATGGCGAAGGCCACGTCGTAGGTCACCATGTCGTCGGTCGTGTTGACCGCCAGGGCCTGCGTGTCGCCCTCACCCGGCGGCAACGGCTGGTCGAAGGGGAACACCCACGACGGAGCCCCGCCACCGGAAGCACCGGCGCCCGGATCCGTTCCCTGCTCGAACCCCGCTGCGGGTGCGCCGGCCGCGGTCCCGCTCGCACTGCCGGAGGCACCGGACTGGTGCGGCACCATGACCATCGCCAGCCCGGGGTGGTCCCGGGTGGGGACCGGGGACCCGGAGGGCCACACGGTCTGCATGCGCCCCTGCTGGCCCACGGCCAGGGCGGCGCCGGCTGCGGGCGCGGGCCGGGCCAGCGGCAACGCGTCGGCGAGCGTGCCCCGCTCCCACGCCGCGATCGGGCGATAGGTGTCCGGGTGCGGCCACCACGCCCACCCGAGCCCGGCGACCACCGCCGCGGCGGTCACCACGGCCAGCGCGCGGCGGGCGGGGCGACCGGCGGTAGCCCGCCAGGTCGAGGTCGTCACCTGGCGCACGAGGCGGGTCAGGATGTAGCCCATGCCGAGGATCGGTACGACGAGCGCCAGGATCGCCACGCACCGGGCCCCGAACGTGACCGGGTCCCCGCCGGTGAGGCTGGCCGAGGCCACCGCCCACTGCGCCTGGAGACCGACCCAGGCGGTGGCCACCACGCGCGGGAACGTCACGACCATCATGAACAGCGAGAAGGCGAGCATCGGCACCACGAGCAGCACCCAGGCCGTCACCACGACCCGCGCCCACGGCTTGAGCACGGTCGCCTCGGGATCCCGCCACCGCCACGGCAGCGCCCCCACCAGCGTGGGCTTGATCCGGTGGTAGAGGTCGGGCACGCCGGTCAGGTCGGCGAGCACGTGGTAGCCGTCGAAGCGGACCATCGGCGTCAGCTGGTGGAGCATCTGAAGCACCTGCGTCGCGACGACGAGCAGGAGGGCGTCGTACCCGCTCGCGAGCCACACCCCGACGATCCCGACGGCGACGATGGCGTTGAAGTAGAGGCCGCCGAGGTCGGTGCGGATCCGTCCGGCGCGGCCGAGCCGGTAGGAGTCGGTCACGTCGGTGTAGAACGCCGGCCAGAAGAGGTAGAGGCCCATGCCCATGACACCCGGCGTCGCACCGCCGCGGCGGGCAGCGGCGGCGTGCCCGAACTCGTGGAACCCCGCCGACAGGACCGTCACCGCGAAGACCAGCAGCAGCAGCCCGGGCCGGGTGAACGCCTCGTGGGTCGCCGAGGCCAGCCCCTTGTCGAGGAGCAGCCACCAGGTGATCCAGCAGAACGCCGCGACCACGCCGGTCACCAGGATCGGGTTGAAGAGGCGCGCGAAGGGTGCGGTGATCCGGTTGGTCTTCGTCGGGTCGGTGACGGAGTAGCGCATCCGCAGTCCCAGCAACGGCTGGGACTTCCTCAGCTCCGGCTCGCTGCCGTCGCCCTTGAGCAGCACCCCGAGCGGGCGCAGCTTGCAGTCGACGAGGGTCTCGACGTTGTCCTCGCTCACCTGCCGCCCGAAGGCACGGCTGACCACGTCCGCGATCTCGGCGTGGGTGCGGCGACCGTCGACCGCATCCAGCACGAGGTAGAGCAGCGGCGTCAGCTGGATCATCTGGCCGTCGGCGCGACGCACGAGCGCCGGTGGCGTCCGGTAGCCCGAACCGGGCATCTCGCCGATCAGCTGGATGCCGGTCGCCCGGACGGGGACGTCGGACCGCACGGACGACGAGGCGTCCGCGCGGTCCGACGGAGGTGAGGTCAGGGACACGGCTGGTTACGGGTTCTGGATCGTCGAGGACTGGTCGGCGGTGGCCGTCGCGTCGCCGTCGATCGTCTGGTTGATGATCGCGTCCTGCTGGGCCACGGCCACCGACTGGCTGTCGATGGAGCCGATGTTGGCCGAGACGGCCGCGTCGATCGGGGCCGCGACGTTCGCGTTGGCCGCGACCGCACCGTTGATCGGAGCGTCGAGGTTGGCGTCCGCGGCCAGGTTGACGTCCACGTTGAGCAGCGGTCCGTCCATCGCTCCACCGAGGTCCGTCGGCAGGCTCGGGTCGGGCAGCGTGCCGCCGGGCAGGGTGCCGTCGGTCGGCAGGCCGGGGTCCGGGACGGTGCCGTCGGTCGGCAGGCCGGGGTCCGGGACGGTGCCGTCGGCCGGCAGCCCGGGAACGGGGCCGTCCGGGATGGGGGCGGCGAGTCCCGCGGTGCCGTCGGCGGGCGCGGCAGTCGCCGCGGCGGGAGCGTCCGCCGGTGCTGCGTCGGCTCCCCCGACGATGCCGCTGTCCTGTGTCGAGTCGGCCGAGACGTCGCCGGTGATGCCCTGGTCGATCATCGTGCCCTGGTCGGCGAGCGCCTGCGACGTCGAGCCGACCGACAGGATGTTGGCGGAGACGGCGGCGTCGATGGGGGCGGCCACGTTGGCGTTGGCGGCCACCGCCAGGTCGACGGGGGCCGCGAGGTCCAGGGCGAGGTTGAGGTCGGCGTTGAGGTCCAGGATGGACACGACCTCCTTGTCGGGCAGGGCCGTTCCGGCCTGGGCCTCGAGCTCGGCGTCGGACAGCGGAGCGCCCTCGATGTGGTCGGTCATGGTGCGTCCTCTCCCGCCCGTCACCGATCGGGCGGCGGGCATGGGTCAGTTGGCGGGTACGCCGGGGAGGTACCCGTCGCCGCCAACCGCAAACGCACCCGCACACCACGCGGGGGCTCGGGTCGGCTCAGGCCGACTCGGCGTCGAAGGCGGCGTACGCCGCGGCCTTCTCGCGCTCGATCTTGCGGCCCAGGAAGTAGGCCGTGCCCCACAGCAGCCCGAACAGCGCGCCCAGGAAGAACATCAGCGGCACCAGGAAGCCCAGCGCGACGGCGGCGACCTGGACAGCCCAGCCGAGGAGGTAGCCCCACTCCTTGCGGAGCATCCCGGCCAGCAGCAGGCACGCCACCGTCAGGCCGAGGCCGACGGACAGCGCCGTGCCGGTGGAGACCTTGTCGATCGAGATCATCACGGGGGTGGAGAGACCGAGCGTGATCGCCTCGAGGCAGAGCACCGCGGCGCACATGCCGCGACGCGGGGAGCGGGTGCGGTCGTCGCTCACGAGCGCCGCCCCAGCAACGTGCGAGCCTCGCCCACGGTGACCACCGAGCCGGTCACGAGCACGGCGCCGGAGCCGAGCGGGTCGCCGAACGCCTCGCCGGCCTCGGCCAGTGCGGCCGCCGCGTCGATCGCGTCGGAGAGGCGGGGCACGACGGTGACGCGGTCCTCGCCGTAGATCTCGCGGGCCGCGACGCCGAGGTCCTGCGCCGACATGGCGCGCGACGTGGAGTTCTGGGTGCAGATGACGTGGGCCAGGTGCGGCTCGAAGGCCGCGAGCAGGCCGTCGGCGTCCTTGTCCGCCATCACGCCGAGCACCCCGATGAGCGGGCTGAAGCTGAAGGAGTCCTCCAGCGCGTCCGCCGTCGCCGCCGCACCGTGGGGGTTGTGGGCGGCGTCGAGCACGATCGTGGGGCTGCGACGGATGACCTCGAGCCGACCCGGCGAGGTGACCTCGGCGAACGCGGCCCGGACGATCTCGTCGTCGAGGGTCATGTCGCCGGCGAACGCCTCGACCGCGGCGAGGGCGACGGCGGCGTTCTGCGCCTGGTGGGCGCCGTACAGCGGCAGGAAGAGCTCGTCGTAGCGGCCGCGCAGGCCCTGCAGCGAGATCACCTGGCCGCCGACCGCCGGCACACGCGAGACGACGCCGAAGTCGACGCCCTCCGCGACCACGGTGGCGCCGACCTCCTGGGCCTGCCGGACCACGAGCTCAGCGACGTCGGGCTGCTGCTGGGCGAGGACCACGGTCGCGCCGGGCTTGATGATCCCGGCCTTCTCGACCGCGATGGCGAGTGGCGTCTCGCCGAGGTACTTGGCGTGGTCGACGGCGATCGGCAGGATCACGGCGACCCTGCCATCGGCGACGTTGGTGGCGTCCCACGAGCCGCCCATCCCGACCTCGACGATCGCCGCATCGACGGGTGCGTCCGCGAACGCGGCGTACGCCATGCCGACGACCGTCTCGAAGAACGACAGCGGGTGGGCCTGGCCGGCGTCGACGAGATGGGTGTAGGGCGCGACGTCGTTGAAGGCCCGCACGAATGCCTCGTCGTCCAGCGGCTCGCCGTCGATCGAGATCCGCTCGTTCATCCGCTCCACGTGCGGGCTGGTGAAGCGGCCGGTGCGCAGGTCCAGGGCCCGCAGGAGGGTGTCGATCATCCGCGACGTCGACGTCTTGCCGTTGGTGCCGGTCAGGTGGACGACGGGGTACGACGTCTGCGGGTCGCCCAGCAGCTCGGTGAACGCCTGGATCCGGTCCAGCGAGGGCTCGAGCCGGGTCTCCGGCCAGCGGGACAGCAGGGCGCCCTCGACCTCGGCGAACGTCTGGGCGAGACGGGGGGCTTCGGGGGACTCTGGGGATTCACTCATCGCACCCCCGAGTCTAGGGACCGGGCCTCCCTCAGCGGATCGCGAGGTTGGCCATGTCGACCACGGCGCGGTAGCCCAGCGCCTGGTAGATCTTGTTCGAGGTCGGGTTTGCCTGGTCGGTGAAGAGGCAGACCCGGGAGCCGCCGTCGAGCAGCAACCGGGAGACCGCGGCCACCGCCGCGCTCGCGTAGCCGCGCCCGCGGTGCTCGCCGGGCGTGTAGACGGGCCCGACCCGGGCGACACCGAAGCTGGGCGGGTTGGCGCCGGTGAGGTGGACGACCGTGCCGTCGACCTCCCAGAGCCACACGCGGTGGTGCTCGATCCGGTCGAGGACGTCCTCCTGGGTCACGTGCTCCCCGACGCCGTCCTCCACCGTGCGGCCGGCCTGCTCGGCCGCGTCGGCGGCGAACGCGGTGAACCACGCGAGGCACAGGTCGAGGTCGGCGGTCGTCGCCGGTCTCAGCGCACCCGGCACCGGTGCCGGCTCGACGAGCTCGCCGAGCTCGAAGAGGCGGGTGTGCTCCCAGATGGCGGCCTCACCGCCGGTCAGCCGGGAGACCTCGTCGGCGAAGACCCGGGTCGCGGGCAGGCAGCCGTTGGCACCGGCCACCTCCTCGCCGCGGTCGACCAGGGCCAGCGCCAGCGCCCGGGCGGCGCCGTCGGGCATCGGCAGCAGGAAGAGCGGGTGGGGCGCGAAGGGCGCCGTACGCATCGCGACGCCGACGATGTCACCCGGCTCCCCCGCCTCGTCGCGGACCACCGCCCACCACTGCGGGTGCGACGGACGGGGCGCGCCCTCGGCGAGGCGGCGCGCCGCGCGGTGGGTGACCGTGGAGACCACCGTCGTGAGGACCGGGTCGAGGGCGAGGTGCGGCTCCGCGGCGGCCAGGAACTCGGTCGGGTCGTCGGTGATCTCGACCACGTACGGCGAGGCCTCGCCGGCGCGATCTGCCGTGGCGTCGGGGTAGGACATGGCTGCAGGCTAGGGAGGAGTGGCGGTCGGCACACAACCGGTTTCCGACGAGGGACGCCCGCAATCTAGGATTTCGCCATGACCGAGACCCCGCACGACCAGGCACCGACTACGACGAGCACCGACACGCGTGCCGTCGTCGTACCGGACAAGCCTGCCCTCGAGGGGCTCGAGGCCACCTGGAGCGCCCACTGGAAGGCCCAGGACACCTACGCCTTCGACCGCACGCAGCCGCGCGAGAACGTCTACTCGATCGACACCCCGCCGCCGACCGTGAGCGGCAGCCTGCACGTCGGGCACGTCTTCTCCTACACCCATACCGACCTCGTCGCGCGCTTCCAGCGGATGCGCGGCAAGTCCGTGTTCTACCCCATGGGCTGGGACGACAACGGCCTGCCGACCGAGCGCCGCGTGCAGAACTACTTCGGAGTCCGGTGCGACCCGTCGCTGCCCTACGACGCCGACTTCACCCCGCCGGAGAAGCCCGACCCGAAGAAGCAGGTGCCGATCAGCCGGCCCAACTTCATCGAGCTCTGCGAGCGGCTCGTCGAGCAGGACGAGGAGATCTTCGAGGAGCTCTGGCGCACGCTGGGCCTCTCCGTCGACTGGAAGCAGCACTACACGACGATCGGCCCGAAGGCCCAGACCGTCAGCCAGCGCGCGTTCCTGCGCAACTTCGCCCGCGGGGAGGCCTACCTCCAGGAGGCGCCGACCCTCTGGGACGTCACGTTCCAGACCGCGGTCGCCCAGGCCGAGCTGGAGTCGCGCGAGTATGCCGGCGCCTACCACCGGGTCGCCTTCCACAAGCCGGACGGCAGCCCGGTCCACATCGAGACGACCCGGCCCGAGCTGATCCCCTCGGTCGTCGCGCTCATCGCGCACCCCGACGACGAGCGGTACGCCGCGCTCTTCGGCACGACCGTGACGTCGCCCGTCTTCGGCGTCGAGATCCCGGTCCTCGCCCACCCGCTCGCGGAGATGGACAAGGGCGCGGGCATCGCCATGTGCTGCACGTTCGGTGACCTCACCGACGTCACGTGGTGGCGCGAGCTCAACCTGCCGGTCCGCACGCTGATCGGCCGCGACGGCCGGATGTCGCGCGAGACGCCGGAGTGGCTCTCCCCTGAATCCACGGGGGCAGAGGCCGCCGCCGCGGCGTACGAGGAGCTCAAGGGCAAGACGGCCTTCTCCGCCCGCGAGGCCGTCGTGGCCAAGCTGCGCGAGACCGGCGACCTCGACGGCGACCCGAAGCCCACGCAGCGGATGACGAACTTCTACGAGAAGGGCGACAAGCCCCTCGAGATCGTCGCCACCCGCCAGTGGTACATCCGCAACGGCGGCCGTGACGGCGGGATCCGCGACGAGATGATCGCGCGCGGCGCCGAGATCGAGTGGGTCCCGGCCCACATGAAGCACCGCTACGACAACTGGGTCGGCGGCCTCAACGGCGACTGGCTGATCTCGCGCCAGCGCTTCTTCGGCATCCCCTTCCCCGTCTGGTACCCCCTCGACGCCGACGGCGAGCCCGACTACGAGCACCCGCTGCTCCCCCGCGAGGCCGAGCTGCCGATCGACCCGTCGACGCAGGCACCCCAGGGCTACACCGAGGACCAGCGCGGCAAGCCCGGCGGCTTCGTCGGCGACCCCGACGTGATGGACACCTGGGCGACGTCCTCGCTGACCCCGCAGATCGCCGGCGGCTGGGAGTCCGATGACGACCTGTGGCAGCGGGTCTTCCCGATGGACCTGTGCACTCACGCGCACGACATCATCCGCACCTGGCTGTTCTCCCGCGTGGTTCGCGCGCACTTCGAGAACCACGTCGCGCCGTGGTCGCACGCCCTGATCTCCGGCTTCATCGTCGACCCGGACCGCAAGAAGATGTCGAAGTCCAAGGGCAACGCCGTCGTCCCGTCCGATGTCCTCGACAAGTACGGCGCCGACGCCGTCCGCTGGCGTGCCGCCATGGCCCGCCCCGGCCTGGACTCGCCGTTCGACGAGAGCCAGATGAAGGTCGGCCGTCGGCTGGCCATGAAGGTCCTCAACGCCTCGAAGTTCGTCCTCGGCGGCGTCGGTGCGACCACGCTCAACCACTACGAGGTCTCCGAGCCGATCGACTGCGCCCTGCTCGGCCGGCTGCTCGCGGTCGTCACAAAGGCCACCGACGCGTTCGAGGCCTACGACTACACCACCGCCCTCGAGACGGTCGAGAAGTTCTTCTGGGAGTTCTGCGACGACTACCTCGAGCTGGTCAAGGAGCGCGCGTACGACGAGGAGGGTGGCGATGCCACCGCCTCGGCCCGCGCCACCCTGGCGATCGCGCTCCAGGTCCAGCTCCGGCTGCTCGCGCCGTTCCTGCCCTACGTCACCGAAGAGGTGTGGTCGTGGTGGCAGGAGGGCTCGATCCACCGCGCCCCGTGGCCGACCCACGCCGAGCTCGGATCCGCGGCGGCGGCCGACCCGTCGACGGTCGACGCCGTCGCCGCCGCCCTCGTGGGCATCCGGGGCGCCAAGTCGCAGGCCAAGGTCTCGATGCGCGCCGAGCTGTCCCGCGTGGAGATCAAGGGCCCCGAGACCCTCGTGCGGGGTGCCGAGCAGGCCGCCGACGACCTGCGGCGCTCCGGCAAGATCACCGGCGACCTGGTCTTCACGGTCGTCGAGGGTGCCGACGCGATCACCGTCGACGCGGTCCTGGCCCCCACCGAGTAGGTCCAGACGGCGCAACTGCCGGATTCAACCGGTTCGCCTGGCCCCTGGGGGCCAGGCGAACCGGTCTTGGTGGGCCATTGAGGGCCCATGCCGGGTCACATCGGGCCCGGGGATTCGTCGTTGTCCGGGCGAGCGGGCCACAGTGGATGCTTTGCCCTCCGCACCACACGCCCGACCCGAGGACCGCCGTGAGCGACCAGCACAAGCTGCCCCTGTACGCGTTCGTCATCCTGGCGATCGCGTGCAGCCTGATCGTCGCCAACGGCCTACGCAGCCCGGCGCTGCGCGGGTTCGTCCACGTCACGACCCAGCACGGCGCGCACCATCACGCACAGGGTCACCACCCGGGCTGAACCCGGTCGGTTCCCGGCAGTTGCGCCGACTCGACCGTCTTGAAGCCGGCAGTTGCGCCGACTCGACCCGTCAGGCCGACTTCTTCTTCTTGGCCTCGGTCTCGCGGGGGACGAGCGTCGGGGCCAGGTCGTCGGTGACGACCTCACCGGTCACGATGACCTTGCCGACGTCGCCGCGGGAGGGCACGTCGTACATCACGTGGAGGAGGACCTCCTCGATGATGGCGCGCAGGCCGCGGGCGCCGGTGCCGCGCTCCATCGCCTTGTCGGCGATCGCGGCGATGGCCTCGGAGGTGAACTCGAGCTCGACGCCGTCGAGCTCGAAGAGCTTCTGGTACTGCTTGACTAGCGCGTTGCGGGGCTCGGTGAGGATCTGGACCAGGGCCTCCTGGTCGAGCTTGCTGACGCTGGCGATCAGCGGGAGCCGGCCGATGAACTCGGGGATCAGGCCGAACTTCGTCAGGTCCTCGGGGCGCACCTGCAGGAGCAGGTCCTCAGCCTCGCGCTCGGCCTGGCCGCGCACCTCGGCGGTGAAGCCGAGGGTCTTCTTGCCAACGCGCTGCTCGACGATGTGCTCGAGCCCGGCGAAGGCGCCGCCCACCACGAACAGGATGTTGGTGGTGTCGATCTGGATGAACTCCTGGTGGGGGTGCTTGCGACCACCCTGCGGCGGCACCGAGGCGGTGGTGCCCTCGATGATCTTCAGCAGCGCCTGCTGCACGCCCTCACCGGAGACGTCGCGCGTGATCGAGGGGTTCTCCGCCTTGCGGGCCACCTTGTCGATCTCGTCGATGTAGATGATGCCGGTCTCGGCCTTCTTGACGTCGTAGTCGGCGGCCTGGATCAGCTTGAGGAGGATGTTCTCGACGTCCTCGCCGACGTAGCCCGCCTCGGTGAGGGCGGTGGCGTCGGCGATCGCGAACGGCACGTTGAGCATCCGCGCCAGGGTCTGGGCGAGGTAGGTCTTGCCGCAGCCGGTCGGTCCGATCACGAGGATGTTGGACTTGGCGACCTCGACGACCTCCTCCTTGCTGTGCTTGCCCGCCACGGGCTGGAGGCCGGCCTGCACCCGCTTGTAGTGGTTGTAGACCGCCACGGCGAGGGACTTCTTCGCGTGCTCCTGACCGATGACGTAGGAGTTGAGGAACTCGAAGATCTCCTTGGGCTTGGGCAGCTCGTCGAGGCTGACCTCGGCGCCCTCGCTCAGCTCTTCCTCGATGATCTCGTTGCAGAGGTCGATGCACTCGTCACAGATGTAGACGCCGGGACCGGCGATCAGCTTCTTGACCTGCTTCTGGCTCTTCCCGCAGAAGGAACACTTGAGCAGGTCCCCTCCGTCACCGATGCGTGCCACGTGCGGTCATCCTCCAGGTCGAATCCAACAAGCTGTGAAACTCCTTGACGGTACCCCGTGCCGCCCCCGATCGGGGGCGGGACACGAGGAACAGTCGATGCGTCAGCCGACGCTCGCGGGCGTGCCCTTGCGCGACTCGATGACCGAGTCGATCAGGCCGTACTCGACGGCCTGGTGCGCGGTCAGGATCTTGTCGCGCTCGATGTCGGTGCTGACCTGCTCGATGGAGCGGCCGGAGTGGTCGCTGATCATCTTCTCGAGCAGCTCGCGCATGCGCAGGATCTCGTTGGCCTGGATCTCGATGTCCGAGGTCTGGCCGAAGGTGCCCTCGGTGTAGGGCTGGTGGATCAGGATCCGGCTGTTGGGCAGCGCCATGCGCTTGCCGCTGGTGCCGGCGGCGAGCAGGATCGCCGCCGCGGACGCCGCCTGGCCGATGCAGACGGTCTGCACGTCGGGCTTGATGAAGTTCATCGTGTCGTAGATCGCCGTCAGCGCGGTGAAGGAGCCACCGGGGCTGTTGATGTAGATCTGGACGTCCTGGTCGGGGTTCATCGACTCCAGGCACATGAGCTGCGCGATGACCGCGTTGGCGACGTCGTCGGAGATCGGGGTGCCGAGGTAGATGATGCGGTCCTCGAACAGCTTGGCGTAGGGGTCGATCCGCCGGAAGCCGTAGGACGTGCGCTCTTCCCACTGCGGGATGTAGTAGTTCATGTTCAGTCCTTCACTCGGGCCGGGCGGCCATCGTCGGCGGCTTCGCGGGCGGACTTGATGACCTGGTCCACGAGGCCGTAGTCACGGGCCTGCTCGGCGGTGAACCACCGGTCGCGGTCCGCGTCGGCCACGACCTGCTCGATCGCCTGGCCGGTGTGCTCGGCGATCAGGTCGAGCAGGACCTTCTTGATGTGCAGCGACTGCTGCGCCTGGATCTTGATGTCGGAGGCGGAGCCACCCATGCCCGAGGAAGGCTGGTGCATCATGATGCGCGCGTGCGGCAGGGCGTAGCGCTTGCCCTTGGTGCCGGCGCAGAGGAGGAACTGGCCCATCGAGGCGGCCAGGCCCATGCCCACGGTCGCGACGTCGTTGGGGATGTAGTTCATCGTGTCGTAGATCGCCATGCCGGCGTCGACCGAGCCACCGGGGCTGTTGATGTGGAGGAAGATGTCCGCCTCCGGGTCCTCCGCCGAGAGCAGCAGCAGCTGGGCACAGATCGCGTTGGCGTTCTGGTCGCGGACCTCGGAGCCGAGGAACACGATGCGCTCGCGGAGCAGCCGCTGGTAGATGTGGTCGTCGAGGACGCTGAGGCCGGCCCCGCCATTCATCTGGGGGGCGAAGTCAGGGCTGGGATTCTGGGTCACGCTAGGACCCTAGCCCGAAGGATCGACAGTTCCACGGCATATCCACCCCTGTTCGCCGACAGCGGAAGCCCGCGGCCGGTGGGGCCGGATCAGCCCGCCTCGGCGGCCGCCTTCAGCCGGGCGCAGGTCTGCTGCATGCCGGCCTCGAGCTCGTCGGCGTGGCCGACACTGCCGCCCAGCGCGAGCGGCGCGAAGACCTTCGAGAGCAGCGTGATCCGCTCGGGCACCGGGCGGCGGTGCACGACGCGGGTGCCGCCGGCGCCGTCGGGCTCGAGCTCCCAGATCCAGCGGGCCCCGCTGGAGCGGGTGTCCCAGGCGACCCGGCGGCCCGGCTCGAGGACGGCCAGCACGCTCCGGGTCGGCCAGACCACGGCCTTGCGGCGGTTGAGCCCGAGGTACCACTGCCCCACCCGCAGGCCGCCCGGCTTCAGCGGCAGCATGGTCACCAGCTCGGGACTCCACTCCGGCATCCGGGCGAAGTCACTCAGGAGCGCCCAGACCGCCTCGGGCGGTGCGGCGATCGTCGTCTCGGCCCGCAGCTCGCGGTCGGCACCGGTCATCGGCTCATCACGCGAGCCACTCTGCCAGTGCGCGGTGGATGTCGGGGTGGTTGAGCAGCCCGAAGTGGTCGGTGCGGCCCACGTGCAGGACGTCGGCGCCCGGGAACAGCTCGGTGCCGAACCGGTCCCGCCCGTACGCCGACGGCGGCCGCACCAGCAGGTCCCCGACGTAGCGCCCCACGGGGTGGCGCGGCGACGTCGTCAGGGTCGCCGCGACGAGCCGGTAGCGCGCGTGCGGCAGCGGCGGGACGTCCTCGGCGAGCCCCGCGACGAGGTCGTGCACCCCGGTGGAGCGCCAGTCCAGGATCCTGCCGAACGCCGCGGTCTCGGGCAGCCGGGCCATGCCGCGACTGCCCTGGCCGACGCCCCGGGCAATGGGCGCGCCGAGGTGGGGCGTGCCGAGGGTGACGACGTCGGAGACCCGACCGCTCCACGGCTCCTCGACGTCGGCGGCGACCGCCCCGGCAGCCCGGACCACCAGCCCGCCCATCGAGTGGCCCACCAGGGCGATCCGCGTGACCGGGGTCGGCCACTCCTCCACGAGCCGCTGCATCAGGGCGGACAGGGCGACGCCGTTCTCCCGCAGCGGCAGGCCGGTGTTGGTGCGCAGGAAGACCGGCGTCCAGCCCCGCTCGGCCAGCGCCTCGCCGTACGTCGGGCGTCCCTCCGCGCGGCCGCGGTCCCAGTAGGACTCGTTCTCGCAGAGGCCGTGCAGGAACACCACGACGCGACCGGTGGCCGCGGGGAAGGCCGCGGCCAGCTCCTGCCGCTCCAGGCGTACGTCGCTCCCCTCGCGCCGGACGGCCATCGGGATGGCCAGCTGGGGGCGCTCCCGCAGGAGCCGGTCCCCGATCAGCCCGTTGACGGCCGCGGACACGAACCGGCCGCGCGCGTCGTCCTCGAGCCGCGGACCGACCCCGGTCGCGGCCACGGCGTCGAGCCCCTTGGACGCGGCCCGGAAGCCCACCGACAGCCCGCCGTAGACCGCCGCGGCGATCCCCCGGTGCGCCAGCTCCGGGACCGTGGAGGTGCCGCCGCTGGCCCGCCGGGCCAGGCCGTGGACGCGGTCGGCCCAGGCGTAGTGGGTGTCGCGCACGGTCTTGACGACGAGCTCGTCGGCGACCTCGGAGAGCAGGCTCAGCGCGTCGAGGACCGTGGGTCCCGGGGAGCGGTGCGGTGCGGTCATGGCCCCAGCCTACGATTTGAGTGGACGGTTGTGCACTCATCTGGGCGTTGAATCGGGACTTCCAGCCACATGAATCGGGAGTTCGGACCACGCGAGTCAGGCGACTGACAAGAAGTCCCGAATCGACTGACCAGAAATCCGGATTCGAGTGGTGGAAAGTCCCGATTCGACGACGACGGCCCGCCCGGACGGTGTCCGGGCGGGCCGAGGTACGACGTGCGGGTGGTGCTCAGGCCTCGGTGGGCTCCTCGGCAGCGTCCTCGGAGGAGGCGGCAGCCTCGTCCTCGGGCTCGCCGATGGTGCCGTCGGGGCGGAGGTTCTTCAGCTCGACCGCGTTGCCCGAGGCGTCCTTGACGACCGCGGACTCCACGATCGTGGCCAGCGCCTTGCCGCGCAGGATCTCCTGCACGAGGTCGGGGATGTGGTTGTGCTCGAACATGTGGTTCGCGAACTCCTGCGGGTCCTGGCCGGACTGCTGGGCGCGACGGACCAGGTGGGAGGAGAGCTCGTTCTGGTCGACGCCGAGCTCCTCCTTCTTCGCGACCTCGTCGAGGATGAACTGCGCGGCGACGGCGTCGCGGACGCGGCGGTCCAGCTCGGCCTCGAACTCCTCGATGGTCTGGCCCTCGTCCTCGAGGTACTTCTCCATCGTGATGCCGGCGTAGGCGAGCTGCTGCTCGACGTTCTGGCGGCGGGCGTTGAGCTCGTCGGTGACCATGGTCTCCGGCAGCGGCACCTCGACCTTGTCGAGGAGCTTCTCCAGGACGGCGTCGCGCGCGGCGGCGGCCTGCTCGAGGCGCTTGCCGCGGCCCAGGCGCTCGCGCACGTCGGCGGTGAGCTCCTCGGCGGTGTCGAACTCCGAGGCGAGCTGCGCGAAGTCGTCGTCGAACTCGGGGAGCTCCTGCTCCTGCACCTGGGTCACGGTGACCGCGACCTCGACGTCGGCGCCGACGAGGTCGCCGCCGACCAGCTGGGAGGTGAAGGTCTTGTCGTCGCCCGCGGACATGCCGGTCAGGGCCTCGTCGAGGCCGTCGAGCATGCCGCCGCGACCGACCTGGTAGGACATGCCGCTGACCTCGGCACCCTCGACGAGCTCGCCGTCCTGGGTGGCGCGGAGGTCCAGCACGACGAAGTCGCCGTCGGCGGCGGGACGCTCGACGTCGCTGAGCGTCGCGAAGCGCTCACGCAGCGCCTGGACCTGCTCCTCGACGTCGGCGTCGGTGATCTCGACGTCCTCGACCTCGGCCTCGAGGCCGTCGTAGGCCGGGAGGGTGATCTCGGGACGGATGTCGACCTCGGCGGTGAACTCGAGGGTCTCGTTGTCCTCGAACTTGGTGACCTCGATGTCCGGCTGCGCGAGCGGCTGGAGCGAGTTCTCCTGGAGGGCCTCGATGTACTTCTTGGGGAGCACGTCGTTGATGGCCTCGTCGAGGACGGCGCCGCGCCCGACCTGGCGGTCGATGACCGTCGGGGGCACCTTGCCGCGGCGGAAGCCGGGGATGTTGATCTGCTGGGCGATCTTCTTGTACGCCGCGTCGAGGCTCGGCTTGAGCTCCTCGAAGGGCACCTCGACGGTCAGCTTGGCCCTGGTCGGGCTCAAGGTCTCGACGGCGCTCTTCACAAGGTTCTCCTCATCAGTTGTTCCTGGTCCGGTCATGCGTCGGGGCGACAGGACTCGAACCTGCGATCTCCTGCTCCCAAAGCAGGCGCGCTAGCCACTACGCTACGCCCCGCCAAGTGGGCACCCGCCCCGTGATCGGCACGGACCGGACCCTGCTTGGAGCGGATGACGGGAATCGAACCCGCGTAATCAGTTTGGAAGACTGAGGCTCTACCATTGAGCTACATCCGCACGCGTGCCCCGGCCCCGCGAGTGGCCGGAAATCTGCGGGTGTCATGGTGCCACACGGCGAGGGCTGCGCCCCAACCGAGGCAGGCCCGTACGCCGGCCGCCGGGTCAGTGCCGGGTCAGCGGCGGTGCACCAGGAGCAGCGCGCGGTCGTCGTTCTGCGAGCCCAGCGCCTCCACGAGGCGGGCCGCTCCCCCGTCGAACTCGCCGCGCAGCAGGCGCTCGGCCTGGCCGACCATCCGGTCGATGCCGAGACCGATGTCACGCCGCCGGGTCTCGACCATCCCGTCGGTGTAGAGCAGCAGCGCGTCGCCGCGGCGCAGCACGCCCCGCACGCAGGGGAAGTCCGCGCCCTCGATGAGGCCGAGGATCGGCCCCTCGGTCTCCAGGACCGCCCAGCGGCCGGATCCGGCGGCGAGCTGGATCGCCGGCGGGTGGCCGGCCGTGCGCACCTCGAAGGCACCGGTGTCGAGCTGGAGGGAGAGGTGGACCGCCGTGGCGAACCCCTCCTCCCACTGCTGGCGCAGGAGGTAGTTGTTGGCCGACGGGAGGAAGTGAGCGGGGTCGAGCGCGGTGAGCAGGCCACCGAAGGCCCCGGAGAGCAGCAGTGCGCGGGTGCCGGCCTGCTCGCCCTTGCCGGACACGTCGACGACCACGACCTCGAGGCGCTCACCGCCCGGGGAGGTCGTGGCGACGATGAAGTCGCCCGCGAAGGGCGTGCCGCCCGCCGAACGGAGCGCGGACTCGGCGTACCAGCCGTGCGGGAGCTCGGGGATGCCGCCCTGACCGAGGATCCGGTCGCGGAGGTCGACCAGCATCGACTCGCCGAGGACGCCGGCCACGCCGAGGCGCGAGCGGCGGAAGGACGTCAGCAGGATGATGAAGCTGAGCAGGAAGACGATCGCGACGGCGATGACGGTCCGGACCTGGATCACCGACTGCCGGGTGAGCGCGAGCATCAGCCCGACCATCACGAACACCACGAACCACGGCAGCTGGCGGGGCCCGAGGAGCAGGCTGCCCAGGAGCAGCGGCACGACGAGCGCGTTGATCGGGATGACGTTCGGGAAGACCATGATCGACGCGGTGATCGCGATCGCCGCCACGGTCAGCCAGAACACGATCCGGCTCTCGCGGGCGGCGCCCGCAAGGCTGGGGAATCGTCGCGGACGACGCACGGGGGTGGGGCGCGCAGCCCGGGCCGGCTCACGGAGAGCGGTCATCGTCGGTCCTCTTCGCAGGGTGGGTTCACTGTACGGCGCGCGATCGGAACGTGCGTTGACATTGGGGACACCAGAACAGGTTGCGTCCCTGCAGCACCTCGGTGCGGATGGACGACCCGCAGACGTGGCAGCCCTGCGCCGTCCGACGGTAGACGTAGACCTCGCCGCCGTGGTCGTCCACGCGGGGCGGGCGGCCCATCGCCTCGGGGGTGTGCTCGGGCCGGACCGTGTCGATCCGCCCGGTCCGCACGCCCTCGGCCATCAGCGCGACGAGGTCGTCCCACATGGCCAGCCACTGGCCGACGCGAAGCGTGTGCCCGGGACGGAGCGGGTGCATCCGGTGGCGGAAGAGGACCTCGGCCCGGTAGACGTTGCCGACGCCCGCCAGCACCGACTGGTCCATGAGCAGGCCGCCGATCGGGGCGCGGCTGCGCCGGATCCGCTCCCAGGCCAGCATCGGGTCGGCACCGGCCCGGATCGGGTCCGGGCCCGACCGGGCCACGACGGCGTCGCGCTGCCCGGCCGTGACCAGCTCACAGGTGGTGGCGCCCCGGAGGTCGGCGTACGACGTGGTGCCGGGCTCGCCGCCCGGCCCGACCAGCCGCAACCGCACCTGGCCCACCGGCGGCGGCACCTCGTCGACGTCGGGGTGCAGGTCGAACTTGCCGTAGAGGCCGAGGTGGACGTGCACGAAGCGGTCGCCGAAGGAGACGAACAGGTGCTTGCCCCACGCCTCGGCACCCTCGAGCAGGTGGCCGTCGACGAGTGCCGCGGAGTCCGCGAAGCGCCCCTGGGGGCTGCCGACGCGCACGAGCCGGCCGCCGAAGACCGACTCGATGTCACCGGCGAGCCGGTGGAGGGTGTGCCCCTCAGGCATCAGTTCCGTCGACGCGCCCGAGGGCCGACTCGGGCAGCGGCGGGAGCTCGCGCGTCGTCTCGTAGGAGCAGAGCTGGCCGATGCGGCGCACGTGGCGCTCGTCGCCGGGGAACGGCGTGGCCAGGAAGACCTCGACGAAGCGGGTCATGTCGTCCAGGGAGTGCATCCGGCCGCCGACCGAGACGACGTTGGCGTCGTTGTGCTCGCGGGCCAGGACCGCGGTCTCCTCGGACCACACGAGCGCCGAGCGGACGCCGTGGACCTTGTTGGCGGCCATCTGCTCGCCGTTGCCGGACCCGCCGATGACGACGCCGAGGCTGTCGAGGCCCTCCGCGCGGTCGGCGGCGACGCCCTCCGCGGCCCGCAGGCAGAAGACGGGGTAGTCGTCGAGGGCGTCGTAGACGAAGGGGCCGTGGTCGACGGGCTCGTAGCCGTGGTCGGTCAGCCAGTTGAGCAGGTGGTCCTTGAGGTCGAGGCCGGCATGGTCGGAGCCGAGGTGCACGCGCATGGGCTCGATCCTCCCGAACCCCCGCTCAGGAGTGCAAACGGAAGAAGCCCGCGACCTGCCCCAGCAGCGGTTCTGTCGCCGGAAACACACCCGGGTGCCGCCAGAAGCCGTGGATCTGGCCGAGGTAGCGGGTCGCGGTGACCTCCACGCCCTGCTCGGCGAGCAGCCGGGCGAGGTGCTCCCCCTCGTCGCGGAGCGGGTCGTGCTCGGCGGTCACGACCAGGGTCGGCGGCAGCGTCGCGAGGTCCGGCGAGAGCAGCGGCGCGAGGTCGGGGTCGAGCAGGTCGGCCGGCGTGCCGGCGTACTGCTGCCAGTACCAGGCGGCCTCGCGCGGGTCGAAGCCGTCGGCGGCGGTGCGGTACGACGGGAAGCCGGCCGTCGGGTCCAGGAAGGGGTAGACGAGGGCGGCGGCACGGAAGAACCCCGGGTGCCGCAGCGCCGCGACGAGGGCGAGGTTGCCGCCCGCACTGTCGCCGTGGACGTACGCCGGCCCGCCGATGCCGTGCTCGCGCCCGTGGCCGGCCAGCCAGCGGACGACCGTGGAGACGTCGTCGGGGGCGGCCGGGAAGCGGTGCTCCGGCGGCCGCCGGTAGTCGACGGACAGCACCGCCGTGCCGGTGCGGTTGGCCAGCCGGCGCGCGCCCGCGTCGTGGACGTCGATGTCGTGGAAGACGAAGCCGCCGCCGTGCAGGTGCAGGACGACCGCGTCGGAGCCCTCGGCCCCCTCGGTGGTCGAGCTTGTCGAGACCGTCGAGACCGTCGCGACCGGGCGGAACAGCCGGCACCGCACCCCGTGGCAGTCGAGGTCGACGACGTCGGCGACGTCCTCACGGGGCTCGGCGGCCGCGGCCGCCCGCGCCTCGGCCCGCGAGGCCGCGATCGAGAACTGCGGGTCCCAGACGGGCAGGTCGCCTGCGGCGGCGTCGACGGCTCGCCGGGCCTCGGGGAAGAGCACCACGGTGGTGGGGCTCGGGTCAGCGCGCCATGAGGGCGTCGAGCCCGACGGCCACGGCCGCGGCCACGCGGAAGTCGACCCGCTGGTCGGGCACCGTCACGGTGTACTTGTCGCGCAGCGTCGCCTGGCGCTCGCTGGACATCAGCGGGGCGCCGGCGCTGTCGACGAAGTCGAAGTGGAAGGGCAGGAAGCTGATGTCGGTGAAGCGGCGCAGCAACCCGACGACCTGGCTGCGCTCCTGGCCGACACCGGCGTACCCCGGCCCCTCGAGGTGGAAGGTCGAGCGCAGCAGGCTGGCGCCGAAGTCCTTCTTGAAGAAGCCGATCTGCTGGCCGGCCTCGTCGGTGATGTCGTAGCCGGAGTTGAGGTCCATCACCTTGCGCGCCTTGAACGCGAACACCGGCCGCGACTTGGTCTCGTCGCTGAAGAACGTGACCTGCTCCTTGAACGCCATCCGCTTCTGCTCGGCGAGCCCCATCAGCTGCCCGAAGCTGCCGTCGGGGTTGGCCGCGAAGATCTCGTAGCGGTTGACCATCAGCGTCAGCTTCTGCTTGACGAAGAACTGGGGCAGGTACATCGCAGCACTCATGCGGGGAACGCTACTGGCTGACAGGATGCCGCCGTGGTGATTCTGGGCTGGTCGGTGCTGGCGCTTCTGTTCGTCGACGAGGTGCTCGCCGTGGTCGCGGCCGGCGTGTGGGGGCAGCACGCCGCGGGCTGGTGGCTCGCCGTCCTCGCGCCGGTCGTGACGATGCTGGTGTGGTTCCTGTTCGCCTCGCCGAAGGCGGAGCACAGCGGTCCGGTGGTCCGGCCGGTGACCAAGGTGCTCGTCTTCACCCTGGCCGCGCTCGGCCTGTGGGTGGCGGGACACCACTCCCTGGCGGTCGCCTTCCTCGCGTTCTCCGTCGTGGTCAACGCGGTGGCGCTGGCACCCTCGATCCAGGCCCTCCTGCCCGACGCGGAGCCGCCGCTCAGCCGGTGAGGCCGCGCTCGACGGCGAGCAGCATCCGGTCCAGCTCGGCCGCCCGCTCGTCGGCGGGCAGGTCGCGCAGGGGGCCGTCGAGGTTGAGCACCGCGAAGCCGTGCACGGCCGACCAGCAGACCGTCTCGGCCCCGGGCCGGCGCGCGGGGTCCATCGCCCCGACCTCGACGAGCCGGTCGAGGGCCTGGCCGAGCTGGGTGTAGGGGTCGGCGTCGGCCATCTCGCCCTTGAGCTCGTGGCTGGCGAAGGCGCAGGCGAAGAGCCCGGGCTCGGCCAGGGCGTAGTCGACGTAGGCGCGGCCGATCTCCCGCAGCCCGGCGCGCGCCCGGTCCTGGGGCGTGGCCCCCTCGACCGAGCTCACCCGGCGAGCCATGGCGGCCGAGAGCCCGGCGAACGCCTCCCCCGCCACCTCGGCGAGCAGCTCGTCGCGGTCCGCGAAGTGCCGGTACGCCGCGTTGTGGGACACCCCGGCCTGGCGCGCCACCGCGCGCAGCACCACGCCCGCCTCACCCTTCTCGCGGGCGAGTCCGACGGCCGTCCGGACCAGCTCCTCGCGGAGGTTGCCGTGGTGGTAGGTGCTCATGGGGAGGATGGTACGCCCATGTTGACAGTGTCCACATCCGGTGCTTCACTCGTCATGTTGACAGTGTCCACATAGGACTCACCTCCGCCACCATTCCCATCCGGAGCGCCCCATGAACCGCAAGCTCGGCATCCTCCTGGCGGTCTACACCGCCGCCCTCGCGATCAACCTCGACGTCACCATCGTCAACGTCGCCCTGCCGAGCATCGCCCGCGAGCTCGACGCCGGCACCCGCGGCCTCCAGTGGGTCGTCGACGGCTACAACCTCGCCTTCGCCGCCCTCGTCCTCGCCGCCGGCAGCCTGTCCGACCGCTACGGCCGCCGTCCCGCCCTCATCGTGGGGCTCCTCGGCTTCGCCGCGACGAGCGTCGTCGGCGCCTTCGTGGACACCACCGGCGCGCTCATCGGCGCCCGGATCGGCATGGGCGTCTTCGCCGCGCTGATCTTCCCCACCACGCTCTCGGTCATCTCCAACACCTTCACCGACCGCCGCCAGCGCGCTGCCGCCCTCGGCGGCTGGGGCGCCGTGGTCGGCGCCGGCGTCGCGCTCGGGCCGGTCACGGGTGGGCTCCTGCTCGACCACTTCTACTGGGGCAGCGTCTTCCTCGCCCTCGCCCCGGTCGCGCTCTTCGCGACGGTGCTGACCGTGTGGCTGGTCCCCGAGTCCAAGGACCCCTCGGTCCCCCGCCTCGACCTGCCCGGCCTCGGCGTCTCGGTCGCGATGCTCAGCCTGCTGACCTACACGATCATCGAGGCGCCGGGCCGCGGCTGGTCCTCGACCACCACATTGGCCAGCTTCGCCGTGACCGCCGTGCTCGTCGCGGTGTTCGTGGTCGTCGAGCGGCGCGCCGCGCACCCGATGCTCGACGTACGCCTCTTCACCGACCGCCGCTTCAGCGCCGCGAGCGGCGCCGTGATGATCACCTTCTTCTCGCTGGCCGGCTTCATCTTCCTGATCACGCAGTACTTCCAGCTCGTCCGCGGTTTCGGCCCGCTCGCCACCGGCGCCCGGATCCTGCCGGTCGCGATCAGCATCGCGATCGCCTCGGTGGCCGGCGGCATCCTGGCGCCCCGGATCGGCACGCGATCAGTCGTGACGACCGGCCTGCTGATGTTCGGCTCCGCGATGGCGTGGGTCGCGACGGCCACGGTCACCACGGACTACGCGACCGTGATCGTCCCGCAGATGGTGCTGATGGGCCTCGGCATGGGCCTGATCGCGACGCCCGCGACCGAGTCGATCATGCTCGTCCTGCCGCCCGCCCGTGCCGGCGTCGGCTCGGCCGTCAACGACGCGACCCGCGAGCTCGGCGCGACCCTCGGCGTGGCCATCGTGGGCTCGCTGTTCTCCTCCGTGTACGGCGCCCGCCTGGCCGACGGTGCCTTCGGGGCGCTGGCCGGCGGTCGGCTCGACCAGGCCCGCGACTCGGTCGCGGTGGCGATCGGCATGGCGGGCCGCGACCCGCGCCTGGTCGCCGCCGCGCAGGACTCGTTCATGGCCGGGCTGCACGCGGGCTGCCTGCTCGTGGCCGGCATCTGCTTCGCGGGCGCGGTCGTCGCGGTCTTCGCCCTGCCGGGCCGCAACTTCGTCCCCCGGGGCGCCCTGGCGCCCGTGTCTGCCTGAGGGGCGTCAGCCCCGGCCGAACCGGGCCAGCAGGTGCCACACCCGCTTGATCGCCTGCGGGTCGTGCGCACCCGTGCGGGCGGCCGCCCCGACCACGTCCGGGGTCAGCTCGGGGCCCAGCGACTGCGCCAGCGCGACGAACTCGGGGCCGCGGTAGTCGGGATCGAGCCCGGCCGTGGCGACCCGGAAGCCGGCGTGCCACTCGACCGGACAGCCCAGTGAGGCGGCGGCCTGCTCGACGCGGCCACCCCGGAAGCACGGGTCGAGCACGACCGCCTCCACGTCCTCGTCGAAGCGCACGCCGCCGTGCACGTGCGCCTCGACGTAGTCGTCGAGCTCGTCGTGGTCGGAGTCGTCCGCTGCCGCGACGAGCTCGGGCAGCCGCTCCGCGCCGCCCACGAGGGTCGGCTCGAAGACCGAGTCGGGGAAGCAGTAGGTGGTCCGCACACCCAGCGAGGCCCGCAGCCGCACGTGGCAGGACCCGAACCGGACCGACCCGCCCTGTGACCGCCGGCGGTGGTTGAGCGCGCCGTACACGGGACGGTCCTCGGCCGGCGCCGCGTCGTACCGACCGTCGAAGAGACGGCTCTCCCACCGCCACCGGTCGCCACCCTCGTGCGCGGTGAGGCCACCGTTGGACGTGCCCGTGGTCCACTGCGAGCGGTAGACCCCGTCGGCCGCCATCGACTCGATGACCCACCCGTCCCGGCTCGGCCAGTCGGGGTGGAACTGGAGGGTGACCGGGAGGTGCTCAGCCACCGAACCGGGCGAGCTCCTCGTCGACCACCGACGGGTCGAGCTTGGTGAAGATCGGCGCCGGCTTGGCGATCTTGGTGCCCACCACGAGCGACCGGGGGGCCCACGCCGGGGTGTCGCTGTAGTCGCCGGTGATGACCGGGTAGAACGACAGGCCGGCACCCTGGTCGGGGTCGAGCTCCTCGACCTGGTCGACCCGCGGCATCGGCATGAACTCTCCCTCGCCCCCGAACGTCGCCCAGACCTTGTTGGCCGAGTGCGGGAGGAACGGCGAGAGCAGGGTGTTGCAGTCGACGACGCACTGGGCGGCGACGTGCAGGACGGTGCCGAGGCGCTCGCGCTGCGACTCGTCCTTCATCTTGTAGGGCTCGGTGACGGTGAGGTACTTGTTCACCTCGCCGACGACGCGCATCGCCTCGGCGATGGCGCTGCGCAGCCGGTGGCGGCCGATGAGGTCGCCGACGGTGTCGAAGGCGCCGCGGACCGACGCCAGCACGGCCTCGTCGACCGGCTCGAGGGTCCCGGCCGCCGGGACCTCGCCGAAGCTCTTGGCCACCATCGTCGCCGTGCGGTTGACCAGGTTGCCCCAGCCCGCGACCAGCTCGGAGTTGTTGCGGGTCACGAAGTCGGCCCACGTGAAGGCGGCGTCGGAGGTCTCCGGGCCGGCCGCACAGATGAAGTAGCGCAGCGCGTCCGGGCCGTAGCGCGCCAGGAAGTCACCGACGTAGATGACGTGGCCGCGGCTGGAGGAGAACTGCTGGTCCCCCATCGTGAGGAACTCCGAGGACACGACCTCGGTCGGCAGGTTCAGGTCGCCGTAGACACCCGGCTCGCCGCCGCGCGAGCCGCGGCCGTCGTACGCCAGGAGCTCGGCGGGCCAGATCTGGCTGTGGAAGACGATGTTGTCCTTGCCCATGAAGTAGTAGGCGAGGGCCTCGGGATCGTTCCACCAGTCGCGCCAACGCTCCGGCTCACCCAGGCGGCGGGCCCACTCGATGGACGCGGACAGGTAGCCGATGACGGCGTCGAACCAGACGTAGAGGCGCTTGGTCGGCTGGTCCTCCCAGCCCGGGACCGGGATCCCCCAGTCGATGTCGCGCGTCATCGCCCGCGGGCGGATCTCCTCGAGGATGTTCTGGGAGAACTTGATGACGTTGGGCCGCCAGGTGCCGGACTCGGCCCGCTCGTCGAGCCACACCTTGAGCGCGTCGGCGAGAGCAGGCAGGTCGAGGAAGTAGTGCTGGGTCTCGATGAACTCCGGCGTCTCGCCGTTGATCTTCGAGCGCGGCTCGAGCAGGTCGGTCGCGTCGAGCTGGTTGCCGCAGTTGTCGCACTGGTCGCCGCGCGCCTCCTTGAAGCCGCAGATCGGGCAGGTGCCCTCGATGTAGCGGTCCGGGAGCGTGCGGCCGGTCGACGGGCTGATCGCGCCGAACGTCGTCTGCTCGACCATGTAGCCGTTGCGGTGGACGGTCCGGAACATCTCCTGCACCACGTTGTAGTGATTGCCGGTGGTGGTCCGGGTGAAGAGGTCGTAGGACAGCCCGAGGTCGAGCAGGTCCTGCACGATCACGGTGTTGTTCTTGTCGGCGAGCTCCCGGGCGCTGACGCCGTCCTTGTCGGCGGCGACGAGGATCGGCGTGCCGTGCTCATCGGTGCCCGACACCATGAGGACGTCGTGCCCGGCCATCCGCATGTAGCGGCTGAAGACGTCGGAGGGCACACCGAAACCGGCGACGTGGCCGATGTGGCGCGGGCCGTTGGCATACGGCCAGGCGACGGCTGACAGGACTCGACTCATGCGTGAATCCTAGGAGTACGACGTCAGTAGTGCCGGACCCGGATCGTCGCCCGGCGCCGGATGCCCGGGAGCTTGGCGTAGAGCCTGCGCCCCGGACAGGCCGTCTGGTTGGTGTCCCGGTGCCCGTCGATCCTCGGCAGGACGACCGTGCGACCCCACCGGAAACGGTCGCTGCCGTGGGAGAACACGTGCGCCCAGTGCGGGACGTCGCGGTGGTACTTGTCGAGCTTCCACGACGCCAGCCGCACGATCGCGGTCAGCATCCTCTGGCTCGGCTTGACCAGCTCGAAGTTGCCGATCGCCGCGATGCCGGTCGAGGTCTCGTTGAAGCCGAGCGTGTGGGCGCCCTGCACCGGCAGCCCGGCGCCGCCCTTGCGGCCCTCCCAGATCCGGCCGAAGCGGTCGACGAGGAAGTTGTAGCCGATGTCGGACCAGCCCAGGTTGTGCGTGTGGTAGCGGTACATCCCCCGGATCAGGGCGGGGACGTCGGCGCGCGAGTAGCGGTTGGCCGTCACGGTGTGGTGGATGTGCACCTGCTGGATCGTGCGGACGTACCACGGCCCGCCGTTGCGCCAGCTGTCCACCGCGCCCCACGCCTTCCGCAGCCGGATCGGTGGCCGCGGCGCGTGCTTCCAGTGGTGGTGGCCGGTCCGGTTGGTCGGCTCGGGCTCGGCGCTGTCGGACTTGCGGCGGCCCGGATCGATGAGGACGAGGGTGAGGCGCTGCGGGATCGGGCCGCGCAGGCCGATCTGCACTGCGTCGGACCCGCCGACCCACAACGGCTCGGTGCCGCTCGTCGCGCTGGCGTCGGGGCTGTCCGCGCTCGGCAGGTCGCTCAGCGCCGGCATCGGGTGCCACGCCGACCAGCCGGAGCCGGCGCGGTTGCGCATCATGAGGCTCGAGCCGTCGCCGCGCCAGGTCAGCCCGGCGAGCCGGTACGACGACGTGCGCAACCGCTGGGTGCGCCGCTCGCCGTCCGCACCGTCCGTCGTGTCGTGGAAGTCCGCGCGCCGGAGCCGGACGTCGGCCTCGCGGACGCCCGAGTCACCGACCGACCGGAGCAGGACCTCCGGTGGCCGGTGCGGCTTGCCCGCCGCGTGGGCGCCGACCGGGACCGGCAGGGCGAGCCCTGCTGCCATCAGCCCCGCCGTCAGCAGGGCGGCGGCCGCTCGTGCACCCGAGGCTCGACCAGACATGGCACAACATCATGCGCCACTCTCGTCACACTGGCAACGGGGCCCGCCGTACGCCGGGGTTCAGCTGAAGTCGAGCGCCTTGTCGCGGGCCCGCTTGAGCTCGTAGAAGTGCGGGTAGGCCGAGAGCGTCACGCAGGCGTCCCAGAGCCGGCCGGCCTCCTCGCCGCGCGGCGCCTTGGAGATCACCGGGCCGAAGAAGGCCGCGCCGTTGAACGCGATGGTCGGCGTGCCGACCTCGTTGCCGACCTGGTCCATGCCCGCACGGTGCGACGTACGGATGGCCTCGTCGTAGGAGATGTCGTCCATGGCGTCGGCGAGCCCCACGTCCAGGCCGGCCTCCTCGAGCGACGCCTCGATCATGGCGCGGTCCTTGTCCTGCTTCTCGAGGTGGATCCGGGTCCCCATCGCGGTGTAGAGCGGCAGCACGACGTCCTTGCCGTACTTCTGCTCGGCGGCCATCAGCACGCGCACCGGCTGCCAGGCGGTCTCGAGGAAGGAGCGGTACTCCTCCGAGACGTCCTTGTCCTCGTTGAGGAAGGCCAGGCTCATGATGTTCCAGGTCACCTGGATGTCCCGGACCTTCTCCACCTCGAGGATCCACCGCGAGGTGATCCAGGCGAACGGGCAGGCAGGGTCGAGCCAGAAGTCAGCGTTGGTCATACAAGGTGCAACGACCTCGGCGGCGCGGTATTCCGCCGCGCCGTCACCTGTCGCTCACGTCACCAGCGCCAGGCCGAGCCCGGCCAAGGCGCACACGCCGAGCGTCCGCAGCACCGACCACCGGGCCCCGAACACCAGCGCCAGGGCGAGCGCCGCGACGACGACGGCCTCCCAGACCCACGACGACCAGACGGGCACCAGCAGGTCCACGGGTCCGGGCCCGACCGTCCGGGTCCGGGCGAAGAGCGTGTGCACGGTGAAGAACAGTGCCAGGTTGGCGATCACGCCGACGATCGCGGCGGTCACCCCGGTCAGCGCGGCCGAGAGGGAGGCGCTCCCCCGGAGCCGCTCGACGTACGGCGCCCCGAGGAAGACCAGCACGAAGCAGGGCACGAAGGTCACCCAGACCGTCAGCAGCGAGCCCAGCACGGCCGCGACCCACGGGTCGAGTCCGCCGGGGTTGCGGTAGGCGCCGAGGAACGCCACGAACTGCACCACCATGATCAGCGGCCCGGGCGTGGTCTCGGCGAGCGCGAGGCCGCGCACCATCTCGCCGGCCGTGAGCCAGCCGTAGGTGCCCACCGCCGCCTGGGCGACGTAGGACAGCACCGCGTAGGCGCCGCCGAACGTCACCAGCGCCATCCCGCCGAAGAAGACGCCCTGGTCGGTGAAGACGGACTGCTCGCCGGAGACCAGCGTCCACGCGACGGCGACGGGGGTCACCCAGAGCACCAGGCCGATGCCGAGGATCGTCAGGTTGCGGCGGGCCGAGGGGCGGGCGTGGTGCAGGGCGTCGTCGGGGATCAGCGGGGCGGGTCCCTCGTCGGCGCCGGCCGCCTTCTCCGGCGGGGCCATCAGCCCGGGCCGCCAGCGGCCGAGCGCCCACCCGATCGCGCCGGCGCCCAGCACGACCAGCGGGAACGGCAGGCCGAGCAGCGCGAGGCCGAGGAAGGCCGCGGCCGCGAGCAGGACCAGCGTGCGGTTGGTCAGCGCCCGGCCACCGACCCGCACCACGGCCTGGAGCACGATCGCGACCACGGCCGGCGCCAGCCCCAGGAACAGTCCGGAGACGAGCGTCGTGTCGCCGTGGGCGACGTACAGCCAGGAGAGCCCGAGCAGCGCGACCACGCCGGGCAGCACGAACAGGACCCCGGCGACGAGCCCGCCGAGCCACCCGTTGAGCAGCCAGCCGGTGTAGATGGCGAGCTGCTGCGCCTCGGGGCCGGGCAGCAGCATGCAGTAGCTCAGCGCGTGGAGGAAGCGCCGCTCACCGATCCAGCGCCGCTCGTCGACGAGCGTGCGTTGCATGACGGCGATCTGGCCGGCCGGCCCGCCGAAGGTCTGGAGGGAGATCAGGAACCAGGCCCGAGTCGCCTCGCGCAACGGGATGACATGCCGCTCGGAGGTGGTCACGCGGCCCATCATGGGCGATAACCGTTTTCCTCCGGGCGTGACGTGGATGACATGATGCGCCCCATGCCTGGAACCAACCTCACCCGGGACGAAGCCGCCACCCGCGCCGCTCTCCTGGACGTCACGTCGTACTCCATCGACCTGGATCTCACGACCGGCGACACGACCTTCGGCTCGACCACCACCATCGAGTTCACCTGCAGCCAGCCCGGCTCCTCGACGTTCGCCGACCTCGTCGGCGCGACCGTCCACGAGATCACGCTGAACGGCGAGTCGATCGACCCCGCGACGGCGTACGCCGACCACCGCATCGCGCTGTCCGGCCTCGCCGCCGACAACGTGCTCGTGGTCCGTGCCGACTGCACCTACTCGCGCACGGGTGAGGGCCTGCACCGCTTCGTCGACCCCGCCGACGACCGGGTCTACCTCTACTCGCAGTTCGAGGTCCCGGACGCCCGCCGCGTCTACACGACCTTCGAGCAGCCCGACCTCAAGGCGCCCTTCACCTTCAACGTGACCGCGCCGACCGGCTGGAAGGTCGTCTCCAACTCCGCGACCCCCGAGCCGAAGGAGATCGCCGAGGGCGTCTCGCTGTGGAACTTCGCGCCGACCAAGCCGATGTCGACCTACATCACCGCGCTCGTCGCCGGTGAGTACCACGAGGTCCAGCACGTCTACCGCGGCAAGCACGGCGACATCCCGCTGGGCCACTACTGCCGCCAGTCCCTCGTCGAGCACCTCGACGTGGAGGAGCTGGTCAAGCTCACCGAGCAGGGCTTCGCGTTCTTCGAGGACCTCTTCGACTACCCCTACCCGTTCGGCAAGTACGACCAGCTCTACGTGCCGGAGTACAACATGGGCGCCATGGAGAACGCCGGCTGCGTGACCCTCCGCGACGAGTACCTCCCCCGCTCCCGCCAGGACCGCTCGTTCTACGAGTTCCGCGCCGAGGTGATCCTCCACGAGATGGCGCACATGTGGTTCGGCGACCTGGTGACCATGCGCTGGTGGGACGACCTCTGGCTCAACGAGTCCTTCGCCGAGTGGGCCTGCTACCACGCGGCCGTCGAGGCCACCGAGTTCACCGAGTCGTGGGTCGGCTTCACCAACGCCCGCAAGAACTGGGCCTACCGCCAGGACCAGCTGCCCAGCACGCACCCGATCGCGGCGGACAACTACGACCTCCAGGCCGTCGAGGTGAACTTCGACGGCATCACCTACGCCAAGGGCGCCTCGGTGCTCAAGCAGCTCGTCGCCTGGGTGGGCCTGGAGAACTTCCTCGAGGGCATCCGCGGCTACTTCAAGGACTTCGAGTTCTCCAACTCCGAGTTCACCGACCTGCTGGCCGCGCTCGAGAAGGCCTCGGGCCGGGAGCTGGAGTCGTGGGCCCAGGAGTGGCTGCAGACCTCGGGCGTGAACACGCTCGCCCCCGAGTTCGAGCTGGACGAGGACGGCCGCTTCACCTCCTTCGCCGTCCGCCAGACCGCTGCCGCCGACTACCCGACGCTGCGCCGCCACCGCCTCGGCATCGGCCTCTACGACGAGGTGGAGGGCCGCCTGGTCCGTCGTACGTCGATCGAGATCGACGTCGAGGGCGCGAAGACCCAGGTCCACGACCTCATCGGCCAGCAGCAGCCCGCGCTGCTGCTGCTCAACGAGGGCGACCTCGCCTACGCCAAGATCCGCCTGGACGACCGCTCGCTGGCCACCGTCGTCGACGGCCTGGCCACGCTGGACGACCCGCTCGCCCGGGCCCTGTGCTGGGGCGCTGCGTGGGACATGACGCGCGACGCCGAGATGTCGGCGACCGCGTTCGTGACGCTCGTGCTCAGCGCTGTCGGCTCCGAGACCGACGCCTTCGGCGTCAGCCGGATCCCGGGCTACGCCGCGCAGGCGATCAACGCCTACAGCGCTCCCGCCAACCGGGCCGCCCTCAAGGCGACCTGGGAGCAGGGCATCCGGGAGCTGTTCGTCGCCGCCGAGGCCGGCAGCGACCACCAGCTGTCCTTCGCCCGTGCCTACGCCTCGGCCGCGCACAGCGACGAGGCGCTGGCCGAGCTCGAGGGCCTGCTCGACGGCACGGTCTCCTTCGCGGGCCTCGCGGTCGACACCGACCTGCGCTGGCTGCTGCTGAACAGCCTGGTCAAGGCCGGCCGGGCCGGGGTCGAGGCGATCGACGCCGAGCTCGCCCGCGACAACACCATCTCGGGCCAGGAGCACCACGGCGCCGCCCTCGCGCTGCGCCCGACCGCCGAGGCCAAGGCCGACGCGTGGGCCAGCGCCGTGGAGCGCGACGACATCCCCAACGAGACCCAGCGCAGCATCGTGCTGGCCTTCCAGGTGTTCGGCCAGGAGGAGATCCTCGCGCCGTACGTCGAGAAGTACCTCGCCGTCGCCGACACGATGTGGGAGGAGAAGGGCACCCAGCGCGCCTCGACCGCCCTGGAGTACCTCTTCCCGCGCCCGCTGGCCAGCCAGCAGCTGCTCGACCGCGTGGACGCGTGGCTCGAGAGCTCGCCGGCCAACCCGGCCGCCAAGCGCTACGTGCGCGAGGGCCGCGCCGACGTCGCCCGGGCGCTGGCCGCCCAGGCGAAGGACGCTCAGGGCTGACCGCCTGACGCAGAAGGGCCCCACCGGTGATCCGGTGGGGCCCTTCTCGTGTGTCTGGGTGCGTGTCGGGTCAGGCGCCGGCGTGCAGGGTGTTCTGCGGGCGGGCGTGCTCGGCGAGCATCGCGATGCCGCGGGTGAGGCCGCCGACGAGGTCGCCCTCGGCGAACGTCGACTGCATCTGCGCGGCGGTCAGCTCGACCTCCTTGTCCGACAGCGTGCGGCGCACGTAGCCGCCGGTGACGATCTCCAGGGCGCGCGCCGTGGGGTCGACCATGATCAGGATGCTGCGCGTGGGCGAGACCAGCGTGTTGTGCAGTTGGGTCGCGAAGGCGCGCGGGTCGCCCTCGGACGTGCCGACGAACAGCGAGAACTCGACGCGAGACAGGGTCTCGGCCTTGCGGATGGCCTCGTCGAGCGTGTAGCGCTCCGACGAGGTGAACTCACCAGCGGGCACTTGCGCCCCCGGCCTTGGACTCCTCGGTGTCGGGGCCGGCGAGCTCGGCGGTGCCCTTCTGGGGACCGCCGAACCACTGGTCCTCGACGGGCGAGGAGCCCGGGGTGCGCTCACCGCGCAGCATGCCGGGCAGGTAGCCCAGCGCGAAGATCACGACGAAGAGCAGCAGCGGGACCCCACCGAGGACCAGCACGGCGTGCAGGCCGTTGACCTCGGTGTGCGGGGCCCACCCCTCCGGGACGTCGGCCGACGCGGGCCCGGCCACGGCCACGAGCGTGGCGGCGCTGGCCAGCGAGACGGCGGTGCTCCGGCGGACGATGGTCTCGAGCATGGTGGTCACCGGTGCAGGATATCGGCTCGGCGACCCTGCCCTCGACCGTGACCGCCCGCCTGCGGAGTCGACTGGGTCACACCCCCGCGAGCGAGTTCGGAATCGTCGTCGCGACCTGTCCATACTGGGGCCCATGTTTCCGCTCGAGACGACCACCCCGTGTGCTGCAGGCGAACAGATCTGCAAGGCCACCATGGAGATCACGGGCAACCAGCGTCTGGCCAACGCGTCCGACCTGCTGATCGGCAAGCCCCTGGCACTCGCCGGCCTGCTGGTCCTGGCCCTGGCGATCCGATGGGTCCTGCACAAGCTCGTCGACCGCCTCGTGCGCCGCGCGGAGGACGGGGTCCTGCCCAGCCGGATGCCGAAGCTCCCGCGCGGTGCGAAGGCCACCGCCGCGCGCGGCGCGACGCCGACCGCGCGCGACCTGGTCACCGCGACCCGCCGGGTCCAGCGCGCCAAGACGATGGGCGACCTGCTCAAGAGCATCATCACCGGCGTCGTGGTGGCGATCATCGGCACGATGATGCTGAGCGAGCTGGGCCTCAACATCGCGCCCATCATCGCCAGCGCCGGCATCATCGGCCTGGCCGTGGGCTTCGGCGCCCAGTCGCTCGTCAAGGACTTCCTGTCCGGCATCTTCATGATCTTCGAGGACCAGTACGGCGTCGGCGACGTCGTCGACGTCGGCGAGGCCTCCGGCGTGATCGAGGCGGTCAGCCTGCGCGTCACCCGGCTCCGCGACCTCAACGGCACCGTCTGGTACGTCCCCAACGGCGCGATCATGCGCGTGGGCAACATGAGCCAGAACTGGTCCCGAGCGGTCGTCGACATCTCCGTCGGCTTCGGTGAGGACCTGGCCAAGGTCCAGCGGATCATGACCGACGTGGCCCACGACCTATGGGAGGACGACGACTTCAAGGGCCTGATCATCGAGGAGCCCGAGGTCACCGGTGTGGAGGCCTTCGGCCCCGAGTCGGTCTCGCTGCGGGTGCTGATCAAGACCGCGCCGATGGAGCAGTGGGGCGTGGCCCGCGAGATGCGGCAGCGGATCAAGGCGCGGTTCGACCACGAGGGCATCGAGATCCCGCTCCCCCAGCGGGTCGTGTGGCACCGCGAGGAGAAGGCCGCGCAGGCGGCGGAGGAAGCCGCGACCCCCGCCGACTGACCCCGACGCGAAGCAGGGCGGTGACCGTGATGGTCACCGCCCTGCTGTCACGTGTGGGGCCCTCAGGCGAGAGCGGCGTCCAGCGTGATCGTCGTGCCGGTCAGCGCCTGGCTGACCGGGCAGCCGGTCTTGGCGCCCTCGGCGGCCGCGACGAAGTCCTCGTTGCTCATGCCGTCCACGACGCCGCGGACCGTCAGCTTGATGCCGGTGATGCCGGTGCCGGGCGTGAACTCGACGTCCGCGCTGGTGTCCAGCGAGGTCGCGGGCGAGCCGGCCTTGGCCAGGCCGTTGGACAGCGCCATCGAGAAGCAGGCCGAGTGGGCCGCCGCGATGAGCTCCTCGGGGCTGGTCTTGCCGTTGGCCTCCTCGGCACGGCTGGGCCACGACACGTCGTACGTGCCGAGGCCGGACGACTCGAGCGTGACCTGGCCGGCGCCCTCGAACAGGGTGCCTTCCCAGTGCGTCGTCGCCTTGCGGGTGGTGGCCATGCGCAATCACTCCTCAACGGATTCAGGTGGTACGTCGGTGGGTCGCTGCGAGTCTTGCACGCCGGTGTCGGGCGCCCCGGCGGCCCTCGGCACAATGGGACGCGTGACGACGTTCTACGAGGAGATCGGCGGCTTCGAGACCTTCCGGAGGATCGTCGCGAAGTTCTACGAGGGTGTGGCCGAGGACGAGGTGCTGCGGCCGCTCTACCCCGAGGAGGACCTCGCTCCCGCCGAGGAACGCTTCCTGCTGTTCCTCGTGCAGTACTGGGGCGGACCCACCACCTACTCCGAGCAGCGCGGCCACCCGCGCCTGCGGATGCGGCACGCGCCGTTCGCGGTCACACCCCTGGCGAAGGACCGCTGGCTGCACCACTTCCGGGCGGGCCTCGACGAGGTGGCCCTCACCCCGGAGCAGGACGCGCAGTTCTGGGACTACGTCACGCACGCCGCGCAGTTCATGGTCAACAGCTTCGAGTAGGACGGTGGACCAGACCATCACAACGTCGGTGTAACGATCACCGCTCCCGGCGACAAGAGGACCGTGGGAGCACCGGTTCAGCGGTGTCAGGGGGTCTCCCCCAACCCCGCCACGCCCCGCAGGCCGAGTCCCCCCGTCGGTGCCTGCGGGGCGTCGGCAGTTCCGGGCCCTGTAACGCGGCACGGTCCTCGCGACAGGAACCTGTGAGGGGCGAGACCGCGCAGCGGCAGCCCAGGAATGAACCCCCGACGCCCCCACACGCACCCCGGCGACCACCCGCAGCACCTGTCGGTCGTCGGGGTGCCCCCTGTCTCAGGCAGGTGCCGGCTGGAGGGCGGCTTCGAGCGCCGCCCGGTGCTCCGGGCTCGGCTCCGTCGAGCCCTGGGTCTCGCGGTCGAAGAAGACCAGGACCACCCGGCAGCGGGACAGGACGAGGTCGCCGTCGCAGATCTCGGAGTCGATCGTCAGGGAGCGCTCGCCCACCCGCGAGATCCAGGTCCACGCGTCGTACGGCTCCGGCCGGAAGAGGATCGGGACCTTGTAGTCGACATCGGTCTGCGCCACCACGACCTCGGGCGTCGGACCGTCGAGGTCCCGCCAGAGGCGGGCGTTGAGGAGGATACGGGCCTCCTGGAAGTACTCGAAGTACTTCACGTTGTTGACGTGACCGTAGACGTCCACGTCGGAGAACCGGACGTGGACGGGGTAGTGCCCGACCTTCTCGTGCCGGGCGGGGTCGATGGAGTAGCGCGGGCGGCGCTCCTCGGGCTCCAGGAAGTGCGCGAGCGTGTCGCGCTCGACGTCGGTGAGCCGGCGGGGCCGCTCCGTGGCGAAGACGTACGGCGTGAGCAGGGTCGTGGCCCGCAGGTAGACCCGGCGCCCACCCTCGACCTCGGGGTCCTCGTGGAAGATCTCGTAGGCCATCGTGAAGGACGCGGCCCGGATCTCGGTGACCCAGCACTCGATCCGCACCGGCGCGAACCGGAAGGTCAGGGGCGCGCGGTAGGTGACCTCGTGCCGGACCACCACGACCCCGTCGGTGAGCTCCGCACTCGTCGCGGCAGGGCCGTGGGTGCGCAGCATGTCGACCCGGGCCTCCTGGAGGTAGTCGACGTAGACGACGTTGTTGACGTGACCGAGGAGGTCCATGTCGGCCCAGCGCATGGGGCACTCGTAGACGTGGCGCACGCCCCGATGCTGTCAGACCGGGGCGGTCGGGTCGGGATCAGTGCGTGTGGGCGAGACCGCCGTAGTAGCTGCGGACCGTCTGCTGCCGGGCGACCCGGACGCTGCGGTTGCTGAGGACGAACTCGGCGACGGAGCCGATCGCGAGGGCGGCGCCGAGGACGGCGACGACGTAGAAGCCGATCATCCACGCGGCGAGGGTGGTGGGGTCGAAGCTGGCGGCCATGACGATTCCTTTCTACACATGTAGAATCTCTACATCTGTAGAAAGTACGCCCCTCGCGGCAGCGGCGCAAGCCGGCGGGTAGTGTCGCGGGTCACCATCCTCGGAAGGGTCCGCATGTCCCCGTCTCCCCCGGTCACCACCGACCTGAGCCCCCGGCGGCGCCAGCTGCTGGACGCCGGGCTCCAGGTGGTCGCCGACGAGGGCCTGCGCGGACTCACCCACCGTGCGGTCGACCGGCAGGCGGGGCTCCCCGAGGGCAGCTGCTCGGCGTACCTCCGGACCCGCAAGGCGCTCCTGGTGGCCCTCACGGAGTACGTCGCCTCGTCGCTCGCCGGCGACGTCGACGCGCTCGCCCGGGACCTGCAGGGCTGCCCGGGCGAGTCCGACCGCGCGGTCCAGCTGACGAGGCGGCTCTTCCAGCGGTGGGTGGAGGAGCGTGAGCTGCTGCTGGCCAAGCTGGAGCTCTCCCTGGAGGCCTCGCGCGACCCCGAGCTCGCCGAGCTGATGGCGACGTGGCGCAGCCGGCTGGTCGACGTCGTCGACGGCATCATGGCCGCGCAGGGCAAGGAGCACAGCGCGGAGCGGGCCGAGACCCTCGTGTCCTCCTTCGACGGCATCCTCTTCGCCGCCCTGCTCAAGCCACGCACGGCGCGCAAGGACTTCCTCGCCCGCTCGTTGCAGCTGCTGATGACCTCGATGGCCGCCCCCGGCCAGGGGTGACGGACGCCTCGCCCACGGGCCCGCGCGACGGTCTAGGGTTGCTGGCGCCCGCGTCCCGCACCCCCTGATCGGAGAGTTCCATGCCCGAGGCCGTCATCGTCTCCGCCGCCCGCACCCCCATCGGCCGCGCGAACAAGGGGTCGCTCAAGGACCTGCGTCCCGACGACCTCAGCGCCTTCATCATCAAGACGGCGCTCGAGAAGATCCCGGGCCTGGACCCCAACACCGTCGACGACCTCTACCTCGGGTGCGGCCTGCCGGGTGGTGAGTCCGGCAACAACATGGGCCGGATCGTGAACGTCCTCAACGGCATGGACGAGGTGCCCGGCGCCACCATCACCCGCTACTGCGCCTCCTCGGTGCAGACGACGCGGATGGCCTTCCACGCCATCAAGGCCGGCGAGGGCGACGTCTTCATCTCCGCGGGCGTGGAGACCGTGTCCCGCTTCGCCAAGGGCACCTCCGACCACTGGCCCGACACCCAGAACCCCCTCTTCGCCGACGCCAAGGCGCGCACCGACAAGACCGCCGAGGGCGGCGTCGACTGGCACGACCCGCGCGAGGACGGCCTGCTCCCCGACGCCTACATCGCCATGGGCCAGACCGCCGAGAACGTCGCCAAGCTGCGCGGCCTCTCGCGCCAGGAGCTCGACGAGTTCGGCGTCCGCTCCCAGAACCTCGCCGAGAAGGCGATCAACGACGGCTTCTGGGCCCGCGAGATCACCCCGGTCACCACCCCCGACGGCACGGTCGTCAGCACCGACGACGGTCCGCGCGCGGGCGTCACCTACGACGCAATCAAGGACCTCAAGCCGGTCTTCCGTCCCGACGGCGTCGTCACCGCCGGCAACTGCTGCGCCCTCAACGACGGCGCCGCGGCCGTGGTCATCATGTCCGACACCAAGGCGGCCGAGCTCGGCCTGACCCCGCTCGCCCGGATCGTCTCCACCGGCGTCAGCGGCCTGTCCCCCGAGATCATGGGCCTCGGCCCGGTCGAGGCCACCAAGCGCGCGCTCAAGCACGCCGGCATGAGCATCGGCGACATCGATCTGGTCGAGATCAACGAGGCCTTCGCCGCCCAGGTCGTCCCGTCCTACCAGGACCTCGGCATCGACATCGACCGCCTCAACGTCAACGGCGGCGCCATCGCCGTGGGCCACCCCTTCGGCATGACCGGCGCCCGCCTGCAGAACACGATGCTCAATTCGCTGGAGTGGCACGACAAGAGCACCGGCCTGATCACGATGTGCGTCGGCGGCGGCCAGGGCATGGCGCTGATCCTCGAGCGCATCGGCTGAACCCCGGATACGCGCGGCGGGGCGGGCCCACGCAATACGCTGGGCCCATGACTGACGTTCCCCGCCTGGCGCGCTGGCTCGACACCGAGCAGCAGCGGTCGTGGCGAGGGCTGGTCATGGGCACCACCCTGCTCTTCGACCGGCTCGACGACGACCTCCGCCGGGAGTTCGACATCTCCCTCGTGGAGTACGAGATCCTCGTCCGGCTCTCCGAGTGCGACGGCCGCAAGCTGCGGATGGCGCAGCTCGCCGACGCCCTGGCCCACAGCCGGTCCCGGGTGACCCACACGGTCACCCGGATGGAGCGCGCCGGGCTGGTCACCCGCTCGGTCTCGCCCGAGGACGGTCGCGGCATCCTGTGCTCGATGACCGACAAGGGGTACTCGCTCCTGCGCCGGATGGCGCCGGTGCACGTCAACGGCGTGCGTGACCACCTCGTCGACATCGTCGACCCCGCGGACCTCGAAGCGCTCGGCCGGGTGATGAACGCCGTCGCCGACCACCTGGTCGCCGACCATCCCGAGATGGAGATCCGCTGACCGAGAGGGCACTCCCCGGCACTCCCGAACGGCCGAGAGGGCACTTTCCGGAACTTCGAGTTCCGGAAAGTGCCCTCTCGCACGTCTGAGAGTGCCGGGGAGTGCCCTCTCGCGATCAGTCGCGGGTGAGGCGGCGGTGCGTCACGCGGTGCGGACGCGCCGCCTCGACGCCGAGGCGCTCGATCTTGTTCTCCTCGTAGGACGCGAAGTTGCCCTCGAACCAGAACCACTTGGCGGGGTCCTCGTCATCGCCCTCCCACGCCAGGATGTGGGTCGCGACGCGGTCGAGGAACCACCGGTCGTGGGAGGTGACCACGGCACAGCCGGGGAACTCCAGCAGCGCGTCCTCGAGCGAGGACAGGGTCTCGACGTCCAGGTCGTTGGTGGGCTCGTCGAGGAGCAGCATGTTGCCGCCCATCTTCAGCGTCAGCGCGAGGTTCAGGCGGTTGCGCTCACCACCGGAGAGCACACCGGCCTTCTTCTGCTGGTCGGGCCCCTTGAAGCCGAACGAGGCGACGTAGGCGCGCGAGTTCATCTCGAAGTTGGCGACCTTGATGAAGTCCAGGCCGTCGGAGACGACCTCCCAGACGTTCTTGTTGGGGTCGATGCCGCCACGGCTCTGGTCGACGTAGGAGATCTTCACGGTGGTGCCGACCTTGAGCTCGCCCTCGTCGGGCTTCTCCTGGTCGGTGATCATCCGGAACAGCGTCGTCTTGCCGACGCCGTTGGGGCCGATCACGCCGACGATGCCGGCACGGGGCAGCGAGAAGCTCAGGTCGTGGATGAGCGTGCGGTCCTCGAAGCCCTTGCCGAGGTCGTTGGCCTCCAGCACGATGTCGCCGAGGCGCGGACCGGCCGGGATGTTGATCTCGGACGTGTCGATCTTGCGCATCCGGTCGGCCTCGGCCGCCATCTCCTCGTAGCGCGCGAGACGCGACTTGCTCTTGGTCTGGCGGGCCTTGGCGTTGGAGCGCACCCACTCGAGCTCGCGCTCGAGCATCTTGGCGCGCTTGGCGTCCTTCTGGCCCTCGATCTTGAGGCGGTCCTTCTTGGTCTCGAGGTAGGTCGAGTAGTTGCCCTCGTAGGGGTGCGCCTGGCCGCGGTCGAGCTCGAGGATCCACGAGGCGACGTTGTCGAGGAAGTACCGGTCGTGGGTCACGGCCAGGACGGCGCCGGGGTAGGAGGCGAGGTGGCCCTCGAGCCACTGGACCGACTCGGCGTCGAGGTGGTTGGTGGGCTCGTCGAGAAGCAGCAGGCTGGGCTGCTGGAGCAGGAGCTTGCACAGCGCGACGCGGCGGCGCTCACCACCCGAGAGGTTGTCGACGATCGCGTCCGGCGGCGGGCAGCGCAGCGCGTCCATCGCCTGGTCGAGCCGGCTGTCGAGGTCCCACGCGTTGGCGTGGTCGAGGTCGGTCTGCAGGTCGCCCATCTCGGCGAGGAGCTTGTCGTAGTCGGCGTCCGGGTCCGCCAGCTCCTCGGAGATCTTGTTGTAGCGGTCGAGCTTGCCCTTGATCTCGCCGACGGCCTCCTCGACGTTCTCGAGGACGGTCTTGCCCTCGCTCAGCGGCGGCTCCTGCTGGAGCATGCCGACCGTTGCGTCGGGGTCGAGGATCGCGTCGCCGTTGTTGGCGTGGTCGAGCCCCGCCATGATCTTCAGCAGCGAGGACTTGCCGGTGCCGTTGGGGCCGACGACGCCGATCTTCGCGCCGTGCAGGAACGACAGCGTCACGTTGTCGAGAACGACCTTGTCGCCATGGGCCTTGCGCACATTGCGCAGGGTGAACACATACTCCGCCATGGGTCAGGAGCCTACGGGGGAAGCGGCGTGAGACCGATTCCGGGGTCACGGCGTCCTTGATGCGTGGGACCCCCCACACACGGACGACCGATCGGGACGGGGAGGCAGCGTGCGGCGCTCGGAGAGGTACGACGCGGAGTTCGCGGAGTTCGTGGCCGCGAGGTCCACGCAGCTGCACCGCACCGCCTACCTGCTGACCACCTCGTCCCACGGGGCCGAGGACCTCGTCCAGACGACGCTGGCCAAGGCCTACGCGTCGTGGTGGCGGGTGCGGGCCGCCGGCGACCCCGTCGCCTACGTGCACGGGATGCTGACCAAGTCGTTCCTCTCGGACCGCCGACGGCGCAGCAGTGGCGAGCTGCCGGTCGCCGAGACCCCCGAGCGCCCGGACCACCAGCCCGACCCGGTCGACCGGCTCGCGCTGCTCGCCGCTCTCGCGACCCTGGCGCCGCTGGACCGGGCCGTGGTCGTGCTCCGCTTCTGGGAGGACCGCTCGGTCGGCCGGACCGCCGCCGACCTCGGCCTCACCGAGGCGGCGGTCAAGAACCGCAGCCTCCGCGCGCTCCGCTCCCTACGGCAGCAGCTCGACGACGACGTCCTGGCCGCACCGGCCGACACCGATCGGAGGACCCGATGACCGATGTACTGCCCCACGAGGCCGACGCGCTCCGCACCCTGATGGAGCGCTCACTCGACGACGTGCACGCCGCGCCCGACCTCCTCGAGCCCGTGCGCACCCGGGGGCGCCGCCTCCGCCGTCGGCGCCGCGCTGCCGGCGGCGCGCTGGGCCTGGCTGCCGCGGTCGCGATCACGGCCGTCTGGCTGCCGGCCACCAGCGGCGACGACAGCCCGGGGATCGCGACCGACCCGCCGAGCCCGTCGAGCACCGGGTGGTGGGACTCCCCGGCCGACGCGATGCTGATCCGGCTGCGCAGCCTGCTGCCGGACTCGGTCGGGGTCGCCGACGTCCAGCTCGCCCCACCGGACCGCGCACCCGGGGAGCCCGACGTGTCCACCGGGTGGGTACGGGTGGTCCTCAAGTCGTCGCCCGACGCCCGTGGCGGGCTGGAGGTCATGCTCTACCCGCCCACGGCCTTCCCGACTCCCGGCCCGGGCGAACCGGCCCTCGAGCCCTCGCTGCGGGACCGGATCACCTGCCCCGGCGACCTCCGCTCCCCCGACACCTGCCAGGAGCTGCGCGACGCGGGTGGCCGGCTCTACGGCCGGATCGTGGAGAACCGCACCGGCGAGCTGGTCTACCGCGAGGCGGCGATCACCGTCGACGGCGGACTCGTCTACGTCGCCGAGGCCAACTCCACAGCGGAGAAGTGGGGGGCCGGCACGCCGGTCTCGGCCGACCTGCCGCCGCTCACGATGGCCGACCTGCAGGCAGTCGCGATGGGCGGCTGGGAACGCGGCTGACCCCGCCGACCGGCGGGGTCAGGCGGCCACCTCCTCGTCCCGCTCCGGAGTCGCGAAGGGCGGCGGCTCCGCCACGGCGGTCGTGGTCTCCTCGGTGGCCTGCGGACGAGGTGCGTGCACCTTGGTGAAGTGGGTCGTCCCGCGGTTGAGGTCGTGGCCGACCGCGATGGCGTCGATCTCGAAGGACGTCATCTCGACGCCGGCCGAGCTGACCCACGTGGAGGCGTTGAGCCGGCCGTGGACGACGACCGGGTCACCACGGCGCAGCGAGGCCGCGCAGTGCTCGCCGAGGGCGCGCCACGCGTTGACGGTGAACCACTGGGTGGTGGCGTCGCCCCACTCCCCGGTGGCGCGGTTGAGCCGGCGCGGCGTGCAGGCCAGGCGAAAGCTCGCCACGACCGCGTCGCCCGCCTGGCGGGTGCGCACGTCGGCGCCGAGCCAGCCCTGGACGGTGATCTGGGATTCGTTCATCGGTGTCTCCTTGTCTCGATCCGGGTGATCGGTTCGAGACTCGGTGGCAGCGCCGACGACCCCGGACGGCTCCCCCAGGACCTGGGGAAGGGCGCGACCGCGGGTCGTCCTGTGGACGACAGGTGGCTAGCGGAGCGCCTGGCCCAGGCCCTCGCGGACCGTGGTGTAGGCGGTCAGCTCGGCCTCGACCGGGTCGACGACCAGCTCCTGGGCGACGGTGCGCACCGCCTCCCGCAGTCGGGCGTCCGCCCGCCGGGCACGCCGCCGGGCGGTCGCCCGCACGAGCAGGCGGCAGACGAGGGCGAGCACGATGCCCAGACCGATCCCGCCGAGCAGGAGCACGGTCGGCACGGGGAGGGGGCCGACGTCGGGAGTGCCCGGCGCGGACATCTGGAGGTAGTCGAGGACCGCGAGCGTCCCGAGCCAGACGGCGCCGGCCAGCGCCGCGATGATGAGGAGCCACTGGAGCAGGCGCACGGCGCCGGCCCAGACGGGCATCCGCGCCACCCCCAGCTCGGTGTCGGAGAGGGCGCCGTCGAGGCGGTCACCGAGGTCGGGGAGCCGCGCGACGGACGCGCGGCGCACGGACTCGGCCCACGGGCGGGCGAGCCCCTCGGAGACCTCGTCGGCGAGCATGCGGACCTCGGTGTCGACCCGGGCACGCTGGACCTGCGTGGTCTGCGGCATCGACGTGCGCGACCGCCCGGTCAGCTGCTTGCCGTCGGCGCCGAGGTCGAGGTGCAGGCGCCTGAGGGGGTCGGGGCGGAGCCGGGACAGCCAGGACGTGACCGGCCACCCGGTGGCCCGGCCGGCCCGCAGCCGGGTCGAGCGCTCCACGGCGTCGACGACCGTCGGCACGCCGGCGGCCTCGGCGAAGGCGTCCTCGAGGGCGGCCACCCGCTCGCGCGGCAGGGCGCGGGTCCGGCCGGTGCCGCTGGCCTCCTGCATCCTCGAGGCGGCCGCCTTGAGGTCGGCCTCCAGGCGCGCACGGGTCATCTTCTTGGCCGAGACCCGCTGCTGGATCTCGCCCCGCAGGTCATCCAGGCCGATGCCCTCACGGGCGCTGATCGGGATCACCGGGACCTTCGGCAGGCCGTCGGCGTCGAGGAGGCGGCGTACGTCGTCGACCATGGACTGGCGACGGTCGGCCGGCACGGTGTCGATGTGGTTGAGCACGACGACCATCACGCCCTGGTGGGTCGCGAGCGGGGCGAGGTAGCGGTCGTGGATGGCGGCGTCGGCGTACTTCTGCGGGTCGAGCACCCACACGAGCAGGTCGGCGAGCTGGACCAGCCGGTCGACCTCGAGGTGGTGGGCGACCTCGGTGGAGTCGTGGTCGGGCAGGTCGAGCAGGACCACGCCCTGCATCGCGTTGTCCTCGCGCTTGGTGTCCAGCATCGAGTCGCGGGTGGTCTGGTGGCGCGGCGGGATCCCCAGCCACTCGAGGAGCTCGTCGGCGCCCTCACGGCCCCACACGCAGGCTGTGGCCCACGAGGTGGTGGGACGGCGTACGCCGACCGCCGAGAGCTCGAGTCCGGTGAGCGCGTTGAACGTCGAGGACTTGCCCGACCCGGTGGCGCCGGCGATCGCGACGACCGTGTGGTCGGCGGAGAGGCGGAGGCGGCCCGAGGCCCGGTCGACCACGGCGCGCGCATCGGCGACCGGCTCGTCGTCGAGGCGACCGCGCGCGGCTTCGGTGGCCCGGTCGAGCCCGTCGATGCGGACACCGATGTCGGTGCCTCGGGTGACCAGCTTCTTGGCACCCTCGAGCAAGGACGTCATCTTCTCCCCAGACCGCGGAACAACACTGCTGGGCCAACCCTATGCCGTCGGTCGGTCAGGAGTGGCCTTCGGCACGAGGCTGCACCGCGGCGAACCGCAGGTCGTCCACCCGCCGAGACGCGGCTCGCAGCTGCTCGGGGGTGTCGGCGGTGATCCCGAGGCCGTCGAGCAGGTCGGTGTAGCGGCGCCGCTCGGCCTCGAGCAGCGCCGTGACGCGGACCTCCAGAGCACGGCGCGACCGCTCGGCGAGGCTGCGCACGGCCTGGTCGCCGAAGACCGCCTCGAGCAGCTTCTGCCCGAGCACCGCGGACCCGCCGGCGATGCCGACCTCGGCACCGGTGATCCCGGCCGTCGCGGAGAACACGACCACCATGAGCGCGACCGAGAGCCCGTTGACGCCGTAGGCCAGGAAGCGCGCGGTGGTGCGCTTGTCGGCGCCCTCGCTGCGGACCATCTCGAGCACGTCGTTCTGCCAGTCGCGCACGGCCCGCTCGGCCTGGCGCCGCAGACCGCGGGACGCACGGCCGAGGTCCTGGCCGGCGGTGGCGAGCAGCGCCTGACCCGAGGCCAGCGACTGCCAGGACGCCTCGGCCCGCTCGGCGGCGGCCTCGGCGTGCTCCATGATCAGCGTCTCGAGGCCGGACTCGACAGCGACCGTGACCCGCTCGGCCTGCTGGGGCTTGCCCTTGACCGCGTTGACGACCCGGTCGCGCAGCCACCCGACGCGGTTCTCCAGCGACTTGAGCAGCTCCCCGGTGCCGACGAACTCCTGCCAGCGCGCGAGCACCTCGCCGCGCAGCAGGGTGCCGTCGGCCGAGGCGGTGGTGATGGCGATGATGGCCGCGTCGTACGCCTTGTCGCTGTCCTCACGCAGGCGGCGTACGGCGCTCGCCTGCTCCGCGGCCGCGTCGGCCACGCCGTGGGTGCGGCGGGCGAGCGTGCGAATGGCACCGTCGAGCGTCTGCTTGACCACGGCCGTGCGGGCCTCGGAGTCGTCGGCGAGGGACTCCAGCCAGCCGCGGATGTCCGAGACCGACTCGGCCGGCAGCAGGCCGTCGTCGGAGACGGGACCCTCATGGACGGTGAAGAGGGGCGAGTCCTTCAGGCCGCGGCTGGCGAGCATCCGGGCCAGGTGGGTGGCCACGGTCTGGACGGCCTCGGCCGGCGTGCGGTCGAGCACGATCGCGACCGCGGCCGAGCGCTCGGCGGCCTGGCGCAGGAAGTCCCACGGCACCTGGTCGGCGTAGCGGGCGGCGGAGGTGACGAACAGCCACAGGTCGGCGGCGGCGAGGAGCTGCGCGGCGAGCGTGCGGTTGCGCTCCTCGACCGAGTCGATGTCGGGGGCGTCGAGGATGGCCAGGCCGGCCGGCATCGACAGCGACGGGACCAGCTGCAGCGCGGCCGGGTCGGTGGTCGCGTGGGTGACCCGCTCGAGGTCGGGCAGGAGCCGGTCCTGGCCGAACCACTCCGCGTCGTCGGGGTGGTGCACCAGCACCGGCGAGCGCGTGGTCGGGCGCAGCACACCCGGCTCGGTCACCCGGTGGCCGACGAGGGAGTTGACCAGGGTCGACTTGCCGGCGCCGGTCGACCCGCCGACCACGGTCAGCAGCGGGGCGTCGATCGTCATCAGGCGCGGGATGACGTAGTCCTCGAGCTGGTCGACCATCTCCTGGCGGGCGGTGCGCTGGGCGTCGACACCGGGGACCTCGAGCGGCAGCTCGGCGTCCTGGAGCGACTGGCGCAGCCGGACGAGCGCGGTGATCATCCGCGTGGCGTCGGCCGTGGGCTGGTCGGTCATCGCGTGGGAACCACCTGTCCGGGGAAGGCGATGTGCGGACGCACCTCGCCGATGCGGGCGACGTACGACTGACCGCGCGCCGCGAAGTCGGGCGGCGGGGTGCCGCGGAGGAAGCGGTGGTGCAGGAAGCCGAGCTCGATGGCGGCCTGCTGGTAGTCGCGCATGGCGCGCTCGGCCGCCTTGCCGCCCTGCTGCCGCGCGAAGGCGCGGCTGCGGCGGCGGGCCCTGAGGTCGACGACCCAGCCGATGTCGGTGGCCGGGATGAGCCCGCGCTGGGCGGCGTCGGAGAGGGCCGCGGTGAGCATCCGGCGCTCCGAGCGGCGCGACCACACCGCGAAGCAGGCGATCGCGACGAGGGCGGGCGCCATCAGGACGAGGTAGACCGTGACGAAGTTGCCGAAGCCGTAGACGGTGGAGGTGTTCCACGTCGCGTGGGCCGCGACGGCGCAGGCGTAGCCGAGCAGGGGCGCGATGAAGCGCAGCGAGCGCGTGCGGGCGCCGACCGCCACCCCGACCCCGATGCCCGTGAAGGCGGTGAAGAGCGGGTGCGCGAAGGGGCTGAACAGGCAGCGCACCACGAACGTGCCGGTGATCGCCGAGGTCCCGCCGGGGCCCATCCCGTCCGTGCCGTTGTAGGCGGCGGCGAGGTAGAGGATGTTCTCGGTGAAGGCGAACCCGACGCCGACCATGCCGGCGTAGACGATGCCGTCGAGGACCCCGTCGAGCTCGGCGCGGCGCCACCACAGCAGGAGCAGCAGGAACAGGCCCTTGCTGAACTCCTCGCTCACCGGCGCCACGACCTCGAGGGTCTCGTTGTCGGTGAAGCCGACCACGAAGCCGCCGACGCCCTGGATGACGAGCGCGGCGGCCGTCGCCACGAAACAGCCCCACAGCAGGCCGGCGGCGAGCAGCTTGCGCGGCTCCGGCTCGTAGCGGTCCAGCCAGAGGTAGAGGCCGACCAGCGGGCCCACCGGCAGCGCGGCGAGCGCGGTCGCGAGCAGGAGCGTGCCGGCACCGCCGGACAGGGCGATGACGAGCAGCATGCCGAGGGCGCCGAGGCCCACGAGGATGGTCACCACCACCGTGAAGGCGACGCTGTCACGGCGAGCTGCGGGCATGCCGCGAAGCCTATCGGGAGTCGCGGATCTTCCCTGCTTCCGGCGTACAGTTGCCGCCGTGAGCGAGCAGAACACTTCCGAGACCCCCTCCGAGTCGACGCAGCCCAAGACCGAGTCGCACGACCCGAGCGTGCCCGAGGCCTGGGCCGCCTTCATGCGCACCGGCTGGGGCGACCGCGACCTCGACCTGCCCCGCCTCCCGGTCGCCGACCCCGCCGCGCGCCGCCGCCAGGCCCTCTCCGAGGCCTTCCCGGGCGAGCGCCTGGTGCTGCCGGCCGGCACCTACAAGGTCCGCTCCAACGACACCGACTACCGCTTCCGTGCCGACACCGCGCACGCCTACTTCTCGGGCAACCAGACCTCCGACGCCGTGCTCGTCGTCGAGGACGGCGAGGCCGTGCTCTACGCCCGCCCGCGCTCGAGCCGCGAGACCGACGAGTTCTTCCGCGACCGCCAGTACGGCGAGCTGTGGGCCGGTCGTCGTCCCTCCATCAACGAGATGTCGACCTCGCTCGGCCTGCCCGTGCGCCACATCGACGACCTGCCCGCGGCCCTGTCCGGCTCCGGCAAGACGCGCGTCCACCGCGGCGTCTCGTCGTACGTCGACGGCCTGGTCGCCGCCGACGAGACCCGCGACGCCGACCTCGCCCGCGTGGCGTCCGAGATGCGCCTCATCAAGGACGACTGGGAGGTCGCGGAGCTTCAGGAGGCCTGCGACATCACCACGCTCGGCTTCGAGGACTCGGTCCGCGACTGGGCCGACGTGCTGAAGTACGGCGAGCGCTGGATCGAGGGCACCTTCTTCCGCCGCGCCCGCGCGATGGGCAACGACATCGGCTACGACTCGATCGTCGGCGGCGGCAAGCACGCCACGACGCTGCACTGGATCGAGAACTCCGGCCCGATCACCCCCGGCGAGCTCGTGCTCCTCGACATGGGCGTCGAGGGCCGCAACCTCTACACCGCCGACGTCACCCGCACCCTGCCGGTCGACGGCACCTTCACGCCGCTGCAGCGCGAGCTCTACGACCTCGTGTACGCCGCGCAGGAGGCCGGCAACCAGGCCGTGAAGCCGGGCGTCCCCTTCACCGCCGCCCACCAGGCCGCGATGGCCGTCCTCGCGCAGGGCCTCGACGACCGCGGGCTGCTGCCCGTCTCGGTCGACGAGGCGCTCTCGCCGGAGAGCAAGGTCTACTCCCGCTGGACGCTGCACGGCACCAGCCACATGCTCGGCATGGACGTGCACGACTGCGGTGCGGCCGCCCCGGAGGCCTACGCCCGCGGCACGCTCGCCGAGGGCATGGTGCTCACGGTCGAGCCCGGCCTGTACTTCCAGGAGGACGACCTGCTCGTCCCCGAGGAGCTGCGCGGCATCGGCATCCGGATCGAGGACGACATCCTCGTCACCGCCGACGGCTACCAGAACCTCTCCGCCGCCCTGCCCCGCACGTCGTCCGACGTCGAGGCGTGGATGGCCAGACACCAGCGCTGAACCCCGGGGACCACATGGGCCACAATGGTCCCCGCCCAGCCCTTGTAGCTCAGCTGGATAGAGCAAGAGCCTTCTAATCTCTAGGTCGCAGGTTCGAGTCCTGCCGGGGGCGCCAGGCCGCGTGACGCGTGCCTACTCGCGGTGCGCGGTCTCCACGACGCGCAGCCGGTCCGGCTCGAAGCCATGCTTCATCCCCCACACCACGGCCTGCGCGCGGCGCTCGACGCCGATCTTGCGGTAGGCGGTGCGGATGTAGGTCTTGACCGAGTTGATGGACAGGTAGGAGCGCTCGGCGATCTCCTGGTTGGACAGGCCCTGGGTGATCAGCGCGAGCACCTCGGCCTCGCGCGCGGTCAGGCCCGCCTCGCGGCCGGGCCAGTCCCCCGCGGCACCGCGGTCGACGGCGGCGGCCTCGGAGGGCGTGACGATCGTGCCGTCGTGGACGGCCTCGACGGCCTCGACCACCTCGTCGCCGGACATCCCCTTGGAGAGATAGCCGCTGGCGCCCTTGTCGATGGCGCGGGCGACGAGCTCGGGCTGGAGGTTCCAGCTGAAGATGACCACCCGGGCGTCGGACCCGCGGACCAGGTCCTCGAGGTCGATGCCGTCCCCCTGCACCTGGCCGAACGTGTCGTAGAGGATCACGTCGACGTCGCTGACCACCGGCAGGCCGGAGTCGAGCTCGACGACGGCCACCCGGTCGTGGAAGGGCGACAACATCGCCGCAACCCCAGCGACCACGAGCTCGTAGTCGTTGACGATCGCGATGCGGATGGGGGTCATGGCTGCATGATATTCACCCAGCGGGGGGAGCCCGGGCGGAATGGCCGACCGTAGGTTGGGGGGACGACCACCCGCGCCGCGGGAGCTACCCACCCCCGAGGAGTCGAGTGCCGGACGATCCGACCTGGCCGGTCCACCTGCGGGACGATCGGCCCCCGGACGACGGACGGCTCCTGGCTCAGCTTGCCGACGCCGCCCACCTGGCCTCACGCGGGGTCCCCACGAGCGCGCTGGAGCTCGCCGAGCGCTGGGGTCAGCGGCTTCCGCTCCCCGGGCGGTCCGCCACCGTCCTGCTCTGGGAGGCACTGGCCACGGTCGCCGCCGTCGACCTCTCCGTCGCCCGCGCCCTCGAGCCGCACCTCGACGCGGCCGCGATCCTGGCCGAGGCGGGCCAGGCGATGCCCTCGGGAACGACCTGGGGTGTCTTCGCGGCCGAGGGGCCCGGCGTGCGCCTCACCGCCACGCCCGTCGACGGGGGTCACGTCCTTGACGGCACGAAGCCGTGGTGCTCGCTGGCGGAGAACCTCACCCATGCGCTGGTCACGGCCTGGGTCGGCGACGAGCGCGGACTCTTCAGTGTCGACCTGCGACACCCGGGCGTGCGCGTGACCGACGGCGCCTGGCACGCGCTCGGCCTGCACGAGGTGGCCAGCGGACCGGTGGAGCTCGACCGGGTTCCCGCCACGCCCGTGGGCGACCCCGGGTGGTACCTGCGCCGCGACGGCTTCGCCTGGGGCGGCATCGGCGTGGCCGCGGTCTGGTACGGCGGCGCGGTCGGCGTCGCTCGTCGGCTCTGGGCGGCCGCCGGGGAGCGACCCCCCGACCAGGTGGCACAGGCCCACCTCGGCGTCGTCGACCTCCGACTCCACGCCGCGCGCACGGTCCTGGCCGAGGCGGCGCGGCTGGTCGACGACGGCAAGGCGTCCGGTGGTGTGGGCGCCCTCCTCGCCAGCCGCGCACGCGGGGTCGTGGTCGAGGCGGCCGAGACCGTCCTCACCCAGACGGGACATGCGCTCGGGCCGGCTCCACTCGCCCTCGAGGAGGCGCACGCACGCCGGGTCGCCGACCTCACCCTCTACCTCCGCCAGCACCACGCCGCGCGCGACGCCGCCGCGCTCGGACGCCAGCTGCTCGAGGGCACCGGGTGCCCCTGGTGACCACCGCTCCGTTCACGCACGACAGCCCCGGCACCCCCGCGGAGGAATGGCGGCGCCACCCCGGCTGGGGCACGGTGCCGCTCCTTGTGACGGACGGAGACGTCCCCTGCAGCCGGCTGGTGGTCGTGGCCGCCCACCCCGATGACGAGAGCCTGGGAGCGGGCGGGCTCATCGCCGCCGCCCACGACGCCGGCACCACGCCGTACGTCGTGCTGCTCACGGCCGGCGAGGCCTCGCACCCCGGCTCACCGACCACCACACCGCAGACGTTGGCGACCCGTCGCCTCGCCGAGGCCCGGAAAGCGTTGGAGATCCTGGCCCCCGGCGCTCCGCTGGTCTTCCTGGGGCTTCCCGACGGCCGGGTGGAGCAGACCGAGGCCGAGGTCACGGCCAGCCTCGTCGACCTGATCGGCGACGGTCGCTCGACGTTGCTCGTCGCGCCCTGGCGCCACGACGGGCACCCCGACCACGAGGCGGCCGGCAGGGCGGCCGCCGCGGCGGCAGTGCGCACCGGTGCCCGGCTCGCCGAGTACCCCATCTGGATGTGGCACGCCCGGAGCGTCGACGAGGCGCCGTGGGGAGCCATGAGCCGGGTCGACCTCGACGACGAAGCGGCCCGCCGCAAGTGGCTGGCCGTCCAGAGCCACACGAGCCAGGTCGAACCCCTGTCGGACCTCCCGCACGACGAGGTGCTGCTCCCCGGCCACGTCCTCGCCCACTTCGATTCCCGGGTCGAGCACTTCGTGACCGGGGAGGGGGGCGCCGACGACGCCCTCGAGGTCCTGCACCGGGCCGACGCCGACCCCTGGGGTGTCGACGACCGCTGGTACGAGCTGCGCAAACGCCGGCTCACCCTGGCGGTTCTCCCCCGGCCACGCTTCCGCCGCGCCCTCGAGGTCGGCTGCTCCCGCGGCGCCCTGGCGCACGACCTGGCCGGTCGCTGCGACGAGCTCGTCGCGGTCGACAGCAGCCCCTCCGCCGTGGCCGCCGCGCGGCGGCGGCTCGGTCACCTGAGCGCCGTGCACGTCACCCACGCAACCGTCCCCACCGACTGGCCCGAGGGAGCCTTCGACCTCGTCGTGGTCTCCGAGGTCGGCTACTTCCTGAGCCCGATCGATCTCGACCTTCTCGCCGCTCGCATCGAGGGGTCACTCACCGAGGACGGGGTCGTGCTGCTCTGCCACTGGCGTCATCCGGTCGAGGGCTGGGTCCTCGACGGCCCCGAGGTGCACGAGCGGCTCCGCACCAGCCCGCTGCTGCCCCCGGAGGTCGCCCGCTACCGGGACCCCGACGTCGAGATCTGCGTGCTGGCCCGGTCCGGGCACTGGCCGGATCCCGCCCGATGAGCCCGCCGCGCGTGCGTACCGCCATCGACCAGGTCCAGGTGGTCATCCCCGCCCACGACGAGGAGGGACTCCTCCCACGGTGCCTCGCCTCGGTACGCCGCGCGGCCGACCACCTCGCCGAGGTGCGGCCGGGTGTGCGGGTGGGCATCACCGTCGTGGCCGACTGCTGCACCGATCGCACCGTCGAGATCGCGACGGGGTGGCCCGCCACCCAGGTGGTCGTCAGCCGGGCCGGCAATGTCGGGGCCGCCCGGCGTGCGGGTGTTGACCACGTCGTCCGCCACACCCTCTCCACGCCTCCGGAGCTGGTGTGGCTGGCGCACACCGATGCCGACAGCGTGGTGCCCGAACACTGGCTCGCGGCCCAGCTGATGCTCGCCGACGCCGGATTCGCCATGGTGGTCGGGACCGTGGTCCCCGCGCGGACCGACCTGCCGCCCCACATCTGGGACCAGTGGCGGGCCCGCCACCAGCTGGGCGAGGGACACCCGCACGTGCACGGCGCCAACCTCGGCCTGACCCTGCACGCCTCCCAGGTGGCGGGGGGCTTCCAGCCCGCCCCGGCCCACGAGGACGTGCGCCTCGTGGCGGCCGTCAGGTCCGCGGGTCTGCCGTGGTGCGCCACCGCGGCCACCCAGGTCACGACGTCGGGCCGCCAGCAGGGGCGCGTGGCCAGCGGATTCGCCCGCTACCTCGCCCGCTTGTCGTCCCCGACGACACGCGTCGAGGTCCCCGGCGTGCGGGCCCTGTCGAGATAGAAAGGAATCGGCCCCGCGGAGTATGAGTCCGCGGGGCCTGTGCGTTCCCGGAGTCGGGCGCTCAGCGAGCGACGTACGCGTCGATCTCGCCGAGGATCCGGACCTTGACGTCGTCCGGTGCCCACGAGGCGTTGACCGCGGCGCGCGACAGGTCCGCGACCCCGGACTCGTCGAGGCCGAGCAGGTCGGCGGCGATGACGTACTCGCGGTTGAGGTCGGTGCCGAACATCGGCGGGTCGTCGGAGTTGACCGTGATCGTCACGCCCGCGTCGCGGAACGCCACGATGGGGTGCTCGGCGAGGCTGGCGACCGCGCGGGTGGCGATGTTGGAGGACGGGCAGACCTCGAGCGGGACGCCGGTCTCGGCGAGGTGGGCCAGCAGCGCCGGGTCCTGTGCCGAGGACGTGCCGTGGCCGATCCGCTCGGCGCCGAGGAGGCGCAGCGAGTCCCACACCGTGTCCGGACCGGTCGTCTCGCCGGCGTGCGGCACGCTGTGCAGCCCGGCGCTCAGCGCCTGCTGGAAGTGGGGGGCGAACTGCGGACGGGGCACGCCGATCTCCGGTCCACCGAGCCCGAAGCCGACCAGGCCCTCGGGGCGGTGGTTGAGCGCGTAGTCGAGGGTGGCGTCGGCCGCGGGCAGCCCGCTCTCGCCGGGGATGTCGTAGATCCACTGGAGCACCAGGCCGAAGTCGCGCTGCGCGGCGACCCGGGCGTCCTCGATCGCCTCGGTGTAGGCCTCGATCGGCATGCCGACGCCGTCCTCGTGCGGCCGCACGGACGTGTACGGCGTGCAGGTGAGCTCGGCGTACCGGAGCTGCTGACCCTCGGCCATCTCGCGGGCCACCTCGTAGGTGAGGTAGCGGATGTCGTCGGGGGTCTTCACGAGGTCGACGACCGCGAGGTAGACCTCGATGAAGTGGGCGAAGTCGCGGAACTCGTAGAACTTCCGCAGCTCCTCGGGATCGCTGGGCACCGTCCCGGGGTGGCGCTCGGCGAGGCCGCCGACGATCCGGGCCGAGGCGGAGCCGACGTGGTGGACGTGGAGCTCGGCCTTGGGCAGGCCGGCGACGAAGTCAGTGATGTCAGGCAGGGTGCTCACCGCGTGAAGTCTGGCAGCGCCGGGCGGCGAACCGGAAAACCTCGAACACCGCGCTCACGAGATGGCGCCGAGCGCCCCCTGGATCGCAGCGGCGAGGGTCGTGCCGGTCGGCTTGCCGTCGACCAGCACGGTGGGCGTGCCGTTGACGCCGTTCTTGGACATCTGGTCGGTGGCGTTGACGACCCACTGGTGGAAGTCGTCACCCTCGATCCCCGGCCGTACGGCGCTCTCGGTGGCGCCGGCCTGCACGGCGTACTGCACCAGCTGGTCGTCGGTGAGTCCGGCGGAGCCCTCCTCGGGCTGGTGGGCGTAGAGCAGGTCGTGGAACTTCTCGAAGGTCGCGACGCCGGAGGTGTCGAGGACGACCGCGGCGGCGTTGAGCGCGCGGGAGGAGTAGTCGGTGCTCGACGCGCGGTCAAGGAAGGCGACCATCCGGTAGTCGATGCGGACCTTGCCCGCCGCGACCGCCGCACGGAGCTTGGTGCCCGTCTGGCTCTCGAACTCCCGGCAGATCGGGCACTGGAAGTCCTCGTAGACCGTCAGGGTCCTGGGTGCCGAGGCCTTGCCGACCACCACCGAGTAACCGCCGGTCACGCCCTGCGGGGTCGTCGCGGCCGCGCCGGCGGTGTCGCGACGGCTCTGCACGACGACGCCGACGACCACCACCACGACCAGCACGGCCGCGACGGCGGCCACGACCATCAGGTTGCGCCGACGCTCGCGCCGCTGCTGGGCGATCAGGGCGGCAGCCGCGCGCTCGGCGCGGGACTCCTCACGGTTCTTCTTCGACATCGGTCAGCCTCGCGGGGTGGGTTCGGGCGCCGCGGTGAGCGGCCGGAAGAGCAGGCCGTCCAGCGCGAGCCGCGTCCGCGGCCATCGCACCAGGAGCAGCGAGAGCAGGAGCAGCCCGACGTCGCGGGCGATCTCCCAGGGGTACGACGAGGACGCGCCGGGCTGCGCGCCTCCCCCGCCGAAGCAGCCGCACTCGATCGAGATGCCCCGCGCCCACACCGAGGAGATCCCGATGATGAACGCGACGAACAGCACCGACGAGATCAGGGCCGCGCCGCGGGTGAGCACGCCGAGGACCAGCGCCGTACCGATGACGACCTCGACGACCGGCAGGGAGTGGCCCACGGTCGGCACCACCGCCTCGGGCAGCAGGTCGTAGGCGCGGACCGCGGCCACGCTCGCGTAGGGGTCGGGCAGCTTGAGGGCCCCGGCGACGATCCACACGCCACCCGTCACCAGACGTGCCGCCAGGCCGAGCCACCGCATCACACCCCCGAGGCTAGGTCGCGTCACTGAGGTCCGACTGAGAATCCGGTGTGGGAACTCGCGCAGTAAGGTGGCTCCTCGTGAACGAGCGACTGGTGTGGATCGACTGCGAGATGACCGGCCTCGACCTGGGGGCGGACGCCCTCATCGAGGTGGCGGCGCTCGTGACCGACTTCGACCTCAACGTCATCGGTGAGGGCATCGACCTCATCATCAAGCCGCCGGCCGAGGCGCTCGCGCAGATGAACGACTTCGTCCGCACCATGCACGAGAAGTCCGGGCTCCTCGAGGAGCTCGACCACGGCATCACGATGGCTGAGGCCGAGGAGCAGGTGCTCGCCTACATCCGCCAGCACTGCCCCGACGGAAGCCGCCCGCCGCTGGCCGGCAACACGGTCGCGACCGACCGCTCGTTCCTCGCCCGGGACATGCCGACCCTCGAGGCGTTCCTGCACTACCGGATCGTCGACGTCTCCTCGATCAAGGAGCTGTCGCGGCGCTGGTTCCCGCGCGCCTACTTCCAGGCGCCGGCCAAGCGCGGCAACCACCGGGCGCTCGCCGACATCCAGGAGAGCATCGAGGAGCTGCGCTACTACCGAGAGGCGGTCTTCGTCGCCTCGCCCGGTCCGGACAGCGAGCGGGCCCGCACGATCGCGGCCAAGCACGGCGGCGCGCTGACCGGCATCACCGAGGACGTGCCCGATTCCGGCAATCCCGGGACCGACTAGTACACTCCTCACCGATCCCGGCACTGCCGGGATTCGCCTTGGTGGGTATAGCTCAGCTGGTAGAGCGCTGCGTTGTGGTCGCAGATGTCGCGGGTTCGAGTCCCGTTACTCACCCCAGTCAGAACAGGACGGCCCCGGCTTCGTGCCGGGGCCGTCCTGCATTTCCGTGAGGATCACTCCCGGGTGAACCGCACGGACGTGAACAGGGCCTGCCTGAGGCCTTCGCCCGGGATCCGACGGAACGTCTCCGCGACGGACAGCACGAGGCGGCCGTCCACGACGTCCAGCCGGTACTCCGTGCTGCCGTCGTCGGCCGTGAAGGGACGGATCACCGTCTTGCGAGCCGTCGTCAGGAGGAAGTAGTGATCCGACTGCCGCGAGCCGACGTAGGTGTTGGCCAGGCCGCCGTAGATGCGGAGGTGGATGCGGAAGACACCCTGCGGCAGGCTCGCGACGTAGCCTTCGGCCGACCCCAGCCCCGCCTCGCGCAGGGTGCGCGACACGGCCTCGCGCGTGAGGGGCGCGGTCCGCCAGTCGCCGTCCAGCGGTCCCCCGGGGAGCGCTTCGTGCGCCGGCGCGCTGCTCGCGGGTGGTGCCGGCGCGGGCGCGGGCGAGACGTCGGGCGGCCGCCAGCCGGACAGCACCAGCGCGCCGACCAGGGCCAGCGCGGCCGCGGTCCCGCCGCCGGCGAGTGCCACGCGACGCCGGCGCGCGCGAGCGGCCCCGGTCACCACGGCGTCGTACGCCGAGGAGGTGCGTGCCTCCCACGTCGCGTCGTCGACGCGGAACGCGTCCCGCAGTCGGTCGTCAACGGACATCGTCGTGCACCTCCTCGGCGAGGAGGCGGGCCAGCCGCTTCCGGGCGGTGTGCAGCTGGGACCACCCGGCGGAGACCGAGCACCCGACCAGGTCGGCGATCTCGGCCATGGGTCGGTCCTCGAAGTAGAAGAGCACGACGACCGCACGTTGCTTGGGCGCCAGCGTCTCGACGGCTGCCCGGACCTGGTCGTCCGGGCCGTCGGGGTCCTCGATCCAGGAGCGCGGCGCCACCGACCGCTCCAGCTGATCGCGCCGCCAGGTCCGGTGGCGCTCACGCTGGGCCGCCCGGATCGCGACCCGCCGGACCCACAGGTCGGGTCGCTCGTAGCGGCTCACGGTCCGCCAGTGGCCGAGCAGCTTCACGAAGGCGTCCTGGGTGATCTCCTCGGCCACGGCCCCGTCCCCGACGATGAGGTGGACGGTGCGCGCCACCGCGGCGAACGAGACGGTGAACAGCGCCCGGAACTCCTCGTCCGCACCCACGGACTCCACCCGTCCCACGCTGACGGTGTCGGCCCTCAGGCTAGTGGTCGCTGCATCTCCCATGACCCTTCCCTCCCACCCCATGACAGTCCCGGGAGGGGCGGGAGTTCCACTCCCCGCAGGCAAATTCAGGGGTGCAGCCGCTCCCAGTCGGTCACGACCGGCGCCAGCCGACCCGCCGCCCACAGCGGCAGCTGGTCGAGGTGGTGCGGGTCGCGCGGGTCCGCGCTCGCCCCCATCGGGACCACCCAGCCGCTCCGCTCGCGGTCGGCGAGGTCCCACACGTAGCGGGCCACCGAGCCCCGGGCGCACGCGTCGGTGACGCCGGGCACCGAGCCCGTGCAGCGCACACAGTCGATGTCGCCGGCCACCGGCAGCGCAGGCACGGTCGGGGGCTCGAGCCCCGAGCCGTCGAAGGCGTGCACCGGACGCACGACGTGCGTCTCCCCCCAGGTCTCCGGGTGGTCCGCGGCGTCGTCCAGCGCCGCCGCGGCGAGCGCCCGCAGGTCCAGCCCGTACGGCGTCCCGCCCGCCAGCGCGGCCGGCAGCAGCGAGTCCAGCGCCAGCCCCAGCCGGCCGGTCAGGTCGAGCCAGGGCGCGAAGACCGGGTCGTCGACCAGCGGCACGCGCAGCGGCGCGAAGACCGGCTCGTCCGCGAGGCGTCGTACGAAGGCGGAGCGCCAGGCCGCAAAGGCCGCGGCGCCGGCCGAGCCTGTCTCCATCCGGCCGTCCCAGCCGAGGATGGCGTCGTGCACGGGACCGGGGCCAGCGTCGTGCAGCAGGTCCCGGACCTCGGCCAGCGTCGGCAGCAGGGCGTCGCCGTGGAAGGACGCGAAGTCCTCGGGCGTGAGGTCGCTGCGGTCGGTGAGCAGGGCGCGCAGCCGGGCGGCGCGGTGCGGCGGCGCGAAGGTGGTGCCGACCGCGGCGCTCTCGCGCCCACGGCGCTCGTTGGCGGTGACGACCTGGTCGTCGGGCGACAGCACGGTGCGCGGCAGCGGCGCCAGCCAGCCGGTCCAGCCGGCGTGCGGGTCGGCCGCGTCGGCGATGCCGCGTCGGGTCGTCTCGGGCCGCACGGGCACCCGCCCGGCGATCCGGTAGAGCAGCCGGCCCGCGCGGTCGGCCACGACGACGTTGTTGACCGGCTCGACCCAGGCGTCGAGGGCGGCGTCGACGTCGGCGACGCTGCGGGCCCGCAGCAGCGGCAGCAGGGCGCCGAAGCCCAGCTCCCCCACCACCGTCGCCGCATCGCGCAGGCTCCAGGCGCGTCCGTCGTCGCCGTCAGCGAAGACCGGCCCGCGGGCCGTGACCACCACCTCGACAGGGACCGGGTCGCCGTCCCGGACCGGGATCTCCTCGGCGTGCGACTCCGTCGGCTCCCAGCCGTCGGGACCCTTCGCCTCGACGCGCCCGTCGACCCGGCGCAGCCGCTCGGCGAACACGTCCTGGTAGTCGGCCATCGCGTTCGTGATCGCCCACGCCACGTCGCCGGCGTGTGCGAAGTGCTGCACCCCCGGCACCCCGGGGAACGCGAAGCCGACGACGTCGAAGGCGTCGTCGGGGTCCTCGCACGCCAGCCGGACCTGCTGGTAGACGCCGGGCGACTCGATCGTGCGGTGCGGGTCGCCGGCCACGAGCGGCATGCCGCTCGCGGTCCGGCCACCGCCGACCGCCCACGCGTTGCTGCCGCTCGCCAGCGGTCCCTCGTGCGACAGCAGGGCCGCCTCCTCGCCCAGGACCTCCCGGGCGCGGGCGTCCCACAGCTTGCCGGGGAGGCTGGCGAAGAGCAGGTGCTGGGCGTGGAAGACGGCCAGGGGCATCCACTCCTCCCACGCGCCGGGCTCGGCGCCGAGGGTGAGCAGCTCGGGCACGTCGCCGCGCAGGCCGGCGTTGACGCCCGCGACGTACGACGCCACGAAGGCGCGCGTCGCCGGGTCGAGCGCCGCGTGGGCCCGGAGGGCCGTGTCGGCGACCCGGGTCCTGCGGACCAGCCGGTCCCCCGGCACGCACCCGGCGCCGAGGAGCTCCGCGGACGTGCCGGTCGCCCGGCGGCGCAGCCACTCCAGCTGCCAGGCGCGGTCGTGGGCGGCCACCCGGCCCTGCTCGTGGGCCAGCTCGAGGAGCGAGCCCGCGCGCACGTGCGGCACGCCGTGGTCGTCACGCAGGGTCCGGGCACTCATGCCCCGGAACCTACTGACTCGCGAGAGACGTCAGGCAGGGATGTGCCCGAAGTGGCCGCGCTGGAAGTCCTCGTAGGCCTTGAGGACCTCGGCCTTGGTGTTCATCACGAACGGACCGGCCCAGGCCAGCGGCTCCCGGATCGGGCGGCCGCCCACGACGATCACGTCGAGCTTGGGCGAACGGCTCTCCTGGCTGCCGTCGGCGGTGATCGTGAGGTAGTCGCCGGCGCCGAGCACGGCGGACTGGCCCATCCGGACGGGGCGACCCTCGGTCCCGACCGTGCCCTTGCCGCCCAGGACATAGACGAGCGCGTTGAAGTCGACGTCCCACGGGAGGTCGAGGCGGGCGCCGGGCTCGATCGTGGCGTGCACCAGCGTCATGGGCGTGTGGGTCGATCCCGGGCCGGCGTGGCCGTCCACGGAGCCGGCGATGACGCGGACGAGCGAGCCGGCGTCGGGCGAGGTGACGAGGGCGACCTCGCCGGAGCGGAGGTCCTGGTAGCGCGGGTCGTTCATCTTGGCGTCGCGGGGCAGGTTGACCCACAGCTGGATGCCGTGGAAGAGCCCACCGGACTGCACGAGCCACTCCGGCGGCGCCTCGATGTGGAGCAGGCCGGACCCGGCCGTCATCCACTGGGTGTCTCCGTTGGTGATGGTGCCGCCACCCCCGTGGCTGTCCTGGTGGTCGAAGGTGCCGTCGATGATGTAGGTGACGGTCTCGAAGCCGCGGTGGGGGTGCCACGGGGTGCCCTTGGGCTCGCCGGGTGCGTACTCCACCTCGCCCATCTGGTCCATCATCACGAACGGGTCGAGCTGGGCCAGGTCGATGCCGGCGAAGGCGCGGCGGACGGGGAAGCCCTCGCCCTCGTAGCCCTGCGGGGCCGTCGTCACCTGCCAGACGGGGCGCGGCTGGTCACCCAGGCCGGGGCTGCGGAGCCGCTCCAGGGTGGTGAGGTCGTTGACGGTCACTGCGGGCATGGGGCCCACCTCCTCGAGGTGTCGTACGGACACCGGCTCCAACGATAGTTGAATCTTGGATATTCCACGAGGGCGACCGCGGGTCACACGACGATCGGCACCGTGACCCGGAACGCGGTCCCCTCGTCGACGACCGAGTCCACCTCGATGGTGCCACCGTGCTTCTCCACGACGGCCTTCGCGATGGACAGGCCGAGGCCGCTGCCCGGGATCGCCTGCTTCTGGGCGTTGGAGGAGCGGAAGAACCGGCTGAACAACCGGCCGACCTCGCTGGACGGGATCCCGATGCCGGTGTCGCGGACCTCGACCACCGCGGTCTCCTCGCCGACGTCGAGGCGGATGCCGACCTCCCCGCCGTCGGGGGTGAACTTCACCGCGTTGCCGATCAGGTTGACGAAGACCCGCTCGATCCGGTCGCGGTCGCCGAAGAACGGCACCGGGTCGGGGGGCAGGTCGAGCACCACGTCGAGCGGGCGCGCCGACCAGGCCGGCGCCACGACGTCGTGGCCCCCGCGGACCACCTCGCGCAGGTCGAAGACCCGGTCGGACCGGGCGATCCCGTCGTCCTGGACCCGGGAGAGGGTCAGCAGGTCGTCGATGAGCGAGAGCAGCCGGGTGCTGTTGTCCGACACCCGTCGTACGGCGTCGGTCTGCGCGCTGTTGAGGTCGCCGAACTCGCCCTCGCGCAGCATCTCGAGGTAGCCGGTGATGCTCGTGATCGGCGTGCGGAGCTCGTGGCTGACCGAGGACACGAACGCGTCCTTGACCTGGTCGACCTGGCGGAGCCGCTCGACCGCCTCACGCTCGGCCTCGAGCGCCTCCTCGGCCGCCCGCTGCGCGCGCACCCGCTCGGTGACGTCCTCCGACGTCGACACGTAGCCGGTCACGCGACCGCGCTCGTCGGTCATCCGCGTCAGCGTGATCGAGTGGGTGCGCTCCTCGCCCGACTTGGTCCTGAACCGCACGTCGCCGCCGGCAGCCTCCGGCATCGCAAGCGCCCGCGCGACGTGGACGTAGTCGTTGGGGACGCCGAGCTCGCGGGCCTTGTCGGCGATCGCGGCCGGGCTGTGGAACATCGCCGTCGTGCGGCCCAGCACGTCCTCGAGGTCGTAGCCGAGCAGCCGCTCGGCGCCGGGGTTGAACAGCGTGATCCGGCCCTCGCTGTCGGTGCCGATGATGGCGACCCCGGTGGCGCTGTTGACGATGTTGCTCACCTTGTCGCGCTCCGCCGCCGCCGAGCGGGCGTTGGCGAGCTGCTGCCCGACGGTGAGCATCAGCGGGATCACGACCATCGCGCAGTCGATGGCGAAGGTGGACAGCACCACCCCGCGTGAGTCGACCGGCATCCCGAACGTCTCGGGGACGCGCGCGATCGGGCCGTAGCCGTAGGTCGTCAGCACGATCGCGATGCCGAGCACGACGAGCAGCTGGACGAGCGCCTCCCACTGGGTGTTGCGCAGCGCGCCCCAGCCCAGCAGCGGGATCACGGCGAAGACGACCGACGGGAAGTGGTGGGGGTAGAACACCAGCGGGGTGAGGGTCAGGATCAGCGCCCACTGGACCAGCCGCTCGCCCACTGGCGCGACCGCCGGGTGGTCCTGGAGCCGGGCGAAGAACGGCAGCAGCGTCAGCTGCGAGGCGAGGTGGGCGGTGGCGAGGGCGAGCCCGACCAGCCACGGCGTGCCCCAGTCGAAGATCCAGGACGTCGCGAAGGCCACCACGAACGTCACCGACGCCCCCAGCGCGGTCGCGCCGAAGAACAGGCGCATGTCCTCGTCGGTGTGCAGCACCGGCTGGACCCGGCCGTTGCGGGTGAGCAGGCGCCAGATCAGCCAGACCTCGAGGGCCGTGCCGAGGGCGTAGCCCGCGGCCACCTCGACCGGACGGCCACCCGCGGCGATCGTGACGACCGCGACGAGGGGGATCAGCACGAGGAGGTACGGCACCCAGCGCCGGCCGGCCACGATCAGGCTGCCGGTCGCCAGTCCGACCGGCCAGATGCCGGTGACCTTGCCGTCGTCGGGCGCGCCGAACACCGCGAAGAAGACGGTCACGGTCATGACCAGCAACAGCGCGGTGAGCACGAGACCGCGTTGCTTCGACACCCCTGCCCCTCCCCCGAGTCGCCCTCCGACCAGTCGATCCTTCCATCCCGGAGACCGACTGACGGGCAACAACGCGACATTCCCCGGGTGCCGTAGGTTGGCGCCGTGACCTCGACGAAGCAGCAGTACGACGTGGTCGTCGTCGGAGGTGGGCACAACGGGCTCGTCTCGGCGGCGTACCTCTCCCGCGCAGGACTCTCCGTCCTGGTCCTCGAGCGGCTCGACCACACGGGAGGCGCGGCCGTCTCGGCCACCGCCTTCCGCGGTCACCCGGCGCGGCTCTCGCGCTACTCCTACCTCGTCTCGCTGATGCCCGAGCGGCTGGTCAGCGACCTCGGCCTCGACATCCGGCTCGCCTCGCGCACGACGGCGTCGTACACCCCGACGCTGCGCGGCGGGACGCCCGGCGGCCTCCTGGTCGAGCGGCCCGAGGGCGACGCCACGCGCCGCTCCTTCGAGGACCTGACCGGCAGCCCCGAGGCGTACGACGCGTGGCGCGAGTTCTACGCCGACGTCGCCGACCTCGCCCACGTCGTGGCGCCGACCCTGCTCGACCGGCTGCCGTCCGAGCGGACCATCCGCGACCAGGTCGACCCCGGCATCTGGCGCGACTTCGTGACCACGCCGCTCGGCGCGGTCGTGGAGAGCCGCTTCAGCGACGACACGGTGCGCGGCGTGGTCGCGACCGACGCGCTGATCGGGACGTTCGCCTCGATGCACGACCCGTCGCTGATCCAGAACCGCTGCTTCCTCTACCACCTGATCGGCAACGGCACCGGTGAGTGGCGGGTGCCGATCGGCGGGATGGGCGCGGTCACCGACGCCCTCGCCAAGGCGGCCACCGAGGCCGGCGCCGAGGTCATCACCTCGGCCGGCGTCAGCCGGATCGACGCCACCGACGACGGCGCCGAGATCACCTGGCACGACGGCGACGCGAGCACCACCGTGTCGGCGCGCTACGTGCTCTCCAACGTCGCCCCGTGGGTGCTGCGCATCCTCATGGGCGAGACGGAGGAGCCGGGCAGCAAGCCCCAGGGCTCCCAGCTCAAGATCAACTTCCTGCTCGACCGCCTGCCGCAGCTGAAGTCCGGCGTCGACCCGGCGGTCGCGTTCGCCGGCACCCTCCACCTCGCCGAGGACTACACCCAGCTGGAGAAGGCGTACGCCGAGGCGGCCGCCGGCCAGGTCCCGTCGGTGCTGCCGGGCGAGGTCTACTGCCACTCGCTCTCGGACCCCTCGATCCTCGGCGACGCCCCGGAGGGCACGCACACGCTGACCTACTTCGGCCTGCACACCCCCGCGGCCCTGTTCGAGCAGGACCCGGCCGGCCAGAGGGAGCTCGCGGTCGCCCGCGCGCTCGCGTCGCTCAACGAGCACCTCGTCGAGCCGATCGAGTCCTGCCTGGCCACCGACGCCGACGGCAGGCCCTGCATCGAGGCGAAGATCCCGCAGGACATCGAGGCCGACCTGGCGATGCCGGGCGGCCACATCTTCCACGGCGACCTGGACTGGCCGTGGGCGCCCAACCGCTCCCGGCTGGACACCCCGGCCCACCAGTGGGGCGTGCAGACCGACGTCTCGTCGGTGCTCCTGTGCGGCTCCGGATCGCGTCGCGGCGGCGCCGTGTCGGGCCTCGGCGGGCACAACGCGGCGCAGGCCGTGCTCGAGTCCCTGTGACCTGCCGCCCCGATTTTTCCTGTCGGGCAGGCGCTGGTAATGTTCACGTCGCTTCACCACGCGGCATTAGCTCAATTGGCAGAGCAGCTGACTCTTAATCAGCGGGTTCGGGGTTCGAGTCCCTGATGCCGTACCACTCACCGAAGGCCGGTCCGACCAGGACCGGCCTTCGATGCATTTCGGGGACATCCTGCGCCGCGCCGGTCGCCATTTCCCCGGATGAGGCGATGGCGGCTCCGGGCGGCGGGAGTAGATCTGGCGAGAGCACCGAGCCGCTCCGTCTCATCCCCCCCTCAGGAGTAAAGCCATGGTCATCAGACTGCTGTCGCGCCCCGGTCGCACCGGGCGCACCGTCGCCGCCGCCACCGTCCTGCTGATGACCGCGGCCCTGGGCGCGGGACTCGGAGCCGTGACCACCGCGGCACAGGCGGGCGCACCACCCGCGCCCGTGACCTGGACCGTGCTCGTCGGGTCGCAGACCGATGACATGGCCATCCAGGGACAACGCTTCCTGCCCGGCGACATCACCATCGACGCCGGCGACACGGTCACCTGGCAGGCGAACGGGATGGAGATCCACACCGTGACGTTCCTCGACGGAGGTACGCCGCAGGCGAGCCTGCCCCCGCTCGACCCGACCGACCCGCAGCAGGTGACGCGGCAGGGTGGCGACACGATGGACGGCACGTCGTACTTCAACTCGGGAGTGCTGACCACCGGGCCCGACGCCGGCCCGCTGCCCGTGCCCGCCTACGCGAGCTACTCGCTGACCTTCCCCGGCCAGGGCACCTTCACCTACTACTGCCTGGTGCACGGCGTGATGATGCGCGGCGTGGTGCACGTGCAGCCCGCCGGCGCCCCCTACCCCGCCACCCAGGCCGACATCGACGCCGAGGCCCAGTGGCAGACCAACGCCATCAACAACGACGGCTATGCGCTGTGGGACCAGGTCCGGGCGGCCAGCAGCCGGCACCGCGTCTTCATGGGCGCCGACGACGGCGTCGCGATGCTGATGCGCTTCGTGCACCGCAAGGTGGTCATCCACCTCGGCCAGAAGGTGCACTTCCTCAACACGATGTCGGTGGGCGCCCCGCACACGGTGACGTTCGGCGAGGAGCCCCAGGGGCCGGCCATCTTCCAGCCCTCGGGCGACCCGACCGACTACGAGGGCGGCGACCTCCACTCGGGCTTCATGGTCCCGGGCTCGAAGTTCACCGTCACCTTCAACAAGGTCGGCCGGTTCCACTACATCTGTGCGCTCCACGACGACATGGGGATGAAGGGACTCGTCGTCGTCAGGCCCTGAGCACCAGCTCGTTGCCCTCGGGGTCGGTGACGCGCCAGCGTCCCTCCGCCTCGTCCACGAGGCGGCCGCCGGCCCCGAGGACCGTGGCGAGGCGCTTCCGGGCGACGTCCGCCGGCACGGCGAGCTCGACGTGGACGCGGTTGCGCTGACGGCGACGTTCGGCCTCCGAGGCGTCGATCTGCTGGAACACGAGCACCGGGTCGAGCCGGCGCGGGTCGTGGATGTCGCTCACCCCGACCCGCCGGTCGGCGGTGTAGCCGAGCGCCGCGGTCCAGAACGCGCGGAGCGCGGCGACGTCCGTGGCGTCGAGGAAGAGCTGGACGAAGCGCGGCAGCGCCGGGTCCGCCGTGGCCCCGAGGTCGCGGGCGGTCGCCTGGATGCGCGCGGCGAGGTCGGTGAAGTCGAGGTCGAGCCCGTGGGCGTCCGCGTCGGCCTGGTCCTTGCCGCTGTCGATGACCACCAGCCCGGGGCGCAGGTCGACGAGCAGGGGGAAGCCGGCGTCGTCGGCCAGCGCGGCGGCTGCCGCCGCGAGGTCGCGCTGCTGCGCCGACGAGGTGACGCGGTAGCACGCCATCGCGCCGAACACGACCTGCCAGTCGGAGGTCCCCGGCGACTCGCCGAGCGGGTCGCCCGGCACCAGGTCGACCTCGTTGCCGTCGGGGTCGGCGTGGCAGACGCCGTACGGGCCCGAGGGTTCACCGGGCCTCGCCCGCTCGACGGCCGCGGCCGGCCGGACCACGTCGAGGTGGATGCGGTTGCGCAGCGGGCGTTGCTCGGCCGACTCGCGGATGCGGAGCGCGGGGTCGCGCCGCAACGGGTCCGTCAGTCCGCCGGCGTCCGTGGGCGCGTAACCGAGGACGTCCTGCCAGAACGACCTCACGCCCGAGGGGTTCGCAGACTCGACCACGACGACCAGGTGCTGCAGGACGGCCGGGTCCGCAGCGAGTCCGAGGTCGCGGGCCGCCGCCGACACCGCCTCCGCGCGCTCGTCAGGGTCGAGCCGCACCCGTAGGCCCGTCGCGCGGAGGTCGATCGCGGCGTCGGGCGCCAGCTCCAGGATGCGTGCCGCCAGGCCAGCCCCCGCGGTCAATGAGGGGACGGCGAACCATGCCGTCGCCACGCCGTCGACCGTCCGCCAGTCCGTTCCGATCCCCGTCATGCCGGCACTGTAGGCCCGAGCCGCAGCTGGGCGCGTCAGGTGCTGTGCAGCTTGAGCACGATCTTGTCGGCGTGGCAGTTGTGGTTCTTGCCGGCCGTCGTCGGGGCGAAGAGCAGGACCAGCTTGCCGCCGAACGCGGTGGCGGCGTTGTTGGCGTCGGTCTTGGTCACGTTGATGGTGGTCTTCTCGGTGATCGTGTAGGCCTTCTCCACGATCCCACCGCTGTAGAGGAAGCAGGCCGACTTGTAGACCTCCGTGCCGGAGTACTGCGAGCCGTCCGGGTGCAGCACGGTCGTGACGGTCTTGGGGTGGCCGGTGTTGCGGGGCCGGACCAGGGTCGTGGCGCACGCAGCGGGCGCGTCGCACTGCGCCGTGAACGACCAACGCTTCTTGGCCACGGACCCGACGCTGCTCGGACTGTTCTTGTCGTAGGTGATCTTGGTCTTCACGACCCAGTGCCCGTCGAGCCGCGGTGAGCTCCCCGCACTGGCCGGGGCGGCGGGCGCGACAAGGGCGAGGACGGCGACCGCGGCGGCGGCGCGAAGGAGAACGGTCATGGCCGAAACGTAGGCAGGATCCGTCCCCCTTCGACCGGTGAGCGGACGATTTCCCCGATCTGGGGGCCGTCAGGCGAGCGGGTGCTCCTCGAGCAGGCGGAGCACCAGGGCGAGGGGCGGCCAGCCACCGCGGCCGGCCCGGGTCACGGCGTACGCGCGCAGCGTGACGTCGGGGTCGCGCAGTGAGAGCAGGCGTACGCCGGGGAGCACCGGCTGGCCCGCCGGCAGCAGGCCGACCCCGAGGCCGGCCACGATCATGTCCTGCACGAGCTCGAGGCTGTCGGCGCGATGGACGACGCGGGGCGAGAAGCCGGCCAGGGAGGCGAGCGTGCGCACCACCTCCTCGTCGGCGGTGTTGCGGGAGTTGACGATCCAGTCCCGCTCGCGGACCGAGGCCAGGACGTCGAGGGAGGTCCCCGACGCCGTGTGGGCGGCCGGGACCCCGAGGTCCCAGCCCGCAGACCCCAGCGGCTGCGCCACGAGCGAGCGATCGAAGGACGCCGGGGCGAGGTTGTAGTCGTAGGTCAGGGCCAGGTCGACGTCGTCGGCGGTGAGCAGCTCGAACGCCTCGGCCGGCTCGTGCTCGTGGATCCGCAGGGACACATCGGGGTGCTCCGCGGCGAGCGCCCGCACCACCGGCAGCAGGCACTGGCGGACGCTGGTCGCGAAGGCCGCGACCCGCAGGGTCCCGGCCGGGTGGGCCTCGGGGTCGAGGTCGGCCCGGGCCGCCTCCAGGGCGGCCAGCACGGTGACGGCGTGGTCGGCGAGCCGACGGCCGGCGGGCGTGAGCCGCACCCGGCGGCCCTCGTGCTCCAGCAACGGGGTGCCGGCCTCCCGGGCGAGGGCGGCGATCTGCTGGGAGACCGTCGAGGTGGTCACGCCGAGGGTGTCGGCCACCTCACGCATCGACCCGAGTCTGGACAGGTGCAGGAGGAGCTCGAGGCGGCGCGGGTCCATGACTACATCGTTCACGATGGATGAACGATCTGTCCATCGATCTCACGTGGACGCGAACGATCAGGGACGGCTCTACTGGACCCATGACCACCGCCATCACCCACACCTCCGGACGTCCCGCCCCCACCGGCGCCCTGCTGGCGCTGGCGTCGATGACCTGCGTGCAGCTCGGGCTCGCGGCCTCGGTCGGCCTGCTCGACCGGGTCGGCGCCGAGGGCGCGGCCTGGCTGCGCCTGTCCTGGGCCGGCGCGATCGTGCTGCTCGTGCTGCGGCCCCGCCCGTGGACCATGTCGCGGCGCGCCCTCCGCGGCGCCGTGCTGCTCGGCGTCGTGACCGGCGGGCTCACGATCCTCTTCATGGCCGCGGTCGCCCGGATCCCGCTCGGCACGGCCAGCGCGCTCGAGTTCCTCGGACCGTTGGGCGTCGCGGTCGCCCGCGGCCGCGGTGGCCGGGCCCTGGCATGGCCGGCGCTGGCGGCGATCGGCGTACTGCTCCTGACCCAGCCGTGGCACGGCGGGACCGACCCGGTCGGCATCGCCTTCGCGCTGGCCGCGGCAGCCTGCTGGGCGGCGTACATCCTGCTGACCCAGGCGGTGGGCGACGAGCTCGAGGGTCTGCAGGGGCTCGCGATCTCGCTGCCGGTCGCCGGACTGGTCTCGACCGTGGTCGCCGGGCCACGGGTCGTGGAGTCGATCGAGCCCGGCATCCTGCTCGTGGGGCTCGGCCTCGCGCTGCTGCTGCCGGTGGTGCCCTTCAGCCTGGAGATGCTGGCGCTGCGCCGGCTCGACACGGCGGCGTTCGGGACCCTGATGAGCCTCGAGCCCGCGATCGCCCTGGTGGTCGGGTTCGTGCTGCTCGGCCAGCGGCCGGACGTGCTGGCGCTCGTCGGGATGGCCTTCGTCGTCACCGCCGGGGTCGGCGCCGAGCGGATCGGCGCGCGCGCGTCACGGCCCGTCGAGACCGGTGCCGTGCCAGCGCTCGCGGGTCTGGATCGCCCAGAACCACGCGAAGAGGCCGATGAGCAGGATCTCCAGCACCAGCAGCGCATGGTCCACGCCGGCTAGGGCCAGCACCGCCCAGACCAGCAGGCTCACGAGCATCAGCCCGGCGATGGCGCCGTACCAGGTCCGGGCGGCGTCGCGCATCGACGACGACCCGGCGCTGCGGCGCGCGTTGCCCCACACCACCCCGATGAGGCAGGCGAACATCACGATCGCCGCCGCGTAGTGGCCGAAGCGGAGGATGCCGGACCGCCAGGCCCAGAAGGCGACGGCGCCGCCGGCGTACAGCGCCGTCGCGACCGCGAGGCCCAGGACGTGCTGACGGTTGTCGTCGCCCCGCGCACGGTCCCGCCGGAGCACCAGCGCCGTCACGGCGAGGCCGACGGCCCCGACCAGGATCAGTGACCAGCCGTTGTTCTCCACCGAGGCCCGGCGTTGGGCGTCGTCGACCACGACCGAGGCGCAGCGGCCAGGGTGCGGGGTGGGCACCAGCGCCACGACCGGCGCCATCATGCCGGCGATGTTGAGGAGCACGTCCTCGAGGTCGCTGTCGCCCTTGAGCACGACCATGCCGACCCCGATCGCGACGAGCGAACCGACGAGGACGCCCTGTGCCGGCGTGTAGTAGTAGGCACTCACCGAGGTCTGGAGACAGGCGAAGTCGACCTTCGCCCACGCGATCACCACCGCCGCGGCGAGGAACAGGATCATCAGCACCATGCCCAGCCGCAGGTAGCGGTAGGTCTTCACGACGTCGTCCCGAGACTCCATGGTCTCCAGATTCCTCCGATCCGGCCGCGACGAATAGAGTTCTCCCCGTTGGTTGTCGACCGCAACCAAATCACCTAGGAGCCCTCCCCCGTGACTTCCTCGCTTCGCGGGCGCCAGAGCATCACCTTCGCGGTGCTCGCGGTGTCCGTCTCGTCGTTCTCGCTGCTGCAGTCGCTGATCGTCCCCGTGCTGGCGCGCATCCAGATCGAGTTCCACACCGACCAGACCACGGTGACGTGGGTGCTGACCGCCTACCTGTTGTCGGCGTCGATCTGCACCCCGCTGCTCGGCCGGGTCGGCGACGTGGTCGGCAAGAAGCGGATGCTCGTGGTCACCCTCACCGCCCTGGCGGTCGGGTCGCTGGCCGCGGCGCTGGCGCCGACGATCGGCTGGCTGATCGCGGCCCGCGTCATCCAGGGCGCCGGCGGCGGCGTCCTCCCGCTGGCCTTCGGCATCATCCGCGACGAGTTCGACCCGAAGCGGGTCACCACCGCGCTCAGCGTGATCGCCTCGCTCACGGCCGTCGGGTTCGGCGCGGGCATCGTCATCGCCGGCCCGATCGTCGACGGGCTCGGCTACCACTGGCTCTTCTGGCTGCCCATGATCGCCACCGCGGTTGCCGCCGCGGCCGCCCTGGTCTTCATCCCCGAGTCCCCCGTCCGTACGGCGAGCCGCCTGCCCGTCGTGCCGGCGGTGCTGCTGGCCGTCTGGCTGGTCGCCCTGCTGCTCGGCCTGAGTGAGGGCAACTCCTGGGGCTGGTCCTCCGGACGGATCCTCGGCCTGTTCGCCGTCGCCGTGGTCGTGATGGTCGCGTGGGTGCGCGTCGAGATGCGCGTGCCGGTGCCGATGATCGACATGCAGATGATGCGCCGCCGCGGCGTGTGGACGACCAACGTCGTGGCCGCCTTCGTCGGCTTCGGCATGTTCGCGGCGTTCGGCTTCCTGCCGCAGTTCCTGCAGACGCCTTCGGCCGCGGGCTACGGCTTCGACGCGACCATCTCCGAGTCCGGCCGGCTGCTGCTGCCCTCGGCCGTGGCCAGCTTCGCGGTCGGCTTCTTCACCGCCCGCCTCATCCACGTCTTCGGGGCCCGCCTGGTCATCGTCACCGGCGCCTTCCTCAGCGGCCTGGCCTTCCTGTCCATGGGCCTCTTCCACGACGCCACCTGGCAGCTGTACGCCGCCACGACCCTGCAGGGCATCGGCTCCGGCCTGGTGTTCTCCAGCCTCGCCGGTGTCGTGATCGCCTCGGTCCCGCGCGAGCAGACCGGCGTGGCCTCGGGCATGAACGCCAACATCCGCACCATCGGCGGCTCCATCGGGTCCGCGGTGATGGCCGGCATCGTGACCGCCCACCTCGAGCCGAGCGGCATCCCCGTCGAGCGCGGCTACACCGTCGGGTTCGCGATGCTCGGCGTCGCCATGGTCTTCGCGGCCATCGCGGCGGCGATGATCCCCGACACCCACGAGCAGCCGACGAGCGGACCGCTCGAGGACGCGGAGAACGCCGAGCTGGGTTTCGTGGCCACCGGCCGCACGGAGTCCTCCGTCGCGGACTGACGCCTAGGCTCGGAGCATGGAGATCGAGAAGGCCGTCGCAGCCGCCCGTGCCAACCACCAGGCCGTCCTGACCACCTTGAAGGGCGACGGGAAGCCACAACTCTCCAACGTCCTGCAGGCGGTCGGAGAGGACGGCCTGATCCGCATCTCGACCACCGCCGACCGCGCCAAGTACGCCAACGTGCGTCGTACGCCGTGGGTCGCCGTGCACGTCAACGGCGACAACTTCTGGTCCTACGCCGTCATCGAGGGCGAGGCCGAGACCTCCCAGGTGGCCGCGACGCCCGACGACGACGCCGTCGAGGAGCTCGTGGAGCTCTACCGCTCGCTCCAGGGCGAGCACGCGGACTGGGACGACTACCGCGCGGCCATGGTGCGCGACCGGCGCGTGGTGATCCGGGTCCGCCCGACCCGGGCGTACGGCGCCCTGCGCTGAGGCCTCCGGGGCGCCGATTCGTGGGTTCCGGGCCCCCGGCTCAGGATTTCCTCAAGACCTCCCGAAGGTTGAATCTGGAACCGTCTTGAGGCGGATTTCCGGTGCCAGAGTCCTCTCATGCGCACTCGACTCGCCTCCCTCGCCGCCCTGGCCGGCCTGGCCACCGCCGGCCTGCTGGCCCCGACCGCCGCCTTCGCGGGCAACCCCGCCGGCAACAACGGCACCGTCAAGATCGACGGCACCGACGCGGACGCCAACGAGAACAACCCGCACGTCGGCTGCACCTTCATCGTCGAGTGGTACGGCTTCGACAAGGGCTCGGACATCATCTCCAACGTCACGTTCGAGAGCTGGGCGCCGACCGCCGACGCCACGCTGAGCGTCGACGGCCAGACCAAGGTCTTCGTCGGGGCCGACGACGCCTCCGGCGGCGGCAGCCCCGCCGGCCTGGACGGCCGCGAGACCTACACGCTGCACTTCGTCGGCACCCCGCAGGCGCAGCAGGGCTTCCACGTGAAGATGACCGTGAACACCCCCGGCTCCAACGGCGCGGACAAGAAGTCGAAGGTCTTCTGGGTCCAGGGCTGCGACGACACCACGACCGACCCGACCGATCCCGGCGACACCACCGACCCGGGCGACACCACCGACCCGACGGACCCGGGCGACACCACCGACCCGACCGACCCGGGCACCCCGACCGACCCTGGCACCACCAAGCCCTTCGACTGGGACTGGACCTACGCCGACCCCGGCTGCGCGGCGCTGGGCGTGGACTACCCGGCCGACATCCCGGACGGCCAGGCCAACGACGTCAACGTCCGCCTGGAGACCAACGTGGGCCAGGTCAACCTGAACTTCCACAACAACACCGGCTTCTGGAGCGGCAACACCGACTTCGGCTACCTGACCCACCCGAGCTGGCCCGCCGGCGTCACGTCGTACCGCGTGGTGTGGACCCAGGTCGGCGGCACGAACTACCACTGGCAGGGCTCGGTCGAGTGCACGATCGTCGACGGCAAGCCGGTCGGCCGCACGGTGATCTCGGACTTCCGCACCGCGACGGTCTCGGTCCCCCGCGGCTCCTCGGCCCCGACCGACAACGTGGTCCTCGAGCAGGCCGACGACGCCCCGGTGATCCTCCAGACGCTCGTCGCCGGTCGCTGGGTCGACGTCAAGACCGTCGTCACCGACGCGGTCGACGCCCGGGTGACCTTCCCGAAGCAGACCCGGAAGGGCACCTTCCAGTACCGCCTCTCGGTCCCGTCCAACTCCGGGATCACCGGCACCACGACGAAGGCGTTCACCGTCAAGGTGTTCTGACCTCCACGAACGAACGAAGGCCGGCCCGGGGGGAGCCGGCCTTCGTTCATTTCGCCGTCAGCGTGGGTCGCTCAGCCGCGGATGGTGACCCGGCTCAGCAGGTCGCGACGGATCTCGGCCGGCGTGAACGCGAAGTGCACCCACTGCTTGCGCGAGAACATCCGTGTCTGGTCGCTCGACCACGGGTTGGTCGGGTCCTCGGACTGGCCGTAGGTCAGGATCGTCCGGGCGTCGACCCGGCCGCCGGACAGGAACGCCACGGCCTGGATGTGCGAGGAGCCGTAGGTGATCGGCCGGTAGTGGTCCTTGTTCTGCAGCGCCCAGCGGGAGGCCAGCGCGTTGGCGTTGCCCGCCGCGTCGCCGGTGCCGCCGCCGAGCGGGATGGCCGGGGCGCCCCGGTCCCCCGCCACCTGGAGCGAGCCCCACGTGGCGTCGAAGGCGATGCCCTTGTCGCGCAGCGCCGCGATCGCGTCGCTCATCGCCTGGACGAGCTGCGGGTTGGCGACGTTGAGGTCCCGCGGGGTGTTCAGCGGGTCGCTCGCGTCGAAGGGCGTCAGCCAGACCCCCTGGGCGGGGAGCCGCGCGATGAACTCCTCGAAGATCGCGTAGCCCCGGGAGTCGACGTTCGAGTGGCCGTCCCAGTCGTGCAGGGCCTGGCAGGCCTCGGTCTCCCCCGTCGCCGAGCAGAGCGTGTCGAGGTCGCCGTTGGCCCGCATCACCTCACCGGCCATCACCCGGTTCTCGTGCTCGTGACCGCGCAGGCTGCGCGGGGACTCCTTCTTGCCCGCCGCGAGGCGGTCCATGACGTAGTGGGAGACCATCCGGGTGCGCATCGTCCGCTCGCAGCGCTCACAGCCGATGATCCCGGCGTACCCCTCGATCGGCTGGGCCGGGTTGGGCAGCCAGTAGGAGTCGTTGGCGTTCATGACCCAGTCGCGCCGGACCTCCATCGGGAGGTTCTTCGGCCCGAAGATCCCCGGGCGCTCGGCGTCGGCGTCGGTGCCCCACGCGCAGTCGGAGTCGGCACGGGTGCCGTCGAGCCCGGGCAGGCCCGCGAGCTGGTCGAGGATCCGTCCGGTCGGCGTCATGCAGGCCTCGGCGACGGCGTCCGGCACGTTCGGCACGACCGAGTGGTCGGCGTACAGGGCATTGCCGAAGCGGTCGGCGGCGGTCGTGTTGACCCACGGCATGCCGCCGCCGGCGTCCTGGCGCCTGATCAGGTCACGGACGTTGCGGGCCTTGCCCATGTCCAGGAACGTGTCGATCGTGCGCAGCTGCTCGCCGTTGGCGTCGCGGATCGCCCACACGCTCGTCGCCGACCACGGCATCAGCAGGGCCGGGGCGTCGATGACGAAGCCCTCCGGCGTCCGGTAGACGTCCTCCTTGACCTTGCCGAGCGTGCCGTCGGACTTGCGGACGGTGACGGTGACGTCGTCGTGCATGAGGTCCTGCGGCCCGGCGTCCGTGACGTACGACGTGGGGCCGGCCGAGCGGTACTCGTAGGGCGTGAACCGGTAGGCCGTGGAGACCGTGTGGCTCCACGCGACGTTCTTGTTCCACCCGATGTTGACGACCGGCGAGCCGATCAGCGAGGCACCGGCCACGTCGTAGTGGCCGGGGATCGTCAGCTGCTGCTCGGTGAAGTGGTAGCGGCCGCGCCACGGGAAGTGCGGGTTGCCCAGCAGCATGCCCTTGCCGGTCGTGGTCGCGTCGCCGCCGATGGCGGTCGCGTTGGAGCCGAACGGGCTCTGCGGGTCCTTGCCGAGCCCGGCCAGGAGCTTGTCCTGGTCGACGGCGGCCGCGGTCGGGTTGGGGATCCCCGGGTCGTCCGGGGCCGGCGGGTCGGCGTCCACGATCTCCTTGACGAACACGCCGCTCGAGGCGAGCAGGTTGGCGAGGTAGACGCCGTACCAGAGGTCGATCGGGCGGGCCCGCTGCTCGAGGTACTTCTTGCCGCGGCAGGCCGGGTCGGTCACGCCGTCCGGGCCGACCTTCGCGAGGTACTTGTTGACGCCCGCGGTGTAGCCGCGGACCATCGCCCGGGCCTGCTGCCCCGGACCCCGGACCTTGTCCGCGAGGAGCTTCTCGACGACGTGGCGCTGGTGCAGGTCCGCGACGAACGCGTCGACCTGGAGGTTGGAGGCGTCGAGGGTGACCTGGTCGTTGTAGGTGCCGTCGGGGCCGAACCACTTCGACCGCTGGCCCCGTGCGGTGATCAGGGTGTCGGCGAGGGTGCACACCGAGGCGCTGGCCGCGGCGTACCCGCTCCCGAAGCCGAGCGAGCCGAAGTTGTCGGCGGTGATGTGCGGGATGCCGTGCCTGGTGGTCCGGATGGTCGCCTCGTACGGCGCGTGGGCGGCGCGGGCTCCGGGGGCGGCGGCGGGCTCGGCGGAGGCCATCGGGCTGGCGGTGGCCCCGAGCGGGGCCAGGGACGCGACCACTGCCAGGACGGGCAGGGCGGTCAGGCGGGAGAGGAACATGTTCTACCCAACGGACACCGCCGGGTGAGGTTATGGCTCGTTAACCGAGCGTCAGAGGTAGAGGCCCGTCGACTCGTCGGCGAGCCGGTCGGCGGCCACGGCGTGCACGTCGCGCTCGCGCATGACGACGTACAGCTCACCGTTGACCTCGACCTCGGCCTTGTCCTCGGCGTCGAACAGCACCCGGTCACCGACCTCGACGGCCCGCGCGTGCGGGCCGACGGCGATGACCTTCGACCACGACAGGCGGCGGGCGCCCATGGCCGCGGTGGCCGGGATGACGATGCCGCCCGACGACCGGCGCTCCCCCGCATCCAAGTCGTGCTCGACCAACACACGGTCGTGCAGCATCTTGATGGGGGTCTTGTCGGTCATGAGGCGGCGCGCGCGGGGGTTCAGCGGGCGATCTTGCGGATGACCGCGAACAGCACGACGGCGCCGACGACCCCGCCGACGGTCTTGAGGATGTTGTCGGTGCGCGGCTGACCGGTCTGCTGGTCGACGTAGTGGGCCTTGATGGCACCCACCTCGCGGCTCACGATCGTCTTCGGGTGCGAGCGGTAGAGCAGCTGGTCGATCGTGGTCGCCAGTCGCTCGCGGGTCTCTTCGATCTCGCGCTCGAGGTCCGACATCTCCTTGGTCACCCGCGCAGGCTATCAATGCGCGGTCGTGACCTAGGGTTCCGGTCATGGATCGTCTCTCCGCCGGTGACACCGCCCCCGACTTCACCCTCCCCGACGACCAGGGCAACGAGGTCTCGCTGTCCGGTCTGCGCGGCCGCAAGGTGATCGTCTACTTCTACCCCGCCGCCATGACCCCGGGCTGCACCAAGCAGGCCTGCGACTTCACCGAGTCGCTGGAGTCGCTCCGCGGCGCCGGCTACGAGGTGCTCGGCATCTCCCCCGACTCGCCTACGAGGCTCGCGAAGTTCCGCGACCGCGACGGCCTGTCCATCACCCTGCTCGCCGACACGGACAAGTCGGTGATGACGTCGTACGCCGCCTTCGGTGAGAAGAAGCTCTACGGCAAGGTCGTCGAGGGCGTCATCCGGTCCACCTTCGTCGTCGACGAGGAGGGCAAGGTCGAGCTCGCGCAGTACAACGTCAAGGCCACCGGCCACGTCGCCAAGCTGCGTCGTGACCTGGGGCTCGACCCCTGATTGCTGACCCATGGCGACGCCGCTTCACCATGTGAAGGTGTCGAAGCGTCACTTCTCATGGTGAGTTCACCGTGTGAACTGTCGCTCCACCCACTTCTCATGGTGAAGCGTCGTGGCCGCCCGGCACGCCCTCCTAGACTGACCCTTCGCGCTCGTAGCCCAATTGGCAGAGGCACCAGGTTTAGGTCCTGGCCAGTGAGAGTTCGAGTCTCTCCGAGCGCACCCTGACAGAATCCTCCGCATGCGCACCAGCCGGCTCGAGGCGTTCAGCGACGGCGTCCTCGCCATCATCATCACGATCATGGTCCTCGAGCTGCACCGCCCCGAGGGGGCGACGCTGGAGGACCTCGGCGGCTCGGCGACCAGCTTCCTGACCTACCTGCTGAGCTTCGTCTACATCGGCATCTACTGGAGCAACCACCACCACATGTTCCAGCTCGTACGCCGGGTGGACGGCGCCGTGCTGTGGGCCAACCTCCACCTGCTGTTCTGGCTGTCGCTCTACCCGTTCACCACCGCCTGGATGGACGAGACCGACCTGGCCCGGACACCGCTGGTCGTCTACGGGGTCAACCTGCTGGCGGCCGCGCTGGCCTACTACGTCCTCGTGCTGGCCATCAAGCGGGCCGAGGGGCCGGACGGGCCGTTCGCCGAGGCGATCGGGCGCGACGTGAAGGG